>OZ250175.1:0-2048693 GCA_965238155.1 Nitrosomonadaceae bacterium
CTGAGAATATTTCCTATTTGTTTCTTACGCATATACATCTTGATCATGCGGGTGGTGCTGGAGAATTTATGTACCGTTTTCCTAATGCAAAGTTGGTCGTGCACCCGCGTGCCGTACGCCATATGGTGGATCCTTCCAGACTAATTAAAAGTACCATGGCGGTTTACGGGGAAGAGAATTTTAGGCGTATGTATGGTGAGATTCGCCCAGTGGATGCAAGTCGTATAATTGAGGCAACTGATAAATTTTATATTAAAATGAATGGTCGAACACTGTTGTTTATTGATACACCAGGTCACGCTCGTCACCACTTTTGTATTTTTGATGAAACAAGCCGGTCATTTTTCACCGGAGATACTTTTGGTGTGTCTTACCGGGAATTTGATGTGGACGGCATAGAGTTTGTTTTTCCAACCACCACACCAGTGCAATTTGATCCTTTTGCAGCTCATCATTCTTTAGATCGGATCATGAGTTATGATCCGCAATACGCTTATCTTACCCATTATTCCCGTATTGGAAATTTAACTCACCATGCCACCGTGCTGCATGATCTGATTGATGTCTATGTAACAATAGCTAGTAACATTTTTAATCAGAGATCTGACGGACATATTCCTTTGGTGAAAGAGCTTGGAGAGTTACTTACACAACGGATAAAAGCCCATGGATGTATTTTGCCACAGGATGAAATTCATGACCTGTTAAGTATGGATGTTAATCTTAACGCTAAAGGTCTGAAATGTTGGCTCGAATTGAATAGTAAATAGTATTAGAGAAAGGCGGTTGGATTGATGATTAAGGAGAGATGGCCGAGTGGTTTAAGGTACACGCTTGGAAAGCGTGCGTATGGTTTCAGCCGTACCGCGGGTTCGAATCCCGCTCTCTCCGCCACGTATAAATCATTGTTATAGAATAGTTATTCAGAACCCGACATGGATTCGAACTTGTCTCGGAACTTCCGGGACTTACCCCGGATGCGTCCTGTTGTTGTGGGGTGCTGAGACCGGTCAGGCGCGGCAACCGGTCGGCTGATATCGGATAAGTCTCTTGTGCCGGTTTTGGTGGTACAACAAAACCAGCATTGATCGGTGATGGAATAGAATATTGAGTGGGTCCGGGCCGGCGGTCAGCCGGTTCCGAGGAGGGCGTGTTGGTCTTCCCAGGCGACGGGGAGCCGTACCTCGTTTACGAGGCGCTTCGCGGTCAGTTCGATGGGATGGCGGTCGTGCAGGATGGCCCTGACGATGTCCGGTGCCAGGAAGCTGAGTCGCAGGATCCGGGTGAAGTAGGATCCGCCGACGCCGGCCTCGGCGGCAAGTTTTGCTATCGTTTTTCCGTGATTACGCATCACCATCGCATGGTATTGATGGGCTTGGGCAAGCACCCGGTGCAGGCTGTGGTCGGGCGTGCGGCGTACGTCACCATCCGCGCCGTCGATGAGGAACCTGGTCTCCATGCCGGTACGCCTGAGCCGGGCGGGAACGGAGACTGTGATTGTCGGCTCGTTTGCCTTACCAGGTGGTATTTGGTCGCGCGGGTTCCAACCGTCATTGAGGATGGTGAGGAGCCGGCGGGGCAGAATTCGGATCTCAAGCGTCTCCCGCATGAGGTCGATACGGTTGACAAGGCTCGTGAGGATGGCTCGTTTCCCGGACGGACCGATCCCGTCCCAGCGCTCGGCAAGACCGGAGGCGCGGGTGACAGTGCCGGTACGCTCGTTGACCTCGGCGATATGCTGTTCGATCGCGCCGTACAAATCGGTCTGGTTCGTCAGAAACTGCCGCAGGCGATCTTCGACCAAGCGTTCGAGGTCGCCGGCCGGCACGCGACGTCCGCGCGGTGCGTCGCATCGGCTTTCCCTGACCAGCCCTTGCGAGACGTAATAGCGGTAGCGGGTGCCCTTCTTGTTGGTATGGCTTGGTATCATCCGCTCGCCGGTATCGTCGTAGAGTAGTCCGGCCAGCAGGCTCGGCTGCGATGCTCTGGTCCCGTTCGCACGGTCGACGCGGTTTCCCGTGAGTTTGCACTGCACCTCGTTCCAGAGCGATTCGTCGACGATTGCGTCATGCAGACCGGGGTAACATACCTCTTTGTGCACGATCTTGCCGCGATAGATACGGTTCTGTAGCATCAGATAGAGTGCACCGCGGGCAAGCGGCTTGCCGCCCGTGGTGCGCCCGAACCGATCAACCCGGGCCTTGCTGACGATGCCGTTGCACTCAAGCGATTCCTTAAGGATCCGGACCGACCCGAGTTCAGCGTAATGCCGGTAGATTTGCCGGACCATCTCGGCCTCGGCTTCGTTGACCACCAGCTTCCGGTCTTTCACGTCATAGCCGAGCGGCGGCAGACCGCCCATCCACATGCCCTTCTTCTTGGAAGCCGCGATTTTATCGCGGATGCGCTCGCTGGTGACCTCCCGTTCGAACTGGGCAAAGCTGAGCAGCATATTGAGGGTCAATCGGCCCATGGACGTGGTGGTATTGAACTGCTGGGTAACCGAGACGAACGATACTCCCATCCGGTCAAACACCTCGACGATCCTGGCGAAATCACCGAGCGAACGGGTGAGCCGGTCAACTTTGTAGACCACCACCGTATCGATCCGACCGGCTTCGATATCTTCCAGAAGACACTTCAGGGCCGGCCGTTCCAGGGTCGCGCCCGAGATCCCGCCATCGTCATACATCTCGGGCAGGCAGATCCAGCCCTCGTGTTTCTGGCTGAGGATGCAGGCTTCACAGGACTCGCGCTGGGCGTCAAGCGAGTTAAAATCCTGCTCCAGCCCTTCCTCATGGGATTTGCGCGTATAGATTGCACAGCGGGGTGCAATCCTGGGTACGGACGTCTTTCCGTTCTTCCCCTTACGCATCGCCCGCTCTGGTATCAACTTGCTGTCCGGCCTTCCCGTTGAGTCCGAAGAAACGTGGCCCCGACCAGTGGGTGCCGGTAATCCCGCGTGCGATCGCCGATAGTGACCGCCACTGCCGGCCCTTCCATTCGAAGCCGTCCTCGGTGACGATCACGGTGTGAGCCTCACCGCACCATTCACGGATCAGCTTCGCTCCTGGTTTGAGACGGGCGACCCGGTTACGGGTCACATCGCCGTCCCGTCCCATGGTATTTGCCAGATCTGCGAGACGGCGTCTGGTTGCCGTGCTATGACCACCCCGGACCTGTTCCTGCATCTTCCGGGCGACGCCGAGTATGAGTAGATCGCGTGCCACCCGCTTCGGCGGGTACACACGATAAAGCCGCTGCCACGCGGAACGAAGGGTCGCATAATCCATCTCCGTGAGCACCTGAAGCTCGACGGGTACGACATCTTCAGAGACGGCGTCACGGCGTCGGCCGCTGGCGGGCGCGGGATGTTTTGCGGTGTGGATTTCCGTATCCGGCATAGCTTATGTTTCCTTTCTTGTCAGAGGTTTACCTGGTCATGAGGTGGCTCTCCGCCTCGTGACCTGACGACAGTACCGCTTCCCTGCGGGCAAAAGTCAAGTCAACACCTGTGGTTCATACCATAAACCGGCCGCCGGACCGATACCTGCACATTCGGACTGGTGGATGTTGTCGTTGTGACATTGTCCGGCGGTCCGGGACAGGAAAGCAGCTCATCGCACTTCAAATTCGATACAAGTGTACTGATAACCGTTTCCGGACCGGTCAGAATACCAGCTCTCAACAGCGGGGTAACGCTCGTTCCATACGGTTCCGACGGCTTGATGTGATGAACAGGCCCCGTCATTTCCATGGTTTTTCCGCGCCTGTGAACCCTCCGGCAATTCATCACCAAAGGCGTAGCGTACCATGAAAGGGGCTGAGTCGCTTTTGCACGCCCAGAGAATGAACCCGTCGCGGGAGACCACAAACGCTATGGGTTTTGTACTTAACCGGACATAGCGCAGAGCACTCGCCTGCAACGAGCAGTCAAAGCGATTGCCCATCTCACACAGCGTATCCGTATTCCAGGTGCTATGTGCAAACTCTTTACGGATCAGGTTTGCCGGCATGAGTAGCCAGGAGGCAAAAATGTTCGCTTCGGTTTCAATCCCGTCACGAAAATCGTTCAGTGTTTCCTCACTGTCCCCGAAACAATCCCGAAGCTCCCGATGGCACATAAAATGTCCCAGTTCATGGGCAAGGGTGAAACGCTGACGCCTTGTGTTCCGGATCTTTTCATTGAGAAGAATGGCCCATCTCCGGGTACCCCGGGTGCGCACCAATGCGCCCTCAAGGCTGTCAAAATGGTTTCGGTCAATCACCAGTGTATCTGAAAAGCTGCTGGTCAGAATCGCACCGTCAATCAAAGCCTCAATATCAAGCGGATAGCGGTTTGGTCCGAATTTCTGCCAGAGTGAGCTGAGGCGGATGGCCTCTTTGATCGGGTTAGTCGTTTTTTTCGCTGTCAAAACCGGAAACGATCCTGTCGATATAACGCTTGTCGTTCTCCGGGAGCCTTTTGAACTTTCTGAAAAAAGCCTCTTCAAGCTGCACTTCGGACGGCTCATCCACCTGGTCATCTAAAAAGAAATCCGGTGATTCGCCCAGGTAATGTGCAATTTTTAAGAGAAGTGCAGCGGAGGGCACGGCCTTCTGCTTGTTCTCAAGCTGCCAGACATACGCTTTCGAGCTGCCAATTGCCTCAGCCAGCTCTTCCAGCGTACGGTTCCTGCCGGTCCGGATCTTCCTGAGCTTTTCGCCGAATTTCTCAGACATGGAATTTCATCTGTAGCGCCTCCTTGACACAAGTATAGCGATCGATGTATAAATTGCAAGTATTGCAATAGATATACTTTTATAAACTTAACGTATGGAGGCAAAATGCCGGACACTGTTATCGAATCTCACCCCGTTGCCTCATTGAAGCCCCGGAACCGGAACGCCCGCACCCATTCCAAAAAACAGTTGCGCCAGATTGCGGAGAGTATCCGCACCTTTGGCTTTACCAATCCGGTGTTGATTGACGAGGAGAGTTCAATCCTGGCGGGTCATGGTCGTGTGGCAGCGGCCAGACTGGCGGGGATGACAGACGTACCTTGTGTGCGGCTGGAATACCTGACACCGGAGCAAAAACTGGCTTACGTTCTGGCGGACAACAAGCTGGCACTGAACGCCGGTTGGGATGAGGATCTGCTGGCAGAAGAGCTGGGTGACCTGCTGGCGCTCGATCCGGACTTTGACATCGGGGTCACTGGTTTTTCGATTCCGGAAATCGATTTGTTAATCGAAGGGCTCGCCCCGGAAGAGCCGGGCGATCCGGCAGAGGATGTGCTGCCCCGGGCAGAGGACGTGCCGGACCGGTGTCATCCCGGCGATCTCTGGCAGTTGGGCGCACACCGCTTAATTTGCGGAGATGCGCTCGATACGGAGACGGTCGCACTTCTGATGGACGGGGAGAACGCGCGGATGGTGTTTACCGACCCGCCTTATAATGTACCGGTCAACGGGCATGTCAGCGGTTCGGGTAAAATCAGGCATCGTGAGTTTGCGATGGCGTGCGGTGAGATGTCATCAGAGGCATTTACCGCCTTTCTGTCCCAGGCCTTCCGTAATCTTACCGAATACAGCCTTAACGGATCCATCCACTTTATCTGCATGGACTGGCGTCACATTAAGGAGATAACAGCGGCCGGAAACACGATCTACACGGAGCTCAAGAACCTGATTGTCTGGGTCAAGGACAATGGCGGCATGGGCACTTTCTACCGCTCGCGTCACGAACTGATCTTTGCCTTCAAGAACGGGGCAGCTCCGCACGTCAACAGTTTTGAGCTGGGTCAGCACGGACGCTATCGCACCAACGTCTGGCAATACCGGGGCGTTAATACGTTTCGGACCGGGCGCATGGAAGAGTTGGCGATGCATCCGACCGTCAAGCCGGTACAGATGATTGCTGATGCAATCAAAGATGTATCAGGCCGTGATGAGATTGTCCTGGATCTCTTTGCCGGTTCCGGCTCCACCCTGATTGCGGCGCACAAGACGGGTCGGCGCGGCTTTCTGTGTGAACTTGATGTACGCTATTGCGATAGAATTCTCGCGCGCTGGGAAGCATATGCAAAAGATGATGCGACACGCTTAGTCTGCGGGGATGCTGTGCCTTTGAACTACGGGGAGGCAACCCGATGACGAAGTTCAGACATACGGACACCAAACCATTCATGCATCGGCCGGAGTCGCTGGCCTTTGAGACCGGCTATGGTAAGCCGCCACAAGGGAGCCGCTTTCAGCCGGGTCAGTCCGGCAACCCCGGTGGCCGGCCAAAGGGTGCAAAAAACAAGATTCCGGCTCTGAACGGAGGGCGGCTGAAGGATATTATCATGGAAGAAGCCAATCGTACAATTTCGGTGCGCGACGGGGAGAAAAACGTCACGATGCCGATGGTACGGACGGTTATCCGGTCGCTAGTGGTGAGTGCGGACAAAGGAAACTCCCGGGCACAACGTTTGTTCACCGGGCTGCTGTACACGACTGAGCGTGAGCAAGCCGCACAGGAATATGCTTTACTGGATGCGGTGATCGGCTACAAAGTCGATTGGGAACGGGAGCTGGAACGCCGTGCGCGTTTAGGAATCGAAGCCCCCGAGCCGTTTCCGCATCCTGACCAGATCATCGTGGATTTGCGCGGTGACGGTGGCATAACCATCAAAGGGCCGATGACGAAGCAGGAAAAAACAGAGATTGATGAAGAAATTGACAGTGTCAGGCGGGCGAAAGTGACCATCGAGGCAGGGCTGGAAGATCTTCAGGGGAAACCGGGCGGGGCGCGAAGTGATAAAACCAGGAAACGCCTGCAAAACAGAATCCGCTTATTCGAGCGCATTCTCCACAAAATCAGGACAAGACTGTCGGATCTGGAATATTAGAATCTGGTTCAAAACTCATGACGTCATCCTGAGTAAATATCCGCATCCATTTTACCCTCAGCAAGATGCCAAAGTATTCGCCCATTTGCGCTGCTGCCATTGATTGTAGAAGCGGCAGCCGAAAATCGAAGAGAATATATAGTCGGTGCAAAACAGAAGTACGTCACTTTCTTCTTTTAGTATATCTTTTTTGATCAAAATCTGGCGCTGAGCAGCCACTCCTTCCGGGATGCCGGATGTTGTATACAGCCCGGCATCCCGGAACGGACAGGACGGGTGTCCGCGTCGCACCGGAGCGTTACTATTTTCTCGTCCCAGAGACCGCGGGGCGTAAGTCCGTTGCCATTGTCGTCCCACAGACCCAGGTGCATCGACGTTGCCAGAAGGCGGGACCTATCGTGAGACGGGCGGTGCAACCGACTCCGGCGTAAGTCCCGCCGGGTACGGGCCATCGTTGATTTCTAAGCTGCCTGTGCGGCAGTGAACCTGTTTTGCCGGTCTTTCCGATCCCGGATTTCTTTCTAAGCTGCCTGTGCGGCAGTGAACATCGGTTATCTGCGCATGAAGCCTGTTAATAATTTCTAAGCTGCCTGTGCGGCAGTGAACACTGGGTTCTGCCGTCCTGACTGAATAGTATTTTGTAATGGCATTCACCCGCTACAATCCGGGAGAAAGGTGCAAAAGAGAGATCGCTTCTCCTGCTGGAATCCACATAACGGCCCGGGCTGTGAGTGTATTGAAAAGAATGTCAGAGTATTCCTGTTTACTCTGGTCTTCAGGTTACTTAGGATGGGAGACAGAAGACCCCGGAGTGCAAATGTTGCAAAGTCGGACAGGATGACAATACATTGAATTCGTAAGGGATCCGGGCGTACGGCGGGAAGCGTGTCAACAAGTCATTTAGGTTGATATAAAACGGATAGGTCTGTGTTTAATTTCGTTGCGGGGACCATCGTACGGATAGTCGGGAGTCCCTACATGTTCGGGGTGTTAAACCCATTCCTTGGGAGAATGATGTAATCAACTCATGACTTCTCTCTGTTCAATCAAGCTGATAAGCATCCTTTTATGATGCAACGCTTCCGGGGCGACGGACTTGCTCAGGTTAGTTTAACACCAGGGTAAAGCCCTCATCACTTGTCATCACGTTATCAATAAAAAATTGACCATCCGGATTAATTGTGATCTGGGCTAAGGTGTAACGCCCAACCCGGACGCCGCAGATTGATATAGCCACTATCGACCACACGATGGCATAGGACTGGAAACATCAATGTGTGTGCTATTATCAACAGTTCATGCAGGCGCCTGATTTGTCTCACAGGTACTGCCTGACATAAAAGCGGCGCAGAATACACCAATGTATGGTAGTGTTACACACTATGGAAATAGAGGCGTTATATTTAGATGAAAATAACTTCTAAGCAACCTGTCCAAGTACCACGGGGTACGCAGGCAAGACATAGACACGATAAACAACTTTAGATTACGCAGAACACCAGCTGGCATCTGAACGGAGAAAATAAAATGGTAAAACGGCAACATATTCAATACAGTGCCTCATACATTACTATATTAACCGCCTGTATGCTCGCCTCGCCTGTGGCCGCCCAATCAATTACCATTGCCGAAGGAGAGACTCGATCGGAGACGGTTTCATCGGGTGATCCTGATGCTCGTATCACCAACAGCGGCACCATAACAGGGGGAGTGCCGGCATTTTCTCATCCGGCTCCGGCGCGAGCCTCACCAATGAGGCGGGCGGCACCATCTCAACGTCAGGTGAGGGGTCTCACGGTATTTTCTCGCAGGGTGCTATGGCAAATATTACCAATGTCCTTAGCGGCTCAATCTCAACCACAGGGTTTCAGGCTTTTGGTATTTTCTCAAACGGCTCTGACGTGACCATCACCCATAGCGGTGAAATCTCAGCCACAGGAGACGATTCTGACGGTATTTCCTCGGAGGGTGATAACGCGGCCATCAGCAACAGCGGCACCATCTCAACGACAGGAGTCAGATCCCGCGGTATTTTCTCAAACGGCTCCGGCGCGACCATCACCCATAGCGGTGAAATCTCAGCCACAGGAGACGATTCTGACGGTATTTCCTCGGAGGGTGATAACGCGGCCATCAGCAACAGCGGCACCATAGAAATGAACGGGAATGACTCTGACGGTATTTCCTCGGAGGGTGATAACGCGGCCATCACCCATAGCGGTGAAATCTCAGCCACAGGAGACGATTCTGACGGTATTTCCTCGGAGGGTGATAACGCGGCCATCAGCAACCGCGGCACCATCTCAACCACAGGGGATGGTGCGCACGGTATGTTTGCGGAAGGGGGGGGAGTCGGGGTATGATTACCAACAGCGGCACCATCTCAACCACAGGGGTTGGTGCGCACGGCATTTTTGCGGGGAGGGACAGAGACATTACCATCAGTGGCAGTGTGTCTGTCACGGGTGAAGATTCCTACGCGGTGCGAGGCTCCGATGCGGGCGATCAGACACTGAATCTGTTGGAAGGAGCGAGAGTCGGACGGGTTAACCTGGGAGAGGATGTGGATGGACTCGACCATGATGTGGTGAACGTTTTTGCAGCGAGGCGCCCGCATTCGGCAACGTACCTTTTTGAAGGGGCTGAGCAGATCAACCTGCTTGGCCCGGCACGAGCGGCAGTACGGAGTAGCACTGGTGATACCGTAGCGGTGATCGACCCGACGGGTTCTTCCGCCACCCGCATCACGCTGGGTGCGACTACAGGCCGGATTCACCGGCAGGTGTTTCAACGGCTCGCATCGGTACGGGGAAAATCGGCGAACCAAGGTGCCTGGGGGAGTTTTTTAGGAGGCTATACCAAGCGCGGGGGTGACGGCCTCGCGCAAGCCTGGAAGCATGATTTTTATGGCGGGGTCGGCGGGTTTGATACCCGCCTGCGGGGCGGGCATCGGGTGGGCGTGTTTGCCGGGGGCGGGCGGGGACAGATCCGAACCTCTGCGGCTTCCGTCCGGGATGGTGCCAGCCGTGCCTTTTTCGGGGCCTATGGCCAGCAGGCACTGGCCGCGCATGCCCGGGGTAAATTGACCCTGGATGGTTCGGTACTGTTCGGATATGCCCGTCATGACAGTATGCGCAGAGTGCTGGATAATCTCACCGGATATGAGACAGCGAACGGGGACTACAACAGCTTTTATATCAGCCCGTCCTTAGCTCTTACGTATGTGCAGGCACTGGGCAGTGGATTTGAATTACGGCCCGGCGCACAAATTGCCTATACCTACGGGCATTTTGGTGCGCACACAGAGAACGGCACCACCACCTCCGATATCAGCTTCCGGGGCCGGGGGGTGAACATTGTGGATGGTCGCATGCAACTGGCACTGGCCCGGACCTTTGCTGATGACCGGGGAGAGATTGAGTGGCGTGGTGGCGCCACCCTCGCACAGTATAGTAACAGTAATGCCGGTGCCCGCCTGGGCGGCGGGCCGACAACCTCTTATCGGGTGCCGGGCGATGATGTGATTCATGGTGGGTATACCGGGGTACGCCTGCACTACGCCATCAACGACTATACCACTGTAGGGGGTGATTTCGAATATGTCCGCAGATCGGGTCGGGAGGATTCGGTCCTGGGATATCTCAGGTATGCCGTTCAGTTCTGATACCGACCACATAAAATAAGATAGCAGGATCTCTGCCCTTCTGTACTACTAATATATACAGACAAGTTATTAATGGTCTCTTAAGGCGAATCATCGGATTCAGTTTGGTTTACACACAAGCACTCCGAGTCTTGCTTTCTTGTATTCTTCCACTTAGACTACAAGTAGAACTTCTTACCAGTGACCACATTAAGAATTGACCATCCGGATTAATTGTGATCTGGGCGAATGTCTGACGCCTGACCCGGACGCAACCGTAATGCCGCTGACTGATATCGCCAATATCGCCTGTGGCGGGCATGCGGGAAATGATCACAGCATGAATAAGACGATACAACTCGCCCGGCAAAACAGGGTGAGAATCGGCGCACACCCCGGTTATCCGGATCCGGTCAATTTTGGCCGCGTTCGTCATAATCTGAGTGAGGAAGCGTTATTTGCCCTGATTACCCGCCAGGTTGTGCATTTTCAGCAACTGTGCAGAGATCACAAGGTAACCCCTGAGTACATCAAACCCCATGGTGCCCTGTATCATCAGATGACGGCGGAGCCGTCCGTACTCAGGATAATTTGTCAGGTGATCAAAGCCACCGACCCGGATCTGCTACTGATCGTGCAGGCGGGGAGAAACAGTAAAGAGGTCAGCACAATCGCAGAAAAGGAACACATCAGACTGATGTATGAAATGTTTGCGGACAGAGGGTATAACGGTGCTCAACTGATTGCCAGAGGAAAAAAAGGGGCAGTATTAGCTCAGCCGAAAGCCATTATCGAACAATACCGGCGATTTTTAAACGACCCGCCGTTCAAAGTTGATACCATTTGTTTTCACAGTGATAATCCGGCTTCCGTTCAGGCGTTACAATTACTCCGTGTATAAGATCGTTCCGGCAGGAGAGAATTCAGTCATTATCTATTTTGGTGAGGAAATTGATGCCCGCTTACCGGGGGAAATCGGATTTTTTGCCGCGAAGTTACAAAACCAGTTCAGCCACGTGATAATTGATTTGATTCCATCGTATACGTCGCTGCATATTACGTATGATCTCAGTCTGATTACGTATCAGGATTTTTGTCATCAGGTTACCGGTAGTCTGCGTACTTATCAATATACTGCCAATCAGAGCTCGGGCAAGCGTATCGAAATCCCGGTATATTACGGTTCAGAGTCGGGTTTAGACCTTGCGCGGTTACTCATGCAAAAACATTTACGTCTGAATGAACTAATTACTATTCACTCAGCCAAAGAATACTTAGTGCATGCAATTGGGTTTATGCCTGGTTTTGCTTTTCTGGCGGAGGTGGAAGCATCCATACAAATGCCGAGACTGGCCACGCCACGGTTGCACATTCCGGCGGGTAGTGTGGGCATTGCGGATAATCAGACGGGGATCTATCCCGGCGACTCTCCCGGGGGCTGGAATATCATCGGGCGTACCCCGGTTGATTTGTCGGTACATAATGGTAACAATATTGAAAAATTCAGCGTGGGCGATACGGTAAAATTTATTCCTGTGGATAAAAATACATATTTGTCAGCAGGGGGCAAGCTGTGAGCTTTGAAGTGGTACGGCCTGGTTTTTTATCTACTATTCAGGATTATGGCCGGTTCGGTTATGCCGGATATGGCATGAGTCCGTGTGGAGTGATGGATGAGCACGCCTGTTGCTGGGCAAACCACTTACTCAATAATCATTTTAACGACAGTGTGATTGAAATTACCTTTGGTGGCGTGGAACTGAGAGCTGAGGTCAGTACCTTGATTAGTGTGACGGGTGCTGACTTAGATTTTGCAATCAATGCCAAATCAGCCCCGCTCCGGAGTGTTATTCCGGTTAAAAAAGGCGATATCCTCACATGGAATACACCCAAAAGCGGTATTCGTGCGTATCTGGCGGTGAAAGGTGGTTTTGATACTTTGTCGCTGTTCGGGTCCCGCTCGGTTAATCTACGGGAAAATATCGGATGCAAGTTAACACAAGGGGATCGTCTGCCTTGTAGGCCTTGTACAGAATTAAATCGTCGTCTGATGCCGCCGGGCTATATTCCTGATTACAATCAGAACATTGTTCTGAGATTGTTACCGACGTATCAGTTCAGTCAATTCAGTTCCCGTCAGAAGCATATTTTCTTCAATCAGACGTATACGATCAGCCGGGCTCACGACCGGACCGGGTGTCGTTTACATGGGGTACCTGTGGTTCCTGCAAAAGAAAAGATGATTTCCGAAGGAATCTCCTATGGCAGCGTGGAAATTGCCGGTGACGGACTGCCTATTATTTTATTGAAAGACGCTCCGACCATTGGCGGTTATGCAAAAATTGGCACGGTATTTTCTCTCGATTTGCCCGGACTGGCACAAAAACAGACCAACGCTAAGGTGAGATTTACGGTAATGAGGTTGGAACAAGCACAAACTGAGCGGGCAGCGTTTAATCGTTTTTTTGCGATTGGTTGAATTTGGTGGTTTCAGGTAATCAGTGCATTACAGGACAAAATTGGTGGCAGGGAAAAGAATAAACACGCTTGAAAAGACGCAAAGCTGGCAGAGGTGCGGTAAGCAAGGGCTCTTGCTTGGCAGAATGGAAAGACCCAGGCTTTGAGCTCAAGCGTGAAGCCAGCCTCAGTACACTGATCTGTTTGATCCCCGTCCCGTTCGGTGGTATATTCAAATCCACTTGAAACGCCGAAGAACCAATATAAGGGTTATGCTGAGGTCTCTCTCACAATATCAGAAAGGCATCAAAAAGCATGAGCTGGTACAATATAGATTGTCAGATGCAAGAATACCGCGATGAGTTAAAGAAAATCGTCAAAATTGATCTGCTTGATGCGGACTGTCTGGCAACTAAAATATCATCGGAAATTAGGTTTATTGAACGAGACCAGAAGGAAAAACTCCGTCAAGCCACACCAGTGGAGCTCTGCCACAGACTTGATGAGCTGAAGGCAATCAAGGTTTTATGGACCTGACCAGGCAATCAGGGCTTGATACCAAACCGGAAGTTGTACGGGCGAAGGTTATCATTCAGAACTATATTTGTTTTATTTACCTGTCTGACGCTTGTTTTTGGGTTTTACGCGAATGCGTGCACCTGGTTCAGTGGCGCAGAAGTGCGCGGAATTTCTGACGGATGACCTTATACATTTATTCAGGAACGCTGTTGCTCACTCTAACTGGAAATACAACAGCGACTTTTCCGCCTTGGAATATTGGGCAAAATGCGGGGATAAATCGTTGAAGAAGTTTACAGTAGATAACAAGAAGCTAGATTTTTGGCAAGCTTTCAGCCGATGCACTGCATACCGCGAGCTATTCCAACCTCTAACTGTAACGAACTGTATGTATCGGGAGTTTGAACTACACCCAAAAAGCGAGAATACGTGAACCAGCGAGCTTTTGCCGACACAGCAGAGTTTTATCGCGTTGATGCTACCCGAAAGCTCGACCCGAAAAAACGTTCCGTTCTTGGACAGTATATGACGCCCGCACCGATAGGCCGCTTTATGGCGAGTTTGTTTGAGAACGTATCCGGTGACGTGCGGATTCTTGATGCTGGGGCGGGGGTTGGTTCACTGACCGCGGGCTTGATCGAAAGGCTATGCAGTGAAAACAGCGGGGCACGGTCGGTGGCGTTGACCTGCTATGAAATTGACCCCGTGTTAATTGTGTATCTGAAAAATACACTTACCGAAGCTGCAGCCCAATGTGCACTGTCTCAGATCACATGCACCACGCAAATATGTGAGATAGATTTCATTCTCGACAATCAATCAGGACAGCAACCTAGGATTTTTGATGCGAAAGAGTGGGTAAGAAAGGATTTCACTCACGCCATAATGAACCCGCCCTACAAGAAGATAAATTCCGCCTCCCCGCATCGTGCTGCTTTGCGAACAGCAGGCATTGAGACTTCTAATCTTTATACGGGCTTCATGTTTTTAGCCGCCCAGAGGCTTCAAGAGGGCGGGGAATTGGTTGCGATTGTTCCGCGATCCTTTTGCAATGGACCTTACTTCAAGCCGTTCAGGGAACAGTTTTTTGCAATGATGGCCTTGCGCCATATCCACATATTCGATAAGCGTAATTCAGCCTTCAAGGGCGATGATGTCCTACAGGAAAATATCATTCTTTATGCGGTAAAAGGGGGAGACCGGAATAGCGTCAGGATTACGACGAGTTGGGGCGGCGACTTCGAGGTAGGAGACGGCGACGATTATGTAGCTCAAGATATGACGCAGCGGATTGTCGAATACAGTTCAGTGATCCGGCCAGGCGATCCTGATAAATTCGTACACATTGCTTCCAATGAGATGGAGCAGGGGATAATCGACCGGATGGACAGTTTTACGGACACGCTTGATGATATTGGGCTAGAGGTATCGACAGGGCCAGTTGTTGATTTTCGGTTGAAAGACGATTTGAGAGAACAGCCGGAGAAAGGAACAGTGCCGCTTCTCTATGCAGCACATTTTCAGGGTGGCACTTTTCAATGGCCAAAGGACATGAAAAAACCAAACGCCATTCGCGTATCAGACGATAGCCGAAGATGGCTTTGGCCGAATGAAGGATATTATGTCCTGACGCGACGGTTTACCTCGAAAGAGGAACGCCGTCGGATTGTTGCGTCGATCTATGCATCAGACCTTTCCGGTGAGCTGGTCGGCTTCGAGAACCATCTGAATGTATTTCATGTCAGGCAGAAAGGGGTCTCACGAGAATTAGCCGTCGGTTTGAGCTTGTATCTCAACAGCAGTCTTGTGGATCGTTATTTCCGGCAATTTAACGGGCATACACAGGTCAACGCTACCGACTTGCGTTGGTTGCACTACCCGGAACGGAAAGTTTTGATGCGGATCGGGAAAAACATCGCAAGCGTCAAACTCTCCCAACAAGACATAGACACGATAATCGAGGAGGAGTTACAAAAAATGCCCGATAAAATCAATCCACTACAAGTGCAGCAGAAGATCGAAGAGGCGTTGCAAATCTTAAAGGCATTAGGAATGCCGAAAGGTCAGCATAATGATCGTTCAGCCCTCACTTTGCTTGCTCTTTTGAACTTGAAAGCATCTGGCACATGGAAAGAACTGGACAAACCCCTTATGGGGATCACACCTATTATGGACTATACTCACAAGCATTACGGTAGGGAATATGCACCGAATTCTCGTGAAACCTTCCGGCGGCAAACCATGCATCAGTTTGTTGAAGCGGGTATTTCTCTTTACAATTCTGACCAACCGGATCGACCAGTAAACAGCCCGAAAGCCTGCTACCAGATCAGCGAAGAAGCGTTTCAAGTCATTATAACCTTTGGCACAGAGCAATGGGATGCAACGCTCAAAACCTATCTTGAAGGGCAAGAGACCCTTGCAGCGAAATGGGCGAAACATCGTGAAATGCAGATGATTCCGGTGATGGTTGCCGATAATCACGAAATCACCCTCACGCCCGGTGCACATAGTGAACTGATAAAACAGATCCTCACAGAGTTTGCCCCGCGTTTCGCGCCTGCATCCGAAGTGATCTATGTCGGAGATACGGGCGATAAAGTGGGGTATTTTCAGGTGGATCGGCTCGCCGAGCTTGGCGTTACGGTAGATCAGCATGGAAAAATGCCGGACGTAGTGCTGTATTTTACAGATAAAGATTGGTTGTTGCTAATTGAGTCAGTGACTAACCACGGCCCTGTTGATGCGAAGCGGCACAACGAATTGGCGGCTTTGTTCAAAGCGGCAAAATCTGGTTTTGTATATGTCACCGCATTTCCTGATAGGGGTGTCATGGGGCGTTATTTGAGCGATATTTCTTGGGAAACCGAAGTGTGGTGTGCAGATGCGCCAACCCATCTTATTCACTTCAACGGCGAACGGTTTTTAGGGCCGTATGAGCACAAAGAATAAGAGTGCTTAATTATATAGTTACTCAAGGGGCTGTCCCAGATAGCACCGATTAGGTGTACATGAGTAAGAGCAGATTAAGCAAGGCCAAAGCAATCGCACACACCAAATTCGCAGGGTAATCGTGGCAGAGAAATGGCTCTACTGGATGACCAGATTGAAAGAAGATTCCCAGTACGGATGAAGTGGCGCTTGAATCAGAAAGGCAAAAGATCCGGGATAAATATCACGTTAAACAAACATTGATAAAGCTAAAACTGTAGAAAAGATCAAAGCTGAAACAGCTTAAATATAAGTAACTTAATTAGTGAGAACTAACCGGCTCGCATAGCATGGTTTTTTGTGTCTGTTGAGGCGTTTTAAATGGAGGCAAAGCTTGAAAGCTATCTGATTCTGGGAGTGATATTGACGTACTGTATGGGCAGGGTTAATTCTAGGGAATTATATACTGATTGCCCCTAAAATTCAGGACAATGCTCAACCTTCTGTGTTGGGCAAGTGTCAGATAAATTCCCTATAATTTATAGTCAATAAGGCTTTGTAATAACTTTCTATTTGGTCTCTTTGAGTTATATATACTTTTCACACGCCATGAAGCTGTGTTTAACCAATTTGTATGATAACTTGCTTTTTCTATCAACTCATCATGTTCAATTAGATACCAACATTCATTGTGCGGAAAAGCCATAAACAAATCTTTTTTTGTATTTCTTGGCAATGGTTAATCTTGATTTTAACTGTACCTTCAGCGTGTTAATTCCGTCTTTGTGATAGGCGAGGAAATCCGCTCCCTGCCAATCATCAGTAAGCTTGATGCAGTTGAATCCGTAGTCAGCAAGTACCCCTGAAATCTTCTGGAAATTGAAAGTTTCCTTTTGTCGGGCATTAAGTTTGTTGTATACAATCTTTTTAAATTTCATAGGTGCCGTTAGAATATTCTGAAGCATTTTAATCTCCTTTTGTGAAAGATGGACTCGAAGGGGCGATAAGCGTATATAATTTCCCTTTAAATCCTTTAAAATAAAACTAGCCTATAGCTCAATATGTATAATAGGCAGTTGTTCTACTTTGTTTATGTATATGATAGTTGAGATGCTTGGATTTGGGGGTGGCGTTAAATGAAGAAACTAATTTTGTTTTGGTTGTCACTATTTCTGGCAGCTTGCGCTGCTTGATATAGTGGACCGGATTCAGGTACATTCCAGGACTTTGCAAATGCACGATACCAGTGTCTCCAGGAAACACAGCAGAGAGTAAGTAAATCATACACTGATAAATATAACAGTAAGAAAGCTAGTGAAATGTTGCCAAACTGTTCAGCGTTTAATGCGTGCTTAGCATCTAAGGGATATTATCAAGCCATGGATGATAATGGTAAATTTAGCGTTGCTGGTATTGAGATAGAGTGCAATTAATAACGTGAAGTATATTGAAAATTTCTGCTAGATTTTATTTTCTTCCATTGTAAACTACCTCCTCCATAATATCGAATATTCTACGATACAATTTCGGTACGGCTGTAGCTTCTTTTTACTCTAAAGATAAAGTGACGTCAACACATGAATAGTGTATATTCATGTGGTTACCGAAGGATATTCCGTCAGGAAAGCCATCTCCTAAGGGGTAGTCCGTAAGTTCGATTCTTGCCCGGGGCGCCATTAAAATAAACGGTTAGATAGGAGCCCTATTTAATTACTATCAGTGGGCTACACGTAGGTTACATTAGACTAGATATATAGCTGTTGCCGGATAGTTTGTCAGAGTGTTACCAGGGGACTAAACGGCGGGGAGGATGTAACTTGGGAACCCGTCGTTGCAGTACATATACATACTTAGCTTACTCTTGTTTGTATTACCCTGCTTCCAAAAACAAGCGAGAACCGAAACCACTGTTCGGATTGTAATCCGAACTAGAATAGTCTGTCCTTTTATTTAGATCGCTTTTTTTAGAAATACAGCTACTGAACCATATTTTGGTCCATTAAATGCATTTATTGTGTGACTGATGTCATGAATTTCTTCCAACTTGCCTGACCAATTGCTTTCTGGTAATTACTTGGCAGCATAGGTAGGTACTCCATCAGGGGGTGTTCAATACTTCCATCGTCTATGTGGTATATAGCCTTTGATCGAAAAAGCTTGAATAAAAGCTTCTATGGTTATTTGACGTGGTACTTCGCCTGGTAAGCCATTCACCACCAAACGTAATTTTCCCCGGAAGCTTAGTCTATAATACAGTTGTATTGGGAAATTATATATATGTACACATGGAATACAACAGCAAGAAGATTATCAATTGTCTGAAGTCTGATGGATGGACACTTCGCAATGTTATTGGCTCACATCATCAATTTGTTAAGGGTGGCGAATGCATTACTGTTCCTCACCCGAAAAAAGACTTATCATCAGGCGTTACACGTCGAATCGCAAGAGTCGCCGGATGGAAATAAAAGGAAAAATAATGAGACAATTTATTGCAGTCGTTGATAAAGACCCTGATAGCTCGTTCGGCGTCTGGTTTCCGGATGTTCAAGGCTGTTTCTCTGCGGCAGATAAAGAAAAAGATATTATCCCAAATGCAATTGAGTCTCTTATCTTACATTTGGATGGGTTAGATATTCCACTTGCTCGCGACATTGTGACAATCAGCCACGAAGTCAAAGACGATCTGGCACGAGGTGCATTCCTAATGTCTATCCCTCTGGTTACCATGGCACACAAACAAGTTCGCGCTAATATTAGTATGGATAAAGGAATGCTTGACGCAATTGATATAGCAGCAGCTGAACGCAAATTAACGCGATCAGCGTTTATTGCGGAGGCTTCCATGAACGAGATTGAAAGACGCTGGTAATCCGATTTAGCCAAGACGGGTGTCTTTATTCATGCGGCACTCCTGACCTGACAGCCCAATTTTATGCAGTACACTCTCTGTTACCCTGGTACTAAAATTACAGCAAGCCCCGACACTACATTGCGTAAGTTGTCTACCATGGAAATTACGTTCATGCTGAGACAACACCCTTTGCCGACTTAGCTTTCTGATTTAATATACACATATTTATTGATAAAACACATTTAATGTGTGTATAATATATTGAATGGGACAACGTAAAACATATCAGGACACGGCATGAGCGGGGTCTTGATTTTTCTGATGTTGCAACTGTTAATTAAACAGGTAATTACTATTGAAGATGTGCGTCAACCATATCCTGAGACCCGTTATATCACCTATGCTCTGATCAATGACCATCTTTACGTCTTTGCATGGTGCTATCGCGGAAAAAACCTGCGGGTGATCAGCCTGCGCAAAGCAAACACCAGAGAGGAGCGAAAATATGCCGGAGATTAAACCATATATAGACGAGGACGGGGAAGTCCGTGAACTGGACGAACATTTTTTTTAAAACAGCGACCCGTGGCCGCCCACCTCTGCCAGAAACCGAACGCAAGCAACGGGTCAACATCATGCTCGACCCCGACTTGTTAGTGCGTCTCAGGACAGGCGGCAAGGGCTGGCAGACACGAATAAACGCCATATTGCGACAAGCATTGAAAATGTAGTTTCTTACCCGACTCCTGTCAGCGTGTAGCTGCTGCCTTGTACCGGTTCATTACAGGCACGGAACGTGCTGTCCCCGTCATCATCGTGTGGTACTTCGGGAAAAACTTCCGGTTCCGCAAACCAGCCAGTGTTCCATGTCCATAGTTCATGTACCACGAGTATTACCTGCTTGCCCCTTGTATTACGCTTCTATGGTTTTCCAGGTACTGGCTGTAATGGATTTTGGAAGTCCGGGGAAAAAATCTCACCATAGAGCTGTCGGACGCCTTGCGATCAATATAGCAGGAGAATTCAGGAAATCCTTTTGATGCTGATTCCAGCGTACTCTCCGAAAGACTCCACTCATTCCTGAATCCGGATCTGCTACAAACGGATGTCCTGTCTTTCCGACCGGACATAGCCGTGTGTGAAGCAGATGGCAGATGATATCATTATGTAATTATCAACACTACAGTCTCCGGGACGTGTTTCAATATCAAGAGGAAGTTTCCCCGGTATTGCCTGATCTGCGGTTTATTTTCCCTGTTCGGGCAAAAGATTTCTCTGTTCTGTTGGTCAGCGTTCCCTGATACGCAGAATCAATTTCCCTGTTATCCGGGAACAGGGAATACCCGCAATTTGCTGATCTTGTGCGGTGAATTCGGTGTATAGCAGGCAGTTTTGCCTTAAAATTCCCCGCTTTCCCTGTTAATTCCCTGTAAATCACCAAATTCGGCAAGAGACCGGTTCGCTTAAGACTGCGTCCACCACCATCATAACCTCACCCGAATTTGAAAGAGATTTCAGGAATTCTTTTTAGAACACCTCATTCTTCTTTTAGCCTTTGCTACATACATATCACGGTCTGCTGCTGCAATTGCCTCAAACAACCCTAGTCTATGATCTCGTAAAGCTTTACCAACAGAGGCACTAATTCCGTTGGATAATAATGCATTAGTAACATTCTTGAAAATTGCATCACACCCTTCTGCATCACATTCGATACCTAATATGGCAAATTCATCTCCACCGACTCTTGCAACGATATCATTCTCTCTCAAAGCGCTTCTAATGCTATTTGACGCACTGCGGATAAGAGCATCTCCATGCACATGCCCTTTGGTATCGTTTGTTTGTTTTAGCCCGTCTAAATCAACAATTAATACACATGCCGGGCTACCATAGCGCTTTGCTCGAGCCTCTTCAGTAGCCACGCTCTGTTCCCAACCATGACGATTTAATAAACCCGTTAATACGTCAGTCCGAGCTGCTTGTAGACTTCGTTCCAAGAGTCTATCTTGTTTAGCTGCCTTAAGATCAGCAACAAGAACAGTCCCGAGTAGTCTGGCCAGAAACTCAATCAAGGGAAGTTCATCTCTTATTGATTCATCCTTCGGGTTTGGATCGATTGCACACAATGTTCCAAACAATGAGCCATCTGTACTTGCCAATGGCACCCCGATATATGCGCCAATTGGAAACTGTTGCGCAACTGGTGATGTTGCAAATAGAGGCACATTCTGAGCATTTGGTACAACACGAGGGCCGTGTCCAAGAACCATCTGTGAACAGAAGGAGTCACCCCAGCGAAATACTGTACCCTCTTCTACATTGTAACCATGGTTCTCAGCCTGTAATACCAGACAATCAGAACCCTCCACTCTTGTCATCATCCAAAGATCAAATCCAAAGCGCTGATGCAAAAATGATAAGGTTGCTCGGCTGGCAGCCTCAAAATCAACAAAAGTAGTTAGTTCACTCATGGGCCGACTCTTTTCCGTTTCTAAAAGAAAAAATTTCTATATCCATAAGCTGAAAATGCACAATAGAAATAACTCACTCGTCTAACCGAAGTGATACAGATAATAAATAGACATGAGAAATCGGGCGCGGTCCCCGCGAGACAGCAACGAGAATATTTAGAAAACCCAGCGGAAAAGAGATACGGGTGCGTCATATTACCTCCTGCACATTAATAAAATTCTGATTAAGGTACAAGAAGCATCAAGACATACAATTCCTGATTTTCTGGTAACTCCGCTGTCTTTTTGCAAGACCGTAAGCTTTGCGTCCCCACCTCGCGATGGGTTTGCCCTTTTTCAGTTAGACATATCTTATAGCAACTATTTCAACTTGACAACTTCCAAAGATTTTTCAAAATAATAATCTGATAAACATGAACTTATAAGGATTAATTTTTTCCATATCTATAAATACCAGGCAAACAAGGAAATCAAAACTCCATCAGCGACTTCTTTATCTCCGCTCTAACAACTTATCTGAGCCATTCCCATGTATATAGAAATCGCATAGGATCGCTTGTATCTTCCTGAAAGAAGTGTACTGTTTATTCCAAAGAACAAATCATCCTGAATGGTGCCATGACTTCAATAATCATTTGTTCAGTTTTTTTATCAACCTAACTACCTGAATCAAATTAATAACTCTGAGAACAAAGATTAATTATTGAAAAATAGTCTGCTGAATGACAACCAAGCCGGTCAGTACGCGTTATATTAGTGTCAGCCACATTCATCGGGAGATAGCCTTATATCTCAGATGAAAACAAAAACCTGTACGATGACTTGTGCTGATCTGACAAGGTGGCCGGAAAACAAAATCCGCTTTGTTTAAACCTTCAGGGGGAGGTTGATATGAAAACAATTAAATTATTGAGCTTTATCATCATCCTGATTGGACCGGTTATGAGTGGATCAGTATGGGCGGCAGCGCGCATCGGGGGTGGGCATGCCAGTGGAAGTGATCACCATGCTGCCGGGAGCCAGCTTGCCGGAGGATCACAATTCAGCGGAGGACAACCCTATATCAGCGGACTACAAATTGCCAGAAGGGGTGCCCGGGGCTTTAGGGGTGGACGTGGATTCAGAGGTGGTCGTGGGTTCAGAGGTGGTAGTCGCTGGTATAGAGGTGGCAGGGGCTTTAGAGGTGGTGGAAGGGGTTTCTATGGAAGAAGGGGTTTCTATGGAAGAAGGGGTTTCTATGGAAGAAGGAGTTTCTATAATCAAAGGTTTTATAGTCGTGGCTTCAATGGTCGCGGGTTCGGCGGGTATTATCGCTATGGCCCGAGAATAGGTTACAGAGTACCGTATTACTCACCATATTATTACGGTTGGTAACTAATTGCATGGTCACTGATAATCGATTGATTACATTAAATCTGAATCAATAGTAAATACTGTCAGAGTGATATGAATAAATTAGCTTATTAAAATGCCCATGTTCATAAGATTGTAAATCTTAAAAGTATGTATCATATATAAATCAATCTTTTATTGTAGATAAAGTTATGTCAGTGTAAAGTAGGTACAAAATTTTGTGCTTTAAAAAATAGGAGAAGATCAATGGCGGACGTATCCCCCAACCAATGGAAGATGGCAACAATCGGATTACTAATTGTAGGTGCAACTGTCTTAATCACGTCGATTGTAATAGGACGTGATACAAAAGTGGTGCCACCAGAAGAAATAGCACAAGCTCAGGAAGCAGAGGTTAAAGTTGCTGAGAAAGAACCTACGCCTTTGCCTAAAACTGCTGTAAAAACGGCAGCGGCTCCTTCTGCGCCTAAACCTGTCTATAACCCTCCTCAACCAACACATCCTCCTCAGTCTATAATACAGGCATGCAACAAATATGCGTCTGAGCAGGTAAACAGCAAAACTGAAGAAGTGGTAAAAGATGCGGGAATTGGGGCTCTTGGCGGCGCGGCGTTAGGTGCAGCCATTGGTGCGATTTCAGGTGGAGGTAGTGGCGCTGCGAAAGGAGCAGGTATTGGAGCTATAGGAGGCGGAGTGGGTGGAACTCTCTATGGGCTTAATGAAAACAAGACACAAGATACCCGATACCAGGAAGCTTATTCTTCCTGTATGCGCTCGAGAGGCTATTCCTAAAAAATATTTTGTAAGTCAATGGATTAGCTAATCTGTATTCTGGGTATTTAAAATACTATATGATTTACAGCTTATTCCTGAGTTTTCAGGGGTATAAAAATTTAATAATTTGTATCCAGGCAACATAACAACGCATGCATAATCTTTCCAAGATTATGTTATTAATCAGTTAAAGCCAAGTCTTCCTCGCTTCTTATTTTTCTGCACCCATCATGACTAAATAGTCATGATGGGTGCAGATCCTTTCTCCATCAAAATCGTGTTATAATGCAATTCTGCTGCATATCTTACCGTTATACGGTACTTAAAAGTTATCAGCTGTCGATCCCCTGAGTTCACACTGGCTTTGTCAGCTCGGATTTTTAGTCTGAACGGGGTACGTCGTTCATGCAGCGAAATAACAATTTACTTATTTAAAACAGCCACATGTGTGGCCTGCGTACACGATAGTCTTACGAGAAGATACTTACGAAGCCCCTCTTCTTCATCCCTGCCAGGGTTGTTTCAACGGAGGTTATAAATGGAACATCAACAATACAATATCAAATTTCCTGTTACAAAACCACATCAGCTAGAACAGGACAATGCCTTTTTCAGCCTGAATGAGAATGATCAGGAAATTAAGTTACGCTTTCATGACTATGGTGAACTATACAAACATCCTGGCCTATACGAACAGCTTTTTTATCAACGCCTTAAGTGCAATTCTCCCAAAAAAGTTAGTGATACCTTAAATAAAGTTCTACGGGATAACCGTGTTGAAATGACTGAGTTACGCGTGCTTGATCTGGGGGCCGGAAACGGTATGTTTGGAGAACAACTACATGCTGTGGGTGTAGCCAGAGTCATAGGTGTCGACATATGTGAGCAAGCATATATAGCTTGTGAACGTGACAGGCCGGGCATATATGACGCGTACTATGTACATGATTTCCGGGAACCTGACTCGATAACACAAAAAAAACTGGCTGCCTGGCAGTTTGACTGCCTGTCTTGTGTTGCCGCTCTTGGGTTTGGTGATATTCCAGCAAAAGCTTTTGCAAATGCGTTCAATTTAGTCGCAGCATCAGGTTGGGTTGCCTTCAATATTAAAGAATCATTCTTACTTGAAAGTGACACCTCAGGCTTCTCACGTTTGATTAAATCACTGCTTATGAGTGATTCTCTGGAAGTTCATCATTTAGAAAGATATAGGCATCGTATTTCCATTGACGGACGTCCTCTATTCTATTACGCACTGGTTGGAAGAAAGAAATTTGATATCCCTCTCAATATAATGAAGAACCTCGACGACTCAGAAGATTAGACATGCAAATATTATGCTGCTGGTTTCTGTGAGTCTTACGGTAGGTAAACACCTATTCTTGAAATTAACTCCAATAAGATAATCTAACTCTTTACATAGTTACTTGTTCAGAGTCAGCAGGAAGATATTTTCGTATAATTTACTTACTCCCCGCTCATAAAAACGTGGATATTGGTCTAGTACATTGAGTCGTGCTAACAGGCATATCCTGGAATGTTCACTGAATAACTCTTCTACCTCACTTACTGAAACTGGAAACGGTGGTCCCGACATTTCTAACTGTGAATAATCAAGAGTAACAAGTAGTATCTGAGTACCTGGTGACAGGATTCCCAGGAGATGACGTACATAACTGTCCCGCATATCCTGAGGTAGTGCGATCAGAGATGCACGATCGTATACTGCACTGACTTTGATTAAATCTTTCCTGTCTAAATCGAAAAAATCGCCCTTAAGAATACAAATACTATTTGTTTCATAACGATTAAATCTCTTGCAACAAACATAATCCGGGATAAGTTTGTTTTCTTTAAAAAAATCCTCTACTGCTATAGCACTTAACTCAACACCCAGCACTTTATAACCTTGTGCATATAGCCACAACATATCTTGGCTTTTTCCACATAGGGGTACAAATACTGTACCACCCTGACCCAGATACAGTTCCTTCCAGTACTGACCCAAATATGGATTAGTATCATTCTGGTGGAACCCAGTTTCTTTCTGCTCCCAGCGCTCCAGCCAATAATCTTTTTCCATCTATATACTGAAAACTACGCAGAAGACATTGAGCTGGTTAGATCAAAAATTGACAGAATATTTATTATTCGAAAACAATTCAGCGCATTTGAGGAGCAGCATAGGTAGTTTCTTTATCAAAGTCATTCCAAATGTAGTCAGCCCGAACAAGTGGTGTAGTGGGAACTATAAATGTTGCCACATCAAAAGCTCCACTTAGTGTTCGTCCAACCGCATGTACAATCCCAACAAAGAATCCATTCGTCATGCCATAAGCAATTCCATCGTTATGGCTGGTAACAATCATGGTCTTGGGAATCTCTACAAAGCCTGTAACGATATTAGCAACACCGTTTCCCAGCTTCTCGCCTACTTTAGTAGGATATTCATGAGCCATAGCAGCATACGGCAAGAAAAAGAATAACATTGATGCCATCAGCAAAGATTTAACCTTTGTTTTCATTAGCAAATTAGCTCCTTAAAAAATTAAATCCGACCAGAAGAGAGACATACATATTATCAGGAGAGTCTACCAACCTTGAGTAATACATATTCAGATATTTTTACCACATTATATTCCATATAAGACCTTAAAATTTACCATTTCTTGCTTCGGTATAATGTGAAACGCCTATTTATAAGACAAGTCTAACGCTCTTTATGTTCAACTTTTACTAATACAGCTTATTGTAAGGGGAACTCTTGATCAGAAGAAAATAACACGAATTCCTTATAATTATTGCGGTCTATTTAGACATTAAAACGAAAATTCATTACATCACCGTCTTTTACCACATATTCTTTCCCTTCTAACCTCATCTTTCCTGCTTCCTTTGAGCCCTGATCACCATCATAGGTGATAAAATCCTCATAGTTAATAACTTCAGCACGGATAAACCCTTTCTCAAAATCAGTATGAATCACTCCTGCAGCTTTCGGGGCAGTGTCACCTTTGTGTATAGTCCATGCACGTACCTCCTTAACACCAGCAGTAAAATACGTTAGCAGACCAAGAAGTTCATAAGCAGCCCTGATCAGCCGGTTTAAACCTGGCTCTTCAAGACTAGTATCAGCTAAAAAAATCTTCTTATCTTCGTCTGATAACTCAGCAATCTCTGCTTCAAGTGCCACACAAATTACTACTACCGGTGAACTCTCTTTTGAAGCATATTTTTCTACCTGTTTTAAAAGCGGATTATCAACAAATCCTTTCTCATCTACATTAGCTACATAGATGATCGGTTTAGCAGTGAGTAAACATAAAGGTTTTAGTAACTGTATCTGCTCTTTGTCAAATCCTATACTTCTAACTGGTTTTCCTTGATCAAGGTGTGCTCTGACCTGCTCTAATAATGTAACTAATTTAATTGCATCTTTATCACCGCTTGATTTAGCTAGTTTAGTTTCACGCTGCAATACTTTATCAATCGTAGCCAGATCAGCAAGAGCCAACTCAGTCTGTATAGTTTCTATGTCCGAGAGAGGATCTACCTTTCCGGAAACGTGAACAACATTATCATTGGTAAAACAACGCACCATATTGATAATACCGTCAGTTTCACGAATATTGGCAAGAAACTTGTTACCTAACCCTTCCCCTTTAGATGCGCCCGCAACAAGTCCTGCAATATCTACAAACTCAACAATAGCAGGCTGCACCTTCTGAGGCTTAACAATTGCACAGATTCCGGGTAAACGTGGGTCAGGCACCTTTACTATGCCAACATTTGGCTCAATGGTACAAAAGGGGTAATTTTCTGCAGCAATGCCCCCCTTGGTCAGCGCATTAAATAAGGTAGATTTTCCTACATTAGGTAAGCCAACAATTCCACATTGCAAACTCATAAATTTATTTAGGTATGAATAACAAAAGAGAATAGGATACTAAGTGAGACTTTTAGTTTTCTTCATAACTTATATATCACGTTTCACTACTCTTAGTGTGTAACTTTAACATTGCTGCCTGATAATCCCCCTGAATGATCAGCGGCCATATCTCCAAACTACGAATAATAGCTTTTTCAATTTTTACTGCTTCTCCCTTACATGGTGACCGCAAAACATAATCTGCCACCGAATCTTTGTCTCCGGGATGCCCAATTCCAATTCGTAATCTCCAAAAATTTCTGGTAGCAAGGCACGCAGTAATATCTTTCAGCCCGTTGTGCCCACCTAATCCTCCACCAATCTTCAGTTTTGATGTCCCCGGAGGCAGGTCCAACTCATCGTGAACGACAAGAATCTGATCAGGGTTAATTTTATAAAAATTGCATAGCGTCGATACAGCTTTCCCACTTACATTCATGTATGTCTGAGGACAAAGTAACCACAGTTCATTGTCTCTCTGACCAATACGGGCACAAAGACCATGAAACTTTACCTCTTTTCTAAGTGTTACCTGCAATTTATCAGCCAGTTTAAATACCCACTGGAACCCTGCATTGTGACGTGTAGAGACGTACTGTTTCCCGTGGTTCCCTAATCCTACAATAAGTTTCATTGGAAGCACTCTATATTAAATACCCATTAAAAAGCCCGCCGAACTAGGCTAGCTCCAGCGGGCGGATAAATTTCTGATGAAAGCTATTTCTTCTTTTCGGCATCTTTATTCTCAATATCCTTTTCATCTTCCTCCTGTTTCTGAACAGTAGTAGGAATTTCTGCAGCATCCACTGTTTCTTCAGCAGCTGATTCCTCAGAAACGACAGCACGTGGAATTACAATTGTTGCTACAGTTAAATCGTCATCATCATTCCCTTTAAATGCTGTTATCTCCACTCCAACAGGCAATTTTAGGCTGCTCAAGTGCACTACATCATTAACATCTAATTCAGCCAAGTCAACTTCAATAAATTCAGGTAAATCTTTTGGCAGGCAAGATATCTCAACTTCAGTGAGTATATGGCTAACAATGCCACCCGATTGTTTTACTCCGGGTGAAACCTCAGCATTGATAAAGTGTAGCGGCACCTTTGTATGTATCTCTTTATTCTTGTCAACCCGTTGGAAATCAATATGCAACACCTGCAATTTAAAAGGATGCATCTGCAAATCGCGCAATAAAACTTGCTCTTTTTTTCCTCCTAAGTCAATAGACAAAATAGAAGCATGAAAGGCTTCAAGCTTGAGCTTGTGATATAAGTTATTGTGATCAAGCTCAATAGCTTGAGCTGGATTCTTACCACCATATATGATTCCCGGAACTTTCCCACAACCACGCAGGCGGCGGCTCGCACCCTTACCCTGTAAGACTCGCTTATTAGCACTAATTTCAATTTGCATTATACCTCTCCAAAATGGGATTATCCGCGACCAGATAATCTAAGAAAAATGAATCTCTAGATTTTTACTCCATAAACAGTGAGCTTACTGAATCTTCATTACTAATCCTTAACATCGTTTCTGCTAATAAACTGGCTACACTCAACTGTTGAATACGCTTACAAGCCTTAGCATCGTCACGTAGAGGGATTGTATCTGTAACTACTAATTTGTCCAGCTCAGAGTCCTCAATACGCTTTACGGCATCGCCTGAGAGTACCGGATGAGTACAATAAGCTACCACACTCTGTGCACCTTCTACTTTCAATGCCCTGGCTGCTTCACACAAAGTGTTAGCGGTGTCGACCATATCATCCATAATAACGCAAGTACGCCCTTTAACTTCACCAATTATATTCATTACCTTAGCGACATTAGGCTTAGGACGTCGCTTATCTATAATCGCCAGATCACATTCCAGGCGTTTTGCCATTTCCCTTGCTCGAATCACACCCCCCACATCGGGTGAAACTACGATTAAATTCTGGTAATCGCAAGTCCATACATCTCCAAGCAGAATTGGCATGCCATAAATATTATCCACAGATATATCAAAGAACCCTTGAATCTGATCTGAATGTAAATCCATTGTTAGCAGTCTGTCGATTCCAACAGTAGTGAGCATATTTGCTACAACTTTTGCTGTAATTGGTACTCGTACTGAACGGGGTCTTCTATCCTGACGTGCATAACCAAAATAAGGAATCGCTGCCGTAATACGTCCGGCAGAAGCACGTTTTAAAGCATCCACCATTACTAAAACTTCCATTAAACTATCATTTGAGGGCATGCACGTTGACTGCAATACAAAAACGTCCTTGCCACGTACATTCTCCAGGATCTCAACCATTACCTCGCTATCACTAAAACGGCCAACCGTTGCACGTCCCAGATGGATGTTAAGATGCCTCACCACATCCTGAGCCAGTTTAGGATTGGCAGTACCAGTGAAAACCATTAGGCTATCGTAAGACATAGTTATAAATTAGGTGATGAGGGGTAAAAAGTATCTCTATACAACATCTTATTGAAAAGCAGCTTAAACATAAGTTTTTTAATTATATATGGCTGGGGAGGTAGGATCGAACCTACGAATGCTGGAATCAGAATCCAGTGCCTTACCACTTGGCGACTCCCCATAATTACGAACTACTGTCTCGCAAATTCTTTATGGAATGCCGGTCCAATCTCTACCCCACAAAATTACTCAATTAACCCCTATTTATATGGCTGGGGAGGTAGGGATCGAACCTACGAATGCTGAGATCAAAACCCAGTGCCTTAACCGCTTGGCGACTCCCCATAATTTCAAATTACCCTCATCTCGCAATATTCTGCATGGGATGCCGGTCTAGTCCCTGCACTACAAAACCACTCATATCGACAGGAACTCTAGCAAGAGCCATTCGTGCCGCCGACTCTGTTATAAACTCAGCAAACACACAAGCACCAGAACCGGTCATTGCTACCATCGTAGTACTATCGAGCTGTCTGAGCCATTCTAAATGGCGCGCTACTTCAGGGTATGCTAAGCATACCACTGACTCTAAATCATTATGTCCGAGCTCGACGGAAAAGGGCGGTATTTTGACCGGAATTGTGTTTCGTGTCAATTCTTTACTGGCAAAGATCTCTGCCGTTGGCACGTGTACAGGTGGTGCCAAAATCAGGTACCAGGCCGGTAACAATGTGATAGGCTTGAGTTTTTCACCTATCCCTTCAGCAAAAGCATTTTCACCAAATATAAATACTGGCACATCTGCCCCAAGGTTCAGGCCTAACTCCATTAGCTTTTCCCTGCCCCAGTTCAAATTCCACAAACGGTTAAGCGCTAAAAGTGTAGTTGCAGCATCTGAGCTACCCCCACCAAGCCCACCCCCCATTGGAATGAATTTTTCCAGGAACATTTCTACTCCAAGAGAAGTTCCACTTTCTTTCTGTAACAATTGTGCGGCTTGTATACACAGATTTTTCTCTGCTGGCACCCCGAAAATAGGAGTATTTAACTGGATCTTACCATCATCCCGCACAATGAGTTTCACCTGGTCAGAAAAATCAAGAAAACGAAAAACTGTTTGTAATAAATGATATCCGTCATTTCTACGGCCTACTACGTGTAGGAACAAATTAAGCTTAGCAGGAGCAGAGTAAATAAGTTTGGTCATAGAATTAAATAGCTATTTTTAATAAATAGCTATTTAGTCTCCCAGTTATCTATCACTAATTTAATTTTAAGGTTACTACGATTTAATACTAGTACTCTAGGACGCTCTGTTTGTACTAATTGTGAAGGGAAATAGTCTGTATAGGTAATCGCCCATCCATCCTGCCGGATACCTATAATACGTCCCTCTGCATCTCTGTCCACTTCCGATTTCGTTTTAGGCGAATTCACACCTCGTACCCAATACTGCAAGCCTAAAAGGGGTAATCGCCATCCTAGCACCTGCTTAGTGAGATTCTCTACATTTGCAGCACGATAAATCTTATGTTCCGAGGTTGTAAGTAAAACAATGTCCTTATTACTCTTTATCTGCGCCACTATTTGTCCAAATGGAGAGAGAAGATGAATGTTATCATCAGTACCGGTATGGCTCCATCGTACTCCACCAGCGAAACCCTTATCCCCACCTTTTGCCGAAACTCTACCCATAAGTTCAAAATTTACGGATGATGTGACTCCTCCCGACTCAATTATGCTTGTTTCCACAATAGGGGGTTTAAAAATAAATGATGCGCAACCTACAAGCAAAGAACATATACAGAGAACCAATGGATATAGAAGAAAATATAATCTTCCTTTATCTGACACCAGTAGTTGCACCTTATACGAAGGATACATCCCGACAAATTTTTTTATCATTTTACAGACGTTACTCTAAGGCATGAATTTCTTCATAGTATTGAGCAATACTTCATTGTCTGGATGGCTTTTGATAGTGGAGCGCCAGACCTTTTTTGCCTCTTCCTTCGTTCCCTGCATCCACAGAACTTCTCCTAAATGTGCAGCAATCTCCGGATCAGGTTTAATCACGAAAGCTTGCTTAAGATAGCTTACTCCCTTATTGAGATTACCCATGCGATAATGTACCCAACCCAAACTGTCTATAATGTATGGATCTTCCGGAGAAAGTTTAATAGCTTTTTTGATCAGTTCCAGCGCCTCCGGCAAACGGTTACCATGCTCTGCAAAACTATAGCCAAGCGCATTGTGTGCATGAGCATGATCTGGCTTTAACTGAATTAATTTACGTAAATCTTTTTCCAAAATATCAATTTTGCCAATTTTTTCTGCGGCCATAGCACGATCGTATAGTAATTCCGGATAATCAGGCAGTTTCTTTAGACCATTACTGAGTAAATCAAATACCTTCTGATGAGCGCCTGCTTCACGAAGAAATTCTGCTTCGGTGACTATCAGATGGGCTCGTTGCTGATCATTCTTTACTGGCAACTGTTGTAAATGCTTGCGAGCTTTACTCAATTTTCCCTGCTTAGAAAGCAAATAGGCATATCTAATTTGTGCCGGAAGAAACTGATTACCTCTGACCACTGAACGGAATGACTCCATAGCCTTATCAAGACGATGAGTTTTCTCATATATACTGGCCAGATAAAAACGTATCGTATTTAAATCTTTATATCCAAACTCCAGTGCTTTCTTAAAACTTTCCTCAGCAGCATCAAAGTCACGCAGTTCCATAGAAAGCAATCCCACAGCCAGGGCAACATTAGCATTTCCCGGGCTCTGCGCCAAAAGCTGTTGGAACTGGCCACGAGCTATGATGTAATTTTTCTCTGCAACTAGCATCCGAGCAAAAGTGATACGTGTTTTATTGGCCTTGGGATAAGTCTTAAGATAATTCTCATAAAACTCTATTGCACTTGCACTTGAAACACGATGTAGTATTCGCCCGTTATAAATTGCGGCCATCTCCCAATCCGGACGTAAAGCAAGCACCAGCTTCATCTGTTGCCTCGCTGTCTCAAACTGACCTGCAAGTGATGCAGCCTGAGCTACAGCAAAATGAGCTTCAGGTATTTCAGGATAAGGTTTAGCAAATTGCTGCACAAGTTGAAGCGTTTCAGTCTTGTCAGCGTTACGTACTAACAGATTGTTCAACTGCATGAAAAACTTACCAGGGTTATCTTCCAGATCTAACAACCTGTCCAGATGAATCCGAGCTTCATCTAGTCTGTCGTTACTTACCAATAGTGCCGCTATAGTCTGGTGTGCGATTACTGAGTTTGAGTCAAGCTCTACCCAAAGCTTTGCTGCGTCCAGAGCCTGTATAGGCTTTCGTGAAAGAAGTGCGACCTCAGTTGCACGCTGTGCAACACGTGGGTCTCGGGTAGTCTTTGCTAATCTGAGATAACTCTCTGAAGCAACATCTCGATCTCCACGTTGCAGAGCTGTCTCTCCCATTAAGAAATCAAACAGTATGGGGGCAGTTAAATCCTGTTTGGGTAATTCTAACTGTCCGATTTCATTTTTTTGTTCTTTCTGCTTATCTACCGCAACTACAGCTTTCTCTGGAAGCTGTGCACAAGCAATAAGGCAAAAGGGCAACAATAAACCAAGAAGTTTAAAATTCATGTATAAATCCAAACAATAATCGTTATAAAGTACTAAGACAGACTTTAATACATCCCGTATATTAGGTATATTTTACATTCATCACAAGTAGACTCCTTGATAGGACTGGAAGTTTCATTACAATTTTCCTCTTTTTTTTGTTATTAATACAAACCTAAAGCTCTAAATTTACTTATCTGATACGTAAATAATAAGACACAATAGTTTACAAATATGCAACATAATGTATTTTCATAAATTATTTTTTAGAGAACTACTCTAATGACTGATAACATTCTTGCGCTGACCATCTCTGCCCGTAACCTGAGTAGAAACTTTGGCCCCTATCCTGCTGTCAAAGAAATTAATCTGGAATTAAAACATGGTGAGGTACTGGGATTTCTTGGCCCCAATGGTGCCGGCAAGACTACTACTATGCGTATACTTACTGGTAACCTTGCACCCAGCAGAGGTAGTGTGGAAATTTGTGGTATAGATCTACTGGACAAACCAAGTGATGCCAAAACACACATTGGGTATCTTCCCGAAACACCCCCTCTGTACCAAGAATTAACAGTAAATGAGTACCTTCGGCTTGCCGCAAAGCTACATCGAGTCAACAGCGCTAAAATATGTTCTGTGCTGGATGAGGTCAAGTTACAATGCGGACTAGAAAATACAGGTAACTCTCTAATTAGCTCTCTATCGAAGGGCTATCAGCAACGAGTAGGAATTGCTCAAGCCATAATTCATGATCCTGATGTAATTATCCTTGATGAGCCGACTGTAGGACTCGATCCTAATCAGATGCGGGAAATTCTTTCCCTAATCCGTAATCTTGGTACAAAACGTAGTGTGATTCTTTCTACTCATATACTGTCTGAGGTTGCAAGTATATGTGATCGAGTACTAATCATGCACCAGGGACAAATGGTACTTAACGACTCACTGTCCGGACTAAAAGAAAAAGAAATTAGCCTGGATGAAATATTTTCACAGCTTACCCTGGATAATAAATCTTCTGAAGAAATATAGCCTTATGATCCTTACTATAGCCCATAAAGAATTGAAAAGCCTATTTACTTCGTCACTTGCATGGATTTTACTTGCTCTGACTCAATTGATTCTGGCATGGATTTTTCTTGGTCATCTAGACGCCTTCCTTAAAATACAACCACAACTAATACAACTTACCAATCCGCCGGGACTGACTGAAATTATTATTACACCTTTATTCGCCACGGCTGCAATGGTATTGCTAATGGCTACCCCGCTTTTTACCATGCGACTCATAGCAGAAGAACGCCATAATCACACTATGACTTTTCTCATTTCAGCACCAATTACCATGACTGATATCGTGATAGGTAAATTTCTGGGTATAATGATTTTCTTCTCAGCAATAATCGCTCTGGTTATAACGTTATCAATCTCACTCTTGGCAGGCGGCACATTAGACTTTGGTTTATTGATAAGTAACATTGTTGGCTTATTTCTACTAGCCGCTTGTTTTGCCTCTCTGGGACTATATATATCCTGCCTCACTGCACAACCTGCAATAGCAGCTGCTGGTACACTCGGTGCACTACTTAGTCTATGGGCATTAGATATTAATGACGCAAACGGTATTGCACAAAACTTCTCCATCCTTAAACATTATGAGAACTTTAATCGGGGCATAATCGACACATTTGATCTTTTATATTTTGTGTTGTTTGCACTCGCCTTTTTAGTTCTGTCAATCCGTAGATTAGACGGAGAACGTCTTCGAGGTTAAGAGCCGGACAATTAAAATAAATGATTACGGTTAATAAAAAATTGCGTGTTCGCCTATTAATACAAAATAGTCTTTTTGTCCTATTACTGTTGTTATTAATTTTTTTACTGGGATATATTGGGCGAGAAAATAGTATTCAGTGGGATATCAGCCAGAATGGACGCAATACTTTGAGCAAGGCAAGTGTAGAGGTGCTTCAAAAGATGAGAGGGCCGGTTACTGTCACAATTTATGCCAAAGATCAGGATGTACGGTTAGGAGATATTCGGAAAATTATTAATGACTTCCTTATTCTTTATCAACGTGTTAAACCCGATTTAGTATTTACATTTATTGATCCTGCAGAGTTTCCAAAGGCCGCTCAGAAAGCAGGAATCAGTGTAAATGGCGAAATGATAGTAACTTTTAATGGTCGAAGTGAACATTTAACTATAGTCAATGAACAGGTATTCACTAATTTACTGATACGACTTCTTCGTTCTGGTGAAAAACTGATAATGAATCTTAGTGGTCATGGTGAACGAAAAATCGATGGCCGAGCTAATCATGACTTGGGGGAGTTTGCAAAGCAACTGTCTACGAAAGGTTTAAAATTTGGTACGCTTAATCTGGCAATTGCCCAGGATGTACCAACCAACGCAAGTATGCTGGTTATTACCTCACCACAAGCAGACTTACTAAAAGGTGAGATTGACAAAATACTTGCTTATATTGATCGTGGAGGCAACCTGTTGTGGTTAATCGATCAGGAATCCTTACATGGGTTGCAGCCATTAGCAGAAGAATTAGGTTTAATACTTACACCGGGCGTAGTTGTAGACCCTCAGGCACAACAGTTAAAAGCACCTATCACATTTGCTTTAGGTGCAAATTATGGACAGCACCCGATAACACAAAATTTCAGCAATATTACAGTTTTTCCCTTTGCTCGCCAGATAAATTTTAACGAAAGAAAAGAGTGGAGAAATGTTTCTTTAATAGAAGTTGCTCAGAATGGATGGGTAGAAACGGGAAATTTGGAGAGCAATGTTAGTTTCGATGAAATGTATGATGTAGCTGGTCCGATTAGTATTGCCGCTGCACTTAGCCGTACCTTGCGAGACCGAGAACAACATATTGCAATAATTGGTAGCGGCCATTTTCTTGCTAATACTTATCTGGGCAATGGTAGTAATTTAAGTTTCGGTATCAATCTTATCAACTGGCTTGTAAACGATGAAAGTCTAATTACAATCCAACCCCAGGCCACTCTTGACAGCAATCTGACTCTGAGCAAGTCTGCTTTGACTATAATTGCTACCGGCTCTCTTATTGTTCTTCCGATTTTCTTTATTGCAGGAGGTATAACTGTATGGTGGCGACGAAAAAGAAGAAGAAAATAAATCAGTTTCAATACTAATTTATGTAAACCAGAAATACTGAGAAAATTAACATGTATAATCAAAGGATAGCTTGATATTTCCCTGCCATGATAGATGCTTCTTTATAGGAATAAGGATGCCGGAATTACCTGAAGTTGAAGTAACCTGTCGAGGTATTAAGCCCCATCTTGTAAAACAATGTATTACTAATGTTATTGTACGAAACCCACGTCTACGCTGGCCTGTACCTAATAATCTGAAAAAAACATTAACAGGACTTAGAATTTGTACAGTAACACGGCGCGGGAAATATCTCCTTATTGATTGTAGAAAAGGCACACTAATTCTGCACTTAGGAATGTCAGGTAGCTTGCTAGTTCAACATATTAGAACACCACCACAAAAGCATGATCATTTCGACCTGACTCTTGATAGTGGTATGAACCTGCGCTTAAGAGACCCCAGACGTTTTGGTGCAGTGCTGTGGACAACAGATGATGCCATGTGCCACCCGCTTTTAGCTAATCTTGGGCCTGAACCACTTAGTGATACATTTAATGGAACCTTGCTATACAAAAGTACACGTAGTCGAAGCGCCAGCATTAAAGAAACTCTAATGAATAACCGTGTCGTCGTCGGTGTTGGCAACATTTATGCGAATGAAGCTCTGTTCCGGGCCGGTATTAATCCAAGAGTCGCGGCATGTAAAATAGGCCTAAATCGATATGACAATCTGGTTTGCGCTATAAAGAAGACACTTAAACTTGCCATTAATGCAGGCGGTAGTAGTGTACGTAATTTTGTCCATAATGATAATAGCCCTGGTTATTTCCAACAGCAGTATTGGGTGTATAAACGCACCGGCAAACCGTGTCGAAAATGTAGAAATGTCATCAGGCAGATCAACCAAGGACAGCGGTCAAGTTTTTATTGCTCAAGTTGTCAGAAATAGTCAATCGGCTAATGAAAATATAAAGACTCTAAAATTCCCCGATAAACGCTTTTAATGATCAATTCTATAAAGTATCCTAGCTTAGGATATTATTTGGACTTAAGACTTTACACTATCAAAGGATTTATATGAATGTAACCTTCATTGGTGGAGGTAATATGGCTGCCGCTTTGATTGGCGGACTATTACAGCAAGGTTATTCAGCCACACAAATATGTGTAGTTGAAATTAATGCTGAGACCCGAAAAAAAATAAAAGACCAATATAGTGTAACGGTAACGGAAAATCTTACTGATGGAATAGCTGATAGTAATATTATTCTACTTGCTGTAAAGCCACAACAGCTTCCATCCGTGGCACAGGAACTTGCGCCACTCCTAAAAACCCATCTGGTCATTTCTATCGTTGCCGGTATACGGACCAAAGAGATCTGTCGCTGGCTGTGCGGTTATACACAAATAATACGGGCTATGCCAAACACACCTGCATTGGTCCGAGCAGCAATTACAGGACTATTTGCACTACCTAAAGTAAATGCAAAAGAAAAACATAGTGCTGAAACCATATTAAAAGCGGTAGGCTCAGTGTTATGGATTGAACACGAAGAGCTATTAGACGCTGTTACTGCCATATCCGGAAGTGGACCGGCTTATATTTTCTATTTCATGGAAGCAATGCAACAGGCCGGCAGAGAGCTGGGATTAGATGACATTCAATCCTATCAACTAAGTCTGGAAACTTTTCTTGGCGCAGCAAAATTAGTAAGTATTAGTAAAGAAAGTGCGGCCACATTACGGGCTAAGGTGACTTCAAAGAACGGAACTACCGAATATGCGATAAAAGCAATGGAGAATGATGAGATTAATAAAAAAATAGTACATGCGATTCATGCGGCATATAAACGTTCAAAAGAACTTGGGAATGAGTTTGGAAATAAGTGAATTTCAGGAACTGACTCATAATTACTAGGAAAACACGTGTTTGATCAGATTTTTATATTTATACTTAATACAGTGCTAGGGTTATTCTCACTTGCGCTATTACTACGATTTTATATGCAGTTGATACATATGCCCTACCGTAATCCAGTATCGCATTTCCTTGTAGCCCTTACTGATTTCATCGTCCGCCCCACGAGCAGATTGACTCCCAGCTTAAAAGGCATCAATCTCTCCGCACTTTTGTTAGCGTGGCTTACTCAGTTTATTCTATTAGCAGGAATATACAAACTACAGGGAAATAATTTGAGCTCAGACATAAGTACCACAACTATGGCACTTTTGTTGCTGGCATTTGTAGAAATCATTAAAACAACCTTTCACATTGTTATGGTAGCAATAATAGTACAAGCTGTACTATCATGGTTCAGTCCACATAATCCCATAGCCCCCTTACTTGACAGCTTCACCAGGCCATTTCTAAGAATTTTCAGTGAGCGCATACCACCTATCGGTAACATTGATTTGTCACCACTATTTGTTCTAATAGCCATTCAGTTATTACTAATGGTTACAACAGGCCTGCAGCGGGATATTTATCAGTTATTTTGATTTATCATAATATGAATAAATATATGTATTTCGGTTTTCCTCTCATTTTCAGATCGGGAGTATCTTAACGATTATTAATCTAACAAAAATATATGTACCATTTTCATAATCATTAACCATATTTCATCAACACTATCACAACTTCAAATTGGGTGATTATGCTATTTTTTGATATATTGATACTTGGATATAGTCATGGATCATGAAATTGAGGCAATCAAATACAAAATTATAGCTATGCAGGTCGAACATCATGACTTAGATGCTGTCATAACAAAGTTATCGGAAAAACCATATCCCGATCAATTACAATTAAAACGTCTGAAAAAAAGAAGACTGCAACTCAAAGACATGATTACTAAACTTAAAGAACAACTGGTACCTGACATACTGGCATAACGAAAGCAAACATGTGAGTTTATATAGTATTCAAGCCACATCCTCTGTTTAGAAAATATTATGAGAAAAATATTATTCACCTTTCAATCCCCTTAATTTTAATAAATTATTATCCGGAAGAATCAGAATAAACAAAGGAAAAAGTAATCAAATGAAAACATTAATTCACAAATTATTATTAATATCTATGCTGGCTGTTTCCTTATGTGGAATGATTTCTTATGCTGCTGCAACCAAGATTGAAGTCTATAAAAGTCCGACCTGTAAATGCTGTGCAAAATGGGTTGACCATATGCGTGCCAATGGTTTTACAGTAGAAACCAAGAACATAGGAAATAAGGAGGCAAGAAAACGTGCGGGCATCTCCCCGTCACTCGGGTCGTGCCATACAGCTCTTGTTGAGGGTTATGTTATTGAAGGCCACGTACCTGCAAATGACATTAAACGGTTTCTTAAAGAGCGCCCCAGTGCTATCGGGCTTGCCGCTCCCGGAATGCCCAAAGGGTCCCCTGGCATGGAAAGTTCTCGCCCCAACCCCTATAACGTACTTTTAATTAATAAAGAAGGAAATGTGAGTGTATATAGCCGACACCTCCCATCTGATAAAAATAAATCGGTAATGAGGTTAAAATGAACATTGAAAAATCCTTCAACCTGTTTCATAACTACTATCACCATTTCTTACCAGGTATAGCAGCTGTGTTCATTGTGGGTTGCAGTGAACCACTTCCGCCTGTACCCAAAACTATACTAGCCACCACACCTATATCTTCATCAACCACGCCCGAACCAGTGCTATCACAACCTGCGGATGAACCAAAGCAGGAATTACAGGACATGGTAATACGTAAATTAGACTCAGAAAAGACTCGGCGCGGCAAAATTGTCTATCAGACAAATTGTGCAACCTGCCATGGCAAGAATGGTGAATCCAGACCTGACTGGCGTAAACAAGGTGCAGACGGTAAATATCCTCCGCCGCCTCTAAATGGTAGTGCTCACACTTGGCACCATTCAACAGATACGCTGTCAAAAATAATCCGAGAAGGTAGCCCACCTGGAATCGGAGGCATGCCTGCATGGAGTGATAAATTAACAGATGGAGAAATTGATGATGTAATAGTCTGGATTACATCAATATGGTCAGATGAAATATATGATATTTGGTACAAGGAAATAGAACGAAAGCAACAAAAAAATAGACAACACAAATTAGACTAGGAACCGATATATATGTAGCCCTAGTAAATTTATAGACGACTCTAATCGATCACCCGATTGTGGTACAGCCATAGGCTGTACCAATTATTTAAACTTTCTTCTGAAACCTTAAACCTACTCTTTTTTCGATGCTTCTTCTTTCTTTACTTCTTTTTTCTTTACTTCTTTCTTAGCAGCTGACCGTGCAGGAAGTTTTTCCTTTATTCGAGCCGATTTTCCAGAACGATCTCGGAGGTAATAAAGCTTTGCACGACGCACATCTCCACGACGTTTGATCTCTATATCATTAATTAATGGTGAATATGTCTGAAAAGTACGTTCTACTCCTTCACCGCTGGATATTTTCCGCACAGTAAAGGCCGAGTTAAAGCCTCGATTGCGTTTGGCTATCACCACTCCCTCATAGGCTTGAATACGGCTACGTTCTCCTTCAACAACTTTTACATTAACGATCACAGTATCACCAGGAGAAAAATCCGGTATATTCTTATTTAAGCGTTTAATTTCTTCTGCTTCTAATTGATCAATCAGGTTCATTTCTACTCCTTGCTTTGATTCACTTTGTTCTTATTAGCTTCATACGCTATCTTAAATTCTTCCAATAACTTCTTTTCTTCAATAGTTATGCCTTGCTCAATTTTCAGTGCCAACAAATCCGGGCGCCTGAGCCAAGTTCTACCTAGCGCCTGCTGCAAACGCCAACGCCTGATTTTATCATGATCGCCTGACATCAATGTCTCCGGCACAATATTTCCTTGATAAACTTCAGGGCGCGTATAGTGCGGAAAATCCAACAACCCATCTACAAATGAGTCCTGATCTGCTGATTCAGGGTCACCTAACACACCCGGCATTTGTCGGACCATACAGTCAATTAGTACCATAGCCGGTAGTTCTCCGCCAGAAAGTACATAATCACCAATGGAAATTTCATCTTCCGCCTGCTGTTTTATCAAGCGGTCATCCACACCTTCATAACGACCGGAGATTAGTATCAGCCCCGATAACTGTCCCAGTTCCTTCACTAATTTATGGTCAAGGGCCCTACCCTGGGGAGAAAGATAAACTACTTTCACCCCGTTGACTCCACATGCTGCCTGCCTTGCTTTGGCTGCTGTGACAGCTTTTTCCAGTGGTTCAGCTAACATTACCATGCCGGGACCACCTCCATACGGGCGGTCATCTACTGTACGGTGAATATTCTCAGTAAAATCCCGTGGATTCCACGTATGTAAATTGTAAAGCTTATTTTCCTCTGCTCGACCAGTTACACCATACTTTGTTATGGAATCAAACATTACTGGAAACAAGGTAATGACGTCAAATTCAAATGTCATTGTCCGTTACCCTATTAATAGTCCGATCCCCAGTCTACAATAATCTGGTGAGCCCCTATATCTACTTTCACAATTACTTTATTGATAAAGGGAATCAATCTTTCACTTTCACCTTCTTTTAAACTCTGAACTTGCAGAATATCATTGGATGATGATGCAATTATTCCAATTACGCTTCCAAGCTCTTCACTCTGCAGATTAGCCACTTTTAAGCCAACAAGATCTTCCCAGTAATAACCGTCTTTACCGCTACTTGATAATGTCGGTAACTGATTTCGTGGAATTGCAATCAGCATATTCTTCAGTTTCATGGCAGCAGTACGATCAGTACATTGCTCCAACAAAGAAACTAATATTTTGGCATGAACATTACACTTGATAACCTTTATCTCACGCCATTCGCCGTCGCCTTTTCCAAGCCACCAAATGGGATAACTAAGCAATCCATCCACAAATTCAGTGAATGGAAATATCTTAACCCATCCATATACTCCAAAGGGATCAACAATCCGACCCATTACAACCATGGGTTCAACTGCTTTCCTTTCCTTATTAGCTATTTGCTGCGACTTTCTGCTTTGCGCCAAATTGCTTGACAAGCCTTGTTACAGTATCAGATAGCTGGGCACCCTGTGATTGCCAATAAGTAATCCGGTCAAGTTTTACACGCAACCCTTCTTCATCTTTCGATGCATTGGGGTTATAGAAACCAATACGCTCAATAAACTTACCATCACGGGCATTACGTGAATCTGCTACCACCATATTAAAAAACGGGCGTTTCTTGACACCGCCTCGCGCCAGTCGAATTATGACCATGTTTGAATCGCCTATAAGAAACTTATTCAGAAAAGTGTGTGATTTTACGGCAATTTTCCTCATTTAAGCAAGGAAAATACTCTTCCTGGCAAAAAAAAGATCAGAGTATAAATTTCAGGGCTGTTCTTATCTTTATAACTAAATTTCTATTGTTTAGTGTGCACGCTCCCAATTTGCTCCAACCCCCAGTTCCACGAGAAGTGGAACGTCCAGTTTTACAGCGCTTCCCATAAGTGAAGGCAATACTGTTTTTATTACCTCTACTTCTCCATCAGGAACTTCTAGCACCAATTCGTCATGAACCTGCATAATAAGCTTGGTATTCAGTTTATCTCGTAACAGCCAGCCACGTACCGCAATCATCGCATATTTGATAATATCTGCTGCTGTACCTTGCATTGGTGCATTAATTGCAGCACGCTCTGCCGCTTGTCTACGATTACCGTTGGGACTGTTGATTTCTGGTAACCATAATCTGCGACCAAACACGGTTTCTACATAGCCAGTTCTTTTGGCTTCTTCTCGTGTACATTGCATATAGTCTGCCACACCTGGGTAACGAGCAAAATAGCGATCCATAAAGGCACGAGCAGCACTCCTCTCAATGCCCATCTGTAAAGCAAGGCCGAATTCAGACATCCCATATATCAGCCCAAAATTAATAATCTTGGCATAGCGACGCTGCTCACTATCTACTGCATCGTGTGACACACCAAATACTTCTGCAGCAGTGGCACGATGAATGTCTGCACCCTGAGCAAATGCTTTAAGCAATCCTTTATCTTTTGAGATATGGGCCATAATACGTAGCTCAATCTGCGAATAATCAGCAGAAATAATGTAATGCCCCTGTGGTGCAATAAATGCTTCACGAATACGGCGCCCCTCGGCAGTACGTATTGGAATATTTTGCAAATTAGGCTCGTTGCTGGACAATCGCCCGGTCACAGCCACTGCCTGGGCATAATTAGTATGTACCCTTCCAGTAACAGTATTTACCATACGCGGAAGTTTATCTGTGTAAGTTGATTTGAGTTTGGCAAGACTACGATAGTCAAGTAAGATTTTTGGTAATGGATAATCTAGTGCGAGTTGTTGCAGCACATCCTCATTTGTGGAAGGAGCCCCACTCGGAGTCTTCTTTACTATGGGAAGTTTAAGTCGGGTAAATAAAATTTCCTGGATTTGTTTAGGCGAATTTAGATTAAATGGTTGTCCTGAAATTTCAAATGCTTTTTCCTGAAGCGACAACATTTTCTCACCAAGTTCCCGACTCTGGATCCCTAGCATATTTATATCCAGTAATACACCGTTACTTTCCATCTCGAATAATACCTCTAATACGGGCATCTCGAGCGTACGATAAATACTTTCTAACCTGGAATTACACATAATTTGTGAATACAGATACTGATGCAGACGTAGCGTGATATCAGCATCCTCCGCTGCATATTTTGTAGCAACTTCTATATCTACCTGGTCAAAACTGATTCTGCTAACACCCTTTCCTGTAACTTCATCGTAACTGATAGTTTTGATATCAAGATGACGTAATGCAAGGTTATCCATATTATGTGGACGATGTGATTCCAGTACATAAGATTGCAATAACGTATCGTGCATGATGCCCCTCAAAGCAATGCCATGATTTGCAAAGATGTGCTTATCGTACTTTAGATTCTGTCCAAGCTTGGGCTTGTTAGGATCTTCCAGCCAGAATCTAAGTTTCTCTAACACATAGTCTATCTCCATCTGTATAGGAGCTCCGGTATAACAATGAGCAAATGGTAAATAAGCAGCGTGATGTGATTTGACAGAAAATGATATGCCAACAAGTTTTGCTCGCATAGGTTCTAGCCCGGTAGTTTCTGTATCAATAGAAACCAGGGGTGCTTTTTTGATCTGTTCAATCCATTCTTCCAGCTGAGCCTTAGATAGTATAGTTTGATAACTTGTGTCGATATCTTCAACAAGACTTTTCTGATTTATACCTGTCATACCTGTCTCTTGATTATCTCTTATAGATTGTATGAAATTTACCCCCAAAGAACTGGAGCTTTTCAAATCCAGATTTGTATCTTTTTGTAATTCACGCAACCAAGTCCTGAAATCCAGTCTCTCATAAAGCTCAAATAATTTTTTTGTGTCCTGTGGCTGCAATCCAAGATCTTTCAAACAAACTGGTAGAACTACGTCACACTTAATAGTGAGTAGCTCACGTGATTTTTTCAGCCATTCGAGTGTATTACGCAGATTTTCTCCAACTACGCTATCGATATCTTTAGCATGCACTATAAGATTATCCAGCGTGCCATATCGTTTAAGCCATTTTACTGCTGTCTTCGGCCCCACCTTATCCACACCCGGAATGTTATCTGCTTTGTCACCTATCAGCGCCAGAAAATCAAGTATTCTTTCAGGTTCAACGCCAAACTTGGTGAGTACGCCGGCTTCATCAAGAGTTTCGTTGTTCATGGTATTTATCAGTGTTATCTGTTTATTTACCAATTGTGCAATATCTTTATCACCAGTAGAAATGATACATCGCATCATTTCTTGCTCGGCTTGCTTTGCTAATGTACCAATTACATCATCTGCCTCTACTCCTTCGACTATCAGCATCGGCCAACCCAGGGCATGTATACATTCATGAAGCGGTATAATCTGTGCTACAAGATTGTCTGGCATAGGTGGACGGTGCGCTTTGTACTCTGGATACAGATGATCACGAAAAGTCTTACCTTTTGCATCAAATATACACGCGCTATAATCTGCCTGGTAATCATTATGTAAACGACGTAGCATATTGATTACGCCTTTGACAGCCCCAGTTGGTTCGTTACGACGATTTCGTAAATCAGGTAAGGCATGAAAAGCGCGATACAGGTATGATGAACCATCAACTAACAACAGAGTTTTCATAAAATTCTTCTAAAGGTTATTCATGATTCAGAAAAGTAAACCACTCAGTAACATAACAGTTGAGCACTCAGATAATAACTGGTCTGCACGGGAATCGTGGCGTGTTTTTGGAATTATGGCGGAGTTTGTTGAAGGAACTGAACGCCTAAGTTCCATTAAACCTGCAGTTAGTATTTTTGGTAGTGCACGCACTCATGCCGACCATCCATACTATAAACTAGCAGAACAAATTGCGCTGCAATTGTCTGATGCAGGTTTTTCAGTAATTTCAGGTGGCGGTCCTGGCATTATGGAAGCAGCAAATAAAGGAGCATATTCAGGTAAGTCACCTAGTATCGGCCTGAATATCCAACTACCACATGAACAGCATAGTAATACCTATCAGGATATTAGCCAGAATTTTCGCCATTTTTTTGCACGTAAATATATGTTTGTAAGATTTGCCGCTGCTTATGTAGTCATGCCGGGTGGATTTGGTACACTTGACGAACTAATGGAGGCACTTACACTGGTACAAACCGGAAAAACCAGGAAAATGCCGATAATTCTGGTTTGTTCTGATTTCTGGAGCGGCATACTTAGCTGGTTCAGGAATTCATTGATAGCTGAGAATATGATCTCTGCGGAAGACATGGACTTGATACAAGTAATAGATGAACCTAGTCAGGTAGTTAATGCAATCTTTAAGTATTATGAAACCCTTGGCTTCGAACCTTCTGCAGCAGAACGGGAAGTTCAACTCAATCTATAATATTACGTGTCGATAGAATGTATAAACCAATCTATCTATGGACCACCATGTATCTAATTCTTCTTATGTTGCTACTAACTTTTGTAGCACCTGCAACTGCGCAGGAATTACCGCCACCACCTGATCTACCGGAATTACAAATTGAGTCGCCTGAAACAGAAGATCCCCCTTTAGAAGAGCCACTTGTTATCATCAGAAAACGTGGAGAAGATAAGATTGAAGAATACCGCATAGACGGAAGAACCCACGTGATCAAAGTTACTCCTCTTATTGGTTTTCCATATTATTTATATGATGATACCGGAGATGCCTCATATAGCAATGATGGTGTGCTCGACGATGGAGTACGCCCACCAATGTGGTTAATATTTGAGTTTTAAATTTCATAAATAACAAGGAAGAATAGCCCGTCGTTTAACTTCTGTATCTTTATCTACTTCCTACTCATGTCTGTCTTCACCACCGTTACTCAAGATCAGCTTTTTATTTGGCTTAAAGGCTATTCCATAGGCACGCTAATTGATTTGCAAGGTATATCTTCAGGCATTGAAAACACAAACTATCTTGTCACAACTTCACATGGTAAATATATTCTCACGCTCTTTGAAAAACTTGCCTCCTCTGAACTGCCCTACTATCTTAATCTTATGGTACATCTTTCGAATCATGGCGTTCCTTGTCCTAGCCCGATTGCGAACCTTGAAAATAAGTTTCTTGGAAGTTTGAATAGTAAGCCAGCAAGCCTTGTTACCTATTTACCCGGAAGCCCACTTGAGCATCCTGTTCCAGAACAATGCGCACTCGTAGGAACGCTACTGGCAAACATGCATTTATCCGCTCTGTCTTTTCCGGAAAAAATGAATAATCCACGTGGCCCTAAATGGCGGGAAACTATAGTACCCACACTCATACCGCTGCTACCATCAGAAGAGGCAACTCTTCTTCAGAGAGAACTACACTTTCAATCACTGTATCAATTTGGAGATCTCCCACAAGGTGTAATTCATGCGGATTTGTTTCGTGACAACATCCTATTCAATAACAATACTATTGGTGGCGTAATAGATTTTTACTTCGCCTGTAACGATGTACTATTGTACGATCTTGCTATTGCCGCAAATGACTGGTGTATGACTGAAGATGGAAAACTTAATGACGCTAACTTATTAGCCTTGCTTCGAGCGTATCATTACACACGTCCGCTCACTTCTAATGAGCGAAATGTCTGGCCAGTAATGTTACGTGCCGGAGCATTACGATTCTGGATATCAAGACTACATGACTACCATTTGCCGCGGGAAGGAGAAATTACTCATGCTAAAGATCCGGCCCATTTTAAGCAAATACTACAAGGGCATTTATTAACTCAGGCCAAACTGGCCGAAATCTGGGTTTGAACAGAGATTAGTGGATCAAGGTCGGATACTGATTCCCCACTCTAGGTAGATAGGAGATACCAGGAGATGAAAGTAAAACAGGTTGGAACAAAACAAGGATTACAATGGATTCTGAATGGTTTATACCAGTTCCGTCAGAGCCCTTTAATCTGGATCATACTTTGCAGTGCATTGTATGCAATCATCGCAATACTGTCATACGCACTCGAATTGATAGGACTACTCGTATTCACTATATTATTTCCGATTCTTCTGGCTGGATTAATGACTGGTTGTAGAGCACTTGAACAAGGTGAAAAATTACAATTTTCTCATTTGTTTACAGGATTCAAAATAAGCCCTGCTCCACTACTTACTTTGGGAGCAATCTCACTAGTGGGACAGCTACTAATCTTTGGCATAATGTCAATAATTGCAGGTGATGTAGCAATGGATTATGTAATAGAGGGGACAAGAACTAACGAAGAGACCGAAGTGATTAAGGCATCTGGTAATATGCTATCCGCTCTCATTGCAGGATTGATATTGCATGCACCGCTTATAATGGCCATTTGGTTTGCACCATTGTTAATAGTATTTGATAAAATGTCCCCATATGCAGCCATGCGATTGAGTTTCATTGCTTGCTTATCAAATTTCATACCCCTCCAGATTTTTGCTATCTCTTTATTTGTACTGGTAGTAATGGCTCTCATGCCCTATATATTATTAGGCTTCGTTTCTTTGAGCTTCGGGTTGGTGAATTTCGTCCTTATGCCAATACTTTATGCCTCAATCTATGCGAGCTACAAAGCTATATTTGTTGATACATCTGAGACTGAATAATTCAGTCAGTTTTTACTAAATTACTTCAATCAGGCAGGAACGAGTTTTGCATATTCCAATGATAACCATTTTGTTCCATATTGGCTGAATTTAACCTGAACACGGGCATCTGAGCCGCCACCTTCACAATTTACAATTATGCCTGCTCCAAATTTTGCATGATTTACGTTCTGTCCTATACGCCATTTCGAAGCCTCTGAGCCCAGAACACCTGATGTACAGTCTTGCATCCTGAGTTTAGAATTCCGAGTCAGAACATCAACCCTGCAGTCTTTTTCTCCGGATACATTCCCAATAGTCCCAGATTCTTGCTGCATAACTACTTCTTCTTGTACAGGGTGCAGCAACTTTAATAAATTCCCAGGAATTTCCTTTAGAAAACGAGAAGGAATATTGTAACGAGTTTGACCATGCAGCATTCGGCTCTGCGTAAAACTTAGATACAGTCTCCGCTGCGCACGAGTCAAAGCCACATACATGAGACGACGCTCTTCTTCTACTCCGCCAGCTTCGTTACGACTATTCTCATGAGGAAACAAACCCTCTTCCAGTCCGCTGAGAAAAACACTATGAAATTCTAGCCCCTTAGAAGAATGCACAGTCATTAATTGAAGTGCATCCTGATTATTACCACTCTGATGCTCACCCGCTTCCAATGATGCATGTGCAAGAAACGCTGTGAGACTACTGTCCTCAGCTTCTTGAATGTAACTTGTGACAGCATTAATCAACTCATTCAGATTCTCTAACCTGTTAGCCCCTTCACGCTGGCTACTATAATAAGCCACAAGCCTGCTATGCTCTAGCATATGATCAACTATTTCCGGTAACGGTAACTCCAGGCAGTCTTGCTGCATTGACTCAATTAAAAATACAAAACTGTTAAGCCCCTTTTTTGGAATACCTGCATTTCTATTCTCAGTATGCGAGACCGAAGCTTCATCTCCTGATCCCTGATTCAGGACTGCTCCACCCCTTTTTTTTTCTAATGCTGCCTGCCATAGGCTTCCACCTTTCTCTTTGGCACTATCTTGTAACTGCTCTAAACTACGTGCGCCAATTCCACGTGCAGGAAAATTAATAATCCGTAATAATGCATTATCATCATTCGGGTTAGCGATCATCCGTAAATATGCCAGTGCATGCTTGATTTCCTGACGCTCAAAGAAACGTAAGCCACCATATACCCGATAAGACAGAGAGGCATTAAACAAAGCATGCTCTAACACGCGTGATTGTGCATTAGAACGGTATAGCAAACCTATCTGTGATAACTCTACTCCCTCTGCATGTAATGACTTCGCCTCTTCTACAATGAAAGCAGCTTCATCAAAATCGGTTGGCGCATTGTATACTCTTAATGGTTCACCATGACCTTCAGAGGTCCACAGATTTTTATCCAAACGCCCGCTGTTATTACGTATTAAAGTATTAGCCGCATCCAGTATGTTGCCATGTGAACGATAATTTTGTTCTAATTTGATAATTTCTGAAATGTGAAAATCACGCTCGAAGTCTTTCATATTACCGGTATTGGCGCCACGAAACGCATAGATACTTTGGTCATCATCGCCTACTACAAATACTGAAGCTTCAGCACCAGCAAGTAATCTGAGCCACTTGTATTGTAATTGACTGGTATCTTGAAACTCATCTACTAATATATGACTGAACCGACCACTATAATGTTTCTGCAAAATCTCATTACGAGTAAGTAATTCGTAACTACGCAACAAAAGTTCAGCAAAATCTACCACTCCTTCCTTGTTACACTGCTGTTCGTACACTAAATAGAACTCAACCATCTTACGTGTAAAATCATCGTATGCTTCAACCTGAGATCCTCTTAGCCCCTCATCTTTTGCATTGTTAATGAACCACTGAACCTGGCGTGGCGGAAATTTTTCATTGTCTGCATTGATATCTTTTAAAACTCGCTTTATAACCGCTAATTGATCTACTGAGTCAAGGATCTGAAATGCATGCGGTAATCCTGCGTCTTGATAATGAGCACGTAACATACGATTACACAAGCCGTGAAAAGTACCTACCCACATGCCCTGAGTATTAATTGGTAACATAGTGGAAATACGTGTGAGCATTTCCTTAGCTGCCTTATTGGTAAAAGTAACAGCTAATATGCTGTGAGGACTAACCTGCCTGGATTGGATTAAATACGCAATGCGGGTAGTAAGTACTCGTGTTTTGCCACTACCTGCACCTGCCAGTACCAGAGCTGACTGATGTTGCAGAGTAACCGCTTTGAGTTGCTCATTATTGAGGCCGGAAAGTAGAAGAGACATTGGAAAAGGCTGTTTCCGGAGTATATCTTAAACCGAGATTATACAGCCTCCGTCAATTCATTGAACACTGAATAAAAAATTTGCTAAAGTAGTTCTTATCAAGAAAATCTGTATGGTTACTTATTTCTTTTTTCTCTTAGCTACCAAATCTAGAATCAATGGTGTCAATATTAATTCTATCGACAACCCCATTTTTCCACCAGGAACAACTATAGTATTTGGGCGCGACATAAAGGATTCATGAATCATGGAAAGAAGGTAGGGAAAATCTACATTTTTAGCATCCCGGAAACGTATCACAAAAAAACTCTCCTCCAATGCCGGAATTTCCCGTGAGATAAACGGGTTAGACGTGTCTACAGTCGGCACCCTCTGAAAATTAATATGAGTACGTGAGAACTGGGGAGTAATGTAATGCACGTAATCGTGCATACGTCGTAAGATAGTGTGAGTTACTGCTTCAACCGAATAACCACGCGCATTTGTATCACGGTGAATTTTTTGAATCCACTCCAGATTAACTGCGGGAACAACTCCTACCAGTAAGTCTACATATTTAGCGACATCAGCATAATCACTCTTTACACCACCATGCAGACCTTCATAAAACAACATATCAGAACCGCGGGCAATTGATGCCCAAGGAGTGAATGTACCTGCCTTTTGTTTATAAGGTGCGGCTTCACCATTATTATGTAAATAAAGACGTGTCTTCCCACTACCACTTTTACTATATTCTTTAAAGAGCGTTTCCAGCTTCTTAAATTCGTTGGCTTCAGGGCCAAAATGGCTGATAGGACGACCATGATCTTTCTCTGATTTAGCTACAGCTTTCTTCATCGCGTCACGATCATAGCGATGAAAACTATCACCCTCTACTACAACTACATTAATTTTTTCACGGCGAAAGATATGCTCAAAACTATTTTTGACCGTTGAGGTACCAGCACCAGACGATCCGGTGACGGCTATAACAGGGTGTTTTTTTGACATACAAGATTTCTCCTGAAACAGTAATAACAATAGTACGGATAAAGAATTACCCGTAACCTCTCCAACCTTAACAAAACTTCAAATAGCAGAATAATCAGATTTCTATATCGTTATGATACGGCTTTTATTATTGGATGATCAAGGAAATCAAACATAACATATTAAATTATATAATTTGTAATCAATTTTATAGGGATTGAACAGCCATTAAACCAAAGAAATTTCTTATACATTTGATATTACAACAATAAAAATACTTGTAGTTGGCGGTAATCAGGCATTCTTCACGTTATAATTATCTGCTTAATGGTGAATAATTTTATGCACGAAAAATATAATCCACAGAAAGTTGAACTAGATGCTCAGTATTACTGGGATAAAACCCGCGCTTTCAAAGCTACTGAAGTTCGAGGCAAGAAAAAATATTATTGCCTATCAATGTTCCCTTACCCGTCTGGAAAGCTTCACATGGGGCATGTTCGTAATTACACCATCGGTGATCTGTTATCACGTTATCACCGTATGCAGGGTTATAACGTTCTACAGCCTATGGGTTGGGATGCTTTTGGCCTTCCTGCAGAAAATGCCGCCATACAAAATAAAGTACCGCCGGCAAAATGGACTTATGACAACATCGATTATATGCGCAAACAATTAAAGAGCTTGGGATTAGCCATAGATTGGGATAGAGAATTCGCCACCTGTAATCAGAACTACTACCGCTGGAACCAATGGCTTTTTCTACGAATGCTGGAAAAAGGGATTGCCTACAAAAAAACTCAGGTGGTAAATTGGGACCCAGTAGATCAAACTGTTTTAGCTAATGAGCAAGTAATAGACGGACGTGGGTGGCGTACAGGCGCATTGATTGAAAAACGTGAAATTCCAGGTTACTACCTTAGTATCACGCAATATGCAGAAGAACTACTCAGTGATCTTGATAGATTATCAGGTTGGCCAGACCGTGTAAAAACGATGCAGGCCAATTGGATTGGTAAAAGTTTTGGTGTGAATATTACTTTTCCTGCAGATGCCTCAGCTAACACCCTACAAGCGATAAAAGTCTTCACAACCCGTGCAGATACCTTAATGGGTGCAACTTACGTGGCAATTGCAGCAGAGCACCCGATAGCGTTACATGCGGCAAAAGAAAGTCCGGATCTTTCTGATTTCATCGCAGAGTGCAGGAACAGCGTCACAATGGAAGCAGATCTTGCCACTCAGGAAAAAAGAGGCATATCTACAGGATTATTTGTGATTCACCCACTTACCCGCTCAAAACTACCGATATGGATTGCAAATTATGTATTGATGGGCTATGGCGAAGGTGCAGTTATGGCCGTACCTGCACATGACGAACGTGATTTTGAGTTTGCTAAAAGATACAACTTACCTATCAAACAAGTTATTTCAGCACCAACTGGATCTCAATCAGAATCATATTCTGAATTCAGTACCACCCAATGGCAAGACTGGTATAACTCCAAGAAAGGAGTGTGTATCAATTCTGGCAAATACGACGGCATGAATTTTCAAACAGCGGTTGATGCTATTGCTTCAGATTTATCTACATCAGATTTGGGAAATAAGAAAACACGATTTCGTATACGTGACTGGGGTATTTCCCGCCAACGTTATTGGGGTTGCCCGATTCCACTTATACATTGCAGCACATGTGGAATTGTGCCTGTTCCAGATGAGCAGCTTCCAGTAGTATTGCCAGAAAATCTGGTTCCGGACGGCTCGCGTAATCCATTGGCAAAAACGTCATCATTTTATGCCTGTGACTGCCCCCAATGTGGTAAACCTGCACGACGCGAAACAGACACGATGGATACTTTTGTTGATTCATCCTGGTATTACATTCGCTATACATGTACTAACCAGAATAAAACTATGACTGATTCACGTACAAACTATTGGTTACCAGTAGATCAATATATCGGTGGGATTGAACACGCGATTCTACACCTGCTTTACTCACGTTTTTGGACTAAGGTGATGCGTAATCTAGAGTTAGTTGGATTTGATGAACCTTTCTCGGACTTACTTACCCAAGGTATGGTATTAAATGATATTTTCTTTCGAAAAGAAAAAACTGGACGAATCACTTACTTCAATCCGGCTGATGTTGATATTCAAACAGATGACCAAGGAAAACGTAGCAATGCCGTTTTACGTGAAGATAAGAAGCCAGTAGAGTTTGGGGGTGTTGGTACCATGTCAAAATCTAAAAATAATGGTGTTGACCCGCAAAAACTGGTTGATATATACGGTGCTGACACTGCACGACTATTTATAATGTTTGCAAGTCCACCTGAACAAACACTTGAATGGGCGGATACAGGAGCAGATGGGGCATTCCGATTCCTAAATCGACTCTGGAATCAAGTTTACAAGCATCTACAACTAGGCATAATTGAGCCTGGAATTAGTAGCAGCCTGTCTGCTGAACTTAAAAACCTTCGTTTTCAATTGCATCATACTATTGCTAAGGTTGGTGATGATCTAGGAAGGCGCCACACTTTTAACACAGCGATTGCTGCAGTAATGGAGTTAATGAATACTCTCACCAAAATTCATGGTTCCGATAAAGCTTCCCGTAGCGTGATACAGGAAGTATTGGAAAATATAGTGCTTCTTCTCTCACCTGTTGTTCCTCACATCTGCCATACATTATGGCGAGAGCTCAGGCCAGAAACTGAGTTACTTGATCAACCATGGCCAGAAGCCGATAAAAGGATACTAGTACAAGACGAAATTGAAATGGTAGTACAGGTAAATGGTAAGCTACGAGGGCAGATACGTGTAGTCAAAGAGGCTGAACGAGAAGCTATCGAGAGAATTGCTCTGGACAATGAGCAAGTACAAAAGTTTGTTGCTGGACATACAATAAAAAATATAGTGGTGGTCCCCGGGCGACTAGTGAACATTGTTATATAAAACTGAGTTTTAACTGAGATTTTCCCATGAAAAAAATATTACTTTTTGTGCTTTGTTCTTTTATATTAGGTTGCGGTTTTCAGCTTCGCGGAACAGAGTCAGCTTCAATTCCATTTGAATCAGTATACATTTCTGCTTTAGAAGGGGAGCCTATAATTACAGAGCTTAAACACTCTATTCAAAGTAGCGGTAAAACGCTGGTTCTCGATAATCCACTGGATGCTGAAGCCATATTACATATTATCAGTGCAAAATATACGAAACATATCTGGTCTATTTCCGGAAGCGGAAGAGTACTTGAGTTTCAGTTACGCTATCGGGTTTCATATAGTTTGTCTGACTCAAATGGACTTGAAATTGTTCCGCCTAGTGTAGTTAATTTAAACCGTATTATGCCCTATGCAGATGCTCAAGTTCTTGCAAAACAAGCAGAGGAAAGAATGCTCGCAAGAGAAATGTATAGAGATGCTGCCCAACAAATCATACGGCGATTATCTAAATCACAACGCTAGTAATTTTCATAGATTGTATTAGAAAATCTCTCATATCAAATATAAGTAATGCATATCCATCTAGCTAATCTTTCCCAGCATCTCCAAAAACAACTCTTAACATTTTATACTGTATACGGGGATGAATCACTGTTAGCTATTGAGGCCGCTGACTTGATTCGTACTAAGGCCCATATGAATGATTATATTGAGAGAGAAGTATTTACAATAGACAGTCAGTTCAAAAAATCGGACTTATTACTAAAAAGTAACAGTTTATCTCTGTTTGGTGAACAAAGATTAATCGATATACGTGTTCCATCAGGAAAACCCGGTAAAGAGGGTGGCAAGGCTATTGAGGATTATTGCTATTCACTGCCACCAGATACACTAACTCTGGTTACATTGCCCAAAATAGATAAGCAAGGAAAAGCAACAAAATGGTTCAAAGCCCTTGAAAACATGGGACCTATGATCTCGGTTTCACTGGTAGAACTTAACCAGCTTCCAAACTGGATTAGTCAGCGCCTAAGTACACAAAATCAGAAAACTGATCCGGACACTTTACAGTTCTTTGCTGAAAAAGTAGAAGGAAATCTTCTGGCAGCCAATCAGGAAATTATGAAACTTGCACTACTCTACCCGCCGGGTACATTGTCTTTTACTCAGATAAAAGATGCAGTACTGGAAGTGGCTAGATATGACATTTTTAAATTATCAGACGCGATGGTGACAGGAGAAATAGCCCGCTTCATCCTCGTACTGAAAGGGTTACAGGGAGAGGGAACAACCGTACCATTTATTCTGACAATACTTGCAGCACAGATTCGCTCATTGATCATTATTCGTAAGGGTTTAGATTCTGGAAAGTCTTATACACAACTAATGAAAGAAGCAAAAGTATGGGGAGACCGTCAGAAAATAATGGAAAATGCAGCTAAACGAGTTAGATTAAAATTACTGGTACAAGCATTATTACATGCTGCAAAAATTGATAAAATAAGCAAAGGTGTCACAAAAGGGAATGCCTGGGATGAGCTTGAACAACTGGGATTACATTTTACATTTAAAAAGTACTAGAATAATTTAATACATATTTAATATTTATAGAATAAATAGAGTCGTTTCATTTATACTAATTATTGTATATAAATTGATAAGACTGTCTATCTTCCTTGCTTAATATCAATTAGGTTTATTTCTGAATCCCTGCATTTTATTTATGTTATGTGCCCCCCTTACCCGCAGTATCTGTATCATTACACTATAGAAATAATGTAGGTGGCCTAACTTGCTATACTGTATCGACATTTATATATTTACTGAAAAACGTGGAACCACAAAATGGATAATGTAGACATTAAGACCTACATGCAAATGGTGGGTCGTGAAGCTCGTACTGCATCACATACGATGGCAAAAGTCGAGTCTGCTTCCAAAAATAAGGCGCTTGCTGAAATAGCTGCATCAATCAAAAAAAATGAAAAGAAACTATTGGCTGCCAATAAAGCTGATTTGGACGCAGCAAAGACCCAAGGTCTCGATTCAGCATTGATAGACCGCCTGACGCTTACCTACAAAGGTGTCACTAATATGGTAGAGGGTCTGTTGCAGATAGCTACACTTGCCGATCCTATTGGGGAAATAAGCGATTTAAGCTATCGCCCTTCCGGAATCCAAGTGGGGAAAATGCGGGTACCGCTAGGTGTGATTGGTATTATTTATGAAGCACGCCCTAATGTTACAGCTGATGCCGCCGGATTGTGTATCAAAGCAGGTAACGCAGCAATATTACGTGGTGGTTCCGAAGCATATAATTGTAATCAGGCTATCGCTGCATGTGTAAAAGAAGGTCTGAAAACAGCTGGCCTGCCAGAAACAGTAATACAAGTGATAAATACCACTGATCGAGCGGCTGTAGGTGAGCTAATTACTATGAAAGAATTTGTAGACGTAATTGTTCCACGTGGAGGCAAAAGTCTGATTAAACGTATTTCTGATGAAGCATGTATCCCAGTCATCAAACATCTTCACGGTGTATGTCATGTGTATATAGATGAAGGAGCTGATCTGGATAAATCTATCAGTATTGCTGACAATGCAAAGACTCAACGCTATGGAACCTGCAACACCATGGAAACCTTGTTGGTACACGAGAAAATTGCACGAAAAGTACTACCGCCCCTATGTAAAATTTATCTTGATAAGGGTGTAGAACTTCGGGGTGACAAATCTTCATGCGCTATTGTAGAAAAAATGACTCAGGCAACAGAAGATGACTGGAGAACTGAATATCTAGCACCAATTTTAAGTGTACGAATAGTAAATAGCCTGGATCAGGCCTTGGAACACATCAATTTATATGGCTCACAGCATACCGATTCCATAGTTACAGAGGACTACTCTCGTGCCCGACGCTTTCTACGAGAGGCGGATTCCAGCTCAGTAATGGTAAATGCTTCTACTCGATTTGCCGACGGCTTTGAATATGGCTTGGGCGCTGAAATCGGTATTTCTACTGACAAAATACATGCTCGTGGGCCAGTAGGACTAGAAGGACTGACTAGCCAGAAATTTATTGTATTAGGCAATGGTCAGATTCGGCAATAAACCACATAATCTTTTATAGCATACCTATGACTCAGCTTATCGAAATCAAAGTCCCTGATGTTGGTGACTTCAAAGATATTCCTGTTATCGAAATACTGGTACATCCGGGAGATAATGTAGAAAAAGAAACACCCCTTATCACACTAGAAACTGATAAGGCCACAATGGAAGTCCCTGCACCTCAGACCGGCACAGTAAATGAAATTAAGATCAAGGTTGGTGACAAAGTTTCGGAAGGATCAATAATACTCACATTAAAATCAATAACCAAACCAACAGATTCCCATCCTTACACCAAAAAAGATACTGAAACAAAATATGTGCCGCCTGTAACCAATCCTACTTCAATTCATTCTACTACGGTTTCTCATGGTGACATTCATGCAGATGTAGCCGTATTGGGAGCCGGACCAGGTGGCTACACAGCAGCTTTTAGAGCTGCTGATCTCGGCAAGAGAGTAGTACTGATTGAACGCTATCCGGTACTTGGAGGGGTCTGTCTCAATGTCGGCTGTATTCCCTCAAAAGCACTACTTCACATGGCAAAAGTTGTCACTGATGCAGAGAAAGCCATTCATGCAGGTGTTAATTTCAACACACCCAAGATTGAATTAGATAAGTTACGAGAATGGAAAGAATCAATTATTAAAAAACTTACTAAGGGGCTAACCGCAATAGCAAAAAAAAGAAAAATAGAGGTCATACAAGGAAATGGAAAGTTTACTACCCCCAACATGATTCTAGTAGATACTCCTAATGGTCAGAAAACTATTTCATTCGAATACTGTGTAATCGCTTCAGGATCAAGTGCAATCCATCCTCCTGGTATTATCCAAAATGACCCTCGAATTATTGATTCAACAGGTGCGCTAAAACTTGAAGATATTCCCAAACGAATGTTGATCATTGGTGGCGGGATAATTGGCCTAGAGATGGCAACAGTTTATGATGCGCTCGGATGTAAAGTAAGCGTAGTAGAGATGATGGAACAATTGATTCCCGGTGCTGATGCAGATCTTATTAAACCACTATACAGACGCATACAGAAGCGTTATGAGGCAATTTATCTTAAAACTAGAGTTACTGAAATAAAGCCACAAAAGGACGGATTGAAAGTCGCCTTTGAAGGAGAAGAGTCTCCCGGGGCTCGGACTTATGACCGTATTCTAATTGCAGTAGGACGCCGTCCTAATGGACACACTATCGAAGCAGAAAATGCGGGGGTCAATGTTACTAAGCAAGGCTTCATTCCGGTTGATAGCCAGCTACGAACCAACGTTCCGCATATCTTTGGTATCGGTGATATTGTGGGAGAACCAATGCTCGCTCACAAAGCAACGCATGAGGGAAAGCTTGCTGCAGAAATCATAGCAGGACAAAAAGCTGCCTTTGATGTCCGCACTATTCCTTCAGTTGCATATACAGATCCAGAAATTGCCTGGATGGGTTTAACTGAAACTGAAGCAAAAAAACAGGGAATTGATTATGGAAAAGCTAGTTTCCCATGGGCAGCAAGTGGCCGCGCGATTTCTATGGGACGCGATGAGGGTATGACAAAATTACTATTCGATAGAAATACGCGCCGCTTGCTCGGTGCAGGTATAGTTGGTATTAATGCAGGAGAATTGATTTCTGAAACAGTCCTTGCACTAGAAATGGGCACAGATATGGAAGACATAAGTTTCACTATCCATCCACATCCGACATTATCAGAAACTATTTACTTTGCTGCCGAGATAGCAGAAGGATCAATAACTGATCTTTATATGCCAAAGAAATAATCTGTTTTATTTACTTGGTACTCATAAATATTTTTAGGTATCAAATATTGGGACTTACTGTTACCTGAAGTGTGCGATCATTTTCTTGTTATTTGGGCTCTGTGTTCTTTCAAATTAATATCTGGTAATAAAATCATATCTATTCTTTTAATAAGAAACTTTTATCTCCACTTGAAAATCCAATAAGAGACTGCTGAGTATCTTTACCTAAAGCAATCACCTTGAATAATTCACCCATTTCAGCGGGGCTTACTAATTTCTGTACTTGATTAGACATGGGCAAGTAGTCACCTGTATTTTCTACTGGTATTTGTGCGAGAATTTCAGTGATACCACAGTTGATAAGAAATTGTGCCTGAGAAGCATAGCCTAATAATTCGAGCCCCTCCTCTGTAGCTACATCTGTAATAGCAGTAAAATCTACATGGCTGGTTATATCCTGCAAACCCGGAAAATAAAATGGATCGTCATGAGCATGGTGTCGGTAATGGCACATCAGCGTTCCACGATTCCGCTGGTCATGATAATATTCGTTGCGCCCAAAACCATAATCAATGAGCACTACTGCACCTTTCTGTAAGATATTTGCAAGACTTCTAATAAATCCACGTACTGAAAGATTGATTTCACTGATATATGTGTCAATATTGTTATTATTGAAACTGGCTCGGGGGATTATTTCTTGTGCGATCTTAAAGAGTTCTCCTTCAACCAGTAAGCGGTCACTCCACTCGAATCTCTTACCACTCCACACCACACCACGCTCGAATAAACTATTATCACGCCATACCACTAAATGAACCGGCATGGCATCAAGTACTTCATTTGCAAGTATCAAACCTTTAAATTTGGTTGGAAGATTCTCCAACCATTGGACCCGAGACAGAAGATGAGGTGCAAATTTTTCAAATAATTTATTCTGCTGCTCCTGCAATTCTCCGCTTACTTCGAGAATAAAGTAATGCTGTGGTAGCCTGTTTAGGTTTTCTAACTCAAGCAATATATCAAGTGCAAGTTTACCGGTCCCAGCCCCAAATTCTAAAATATCGCCGATATCTTCACCGACACCCTCTATTATTTGTGTAGCTTGTTGGGCAATAGCCCTTCCAAATAACGAAGAAACTTCTGGTGCAGTTACAAAATCTCCGGCACAGCCAAACTTAGTCGTACCAGAACAATAATATCCCATTCCAGGTGAATAGATTGCGAGCTCCATATAACGTGTAAATGGAATCCAGCCCCTCGCCGTGGCAATCTCTGAACAGATCATATTCTTCACGGCACAACTATGCTGGAAAGCAGATTCATCTGGTGTTGGTAGTGACGGCATCGGCGTAAGTGTGTCTTTATGGTAAATTATCTAAACCTTGGAACCCTAAATAAAAGATTGATTGCTAAATACTATGATATTACAAGATAATTTGTTAATACATACAACTTCTGGTTGATGATACTGATTCTCAGAAATATCCGATAGGGGACTGCGATGCAAGATAAAATTATACTAGTTACTGGAGGCACCAGACGCATAGGTGAAACTATCTGCCGAAAACTACACTCTGAAGGCATGAGTCTGATGGTGCATTACCGATCCTCTGAGAAGGAAGCACAGGCGCTTCAAACTAAACTTAACCAAATACGCCCCAGATCAGTTGCATTAATTCAAGCTGATTTGCTTGCTATAGACCAGTTACCAATTCTAGTTAATGAAACAATAAAACATTTTGGAAGAATTGATTCACTTGTTAATAATGCTTCTAGCTTTTACTCTTCACCTATTGGAAAGATAACAGAAAAATCATGGGATGAGCTTATTGGATGTAATTTAAAAGCGCCTCTCTTTTTATCTCAAGCAGCAGCACCACATCTAAAAAAACAACATGGCTGCATTATTAACATTGTTGATATTCATTCTGAATGGCCACTAAAAAAATATATGGTTTACAGTTCTGCTAAAGGTGGATTAGCTACACTAACCAGGTCTCTAGCGCTAGAACTAGCTCCTGAAGTCCGAGTAAACGGTGTTTCTCCAGGCCCCATTCTCTGGCCAGAGAATGGGGAATGGTCAGATCAGATAACGCGTCAACGCATCATCAACAAGACCCTCCTTAAGCGAATAGGTGAACCAAATGACATAGCTAAAGCAGTATTTTTCTTAATTTCGGATGCTCCTTATATTACTGGGCAGATACTAGCAGTGGATGGTGGACGCAGTATAAATTTGTAGGGAATTACGCGTCTTACATAGCTATTTATAATTGCCATCTATATTTTCTATGTTGCAAATACATCATATTTTATATCTTACATATAGCAACTCGATCCAGACCAGTTGTCAAAATTAGGATAAAATAGTTCCATGATTACTATCTGATTCTTATCATGAAAAAATCTCGCACCCCTCGCCGTACTAAATCTCCGCGTGCTGTACAGGAACTCGCTCGTTTAGCTGGAGGACTTGCTGCCTCTGGTAGCTATAAAGAAGATATTTTTTGGGAGAAACAACTTGGAATTAAAATAAATGCACAGTTACGTACGGGGAACGATCAAAACTTGGAAGAGGCATTAGAACTACTATATGATACTGACCCAGCCGGTTATGGAGAGTTTATTTATGCTATTGAGGCTGCAATTGAGTGTAGTACATTATCACACGAAGGTTGTACCTATGATGTACTAATGTTTGCCGCCCCAATACTAACATGGTCTCGTTTCTCAATTCCTTCAGGTCCAATAGCCGAAACTATCTTAAACAATCTTCGGGAGCAGTTTCAGACACATGTGTTGTTTGAAAACACTCAGTTCTCGTTAGCAGACTACCTCTTTAGTCCTGATCAATTGCCACGTGGATATCGTCTTACACATGAACTGGCTGAAAAGTTATGTGCTGCTGCTGTAGGTGGACAGGACTTACATATGAATCCACGACAGTTCTCTGAAACAGCGAATTTTCTATCAGATACTCGTTATCTTCTGGGGGCAATAGCAGTCCGACAGGGAGAGCCTATGTTCCGCTGGCAGGAAACTGATATTACGAGTCAAATAAATAATGGAGTAGCTGGTGTAAAATCTTCAAAACAGAGAATACTTCTTAGGTGGAAAACAGAGTGTGGTAAGGCACTACGATCATTGTTTCAGGGTTGTGCCTTAGACTTATTATTACCTGATGGTTTTTTTTCTGCATGGCGTATGGCAGATCGGCTTGCCCGCCCCTATTCCATGCATGCAACGGTTGATTTCTTACAGTCCACCCTAAATATTCCGGTAAGTGACCTTCGTGCAGTGATAGCACCATTCCATGACCAGTTGTTAGAGGAGTACCGTGTAAGTTTCACCTTCTTAGATAGCAATGAAGTGTTATATGGTATTGTCTGGGCACTAGTTGGAGAGGAAGATGAAAACAGTGACACAATTACACAGATAGAGACTACACTGCAGGAATGCGGCATAACCCGCATAACACTACTAGATAATCGTTTCCCTTTAGAATATTGTGAAGAGTGTGGCGCGCCTTTATTCCCAAACTCGGAGGGTGAAGTCGTACATGCCGAATTTCCTGAAGAAGGAGATAAAATACAAGTACAATTACACTGATGAAATATGATTTTACAAAAGCAGATCCTATTCCAGATCAGGTTTCATGCAGCTTTGAAAGCAGCGCAGTTGTTTTTTACAAGTCAGAAATATAAATTCACTACGAAATTTTTTTATTACATACCAAGTTAATGCATCCTCTCTCATCAGGGTAAGAGCATGTTTACTATGAGGACATAACCTAGTAAATGCATATCCCTGTAGTTTCACTAGTCCATTTAAAACCACTTTTTTCTAGAAACTCTATGGATTTTTCCAAGCATAGCCACCATAATCTCGTTGTTCTACTATTGACAAACTTTACGACTTTAGATTTATGAAATTTCTTTTTGACCTTTTTCCGGTCATACTATTTTTTTTCGCATTTAAACTTTATGGCATTTATACTGCAACTGCTGTAGCTATTGTTGCAACTTTTATACAAATTACATGGACTTGGTTTCGTCACCACAAAGTAGAAAATATGCAATGGGTAAGCCTAATTATTATTGTTATTTTCGGTAGCGCAACACTGATATTGAAAGACGAAACTTTTATTAAATGGAAACCAACCGTATTATATTGGGTATTCACTAGTGCACTACTCATTTCACATACTGCATTTAAGAAAAATCTGATCCGTGCTATGTTGGGAAATAAAATATCATTACCAGAAAAAATATGGGGTAATCTTAATTTTAGTTGGGCAACATTCTTTGCGTTAATGGGTGTAATTAATCTTTATGTAGCTTTTAACTATCCCACTGATACTTGGGTAAATTTCAAACTATTTGGGTCAACGGGACTAATGCTAGTGTTTGTAGTATTGCAAGGGCTTATGCTAGGAAAGTTTATAACTGAAAATGAGGACAGTAACACGTGATGCTTTACGTGATAAATGGTGAAGACGCTCCGAATAGTCTGGAAAAACGTATGGTATCTAGGCCTGCTCACTAAAACGTATTAAGGCATTACAAAATGAAGGACGTCTAATTCTGGCCGGACCATACCCTGCAATTGATAGTTCATCCCCTGGTCCGGCTGGTTTTACTGGTAGCCTGATCGTAGCAGAGTTTATGTCATTAGAAGCAGCTCGCACCTGGGCCGAGGCTGATCCATACGTAATTTCGGGGGTATATGCAAAGGTTACGGTCAAGCCATTTAAGAAAGTTTTGCCCGAATGAATACAATCAGATTTATTAAACAGAAACTTACTGTCTTCAGTCCGGAAAAGATTGAAATCATTGATGAAAGTAGCAAGCATATAGGTCACGAAGGGGCAAAAAATGGTGGTGGCCATTTTTTTCTTACCATTGTTTCATGTGATTTTTATGAGAAATCTACTATGGACAGGCATAGGATGATATATGCTGCTCTGGGAGAAATGATAGGCAGAGATATTCACGCATTAAGTATAAAGGCGTATACTCCCGAAGAAATTTAGTTTTGATTTAATTTACTAAGAAGGAAACCCAATGCAACTGATTAAATTTTTGCAATTAATAGTACTTTGTATGTATGGCCTTGTAGTTGTTACCACGATTCATGCAGCACCCTTAGCTAAGGTAAATGGAGTTGTCATTCCAAAGTCACGCCTAGATTTAGTAATGAAGGGCCTTACTTCTCAAGGGCAGAAAGATACCCCTGAAACAAGAAAGGCTGTACGAGATGACCTTATAAAGCAAGAAGTACTTGCTCAGGAAGCTATAAGAAAAAAACTCGATAAAGACCCTGATATCTCAACACAGATTATGATTACTCGTCAGTCTGTCTTGATCAGAGCACTTCAAGCTGATTTTATAAAAAAAAATAAACCGGCTGAAAAAGAGCTTCGTGATGAATATCAAGCAGTGAGTGCGGCGTCTATGGGTGATCAGGAATATAATCCACGTCACATTCTGGTCAGTACTGAGGCGGAAGCTAAAGATATTATTGCAAAGATCAAGAAAGGAGGTAAATTTGAACAGATTGCCAAGGACAAATCTACAGATGACGGATCCAAGAACAAGGGTGGTGAGCTGGGCTGGACCTCTGCCAGGAGCTATACCCAGCCGTTCGCAGAAGCTCTGGTCAAATTGAAAAGCGGTGAGATAACACAAAAACCTGTAAAAACTTCCTTTGGTTGGCATATAATCAGACTGGATGGCATGCGTCCCCTAAAAATACCTCCCTTTGAAGAAGTCAAACAGAAAGTCCAGCAGCGTGTACTACAACGCAAATTTCAATCTTATCTGGAAGAGTTAAAAGGTAAAGCTAAGATTGAATAATCGTGGTATTTTATAATTTCAAAGAAAAGGAGGTTTTTGGCCAAATTTTTCTTTGAAATTATATTTCATTTATGTTTCTATCGTTTCTATCTTTATTCGCTGGGTTAGTGAGCATAATAACTCATAGCCGATTGTACCAGCTGACTGTGCAACTTCATCTACAGGCATTCCTTTTCCCCAAAATATAACAGGGCTTCCAACACCCGCATTTTCAATCCCACTCAAATCCACATGCAACATATCCATAGACACTCGTCCAATAATACGAGTACGAGTTCCGTTAACTAATACTGGTGTGCCAATAGGCGCATGCCGCGGGTACCCGTCTGCATACCCACCTGCAACAATGCCCACACGCATGGAGCGATCTGCACGAAAAGTTTGTCCGTATCCAACCTTATCTCCAGAATGGAGATACTGTACAGCAATGACTTTACTAGTTAATGTCATAGCCGGACGTAAATCTAATTCACTTGCAGATGTATCTGGAAATGGTGATGCGCCATATAACATTATTCCAGGCCGCACCCAGTCAGCATGGGTTTCAGGGCAACATATTGTTGCTGCAGAATTAGCTAATGAACGCGGAAAATTCCAATTTGAAGTAACGGTGTTAAAACATTGTAGTTGTTCTGCAACCCCATTTCTTTTTTTGTGTTCATCAGCGCAAGCAAAATGTGTCATCAATGTGATTTGACCAACAACAGGATTAGACCTCAGTAATTCTAAAGCTGCAGGGAACTGTTCTGGAGTAAACCCTAAGCGGTTCATACCAGTGTTTAGTTTCAGGAAAATATCTAATCCTCCGGGGTGTTTGTAAGCAGATAGCATCTCCAACTGCTCACTATTATGTATTACAGTACAAAACTGAAAGCGCTCAAACAACTCCAATTCCGACCTAGAGAAGAATCCTTCAATTAATAATATAGTATGTTGATAGCCAGCTTCTCGTAGACGTATTGCAGCTTCTAATTCCAAAATTGCAAAGCCATCTGCACTCTTAAAAGCTTCAGCTGCACGTAATAATCCATGCCCGTATGCATCTGCTTTCAGCACTGCCATAACTCTTGAACGTGAAGCATAGCGACGAACAACGGAAAGATTGTGTTCAAGCGCAGAAAGATCAATCAAGGCATGAATAGGACGAGACATTTGCTTAGTATTTAGAAAAATTTATCGCTTATCTAGTAAACATACAAGTAAAATGCATACTGCAGGTCTTACACAGCATTCAATCACAAATTTTGTATCTAGGGTAGTGTTTACCAAGAATCTTACGGGTAGGCAGTAGCTTATAATGATTGCATTGGTCGGTGAAGCTGTTTCGTGTTATAAAACTGCAGCCTAAAAAGATGTAAATAACTGCGAAAATTTTCAATGCATACCTAACGACAATTTGGAGAGAAAAATTTGAAACGTGGATTTTATACTATCATGGCGGCACAATTTTTCTCGTCGCTGGCTGACAATGCATTGTTGGTTATTGCTATTGCGCTACTGATAGATCTTCATGCCCCGGCATATCTCACCCCTATGCTTAAATTTGTCTTTGTATTGTTCTATGTAATTCTTGCTCCATTTGTAGGGGCATTTGCTGACTCTATGGCTAAGGGAAGAGTAATGTTTATAAGTAATACCATCAAGATTACTGGTTGTGGCTTACTTTTCTTGGCTTCTCATCAGTATCTTGCTCTTGCAGCATATGCTGTTGTAGGACTAGGTGCTGCCGCATACTCTCCGGCAAAATATGGCATTCTTACTGAGCTGCTGCCTCCGGAAAAACTAGTAATTGCCAATGGTTGGATTGAGGGGCTAACTGTAGCGTCCATTATCCTTGGAACAGTTTTAGGTGGTGTATTAATTACACCAGCAGTTGCAGCGATATTTTTAGAATTTGATTTTCCTTACATCAATACCGGTGTAGATACTATTCCAGAGGCCTCTATTATCTTTATTGCAGTATTCTATAGTATTGCTGCTATCTTCAATCTATACATACCTAACACTGGAGTTGATCATCGCATTCTCAATAAAAACCCGGTTTTTTTGGTACATGAATTCGGACATTGTTTCAAGTTACTCTGGACTGACAAGCTAGGGCAAATCTCACTTGCAGTTACAACATTATTCTGGGGCGCAGGCGCAACTCTACAATTTATCGTATTGAAATGGGCCGAAACAGCTCTCGACTATCCTTTAAACAAAGCAGCACAATTACAAGGAGTAGTCGCCGTAGGTATTGCTATTGGTGCAGTGATGGCTGCACGGCTAGTATCTCTGAGACAATCAGTCAAAGTGATACCACTTGGTATAGCTATGGGTGTAGTAGTAATGGCCATGACAATAGTTTACGAAATATGGATTGCAATCGTTTTACTTATGCTGATTGGTGGCTTGGCTGGACTCTTTGTAGTTCCAATGAATGCACTACTACAACATCGTGGACATATTCTGATGGGAGCAGGTCATTCTATTGCAGTACAAAACTTTAATGAAAACTTGAGCATTCTCGTCATGTTGACGATGTATGCTTTACTGGTTAGTTTTGAGGTACATGTTTACTCTGTAATTATCATGTTCGGCTCATTTGTGGCTATAACCATGACTCTGATACGTCGTTGGCACATGTTAAACCAAAGCAAAGAAGACTCTCTACATCTAATCGGGGCCCACAAAAAGCTTTAAAAATTCTTCAATGCTTTCTGCATTATATTTCTAGCAAAACATAAATCCTGCCATACTTTTGCCTTGTCAGGCTGTATCCGTAACAGATAGGCCGGATGATAGGTAACAATTAAAGGAATACCAGAATACTCATGTAACTTACCACGCAAACTGGCAATAGTAGCACTCGTACTCAGAAGATTCTGTGCTGCAATCCTCCCCAAAGCTATAATTAGTTTTGGTCTGATCAACTCAATTTGTCTTGTGAGAAATGGCTCACATTGCAGCGCTTCACTATGGTCTGGATTTCTGTTGTCTGGTGGCCTACATTTAACAATATTTGCAATATAAATATTCTTACCGCGTTTCAGACTGATTGCTTCTAGCATGTTATCTAACAATTTCCCGGCCGGGCCAATGAAAGGCTCACCCTGAATATCTTCTTCTACACCTGGTGCCTCACCTACACACAACCAATTGGCATTCTCATCACCAACACCAAACACTGTTTTGGTGCGATCCTGACACAATGAACAACTAGTGCAACTAGCTACATTTGCTTTGAGTTGAGCCCAGTCCGAATGCAAAATCTGAAAACGCCTATCATCTGTTTTTGTAACAGATGAATTGGATGCCTTTGCTATACTACTAATCGGGTCTTTCTCTCTATGACGCCACAATGGGATTAGTCCCAGCTCTTTAAGAATTTCTTGGCTCCTGACACTCATAGAATCAACTCCATAACGATTGCATCCTCGCGTCCACCCATCGCAGGATAATATCCTGCTCGGGTTGCAACTTGTCTAAAACCTATCCGCTCATACAATTTAGCAGCACCAAGATTTGATTCACGTACTTCTAAGAATATAGAGCGTGCGTAATGCTCTTTAGCAAGAAAAATATAATGTTGCAATAATTTCTCCCCCCACCCTTCTCTTTGCCATTCTAATGCCACACTAAGTGTAAGTATGTGAGCTTCACCTGGGCCAGTTGTCATCACACCATAACCAAAGATATGACTATCCATCTCTAATACATAACAATGATATCCGGAATTTATTGAATCTCCAAAATTACCTCGTGTCCAAGGAAAAATAAAAACCTCTTGCTCAATCAGTATAACTGCATCTAAATCTTTCACGAGCATTTGCCTGATTCTTGGTATTTCCTCTAGTTGGGCGCTCATCTTTCACTTTCCTTTAATGCTATTTTATTGCGTATATAAATTGGAGCAGCATCCACCGGGTCAACTCCAAGCCCCTGTTTAAAATCTTGCTCAGCTAATTGTGCCATTTCACGCGCGTGAGGAACGAAGCCAGTCTCAAAACGACTAATGCTACTACCGTAATGACTTTTCAATTCATCGCAATATTTATCAAAGGCACTGCCACATCCAACCCAACTATTTCCTGGTATTAACGGCGCATATCGTGGTAAGCAAAGTGTTGGAACACTTACAGTCTCCCAGTCATCCGCAGATTTAACATATGCTGCATGATAAATTTCACCCATGTGGGCATCAATTGCTGTAATCACACTATTAGTTCCAGCTTGCTGAGCCAGTGCTTCTAATGTTGAAATACCTATTACAGGCAAACCTGAACCAAAAGCCAGCCCCTGTGCAACACCACAAGCAATACGCAGTCCAGTAAATGATCCGGGACCAGCACCAAACGCTATTCCATCCAATTGCACTAATGTCAATTCACTTTTTGCCAACAATTCCCGCAATATTGGTAAAAGTAGTTCAGAGTGCCGCTGTTCTGCAAGAATACTTCGGCTCAAAATTTCGCCATCTATCCAAAGTGCTATCGAACAGTAATTGGAGGAGGTATCAAAGGCTAAAATTTTCAAGGTGATAAGTTTATCTAATGAAGAATAATTAATAAATTCAATGGTATCTATTTCTCAATGAATTTTTGTGAGAAATTAACTGTCCACTTAATTGTAGCAGTGATATGCTGATAGCAAGGGTATTTTCTCTACCCTTATTATCGCCACACAATCATTTCATGGAGGGCTTCTTACTATGAGCATTACGTGGATTCTTGTCGCAAATGCAAGTGCAGCACATCTCTATGCAAACCATGGGCCAAAAAAAGGACTTCAGAAACTAAAAGAATTTGAACACGCCGCTAGCAGGGATAAGGGCTCTGACTTAGCTTCAGACCGCCCCGGACACTACAATGGTCACGGCAATGGTCATGGCTCCTTCATGCCGGCAACTAATCCGAAACAAAATGAAGCCAGACACTTCGCCCTTGAGCTTGCCAAAGAACTTGATCATGGACGCACAGCAAATAGTTACCAGCGCCTTATCCTGGTTGCTTCTGCACCCTTTATGGGGCTTATTAACGGCAATTTAGACGGCCATGTGAAAACCTTAGTAAGTGATAGCCTCGAAAAGGACTACACCAAGTCAAGTAAAAGACAACTCACAAGACATTTAGAAAGCTGTATTTATCTTTGAGTAGATGTTAAGGCCCAGCGTCCGATAGGTGTATAAACAGTTCTGTCGCTGGCCTGCTCTGATTTCACCAAAACCCAATCATTTACAGGCCAGATAATCGGTATATCCAGATAATGCAATGATTTAGTTAAAAAATTAAGGTTAACCTTTCTGACCAGCGTTATATGTGGCCTGAAAGTTCTGTTATCAAATGGGAATCCATTAGCAGACATAAGAGCCTTTAAGGAATCTACTAACTTAAGAAGTCTCGGTGGCACCTCCCCGGCCGTTGCATAAACCAGGCGGTTAAACTTCCAATAGCTAATACGGTCAACAATGAAATCAAAACTATGCTCCCTAACTGTATTAGCTGCAAAACGCAGGATATCCAACTGACTAGCCCTCATTTCTCCCAGAAAAACCAGCGTAAGATGAATGCCTTCTGCTCTCATCCTCCTTCCACTACAAGCTACTTCCAACTTATCAGACAGACCACATAATTGTCTTCTTACCACTTCTTCGGGCCATATTGCAAAGAAAACCCGGATACTCCTTCCAGATGTTAATACTTGTCTCAGCAGTGCACCTTATCTATCTTGGCAATCAAACATATTGCCTCCGCCTCAATACCCTCTCCTCTACCTATCGGGCCAAGATGCTCAGCCGTCTTTGCCTTAATATTAATATCTCTTTCCTGTATCCCAAGGTCTTGCGAAATGTTAGAAATCATGGCTGGAATATGTGGCAACATTTTTGGCGCCTGCGCAATGATAGTCGCATCAATATTAATTATTTTGTAGTGACTCTCTTCTAGTAAATGACAGATTTCCTGCAATAAGATTCGGCTATCAATATTTTTGTATCGTGGATTAGTATCTGAAAAATGTTTTCCAATATCTCCTAATGCAGCCGCACCCAACAATGCGTCACAAATTGCGTGCAATAACACATCTGAATCAGAATGCCCTAACAAACCCTTATCAAAAGGGATGATTACTCCACCGATGATTAGCTGTCTGCCTTCGACCAACTGATGTACATCAGAACCTTGTCCAATTCTAATCTTACTTGTCATAATTCTCCCCTTGCTGTGCTTGTAGTATCAGTTCTGCTAAGGTCAGGTCCTGCGGATAAGTTATTTTTATATTACGCACATCTCCAAGAACCAGCTTAGGATACAAACCCGATGCTTCAACTGCACTAGCATCATCAGTCATAGTTATGCTGTCAGGCTTGCACAAAGCATCCACTAGTAGCTTGTAACGAAACATTTGTGGGGTCTGAGCTTGCCATAAATCTTTCCTAGATTCAGTTTTCTTAACCCGATCATTAGCACCACTTCTTTTCAGAGTATCTGAAAGAGGAACAGCCAATAACCCGCCAACTGCATCGTCAGCAAGTTCATCTAACATTTTTTTAAGTAGCTCTCGACTCAAACAAGGCCGTGCTGCGTCATGAACCATGACCCAGTCATCATTACCTATAAACAATGCTTCAGATGCAGCTTTGAGACCATTGAGGATACTCATAGCACGAGTTTTCCCGCCACAATTAAACACAACTAATTTATCGGAAAATTCTGACCAGTCATACTTTAACCACTCACTATCCCCGGAATCAAGGACAACGAATACACTAGTAATCTCAGAAGAGAGGCACAAAGTACGCACAGCATGGTAAATCATCGGTCTACCTGCAAGTGATAAATATTGTTTAGGCAGCTTATTTTCCATACGTGAACCGGAACCTGCTGCCGGAATTAATGCAAAGAATTTTGACATCATGCAATTGTAACGAAAAAATGAACTTTTTTCCCGGTATGAAATTTAAGAAGCTTCTTTTTCATGTCTTAAAATATAAAGTAATAGGACAATAAATGTCCCATTCAGCTTACTGTATAATGCCAACTTTCAGAATTCTTGGGTAATACATATATGGAAGCGGAACAAATCAACGCTATCGCCAATCAGCTTTCTGATCTCAATAGTCGATCAACAGAACTTCGGAGGTATCTTTGACTTTGACGCAAAGCAAAAACGCCTGGATAAAATTTCCCAGCTAGAAGAAGACCCCGCAATTTGGAGTGATAGCAAACGTGCTCAGGAATTAGGGCGTGAAAAGAAAATTTTGGAAAATGTTGTCTTAACTCTAGAAACAATTAGGCAACAATTACAAGATTCTATTGACTTGTTCCAAATGGCAAAAGAAGAAAATGATATTGCAATGCTAGAAAGTATCTGTAACGATGCAGCAAAGTTAGAAACGAATGTTGCAGATTTGGAATTTTGCCGCATGTTTTCCAATCCAATGGATCCAAATAACTGCTTCTTAGAAATTCAATCTGGTACAGGGGGCACGGAAGCACAAGATTGGGCAGCAATGCTTGAGCGCATGTATCTTCGCTATTGTGAACGACGTGATTATAAGGTTGAAGTACTTGAGGAATCCTCTGGTGAAGTGGCAGGTATCAAAAGTGCCTCTCTCAAAATATCTGGTGACTATGCATATGGCTACCTACGTACCGAAAGTGGAGTTCACCGTTTAGTACGAAAGTCTCCATTTGACTCTGGTAATCGTCGTCATACCTCGTTTGCCAGCGTATTTATTTACCCGGAGGTGGATGATACTATCGAAATTGAAATTAATCCTGCAGACTTGCGAATAGATACATATCGTGCCTCCGGCGCAGGTGGCCAGCACATCAACAAAACCGATTCAGCTATCCGTATTACTCATAATCCGTCAGGCATTGTTGTAAGCTGCCAGAATGACAGATCCCAGCACCGTAATCGTGCAGAGGCGATGGCAATGCTGAAATCACGCCTTTATGAAGTCGAATTGCGTAAACAAAGTGACGAAAAACAAGCCATGGAAGACTCTAAGACTGACATAGGTTGGGGGCATCAAATACGTTCTTACGTACTGGATCAGTCACGTATTAAGGATTTAAGAACGGGCCTGGAGATAGGTAATACTCAGGGGGTACTTGACGGTGGATTAGACGAATTTATCCAGGCAAGCTTGAAACAGGGAACTTAACTCTTAGTGAAAAAATTTGTGCTAATTCATACCGTTTTCTTTTCTCGGCCATCATTATCTATAGATAATGATGCCTAGGATTTTCTAATCACTATCCGGACTCATTCTTTAAATTATTACCACTCTTCCTGACCAAACCTGCTTGTATAAAAATATCTATATAAGCCTCGTATCCTTCTTCACTCATACTATCAACCGGGACAAATCGTAAAGATGCTGAATTGATACAGTAGCGCTTCCCTGTTGGATTCGGGCCGTCAGTAAAAACGTGCCCAAGATGTGAATCAGCATACCCTGAGCGCACTTCAATTCGCGCCATACCATATTCGTTATCCTGCTTCTCAATGATCCCACTATTCTGAACTGGACGCGTAAAACTTGGCCAACCAGTACCTGAATCATATTTATCCAATGAACTAAAAAGTGGCTCACCCGATACCACATCTACGTAAAGACCCGGCTTATAATTATTCCAATATGTATTTTTGAAGGGATGTTCCGTACCATTTTTCTGTGTAACTTTAAACTGTTCAGCTGATAATTTACGTTTCAACTCAGTTAGATTTAATTTTTCTAAATTTTCCATAGAGTGGACAAAGTACTGTTATTCTTTTGCATTCCGCCTATACAATATTCTAACAATTCAATATTTACAATTAACAATAGGTATATAAATATTAAAGCTTAAGAAGAATCTACTGTGCACCTGATTGAGCAAGATGATAGCGCATAGTGTTATACAACGCTATAATTGCCGTCACATATGCCAAAGGACTAATACGTTTTTTGAGGTTAAGAAATGAGTGAACAAGAACAAAACCCACCACAAGACACCAATCAGATTATTGAGGAGCGTCGTGCTAAATTAGCTGCTTTGCGTGAGGCAGGAATTGCTTTTCCAAATGATTTTCGCCGTAATAATCTTGCATCAGATCTCCACAAGAAATATGGCAACCAATCAAATGATACTCTGGAGAAAGACCCAATATCTGTTGAGGTAGCTGGGCGCATGATTCTAAAACGTGTAATGGGTAAGGCTAGCTTCGCTACCATTCAAGATATGAGCGGGCATATTCAACTATACGTTACCAACGATATTACAGGTGAATCTGCACATGCTGCATTCAAGCATTTTGATTTAGGTGATATTTTAGGTGTACATGGGACATTGTTCATAACTAAATCCGGTGAACTGACAGTGCGTGTAAAGAGCTTGCGTCTACTGACTAAGTCATTACGCCCCTTACCAGAAAAATTCCATGGTCTGACTGATCAGGAACAAAAATATCGTCAGCGTTATCTTGATCTGATCTCTAATGAGGATACACGCAGAGTATTTTTAACCCGGTCTAAAATTATTCAGTCTATTCGTGTTTTTTTTGAAACACGAGGTTATTTAGAAGTAGAAACACCGATGATGCACCCTATTCCAGGTGGCGCGGCAGCTCGTCCTTTTGTCACACATCACAATACTTTGGACATGGACCTTTATTTACGAATAGCACCGGAACTATATTTAAAACGTTTGGTAGTAAGCGGAATGGAAAAGGTCTTTGAAATAAACCGCAGTTTCAGAAACGAAGGTATTTCTATCCGCCACAATCCTGAGTTCACTATGCTGGAGTTTTACGAAGCCTACCAGGATCATATATATCTGATGAATCTTACTGAAACACTAATCCGCGAATTAGCAATAAAGGTTCTAGGTACTACCGAAATTTCTTATCAAGGACATAAAATTAATCTTGCAAATCCATTCTTGCGATTATCTATCACCCAAGCGATTCAGAAATTTCACCCGGAATATACTGACCTGCAGCTAATTGACCGTACATTCCTAATTAGTAAATTAGAAATGCTCAATATTAGCTATAAACCTGAAGACGGAATTGGTGGATTACAGCTTTCCTTATTTGACGAAACAACTGAACACTTACTAATTGATCCGACTTTTATAGTTGATTATCCGTCAGACGTCTCCCCGTTAGCCCGTCGAAATGATAAAAATCCGGAAATAACTGACCGCTTTGAACTTTATATAACCGGGCGTGAGATGGCTAATGGCTTTTCAGAGTTAAATGATCCGGAAGATCAGGCAGCGCGCTTCCAGGAACAAGTACGCGCTAAGGAATCAGGTGATAAAGAAGCTATGCACTATGACGGCGACTATATCCGCGCATTAGAGTATGGCCTACCCCCCACTGCCGGTGAGGGTATAGGTATAGACCGGTTAGTTATGTTACTTACTGATAGCCCTAGTATTCGGGACGTAATTTTATTTCCTCATTTGCGTCGGGAAGATTAGATTTTTACCTTAATGTAACTCGACATATAACCAAAGCTACTGCTCCCAGACCTGTTCCAATAATTCCACTTTTAAGTGTATTGACATATACCCATATGGGGTATATGTTGATTCTATAAATAACCAGGAATTATTTTGAATCCTTTTACTCTCAGGCAAATCGAAATACCTATAGAGGGAATGACCTGCGCAGCCTGTGCAACACGCATAGAGAAAAGTCTAAATAAGCTTCCTGGCGTGCATGCAACAGTTAACCTTGCCAATAAAAAGGCACGAATTAAATTCGATGATACTCAGACTATACCCGATAAGTTCATTGATTCTATTGAGAGCGCAGGGTTTCATGTCCCCCCCCAATCGGTACAACTCCAAATCAGTGGGATGACTTGTACTGAATGTAGCGGGCGCATTAAAAAAGTATTGAACAAGCTTCCAAGCGTGACTGCTACCGTTAATCTAACCACTGAAAAAGCCTATATTAATTTCAAACCTGGTTCTGTAGCAGTAAGTAATCTGATTACTGCTATTGTTAAGGAAGGCTATAACGCGACCGAAATCAACGAAACTAATCGTGCAGAAGTAAAAGCACGGCAAACAACTGCCTACAAGGCAGAACTTCGCATGTTCTGGATCTCTGCTGCCCTTACCCTTCCATTAATGTTACATATGGGTACAATTTTTTCGGGCGCAACTACGGAGCTGCTGCCACGCTGGCTGCAGTGGCTACTGGCAACACCCGTACAATTTTGGATCGGTATGCGTTTCTATAAAGGTGCATGGTATTCGCTTCGTGGGGGTAGTGCAAACATGGACGTTTTAGTTGCACTTGGAACAAGTATGGCATATTTTTTTAGTGCGATTGTTACGTTGTTAGCACTGAATCAACATATTTATTTTGAGTCAGGCGCAGCTATCATCACTCTTGTTCTGTTAGGCAAATTAATGGAGGCCCGTGCCAAAAGTAAAACTTCGGCAGCTATTGAAGAGCTTATAGAACTACAACCTAAAACTGCACGAGTAGAACGTGATGGTCAGATTATTGAGATTGATGCAAATACTATTAAGATAAATGATACTTTTATTGTGCGTCCAGGTGAAAGTCTGCCGGTAGACGGTATTGTCACTGAGGGATCATCTAGCGTTAATGAATCAATGTTAACTGGTGAAAGCCTACCGGTTTCAAAAAATTCCGGGGCAAAAGTCTATGCCGCAACAATGAATCAACAAGGATTACTTAAATGCCGCGCTACCAGTATTGGTAGCCACACACAACTTGCGGCTATCATTCGGTTGGTGGAAGAAGCACAAGGTTCCAAAGCACCGATTCAGAGAATGGCCGATACAATTTCCGGTATATTTGTTCCTATAGTAGTATTTATCAGCACCCTGACTCTGTTACTAACTTGGTGGCTTGTCGACGATTTTGTTTTAGGGCTTATCAACGCCGTAACTGTGCTGGTAATTTCTTGCCCTTGCGCACTGGGACTAGCCACACCAACAGCAATCATGGTCGGAGCCGGGCGCGGCGCGCAAGTTGGTGTACTAATTAAAAATGCTGCTGCACTGGAACAAGCGGAAAAAATTCAAACACTTATTTTGGACAAAACCGGCACCCTGACAGAAGGTAAACCTGTAGTGACTAATATTGTTCCCTCAGGAAACATTTCTAAGCATGATTTAATACAGATTTCTGCTACGCTGGAGCAAGGATCAGAACACCCTCTTGCCAAAGCAGTTTTAGAATGTGCGAAAAGCATGAATATTAAACTACATACAATCAATGACTTTACTTCTGTTACCGGCAGGGGGATTACTGCTCGTATCGATGATACTGATTACATGCTTGGTACTGTAAAATTTTTAATTGATCGTGGCGCAGTAATTGATGCTGATTATATAGCGACTCTTCAGGCAAAAGGTAATACTGTCATTGTTGTTGCCAAAAAGTTCGGCAACACTTATGAAATCCTTGGATATTTTGAAATCGGTGATCAGCTGAGAAGTACTTCCGTACAAGCTGTGAAACGGCTGCAATCCATGGGAATCGAAGTGATGATGCTCACAGGTGACAACCCTGCTGCTGCTGCTGCTATTGCCGGGCAAGCAGGAATCACCAATTATCGCGCTGAAGTATTACCACAAGATAAAGCCGCTGAAGTAGAAAGTATAAGGAATAAGGGTAAATTTACCGCCATGGTAGGAGATGGAATAAATGATGCTCCGGCACTAGCAGCGGCCAATGTAAGTTTCGCTATAGGTGCCGGCTCCGATATAGCAATTGAAGCTTCCGACATTACCTTGGTACGCAACGATCTAATGAGTGTTGCTGATGCAGTTTCTTTATCTAAAAAAACGCTAGCTAAAATCCACCAGAATCTATTTTTTGCTTTCATATACAATATTCTGGGTATACCGCTCGCGGCAATAGGATTACTTAATCCCGTAATCGCTGCTACAGCAATGGCAATGAGTTCTGTGTCAGTAGTAGGAAACTCTTTGTTGTTGAAAAGGTGGCAGCCTGGCTCTTGATATATAAATCTTGATAAAAATGGAGTGTATAAAATGCAAACGACCATCCTGAATATCAACGGCATGACCTGCATGGGATGTGTCAATAGTATAAAGAACGTGGTAGAAAAAGTTTCCGGAGTATGTGGTGCAGATGTTTCACTGGAAAACAAGCAGGTCAAAATTCAGTATGACTCGGAAAAAACCAATATAAATCAGTTTGAAGAAGCTATCGTGGGAGCAGGTTTTGAAATCAATATCTAAGTCTAAAACTGTGGTACAACCAGATAAAGATGCGCTGATAAAGCGTCTCAACCGTATTGAAGGCCAGGTACGTGGTGTTACTAAAATGATAGCGGAGGATCGTTATTGTGTTGATGTTTTAAATCAAGTATCTGCATTGCAATCTGCCCTTGATTCTTTTTCTATAAGACTACTAGAAAATCATACTCATGGCTGTATGCAAAGTGCAATCAAATCTGGTAAAGGTAAGGTGGCAATTGATGAATTAATGATAGTGTTACGAAAATTTGCACGATAACAATATACAGAGTTTCTCATAAATCCCCTTGCTACCTTGACCCAATAATAAAGTATATTTATGGAATTTTATGGATAGAACCTACACGGAGAATTTTTTTCTGTTATGAGAATGCATATGCCCTTTACAGTATCCATTGTTCTGGAACCAGGTTATCGCATCTTGTATCGCTTCTGCTGAAGGTCGATATTGATAGCCCAACTCACGGATTGCTTTCTCACTTGAGAAAAACATCTTTTTCTCTGCCATACGAATACTGTCTATTGATGCACGTGGCTGAGTATTCGTAACAATTGCAATCTTCTCCATTACCCAGGCTACGGGAAGAATCAGCGCCATCGGAATATTCATCCGTTTTATCTTTTTACCGACAATTTTATCTATTGTCCGCAAAATTTGAATCAAATCCATATTCTCACCTCCCAATATATACCGCTCTCCAGGCTTTCCATGCATATACGCTAATAAATGACCTTGTGCAATATCATCAACATGTGCAATATTAAGACCAGTATTCATGTAAGCCGGCATCCGACCACAAAGTGTATCAAGCACTATCCGCCCGGTCGGTGTTGGCCTTATATCACGTGGCCCTATTGGAGTAGAAGGATTTACAATAACTAAAGGTAGTTTATGTTTGTTGGTTAAGTGCTGCACTACCTGCTCAGCAAGAAATTTTGATCGCTTATAATGCCCGATCATACTAATAAGGCTGGAAGGAGTCTTTTCATCTGCAGGATTACCATCAAAATTTATTCCTAAGGTAGCTACGCTACTAGTATAAATTATGCGGCTAATGTCAATCTCAGCTGCTGCAAGTATCAGTTCCTGCGTCCCTTTGACATTAATGTCATACATGGTTTCAGGATCCGGCACCCATAGACGGTAATCTGCGGCCACATGAAATAAATTTTCACAATTAGTGATTGCACGTTTCAATGAAGTAACATTACGCAAGTCACCTTCTGCAATTTCAACAGGTAACCCCTCCAGGTTACTCTGGTCGCTTCCAGACCTGATTAAACATCGTACTTCATGTCCGGCAGCCAGTAAGCAACGAGTGACTGCTGAACCAACAAAACCGTTTGCACCAGTAACTAATGATTTCATGGCCTGCTCATCTTAGCATTTGGAGTTTACAAAAACTTACCGGACAAAGATTGACGCTTCTCCTCTTCATAGCTAATGGCGTACTAACATGAAACAGACTGAACATAACTGGATCTACCTCAGTATGAAATTCTATCAAAAGACTTATAAAGCATAACAAATTTGATTCGTTAAAAACCAATACTTAACATTATCACAGCAAGATACCTAAAACCCGCTCTCACGTACTGCTACAGCACCAATTCGTTTAAGAATAGTTGGCAACCATGCTTTCGCTTCACCGCTAATTACTACATTTCCAGTTTTCATTTGGCGGCTCTCAGGTGGGGACATATCTAATTTAACACGAACACGATATATTGCATCTCTGGGAGTATTCTTCTCGTTTTCTAAAGTAACAATATCACCTCCTGATTTCGCACTCAGACTGTAATGTGGAAGTACTGTCGTACGGGTAGTATCAACCTCAATGACTTGTCCTTGTAGTATTCCAAGTCTTAGTGGCCTGTATACCTGTGCTTTGTCGCCGGGTTTTATCCGATGAATGTCTTCTTCATGAATGAATGTATCAACCACCCATTTTGAATAATCAACTATGGTAGCTAAAGGCTGGCTGGATTGAATCCACACACCTGGTGCAAGATCAGAGTCCAAATCAACAATTGTCCCGGAAAATGGTGCTGATATTTCTAATCGTGCCTGCTCTTGCTGAAATAGTTTTTCTTCAGAATCGTACTGTTCTTTCTGTGCTCGCACTTGTTCTCTACGTGCTTCACCATCTGGCAATCCCATTAAACCAATTAATTCATTTGCACGTGCCTGAGCAAGCACCCTTGCCCGCTCTGCTGACAACCGCAGGTCCGGCGACTCTAGTATAAATAATGGTTGCCCGCCAATTACATTATCAGATTCTGGTAGTCTGACTATTCGGCCTGGTAAAGGCGAATATAGTACATGTGAACGTTCCGGATGCACCCAACCTGGCCCCCTGATCCCCGTTTGCCATGGTAAAAGTAACAACACTAAAAAAATCCCAAGAAGTACATAGGCCACCCACACACGATTAGTTTTAATTTCAGATTTTCTTTCACGCCATATGCTTAATTCTGACCATAAAGGCCTCCAAATAAACCAAACCAACTCTACTGCCATAAGAAGAATACCTAAAACTTTAAAGAAAAAATAATAAACAAGTACTGCAAGACCAAGAAATACTACTAGTCGATATATCCACGTCATAAATGCAAATGAAATCAAGAATACTCTGCTTTTATTCTGGATATCTTCAGGCCATGCGTCGTTAAAACCAAGTAAAACACGTCTAAGCCAAATTCGTGCAAATTCACCAGATCTCTGATGCAGATTTGGGTAATCTATTGCGTCACTCAGTATAAAGTAACCATCAAAGCGTAAGAATGGACTTACGTTAACTAATAAAGTAAGTAACCAACTCGTCGTAGCCAGAAAAAATAATGCGCTTTTAACTGACCCGTCCGGAGACAAACTCCACGCTAATGTAGCCAAACCTGCTAACGCTAATTCTGTAATAATACCTGCGCCTGCGATTGCTAAACGCTGCCGTGGATTACTGAGCTTCCAGCTTTCACTGGTATCGGTATATAACATTGGAAACATCACTAATAATGCCACTCCCATATGTGCAACTCGCACACCATAACGGGTTGCTGTGAGTGCATGCCCCATTTCATGCAAGGCTTTTGCAAAAACCAGCGCTACTGAATATCCTAATAAACCAGACCAGGAAAGCTGATCAACAAATGTACTGGAAAATGTTTCCCATTGTCGTGTGGCTAAAAATACTCCTACAAAGCTAAGTATGGTAATAACAACAGCAGTAGTACGAGTAAATATCCAACCAAGCCAAGGCATCATCTTTGCCAGCCAAATTTGTGGATGAAAAAGAGGAATGCGAAAAAAAAGATAGTGATGAAGTAGCCAGTTGATAAGGCCTTTATTCTGTTCTGTAGCGCTGCTCCTCAGTTGATCAACAGCTGCCTGGTTATTTGCTTGAAGCAACCTGTTTTGTTCCAAGAATTTTTTTAAATTGTCTACATCTGTAACTTCAATATCTAATGTAGTCTCGTTATTAACTGAACTTACAATTTTCTCTGGTGAACCATAAGCCCAACGTAACAACATCTCAAAATCAAGCCATCCAATACGGAAAAAACTATTATTAATTGGATCCTGTACCATCCAGGCCACTGACCCATCACTATTTGGTGCCGCTGGAAGTAACTTAAGTTCCTCACGTAAAGGAGGAAGAAAAATCTGTCTATCCGACTCCTGATGCACGAATGAGCTCACAGGCCGGTCCATTCACGTACTGCGGTTATAGGTCTTCGGAAGAGGTAATACCCCAAAGTAGCCCACTTACCAGATATACGAACAGTACCGCGTAAACCGATACGTGGCTTCTCCATATCTTTTTCAAATTCTCCCTTTATTCGATATGCAGATACGCCTTCCGGGCTCTTCACAGGCTGGTAACTAGTCTGCAATAAAGAGGCAGGTAATGGATTAAGTGGATCAATATGCAAGAATAAACGCATAGGTGCGCCGACCTCTAAGTTTAGTGCTTCGTGAACTGGTAACCAAACCAGCAAGCCAGCATTATCCGGATTAGCCAGTTGCATCACTCGTTCACCCGTTTGTACGGGCTTTCCTATCCAATCATTCGGATCTCCATAAACTACAATGCCATCACGCTCAGCATGGATTTCCACTCTCTTCATCAAAGACTTTAATGCTGATAATTCAGCTTCTTTCTCACGAACGCGACCTATCGCAGAAGCAATTTCACCCTTACTTTTAAGATCATTAAATGCACGCTGTTGTGCATTTAATGCATTAGCATGTGCAATTGATAGTGCCTTTTCAGCCACATCCAATCTACTGGTAATCGTTGTATCATCTAATGAGAACAATAAATCTCCGGCTTTAACCTTTGCATTCGGCTGCACATGAACTTTACTGATTACCCCGTCTTGTGGAGCCGCTACAGCAAACGCGTTTAATGCGATAATCTCACCAGGAGCTAAAACAGGCAATCGAATAGGGATAGATAATCCTACAAATATAGCAATCACTGTCCAATAACTAACTGCTTTACTCATCCATCCACGTATTTTTGTAACAAAATCAATCTTTACTTCACTTAAAAAACCAAGACAGGAACCATAAATTTGATGTATGTGTTCCAACTTCTCAAGTTCATTGGATAGCCATGGCTCTTCTCTGGCGTACATCACCATTCCTTGAAGAACTCCGGTCTGATCAAACAACTTTGCTATAACCAGATGCTCAGGCAACCATTCTTCCCAACCATCTTTAAACTCTTCCGGTGCTTCAGAAAAATCAAGCTTATGACAACCAGCCTCTTTTGTATAAATTTTGGAAAGATATTTAACGAAACCGCTAAGCCATATTGCGTAGGGAGAATCTTCGGCTACACTCACCAGACCTGATGCTGTGGCAAGCTCAAATGTCCCGACAGGAGTTACAGTAAAAAATGCTGCCTGCCTGTACGGTGCAAGAGTTATTGTTTCATTAACTACAATAAAAGTGAGGTCTGCCGGACTGACAGCCTTTACAGAACGTAAAGCTAAGTCATGAACTGCATCAAACTGAGACTTTTCAGTAGCTTCGTTGATATCACTCATTGTGCAATATAAATATCACTATGAAGTCAATTGGAGTAACTATCAGGTTACATTATTTAGGCATACTTGCAGTACCACTCATTCCCGCAAGAAGCTCAGGAAATTCCCGGGTCATCAACCCCTCAATCTCAACCGTCTGACTTACAGAATCAACACGACTATTGATGGCCGCCACGCTTGCCTGGTATGTTTTTCCGGTTTCATCAATCTTTACTTCAAATTTTGAGTTAACTTTAAGCCTACTCAGTAATCTTGACGGAACATTAACTTTCAGTCTTAACGGACCAGACTTTACTAAATCAAGCATAGGCTGACCAGGTGTTACTGTCATATGGTTCCGTATGTAAACTTTTGCGACACGACCATCCCATGGCGCTTTGATCGAACAATATCTTATTTGTAATTCACTTAATTTAACTGTTGCACGAGCTTTAGCTACATCACTGGCTGCCAGAGCAACTTCAACATCACTCGCTTGTTCCAACCCCTGCATCCTCAATTTTGCTGTATGTGTTTCTACAGCACCTGACAGCTCTGCCTTAGCCATTGCCAATCGTGCACGTGGCTCAATACAATTAAAGGTAACAAGTGTATTACCAGTTTTAAACCTACGACCCAAAGCCACATTTAATTTATTAATCCGTGCAGCTGCCAGGCTGGAACCTGACCGGGAAACAGTTGTTTCTTTGTCAGGTATAAGTAATACCCGTACCACTTCAGCTTCACCAACATTTGTTTCTTTTCCCTGACTCTCAGAAATATCATTACCAGCAGATTCAGGCTCAATAAGAACTCCCACATTTTTAGTATCATAATCTGTAGTTTTATCATCTCCATCAGTATGGCTCTCTTCCGAAACTGAATAAGTTGGTTGAACTGAATTACCAGTAACATCCGTGGCTAAAGTTTCTTCGCTTGTCACAGATGTTACAGTACCTGGTTCAGGTGATTCATTCGATTCCGGTGTAAGTAATACAGTCGCTAAGACCAGGATAACCAGACTACCACTAAGCCAATATATCATTTATCCCCCTTTTCTAACTCAATCAGCCAAGAGTGAAGTTCAGGAAGTGTTGAAGTTACAGCTGCTATTAGTGCATTTTCATATGCTGTATCACGAGAATTATTTGGTATTGTAGTTACAAATTTTGCTGATTTCTTATTCATGCCATTGTACCCTTCAAGCTCTAACATCCAGGAAATCGTCTCTGTCTCTTCATTCGAGATACTTCGTAAGGTAAATACCAGGGGGAAACCATCTTCTTCATCTAGTTCAATCTGATGGCGCGCCAGTAATACAGCTACCTGAACTTTCATGCGAACTTGCATGACAGGGCTTTCAATTCCTGAAAACAGAACTGAAACTTTCGGCAAATGACCGAATAAATTAGATGTCATTCTAAGCGTATCTTTCTCGGTCTCTTGAAGATGATCACGAATACGTACTGCTAATTCTTCCAAATTATCATCTTCAAAATTATCCGGTAGCGGATCAAAACCCAGTGTGTTGTAAAGACGCCCAAAGGCGATTTGTGCGTTGGCATACGCATTGGCCCGTTGGTATGCTCCCAATACTGCTCGTGCATTAGTTCTGATCACTTCTAACTCACTATTCAATCTGGCTGTTACAGAAGCACGCATATTAACAGCTAAACGCTGATCTACCTTTGAACCGATATCTGCAAGTTTAAAATCTATTAGTGCTAATCGATATCGCTCTACACTTACACGTAATTGAGTCATAATTGCCATCGACAGGGCCATTCTTCTTGAACGATCAACTTCAATTTGCCCTTCTTGATTTTTAAGGAGTACAGGTAAGGCTGCAAGACGCATTATATTCCAGGATACTCTGATACCACCCTGGAACCAGTTATTGTGAAAAAGAAGATTATTGGAATCATAATTAAACCCATAGTCCAAGCTTATAGCTGGAAACATACTAACCAGCTGTTTACGCGTCTCATTGGCAGTGATGCGTTTCTTAGAGTCTTCTTCACGTAGCTCCGGACGTTGAAGCAACGCCAGTTCTTCCAATTTACGAATATTAGTCGGTGATGCAGGCAATTGAGATTCATCTGCTTCTTGCAGCACAAAATCGACTCCTGGTTCTACATTCATCAAAGCAGCTAACTCCCACTTTGCAATCTCCAGGTCCTGACGACGTAAATTTAGTAATGAAATCGCATCCAGTAGAGCCCGTTGATAATTTAGCGCAAGCGCCGGCGGAATAAGCCGTTGTGCTTCAGCCTCTCGTGAACGGGCCAGGGCGAGATTAGCCTGCTCAAGAATTCTTTTGCTTCCTTTGCAAGCCGCTGTGCACCCAATGCGCGCCAAAAAGAAGTACGCACATCCTGTACCATATTTTGAATAACTTTACGACGGCGCTCTTCGGCTATTAAGAATTTATCTGCTTGTTGACGTGCCCGGAAATAAGAAACACCAAAGTCAAGCAGGTTCCAGGAAAACTCTGCAGCTCCCTGCGCATGATGCGGTCGTACTGCAGTAGACGGGCGCAATGACACCATCCTGTCTAAAATACCAATAGACGTGCCGCCCGGAGAATTCTGACGTGTACGATAGCCTGCTGAAGTTAGAAGCTTTGGCAACATATCATATGCAGCCTGTCCTGTAAGTCCTAGCTCAAGTGCCGATTCCATCCGTTTCAGTCGATAGTCCAGGTTGTATTTAAGAGTACGGGCGATAGCTTCCTCAACTGAAACCGGCCCATTAATGGGTTCCTGATTCAGATACATGCCTGCAGTATCTTCAGCAACCCGTTTCTTTACTTCATCCTGTGTGAACGGCTTCGGTGAAAGAGCACATCCCGTTAAGAATAACAGCAGCATCATTACCAGACTAATCCTAAAAGGAATCAGCTTGGTGCCCCCTTTAGCTGCTAAGTCATTCAATACGTCATCTCTATAAAAACTCAAATTAACCTGACGCCAGGCATCTTCTTACTATTTATTGCTTGGTATATCATTTGATGGAGCGCGCGTATTTGTAGCCATATGCTGCAATTGATTACTAAAGCTTTTTGCAACTTTTTCCTTAATTATATTAGTTTCCGAGTTATCTCTATTCCCTGTGCCATCTTCTTGTTCCAATTTAGTATTTGGGTCTGAGCTAACAGTATAACCGGTCTTTATCTTAGAGTCCTCAGTATTCGACTGAGATTTTTTATTTTCTTCACTTTCCTTATTTAGCTGTTTCTCAGTAAGGATTGGTTTTATATCGGTATTAGCATCAGTGTCTTCCTCATGATTTGGTTGTTTAAATCCTTTCTCAGCAAATGAATCAACTATATTTGATACTGCCGGAATTGCAGTATTATCAGCTGAGACTGCACGTATATTTTTTGCCGTTGATTCTAGCTGTGATGATTTAACTGTTTGCGATATAGATGCTGAAGACTTCTCTAAATCTAAATGTCTTACAGAATTTTGTACGTACGTCGGAGCAGCATTATCTGAAACAGATCCGGCAGTCAATTCCGCTTTAGTAATACTATCTGTTTGAAATACTCCCGACCCCGAATTTAGAGCAGTCTCTTTACGAATATCATATATGGCAGATAAAACCGGCGAAGTCGGATCGTTTGCTATCTGCCATTTAAATATTTCATTGTTAATTGCATCCGTATTGAGGAACCACTCTGGCTCAATAGGTAGGCGATCCTCTACCGGCGCATCGTCGACTGCAGCAACATTAATGGTTGCAACAGCTACATTGGAATCAACCGTGCCATCATTAACCGTGACATTGATGATGCGTGGTGTAGTAGATGGATTCTCAGTTGTGTTTTCGAACTGAACCAGTTCGATTGCATCCGCATATTGTGCTTTGGTAAATACTCCCGACAAACTGACAGATGTGTCGGTACGCGTCCAGGCGATGCCGCTTGCCAAAGTACCACTGGCAGCACTCGAGCCATTGACTAATAATCGGTCCCCGGTAGTCTGGTTAGTGAGCGTAATCGCCGCACTCGCCATATTGGCACTGTCACCATCAAAAATAGAACTGTCAATGTCTGCAATCGAAACAGCCGGTCCGTTTTCTGTGAATGTTGCTGTCCAGTCATTATCCGCTGTATCAGCCGTAGTGACAGTTGTGGTAACTGATGTGGTGGTTGTAGTGGTGTTATTAACTGATACATTGTCAAAAGCAACATCATCAGTACCACTTCCAGAAGATCCGGCTGTATAGAAAAAACTGAGTGAAGCAGATGCAGTCACCCCGGTTGGAAGATTGATAGTAATAGATGTCATCGGATCCGTAATCTCATTGACTACCGAAAGAGTGGTAGCAGGTCCTGAAGCACCATTGAAATAATTCCAGTTACCTACCAGTCCGGCAACATTTTGCTCACCTGCAACGCCTCTTATGGTATCGAATGTTGCATAGAGTACTCCGTTATAGGAAACCCTGACCTGATTATCATCGGCCCCCGTGATATCAATGTTCTGCCAGGCAAAATCGAAAGAAATGGAGGTAATTTCATTGGTTGTGGCGACCGTCGTCGATACATCTGTCGTAGTGGTAGCCGTACTACTGGATGTCACCGTGGTATTTGAGGTATCCGTCGGAACCGTCAGTGCTTGTGAGAATGTTACCGCATCATCTCTTAATCTATAACGATCATCTCCGTTAACGACAGCGGCGGTACCGGATCCTGCTCCAGCTTCCACCCATGGGGCGGGAGGAACAGGACCATTTACTGTGCCAAAATCACCGTTGGTGACAAGATCAGTTGTAGCTGAGGTCACGGTTACAACAGGGCCCGTTACGGTAACAGTTGGATCTGAATTCAGATCCACGATCGGATCTAAAAGAACACCCGCAAAACCTTCGAGGGCGAAAGAATCTGTCTCAAGTGTACCGGTCTTACTTTCAAGATCCCAGTCACCACCAAGCTCAGCAGCGCCTGTAAGATCTGTTGAGGCTGCAATATCTGCACCGGTAGCCTCACTAAGTGCTGAGATAAAAGCTTGCCCGCTTTTCTCCGCACCCACATCACAACCATAAATAAGAATATCTGCCTCAGCTGACAGCGCACTTTTAATTGTGGCAAGTTCATCGGCATGTTCACCGTTCATACTTTCCAGATTAAAAGTGTCGTTACCCAGGTTGAGCTCCCCGGAGCTGCCATGGCTTAAAATATGAATGGCTTCTATACCGGTTCGACCTTCCAACACAGCAGCAATCTGTTCCATGCCATCGCTGCCTGCATCAAGTAACACAACATCAGCCTGTGAATGATCCAACAGAAAATTTTGAAGCCCCTCTACTGCCGAATCAATAAAAATGACTTCGTTGCTGTCCTGACCTGCTAAAGCAAACGTACCATCAATAAGCTCTCTTTCTTGTTGAGCGCTTTCTGCAGGCGGTAGCGTACTTTCTGAAGGTGTATTCGTTGTTGCCGGGGCTACTGCAGAGGTATCTGTTGAAGCAGTGTCAGCTGTCCTGGTCTCAACCATATCAGCAGCAACAACGGGAAGCGCACCATCAAATACAATGCGTGGCTCAAGCACTAAACGTTGAGATCCCCCTCTCCTGGGCATTTTTCTTGCCGCGCGAGAGGATCCGGTCTTGCGACCACTGGCAGTAGTATCTTCCGAAGCGGCAACATATGTACCTGAGCTTTCATTCCATACTGATTTGAATGTTTTATTCATTACATCTGCCCGTCTCTTTAAATATGTAGGTCTGACTCTGTTTCAGTAATGACACTAATCTCCTACTCATCGTGAGCCATAAATAAATCAGGTATGGCACAAAGTAAGAGTACTAATTTTTACTTATTTATCAAGGGAATAGTTCACCTAAATTATGTCTAAAAAATCACAAAAATAAAAAAAGCCGATATAATCTAGTATCGGCATCATTTTTGACTCCTTTAACCAAGTTTCTATCAATTTTTCCTATACATACACCCTCTCATTTTCCTAAATTACAGCCCGATTCATGATTGACGACTTGCACCCAACGATTTGAGTAGTTTTTTGTGGATACCACCAAACCCTCCGTTACTCATAATCAGCACATAATCACCCGGACGTGTAGCAATGGTGATTGCTTCAATTAATTGCTCAAGATCATCACTGTTCACTACTCTTGAACCCAGGGACTGTAACGCCTCCTGCACGTCCCATCCAAGATTTGATGTATAACAGAATACTAAATCGGCAACTTTGATACTTTCAGCAAGGCTGTCCTTCCATGTACCCATTTTCATAGTATTGGAACGAGGCTCCAGCACTGCGATAATTCGTGCATCATTTACTTTATTTCTCAGGCCTTCCAGAGTTGTCTGAATCGCTGTAGGATGATGTGCAAAATCGTCATACACAGTAATTTCATTCGCTACACCGCATAGCTCCATGCGACGTTTGACATTTTTAAATTGTGTCAGTGCAGTAATCCCTGTTTCGATTGTTACGCCGGCATGATGAGCGGCAGCCAGTGCAGCCAGCGCGTTCATACGATTATGCTCCCCCATTAGTTCCCAATGTAAAGTACCCCGGGATTTTCCCCTGAACGAAATATCAATACTGTCATTGGTCAAAGTCCCGGCTTGCCAACCATCATCCACCCCTATTTTCTCTACCGGCGTCCAACACCCTTTGGCAAGAACTTGTACTAAATTCTCTTCCCGGCCATTAGTAATTATCAAACCACTTCCAGGAATTAACCGTACAAAATGATGAAATTGTTGCATGATAGCTGCAAGATCGACGAAGATGTCAGCATGATCAAACTCCAGATTATTGAGAATTGCTGTTCTGGGTTGCAGATGAACGAACTTGGAACGCTTGTCAAAGAAAGCTGTATCGTACTCATCAGCCTCAATGACAAAGAAGGAAGAATCACTGCTTAGTCTGGCTGAAACACTAAAATTCTCAGGTATCCCGCCAATAAGAAACCCCGGCTTCATTCCGGCATATTCCAGTATCCATGCCAACATTGAACTCGTCGTAGTCTTACCATGGGTACCGGCAACTGCTAATACCCATTTATCCTTAAGCACATTCTCTGAGAGCCATTGAGGGGCAGAAATATATCGCAGATTACGATTTAATATTTCCTCCATTAACGGGTTACCTCTTGAAACAACGTTACCAACCACAAATACATCCGGATTCAGATCAATCTGCCCGGGATCATACCCTTCAATCAATTTAATACCCTGAGACTCAAGCTGGGTACTCATGGGCGGATAAACACTGGAATCGCAACCTGTAACTTCATGCCCGGCTTGCCGCGCAATGACTGCTATACCGCCCATAAAGGTGCCACAAATACCAAGAATGTGGATATGCATAGCCCGATTCTCCAATCAAAAACGTACGTTCCAACATGCCGGCACTATATCTCCGGCACAAAATTGTCCTAAGTACTAAAAATTAAAATTCAAATTAAAACCAAGCTGAATGAGTGCAACCTTTTCCTTATCTGCTTTTCATTACAATGCGACCCACACCCTTTCTTCATCACTCAGGTGTAATACACGGCGCAATTAACTTATCATTTAATTTGGAACAGTATGTCCTTCTACTATCTATATCATAAAAGTATGCATGTGGCTTGTCTGCAGTTTTTTGTTACACTTACAACATTTCTCAAATAAATCATGGTCAAGCAAGCTTAATGGCTAACTCAGCTTTGCTTTTCCTTTTTTGCAGAGTGACTGCAGAAACATTTGTGCTGTTGCGCATCAATATTGGTAATCCGATACTTGCAAACCTGAAAACAGTGATAAACCCGTAGACATATGTTTTTTTCAGGTCAGATATCTAAAAAATGAGACTGCAATTTTACCGCCCTGTTTGTTGGTCTGTTTTTTTGCTTTGTATCTCTTTCAATGCACCTGCCGATGAACGATCATCTACGCAGATAATTGACAGTGAAACGGCAACATCACCAAGTAAGAAAAGAAACCTCAAAAGAAAACCTATATTGACTCTTACTAAAAGCTTACAAAACCATAGTGAATTCGAGGCTGAATCCATAGGTAAAAAAGAACTGCGCAGTAACAAGCACACAGCATTTGATGGTATCCCATTATCTAAACAAAATATCAGGCAAGATCTGGCCTTAAATTCCGTTAAAAATGAAAACCAAAAGAACCAATATTCTTTTGCTGAGTCCAAGCACATACAAAATCAGAGCGTCCGAGAACTTGAATCTATAGCCGGGTCTGAACTTCGCAATGGTGAGCAAATTGCATTGATGAAACCACTATCACCGAAATTAAAAATTGGACGTGAAATAGTGGCGCCCATTGCAAGAACAGAAAATAACGAAAAGCCTGTATTTATCGAAGCTGATCTCATACAGGGTCACAATGAACTGGAAGTTGAAGGTATTGGCAATGCTGAACTACGTAGCGACGACCAGATTATCACAGCAGACCGAATGAAATATTTTCAGGAAACCGATGATATCGAAGTTGAAGGAGACGTCCGTGTTGAACAACAGGGGGATATAATAGAAGGCTCACGACTTAAGATGAATCTGGAGAGCAAAACAGGACAGATGGACAATCCAAATTACCAGCTAAAAGATGGCAGCAGCAGAGGAGGTGCTAAAACAGTACTCATTGAGGGAGAAGGACTATATCGGTTTCGACAAGCTCGATATACTACCTGCCCCGAGGGAAATGAGGACTGGATAGTTGAAGCTGACGATCTGGAAATGGATGACAAAGATAAAACTGGTACTGCTCGTAGCGCCAAACTAAAATTTCTAGGTCTGCCGATAGGTTATACGCCCTGGGGGAACTTCTCATATAGCGGAGAACGTAAGACCGGGTTACTTGCTCCCATTTATAGCACAAATGGCAGAACCGGTCTCGATGTTTCCATACCATTTTATTGGAATATTGCTCCTAATATTGATGCGACATTCAAAGCCCGGGCTATGTCCAAACGCGGGATAATGGCAAACAATGAATTTCGTTATTTAACAAAGGATATAAAGGGGAATTTAATATTTGATATTTTGCCGGATGATCTTAGAACAGATCAGAATCGTAATCGGGTGCAATTCATGCACGATCAGAAACTGGGTAAGGGCTGGAGAACTCGACTCGACTTTAACAGAGTCTCAGATGACGCTTTCTTTCGTGATCTTGGCAAAGGTCTTAAAGTAACTTCCAGAACTAACCTGTTGCAGCAGGGACTGGTAGCATATAACAGCTCATTGGGCAAGAATGGCACTATATCGTTTAGTACACAGGTTCAGAAATTCCAGACCATTCAGGATCCTGTTATTGCTATTGTCACGCCATACAGACGTTTGCCACAGGTTCTTCTGGAAGCAACTCAACGTAATGTATTAGGAGCTGATCTTAGTTTCAGCGGCAGCTGGACAGATTTTGACCACCATACTCTGGTCGGTGGTAAACGCTACACAATTTTTTCTAATGTTAGCGTGCCTCTGCAAAACTCGTTTGGTTTTATTAAACCTAAAGTCGGTGTACACCATACCGGATACAATCTGAACTCCTCAACTGCAACATCAAAAAAGAACCTAAACCGTACTCTACCAATAATGAGTCTGGATAGCGGCGTTACGTTTGATCGTGAAACCAAATTAAATGGAGAACGATTTACTCAAACCATTGAACCACGGCTTCACTATGTTTATATTCCTTTCGATAATCAAAGCCTTCTGCCTAACTTTGATTCTGCTCAACAGGATTTTAGTTTTGCCAGATTGTTTACTGAGAACCGTTTTAGTGGCAATGATCGAATCAATGATGCAAATCGGGTTACTATGGCGCTCACATCACGTCTGATTGAGTCAGATACCGGTATTGAGCGGATTCGTATAGCTGTTGGACAACAACTGCATTTAAGAAAACGTCGGGTTACACTTACTCTGCCACAACAAACTAATATAAATAATCCGGATTTTATTGTTGCATTATCCGGGCAAATCACGCCAACTTTAAGTACCAATACAACTATGCAGTTTGATCAGAGTAAAATACGTACCGAGGTAATACGTTCAATGGTTAGCTACCAGCCGGAATTAGGTAAAGTAATAAATCTTGGCTACCGCTTTACCCGTGGCGTATTAGAACAAACTGATATTTCAGGACAATGGTCAATAGCAAAAAGATGGCAAGGCGTAGGCCGCCTAAACTACTCACTCAGAAACAGTAATGTGCTAGAAGGGCTTGCAGGAATTGAGTATAACGCTTGTTGCTGGACAGCGCGCTTTGTAGCCCAGCGTCTTCGTACCTCAACTACAAGAACAAACACTACTTTTTATATACAACTAGAGCTCGGCGGCCTATTACAAATCGGCTCAAACCCACTTCGGATTCTGCAGCGGAGTATTCCGGGATACACTAATGTCGACGGACAGGTAAATCAATACGATGATTTAGAATTACGATGAACCGAAACTACAAAATTACAAGCATAATGTTCTCTGGATTTAAATTTACTACAGTCTTTATTTTCCTATCTTGAAATGAAAACAAAATATTTATTTTATCTGTTATTTTTCCCTGTCTGGTTTGCAACAAATACTGTGGTTGCGCAACAGTCCGATGATACCGGAGCTGTTAAACCCATTGATCATATAGTTGCGGTCGTAAACGGAGAATGTATAACACGGCAAGAACTCGATGAAGTACTTAAGCTCAGTACAAAACAATTGCAAAAACAAGGGATAGAACCTCCATCAAAAGAAATCATGGAAGGCCAGGTGCTTGAAAGAGAAATCCTCACCCGTGTACAGATTCAACTCGCAAATGAGATTGGCATGACTATAAGTGACACAGAACTTGAGCAGGCACTTAATCGCATTGCAAATGCAAATAAAAAGACTAAAGAGGAGTTCTATGTACTTCTTGGTCAGGAAGGAATTAGTTTCGATAAGTTCCGTAAAGAAATTCGAAATGAAATGCTTTTAGTTCGGTTAAAAAACCGTGAAGTAATCAAAAAAATAAAAGTATCTGATGGAGAAGTAGATAATTTTCTGTACAGCCAAGAGCACTCATCTGGAAATGCTGACGAATACCAACTTTCCCACATTATGATAAGAATTCCGGACCAAGCCAGCCCGGAAAAAATGGACAACAGGCGCCAACGTGCGGAAGAAGCCTTGGCCAAATTAAAAAACGGTGATGATTTTGCGCAGGTAGCTGCTGAGTTTTCTGATGCTGGCGATGCTTTAGAGGGCGGCAAGCTTGGCTGGCGTCCGGCAACACAGCTACCAACAAAATTTTCTGACATATTAAAACCTATGCCCCAAAATGAATTGACACCAATAATTCAAAGTCCAAATGGTTTCCATATTCTTAAGCTACACGATCGACGAGGAGGAGAAAGCAATAAAGTGGTAGTGATAGATCAAACCCATGTGCGCCATATTCTTATAAAAGTCAGTCAACTAACATCTGAAGATGATGCCAGAAACAGTATAATCCGTTTGAAAGAACGTTTAGATAACGGCGCGGATTTCGAAGAATTAGCTAAGCTCCATTCCGAAGATACTAGTGCTTCTACAGGCGGTGATCTGGATTGGGTCTCGCCGGGTGACACTGTACCTGAATTTGAACAATCTATGGACAGACTCCAGCCAGGGGGTATCAGCGACCCGGTACAATCATCCTTTGGCTGGCATATAATCCAGGTACTGGAACGCCGCTCCAAGGACGTGAGTAACGAACGTCAACGTCAAGATGCAACTAAGACAATACGTGCACGTAAGTCTGACGCAGCTTATCAAGAATGGTTACAGCAATTGCGTGACCGAGCTTACGTTGAATACCGCTCTGAGGAAATTTAGGCCTCACTCATTAATACAGTGACTTCAGTCAACTCTACCAATCCAACTCTAATCCTTACTGCTGGTGAACCAGCCGGGATTGGACCAGATCTTTGTGCACAAATTGCACAGAAGGATCTGCCATGTAAACTGGTTGTAATCGCAGACAAGAATCTGCTACAGGATCGAGCGCGAATAATACAGTCTCCACTTAAATTACTGGACTATTCTTCATCTACTGTAGGTAATCATAAATCTGGCAGCTTACAGGTACTGCATGTGCCTTTGGACAAACCTTCTGTTCCAGGAAAACCTGATTCAGCTAACTCCAGATATGTTCTAAAAACTTTAGAACGAGCAGTTGAGGGTTGTTGCAATGGAGAATTTGATGGGGTAGTAACCGCACCAGTACATAAAGGTGTAATTAATGATGCTGGTATCACTTTTACCGGTCATACCGAATACTTATCCCAACTCACAAACTCTCAGGTAGTAATGATGTTAGTTGGAGGTAATATGCGTGTAACACTTGCCACAACTCATCTACCTCTCAAGGATGTTGCTACAGCCATCACACCTATAAGATTAGAACAAAAACTACGTCTCATTAATCACGATTTAATTGCACGTTTCTCGATTTCCTCGCCACGTATTGTAGTTGCAGGATTAAATCCTCATGCCGGTGAGTCTGGCCATCTTGGTAGCGAAGAGATAGAGATCATCATTCCGGTACTGGAGAAATTACGCGCTGAAGGGATAAATTTGATAGGGCCTCTACCAGCTGATACTCTCTTTAATCCCTTATATTTAAAAAATTATGATTGTATATTCGCCATGTATCATGACCAAGGACTACCAGTTCTGAAACATGCGAGCTTTGGTAAGGGTGTGAATGTTACTCTGGGGTTACCCATAATCCGCACTTCAGTGGATCATGGTACTGCTCTGGACTTAGCTGCTACGGGTCAAACTGATTCCGGAAGCTTACTGGCGGCAATTGAAATGGCCATAACACTAATTGAAAATAGAAACCTTAACCAATAGATATCAAATTCATGCCACATACAATCTTTTATATTTTTCATGATCATGCGTCACATTCCTCGTAAACGCTTTAGCCAAAATTTTCTAATTGATTCACAAGTCGTACATAATATTATACGAGCCATCCTTCCATTTGAAAATGATCTCTTGGTTGAAATAGGACCAGGATTAGGTGCGCTGACACAGCCACTTCTGAGATCGCTTAATCATTTACATGTAATAGAAATTGATCGTGATATTGTTGCACGTCTACAACGAGAAAATCTGGGAAAAAAACTGACAGTGCACTCATTCGATGCATTAAAATTCGATTTTTTTACTCTGGGAAAAAATCTGCGAGTAGTAGGTAATCTTCCATACAGTATTTCAACATCTATCTTGTTTCATTTGAGCAAATCTGCAAATAATATATGTGATATGCACTTTATGCTGCAAAAAGAAGTTGTTGAGCGCATGGTTGCTTTGCCTTCTACATCGGACTATGGGCGACTTTCCATTATGTTACAAAGCCGATTTGAAATGGAACAGCTATTTACCATCCCACCAGAAGCTTTTCTTCCAACACCTAAAGTTCAATCTGCTATTGTGCGCATGATCCCGCTTAAACAACCAATGATAGATGCAAATAAGGAAAATTTATTTTCTGCTATTGTTGCTGCTTCATTCTCACAACGACGTAAAACTCTCCGCAATACATTACAAAATTACCTGGAGCCAAAAGACTTCGAGATATTACAAATCGAACCAGGACTACGTGCTGAGAATTTATCTGTTTCACAATTTGTGGCGATTACGAACCACCTGGTCCGATAATCCTATATCAAGTTTCTATACAAAATATTTCAGGAAGAACACAGTATGGATTCTTTTTTAATTTTAATCCTACGGTACTACCAAAGACATAAAATATTTTGTAACTACCTGATGCAACAGAAAAGATACCTTTTCTATTTTACAGAGTATCTGCATCTACATTGAAAAAGAGTCGTTTTTCACGTACAATTCCAGTAAATTAGTGAAGCGGGACGGGTGTTAGCTTGTCCCGCTTTCCACGTCCGGTTAGTATTCAAGGAGTTTCCAGTGCTACAACGCTTACCTGCCGTTCTTGTACTCGCTGACGGCACAATTCTTCGCGGAATATCAATTGGAGCGGAGGGTATTAGTACGGGTGAAGTAGTTTTTAACACAGCTATGACTGGATATCAGGAAATCCTCACTGACCCATCATACTGCCAGCAGATTGTTACACTGACTTACCCGCACATAGGCAATACAGGCGTCAACATGGACGACGTAGAATCCGGCAAAATAAATAAGATTCATGCCGCAGGATTGGTAATTCGCGATCTGCCACTTGCTGCCAGTAATTGGCGTAAAACTCAGACATTACCCGAGTATCTTAAAGAACATGGTGTAGTTGCTATTGCAGAAATAGACACGCGTAAACTTACGCGTATTCTACGTGAAAAAGGCGCTCAAGCCGGTTGTCTTATGGCAGGGAATATTGATGAATCTGAGGCTTTAAAACAAGCTAATGAATTCCCGGGCCTTGCTGGAATGGATCTTGCCAAAATAGTAAGCTGCAGCCAGCCTTATGAATGGATAGATGGTGAAAAAGAGCTGGGACAAAATTATCAGGTAAAGAAAAAATTTCATTACCATGTTGCCGCATTAGATTTTGGTATCAAACAAAATATTTTAAGAAAATTAGCGCAGAGAAACTGTAAAGTTACAGTTGTTCCCGCTCAAACATCAGTTGACGAGATTCTCGCATTACAACCTGATGGTGTATTTCTTTCCAACGGACCAGGAGATCCAGAACCCTGCGATTACGCAATTGTAACAATCAAAAAATTGCTTGAGAAAAAGATACCAATTTTTGGTATCTGCTTGGGGCACCAGCTATTAGGGCTGGCAAGCGGCGCTAAAACAATAAAAATGAAATTTGGTCATCATGGCGCTAACCATCCGGTACAGAATCTGGACAACAAGCGAGTTATGATTTCCAGCCAGAACCATGGTTTTACAGTAGATGCCAAAACTCTGCCAAAAAATATAAAAGTTACACATTTATCATTGTTTGACGGTAGTCTGCAAGGAATTGAATTAACTGACCGCCTGGCATTCTCCTTTCAGGGACACCCGGAAGCAAGCCCTGGTCCACACGATGTCAATTATTTATTTGACCGATTTGTCAGAATGATCGAGAACAACAAAAACCAGATTAAACAATAATATTTAGGTACGTGTAAAAACTATCTATTGGAATTTTTTATATCTTCACAAGTATTGCAGCTAAAAAATATGCCTAAACGTACAGACATTAATTCTATCCTTATTATTGGAGCAGGGCCGATTATTATTGGTCAGGCATGTGAATTTGATTACTCTGGTGCACAGGCATGTAAAGCCCTTCGTGAGGAGGGCTATCGAGTAATCTTAGTAAATTCCAATCCAGCCACAATAATGACTGATCCGGAAATGGCTGATTCTACGTACATCGAACCGATTACGTGGCAGATGGTAGAAAAAATAATTGCTATCGAACATCCTGATGCTTTGCTGCCTACAATGGGTGGACAAACCGCATTGAACTGCGCCCTAGATTTAGCTAAGCATGGTGTACTAAAAAATTATAATGTGGAATTGATTGGCGCGTCACGTGAAGCCATCGATAAGGCCGAGGATCGTGAGAAATTTAAACAGGCCATGAAAAATATTAATTTAAGTTCGGCGCGTTCTGCCATTGCCCATAGCCTTGAAGAAGCATTACAAGTACAGGCGATGGTTGGTTACCCAACTATAGTCCGCCCTTCTTTTACCATGGGCGGTAGCGGAGGGGGTATTGCCTACAACCGGGAAGAATTTCTTAGTATATGTGAACATGGGCTGGAAGCTTCTCCAACTGAAGAACTACTGATCGAGGAATCAGTAATTGGCTGGAAAGAATTTGAGATGGAAGTAGTACGAGACAAGCTGGACAACTGCATCATCGTCTGTGCTATCGAAAATCTTGATCCTATGGGTATCCATACCGGCGACTCTATCACAGTTGCTCCGGCACAAACACTTACTGATAAGGAATACCAAATCATGCGTAACGCTTCGATCGCAGTGTTACGTGAGATTGGCGTAGAGACCGGCGGATCAAATGTACAATTTGCGATTAATCCTCAGAATGGTCGTATGCTTGTAATTGAAATGAATCCACGAGTTTCACGCTCCTCTGCCTTAGCGTCAAAGGCAACTGGCTTTCCCATTGCTAAAGTGGCATCTAAACTTGCGATAGGCTATACACTAGATGAACTTAGGAACGATATTACTAACAAAGTAACGCCTGTTTCATTCGAACCAGCTATTGACTATGTCGTTACCAAAATTCCACGTTTTGCTTTCGAAAAATTCCCACAAGCCAATGACCGCCTAACAACACAAATGAAATCAGCGGGAGAAGTTATGGCGATCGGTCGTACTTTCCAGGAGTCGTTCCAGAAAGCTCTTCGTGGACTGGAAACCGGTTCCGACGGCTTAGGAGAAAAAACAACCGATATTGAGATCATTGAAACCGAATTGGGCGATCCCGGTCCAGAACGTATCTGGTATATAGCTGACGCATTCCGTTGCGGAATGGAGCTCAGTGAAGTTCATACTCTGACACGAATTGATCCATGGTTCCTAATACAAATAGAAGATCTGGTTAAACAAGAACAATTGCTTACTGATAAAACACTAAGTGAACTTGATCCGAGTGCATTGCTCAAACTAAAACGTAGCGGTTTTTCTGATAAACGCCTAGCAAAGCTAATGAATACCGAACAAACTACGGTACGTACTGAACGACATCGTCACAACATACGCCCTGTATACAAACGGGTAGACACATGCGCGGCTGAATTTGCTACTCACACCGCTTATATGTACTCAACTTATGAAGAAGAGTGTGAAGCACTACCTACTGATAGAAAAAAAATTATCGTGTTAGGTGGAGGACCCAACCGAATCGGGCAAGGTATTGAGTTTGATTACTGTTGTGTTCATGCTGCACTGGCCCTACGCGAAGCTGGCTTCGAGACTATCATGGTAAATTGCAATCCAGAAACAGTTTCAACTGACTACGACACTTCTGATCGACTATATTTTGAACCGTTAACTTTGGAAGATGTACTTGAAATTGTCGAGCTAGAGAAACCTTTTGGAGTAATTGTTCAATATGGTGGACAAACACCATTAAAACTAGCCCGCGATCTTGAGGCAAACGGGGTCCCGATCATTGGTACCAGTCCAGACATGATAGATTGTGCGGAAGACCGAGAACGCTTTCAAAAAATGTTGCATCAGCTTGGATTGAAGCAACCAATAAACCGCACAGCACGTGATTACTCATCTGCCTTGACTGCTGCCGATGAAATTGGTTATCCATTGGTAGTACGTCCAAGTTATGTACTCGGTGGGCGCGCTATGGAAATAGTCCATGAACAACGGGATCTTGAAAGATACATGCGTGAGGCAGTTAAAGTATCACACGACTCACCAGTCTTATTGGATCATTTTCTAAACGATGCAATTGAAGTAGATGTGGATGCAATCTGTGATGGTGAAACTGTACTGATAGGTGGTGTCATGGAACACATTGAACAGGCAGGCGTACATTCAGGTGATTCGGCCTGCTCACTACCCCCATTCAGTCTGTCGTCCGCTATGAAAAATGAATTAAATAGACAAACTGCGGCTATGGCAAGAGCTCTTCAGGTAGTAGGTCTAATGAACGTACAATTTGCCATTCAGGGTGATGTTGTATATGTACTCGAAGTAAACCCAAGAGCGTCACGTACTGTACCTTTTGTATCCAAAGCTACGGGATTACAATTAGCAAAAATTTCTGCTCGCTGTATGGTAGGGATAACCCTCCTCCAGCAAGGTCTGGACGATGAAGTAATTCCTTCTTATTATTCTGTTAAAGAAGCCGTTTTCCCATTCATTAAATTTCCCGGCGTCGACACCATACTTGGACCAGAAATGAAGTCTACAGGTGAAGTAATGGGAGTGGGGCACACTTTTGCAGAAGCATTTGTAAAATCTCAGTTGGCAGCCGGAGTAAAATTACCCACATCTGGGAAGATTTTTATCAGTGTACGTAAATCAGATAGGCTCCCTGCAGTGGAAACTGCCCGCAAACTTGCAGAACTAGGATTCACCCTTTATGCTACACGTGGTACTGCAGCTGAATTAACTAAAGCAGGGCTGGAAGTTATTCCGGTAAACAAGGTAACAGAAGGACGTCCCCACATTGTTGATATGATTAAGAATGGAGAAATAAATTTAATTATTAATACAGTAGAAGACAAACGGAGTGCAATTCAGGATTCATATTCGATTCGTCATGCCGTACTACAAGCAAGAGTAACTTATTTCACTACATTAGCAGGTGCGCGTGCTGCATGTTTTAGCATGACTAATATAAGAGAATTACAAGCTTATGACTTGCAAACATTGCATATGTTGAAATAAATCTGAGTTACCTCATTCGGGTTTGTAACTATGTATAAATAAGGAGCTGTAGGCTGAAATTATACTGCCTTCAATCCTAACAAATCAGGGCTTACTGAAAACTATACAATAGAGCAGTAATCAAAATCTAAAAATAACTAAAGAGAGCGGATTCCATGAGTACAATTCCATTAACAGAGATTGGTGCGGAGAAATTACGTGCTGAACTGCACGAAATGAAAACGGTACAGCGCCCGGCAGTCATTGCTGCTATTGCCGAAGCCCGCTCACATGGAGACCTTTCAGAAAATGCCGAATATGACGCTGCAAAAGAGAAGCAAGGGTTTATCGAGGGACGTATTTCTGACCTCGAAAGTAAACTTTCTAATGCACAGATCATAAATCCAGCACAACTTGATGCCGATGGTGCCTGTGTATTTGGTGCTACGATTGATCTTGAAGATGTAACTAATGACACAATTGTGACTTACCAAATAGTCGGTGACGATGAAGCTGATATCAAACAAGGTAAAATTTCTGTCAGCTCACCTATTTCTCGTGCTTTAATTGGTAAATACCAAGGTGATATAGCAGAAGTTATTGCCCCGGGCGGAACAAGAGAATATGCGATTCTCAATGTGAAATATATATAGAACCATAAGATCTTATCTGATTTGCGCCACAAAAAACCGGGGTCTTTGCTGTGTTGATGTGGGAAATAAATACCGAAAGAAAAATAGGCCGGGAAAACTGATATGAGTTTCTTCAAAAAATCCAGACCCTTTTGATGAAGAATGCCAGATCCCGTAAATCCTGGATTAAAGATCATGTAAATGATTTCTTCGTAAAGCAAGCAAATAAAGAAGGTTACCGTTCACGCGCCGCATACAAACTGATAGAAATTTCTAAGCGCGACAACTTACTAAAGCCCGGAATGACCGTAGTAGATCTGGGTGCAACGCCTGGTGGTTGGTCTCAGGTGGCAGCCAATAAAGTAGGATTGAATGGCAGAGTATTCTCACTTGATATACTGAAAATGGAAGCCCTACCTGATGTTACTTTCATACAAGGTGACTTCGAAGAAGAATCTACCTTGACTGAACTAAGAAAAAAGCTTGGGGAAAGGCCTGTTGATCTTGTTATTTCTGATATGTCACCCAATATAAGCGGTATAGCGATAAGTGACCAGGCACGTTGCATGTATTTAGCCGAATTAGCTTTGGAATTTTCAATGACACAATTGAACTCTGACGACAATTTTCTAGTCAAAGTGTTCCAAGGATCAGGTTTTGAGCAATTTATGAACACCATGCGTATGTCATTTAAACAGGTAGTGACACGAAAACCTAAGGCGTCACGTGGTCGTAGTAACGAAATATATTTACTAGGACTAAAGAAACATAGGAAAGTACCGTAGCCATTAATTATCATACTAGTCTGAGAAAATTAAGGAAATTTACTTTTTCTAGCATAAAATTTATTCACTCTGATAAGGTGAAATGTATCTCAGATCGATGCATTCTCTGTTATAAATCCATAAATGGGTTTAAAATAGGAAATTAAGAATTTTCACGGGGTAAACCAAGGAGCTATCTTGAACAATCTCATTAAAAACATGGTTATTTGGCTAGTGATTGCACTGGTATTAATGACGGTGTTTAATCAGTTCAGTACACGTCAAACTACACAGGCACCAATGGAATATTCTCAGTTCATCGATGAGGTGAAACAAGGCAGAATAGCTAAGGTAACTATCGAAGGACGTATGCTAAAAGGTACCAAGGCAGATGGCAGACGGTTTGTTACTTACTCTCCCTCTGACCCATGGATGGTAAGTGATTTGCTTAAAGCAGGTGTAGTCATCGATGCTAAGCCCGAGGAAGAACCGTCACTATTGATGAATATCTTTGTATCATGGTTTCCAATGTTGTTGCTAATAGGTGTATGGATTTTTTTCATGCGTCAAATGCAGGGCGGAGGACGTGGTGGTGGTGCCTTCTCATTTGGTAAGAGCAAGGCCCGCATGCTGGATGAGTCTACCAACGAAGTAACGTTTGCCGACGTAGCAGGTTGCGAAGAAGCTAAAGAAGAAGTATCGGAGTTAGTCGAATTTCTACGTGACCCAGGCAAATTCCAGAAACTTGGCGGCCATATTCCACGTGGCGTATTAATGGTCGGCCAGCCCGGTACAGGTAAAACCCTGCTAGCACGTGCAGTCGCAGGTGAAGCAAAGGTGCCTTTCTTCACTATCTCCGGATCAGATTTTGTTGAAATGTTTGTTGGTGTAGGCGCTGCACGGGTACGAGACATGTTTGAGCAAGCTAAAAAGAGTGCTCCTTGCATCATTTTTATCGATGAAATCGATGCAGTTGGCCGCCAGCGTGGCGCAGGATTGGGTGGTGGCAATGATGAGCGAGAACAAACTCTAAATCAATTGCTGGTTGAAATGGACGGTTTTGAGGGAACAGCCGGTGTAATTGTAGTAGCGGCAACCAACCGCCCTGATGTACTTGATCCGGCATTGCTGCGTCCAGGTCGATTTGATCGGCAAGTAACTGTACCGCTGCCTGATATACGCGGACGCGAACAGATTCTCCATGTCCATATGCGAAAAGTACCAATCTCTCCCGATGTACGTGCAGACATTATTGCACGAGGCACTCCCGGAATGTCTGGTGCTGATTTGGCAAATTTGGTAAATGAAGCAGCGCTCTTTGCTGCACGAGCTAACAAACGACTTGTAGATATGGATGACTTTGAGAAGGCTAAAGACAAAATATTTATGGGCGCAGAACGACGCTCGATGGTAATGCCCGAACATGAAAAACGCAATACTGCTTATCATGAATCCGGACACGCTGTAGTAGCACAGCTTCTGCCTAAAACTGATCCAGTACATAAAGTTACTATTATTCCACGGGGACGTGCATTGGGTGTAACAATGCAATTACCTGTTGAAGATCGTTTCAGTATGGATCGTGAAGAGATACTTCAGACTATAGCTGTATTATTTGGCGGACGTATTGCCGAAGAAGTATTTATGAAACAGATGACCACTGGTGCATCCAACGATTTTGAGCGTGCTACACAGATGGCCAGGAATATGGTTACTCAATGGGGTATGTCCGAATCACTTGGCCCAATGGTGTATGGAGAAACTGAAGGTGAAGTTTTTCTTGGTCGTTCCGTCACTACTCACAAAAATATGAGTGAAGCCACAATGAAAAGTGTGGATGAAGAAATTCGCCGCATAATTGATCAACAGTACGCTCTTGCTCGTAAACTGATTGAAGAAAACAGCGACAAGATAGAGGCTATGGCCGCAGCCTTACTGGAGTGGGAAACCATAGATTCCGATCAAATCGGAGACATAATGGAGGGTCGTGACCCGCGTCCGCCCAAGCCAACACAAGCCTCACCGGTTCCACCGAAAGATGATCCGACACCTCCTGGCTCAACCGCAACTACTGCGACCCCTGCACAGGAAGCATAAATAAGGGTAAAACGAAGGGCGTGTGAAACAACTGGCCTGTTATAGTATCTGTGACGCTATTTTATTCAACTTCATCCATAATTATAGAGATAAGACTCGGGTAGTATAAGATTATTAAATCTTATACTACCCGAGTCTTATCTCGGTTCTTCCCTTGCAAAAAACTCTAGAGTTTCCTTCCTATAGCACCCCTCTTGTGATGGGAATTGTGAACGTAACACCAGATTCCTTCTCTGACGGTGGCCTGTACGCATCTACCAATGATGCTGTACTTCATGCTGCACGATTAATTGAAGAAGGTGCTGACATCCTGGATATTGGTGGTGAATCAACTCGTCCTGGTAGCGCCCCTGTCTGCGTAGAAGAAGAATTGCATCGTGTTCTCCCTGTAGTACAAGCCTTGGCTAACTGGAATATCCCAATTTCTGTTGACACCTCCAAACCGGAAGTAATGAGCGCAACAATAAAAGCTGGTGCAACTATGATTAATGACATTAATGCTCTACAGTCACCCGGAGCACTTGAGGTCGTAGCAGATGGGGAAGTAACATTATGCATAGTACATATGCAAGGAAAACCACAATATATGCAGTCAGACCCCCAATATGAAGATGTGATAACAGAAATAAAAGACTTTTTACAGCAACGCATAGATGCAGCGCAAGCTGTGGGAATACCACGAGAGCGAATAACAATAGACCCCGGATTCGGGTTTGGTAAAACTCTGAAACATAATCTTAAGTTATTACGATATCTTGATCAATTTACAGACATGGGTATACCTGTTCTGGTGGGATTATCGCGTAAATCCATGTTAAAAGAAATCACTGGTAACAAAGAAAGGGACCAGATTTACTCCAGTATTTCGGCAGCTTTACTGGCTGCAATCAATGGCGCTAAAATTCTACGGGTACATGATGTAAAAGCAACAAAAGATGCTCTGGCAGTTTACAATGCCGTAACCAGCCAGACGTAAAAATGATAAGGTAAAACCTGTTTGATGAGCTTCGTAGTTTTAATTATTTAATGGATAATTATATTGACCAAAAAATTTTTCGGCACTGATGGTATACGTGGGCGGGTAGGAGACACCCCTATCACGCCAGAATTCGTCATGCACCTAGGTTATTCTGCAGGTAAAGTGCTTGCCTCAGCTGACAGATACCTGTCTAAAGATGAACGTCCCGCAGTATTGATCGGAAAGGATACGCGCATATCAGGCTATATGTTAGAGTCAGCGTTACAAGCAGGCCTATCTGCTGCCGGAGTAGATGTACTGTTAACCGGTCCTATGCCTACTCCGGGTGTTGCCTATCTAACCTGTGCACTGAGATTACAAGCAGGAATCGTAATTTCTGCATCACACAATCCATTTGAAGATAACGGTATCAAGTTTTTCTCTGCTTCAGGAAACAAGCTATCCGATAAGACTGAAAACAATATTGAGGCTGGCTTAAATGCACCGTTAATATCTATGCCCTCTGCACAGCTTGGCAGAGCAAGGCGAGTTAATGACGCATCTGGACGCTATATAGAATTTTGCAAAAGTACCTTTCCATATCATCTTGATTTACATGGTATGCGTATCGTGGTTGATTGCGCCCATGGAGCAACTTACCATATTGCCGGTCATGTACTACATGAACTAGGTGCAGATGTAGTTATTATTGGAGCTCAGCCTGATGGCCTGAACATTAATCAGGTATGCGGTGCTACACATAGCACAACAATACAAAAAGCTGTTAAACAACATAAAGCTGATATCGGTATTGCGCTTGACGGGGACGGCGATCGTATGATCATGACTGATAATAAAGGTGTGCTCTACGATGGTGATCAGTTAATTTGCATCATGGCTAAACACCGCCAGAAAAAGAATTTACTCAATGGCGGAGTAGTAGGTACTTTGATGACTAATCTTGCTATAGAGAATCACTTTAAGAAACTGGATATTCCTTTTACCCGCGCTAAAGTTGGTGACAGGCATGTGCTGGAACTTCTACAAAAAAAGGGGTGGGAACTGGGAGGAGAAGGATCTGGCCACATAATCTGCCTTGACAAGCATACTACAGGTGATGGAATTATTTCTGCATTACAGGTATTACATGCAATGAAAGACTCTGGCAAAACGTTGGCAGAACTCTCACGTGGTGTTACGCTTTATCCACAACAACTTATCAATGTAAAAGTAACAAAAGGGTTCGATTTTCTTGCCATTAAATCAATTAAGGCTGCTCAGACAAAGGCTGAACGTGATCTTGGCGACCAAGGTCGTGTATTACTACGAGCATCCGGCACCGAACCACTTTTACGAGTAATGGTAGAGGGCGAATCAAAACAAAAGGTCAAGTACTGGGCCGATTATATTTCCAATACTTTACGAAAAGAAGTAAATCTATAAAACTGATACTAGTACCCTCCCATAGTAATACGCATCTATTCTGAATACTTACTTTTAATTTAATATTAAGCAATTTTTTCCAAGATCTGCATCTTGAATTACATTCACTGGTATAATTTTCTCTATCTCTTTATCTAAGGAATAAACTGTGCCAGTTGTTCGCCTACCGGATGGCTCGGAGCGTAAATTTGATCAGCCTGTGACGGTAATGGAAGTTGCAACGTCAATTGGTGCCGGACTAGCGCGTGCAGCGATAGCAGGTAAAATAAATGGCAAATTAGTAGATACATCTGACCTCATTAAGGATGATAGTGATCTATCTATTGTGACTGAAAAAGATGTGGAGGGACTAGAAATTATTCGTCATTCTAGTGCGCATTTGCTGGCGCATGCAGTAAAAGAACTATTTCCAGATGTTCAAGTCGCAATCGGGCCGGTAATCGAAAACGGATTTTACTATGACTTCTCTTACAAGCGTCCCTTCACACTGGATGATCTGCAGGCAATTGAAAAACGTATGTCTGAAATCAGTAAAGGTAGTCTGAAAGTAGAGCGCAAGGTTTGGGAACGGTCTGAGGCAATTAAGTTTTTTAAAAGCCAGAATGAGCACTATAAAGCGCAAATCATCGAGGCCATCCCAGGCGATGAAGAAGTATCGCTTTATTCCCAGGGAAACTTTACTGATCTCTGCCGTGGTCCACATGTCCCAGTAACTTCTAGGCTTAAGGTTTTTAAGTTGATGAAGGTAGCAGGCGCCTATTGGCGCGGAGATTCTCACAATGAGATGCTGCAAAGAATTTACGGCACAGCCTGGACTAAAAAAGATGATCAGGACGCCTATCTTCTCCGTCTTGAGGAAGCTGAGAAAAGAGATCACCGCAAGCTTGGTAAGCAACTGGACTTATTCCATATTCAGGAAGAGGCTCCTGGTATGGTATTTTGGCATCCCAATGGCTGGAGCGTTTGGCAGCAGGTAGAACAATATATGCGAAAAATACTTAAAGAAAACTCCTATCAAGAAATTCGGACGCCTCAAGTGCTTGACAAGGCCTTATGGGAACGTTCTGGACATTGGGAAAATTTTCGTGAAAATATGTTTACCACACATTCGGAAGAACGTAATTTTGCGATTAAACCAATGAATTGCCCGGGTCATGTTCAGGTATTTAACCAAGGATTAAAGAGCTATCGTGATTTGCCATTACGACTAGCAGAATTTGGTTCATGTCACCGTAACGAGCCTTCGGGTGCATTACATGGTCTCATGCGAGTACGAGCATTCACCCAAGATGACGCACACATTTTCTGTACCGCCGCCCAAATACAAGATGAAGTGGTGAGCTTTATTGATCTGTTACAGAAAGTTTACACAGACTTTGGTTTCAATGAAATTCTGGTAAAACTGTCAACACGTCCGCAAATGCGTGTTGGCACAGAGAAGCAATGGGATGAAGCAGAGAAAGCGCTAGAACTGGCACTAAATCACAAGCAGCTTAACTGGGAGCTACAAGCAGGTGAAGGTGCTTTTTATGGTCCGAAAATTGATTTTTCTCTAAAAGATAGTATTGGAAGGTTATGGCAATGCGGTACTCTACAGCTTGACTTCTCTATGCCAGAAAGATTGGGAGCAGAATTTGTTGCTGAAGATAATTCTCGCCAAGTTCCAGTAATGCTGCACCGGGCAATTTTGGGATCATTAGAACGCTTCATTGGTATTCTCATAGAAAACCATGCCGGAGCCCTGCCCTTGTGGCTTTCGCCTTATCAAGCGGTCGTCCTTAATATCTCTGAAAAACAATCAAATTATGCAAAAAAAATAACAGATGAACTTAAGTGTAGCGGCATCCGAGCATATGCAGACTTGAGAAATGAAAAAATACCCTATAAAATACGGGAGCACAGTTTACAAAAGCTGCCCTACCAGATCATTGTGGGCGCGAAGGAAGTGGCATCGCAAACGGTTTCAATACGCACCCGATCTGGCTCTGATCTTGGTCAAATGTCTCTTCAGGTACTGATTGATCGTCTTAAATTAGAGATATCTACAAAGATAGGCTCAGCTTAATTTATTTAACAAATTCGGGGAACTACTATAGCTCAGGAAAAAGCGGCACGTATCAATCATGAAATTAACGCGCCAGAGGTGCGGTTAATAGGTATGGAAGGAGAACAGATAGGCATCGTCACTCTGGAAGTTGCTAAATCTTTGGCAGATGAAGCTGAGATAGATCTAGTAGAAATCGCTCCTACCGCCCAACCTCCAGTATGCCGTTTAATGGATTATGGTAAATTCCGTTATCAAGAAAGCAAGAAAAAGCACGAGGCAAAGCTTAAGCAAAAACAAGTCCAAATCAAAGAAGTAAAATTCCGCCCGAATACCGATGATGGGGACTACAATATCAAGCTTCGTAACTTGATTAATTTCCTGGCAGAGGGGGATAAAGCTAAGGTAACGCTCCGTTTTCGTGGACGTGAAATGGCGCATCAAGAATTTGGTGTACGCTTACTGGAACGAGTAAGGGATGACTTGGAAACATACGCAGTGGTTGAGCAATTTCCAAGAATGGAAGGACGACAGATGGTAATGGTTCTATCACCTAAAAAAAAGGAGGTGATAATGGCCAAGAGTAAAGAAACTAAAATGAAAGGAGTCAACTCAAATACAGCTGAAGAACTCAGTGACACAAAACAAAGTACTAAGAGTTTAGAACCGAATTTAAAGGAAGAAGCTAAGACAACAGCTGAGAAACTTTAATATTGAAATAATAATCTCATAGAGATTTTAAGCCAAATAAAAACTAATTAAATATTACAAAAACAAGTGATGTCTAGGTTATGAAAGTACTCCAACCAGGGGACACCTAACATCATATAAAAAAACAGGAGTTACGTTATGCCCAAAATGAAAACCAAGCGGGGTGCCGCTAAGCGTTTTAAAGTTAGGCCTGGCGGTAGTGTCAGGCGTTCATATGCATTCAAACGCCATATTCTGACAAAAAAAACTACCAAGCTTAAACGCCAGCTGAGAGGAACTACTGAAGTTCATTTTAGCAACATAGCGTCTGTGCACGCTATGTTGCCCTACGCTTAAGGAGAACTGTCATGCCAAGAGTAAAACGTGGTGTAACTGCTCATGCCCGTCACAAAAAGGTATTGAACCAAGCAAAAGGATACCGTGGGCGTCGCAAGAATGTTTATCGAATTGCAAAAGAAGCGGTGATGAAAGCAGGAGAATATGCTTACCGCGACCGGCGTCAGAAAAAACGTGTGTTTCGTGCCCTTTGGATAGCTCGTATTAATGCCGCTACACGTGAATGTGGCTTATCCTACAGCGTATTCATGAATGGACTGAAGAAAGCCTCAATCGAAGTGGATAGAAAGGTGTTGGCTGATATTGCTGTCTTTGACAAGCCTGCCTTCATGAAATTAGTTGAACAAGCAAAATCCAGTCTTGCTGCATAGTCTGGCCATAGCAAAACAGTAATCAGGAGGCTAGGGGGGAATACCTTGGCCTTTTTTCTTGTATATACAGTTAGTAGCCGTCCTACTTTTATATTCTCATGAACAACCTAGAAAATCTTCTTAATGAAGCAACAAACCTGTTAGATAGCATAGATAATACTAGTGATCTTGAACAGGCAAAGGCACGCTATCTTGGCAAGAACGGCGCGCTGACTGAAATGCTAAAGGGGCTGAGAAAACTTTCCCCAGAAGAGCGCCCAATTATGGGTGGCCGGATTAACAAGTTAAAGGAGATATTGGAAACAAAAATAAATTACCGTCGTGAATTAATTTTACCCAATAAAATGGAAGCGCAATTAGCTGGAGAAGCGCTTGATGTAACCCTGCCTGGACGCGGCTCAGGAATGGGTGGCTTACACCCTATAACAAGAACGTTAGAACGAATCGAAACTTTATTCAGTTCAATTGGCTTTGCTGTGGCTTCTGGCCCTGAGATTGAAACTGATTTCTATAACTTTACTGCACTCAATATCCCGGAAAATCATCCCGCGCGTGCGATGCATGATACATTCTATATTGCTGAAAAAGAAAATAAGCATTTGTTGCGCACCCATACATCCCCGGTTCAAATCCGTTACATGCAAAATAAAAATCCTCCCATCAGGGTGATAGCTCCGGGACGGGTTTACCGCTGCGATTCAGACGTCACCCATACGCCCATGTTTCATCAAGTAGAAGGTCTATGGATAGATGAAAATGTAAATTTCTCAGCTCTAAAAGGAATATTAATAGACTTTATTAAACAATTTTCAGAGCATAAGGAGCTATCAACACGGTTCCGCCCTTCTTTCTTTCCATTTACCGAACCTTCAGCTGAAATGGATATTAGCTGTGTTATGTGTAATAACAAGGGATGCAGAGTATGTGGTCACACTGGTTGGCTTGAAGTCCTAGGTTGTGGCATGGTGCATCCTGAAGTCTTAAAACATGTCAACATAGATAGTGAGAAATACAATGGCTTTGCTTTTGGTATAGGTGTAGAGCGACTAGCAATGCTTAGGTATGGAGTAAATGATATACGAATGTTTTTTGAAAATGACTTACGTTTCCTGAAGCAGTTTAATTGAAGTTATAAATTGTATTTCCTGCAATAATAGATCACTATGAAATTTCCTGAGAGCTGGCTTCGTACTTTAGTTAACCCGCCAATTTCCAGCAGCGAACTAGCTCATTCGCTTACCATGGCTGGCCTGGAAGTAGAGGCTATAGAGTCTGCAGCGCCAGACTTCAATAAGGTGGTGGTAGCTGAAGTACTGTCAGTAAATAAACATCCTGACGCCGATCGCTTAAATGTATGTCAGGTAAGCGTAGGTGAATCTATAAATAAAGAACCCCTGCAAATTGTCTGTGGCGCTGGCAACGTTTGTGTCGGAGCCAAAGTGCCATGTGCGTTGATTGGTGCACACCTTCCTCATATGGTCATTAAACGGGCTAAAGTACGTGGGGTAGAATCATTTGGCATGCTATGTTCAGCCAACGAATTAGGAATAACTGAAGAGGCTGAAGGTCTGTTATTACTTCCCAAAGATGCCCCAACAGGAAAAGACTTTCGCAATTACTATGACCTTGACGATAAACTCTTTACACTAAAATTAACCCCTAACCGCGCTGATTGCCTGGGACTGTCAGGTATAGCGCGAGAAGTGGCAGCAATTTGTTCTGCAAAACTTATCCTGCCTGAAACTAATCTGGTTAAAAACAAAAATAGTGACACCCTGACTGTATGTATAGATGAACCAGATGCATGTCCACTTTATTGTGGCAGAGTAATCCGAGATATCGACTTGGGCACACCCACACCTACATGGATTATTCGTCGTCTGGAACGAAGTGGAGTTCGCCCGATCAACGCAGTAGTAGACGTAACTAATTATGTAATGTTAGAAATTGGCCAGCCCACGCATGCCTTCAATCTGGCAAAAATTACTGATGAATTCTCTGGAATTATTCACGTACGCTACGCTAACTCAGGTGAAAAACTACAGTTATTAAATGGTGAAGAAATATTACTGCAGCCTGATATGTTACTGATTTCTGATGAAGTTAAACCCCTGGCATTAGCCGGCATTATGGGAGGAAACGAAAGTAAGGTGGAGCATGGTGCTACTGACCTGTTCCTTGAAAGTGCATTCTTTATACCTAAAGTAATAGCAGGAAAGAATATTCAACTTGGAATCAGTTCTGACTCTGCTCACCGCTTCGAGCGTGGTGTAGATTTTGGGGCTACACGCATCGCCATGGAAAGAGCTACAGGCTTAATAATTGATATCTGTGGTGGCTATCCCGGACCAATTACTGAAGTAAAAGGGAAATTACCGCAACGTAAATCTATTATCCTGCGTGAAAAACGAGTACGACGCATATTAGGTATCGAGTTAGAGAAAGATAAGATAGCTGAAATATTACAACGCTTACAATTTGATTTCTCAGTTAAAAATACAACATTTCATGTAATACCCCCTACATATCGTTTTGATTTAGCTATTGAAGAAGATCTGATTGAAGAAATTGCACGCATTTATGGCTACCATAATATTTCAGCCAGCTTACCAAATGTAAACTTGAGTATACTGCCTGATCCTGAAGCGATACACACTTCGATGCAGCTACGAAGAATCTGTGTAGCACGTGATTACCAGGAAGTAACTAATTATGCGTTTGTAGATACAGAATGGGAGAAGAATTATTCGAATAATGCTTCCCCGGTGATGTTGAAGAACCCTATTTCCAGTCAGTTAAATGTAATGCGTAGCAACTTAATTGGGGGGCTTATTTCGAATCTACAATTTAACCTTAACCGCAAACAAACCAGAGTACGAATATTTGAAATTGGTTCCTGTTTCTTAAAAAAAGAAGGCCATTACACACAATCCGAAAAACTAGCAGGACTATGCTATGGAGACATTGTGGCAGAGCAATGGGGTTTACCTGAACGTAATGCAGACTTTTATGACGTCAAATCTGATGTTGAAACATTATTTTGGCCGGAAATCATAAATTTTAAAATAGCAGCCCATCCTGCCCTACATCCCGGAAAATCATCACAAATCCTCATAGGGGAAAAAATAGCCGGGTGGCTAGGAGAACTTCATCCTCATTTACAACAAAAATCGGCCCTACCAAAGCCTGTTATCCTGTTTGAACTCGATCTGGATATCTTGACTCAGCGAACTCTACCAAAAGCAGGAGAAATCCCAAAATATCCATCTGTACGACGTGATATTGCTGTGATAGTAGCAGATAATATTTGTGCTCACTTACTACTCCAGAGCATGAATGCCCTTAATTCGCCCATAATAGTAGAAATTGCCCTGTTTGATGTTTATCGCGGCAAGGGAGTAGATAATGGTAAAAAAAGTCTTGCATTCCGTGTGTTATTACAAGATACTAAAAAAACTTTAACTGATAAAGAAGCAGATTTGGTTACTAAGAAATTGATTAAGATCCTAGAGAATCAATTTGAGGCAAAACTCCGCAATTAAATATACACACTTGGTATAAGATAAGAAATTAATAAATATTTATTGCAAAACTCCGTAATTAAATATAAGCGGGGAAATTTAGTTCAAGAATTAATGTGTAAGGAGAGGAAAAGCATGACCTTAACAAAGGCTGAATTAGCAGATTTATTATTTGAAAAAGTTGGCTTAAACAAGCGCGAAGCCAAAGATATGGTGGACTCTTTCTATGAAGAAGTTCGTACCGCACTACAAAATGGTAATGGCGTCAAGTTATCAGGATTTGGAAATTTCCAGTTACGTGACAAGCCACAACGCCCTGGTCGTAATCCCAAAACCGGAGAAGAGGTTCAAATAACTGCACGACGCGTGGTAACTTTTCACGCCAGTCAAAAACTGAAGGCAATGGTGGAAAAAACCCACAATGGGAAACAAATCACCTAGCAGTGCTTTGCCGCCTATTCCGGCAAAGCGTTATTTCACCATAGGTGAAGTCAGTGAGTTATGTTGCGTCAAACCGCATGTACTACGTTATTGGGAACAGGAATTCTCACAATTGAAGCCAGTTAAACGGCGTGGAAACCGTCGATACTATCAGCACCATGAAGTATTATTAATCCGTCATATTCGAGAATTACTCTACGAACAAGGCTTTACCATCAATGGTGCACGTGGACGACTAGAACAAAACGATCTCCCTGAACCGACATCTAACTCAGCAAGCCATTCTTCTGTTACCGAGCATCTTACTCCAGTCAATTTGGCAATGTTACAAGGTGAGATTAAAAATGTTGTATCTTTGCTTAGGTCATGATTAGTTTTCCTGTTTTTCTCATTCTGTATAATTGAGACACTAAAAGCGATTCCTAACATCAGGGCTTGTTGCTATAATCCGCAGCTTCGGGGCGTAGCGCAGCCTGGTAGCGTACTTGCATGGGGTGCAAGTGGTCGGAGGTTCGAATCCTCTCGCCCCGACCATTTAAATTGTTTGATTAATCAATTTTTATATATAAATTAAGTTTGGAATTAGTTGAACTGTTTACTTCGTTTCCTAAATAATCTCAGAATAAATTGGCCCTTTGCGAATGCGTATATTACTCAGTAACGACGACGGGTATTTCGCACCAGGTTTGACAACGCTTGCTGAGGCGCTCTCCTCTATTGCAGACATAGTCGTAGTTGCACCAGAGCGTGACCGTAGCGGTGCGAGTAATTCCCTTACACTAGATCGTCCCCTCAGTTTGCATAAATCTCACAATGGTTATTACTATGTAAACGGTACGCCAACAGACTGTGTACACCTAGCGGTTACTGGCATGCTAGATACACTACCTGATATGGTGATATCAGGTATAAACGATGGTGCCAATATGGGCGACGATACTATTTACTCGGGAACAGTTGCCGCTGCTACTGAAGGATTTCTATTAGGGATACCTTCCCTTGCTGTATCTCTTGCAAACGTTTCTGATGAAAATTTTTCTACTGCGGCACTTGTTACAGTTAATATTGTGCAACGATTTAGAAAAAATAATTTTCATGAGCCAATACTGCTTAATATAAATGTACCAGATATTCCATATAATGATCTGCAAGGTATTGAAGTTACACGGCTTGGGAGACGACATAAAGCTGAGCCAGTAGTCAAGTCAGAAAACCCACGCGGTGAAACAGTATACTGGGTAGGTGCCGCAGGTGCAGTTCAGGATGCAAGTGAAAATACAGATTTTTATGCAATTCAACAAAATCGGGTATCACTCACACCACTACAAATTGATCTGACTCAATATGGACAGCTAGAAACGATTAAGCAGTGGTTAAAATAAGATGCATGGATAGGAAATATTTAGTACATTGAAGTTCAACATTTAAAGAGATACTGAGTTTGAGTTTATATCATTCTGGCATTGGCATGACTTCTCAGCGTACACGTGTACGAATGATTGATCGTTTACGCAATCAAAGTATAGTGGATGAAGTGGTGCTAGCAGCAATGAACTCTGTTCCCCGTCATTTATTTGTCGAGGAAGCTCTCGCAAGCCGTGCTTACGATGATGTCGCACTTCCCATTAATTTTGGACAAACTATTTCAAGTCCATTTATAGTAGCGCGAATGAGTGAGTTACTACGTGCAGGTTCAAATCTCGGTAAAATTCTTGAAATTGGTACAGGTTGTGGCTATCAAACAACCATTTTGGCTCAACTTGCACATGAGGTTTATTCAATCGAACGTATTGGACCCTTACTAAATCGAACCCGTTCACGTCTACGAGAGTTCCGTCTTAATAATGTACGGTTGAAGCATGCAGATGGACTCCACGGGCTGCCTGAAGTTGCGCCATTCGATGGTATTATTATGACAGGTGCAACCACGCATGTTCCTTCTACATTACTGGCACAATTAGCAATCGGTGGTAGAATGGTTTATCCAAAAGGTAGCCAAGAACAGTATCTATGTGTAATTGAACGTAACCCACAGGGTTATGTCGAAACTATTCTGGATGAAGTAAGATTCGTGCCAATACTGTCTGGTATCGTAAAAAATTAAACTATGCTGACAAGAGAAGGTGAATGAAGAAAGGTGAGATGAAGCTGGAGAAGCTGGTTAACAAAGTATTATTTTCTACAAAGGCTGTTAAATACTGCAAACATGCCCTTTGTGATAGGAAGTCTATTCTCAATCTTTTATTATTGCAGTCTCTTATCTGTCTTTTGCTCGCGGGTTGCGTATCAACTCGACATGCTCCGGCAGGCAAAAGCACTCCCCCCACAGCAAGTCAATCTGAAGAAGTTACAAAATATCACACCGTACAGAAAGGTGATACTCTATATAGTATTGCGCAAATTTATGGCATTGATTACAAGGATTTAGCAGCATGGAATAATATAGAAAACCCTGGCGCCATAAATGTTGGTCAACAACTTATGCTGTCCTCCCCTAATCTAATGACTAAACCATCTATATTTGCACTTCCTGATCCGGAACCATCATCAACAGTACAGCAATCTATCCCGGAAGCCACTTCAATATCAAATGAAGAACCTACTTCCGCTGCTACTCTATTGAAAATTGAACCTAAGTCATTGAAGCTGCCATATTCGGAACAAGCTATATCACAGCTACAAGAATCTGAGAATGTACTCCCAACCGCTATTGCAAATTCGAAAAATGAAAAACCCGCTGAACCAGATGGTACTACTGCAATCATCACTTCTACGGAAACCATTCGTGACAATGGTGGTATTGGATGGATCTGGCCTACGGAAGGAAGAGTATCAAGCCATTTCTCAGAAAGAACCAAAGGTATGGATATCTCAGGTAAGACAGGGCAACCTGTTCTGGCTTCAGCTGCAGGTAAAGTAGTATACAGTGGAACTGGATTACGGGGCTACGGTCAGCTCATTATTATAAAGCATAACAGTACCTACCTTAGTGCATATGCTCATAACAGTAAACTTCTAGTGAAAGAAGGACAAACAGTTTCTAGAGGGCAAAAAATTGCAGAGATGGGAAACACCGACAGCAAACTAGTAAGACTTCACTTTGAAATCCGAAAAAATGGAAAACCAGTAGACCCGCTCAATCATTTGCCGGAAATATCTTCAGAAACGGTACTTTAATTAACTAACAATAAATTAATCAGCTCATGTCGCAACCAATTGCTTCTACACCGACCTCCCCCACATATACTGAAAAAGAGATCAGCCACTTAGTTCACTCTTTTTATGCAAAAGCTCGAAAAGATCCCTCATTAGGCCCGATCTTTGAAGCCCACGTTACTAACTGGGAGGCCCATTTTGTACAAATGACTGATTTCTGGTCAGGTAATTTGCTAGGTACCAACCGTTTTCGTGGAGCACCCATGCCCAAGCATTTAGCTATACCAAATCTTCGTCCTGAACTGTTTGAACAATGGTTGAGACTTTTTAAACAAACCACGCAAGAACTTGACAACCAACCGTTGCAACAACATGCAAATATACTTGCTTATCGAATTGCAAGTAGTCTGTGGGCAACATATCATCTGCAGCACTATCCTGATAAGCCATTATTAGCACTGCAATCTCCATAATTTTTCAGCTCTTTACCCATCGTATCACTGACCAATTTCAATATCTATCGTCACGGTTTTCCTAACAATTCCGGATTCAAATTTAAATTATTCATAATTATTTTTCTATGAAATTTCTGAATACTTCTTATTAAATAATAAGGGCAGATAATAATTTGACTAATCTAACCTAGAGTCAGTTTATTAAACACAAGTATTTCATATATACTAAGCCTTAAGAGAAAAAGGAAACTATTTATTCTTTTCTATCTAAGAAATTTAGTAGTATCCTACTTAATAAACTTAAACGTAATATTCAATTTATTGGAATTTTATCAATCATAAGCGCCTCATATTCGTTTGAGGAATTCGATTGTTTATTCAATTTGAGAAAAATTTAAGTAGCTTTGTCATAATATAGGAGTCAGAATAATGAGTAACACACCACATACATTACCACCCCTGCCCTACGCAGAAAATGCACTAGATCCAGTGATCTCAGCACGTACGCTAGGTATCCACTATGGCAAACATCATAAAACTTATGTTGATAATCTGAATAAACTGATAACTGATACAGAACTAGCAGGTTTGACATTACAAGAGATTATATCTACGACAGCCGGTCAAGCTAATAAAGCGGGTATTTTCAACAATGCCGCCCAAATTTGGAATCATACTTTTTACTGGAACAGCCTATCTCAAGAGGGTGGCGGTGAACCTCCTTTAATTTTGAAGCAGAAAATTGAGAACTCTTTTGGCGATCTAGACTCATGCAAAAAAGAATTAGCTACCGCAGCAATGACTCAATTTGGAAGTGGCTGGGCATGGCTTGTAATGAATGGTGACAAGCTTGAGGTTACTAAAACTGCTAATGCAGGATCACCCTTATCCAAGGGGATAAAACCACTTCTCGTTATTGACGTATGGGAGCATGCTTACTATCTTGATTATGAAAACCGCAGAGTTGATTATGTTAATGCAGTTATTGAAAAATTAATCAACTGGGGTTTTGCTGAAGATAATCTTGGATAATATTTTCTTAATACAATAACTGTGCCCAAAGATATAGAAGAGCAGCTAGAGACTATCAAGCGCGGCTGTGACGAGCTTCTGGTTGAAAAAGAACTCAAACAAAGACTATCCACAGGTCTTCCGCTAAGAATTAAAGCTGGTTTTGACCCAACTGCCCCGGATTTACACCTAGGCCATACAGTTCTGCTCAATAAAATGCGTCAGTTGCAGGATTTAGGCCACCATATTCTGTTTTTAATTGGTGACTTCACAGGTATGATAGGCGACCCAAGTGGCAAGAATACTACCCGTCCTCCTCTAACCCGGGAACAAGTCACAGAAAACGCAAAAACCTATACTGACCAGGTATTCAAAATACTGAGGTCTGATCAAACTGAAGTGGTATTTAATTCAAAATGGATGAACCAGTTAAATGCAGCTGATCTGATCAAAGTAGCTTCAACTCATACCGTGGCCCGTATGTTAGAGCGGGACGATTTTGGCAAAAGGTACCAAAATAATCAGCCTATTGCTATTCATGAGTTATTGTATCCGCTGATTCAGGCCTACGACTCGGTCATGCTAAATGCAGATATTGAATTAGGTGGTACTGACCAGAAATTTAATTTGTTAGTGGGACGTGAATTACAAAAACATTTCAGCCAGCCACCTCAATGTATTCTGACTATGCCACTTCTAGAGGGGCTTGATGGTGTAAATAAAATGTCTAAATCTTTGAACAATTATATTGGTATAGATGAGAATGCTGAAGAAATATTCGGTAAGATAATGTCAACTTCTGATGAATTGATGTGGCGTTATTTAGAATTACTATCTTTTGAATCTTTAGTTGCTATCCGGGAATGGAAGCAGGAAGTAGAACAAGGCCGTAATCCACGTGATATAAAAGTGATATTTGCCAAGGAAATAGTGACGCGTTTTCACAACAAACAAGATGCAGAAACTGCGGTTACTAATTTCGAGGCACGTTTCAAACATGGCGCACTACCGGAAAACATGCCGGAAATAAAGTTACATGGTGAAAGCGAGGGATTATCTATAACAAAGATTCTTAAGCAAACTGGTCTCACAGCAAGTACAACAGAAGCCCTCCGCATGATCGAGCAGAGAGGCGTGAAATTAAATGGAGAAAAAATAAGTGACAAGAATCTAAAGGTGAAATGTGGTACAACTTCAGTTGTCCAGGTAGGAAAACGAAGATTCTCTAAAGTAACAATCCTTTAATTTTCAGATTATATATTCAGAATTACAAGAAACATCTTGATACACGTATTCGGTGTCTGTATAATTCATCGGTTCTCTGTCAATAAAGTTTATTGGGGGGGGCAGATTAGTTCTTTAAAAATTTACAGCCGATAGGTGTGGGCGCTTTACTGGGGCGTCTAAGTATTCTGTCTTTCGAGATAGAATTTTTGGGCAACTTAAGAGTAGATGTGCTCGCACGATGTAACAAGGTAACAAGTCAAGCGAGAGTTTTAACAGTATTGAACTGAAGAGTTTGATCCTGGCTCAGATTGAACGCTGGCGGCATGCTTTACACATGCAAGTCGAACGGCAGCACGGGGGCAACCCTGGTGGCGAGTGGCGAACGGGTGAGGAATACATCGGAACGTGTCTTCAAGTGGGGGATAACGCATCGAAAGGTGTGCTAATACCGCATAATCTCTGAGGAGAAAAGCAGGGGATCGCAAGACCTTGCGCTTTTGGAGCGGCCGATGTCTGATTAGCTTGTTGGTAAGGTAAAAGCTTACCAAGGCTTCGATCAGTAGCTGGTCTGAGAGGACGACCAGCCACACTGGGACTGAGACACGGCCCAGACTCCTACGGGAGGCAGCAGTGGGGAATTTTGGACAATGGGGGCAACCCTGATCCAGCCATGCCGCGTGAGTGAAGAAGGCCTTCGGGTTGTAAAGCTCTTTCAGCCGGAACGAAACGGTTACGGTTAATACCCGTGACTACTGACGGTACCGGAAGAAGAAGCACCGGCTAACTACGTGCCAGCAGCCGCGGTAATACGTAGGGTGCGAGCGTTAATCGGAATTACTGGGCGTAAAGCGTGCGCAGGTGGTTTTGTAAGTCAGATGTGAAATCCCCGGGCTCAACCTGGGAACTGCGTTTGAAACTACAAGGCTAGAGTGTGGCAGAGGGGGGTGGAATTCCGCGTGTAGCAGTGAAATGCGTAGAGATGTGGAGGAACACCGATGGCGAAGGCAGCCCCCTGGGTCAACACTGACGCTCAGGCACGAAAGCATGGGGAGCAAACAGGATTAGATACCCTGGTAGTCCATGCCCTAAACGATGTCAACTAGTTGTCGGGCCTTAACGGGCTTGGTAACGTAGCTAACGCGTGAAGTTGACCGCCTGGGGAGTACGATCGCAAGATTAAAACTCAAAGGAATTGACGGGGACCCGCACAAGCGGTGGATTATGTGGATTAATTCGATGCAACGCGAAAAACCTTACCTACCCTTGACATGTATCGAAGCCCGCAGAAAAGCGGGGGTGCCCGAAAGGGAACGATAACACAGGTGCTGCATGGCTGTCGTCAGCTCGTGTCGTGAGATGTTGGGTTAAGTCCCGCAACGAGCGCAACCCTTGTCATTAATTGCCATCATTTAGTTGGGCACTTTAATGAGACTGCCGGTGACAAACCGGAGGAAGGTGGGGATGACGTCAAGTCCTCATGGCCCTTATGGGTAGGGCTTCACACGTAATACAATGGCGCGTACAGAGGGTTGCCAACCCGCGAGGGGGAGCTAATCTCAGAAAGCGCGTCGTAGTCCGGATCGGAGTCTGCAACTCGACTCCGTGAAGTCGGAATCGCTAGTAATCGCGGATCAGCATGTCGCGGTGAATACGTTCCCGGGTCTTGTACACACCGCCCGTCACACCATGGGAGTGGGTTCCACCAGAAGCAGGTAGTCTAACCGCAAGGAGGGCGCTTGCCACGGTGAGATTCATGACTGGGGTGAAGTCGTAACAAGGTAGCCGTAGGGGAACCTGCGGCTGGATCACCTCCTTTCAAGAGAAGATCCCGGTTGAAGTGTCCACAACCTATCGGTTGTTTAAGAAGCAGGGGCTAGGTGACTCTAAGCTGAGTACTTGAAAATTAACGTACAGCTATTGTCATGGACCCTTAAATTAGGGTCTGTAGCTCAGTTGGTTAGAGCACACGCTTGATAAGCGTGGGGTCGGTGGTTCAAATCCACCCAGACCTACCAACATAGCGGGGGTGTAGCTCAATTGGTAGAGCACCTGCTTTGCAAGCAGGGGGTCGTCGGTTCGATTCCGATCACCTCCACCAATTAGTTAGACAAGTTTAGTAATTTTAAAGAGTAGAAGTAAGCGAAAACGCTTACTTCTGGTTTTTAACCGGTGGCTGTATTTTAGGGAAATAGTAATAAATGATATTTAATGGTCTTTTTTTGGCCTGATATTTATAATATTTATTTCCTGATGTTCTTTAAAAATTTGGAAGAAGTAAAATATTTTGTGTTCTGAGGAATCTTTGATCTGTACGATTAGGGTTTCTTTCTTGGAATACAAGATATTGGGTTAGATTGTATCTATGCATTGTATTTTTTGTCGGATGCAATGCACAAACAACCTGTAACCAATTGGTTCTAGATAACGGGATTAATTTATAAAGTTGTTTTGTTTTATTTAACTTTATACCCTTACTCTAAAAGCCCTTAAGGTTATAGGATCAAGCGAATAAGTGCATGTGGTGGATGCCTTGGCGATTACAGGCGATGAAGGGCGTGGAAGCCTGCGAAAAGCTCCGGGGAGCTGGCAAACAAGCTTTGATCCGGAGATGTCCGAATGGGGAAACCCGGCCCGCAAGGGTCAACCTTGGCTGAATACATAGGTCAAGCGTGGCGAACCTGGTGAACTGAAACATCTAAGTAACCAGAGGAACAGAAATCAACCGAGATTCCCAGAGTAGCGGCGAGCGAAATGGGAGCAGCCTCCAACTTTTAGCACTTTAAACTAACCAAACCGTCTGGAAAGTCGGGCCATAGTGGGTGATAGCCCCGTAGGTGAAAGTTTGAGTGTGGAACTAAGGTTGGAACAAGTAGGGCGGGACACGAGAAATCCTGTTTGAATATGGGGGGACCATCCTCCAAGGCTAAATACTCGTAATCGACCGATAGTGAACCAGTACCGTGAGGGAAAGGCGAAAAGAACCCCGGAAGGGGAGTGAAATAGATCCTGAAACCGCATGCATACAAACAGTAGGAGCCCCTGCTCAAAGAACCTTCGTTTTTTACTAAAATATGAGGGCTCTTTGAGCAGGGGTGACTGCGTACCTTTTGTATAATGGGTCAGCGACTTACATTCAGTAGCAAGCTTAACCAAATAGGGGAAGCGTAGCGAAAGCGAGTCTTAATAGGGCGTTTAGTTGCTGGGTGTAGACCCGAAACCAGATGATCTACTCATGGCCAGGATGAAGCGGGGGTAACACCTCGTGGAGGTCCGAACCCACTAATGTTGAAAAATTAGGGGATGAGCTGTGGGTAGGGGTGAAAGGCTAAACAAATCTGGAAATAGCTGGTTCTCTCCGAAAACTATTTAGGTAGTGCCTCACGTATCACCTTTGGGGGTAGAGCACTGTTATGGCTAGGGGGCCGTTTAGGCTTACCAACCCATGGCAAACTCCGAATACCGAAGAGTGCAAGCGTGGGAGACAGACATCGGGTGCTAACGTCCGGTGTCGAAAGGGAAACAACCCAGACCCTCAGCTAAGGTCCCAAAGTACAGTTAAGTGGTAAACGAGGTGGGAAGGCGAAAACAGTCAGGAAGTTGGCTTAGAAGCAGCCATCTTTTAAAGAAAGCGTAATAGCTCACTGATCGAGTCGTCCTGCGCGGAAGATGTAACGGGGCTCAAACTGTACACCGAAGCTAGGGATTTACACGTAAGTGTAAATGGTAGGAGAGCGTTCCGTAGGCCTGCGAAGGTGGCTTGTGAAAGCTGCTGGAGGTATCGGAAGTGCGAATGCTGACATGAGTAGCGATAAAGGGAGTGAAAGGCTCCCTCGCCGAAAGCCCAAGGTTTCCTGTGCAACGTTCATCGGCGCAGGGTGAGTCGGCCCCTAAGGTGAGGCAGAAATGCGTAGCTGATGGGAAACTGGTTAATATTCCAGTACCTTTATTCAATGCGATGTGGGGACGAAGAAGGTTAGCTCAGCCGGGTGTTGGATATCCCGGTTCAAGCGAGTAGACGTGCTGCTTAGGCAAATCCGGGCAGCTTAGTTGAGACGCGATAACGCAACGCCCTTCGGGGCGCCAAGTGAGTGATACCCTGCTTCCAGGAAAAGCCACTAAGCTTCAGTTGAATAAAGACCGTACCGCAAACCGACACAGGTGGGCGGGATGAGAATTCTAAGGCGCTTGAGAGAACTCAGGAGAAGGAACTCGGCAAATTAACACCGTAACTTCGGGATAAGGTGTACCCTCGGTACGTGTAGCGCTTCGCGCGTGAAGCGGATGAGGGTTGCAAAGAAATGGTGGCTGCGACTGTTTAATAAAAACACAGCACTCTGCAAACACGTAAGTGGACGTATAGAGTGTGACGCCTGCCCGGTGCCGGAAGGTTAAATGATGGGGTGCAAGCTCTTGATTGAAGCCCCGGTAAACGGCGGCCGTAACTATAACGGTCCTAAGGTAGCGAAATTCCTTGTCGGGTAAGTTCCGACCTGCACGAATGGCGTAACGATGGCCACACTGTCTCCTCCTGGGACTCAGCGAAGTTGAAATGGTTGTGAAGATGCAATCTACCCGCGGCTAGACGGAAAGACCCCGTGCACCTTTACTGTAGCTTTACATTGGGCTTTGAGAATATTTGTGTAGGATAGGTGGGAGGCTTTGAAGTGAGCTCGCTAGAGTTCATGGAGCCATCGTTGAAATACCACCCTGATGTTCTTGAGGTTCTAACCTAGGTCCATTATCTGGATCGGGGACCGTGTATGGTAGGCAGTTTGACTGGGGCGGTCTCCTCCCAAAGTGTAACGGAGGAGTACGAAGGTACGCTAGGTACGGTCGGAAATCGTGCTGATAGTGCAATGGCAAAAGCGTGCTTGACTGCGAGACTGACAAGTCGAGCAGATGCGAAAGCAGGTCATAGTGATCCGGTGGTTCTGTATGGAAGGGCCATCGCTCAACGGATAAAAGGTACGCCGGGGATAACAGGCTAATTCCTCCCAAGAGTTCATATCGACGGGGGAGTTTGGCACCTCGATGTCGGCTCATCACATCCTGGGGCTGTAGCCGGTCCCAAGGGTATGGCTGTTCGCCATTTAAAGTGGTACGTGAGCTGGGTTTAAAACGTCGTGAGACAGTTTGGTCCCTATCTGCCGTGGGCGCTGGAAGTTTGAGAGGACCTGCTCCTAGTACGAGAGGACCGGAGTGGACGCACCTCTGGTGTACCGGTTATGACGCCAGTCGTATTGCCGGGTAGCTAAGTGTGGAAGAGATAACCGCTGAAAGCATCTAAGCGGGAAACTCACCTCAAGATAAGACTTCCCGGGGGTTAAACCCCCCTAAAGGATCGTCGAAGACCACGACGTTGATAGGTCGGGTGTGGAAGCGCAGTAATGTGTTAAGCTAACCGATACTAATTGTCCGTGCGGCTTGATCCTATAACCTTGAGTATAACGTGTGAAAGATGACGATTAATTAGTTCTTAAAATCGTCCGATACGTTTACAGGTTGTTTGAACTAAATACAATTTAACCCATTACTAACTTACTTCTTCCAGATTGTGGCATATTAGTTTAGAAATCAGGGATCACAAGTTTTAATGTGCCTCTTTAACCTCCTGATTACAGTTACGCTTGGCGGCAATAGCGCTTTGGACCCACCCCTTCCCATCCCGAACAGGACCGTGAAACGAGGTTGCGCCGATGATAGTGTGCACTACGCATGTGAAAGTAGGTCACCGCCAGGCACCTTAAAATAAGAAAGCCCCGAACTCTTGATGAGTCGGGGCTTTCTTATTTTCTGAACCAATAGAATTTTAAAGAAAAACAATCCCCTAATTTTAATGTCATAGTTTAAACAAAATATTTAATACTTCTACATAACCCAAAAAGTAGGCTATAAACTTGATATAGTTATTAGACTAATACATTTAACATCAAAATTATCAACCAAATTAACAATAACTCTTATTGCCAGCCTATTATGGAATAATCATATCTTCGCCCTACTCTTTTCAATCATTACATGCCTAAACTTAGGAATCTAAACAACCAAAATAAATTACTGTCAATTTACGACAAATTTTATTTTAATCTGGAGGCTAAATTTGAATGATTGGGTAGGTCATCCTATAACACAAAGTATTATCGTCCCATTTGTCGCGGCCTGGATTACTACTAAATCACTCAATCATCTGCGACTATCAGGATTAGCTGTAATTGCAGGGTTCTGTTCAACAGTCTATCTCATCGCAGATTTCAATTTTGAATCCCTCTCTACTATCAGAAAAATTATTCTGTCAGGATTAATTGCCGCAATTATTGGATTACTCCTTGACTTAATATCAAGTAATCGGAAATTTGTGCGTTACTTACTCGCTTTAGCTTGCAGTATTGCGGTGCTATGGATGTCTTGGCCGGTATTGCAGCAAAAGGAAATACAGGAAGCAACAGTATATGGTATTGGTATAGTTATCTACATGATTTTGGTAACTATACTTGTTGATCGTCTTACCACTAAACCAGCACGCGCTGGTTCAGCCGGAATGAGCATGGGCATAGGTATCGGTGTATCAGCTTCATTGAGCTCATCGGCAATACTGGGACAATTAGGGTTGAGTATTGGTGTAGCCTGTAGCGCTTATCTTCTGGCTCAGCTAATAAGTGGAAAGGCCTATTCTTGTGGAAGAATATTTACTTTACCTATATCTGTACTATGTGGATTAATTATGCCAGCTACAATTATGCTTGCTCAGACACCTTGGTATTGCCTACCTGTAGTAGCTGTTATCCCACTAGTTGCACACGTTCCTTTACCTAGCAATTGGTCACTACGTAAACATATCATTGTGTTGTCAATGCTGACACTAATTATTGCTACATCTACTATTTTAATTACGCTGGCGCTACTCCAGTAAAGTTTGTATAACCAGAATGAACACGTCACTCTTATTTATATTAAAAAGTGCCCTTTTCTACCCACATAAGAAGGAAGAACCATGCCTCATATAACTGCTACTTTGATTGCCTCAATCCTCTTATTCTTTAGTAATAACGTATCTGCTATAACAGAAAATTATACTATTGATCCAACGCATACCTACCCTCATTTTGCTGTCAGTCACCTAGGATACTCAACAATGCACGGCCGATTTGATAAAACTAGCGGAACACTTACAATCAACCGCACTAAAAAAACCGGATCAGTTGACATAAATATTGAGACAGCCTCATTAAATACCGGTATGAAAAAAAGAGACGCGCATCTACGATCCCCTGATTTCTTTAATACTGTTGAATTTCCAAAAGCAACCTATAAATCTACCGCAGTTAAGTTTAATGGTGACACTCCTACTATGGTCGAAGGAAATCTCACATTACTTGGTATCACAAAACAAGTAATACTTACTATTACAGCGTTTAAGTGTGGTAAGAATCCTATGAATTTTAAAGATATGTGCGGAATTGATGCTATAGCAAATATGAAACGCTCAGATTTCGGTATGAATTATGCGCTACCAGGAGTGGGCGATGACATAAAACTTACTATAGAAGTAGAAGCATATAAAAATTAGAAGCACTATTAAAGCTTATATTGTTTCTACTTCCAGATACTCATTCTAAACAGTGCAAGACTTCTCTTTATTACTAGAAACAGAACCTTCTTTCCTGTCCCATAAAAAATCCTTTATTTGTTGAAAACAATTAAATAGTTGCTCGCCCCCATTTCCTAACACTCTCAATACAAAACCATTTGCTGCCATTTCAGAGATCCCGAAAGAAATATTTTCCTCATTTTTAATAATTTCCAGAACCTTCTCTATTAATTCGCAAACACCATGGCTACTCTTAGTATTCATATATATAAAAGTAGCTTGGTGAGTATATTCTTCTAACTGAACAACTGTATTTACCGAGCATACTTGAGGTTCTAATATAATCTTATCTTTTAGAACTAAAAGATCATTAAAATAAATCTCTGTCACATTTCGAAAATAAGTAAATCTGAATATCTCACCAGAAATATTCTTACCAGGGTAAATATATTCAGAATTTTTTCTACCACAAGTTATAATTTCACTTAGAATTAATTCACAATTCTTATCAAGATTAATAACAGTATGGTTTCTAAATATAGAGTTCTCCTGTGGAACAACTGGGTGCGGAACATAGCAAAAGACACTATCAGGAGCGAGCCTTACTTTCGTTATCTGCGAAGAACCCTCCTTCATGTTATACAGACGTTGGTATGATTGTGTCTGTAACTGAAACCGACTATTTTCCTCTATATTAATTTCTATCTCATGATTATCTGAATCTAATAAACCAGGTGATGAGCTTCCAAGCATCATGTATAAGCAGCCATCGTTTTTAACTTGTCCGACATTCGTAATTCGAAAAGGAACACTAACATAACTATCCATTAGGTATGATTTTCCTTCCTTAAAACCTGTTTTAATATATAGATTAGCCATAGGTCACTTTACAAGAATTTACAACCTTTACAGATCCTTCTTTTAACAACAAAAGTTAATCTTGAATTATGAAATGTAGAATTAGATAGAATACCAAAACATGGCCTAACAGATCGAAATCAGCATTTGAAGTCAGCTATTTGGCTAAATAGCTTATAGTCGCATATTCAATGCTTTAAATAATCGGGTCAAAATATTTATTCTCTAGTCCGCTTCAAAATACATATAGATTGATTATATTCACTATGATTAAATGTATTTATCACTCTGTTGGAGTCACAAAGTAAAGATTCATAGTATAATATTAATCCTAGCAGGATCAGTCTGATAAGTCACATGTATACTCAGTGTCTGTCACTTTAACACTGCTACTCTGAGCTACGAATCAAATCAGTAAAAATTATTTAAGTTTAATTTATCAATGAACGAAATAATGATAGCCTCGAATAGGACTTTAATACTTATAGAAAAGTAGTGCTTCCCTTTCTAACATTTTTTAGATACTATATTGTATAAATAGTACAGACTACCCTTGATTATTCTTCTTAATTACTAAATTTTAATTTCCCATGAGTCAGCAAATTTATCACGTCTCAGATGAAACATTTGAGTCGGAAGTATTACAATCAAACGTACCTGTATTAGTTGATTACTGGGCAGAATGGTGCGGGCCATGTAAAATGATCGCGCCTATTCTGAACGAGGTTGCCGGAGAATATGACGGTCGTCTAAAAGTAACTAAGCTTAATATCGATGAGAACCAAGCCACACCACCTAAATATGGAATTAGGGGTATACCGACGCTGATGCTGTTTAAGAATGGAAATATTGAAGCAACTAAAGTTGGTGCATTATCTAAAGCGCAATTGACTGCATTTATTGACAGCCATATCTAAATCCGATAACCTAATGGACAAGTGTCTCTCTGAAGCTGGATTCACAGCTAGCCAATACACTTTTAATTCTTGTACTACCATATAAATCCCACCATCATCCAACACTTCCAAGCGTACTACATGCTCTACTAACGCTTTACACCTACGTTTTCTTTACTTTCCGAGTACCGCGAATGCATTTATCCGACCTTAAAAATCTCCACGTAACTGAACTGGTAGAGATGGCTATCACTAATCAAATAGATGGCGCTAACCGACTTCGTAAGCAGGATTTGATTTTTGCCCTGCTGAAGAACCAGGCACGCAAGGGAGAAAGTATTTTTGGTGAAGGTACTCTTGAGGTTCTGCAAGACGGCTTTGGTTTTCTACGATCACCTGATACATCTTATTTAGCTGGTCCTGATGATATATACGTTTCTCCCAGCCAAATAAGACGATTTAATTTACATACAGGAGACTCAATAGACGGTGAAATCCGTACACCAAAAGATGGCGAACGTTATTTCGCACTAGTAAAAGTTGATAAGGTCAATAATGAACCGCCAGAAAACTCAAAGCACAAGATCCTATTTGAAAACCTTACCCCATTATTTCCTACGCAACGACTTCTCCTGGAACGAGATATTAAGGCCGAAGAAAATGTTACCAGCCGTATCATTGACCTTATAGCACCTATTGGAATGGGTCAACGAGCCTTACTTGTTTCAAGCCCTAAGTCTGGAAAAACTGTGATGCTTCAACACATTGCTCATGCAATAGCTTCTAATTATCCTGATGTCATCCTAATGGTTCTACTAATTGACGAACGACCTGAAGAAGTAACTGAGATGATCCGTTCTGTTAGAGGAGAAGTTGTTTCATCAACATTTGATGAGCCAGCAGTACGTCATGTACAAGTGGCTGATATGGTTATTGAAAAAGCCAAACGCCTAGTGGAACACAAAAAAGATGTTGTGATACTTTTAGACTCAATTACACGCCTAGCGCGTGCTTACAATACTGTAATCCCCGCTTCTGGCAAAGTCCTCACTGGTGGTGTCGACGCAAATGCTCTACAACGCCCGAAACGATTCTTTGGGGCTGCACGTAATATAGAAGAGGGAGGTTCCCTGACTATCATTGCAACTGCACTAGTTGATACTGGTTCACGCATGGATGATGTGATATATGAAGAATTTAAAGGTACTGGTAACATGGAAATCCATCTTGACCGACGCATGGCAGAAAAACGTACTTACCCAGCTATAAATGTTAACCGTTCAGGTACACGTAAAGAAGAGTTACTTATCAAACCTGATGATTTACAAAAGATTTGGGTGTTGCGTAAACTACTCTACCCAATGGATGACGTTGAAGCAATGGAGTTCTTACTAGATAAAATAAAAGCTACAAAAAATAATGGTGATTTCTTTGATTCGATGAAAAGAGTGTAAAATCCATACTAAATAGAATCTATCCTATAGAGAAATAATTGTACCCGTCTAATTTGATGCATTATTCTTTTCCATTATAAATGTCATGCCCCTGCCCTCCTACAAAAAGACAAACATATAACCTATAGTTGCAACCCACTTCATATTAAAGGATAATATGCGCCTTTCCGTCTAGCTGTTTACGAAGTTGTGATGCAAAATAAGGACTCAGAGAAATGAAAGCTGAAATTCATCCAAGCTACCAAGAAATAAAAGTAACATGCAGTTGTGGCAATACGTTCCATACACGCTCCACCTTGGATAAACCGCTACAGATTGAAGTATGTTCTGTCTGTCATCCATTTTATACTGGAAAACAAAAAATTGTTGATACAGCTGGACGAGTTGAGAAATTTAGAAAAAAATATGGCGGTAAAGTAGAAAATAAAGCTGCATCCTAGAAAGCTATTTTACATATCTTAAGCGGCAACCTGGAGTTGCCTTCATTAAACTGCAATCAATAATTAGCTTAGTAATTCCTAAAGTAGAAGTTATTTATATTCTATCAAGAAAGGTGAATCAGTAATTACACCGTCCACATCAATTCCTTTGCAATATTCAAACTCTGATTTTGTTTCTAAGCCATAAACGAAATTGTTATATCCTGCTGCTGCTGACTCCTTTAGTAAAGAACCATCCAAAATATCATAATCCCACACGATATGATTGATTCTAGTAATATCGCTACTATCAACCAACAAGGAATTTAGCGATAGAGGACGATGTGCTACCAATAGACCACAGTCCACCTTAAGAGATGATGCACAAATTGCTATCACATCGTGATGAAATGAAGTTACAAGGATAGTACGATTAGATTGATATTTTTCCAACACTTGAATTATTAGCTCTAGCCCTTCCCTAGTCTTAATCTCTACATTCCAAATAATTCCAGGAAAATGTTCAAGTGCTTCATCTAGTGCAGGAACCCGGTATCCGGTCTCATGCTCAATCTCTTGACGTGTCAGAGCACACACTGCTCTTCCCGATATAATACGATCATGTATTAATACTAAGTAATCATCACTACTAATGCGTACATCAGTTTCAATTCCATCAACATCCAGCTTAACTGCTGCTTCAAACGCAGCCAGAGTATTTTCATTATGTTCAGCATGATTACCACGATGCGCTATAACTAACATAGTTTTAACAGTTTATTTCCAATATACATATAATTATATGAATAATACTACTGTAAGAATACTCTATACCTATTATTATCTATTCAAATAATTTCGGTCCAACTTTAGACTTTGGCATTAGATAAATTACTAGTATACAAATATAAAGTTTTTACTTGATTTCCATTAAATAACTATCAACAGATAACATCATATCAACAAATTAACTACTCTAATTTTAGAACCGAAATGTTTTTTAGGAGGGTAAAAATACTATTCTGGAGCAGATCAGAAAATACTTTTTCGCAACGCAGAAAAAATATTTACAACATAATCTATCTGTTCCTCAGTATGAGCTGCACTGACACTACACCGCACCAATGACTTGCCTTCAGGTGCAGCTGGAGGCAGTATCAAATTAACATAGATACCCTGATCAAACAGAGCTTTCCAAAGCATCATTGCCTGCTGAGGGCTATCTAATATTGTTGCAATTATTGGCCCAGGATCCGGGCCAAGCTGATAACCCTGCTTATCTAAGCAAGAATAAAGTTTACGTGCATTCTTCCAGAGTTTATTGCGTAGTTCAGTACCATCTCTCAATAATTTCAGAGCGGCTCTTGTAGATGCAATAGTAGCTGGTGAAGGTGACGCTGTAAAAATATAAGGTCGACTAACATATCTCAGCTGATCAAGCTGCATATGATTACTAACGCAATAACCTCCTATACTGCCGAGGCTTTTGCTAAAAGTACCGGTAATGAAATCAACATCATTTATAAGCCCTGTTTCCTCTACAAGACCCTGCCCAGTTTTACCTAGTACTCCAATTGAATGCGCTTCGTCAAGAAGTAGAATGCTACCGTAAGAATTCTTTATTTGAACAATATCTGCAAGAGGTGCACGATCACCCAGCATGCTATAAATACCTTCAATTATAATCAAGGTGGAACTTGTTCTTTCTCCTAAGCGCTTAAGCCGCTTTTCCATGTCTACCGTATCATTGTGCCGGAATCTAATTATCTCAGCACCACTCAAACGACATCCATCATAGATACTGGCATGAGAATCCCCATCAATGAGAATTACATCATTTGCACCAGCCAAGCCAGAAATCATTGCAAGATTTGCCTGATACCCGGTTGTAAAAACTATACTAGATTGACAATGATAAAAATCTGAAAATTCTTGCTCAAGAGCACGATGCCCACTATAGCTACCATTTGCCATACGTGAACCAGTTGTACCAGTACCCTCACTATCTAACGCTTTATGTGCTGCTTGCAAACATTCAGGTGCAAAAGTAAGCCCTAAATAGTTATTCGTACCAAAAAATAAAATACGACGACCACAGACACTTGCCTCAGTTGTTGAATATACCTTTTCTATAGGCGTGCCAAATACATCAAGGCCCTCTGGTAACAGCGCCTTTCTAGCAGCAGCAACTGCATCTAATTTATCTAACAAACTCATTCTGATGCTGACTTAATTTTAAAAATTAAATCTGCCAAATCATGAACAGTGTTGACATCTGCAAGGACGTTTATTGGTACTGAAATATCAAATTCATCTTCAATTTCCATAACTAAATTTAATAACTTGACAGAATCAATTGCCAGCTCATTAATAAGGTCTGTATCAGGTGTGATCTCTATCTCAGAACCAGCAAAATGCTCAAGATGTTTGCAAAGATTCTGCAAGATACTATTGTGGTCATATTCCATTATTTCAACTCTTAAAAGTAAAATTGACGTGTATCAATATTAAATAGCTTTGAGTAAGGCATCACGTAAACGTACGCAAGGTTGCCAACTAGGCAGCACCTGAACCAAAGGTGAAATATCACATACCCAGTCCGAGTGCCTTATCTCACGTACTTTTCCAGGAGTTAACATTGGCGCATACCGCAATACACGAGCCAACCATAGATTAATATTTGCAAATAATAAAACTAATGCCACTGGTAAGAAAAAGCAGCGTACTGGCCGCCTCCAGACATCCTGTGCTATTGAAGCTAAGGAATGACAATCATATCCTCCCTGCATCCCGTCATCAAGCTCATATATACCCTGTACTCGCACATTTGTAACAAGCCAGCACATAATTGCCGAAACTAAATCACTGACGTGTATAAGGCTATAACGTGAAGTTTTGCTCCCAACCATAGGTAATATTCCGTATCGAGTTACCCTGAAAAGCGGACTAAGCTCTTTATCACCCGGACCATAGACTGCAGTTGGTCGGAAAACGGTCCATGGCATAACACCAGAATTATCAGCTACTATCTGTTCGGCCATGTACTTGCTATTTGCATACCAAGAAAGATTGGGCTCTCTGGCAGCTAATGAAGAGATAAGAAGAAATCTCGGCGGTGGATTTTGTTGCACGGAAGTACGTACAAGATTAGATGTACCGTCTACATTGGTATGCGTGAATTCCTTAAGAGAACTGCCACGAACCACGCCTGCACAATGAACAACTGCGGATACATCTTTTACAAGACTCTGCAACGCAATCGGGTCATCTAGATCTCCCGTTATCCATTGCGTAAATTCATCACTAACACGAGGGGTCCTTGTCAATGCCCGAACTTTCCATCCATCTTTGATAAGTGACTGTACGAGCAATTGACCAATGAAGCCAGTAGCACCAGTTACCGCTACCGTTGATCCTGACATATGTAAACTATCTGTCTCTAGACTCGACTGATATCGGGTCTGCCAAGTCTGCTCTTTGTATAAAACCTTTGCGCGCTGCAAAACGTGATAGTTTGCCAGATGAAGTACGCGGCAAGGTGTGTGGAGATACTAACTCTACCAAACAGTTTACACCAAACGCCATATATACCAATCTCTGCAAGCGACTTGTAAGTGACTGTCGATCTGCTGTTGAAGTTAAACGACATTCAATAACTAACACAATCGATGTTATATCATTATCGTCAGTTATGCTGAATGCGGATGCTTCTCGCGCTCTTACTTCTGGTTGTTGCTCTGCAAGTTCTTCCACATCCTGAGCACGAATGTTACGTCCATTTACAATAATAACATCTGTACGGCGCCCCGTAATGTACAGGTTACCTTCGAAGAGAAACCCGAGATCTCCGGTATCCAGCCAATTACCTGGTCTTAAAGTTTTTTCAGTATCCTCTGGGCTATTAAAATAACCTGTCATAATACTTGTTCCATGCACTAATACACTACCAACCCTTAAATCAGGTAATTCTTGTCCGGTATCACCTACTACCTCAACTGTATGACCTGGCAATGGGCGACCACAATTTACAAACTCGTTGTATTTCCTGCCATCTGCTTGCAGTCTTACTGCAATCTTTTTATCTATTAGTGTACCTGCATCAACCCTGAGACTTTGGAAACCATGACCAGTATGGGAAAAAGTTACAGCTAAAGTCGATTCTGCAAGACCATAACATGGCAAGAAAGAATCCATACTAAATCCTGCCGGTGCAAACTTTTCTGCAAAATTTCTTAAGATATCGGGTCGTATCATCTCAGCACCTACTCCTGCCGCCCGCCAACAGCTAAGATCAAGATCCTCCAAGTCAGAATCACGAACCCTTAGGGTGCAAAGTTTAAGACCAAAAGGCTGACTAAATGCAACAGTACAACGATTGCGACTTATTAACCTTAACCACTGCAACGGTCGTATTGCAAAATCTCTGGTAGCCAAATAGTCTACAGAAACTTGTGCGACCATTGGCGCCATTAACATACCCACTAAACCCATATCATGATAAAAAGGTAGCCAGGATGCAGCACGATCACCAGAATGTATTTCCAATCCGTTACGAACTATGCCCTTAAGATTACTCATTAATGCACGTTCTGTAATGATCACCCCACGCGGAGTACGTGTACTACCTGAGGTGTATTGTAAATATGCAGTTTCATTTGGTTGATTTGGCTGTAGTGTTTTATCCGGAGCAGGAAGCTTTGCCAGTTGTTCCGGTGTACCGACCCATCGTAATCTCTGCAAACCCTCTGCAGCCTCTCCAAGAAAATTAATGTAGTCTTCATTGGCCAGCGCAGCACTTGCCTGGCTACCCTCAAGAATGCCACGAAGTTGTTGAACATACACTGCGTGACTACCAAGGTTAACCGGAACCGGCATCGCAAAAGGAATTAATCCGGCGTACCGGCATGCAAAAAATAATTCGACAAATTCTGGTGTTGTATCAGCAACAATTGCAATGCGATCACCGCTTGTCAAACCAAGACCTAATAGTCGCCTCGCTGAAACACGGGCTTTTTCTCTTAATACTCTGTAAGAGAGAACTGAACGTAAATTTCCTTTTGCATCATAAAAATTGTATCCAGTAGTTCCACTCGCAGCAAATTCCAAAGCCTCGGTAAGAGTATCAAAATCTGCTAATCTCTGAGTCTGTGAATTGTATGTTGGTGTTGGTTCTATTGCCATTGTCTGTTCGTCAGACGATTTGGAATCCAACGCTTGCGTTAGAGAAACATTTAAATTTGCAATTGTTGAACTCAAGGGCTTCATCTCCAAATTAATGGCATCTGTCATTTTCTAAAAGTAAAGAAATATGAACCAAGTTTAGTACACTAATAATTAATGGTTTTTAGCTTCCAAGTCTTTATTACACCTGACACTTTTATCCGGCGCATATTGACTAACGACCAATATGTTGGATGCTTAAATACGAGTTGTAAACATACCACATCACTCGTAAGAAACCCAATGGGTCTATTTTGTACGAATTTTGCCCTGATAGAAAGATATTTAAGGGAATTCAAAAGAAATATGTTGCTTTTTTACAACAGTATATTTTGTATATTATCTGGCAACAAATGCAATGCAGCCAAAACATTACTTGGAAGCCTAAGTGTTGCTTATCCCCTGCAATTGATAATCTACTGATAAATAACAACTTATATTGTTTTTCTGCTCATTATAATTTTCCCATAAGTACATAGATTTTTGAAACACTATCTTAGTTTTCCAACCAAGCATTAGCTTCAGCTAAATCTGTGAAAACTCTGATGTCAGCATCAATGAAAAGATTAGAAACCCAAGCGCTCCAACCTTGCCATTGGTTATCAGTGATAACTGCAACTTTGCTAAACTCACTAGCATGTTCACGAATAAATTTTATTTCCTCCCATGCAACATCTATTGTATAGCTCAGCATTTCTCGCCAATCAAATAATAGGCTTCCCTTGCCGTCAAAGTGATATTTGAAAAGCACTTGGTCCTCAAACTCTTTATAATCGGCCAAGGTAAACTCGCCCAGGATGGCGACATTAACCAAGTTTCCAGTTTTTTGAATTGTAATCATGAACTCGTCCCAAATAAGATATCATCAGATTATTGGCAATCGTCATAATACTGCAATTACTGTTCATTGTTTGCTATTAATAGGCTTTATAGAAGTTTTCAAACTTAATAGCCCGCCTGCAACGATACATCCTATACCAATCAATGAAAGCAAAGATAATACTTCACCCCAAATCAAGATACCCCAGACACATGCAAATAAAACTGTAATGTAGGCCAACGCACCTACTACTAGTACTTTCCCTGTGTGATACGCACGTGTCAAAGCTAACTGTGCCAATGTCGCAGTGATACCAATACCCATGAGTAATAGGAAATTAAACGGTGTAATGGGATGAAACGTGTCAAACATCATCCAGATACTGGTGATAATGGCACTAAATAATGTGAAATAAAATACCACTCGCCAGTCAGGCTCTCCCAAATTACCAAGAAACTTTATATTTAGATAGGCGACAGCTGCTAAGAAGCCAGAAGCCAAGCCAATTAATCCACCAATCCACTGGTCTTCTTGTATAGAGGGGTGCAACAGTAAAATGACACCAGCAAATCCAATAGCAACTGCAACTGCAAGCAACCAGTGGAAATGCTCTTTTAACATTATGGTAGTAAATAACGTTAAAAAAAGTGGCGATGTGTAACTAAGAGTTACAGCCGTAGCTAGTGGCAACTTTGTAATACAATAGAAAAACATCAGCAATGAACCGAGCCCAGATAGTCCTCGCCAGCAATGATTCTTCCAGTGTAACGTTGAAATAGGGAGGCGCTTAATTCCGACTATTACACAGATAATCAAAAAACCTATTATCGAACGATAGAATACGAGCTCGATACTTGAGAAATATGTCGAACCAAGTTTCACCAGTGCTCCCATACAACTGAAAAGGAAGCCAGCGACAAGCATCCAGAGAGAGCGCATTAATACTTCAGAAATATGATGGTGTAGGAAGAAAAAAACAAATACAAAAACACATTGTTTATCATGCTCTTATACAGCATACAAAATGTTTGAGTCAGTTGTGTAACGTCAGCAAGAGTAGGCATGTTGGCATTTTACATCTCTTTGAATATCAAAATGTCAAAAATTTGCTTTCCCTATACTATAAAATTTTATATGTTACCTGGTAGGTTAAGTCTCGCTCAATCAAAGGGAGTATCTATTCCTGATATGCTCATAATCAAGTACGGAAAATTAAAACTTTAAAAGAAATTTTTGCTTAATTTAATTGACCTAACCCAGTCAATTGCGTTACTTTTACCACTTTCCATGGAATCACTCGTACACCATTCGCACAATAAATTTATCATGGCAAAGTCCACTAGACCCGTCAAATCGTCCCCACCTAAAGATTTCGAAGCGGGATTGGCTGAATTAGAAAGTATTGTGACTTCGATGGAAGCAGGACAGATGTCTCTAGAAGTTTCGCTCTTAGCGCACAAACGCGGCGTGGAATTACTTCAATACTGTCAAGCTACACTACAAAGCGCGCAGCAACAAGTACGCCTTCTTGAAGCCAATACACTCAAAAATTTCTCGCCAACTAGTATCGATGAAAAATGATTTTCAGGGTTGGGCAAGAGCCCATCAATCACGTATTGAAATCTCCCTTGAAACTCTCCTTCCCACTACAAAATTCTCACCAGAACGCCTACATGATGCTATGCGTTTTTCCGTACTGGGAGGAGGAAAGAGAATACGCCCACTTCTTGCCTTTGCTGCAGGAGAGCTTAGTGAGGCAGATGAAGAACGTGTAACCATTGCTGCTGTTGCAGTAGAATTAATTCATGCATATTCGCTAGTACATGACGATCTGCCTTGTATGGATGACGACGTACTGCGACGAGGCAAGCCTACCTGCCATATAGAATATAATGAAGCTACTGCTTTGCTAGTTGGAGACAGCTTGCAGAGCTTGGCCTTTCAACTGTTAGCAGAATATCGTTTGGCCGATACTCCGCAGGTACAGTTGGATATGATTAAACAACTGGCGCAAGCAGCAGGTTCACGTGGCATGGCTGGCGGACAAGCAGTTGATCTAGAGAGCGTTGGAAAAACATTAAACCTGCCAGAACTAGAGTTTATGCATATACACAAGACTGGAGCATTAATCCGTGCTGCTGTTATGATAGGCGCTTGTTGTGGCAGTAATATGAGTGATACGCAGTTGAAAAGTCTTGATCATTTCGCGAAATACATTGGCCTTGCATTCCAAGTAGTAGACGATGTACTTGATACTGAAGCCACTACGGCCACTTTAGGCAAAACTGCCGGGAAAGATGCGGATAATAATAAACCAACATATGTAAGTATTCTGGGGGTTAAACAAGCTCGTGAACTAGCCGAACAGTTGCGTAAAGATGCATATCAGGCGCTTGAAACTTTTGGTAAAGCAGCAACACGGTTGCGACAATTAACAGATTATATTATTCAGCGGGAGTTTTAAGCTAATGCCTCTCCCCTTAGTAAATTAAAATTTCTCAATTTTTTAGGCTTTAAATGTATCCTCTGCTTGATACCATAAATTACCCTTCTCAGTTACGTGAATTGGAACGTAATGAGCTACCCCAACTTGCCAATGAATTACGCAAGTTTCTGGTTGAATCAGTATCTAAAACTGGTGGCCATCTATCCTCTAATCTAGGTACGGTTGAACTAACAGTTGCCCTGCACTATGTATTCAACACACCACATGATCGTTTAGTATGGGATGTCGGTCACCAGACATACGCCCACAAAATTTTGACAGGTCGGCGTGAAGGTATGGATAAGTTACGCATGCATGGCGGAGTAGCTGGATTTCCTCGCCGCGATGAAAGCGAATATGATGCCTTTGGAACGGCACATTCCAGCACTTCAATTAGCGCCGCGTTAGGTATGGCGGTTGCAGCGGAGCTGGAGGATAAAGACAGACGCGTAGCAGCTATAATTGGTGATGGCGCCATGAGTGCGGGTATGGCATTTGAAGCCTTAAATAACGCCGGCGCAATGGACACAAATCTCCTGGTAATTTTAAATGACAATGATATGTCAATTTCTCCTCCAGTAGGGGCCCTTAATAATTATCTTACTAGCCTCTTAACTGGAAAAGCCTATGCTACAGCACGTCGAGCCGGTGAAAAAGTGCTTGGTGTGGTTCCGTCTGTCCTTGAACTTGCCAATCGCACCCAAGAACATGTGAAAGGAATGCTTTCACCCAGTACTTTGTTTGAAGAATTTGGTTTCAATTACATAGGCCCTGTTGATGGTCATGATCTTGACAAGCTAGTCACTACACTAAACGGGATCAAAAACCTGAATGGACCACAATTCCTACATATAATCACTCGCAAAGGTGAAGGTTATAAAGCAGCAGAAGATGATCCTATTCTTTATCATGGTGTAACTAAGTTTAACCCTGATGCAGGCATCGTTTCTAAAGCTCCAGGCAAACCTTCCTATACACAAATTTTTGGTGACTGGTTATGTGATATGGCTGCTCTTGATCGTCGCTTAGTTGGGATCACACCTGCCATGCGTGAAGGTTCAGGGTTAGTAAAGTTTTCTCAGGAGTATCCTGATCGCTACTTTGATGTAGGTATTGCAGAACAACATGCAGTTACTTTTGCTGCAGGCCTGGCATGTGATGGCATGAAACCAGTGGTAGCAATCTACTCAACTTTCTTGCAACGTGCTTACGACCAATTGATACATGATGTAGCTATCCAGAATCTACCGGTAGTATTTGCTATTGATAGGGCAGGACTGGTAGGAGCAGATGGACCTACCCACGCCGGAAGCTTCGATTTAACCTATTTACGTTGTATACCTAATATCACGGTAATGACCCCTTCTGATGAAAATGAATGCCGGCAAATGCTATACACTGCTTTCCAAATGAATAGCCCATCGGCGGTACGTTATCCACGTGGAGCCGGAACTGGAGTTGCACCAATAAAAGAGATGAAAGCATTTCAAATTGGACTTGGTGAAATATGCCGCAAGGGAGAAAAGATTGCCATACTAGCATTTGGAAGTATGCTCAAGCCTTCCTTAGAGGCGGCGGAAGAACTTAATGCTACCGTTGCAAACATGCGATTCGTAAAACCGCTGGACGACGACCTCATATTATCTTTGGCTGCAAACCACAGCCTTCTCGTAACTGTTGAAGAAAATACTATTATGGGTGGAGCAGGTAGTGCTGTACTTGAATCTCTCGAAAATAAAGGTATTACTGCTTCAGTACTACAGCTAGGACTACCAGATATTTTCATAGATCAGGGCGATCCTACTCAGATGTTAGTGGACTGTGGACGAGACAAAGTTGGAATTATCAAAGCGATCAAAAAGAAATTGTCCGGGTAATTTACAAATTTATTATATAGAGTTATGACCCCTCTCAACTGGTTCTACCCTCATGGAGATAGACAACATGAATAAACAAGTTGATTTCCCCATCGCTGATGTGCAAAGCACACCTGACACCAGACATATAGCGATAGACAGGGTAGGCATAAAAGCTATTCGTCATCCGATAAAGGTAGCAGACAAAAACGGTGGTGTTCAACACACTGTTGCAGTGTTCAATATGTATGTAAATTTACCGCATAACTTTAAAGGTACCCACATGTCACGTTTTGTGGAAATACTTAATAGTCATGAACGTGAGATTTCTGTTGAATCATTTGAGAAAATATTACGTACTATGGTAGAAAAATTGGAAACAAACTCAGGCCATATTGAAATGACATTTCCTTATTTTATTAATAAGTCCGCCCCGGTTTCCAAAGTTAAAAGCCTATTAGACTATGAAGTTACTTTTATTGGAGAGATAAAAAGTGGACGCTACGAATTTACTATGAGGGTAGTGGTTCCGGTAGCTAGTTTATGCCCGTGTTCCAAAAAGATTTCTGATTATGGCGCACATAATCAACGCTCCCATATGTCTATCTCCGTACGCACTAATAGCTTTGTTTGGATAGAAGATATTGTACGAATTGCGGAAGATAAAGCATCATGCGAACTCTATGGATTACTTAAACGACCTGACGAAAAATATGTAACTGAAAAAGCTTACGATAATCCAAAGTTTGTTGAAGATTTGGTACGTGATGTGGCGGTAGAATTAAATAAAGACTCACGAATTGATGCATACACGGTGGAATCAGAGAATTTTGAATCTATCCATAATCATTCTGCCTATGCGCTCATTGAACAAAACAAGATGACAAGCTAAAACTTTATCTACAGAAAGAAACAAATATATCTACCAATCTAGAAAGAGCATTCCGATACCACATGTAGATATAACTAAACCTCCAATTGCATGAACATACCTTTCTAATCTTTCTGTATCATAAAACGAATAGCCATATAAACCCAATAACACCATCGTTAACATTGTTAATACCGTACATAGTGCAAAAACACTAATTAATACTACAATTTCCAAGTAAGATCTCTGAATGCCTGAATAGAATAACAATGGAAGCAAGGGCTCAGTTGGTCCCATTACGAAAATTGCAAATAAAACTAATGGCGTAACTTTTACCCGACTTTTGGGTGCAACAATATCACCATGAGTATGCTCGTACACATATACGTCTTCATCCATTACATCAAAGTGCTTATGTGGTTTGTTTTTGCCTGCCTTCCACAATCCATACAATAAATAAACAACTCCAAATCCAAGTAAACACCATGCAGCAATATTTCCTCGATATCCTTCAAACCAATCCAAATTGGAAAGCTGCCATCCTAAAATAACCCCAACAAGCCCAACAGCTACTGAACTGAGGATATGTCCAAAACCACAAGCGACTGTAATAGTAATTGTCTTTGTAATTGACCATTTCTGTGAACGTGATAATACAATAAATGGTAAATAATGATCAGGACCTGTTGCTGTATGTAAACAACTAATTGCAACGGTAGATAACATTAGCGTTATTAGTTCAGGTGTCATCAAGGTATGTTAATACTCAATATTTTTAATATTTAAATAGTTTATGCATGTTTTGCCATCAAGTAAGCTATTGTTCAAGATGATCACAAACATTTCCATGCTAAATCAACAAACATGAATCATCTAATTGAAAGTTTGCTGATTCTGTATTCAACTACTTAAGAACTCGTTATTTTATTACAGACTACATTCATAATTACCTAAAAATGAGTTGGAATATAGATAACTATTGATAATAAAGAAAATTATCAAATATTTCTTCTATAAGATTACCTACTTAACCCTCTGTACAAATGTTACCGACAGCTCTCAAGTTAGTAAGTGTTATTACTTTTAGAGTTATAATCATACTTACTACATAATAATTAACTCTTATATCGTCGATTCCAGTTGCACCCTATTATCTCATCCATAACAAAAGCTATGAATGTATTTTATGAAGAGAAAGGTGCCTTCAAGGTAGGTGTAATCCTTTCCAGCAACATGACCTCACTACAAGTAGAGGCTCCCTATGGCAAACGCTCAAAAATTAAAATTGCTTCAGTTCTCCTGCGATTTGATAAACCGCTTGTATCAGTATTCATGGATTGTGCAAAAAAATTAGCGGATGATATAGATTTAAATTTTCTTTGGGAGTGTTGCAATTGCGATATAGAGTTTAATAGTAATTCTTTGGCTACAGAATACTTCGGTCATTCACCTAGTCCGGTGGAAGCTGCTGCAGTTCTAATTAAGCTTCATAGTGCACCAATGTATTTTTACAAGAGAGGTAAAGGTTGCTATAAATCTGCTCCGCCTCTTGCTCTCAAAGCTGCTCTTATAAGTCAGAAAAAGAAGCAATGTCAAGCAGAGCAACAATCACGCTATGCTCAATATCTAGAAACATTCATTTTACCAGAGGAGTTCAAACCACTATTACCAGATCTTCTCTACAAACCTGACAAAAGTTCAGTTGAATGGAAAGCGATGAATGCTGCTTGTACTGTAACCAAGCTAAGCTTGCCAAGTCTGCTAGATAAATGTGGAGCGATACCATCCTCACACGATTACCACCTCCATCGATTCCAGATGGATTATTTTCCGAATGGCGTGGAATTTAACATACCTGAAAATAATGATAAGAAACTAAACAATATAAGTGATCTCCCTATAGCCGACGTAGTTGCCTTTAGTATAGATGATGCGGACACCACTGAAATTGATGACGCCTTTTCTGTCACACCTTTGTCTCTGGGCAGCTTTCGCATTGGTATACACATTGCCGCTCCTTCTTTAGGAATTATTGTAGAGTCAACCCTTGATAAAATGGCTGCACAACGGCTTTCTACGGTTTATTTTCCGGGCAATAAAATTACCATGCTTCCAGAAAGCGTAATACACCAATACACCCTTGGAGAAAAACGTCTATGCTCCACTGTATCAATGTATCTAGAGGTAGCAGATGACTTTACAGTAACCTCAATAAGTAGTCGTATTGAACAAGTAAGAATTGCGGCAAACCTGCGACGTGATACGCTGGAGAAAGATTTTAATGAAAAAACATTAGCAAGAAACGATATTAATTGTGCCTTTGGACAAGAATTAAAATTTCTGTGGAATTTTGCCTGCAAAATGGAATTTTCCCGAGGCAAAGCAAATGACAGTAATAATGAAAGAATTGACTATGGCTTTAGCGTGAAGGGTGGAAATGTCACTATTAAAGAGAGGCGACGTGATTCCCCTATAGATAAATTAGTGTCAGAGTTGATGATTTTTGTCAATGCTGAATGGGGCAAGCAGTTAGCTAATGGCGGAGTTGCCGGAATATATCGTAACCAAAGTGGTGGAAAAGTTAGGATGAGTACGTCACCAGCACCTCACCAGGGTTTAGGTGTCTCACAATATGCTTGGTGCAGTTCACCAATGCGTCGCTATATTGACCTTATAAATCAGAGGCAATTAATATCACTTCTACGTGGAGAGAAGCCACCTCACCCCAAAGAATGCAACAATCTACTAATATCTATTAGGAATTTCGAAGAAGCTTATGATGCTTACAATGAGTTCCAACGTAAAATGGAAAAATACTGGTGTTTGTGCTGGTTGTTACAGGAGAAAATCAAAACTACCAGGGCAGTAGTAATCAGGGAAAATTATGTAAAATTAGATTGCCTGCCACTTGTAATACGAGTGCCCTCTTTGCCGGAAATATTTCCTGAAGTACTTGTAGAATTGGAAATATTTCAGATTGATTTGCTAGAGTTAACGGTAAACACAAAATTTACCAGAAAACTGGAAGCATGAAATAGACTCTACAATGTGACAAGTACACTATTGTTGCTTACAATAAGTGAGATTTAGTAAATTTCCAGTTTAAACTCTCTATACTCCTTAGTACATTGACTGCCACAGCAAATATGCCGGAATCTAATCTAGCTGCGTTACGTAGCTGGATACTTGACCCATCTTCACGCTTAGATGTAGCTATACTTATATCTTTCATTCTTCATACAGCTATAGTATTTGGAATTACCTTTAAACTTCCAAGCACAAAAATTAATAACAAAGCTACGCCATTAGAAGTAGTTCTGGTAAACAGCAAATCTAAATCAGAACCTCACAAAGCAAACTCGCTGGCACAAGCCAATCTAGATGGCGGAGGAAATACCGATGATAACCGACGCGCCAAGACGCCCTTTCCTTTGCCTCCTACGCATAAACAATCAATTGATATATCTAAAGCTAAACAGAAAGCAAAGCAGCTAGAACTGGAAGCAAAAAGATTAATGACCGCAGTCAACAGTAAGAAGAAAATTCCTCAATCGAATTCCCGTATGGAAAAGTCAAAAAAGGGGGAGAAAACTCCAAATACCTCTGACTTAATTCAGCGTAGCCGTGAAATTATTCGCTTAGAAGCACAGATAGCAAAAGATTACGAGGCTTACCAGAAACGTCCAAAGCGCAAGTTTATTGGCGCTCGTACAAAGGAATACCGTTTTGCACGTTATGTAGAAGACTGGCGCGTTAAAGTGGAACGTATTGGGAATCTGAATTATCCTGAAGCAGCCAAAAAGGATAGACTCTATGGAAATTTACAGCTCACTGTTGGCATTATGGCAGATGGTAAACTCGAATCAATTGAAATTAATCGCTCATCAGGAAGTAAGATCTTAGATGAGGCAGCCATAAATATAGTTAAGCTTGCAGGTCAAAGCGGATTCGCTCCTTTTCCTCCTGATATAAGTAGAGACACCGACATCCTTCATATTACACGCACATGGATGTTTACCCGTTCAGATGAACTAATGAGCAAATAACTGATAACATTTTCCTTATCTCTGATCACAATACTTATGTCCGATACTTACGCCGTCATTGGCAACCCTATCACTCACAGCAAATCACCGCTAATCCATACTGAATTCTCGAAGCAGACTAAACAGGATATACATTATGAGGCTATATTTGCACCACTGAATGGCTTTACAAAAGCAATTAAGCTCTTTCAACAAAATGATGGAAAGGGTATGAATGTAACTATCCCTTTTAAGTTTGATGCTTATAACATTTCTACTCAATTAACTGAGCAGGCAGAAGCTGCGCATGCTGTTAATACATTAGTATTTGATAGTAACGAAATTTATGGTCACAACACTGATGGAACCGGGCTAATACGCGATATTATTACCAATCTTGGGTTCACTATTACAGCTAAGCGAATACTACTATGCGGTGCAGGTGGTGCCGCCAGTGGCATAATACTTCCATTACTAAAACAAAAACCAAGCACGCTGGTAATTTCAAATCGTACCGTACAGAAAGCATACAAATTACAGAACCAATTCTCGTCGTACAATAATATTATTGTATCTGGTAATAATGAGGATGTTGCTGGAAAAGAATTTGACCTTGTAATCAATGCCACTTCCACCAGTCTTATCGGTAAATCACTATTATTGCCAAAAGGTATATTTGCTACCGGATCACTTGCATACGACTTAATGTACGGTAATGAGCAAACCCCTTTTTTACAACTTGCTCAGAAAGAAGGCGCTGAATACCTGTCAGATGGTATTGGTATGCTTGTAGAACAGGCCGCTGAATCGTTCTTTTTATGGCGTGGAATTAGGCCTGAAACTAAAGAGCTGATTAAGACACTAAGAAAAAGTAAGTCGTAAATATAAATTATGAGAGATACGTGAAAAAAAGCCGTAAGTACTGGTTCTGGAAGGCTCTCTTTTTTCTTTTCTGTTTAGCTTTTTTCTATCATATTTGGATTCTCTGTCATATAGTATATTGGAATTTTTACAACCCATCTACCAGCGCATTTATGCAATACCGTCTGGACATATTACAAAAAAAGAATCCTAATGACAGAACAAAATTGCAATATAAATGGATTTCTTATAATCTCATTTCACCTCATTTAAAACGTGCTGTTATTACTGCTGAAGATGCTAAATTTATGGAACATAAAGGCTTTGATTATAAAGCTATGCAAATTGCCTATAAAAAGAACCTAAGAAAAAGAAAAATTGTTGCAGGTGGCTCTACTATCAGCCAACAACTTGCAAAAAATCTATTTCTTTCTACAAAAAAAACTCCCTGGCGTAAAATAGAAGAGGCTATCATCACATTAATGTTAGAAAATGTAATGACTAAACGTCGGATTCTGGAAATTTATTTAAATATAATTGAATGGGGAAACAACGTATTTGGAGCAAAAGCTGCAGCTTTACACTATTATAATATTTCTACTTCTTCCCTATCTGCGAAGCAATCTGCCCGCCTTGCTGCCATGATTCCCAACCCCCGCTTTTACGATCGTAATCGTAATACTCCGTTGCTGTTAAGAAAATCAGATATCATTCATCATAGAATGACATCTGCACGAATTCCATAAAATTATTACAGGCTTTCTTATTTGTAAGGCCCATTCTTTTATACTAATGTTTCTTTCTTAGAATAAATATTCGACGTATATATTTATATTCCTTACAATTCAGTAGTTTTGTCTCATCACTGGAACGGCTTACCATGACCAGAACAACTGATCATAACGATAATGAAACTGAAGATCCGAAACAACACCTGCAACGAGTAGTTTATCTACTAAGCAAAAATAAGCTTGTAGAAGGTTTTGTACAAATGCAGGATCAGCACCAGGAACTAGGTGAGTCTCTGGTTCATGAGCAGAACCTATCTGAGCTGCAAGATTTACTTGATATACTCCACCCCGCTGATATCGCCTATATTCTGGAAGCTTTACCTCTGGATGAACGCCTCATAGTCTGGGAAATGGTCAAGGCAGAGCGGGATGGTGAAATCCTGTTAGAAACCTCAGATGCGGTTCGGGAAACACTGATTGCAACCATGGACAGCAGTGAACTAGTAGCTGCGACAGGACAGCTAGATGCCGATGAGATAGCAGATCTGGCTCCAGATCTGCCAAGCCATGTTCTTGATGATCTGTTTCAAACACTGCCCACAGAAGAGCGTGAGCAGTTACGTGCAGCTATGTCTTACCCGGAGGGTGCAGTGGGAGCACTAATGGATTTTGATATGGTCACTGTCCGTGAAGATGTAACGTTAGAAGTAGTTTTACGGTACCTGCGTCGCTTGGAAGAGTTACCTGACCACACAGATCAACTGTTTGTAGTGGATCGGGATGAAAAGCTAAAAGGTGTATTACCTGTAAATCTTCTACTAGTGAATGATCCTGATGCTAAAGTTTCAGCAATGATGTCAGAAAAAATGATGAAACTTCACCCTAATGACAAAGCACAGCAGGCAACACATGCATTCGAACGCTATAATCTTGTTACTGCCCCGGTAGTAGATACGGACGATAAATTATTAGGCCGTGTCACTGTCAATGAAGTTATGGATTTTATTCGTGAAGAATCTGAAAATGAAGCATTGAATCTGGCCGGACTGCGTGAAGAAGAAGATTTATTTGCACCAGTATGGAAGAGCATAAAAAACCGCTGGATATGGTTAGCAATAAACTTAGCAACGGCCTTCATTGCATCCCGTGTAATTGGAGTATTTGAGGGCTCTATTGAAAAATTGGTAGCTCTAGCAGCACTAATGCCAATTATTGCCAGTATTGGGGGAAACTCCGGCAATCAAACTATTACCATGATTGTACGTGCGCTTGCATTAGGACATCTTAATGCCAGCAATGCACGCAAATTATTTACTAAGGAAATAGGTGTAAGTGTTGTTAATGGTCTGGTTTGTGGCAGTGTAGTCGGGTTGTTTGCTTTCTTTATTTACGACAATGTCTCACTTAGTATAGTAATGACCATGGCGATGACATTAACTTTTTTGCTTGCTGCAATATTAGGGGTGCTAGTTCCGCTAACACTTCATAAACTTGGACGTGACCCAGCAACAGGCTCCAATGTGGTGGTTACTGCAGTAATAGACAGCGGTGGTTTTTTTATTTTCCTAGGACTTGCTACGATTTTGTTGATATAAAAAAGTTTTGATGCTGACTAAAGATCAGAATAATGGGACTCCCAAAGAAGTCATATTTGTCCTTTGCTATTTAAGTATTGTCTCTGAATTCCCAAACGCTCCAGCTATGGCAAAACTCTTTCGTTAGCAAATAATTGCTCTATGGATTCACGTTCCCGTATAAGATGAATATTGTCACCATCCACCATAACCTCAGCAGCACGGGGACGACTGTTGTAATTGGAACTCATACTCATACCATAAGCGCCAGCAGACATGACAGCAAGCAAATCTCCTTGTGACAGAGCGAGCTTGCGATCATGCCCAAGAAAATCTCCTGTTTCACAGACAGGTCCAACTATTTGATAAGTTTTAGTATTTTGTCCGTTTATAGTAACCGGTAAAATTTCATGGTATGCGTCATACAAAGCAGGTCGAACCAAGTCGTTCATGGCTGCATCTACAATAGCAAAGTCCCGATGAGACGTATGTTTTAGGTATTCGACACGGGTAAGCAATAATCCTGCATTTCCCACTAATGAACGTCCTGGCTCTATCAAGATACGCTGAGTACGATGGCCAAGATCAGCACATAATGCTGCAACATAATTCTGGGCTGATGGTGGATTTTCTTCTGAATAACGAATTCCCAGCCCACCACCAAAATCAAGGTGATCTATTTGGAATTTTTTATCTTCTAATCGGTCCAATAAGCCAATCACTTTCTCACAAGCCTCAGAGAATGGAGCAAGTTCAGTTAACTGAGATCCAATATGGAAGTCTAATCCGGTCATACGAATATTGGTAAGATTCTCACCTGAAAAGTAAAGTTTTTCTGCCTCGTTAAATGGAATACCAAATTTATTTTCTTTAAGGCCAGTAGAAATATATGGATGAGTTTTTGCATCTACATCTGGATTAACTCTCAGGCTAACCGGAGCAATTTTATCCATTTCTTTCGCGATCTGATTCAATACTCTCAGCTCAGCTTCTGATTCCACGTTAAAGCAAAGTATATTTACAGAAAGTGCAGCTCGTATTTCGTCAGAGCTCTTTCCCACACCGGAAAATACTATTTTTTGTGGGTCTCCGCCGGCTTTGAGAACCCGCCGCAACTCTCCCCCGGAAACTATATCGAAGCCACTACCAAGTCTGGCAAATAAGTCAAGAATAGCGAGACTAGGATTAGCTTTTACTGCATAACATAACAAATGATTGCGCTCAGCAAATGCAGCATCCAGTTCTCTAAATGCATTAGTAAACGCTGCTTGGGAATAAACATAGCAGGGAGTACCAAATTCTCGGGAAATCCGATCCAGAGAAACTGATTCGACAAAAAGTGTAGTATCAAGATACTTAAGGAATGGAAACCCGCTCAATTCTTTTGTCCTTCTACCTTGGATTTCTCTTTATCTGATGATGAATCTTCTGGGAGATAAAGAGGGCCTTTTAGCCCACAGGCTCCTAACATCAAAACCAGTAAAATAATACTGCTTAGTGTACGCATGGAATATTTCCAAAATAACAGCTACAAAATACTACCATAAATAAAGACTAATAAATGATCACTGATATACTTAGCAAGTGAATGAGTAAATTTAGGGTAGCCACACTCACTGTATTCTTTTCAATTCGTTCCGAATGGCTAAATAATCTGGATAAATACTTTCTACCGTTTTCCAAAATGTCGAAGAATGGTTCATTTCGATAAGATGCGATAACTCATGAGCAATAACGTAGTCTACTAAACTAATCGATAATTGAATTAGCCTCCAATTCAGACGAACAATTCCACGTTCATCACAACTACCCCATTGAGTTTTAGCATGTGATAACCGTAATTGTGGGCGTGGTACCCTAAGTTTGTTCGAAAAATATTCAATACGTTTACTGAAACAAAAATGTGCCTGTTTGTAATACCACTCCATCACAATTTTCTCAATTTCCTGGGTAGCTACTGTAGATGGCAATGGTAGCTTTAGTTGGTTCTTTTCTACCAATGTTTTTATTTTTACTGGAATCATTTTCATCACTCCGGTAGACTTTATCTCAAGCCTCCATGGCTCTCCGAGTAGTGGGAAAACTGCCGCCTCCTCCCATACCAGACTGGTTGATTCTTTATTCTTCCATTCATTAAGTTTTTTTAAAACCCAATTGGCTTTTTCCTGTAACACAGATTCAATCCAACTCAAAGACTCTCTCATGGGCGCACTAACCGTCAGACCATCGCAATCTATTTTCATACTTATTGCTTTGCACCTGCGTCGCTTTAAAGTATACGACACCTCTTTATCATTCAGAATAATATAGCGCGCCTCTCTCTTAAGCGCCTTTCTACCTATACATGATGACTGAAATAAGGTTTTTTTCATTTGGCTTTGATAATATCCTTATCACATATACGGGCCACTTCTAACTCAATCCATTCTTCCACTCTAATATTTAGCTCACTCGCATCCATCCCTGCAGGATCTATCGGTTCACCTATACTAACTGTTATAGTACCGGGAAATTTAATAAAAGAATTTTTCCCCCAAAGTACTCCGGCATTATGTGCAACCGGAACTACCGGAACACCGGTATTTGTTGCCAGCCATGCACCACCAATTCCGTATTTCCCCTTTTTCCCTGGATCGATACGTGTACCTTCAGGAAAAATTACCACCCAAAGTCCTTTCTTTAGCCTGTCCTTCCCTTGCCGGACAATTTGTTTTAGCGCAGTTCTCCCTAAACTACGATTTATCGCGATGGGATTTGTCATTGCCAACCCCCAGCCAAAAAATGGAATATGCAGCAACTCTTTTTTAAGTACCCATACCTGTGGTGGAAAGATCTGCTGAAAAGCAAGTGTCTCCCACGCTGACTGGTGCTTTGATAACACAATACTTGGTTTTTTGGGAATATTCTCTGTACCCAATACACGATAACGGACCCCACATATAACCTGGGTTAAGAACAACATTATATGTGCCCATCCAGAAGTTACACGATATCGATTAAGGGGAGCCAACGGGTATGAAGCAAGGACAACTAATGCGTAAGGTAGTGTAATTATGATTTGTAATAAAAGATAGAATGTTGAACGTAGGACTGCAATGGCAAATTTCATTTGGTCAGAGTATCAACAACAGAAGCCAGATCAGTAAAGATTCTTGTATTTTTAGGAAGACTCCTCGCGTTTTTTGTTTTTTTACCTTTTCCGGTAAGAACCATTATTGGAATTGCACCTACGAATGATGCTGCCCGCAAATAACGCAACTCATCTCCAACTGTAGGCACATTCTTTAGATCAGCACTAAAACGTTGAGCAATTTCCTCAAACATCATAATCAATGACTTGCTACAACTATATTTTTCTATATTAGAATATGGACTGAGAAATATTGCATCAATTCGTCCTCCAGCCTGATTCACAGCCTTGCACATTTTATCATTGATGGCATTAAATGCTGACATATCCATCACCTTCCGATCACAAGACCGATTGCTGGCAACCACCACTCGGTATCCCATTTGATTTAGATACGCAATAGCCTCCAAGCTTCCAGGAATGGGGCTCCATTCGCTAGATATCTTAGTAATGATATTGCTGTCGTTATTTATCACACCATCCTGATCGAGGATAATCAGCTTCATAAATATCAGGAAACCATTAAACTTAAATCAGCTACTTGATTCATATAAACCCGCCCATATTGTAATAGTAGAAATCTATTATTCCGTATCCTTTTGTCTTTAACATTTACCATAACCTGCTCAAAAAAATCTTTAACCGGAGGAGCAAGTTTTACTAGGATGTTTAGTGCCTCTGAGAAACGTTTCTCAGACTTAAGCACTTCTGATTCTTTGCCTATCCTTTGTAAAGCATCCCATAGATTAACTTCAGCATCACTTTCAAATAAACTTGGATCTGGCATATTTAGACTTTCCAAGGAGTAACTGGTACAAATAATTTCCTGGCCTGATTTTTTTAGGATATTTGTAATACGCTTGTTCGCATTAGCAAGAACACGACCTTCCTCTGTTGAAAGAAATTTTGTCGCCATGGGAATAATATCTGAAAGTGTACCTAGAGGGGTTATACTTCCAAATGGGCTAATGACCGATTCTATGGCATGATAATTATTTCCCTCATCGGTAAAATATCTTCGCGCCCTATCTAATAAAAAGTTATTAATTAGAACAAGATCACATCTAGTGTTATCCCTGATATCTTCTGGCATATTTTTTTGTGCGAGAAGAACCAAGTCATACAAATTAGTATCAAGACGTTTTTGTACCAATATCCTGACGATTCCAAATGCATGGCGGCGTAATGCAAATGGATCCTTGTCACCAGAAGGAGTATGTCCGACACCAAACATCCCAACCAGAATTTCTAATTTATCTGCAAGTGCAACACAGATGCCTACCATATTACGTGGCAAGTCATCACCGGAAAATCGTGGTTTGTAATGGTCTTCAATTGCGAAAGCCAGTTCATCACTCATCCCGTCATGTTTTGCATAATAGCGCCCCATGATACCCTGGAGCTCCGGAAATTCTCCTACCATGTCGGTGAGCAAGTCAGTTTTAGCCAGCATCGCAACTTCGCCCGCTTGTGCGGCAAGTTTTTTACCTCCCAGTTGTAAACCAATTGCCTGCGCAATTTTCGATACACGCTCAACTCGATCACTCAACATACCGAGTTTACTGTGATACACAACTCTGCTTAAGCCTTCTACACGAGAAACTAATGTTTTTTTCCGATCCTGGTCAAAGAAAAATTTTGCATCTGCCAGCCGTGCTTGTAGAACTCTCTCGTTACCACTTATGATAGCGGTCGACTTGTTGGTTTTAATATTACTAACAATTAAGAAGCGTGATAATAAGTTACCTTTATTATCAAGTAATGGGAAGTATTTTTGGTGTTGCTTCATTGAAAGTATCAGGCATTCCTGCGGTATATTAAGAAATGCCTGATTAAATTTCCCTACATAAACTTCAGGATACTCAACCAAGGCAGTGACTTCATTCAACAATGCATCGTCCTGTATTATGTTTCCATTTTCTTTCTTACCAGACTCATGTAATTTTTCCAATATCAATTGTTTACGCTTCTCAAAGCTCACCATGACATATCCACTCTCAAGCAAAACCTTCTCATACTCACTGGCATGAGGTAATTCAATACGGCCCTTACTTAAAAATCGATGCCCTAAAGTCTCTGATTTAGTACTTTGCAACCCAAGTAGCTCTGCTGATTCACATAGTACGTTTCTTCCATGTAACATAATAAAATTGTGTACCGGACGAATAAAGTGTTCGTTGCCAGCACCCCAACGCATCATTTTTGGAGCTGGAATCTTTGGCAACAAGCCTTGTAAAATTTTAATGAGTATATTTCCGAGACTCTGGCCAGGTTGTTTATATTTATAGATGTAGCAAAGAACCCCCTTAGTATCAGGCTCCTGTTTTAAGTCAACTACCGTGACTCCACACGAACGGGCAAAACCTTGTAGTGCCGGAGTGGCCTTACCTGAATCATCATATGCGGCAGTTACTGTTGGCCCTCTTCTCTCAACCTGCCTTTCAGCCTGAGCATCCAATACTGAAGTTATAGAAACAGCCAGACGACGCGGAGTAACATATGCTGTCAATTTGCTTTCTGAAGTTAATAAGCAGTTCTGGTCCAAGCCATTAAATACACCCTCAGAAAAACTATTGCTCAGGTTTTGCAATAATTTTGGTGGTAATTCTTCGGTTAGAATTTCAACAAGTAATGTGTCTTGCATATAAGTCTGTCAGTTCTATTTTGGAAGCATTGGAAAGCCAAGTTCCTTGCGCGAATCGTAATATGCCTTAGCGACTAATCTAGCTAAAGTCCTGACCCTGCCAATATAAGCTGCACGTTCAGTCACCGAAATTGCTCCACGTGCATCTAGCAAATTAAAGGTATGAGAACACTTCAATACTTGTTCGTAACTTGGCAGCGGGAGACTCAATTCGATCAGGCGCTTTGCCTCAGATTCATACATAATGAACTGTTCCAGAAGAAGGCTTATATTGCTTTGCTCAAAATTGTATTTGGATTGCTCCACTTCATTCTGATGATACACATCGCCATAAGTAACCCCATCAGTCCAAGTCAAGTCGAACACATTTTCAACGCCTTGAAGATTCATTGCAAGACGTTCCAAACCATAGGTGATTTCTCCCAGCACTGGCTTACAGTCAATACCGCCTACTTGCTGAAAATAAGTAAACTGTGTTATTTCCATACCGTTAAACCATACTTCCCAGCCCAAACCCCAGGCTCCAAGAGTGGGAGACTCCCAGTCATCCTCAACAAATCTGATATCGTTAACTGCAAGATCAATTTTTAATTCCCGCAATGAATCAAGATACAAATCTTGAATATTATCTGGCGAAGGCTTTATTACCACCTGATACTGATAGTAATGCTGCAAACGATTCGGATTGTTTCCGTAGCGACCGTCTTTGGGGCGACGAGAAGGCTGGATATAAACAGCTTTCCAAGGCTCGGGTCCAAGTGCACGCAAGAAGGTTGCCGGATGAAAAGTGCCGGCCCCCATTTCCATATCATATGGCTGAAGCAACACACAACCCTGATTGCTCCAGTAGCGTTGCAAAGTGAGGATAATCTCCTGGAATGTAAGCATGAAAACGCCTGAGTGAATCTGCAATAATCTAAAAAAATAGATTTTACAGGGTTTTTCTTGTGCTGCGAAAGATCTGCATCAAACAAATGAATAAGGACAACCAGACAAATCCCAATACCAGACTATTTCCAAAACGGACATAAGGGGTTGCACCAGTGTATCCCTGTACCAGGCCGTTTAGTGCAGTCGCAGTAAATACATCAGCTTGCTGCAATGCTACACCACGTTCATTTATGATAGCGCTAACACCGGTATTGGTAGCACGCAACATATAGCGACCCGTTTCAAGCGCTCGCATTTGTGAAATCTGCAGGTGCTGATGCGGGCCAATAGAACGCCCAAACCAAGCATCATTACTGACGTTAGCAAGCAATGTCGCTTGTGGCAACTGATAGATTAGTTCTTCACCAAACGCATCCTCGTAACAAATATTTACTGCAACTCTCTGCCCGGCAAGACTCATAGGTTTCTGATTAAGTTCACCACGGGAGAAATCTGTTAGTGGAATTTTCAACATATTTATAATCCAGCCAAACACAGGCTTCAATGGAATAAATTCACCGAATGGCAATAAATGAGATTTACGGTATATCTGTTCAGAAGAAACGCCAAAACTAAACATAGAATTATAGTAATCACCTGAATTATCCTCTGTCTCAATCATACCAATAAGAATATCTCCATTATTTCGTTTTGCATGAGTAGAAATTTGCGCAAGGTAATTGGCAGACACCTCATCACGAGCAAGTGGCAAAGAAATTTCTGGTGCAATAATAAGGCGGCTATTGCTAGCAAGTGCAAGCCTGGCATATGTGTCCATCGTGTGAATAGCATGCTCTGGCCTCCACTTCATTTTCTGAGAAATATTTCCTTGTAGTAAACTTACAGATACCGGATCACCTTGCGGCTCAGTCCAGTTAATAAACTGCAAACTAAAGCCAATGATCCAAATTACAGGTAAAAACAGAATATTCCGCCAAGAACGTAATTCCTTTTCAAAAAGTAAACTTATGAACGCAGCACTTAAAATAAGTATCAATGAAACGCCATAAACTCCTGTCACCGCGGAGTATCCTGCAAGAGGACTAGAGGGGACCTGCGAGTACCCTACTGTCAACCATGGGAACCCAAAAAAAGATACCACGCCACGAAGCCACTCAGATAACGTCCACAAGCTGGCTACAAATAGCACCCATACCAATGGTGCCTCTAAATGAAGCTTCCTCACCACCCAACCTGTTACTGTTATATATAAAGAAAGGTAGGCACAAAGAATAAGCAGGAGAAAAACCGCAATTGGTATGGGTACTGCACCAAACTCGTGCAAGCTAATATATATCCAGGTAACGCCTGCGCCAAACATGCCCATACCAAAACAAAACCCAAGTAAAGCTGCTTGTAAAGGCGACGTACTCTTACGCCAGAAATAAAGTAAACATGCAATTGTGATAACCGGAACAGGAAAAAGATAAAATGGCGCAAATCCTAGTACTGTTAGTACACCGAGTATAAAGGTAGTAATTAAATAGCGTATAACGCCCTGTTTTGAGTTTTGAGTTTCTATTCTTGATTTTTCATTGCTCAATCCTCGCACTTACTCTCCTCGGATTTGCATTCCTCAACTAACACCGTATGTAACCTGCGACTATCAGCTCGCAGCACTCTAAATTTTAAGGCTCCAATGACAACTGATTCGCCACTCTTGGGTAATCTACCAAATTTGTTCAATACAAGACCACCAACCGTATCATAGTCATCATTACTAAATTCTGTCCCTAAGGACTCATTAAAATCCGCTATCTCGGTAATCGCTTTAACTCGATAGTGCCCGTCCAGCTCTTGAACAATGTTGTCCTCTGACTCGTCATAATCATACTCATCTTCAATATCGCCAACAATTTGTTCCAATACATCTTCGATAGTCACCAGTCCTGCAACACCACCATATTCGTCTACAACAATTGCTATGTGATTTCTGTTACTACGAAAGTCTTTCAACAGTACATTTAGTCGTTTTGATTCAGGAATAAATACCACGGGACGTAATATTTCACGTGCGTTAAATTCCTCTCCTCCTGCATAATACCGTAGCAAATCCTTTGCCAATAAAATTCCAATTACATTGTCCTTACCGTTTTCAGTCACCGGAAAACGTGAATGTGCTGTTTCTACCATAAGCGGAACGAATGTATCTGGTGTTTCACTGATGTCGATTACGTCCATTTGTGAACGAGGCACCATGATATCACTCGCCTGCATTTCAGAAACCTGCATAACACCTTCAATCATGCTCAGAGCATCAGAATCAAGCAAATCACGCTCAAAAGCAGAATGCAACAGCTCTATTAACTGCTCACGATCTTCCGGCTCACGTAAGAGTAGTGTACTTAAGCGTTCAAGCCAGCTAGGTTTAGGTAAGGGATCATTCATACTAAATTATCAAGTTGAACACAAATAAAAGGTTTATAGATAGTCTTTCAAGAAGACACATAAATTAAAATTTAATCAGAACTCCTCTTAGCTATCTATGTTATACATGGAAATTATATCGCTAGAATTCTAATATTCTTCTTGGTAAGGGTTATCAAATCCTAAGCTGGTAATAATTTTTGTTTCCAATTGCTCCATTATTGCCGCATTTTTGTGGCTTTCGTGCAGATAACCCTGCAAATGAAGAGCACTATGCACCGTAAGATGTGCATAATGTGCCAACAAATCTTTATGTTGTTGATTTGCTTCTCTCTCTATTACTGCAGCACATAGCACAATATCCCCAGATAAAGGCAGTGTTTCTCCATATACAAAAGTCAATACGTTGGTAGCATAATCTTTGCCACGGAAATCTCGATTGTATCTGCCGCCCTCTACCTCATCAACGATACGCATAGTAATTTCCGCATCCTGCCTCAATCCAGCTTTGAACCATTTACGAAACTGGAAACGTGTTGGAATCTCCTTTAAAGGTGACAAAATATTGACGGCATACTGTACTGTTAGTTTTAGTTTTATATTATTACTTGTTAGCTCTGCTGCAACCCAAGTAGATTTACTCTTGTTTTTCATATTTTTCGTAGGCGTTAACAATTCTTTGTACCAAAGGATGCCTGACTACATCTCCTGCCTCAAAATTGGTAAAAGCAACACCACGCACTTTTTCTAATATCCGTTTAGCTTCTACCAGGCCACTTTTCTGGTTTTTTGCTAAATCAATTTGTGTAATATCCCCCGTCACAACAACCTTAGAGCCGAATCCAATACGGGTAAGAAACATTTTAATCTGCTCTGGCGTGGTATTTTGCGCTTCATCGAGAATAATAAATGATTTATTCAATGTACGTCCTCGCATAAAAGCAAGTGGAGCAGCTTCAACTGTGCCACGTTCAAATAGCTTGCTGGTTTTAGCAAGTCCCATCAAATCGTATAATGCATCATAAAGCGGCCTCAAATAAGGATCCACTTTTTGTGTCATGTCACCCGGAAGAAAGCCAAGTCGCTCACCTGCTTCAACTGCTGGACGTACTAGTATTATGCGTTCTACTACATCTCGCTCCAGCGCATCAACCGCGCTAGCTACAGCAAGATAGGTCTTACCTGTACCTGCAGGACCAATAGCGAAAGTAATATCGTGATCCTGAATCTGCTTTAAGTACCCTACCTGACGTGGTGTCCGGCCACGCAAATCGCTGCGGCGAGTAATAAGGGCCGATACTGACGCCTCTTCTCCGACAACAGAATCAGAAGTACTCTGCTTTGCCGGATGATGTGGATTCATCACTTCAATTAAACCTAATTGAATTTGTTCGATACTAAGACTAGTTTTAGCCTGACTGTAAAAACTTTTTAACACCCATGATGCAAGCCTAGTTTGAATAACTTTACCTCGTATGCTGAAATGCTCACTGCGCCGAGTGATAGAAACATCAAGGGTAGACTCAATCTGTTTAAGATTTTCATCCAAGACCCCGCATAAATTGGCAAGGCGCTGGTTATCATCTGGAGGAAAAGATATCTCTTCTGACTTGGGTCTCAAGGGAATTTAATGGCTAGTTAAAAATCTTAATTCTTGTAGTAATAACCCTGCTCTACAGAAGATGAAGGTCTAACTGTACCCCACACAATTTCACCACGTAATGATTTTGATAAAGCAGCGGTTATTTTAACGTCTATAAAATGGCCGGTTATATTACGGTCTCCAGCAAAATTGACCATACGATTATTATCGGTACGTCCACAAAGTTCGTTAGGATTCTTTTTGGAGATCCCTTCAACCAAGATATGTTGAATTGATCCTATCATGCTTTTACTGGCAGCTTTTGCCTGACATCTGATCTTTTCCTGAATTTGCTGTAACCTTTCTTGTTTTATTTTGTATGGAGTGTCATCAGGTAGTTCAACAGCCGGAGTCCCTGGGCGCTGGCTATAAATAAAGCTAAAAGAGTCATCAAAACCCACCTCCTCAATCAACTCCATAGTTGCGTTGAAATCAGCTTCGGTTTCACCGGGGAAGCCAATAATGAAATCAGAGGTGAGAGAAATATCTGGGCGAACAGAACGAAGTTTTCGGATAATGGATTTATACTCAAGAACCGTGTAACCACGTTTCATTGCCGCTAAAATCCGATCAGAACCGGACTGTACCGGTAAATGTACATGACTGACCAATTTACGTAGTTTTTGATGAGATTCTATAAGACGCTCTGTAAATTCCCTGGGATGAGAAGTCGTGTAGCGGATACGCTCAATTCCGGGGATTTCATTTATATATGAGAGTAACAATGCTAAATCCGCTACGTCCTCTTCTGCCTCACCTTCTATTAGCCCACGGTAGGCGTTAACGTTCTGCCCCAGCAAAGTAACTTCTTTAAGTCCCTGATCTGCTAGACTCACAATTTCCACCAGAACTTCACGTAACGGACGCGAGACCTCTTCACCACGGGTGTAGGGCACCACACAAAAACTGCAATATTTACTGCAACCTTCCATAATGGAAACAAATGTACTTACACCCCCCACACGTCCATCACGATGAATCAGCGATTCAGGCAAATAATCAAATTTTTCAACTTCAGGAAAACTGATATCTACCTGGGGTTTCCCGCTAACTTTTCGTGCTTCTATCAACTGTGGAAGTCGGTGTAAAGTTTGTGGCCCAAACACTACGTCCACATAAGGTGCACGCTTAACTATATTTATTCCTTCTTGACTAGCTACACAGCCTCCTACACCAATGAGTAAATCAGGGTTAGTTTTTTTCAGTGCTCTAACACGCCCCAAATCATGAAATACCTTTTCCTGTGCTTTTTCCCTTACTGAACAAGTATTAAAAAGAATCATATCAGCGTCGTCAGGGCTATCAGTCTGCTCCATACCCTGTGTAGCATGGAGTAAATCTACAATTTTTGCAGAATCATACTCGTTCATCTGGCAACCAAATGTTTTTATGTAGAGTTTCTTACTCATAGATATGCTTCAATCAGAATATTCTTAAAAATTAGTATCTGTTCTTATTGAGTTGTATACTTCCCTTCTTCCTCTGCCTGAGTCATCTCTTCGGAAGTAAGCAACCAGATACGCTGCACATCGCCTGTGGGACCAATCCAGTATAAAACCGGACCAAATTCAGTAAATACCACCGGAAGAATAATATGATTATTTGTTCCACGAATTTGTCCGCCTGCACCTAATTGCAAAGTCTCACCACTTATCTCTACCTGAGGATAATTGATTGCTGTGAGTTCACCCAGCTTACTATTTGATGGGGGCTGAGGAAACAACCGGGACAAATCAGCATTAGTATTGCCGGCAATTAAAACTGCCGTAGTAGCCAGAATTGGCAGAAACAACTTTCTTTTCATTATAAATTAGTTTATTTTTCCTTGATTATTATCTAAGAGCTTAGAAGAAAATGTGGTAGAAATTGTACCAGCTCTCTGCGCCCTAAGTCTGGTTTAGTCTTAAGAATTGATGTGATTCTTATAAGTCTACCATTTCCCAATACTATTAGACTCAATATTAAGTTCTTTAAACATAGCACTAATACTGCGGAAGTACTTATGTAACTCAATCCAATTTTAAGCCGCTCATGTTAAAATAAACAGTTATAACAAATTTAGTAGTTTTTTTAATATCGTATAAATGTCACTGTCCATTCCTACAAAAATCGTTATTGCTACACGTGAAAGTGCGCTCGCTCTATGGCAAGCAGAATTTATCAAGCGTTGGCTGATAGAATTATACCCACAATGTAAAATTAGTATACTTGGCATGACTACACGCGGTGACCAAATACTAAATACTTCACTCTCAAAAATTGGTGGCAAGGGTTTGTTCATAAAGGAATTAGAGCAATCAATGGCAGAAGGTCGTGCGGATATTGCTGTACATTCAATGAAAGACGTACCCATGAACATGCCTTCAGGATTCGTATTGGCTGCTATTGCTGAACGTGAAGACCCACGAGATGCCTTTGTCTCGAATCAGTACATAAGCCTTGACGCGCTACCTGATGGCAGCGTGATAGGTACTTCGAGCCTACGACGTGAAAGCCAATTACGCGCTCGCTTCCCTTATTTACAAGTACAGCCGTTACGAGGTAATGTACAGACACGGTTGCGCAAACTGGATGAAGGACAATATGCGGCTATAATTTTGGCGGCAGCAGGACTGAAGCGACTGGGTCTGGCTGATCGTATTACTACAGCATTAAGTCCTGAGCTAAGTCTGCCGGCAGTTGGGCAGGGGGCGCTTGGAGTAGAATGTCTTTCTGAAAGAACTGACTTAATAAAACTCATGCAGCCACTACACCACATCAAAACTGCGCAGTGTGTGGAATCAGAACGCGCCATGAGCCGAGAACTGGGAGGGAGCTGTCAGGTACCCCTTGGGGGCTTCGCAGAAATTATCGAGGAAAAGTTACTATTGCGCGGATTCGTTGCCAGTCCTGACGGATCTCGGATGCTAAGTAAACAATTGAGCGGAAAACCAGCAACAGGTAAAACTATGGGTATACACCTGGCACAGGATTTAAAGGCGCAAGGTGCAGATGAAATTCTAGCTGCGCTTAAATGATTAATCGTCTACATAAAGAATGTTTTTCTTGATAAATATGTAAAGTAAACCATATTGTGCTGAGATTTGTGCAATAAAAAGTACTCTGACAATTTTAAGTTTCTGAAAATAAAATTTTCAAATTATATTTTGGTAACAACTGAACTAACCTTCCTTTAAATAAACTATGAGTAAAGAAATCCGACCAGATATTGCTGAGAAATCACAGGTAGCTGATAAGCCACAAGCTACTGGTAAATCAAAGAGTCTGCGTAACGGTATTATTTTTCTATTATGTGCCGTTATGGCTGCTGCTGCCGTTGCAGCATGGCAGTGGTATGAGGCTAGTAATAAAATTAAAGGCTTACAACAAAAATTTGAAAACCGATTGCTAGAAGTAGATTCATCGATTGAAAAACGATTGGCAGAAGTAGATTCATCTGAAGAATTACGTAATATTTCTGACGAGGTAAGAAAAAAACGAGAGGAAACAGATACCAGATTTAAGTTGCTTGAAGCTGACTTAACTGAATCTATAGGTAAGCAAAAGATACTGGAGGGACTTTACCAAGACCTTGCCCCTAATCGTAATGAAACGATAATGGAAGAAGTCGAGCAACTGTTACTTATTGCAAATCAGCAGCTACGACTGGCAAACAATGTAAAATCTGCCATAGTCGCAATGCAAGAGGCTGATGTAAGATTGCAACGCATTAACCACCCACAAATATCTCATCTACAAAGTGTTCTGGCAAAGGACATGGATCTACTAAAAGCTGTACCGAAAGTAGATACTGTGGGTATTGGCCTAAGTATCGATAGCCTTGCTGAAACAATAGATCAATTACCACTGGCAATGGAAGAGGCTCTCCCGCCAAAAACTAACGATGCTTCTCATAAACCTCAGACATCGGGAGGAATGCTAGGAATGCTACAAGACTTCTTGCTGGAGATTTGGACCGATATTAAAAAATTAGTGCGCATTGAACATGTAGGTAAGCAAGATATACCGCCGCCATCACATTCATATTTTCTTCGTGAGAACCTGAAATTACGTCTATTGGCAGCACATAACGCTCTGCTTGCTCGTAATGCCATAAACTTTAAAGCTTATCTTAAAACTTCTATTGAATGGATCAATAAACATTTCAATAATAAATCTAAGCTCGGCATCAGTATGCTAGAAACTTTAAGCCAATTACATAGTAACGAAATTGCCATTGATTTACCTAATATCTCAACAAGCTATGATGCGGTACGTGAGTACCGTCTTGCCACCAAAAAGGAAACAGTAAATTCATCAATCAACTCTAAAATAGCCGAACAAAAACAAGCTGAAGACGAGGAAAATGCGCTTCTCCTGGCAGAAAAAGCAGAAGCAGAGGCTAAGGCTAAGGAAGCAGAGGCTAAGGCTAAGGAAGCAGAAGCTAAGGCCAAGGAGGAAGCAGAAGTGGTAAAGAATACAGAAAAAGAAGCTAAATTAGAAGAGGAAGTGGGAGGAGAAGCAGTAATGGAAGCAGAAACAAGAGAAAGAGTGGATGTAGAAGCGATAATAGAAGAGGAAGCAGGAGGGGGAAATAGATGAAACTTGTTTTCTGGCTACTGACATTAATTGTAGCTGCAGGAGTAATCGCGTTTGCAGCTAAATATAATAGCGGATTTGTGTTACTGGTAGCACAAGAATACCGTATTGAACTTTCACTCAATATACTATTGGTGTTATTAATTGCATTATTTTTTATTTGCTATTTTATAGTAAGACTTATAATCGCTACTTTGCGATTACCAACAAAGGTACGTGAATTCCGAATACGAAAAAGTCATGAAGCGGCACACGTAGCCTTACTTAATGGGATGAAAGAGTTCTTGGAAGGACGTTATACCAAGGCTGAAAAGACTGCTAACAAAGCACTGAAATTTAAAGAATCTTCTGAATTTATTGCAATTAATGCTGCCATTGCAGCGCGTTCTGCCCACGAGCTGGGTAAATATTCTCAACGTGATGAATTTATTAACGTATTAGAAAACAAAGCTCCCGATGAAAAGGCTTTACGTGTTATTACAAAAGCTGAGCTGTTACTGGATGAGAACCATTATGAAGAAGCACTAAAGATTTTACACACCTTGGATACCGTGGAGAAAAATCAGCAAAACGCAATACTCCGGTTAGAACTAAAAGCACAACAGCAAGCCAATAATTGGGAAAAAGTATTAGATCTGGTTGACCAGCTGACGAAACATAATTCTTTGAATAAAACATTGGCTGAGGAATTACGACATCGCGCCCATCTGGAAAACTTTAAGAATATTGCATGGAATAAACAATCGCTTCAGAGATACTGGAGGAATATGCCTTCAGTGGAAAAGGAAAATAATACGATTGCTTATTTTGGAGCACAGGCACACATTTCGTTAGGCGACTGTACAACAACTCATCAAATCATTGAAAAAAGCTTAAATAAACATTGGAACTCTGAATTGGTCAGTATCTATGCCGATTGCATGAAGGGTAATGTAACAAGACAGATTGAATATGCAGAAACATGGTGGTTGAAGTTCTATCCGAATGATTTTAATTTATTACTTACTCTGGGAAAGCTTTGCATAAGATGTGAGCTATGGGGTAAAGCACAGAACTATTTGGAAGCAAGTATTGCGATAAAATCCAGTTACGAAGCTCATCTCATGTTAGCTCTACTAAATGAAAAAATTGGCAAACCTGAGATAGCCAAAGATCATTATACTAAAGGGCTTAAAGCATCCCAAAATCCGGAGTCAGGAAAATTATCAGGTAAAATTCTTGATACTACTCCTGCTAAGCTTTTGATCAATAAGGACTGATTTCATTAAAAGATTGCGGTCATCCAGCTTACGATCTCATATAAGAGAAAAGACATCGATCTTATAATTTTGTACTAGCCGGAGAAGCAGTAAATGCATCTGAAAAAAACTCACCTTCCGGCAAGTTACGACGACTGATAAAATCTTTGCGGGCTGCTCCGACCATTACTGGCGATCCACAAGCATATACTTGATATCCGGAAAGACTATCAAAATCTTCTAATACAGCCTGATGCACTAACCCGGTTCTTCCATGCCAGCCATCTGTCTGTAACGCTTCCGATAAAACCGGAATAAAACAAATATTGTCATGTTTTTGTTGCCAGCTTCCAGCCAGATCAGCTAAATACAGATCGGCTTTAGTGCGGACACCCCAGTAGAGAACCATATGCCGATCGTTTCCACGTGTCTCGGCAATATGAAAAACATGCTCAAGAATACTTTTAACCGGCGCGAAACCAGTGCCACTTGCAACAAATATAATCGGTTTGTCTGAATCCTCACGTAGAAAGAATGTCCCAAGTGGCCCCTCGAAATGCAGAATATCTTTTTCCTTCATACCTGAGAATGTATGTTCGGCAAAAACGCCGCCCGGATAATTACGTACATGAAGTTGTAACAATTCATCGTCATGCGGAGCATTCGCCAAGGAAAAACTTCTACGTTTACCGTCTTTCATCAGAATGTCGATATATTGCCCCGCAAGAAACTGCAATCGCTCATTTGTTGGTAGCTTTAGAGAAATGATCATGACATCGGATGCTACCCGCTCCATTTTTTGTACTCGACATGGAAGCTTCCTAACTTTTATATCTTTAACCGCGCCGATTTCGCGACACTCAATCACTAATTCAGATAATGGTAAGGCACAACAAAACAGTGCTATACCTGTCTGTTTCTCTACTTCAGTTAGCGTATTATCATTATGCCTGCCAAAATCTACCTTTCCCTGTATGATTTTGCCTTTGCAAGTACCACAAGCACCATTACGACAACCATATGGAAGTGGAAAACCCTCTCGTAATGCAGCTTGAAGAACAGTTTCTCCGGTTTCTGCATTGAAAACGTGGCCACTGGGATTAATAGTGATTCGATAAGACATCGGATTATTGACAGGTCAACAAAAAACTAACGGAAAAAATATAAGTTACTATGAAACAAACACTTTTACTTATCGGATGCGGTGATATTGCTTTACGCTCTGCTCCGTTGTTACGTACTCACTACCGGCTAATAGGCCTATGTCACCATTTGGAAAACGCCCCCCGGCTTCGCCAACATGGAATTACTCCCGTATTTGGTGATCTCGACTGCCCTAAGACCCTTAATAAACTCGCAGGAATAGCTCATGCTGTATTACATTTAGCACCACCACCCAATCATGGAAAACGAGATATACGTACCGCCAATCTATTGGCATCACTGACAAAACGACCAGCTGCAAATAAGATAATTTTACCACAACGGTTAATCTACATCAGTACCAGCGGTGTATACGGTGATTGCAATGGTGCCTTAACAGACGAGACATGCCCAATCAAACCACGTATAGATCGCTCAATACGTCGAGCCGATGCAGAAAAACAGGTACGTAATTGGGGCTTACGAAATTATGTAAGCGTATCAATTCTACGTGTACCAGGGATTTATGCTGCCGAGCGTTTGCCATTGAAACGCTTACATGAAGGTGCCCCGGTGCTGCTTCCGGAAGACGATTGTTATACTAACAGTATCCATGCTGATGATCTTGTACATATTATCTTTGCAGCATTACGCTACGCAAAACCAGGAAGGGTTTACAATGCTTGCGATGACTCAAACTTAAAGATGGGTGAATATTTCGACCTGATTGCTGATTTCTTTGATATACCACGCCCGCCTCGTATTGCTCGTGTCAATGCCTATAAGCATATTTCGAATAGTATGTTGTCATTTATGAAGGAATCAAAGCGGCTAATGAATATACGTATAAAAAATGAGCTGCATATAAATCTTCGTTACCCCACCGTAGCCAAAGGTATTTCTGCAGATAAAGCAGCCAATCCAGAAAGCAGGTAAAATTCTTCTGCCAAATTAGCAGGTTTAAATGATTTCTATGAACCCCATACTTGTTATAACTAATCTACCAGACAAAACAACTGCCTTGAAACTAGCTGAAAAATTAATTAGTAAAAAGCTAGCTGCTTGCGTTAATGTACAGGCTGAATGTACTTCATTCTATCGATGGCAAGATAAAATCGAAACTACTAGTGAACTACCAATATTTATCAAAACTTTAGCACAACACTACGCTGAAGTAGAAAAAACAATAAAAGCAATGCATTCAGACGAACTACCTGAAATTATTGCTGTCCCAATAAGCGATGGTCTACCTGCATATTTGCGGTGGATTTCAGATGAAACACTGACATCAAACAAAAATTAAATATGCCGGCTTCCTATGCACTTGATTAGATTTTTCTTATTGTTATTTTGCGTAACAAGTATCAACTCTTTTGCTGAAAAGGAAAAGTCATCAGGTATATTATCTGAATTAAAACAACTTGGTGCCAACTTTACACAAAATGAACACGAACTACTGCCGCCTGATCAGGCTTTTAAACTCACAGTTAAGGTACGTAATGCGGATACTTTGATTGCTGAATTTGAACCGACAAAAAACTATTACCTATATAAGGATAAAATTGCTTTTAAACCAGAAAGTACAGGAACATTAATAGAAAAAATTTCTCTGCCACAGGGGAAAATGAAGAATGATCCGACCTTTGGTAAAACGGAGGTATATTATAAGCCATTCCAAGCTGTAATTTCTTTGAAACGTGAGATATCAGCGTCAAACCAACTTACCCTTGCAGCCACCTATCAAGGATGTAACGAACCAATAGGTGTGTGCTATGCACCTATAGATAAAGTAATCAAATTAACTCTTCCGGTTGCAAAAGCTGCGGTTGGGGTGATAGCAGATTCAGTAAGTAATGATGCAACTGCAGCAACTGATTTTATAAGGACAAAACAAGCAGACCCTACATCAGAATTATTCCGGCTCTCAGACAACCGGCGCTCTGTTGAGTCTGAATCAATAAAAATTAACAAGATGTTTGAGGGCGGTAATTTCTGGTTAATCCTTACAAGTTTCTTTGGAATTGGCCTTTTGCTTTCCTTTACACCCTGCGTATTCCCCATGTTTCCAATTTTGTCGGGAATAATTGTAAACAGAGGAAAACATCTTACTAAAAGCCATGGATTTATCCTGGCACTGGCCTATGTTATGGGGATGTCTCTCACTTATTCTGCTGCAGGAGTAGCCGCCGGACTCTCTGGTGCAATGCTATCAGCTGCTCTGCAGAATGCCTGGGTGCTAGGAGGCTTTGCACTTGTATTTGTTACTTTGTCTCTGTCCATGTTTGGATTCTATGAGCTGCAGTTACCAAGCTCACTACAAAGCAAACTCTCTGAAGAGGCAGGACATTTAAAAGGTGGACATTTAACAAGTGTATTTGGAATGGGTGCACTGTCCGCACTTATTATCGGGCCCTGTGTGGCTGCACCGTTAGCAGGGGCACTACTGTATATCAGCCAAACCCGAGATGTGGTTCTAGGTGCCTCTGCTCTATTCGCCATGGCACTAGGTATGGGTGTTCCACTTTTACTTCTGGGCGCATCTGCTGGTGCATTCTTACCAAAAGCAGGACCCTGGATGGAATCAGTTAAACGTTTTTTTGGTGTTCTGCTTCTAGGTGTAGCGATCTGGTTGATATCACCGGTAGTTCCAGCAGCTATCCATATGTTGATGTGGGCTGCTCTTCTTATAATATCTGCCATTTACCTACATGCTATTGATTCTTTGCCCACGAGATCTTCCGGACTTCGTAAATTTTTAAAAGGAATTGGTATCATTGCTTTACTGTTTGGTATTGCCTTGTTAGCAGGCGTTCTGTCTGGTAGCCGTGATATTCTGCAACCTTTAGCTAAAATAAATTTAGCTGGTATCAATGAAAATAATACTAATAAAACAAATATCATTGAATCTCAGCACCTCCCATTCCAACGGGTAAGTTCTTTGGCGGAACTTAATAAACGTATTGTTGCATCACAAAATAAATATGTAATGTTAGATTTTTATGCTGACTGGTGCATTTCATGCAAGGAAATGGAGCGGTTCACATTTACTGATGTAGAAGTAAAGAATAGGCTTAGAGATGTAGTGTTACTACAAGTTGATGTCACTGAAGGTACAATTGATGATGAGGCTCTACTCAAGTATTTCAAACTATTCGGACCTCCTGGTATTCTGTTTTTTGACCGCCATGGTCGTGAAATTTATGACGCCAGAACCATTGGCTATCAAAACAAGGAAGACTTTCTCGCTATTCTGAATGCTGTACTAATCTAAATGACTACACTTGGGAGAACATTGTTATATATAGGTGTGGCGGCACTTGCTATATTTGCCGGCTTCTTACTACAAAATACAAAAACCAGCGGCACTCCAAAACATATGGCTCAAAATGCACCTGTAACAAATGATGGTGCAAACTTAATCCTGGCGACTACCCTACCCGACCTTCAAGGAAAAAATCAGTCTGTTTCACAGTGGAAGGGGAAAGTTCTGGTAGTAAATTTCTGGGCAACATGGTGTGAACCTTGTAGAAGAGAAATGCCAGAATTTATTGAACTTCAAGATGAGTTACGTGATCAAGGATTACTCTTTATTGGTATAGCACTGGATCAAAAAAGTAAAGTTCAACAATATAGTAAGGAAATAGGTGTCAATTATCCCGTTCTTTTAGGGGGAATTGAAGCTATGGAACTTGCAGAAGCAGCTGGTAATCGCTACGCAGTATTGCCATTTACTGTCATATTCAATCGTAACGGAGAGATCGCCAGCACCCATGTTGGCCGCATTGCACGAGACAAGCTGGAACCTATACTTAAACCTTTGTTATAAGGCTTGGAATAACTAACGTGTCAAATTGTCCAAGTGACTATAATCACAACAAAGTATGGAATATATGTACCGGTTATATGGCCAGAATCTATTATTTTATGGTGAATTTTGCTTTACTACCAAGCTTCTTTCCATCAACCTCAGATTCAATTTCAGGTTCTGAAACAAATACCCGGTCACTAGAAATACCTCCTTTTTCAACTAACCAATCACGTGCAGCTTTACCACGCTGCCCGGCAAGCTGACGCAACTCATCATCACCAGCATTAATATTTGCTAGCATTAATTGTTCCATTTCAGGAACTGGTAAAGATTTTGTAAGGCCAATTGCATTTTTTGGTTTATCAAATTTCTCCTCTTCGTAAGCAAGCTCAAGAAATTCTTCATATTCTTCTGGCTCTATACTAACATCTTGCAGAGAACCTCCAGACTCACCCTTCTCTGCTCCTTCTGATAATTTCTGAGCCTTGACTTTGCGGTCAAGCATCGCTCGTTTAAGACCATCCGGGTCGTTTTTCGGATCTGCGTATCCTGTAATATCTAATTTTAGTGCAGGACGATCAGCCAATGCTTTAGATAATGCCTGCAAACGCTTCTCAGCCTCAGGCTCCACTCGTCCGTAGCCAGGCAAGAAATCTATCTCTGACAGCTCTTCCCCCTCACCGGCAAGAGAACCGAGCAATGCAAACGGAGATGTAACCGCCTTAGTAAGTAAATTAACAAAAACCTGAACAATTATCCCACCCAAACTAAATTCCGGATCATTAAGTGAACCGTTAATCGGTAAATTGAGATCAATCTCACCCCGCTGGTTCTTTAGTAACGCTATAGCAAGAGTTAGAGGAATATCCAGAGCATCCGGGCTCTCAATCTTCTCACCCAGAGTAAACTGATCAAGAAATATATTATTCTCTGCTTTTAATTCACCCTCTTTGATGTGATAGTGAATATCAACTGACAATTTACCTTTCTCTATAATATAGCCTACATATTTTCCCGAATATGGACTAAATGTTGGCAAGTCAATTCCGGTTGCTTTTGCCGCAATATCAAGGAAGAGCTCACTACCAAACGGATCTAATTCTCCTGTAATTTCAAGCGGTGCAGATTTATCTACTGCACCGCTAATTTTGACTGTCCCGGGCTTGCCAGGCTTCAACGGGCCAACTTGACCAGCAATGTCGGTTAAATTTGCACGATAATTGGGTTTAATAAATTGATCATTAAAATCGATATTGCCGCCCTGTAATACTACCTTACCAATATATACTGGAGTAGCCTTGTCAGCTTTCGGTTTTACCTGAACCGGGGTTTCAGTTACAGATCTAGCGGATGTTACTTTCTCTTCTGCGCCATCCTCCTGCCGGACAATGTTCTTGAGATTAATCTCACCATCCGGAGACAATCTCACATTTGCAAAAAAATCAGCAATCGCAACTGAAGCAATATCTATACGAAAGGGTTCATTTGCAAATTTAATGCCGCTAATATCAAATTTTCGCCAGCGGAGTAAATCTGCTGCACTTGCTTTATCAAAAATATTAAAATTAGAGAATCGGCTTTTGCCACTCAATGTTATCTTTAAAGGTTCCCCATCAGCTTTTACCTCACCCTCGAAAGACGCTTCACCACGAGTGAGCAATGCGTTCAAGTGATCACTGGCCCAGCCCTGTAATGAAACAAGATCAATATCTTTTGCATCAATGACAAAATCAAAAACCAATGGCGACCAAGCCAGAGAACCATTTGTTTCAAGACTGCCACGCTTATTCATCGTAGCCTGTAGTGCTAAATTCAAAGGATCAACGCCACTAAGATCAATGTTATTAATGTTTAAATTGAGAGGATCGACCACCATTGGGGCCACTTTTGTAAGCGTAAGATCTTCAAAATGTAATGCTGCATCTGCTATTTGTAAGCTTTCAATTTTTGCTTCCCAAGGTTTGCCGGTCCCCTCCGAATTGGTCTCAGCCTCCTCTTGCTCAGTCACCTCCTCTTGCCCGGTTTCCTCTTGTACCGGTTCTTTTTCGACAGAAAGTGGTGTGAAATGCTGAGTCAGATTAAGCTGCCCATCTTCTTCACGGCGTATTGATGCCTTGAACTGATCAAGTTTCACCATACCAAGCACAACGTTTTTCTGTGAAGGGTCAATTACAATCTTATTTATACCGAGTTTTGGAAGACTTAATATTGGTTCTGTCTTTTCCGGATGTACTAACGATGCCCCCGCTAGTTCCAATGCAATTTGAGCTGGTTTCTGCCCACTAAGATCAATATCAGTTAGCATGACATCAAGCTGGTCAAACTTAACATTATATGGTTTTTCTGTTGCTTTATTTTCAAGCTCAAATTCACGTAGCGAAGTATTGCCAGACATAACCATTTTGGTTGTTTGATCAGCCTCCTGTGTATAGGTTAACTGTAAGTCACTATCGAAATATCCTGATAGTAAACTTATGCCTAGTGGGATCGGCGAATACTCATCTATTTGCATCAAATCAATATTATTGAGTTTAAGATCAAGAGTTGCTTCCCGCTTTCCTGAAAAAGGCCGTACTTTACCGCTGAGAACAAAAGAAGATCCATTTACCTTTGCATTAAAGTATGGCTCGATCCAGGTTTTCAGATCATTCTCAAAATTAGAAATAAATGGAATGCCAAGATTAATTTCAGAAATTTTTTGATGACTATTTTTAAAATGATCAACAAACTCAAAATGGCCACTTTCAATAACAATATTACTAATCGAGAACATTGCCTTACTATCATCTTTTTTGTCGCTGTCGTCTTCTGGCTTCTCCGAGAACTCTTCAACTAAATCGGAAATATTAAATCGGTTTTCTCCTTCACGAACTAAATACAACATTGGTTCTTTAATTGTTACGGAGCTAACTACAGGCGCACGATGAGCAATAGATGCGGTACTGACATTTACATACAACTCGCCAACAGAAAATAAAACATTATCAACGCCCTCATTCTCTACTTTTCTTCCAATCCGAAAACCACGAACAATTAGCTCTAGTGAGAAAGGTTGAATGTCTATAGACTGAACCGATACAGGCCGATGAACAATTCCTGACAATTCGGTTTCAAGCTTGGTCTTGGCATAACCAGGAAGCCAGAAATAGCCAAGCAGTCCAAAGAGTACAATAAATATTACTAAAACGCTGAGACTGATTCTTAAGCGTTTATTTGTTACGAAGCGCCGGAGAGACTCGGTCTGCATCATATTCTCACAGATTATTTAACTGGTATTTTCGGGAAACAACTAGAGCATGATTAAAAGGATAAAGTTTAGTCCCTTCATATTTTAATATACGCCCAGGAAGCTGATGGGTCAACGTACCTATTAACAAGTTTGTAGTCTTCTAGGATAGAAAATAAAATGCAGCCTAATTAAGCAACAAACTCAAACTAAGTATACTTAACCCATAATTTTTTACTCAAATGTTTGCATAACTAACTATCTGGTTGACATTATTTAGTTTCTTAATTTTCTGAAATTGACAATGATACTCCAAAGTATCTTAGATTATGCCATGCTAATATGGCTATCAAATAAGTTTCATAAATTTTTATCGTCCGTATCACTTTAGTTGAGAGATATTCACTTAGAATTATTCGTGATATCGTTGAAATCTATTGGATTTCTCAAGTTTTAGGACAAAAAGACGTTACTTTCTAATAGAGGAATCACGTCTATATTATCACTAGACTTTTACCCAATTTATATCTGTGACTGATACCATTTCTTTAAAAAACAGATATCCGCAAGCGTCTATCCTAACAGAGGATATGTTTTATATATGAAAAGTATATATTTAGTTGCCGGGGCTCGCCCTAATTTTATGAAAATTGCTCCTATCGTACGCGCCATTCAGGCACATGGGCAATTAGCATTCAAAATCGTTCATACAGGTCAGCACTATGACCGGGAAATGAATGATGTTTTTTTTGAGGAACTGGGTATCCCCGAGCCAGATATATTTATGTCAGCTGGAGGAGGCAGCCATTCTCAGCAGACAAGTAAAATTATGGTGGCCTTTGAAGAACTCTGTCAGACAAATAGGCCTGATGCTGTCTTAGTAGTTGGTGATGTAAATTCAACATTAGCCTGCTCAATTGTGTCAAAAAAACTGAACATCCCGGTAGCTCATGTTGAAGCAGGACTACGTAGTGGTGACACTACTATGCCAGAAGAGATAAACCGCTTAGTCACTGATAGTATTTCTGACTGGTTCTTTGTAACTGAACCAAGTGGAGCTGCGCACTTAAGGCGTGAAGGAAAATCGGATTCAGAAATTTATTACGTCGGACATGTAATGGTTGATAACTTACTATACCAGGCAAAGAAACTAGCCGATACCGATACCTCATGTTATGAAACAAATAGCTTTAAACTGAATCATGTACTGCACAACAAACGATACGGTGTAATTACACTACACAGACCAAGCAATGTAGATAATATCGAAATAATGACACGTATCAGTAAAGCGCTGAAAGAAATAGCAACTAAGGTACCGCTGATCTTTCCAGTACACCCACGTACGCGGAAGAATTTGAAAAAATTTAATATAAATCTTGGGCCAGATATTACATTAGTCGGGCCACAAGCTTATATGGCTTTCCTTGACCTGTGGAAAGACGCTGCCTTAGTACTAACTGATAGCGGAGGTTTACAGGAGGAAACCACTGCTTTGAACGTACCATGTATTACTATCCGTGAAAATACAGAACGGCCAATTACAGTAGAAGAGGGCTCTAATGTCTTAGTGGGCACTGATCCGGCGCAGATTATAAACGAGGTACACAAAATCCTACGTGGCGAAGGTAAAAAAGGTTGCAGACCAGATATGTGGGATGGCAAAGCAGCAGAGCGAATTGTAAAAATACTTGTAAAAAAACTTACAGATGGTTGATAGAATTAGTTTTACATAGAAATTATATAAAATGCAATTAATGATCAAATACTAGTTACATAAATATTAATGTATTACTCATATCAGGAACCTCCATGCATTCATTGATCCCTGTAGTTCTCTGTGGCGGATCCGGTACACGCCTCTGGCCACTCTCACGTGAACAATATCCTAAGCAACTTCTACAACTACTAGATGACGATGACTCTCTGTTGCAAGCCACAGTTCGTAGAATGGAAGGACTTGCTGGCGTAGAGCTTGGACCAACAATGGTGCTATGTAATGAAGAATATCGTTTCGTAATAGCTGAGCAGCTGAGGGTAATGAATAAGAAAGCCTCGATTCTACTCGAACCTGAAGGTCGTAATACGGCGCCAGCTCTAACGCTTGCTGCATTGGCTGCGATACAAAATGGTGATGATCCGATTCTACTAGTAATGCCCGCAGATCATATGATTATGGATATAGCAGCTTTTCAAATTGCGGTCCAAAAAAGTATAAAGCTAGCCGCAGATGGAGCAATAGTTACTTTTGGCATCACTCCAGACTCACCTGAAACAGCTTATGGCTATATACAGTCTGGTGCAGTATATGAAGAAAATGAAATCTTTCACATTGAACGTTTTGTCGAAAAACCAGATTCTGACACGGCACAAGCTTATCTGGATGCAGGCTCTTATTTATGGAACAGTGGCTTGTTTATGTTGCGTGCTTCGGTGTGGCTTTCAGCTATTGGCCACTGCCGGACAGATATTCTCGAAGCCTGTCAAACTGCATGGAGTCAGAATTCAATTGATGGTGAGTTTTTACGTCCGGAAAAAACAGCATTTGTACAATGCCCGGCAGACTCTATTGACTATGCTGTTATGGAAAATATTGGTACAGATATGGATTCACTCCCAGTTGGGTTAGTAACTCCTCTCTCGGCGGGCTGGTCTGATGTTGGCGCCTGGGAGTCACTGTGGCAAGTACTTCCAAAAGATAATAAGGGAAACGTATCGCAAGGCGATGTGATATTACATAACTGTCATAATTCGTTAGTTATGTCAGAGAACCGCCTGGTAGCTTGTGTAGGAATAAAGGATGTAGTGGTAGTAGAAACACCTGATGCTATTCTGGTAGCACACAAGGACCAAACTCAGGATGTAAAGAAAATTGTTGATAATCTAAAGCAAGAAAAGCGTACTGAAGGACAACTGCATCGCAAAATATTTCGGCCATGGGGTTGGTATGACTGTGTAGATGTTGGTGAACGTTTTCAGGTTAAACGTATTGCAGTCAACCCAGGCGCTTCACTATCACTGCAGATGCATCACCACCGTGCCGAACACTGGATTGTTGTGAGCGGGACCGCACAAGTGACATGCGGAGACTCCAGGTATCTGGTATCAGTAAATGAGTCTACTTTTATTCCGCTTGGTACCCGCCATCGTCTGGAGAACCCAGGTACCGAACTACTCGAGATAATAGAAGTACAATCAGGTTCATATTTAGGGGAAGACGATATTGTACGCTTTGAAGATGCTTATGGGCGTTGATAGTATTGAAAGCTTTCAATTACCACTAGAAACTCACCTATAGGTAAACTCAACCCCGCACTTTCAAATTTATTTACATATCTTTTAGTACAAATGAAAGATTACAACCATATTAATTTTATATTTATCCGAGCTGGATAACGTGTACGCAATAAATTAAAAATTCCGGAAGTATAAATAAATAGAGATAAATAAGTTCGTATGAGTGTTACATTTTTGATTTATGAGGATTCTTTCTCAACAGAAGTTAAAAGGGACGAGCGATAATATTGGATGATGTTTCCCCCCATAGGTCCCCAGGATACTTGCTAACCTAATATTATTGGTAGTTTAAACGTTTCTATTTTTATTAAGAAAGGCTCTAACTTTTAGTTGCTGTACATCGATCTATTGTTAATCGATCATCTTCTCCCTTTGAGAGGGTAAAGACGTAGTCTGCGGCATTAACTACAGCAGGTTGGTGGGATACGGCAATTATAGTAAGATTCTGTGCCAAACTCTGTAGTATTTTACAAATTGTCTGTTCACTTTCTGGATCTAAAGCGCTGGTTGGTTCATCTAGTATCAGAAAAAGAGGTTGATGTGCTAGTGCTCTTGCAATCGCTATACGTTGACGTTGCCCTCCTGATATGAGTCCACCACGCTCTCCGACAACAGTATATAGGCCTTCAGGTAGGGCGCTGACAAATTCCCATGCACCAGCTTGGTGTAGTGCTCGCTCAGCATCAACAGTAGAAAGCTCTGTTGTGCCTACAAGGACATTGTTGAGAATAGTGTCATGTAACAGGATAGTTTCCTGAGATACATAACCTATCATATGCCTCCATTCACGAATATTAATTTCATGCAGAGGAACCCCGTCCACACATATCTCTCCTGATTTAGGTTCTGCAAGTCCACAAAGAAGATCAAGCAATGTGCTTTTACCAATTCCAGATGGTCCTGTTATTGTAGTAAAAGATTTTACGGGTATTTCTAAATTCAAATCTCTAAATATAGATTTTATGTCGTAATCAAAACTAACATGATGCAAACTAATGCCCTGTTTAAGGGTAGGTTGCACTGTACCTCCATTCATTTCAGCAGCAGAGCGCGCCTCCTTAATAGCCTTTTGTAACGCCCAATAAGCACTTTCCTGAACTGCAAGGAGTTGGTAGCGACGCTGCATTCTGTTCATCAAAGTTAGTATGCGAATGAGTAGGAAGACCATCATCGTTACCGCAGGAAGGGAAAGTTCCCATATTACCAGAACGATATATAAACCACTTGCTACCAAGGCAGTGAAGATTGGTTCTTGTAAAGCTTTCAAGCCTTCTCTACTCATAACCTCACGACGAGTAGCTTTTTCCAGCTGTCTAGTTTGATCACGTAAAATGGCATCTGCCACATTGTCTCGCGCCATAGCTTTTAATGATTTAACTGAGCCCAGAATATCGGACAGGTAAGATAGTAATTGGCGAAGGTAATGTGTCTGTTTTAAGCCTGCTTTTTTAGTGGCTTGTACTAGACTGTACATTGACGACATCAAAACAATGCCTATAATAAAGGAAGATAGGGCAGCCTGCCATGAAACAAGCATAGCAACAATTACATAAATGAGCACTTGTACTGAAAGAGCAAGGACGGAAGCCCCATGCTCGAAACCATTAGCCGCGCGGTATGCTTCTGAAGAAATTGAGTTAGCTAGAGAGCCTACAGGGTGGCGCAAATAATACTGCCAACGACTAGCAAGTAGCGCTTCGATAAGCTCTACACGCAACGCAGATGCTACATGTGCCACAGTATAGCCAACCTGTCTGTTCGCAATCAACAATACCAAACTCTTGAGAACCATGCCGCCTACAATAATTAATAACATTGAACCTATTGTTGGAGTAATACCAATGGTATTTAGTGACTCTACGATTAATTTTCCTATATTGGAATCTGTAGCGTCACCTACAACAATTGACAACAAAGGAAGAAGAGCAGTTATACTCAACCCCTCAGCAATGCCTGCTGCTAAAAAAGCAATCAGTACAAGTATGCTATTCCTAGGAAAAGCTAGGAAGTAAGTCATTAAAGTACGCATAGTCTGGTTTGTAGATTATTTAGAAATTTTCTTCAATATTGTGTTCAGGTCACAGCGTGATACTAAAATAACTATTATATCGTGAGAATAGGAGTACATCTTTCAGGACGTAAAGTAGATAATGTTACTGAAGAATGAAAATCTATTTATACCGAATAAAATGAAATGGATAATTATCAGCAAGTATACATTAAACATAGTCTAGTCAGGTTAGGTGGGTAATAATTAATAAATAATTCTTTCTTCATTGACTTGCATTTTATTTTACATAAAAGAGCATACTTCCAGCCAGTAACTAAATGCCATTTAATTTTATTAAGGACAATAATTTAAATGAAAAATTCCAACACTAGTGTTGACTATTGGGAGAAATACTATTCAAGCGCTCAAAAACCAAGCATAAAAAATATTCCTTCACAATTTTCTATATTTGTATTAAATGAATATTTCGAAAAAGAATATTATTTTGATATTGGATGTGGCAACGGAAGAGACGCGATTTGTTTTGCCCAACATGGAAAAATTGTAATTGGTTTGGATTACTCTAAAACAGCCATATCTAAAGATTTGTATGATGCTAAAACATATAAAAATTTAAAATATAAAATAGTTGACTTTCGATATAAGAATGAATTAATGCAATTCATAGCTCACTATAAAGATGAGCTTCATGATAGTGTTATTTACTCAAGATTCTTTCTTCATGCAGTAAATTTTGAATCAGAAGATAATTTTGTTTATTTTTGTGAGAATGCATTAGGGCCAGATGGAGTTGTTTGTATTGAATTTAGAACCATCTATGATGAAGAAAAAGAGAAAATGACAGCGCCTCATTTTAGGAGATTCATTGATCCTATTAAAATTGAGAAAAAATTTTTAAACAGTGGGTTTGAGAATATTTATTTTGTTGAGGGAACTGGTTATGCGAAATATGGTAAAGATGACGCATATGTTGCAAGAATGGTATTTAGGAAGAAGCAATGATTAAATCAGTTCCTAAGGAGAATAATAGGGCTAATTTAATTTATGTTGCAGACAAATTAAAAGAAATTGATTACTTTGTTTTTTTTGGCACATTACTTGGGTTGGAAAGAGTTGGCGATATTATTAGTCATGATGATGATGTAGATTTTTTCGTAAATATTAATGACAGAGATTGTTTAATCAATATTCTTAAAGACTCAGAGTTAACATTTAACTGGGGTTTAAGCCGAAATAATACTCCATACTTTCTGCAGGGATATAGAATGTTTGGAGAGGAGAAAACATTCGTTGACTTTTATTTTTATGAGACTAATGAGGTTGATAGTTTTATCCGGCAACGATGGAATTTTTCTGGTTTATGGAAAAGAAAATATAATAATATGCATATTCCAAAAAACATAATTTTCCCAATTCAACAGAAACAATACTTTGATCAAAGTATTAATATGCCAGCGAGGCCAAGCGCATGTTGTGAATATTTATATGGCCCAACTTGGGAGATCCCGCTCTTGAAAAAAGTGCAGTATAAAATTTTGATGTTAAATAACAAACCTATGATTCTAATTGGGTTCTGGAAATTCTGGATATTTTGGTTCGTTAAATTATATAGAAAATTATTTAAGTTCCTTTAAACAATGTAACATTGCAACGTACAAATCTGTAGATCTGATTAGTTTGGAGTGGCCATTGGGCTTGAGTCTGATGCAGCCGTTCGTTTGAAAACCGATTTCTGCAATCCAGAAAAATCAAGAAATGGCATGGTCCAAGACATTCACCACTCTGCCTTGTTGCTCATCCGTCAAGCCGACCCACAATGGCAGTCGCACCAAACGTTCGGATTGTGCGTCAGTCATCGCCATCGTTCCATGAACACGACCGTATCGCATACCAGCAGGAGAAGAATGCAGGGGCACATAGTGGAACACCGACCAAATATCATTACGCTTGAACTCGCCCAATACATTCTGCCTATCAATTTCTGGTGCCAGCAACACGTAGTACATATGAGCATTGTGTTGACAAGCCTCAGGTACGATCGGCCTACGTAGGATACCCTTGTCTTCAAGTGGTTCAAGAAGCTCGTGATAACGCTGCCAGCTTGCCAGCCTATCTTTAGTTATTCGATCCGCCTCCTCAAGTTGAGCCCATAGGAAGGCCGCGATCAGCTCGCCCGGCAAGAACGATGAGCCCACCTCTTGCCAGGTGTACTTATCCACTTCGCCCCGGAAGAAGCGGCTGCGATCCGCACCTTTTTCCCGAATAATTTCAGCCCGTAATACCAAGGAAGGATCATTGACGAGCAAAGCCCCTCCTTCGCCAGAAATTACATTTTTGGTTTCGTGGAAGCTATATGCCCCAAGTCACCGATGCTGCCTAGCGCTTGGCCCTTGTAGCTGGCCATCACCCCTTGTGCGGCGTCTTCAACCATGCTCAGGTTGTGACGTTTGGCGATTTCCATGATGGTATCCATCTCACACGCCACGCCGGCATAGTGCACTGGTACGATCGCACGAGTGCGCGATGTGATCGCCGACTCAATAAGCCTTTCGTCCATATTCAGCGTGTCTTCACGGATATCGACAAACACCGGCACACCGCCGCGCAGCACAAAAGCATTGGCCGTAGAGACGAAGGTATACGACGGCATGATGATTTCGTCGCCAGGCTGGATATCCAGCAACAGGACCGCCATCTCAAGCGCCCCGGTGCATGAGTGGGTTAACAATGCCCTACTACAATTTGTACGGGTCTCCAGCCACCTGTGGCAAAGCTTTGTGAACGGACCATCTCCCGCTAGAATTCCATGGGAATGGGCCTTAGAAATATAATTTAGCTCATTACCCGTTAAGTATGGCCAGTTAAATGGAATACGCATTTCTTTCATCTTTTTCGATATTCCTTAGCCTCTTACCAACTTCATTTGCCTTCGAGGGTTTAACCATACTCTACCCGAGTGTAACGTATAAAATATAGCTTGTTGCGTAATCCGAGTTAAAACACAATACGATAGCAAGATTATAGCCTAGTAGAATATAGTGACTATATTTTTCTTGCGACAACCAATCTAGATCCACCAATAGGAAAGCTGAATCCTCTTCTAATAATTGCGAGTTCAGCACGAAGTAATTGAAAAAACAATGAGTTTAACCAAGGCGAAATTTTTAGCTCTGCTGTGGCGTCAAATTTTTCATCAGACACTCTTTTTTGAAGAAACCTGGAAGCTATCATGGCTGGAAGAAGGGTAGTTACAAACGATGTGCTCCTTACAATTTGAAACCCAGCTGATTTTATTTTGTGATGAAGATCCGAAGCAGCATAGCGACAAACATGACAGGCATATTCATCAACGGAACTCCACAACCAAGCATGTTGGGGTACAGTAAGCAGCATGAAGCCGTGTGGTTTTAGTGCCGAATGCACCTGAGCTAATACACATTCATCCTCCTCAATGTGCTCTAAAACATCAAATGCACCAATCACATCAAACTCCTTCTGGAATGGAATATCCCTTGCATCCATCTGCAATAAGTCTACAGAAGGCAACCTCGTAGCAGCAAAATCAAGGCCTGCTACGAAAATCTCACTTCCTTGTAGTGTTGAATATGGAAATACTTTTGATATACCAGACAATACGTAACCAGTACCACAACCGATTTCAAGAAGCGATTGGAAATTATCACAATATTCCTCAAGCGCCCATAAAATTAACTGATTTCTTGATTGAAACCAGAAATTAGTCTCTTCTAAGCAGACCAAATCTGCAAAATAACTAGACTTAAATCCGTCTCCACTGTGAGCAAGATTGGGGGCATAAGAGCGAAAACCACCTATAACTACAGGCTCAAACCCACAGGCGGGGCAATCAATACCAGAAGAAGCGTAGCTCTTATTACAGCTTAGACAGCGTTTCATTTTCCCCCGGTGTTTGAAATATCTTTCTCCCTAAAAACAAAATACTTAAATGCTAAAAAAAGGAAGGCGGCCACAACCAAAATAGCGATTGCCTGTACCCATTGGTGAGCATACCCATATTTATCGACCATGATGATGAGAATTGAAAGGTTTATAAAGTATCCAAAACAATGTGTAATAATGTACCGCCCCCCTGCCCCTATTAAACTTCCCTTATGCATAAATGTAAATTTACGATTCCCCAAAAAACCAACTACAGCACTTATTCCATATAAAAAAGTCATTGTAATTTTCGGTGTGGCGCCAAGATGGGTAACCAACAAATAAATTATGTAACCAACTGCGTTGGTTGTAATTCCCACAAAGGCATAACGGAATAACTGTGTAACCGATTTCCTGTTTTTAACACTAAGAGATGAGTCATCCATGAGTTAAGACAGCCAAGCCAAATCCGGTCTTACCGTAACCGTTGCCATTGTATAGCATGTATCGCTTTCCTTTATGATCAAAGACAAAAGGATATTCGATCATCTCAGAATCCCATCCATTAGAAGAAACATCAATACCAGCTCCCTCTAAAGCCAAATCCCACTCTTTCCCATCCTTACTCAAAGCATACCCAATGCGATATTTATCTCCACTACCACTACGGTAGGAGAACCACATTTCATAGCCTGTTTTTGTGTTACCTACCACGGTGGGCCTAGAAAATGCCTGAGCTCTTCCAAGTTCATAGGGAATGGCTAGTCCTTCTCGGCACCAAACGTGTCCATCGATTGATGACGCATAGTTAATAACATGTAGCATTTCCCCGTTACCAGTATTCCACGTTATCGTTGATCCATACCACATGCTATAGTTACTCTCTTTATTTTTTAGTACCCAAGGATAGGATAAGCTTATGGGATCAATTGTGTGAAAGCTCATTAACGGTGCCTCGTTGTCCAGCTCCAGGGTTAAGTCTGACTTTAAAACAAATCGGCCGATATCACCTCTCCAGTGAGCATCTTTGGGACTCTGCCAACCCATAAAAAGCATGTATCGCATACCATTGATCTCATAGTAGTTACCTATACTTATACCATCCACATAAAAGCTTCCTTCCAGCCCACACTCAAAAAAAGGTTGGCTATATTCCCGAATAATTTTTTGTTTGACGGTATCGATATCGACAGCACCTACTGATGATCGGTTATTTGAATCCCTACCACTGAAGAAAATTCGATACAAATCTCCTTCAATTAGAACAGGTACAGGGTTTGCCGCATGAGTTAAAAGTTTTGGATGTCGGTTATCTACTGAGGGACAATAAATCTGCCCAAGTTTTTGCCATTTTCTTTTCATAGCTTCCTTAATCTCTTGCTTGGTACTTTTGATCGTTCTGTCGTAGCACCAACATAGACTCCCCCAGCCTCTGCATCAGAAAGCAGTAATGCGCCTGCCCCAATCACACATTTCTCACCAACCTTGATATAGTCACGTAATGTTGAGTTCACACCAATAAAACATTGTTCACCAATCTCAACCCCCCCCCGAAACAACCACATGTGAAGCTATGAAGCAATGATCATTGATAATGGAGTGATGGCCAATATGGTTGCCACTCCAAAGTGTTACATCATTACCAATGATGACGAATGGCTGGATAGTATTATCTTCAAAAATAAAGCAGTTTTCACCAATACGTCCTTCATTGAGAACTGTAGCGTGAGAACTAACAAAACTAGCCAACTGGTAACCTTTTTCCTTAGCCTCCAAATATTTTTCTTTCCGAACCGCGTTGAGTCCGGAGTAACCCAGCGCAATAAAAAGCTTATATTGGGCTGGTGCATATTGTTTAGTAACTTCCTCAAAGGCAATGACTGGAAGACCACAGAAAACTGTATCAGTAAGATAGGCAGCATCAACGGTAAATGCGACAACTTCATATTCTGAGTACTTACTAAAATAGAAATGTGCAAGCTCAGCAGTAACACCTAATCCGAAAATAACAAGTTTTTTTTTCACGGCTACTTCCTTACGAAAAAATGGGCTTACAAAGCTCCCTATTTATTAAGTAGAACCATATTAAGAAAATAACAATATTGCTAATATCAATATATCTGAATCAGCACAACAAAACTAATTGTGTAGCTTATCAATGTCGGAATAGAGTATAAGGCAATAGAATAAAAACCAAAAATTATTTGATCATATAATCACAATTCGCCTCATAATAAGGAGACAGCCTACTATTCATTGAATCCTAATTATGCATTAAGAATTTCGTAGCAGCGCTGTAATTTGGAAACCGCTTAAACTTATAAAAGATATAGAATATATTTATCTAATTCACTATCATTATGAACAGGATTTCTGACTAAATAATTCTATCGGATACATAAGTCTCCGAAACAAAATTGATTTCTATCTACGTATTAAAAATACTCAGCTTACTATTACTACACTCTAAATTATTAATTCTAAAATATTTGGAGGATTAAGAGTTTTTTATAATTATCCACATCTATATAATAAAATGGTTTTACGTTAAAACCTGAAGATATGAAATATATTTAACTCTTTATGTTTATTTTGAAGTAAAAGTTGACATTATATTTTTCGTGAGTCTAAAAAAGCATCTATTGATTTAGGTAACTTATATTTAAAGCCCAATAGTTCTTTAAAATTGTCATCAAGTCCCGACCCATCAAGTATTGATGGTATATCAATCTGTTGCTTAATTAATGGAATTGAATAAACATGATTTACCGCACGCCTGTTTTGTGCTGTCAAATTATTTCCTCCACGGTGAAATGCCATACTGTCAATAATTATGAAAGAACCGGCTGGTGCTGACAACTGAACTCCATTTCTTAAAATATATGTACTCGACGGAAATACCTCATGTTTGTGACTTGCTGGCAGCACATAAGTCGATCCATTATCTGGATAAAAATCATCCACACAAAATAGTGCCCCTATAGCTAATGGTGTAGATGTTAAAAAATGCTGATACGGAAGATCACGATGCCACGCACCTTGATTATATTTCTGACCAGGAGGATTAATTATGCCATTTTGTTGATTCAGAATAAATTTCCCGACAATGAGTTCTTTAAGAAGAGCTATTACTATTGGATTAGTTGCAAGATTTAGAAAATATTTATCAATAGCAAGTGGCAGACGAATTGTATTGATCTCATCAACTTCTTTTAGACGTTTTATACCAAACTTTTTAGTATATGACGACTGCAGTAAATCAAATTTTTTAGAAACTTTCTTTAGTTTTTTATCAGAAAACCCAGAGTGGGCAATGGAAAATCCCAGATTACGAACCTCCTCGACTGCATTCTCAACGATTGTAGTAGCAGCATTCCTTTTTAAAATACCGTAGGATGGAATCTTATCAGGGTCAACTAGGTCCATATTACGCTCAAGATTATTTTTTAATTATTAAATCAACTAATTTTTAGTTTGATAGACTTCTTTTACTATCGTATATGGACGTCGTTTGGTTTCTATGAATATCTTAGATAAGTAAATACCTACAATTCCAATAAAAAGAGTAATTAATCCCCCTATTAACCAAATAGATGCTATTACAGAAGTCCATCCGCTAAGTGGCTGGGAAAAGAACACCAAGTTAACAATAAGATAGACAACAAACGCTCCCGCCAATAAGAAGATTACTAGCCCTACATAAAAAATAGCCACAAGTGGTGCGCTACTAAATGATGTAATAGCATTCACAAGGTTAGATATCTTATGGTACACAGTATACGTAGTTCGACTGGTATCACTCTTCCGGATAACTTGTGACTCCTGATTAAATCCGGTAGTTACGCACAGACAGCTGAAACATAATTCACGCTCATCATGAAGCAATAGTGCCTTAACATAACGCTGTGTCATTAACCTTGCAGTAACTAAGTTTCTGGGTAATGCGATTTGGGCTATTGTATTAAAAGAATTATAAAACCAATGTCCGAACCAACGTTCAATTAAACCACCTTTTCGCTTCTCCTGTACGCCGTATACAACATCACAACATTTTCTTTTTAATTGTTCATAAAAACTCAAAAGCCATTCTGGTTTTTCTTCAAGATCACTGTCTATCAAGAATACATATTCTCCACATGCGTGTTCCAATCCAGACATCATCGCTTTATGATGCCCAAAATTACGTGAAAGATCGACCACAACAACATGGCTGTCATTTTCTATAAGTTTTGTGGCAACTCCCAGACTATTGTCAGGCGATCCGTCATTTACAAAAATGATTTCATAATCTTCACCTACAAGTTGCTTAGCTGCAGCACTGGCCCGTTGATGAAACTCTACGATGTAAGGAGCAGACTGGTAAAGCGTTGCGACAATGGAGAGCTTCATCCGACATACCTCATATAACGGGGGAAATCCTTGCCACAATTGAACAGAAGATCGAGGATTGTAACGCCATGAGAAAATTCACCCCAAAGTTGAGGGTACTCCGAATAGCCGGCGTAGTCGAACCAAGTGAGTTTGATGCCCATATCCATAAAGACCTTTTCATCCACATAATTCTTAGCCGCCGGCCCAGAGATGTATTCAGTGCAACCCGCCTGCGCGCAGAGATCGGCGAGACGCTCGGTCTTGCCATCGAGTAACGCGTAATCCCATGAGTTGGTAATAATGGTTTTGATTCCCAAGTAATTACAGATGGCCTCAATAAACCGGCGATTCAGTTGCGAGATATGACAGTACGACTCGTTGAGGTAGAGGGGCTCCAGGCATGCGGCGATTTCTGAAAAATGCGGTGCGCAGCGATAGTTCTGCACCAGCGCTTTCCAGTGCGCAGCCGCCCAGTCAGTGCCGTCGATCTCGGTTTCGCGGATTTTCTGGTGGTATTTGCCTTTCACCAGCACAGGAACCGTGAGCCACTGAACGCCTTGGGGCGTCTTGATCTGGTTGCGGTTGCGCCAGTCGCACCGCGTGTATTGCATGTCGTCATAGAGGATGAACTCATCCACGGCAGCAATCATGTCAAAGTAGCCTTTCCATGGGATGTAGTTGGACTGAAGGATGGCGACTTTTTTCATTGCAGCGCATCTCTCGCTTTATAGATTTGGTACGCTGGATTGTGCGAGCTTGGTAATGGCTCGAAATTATTCAGAATATATTGATGAATTAAAGGGTGCGTGTTTTTAAAGCGCAACTCGTCACGACCATCTAACGGGAAATCAAAAATAAATGCGAATCTTGGTTTAGACACCTTAATGCGTTCAATTTCTTTTTTCTCAAAAGCTTCAGGGCGGGGAAAGAGTGCATAAATCTCCCACATGGGTGATCTGCGCTCCAGCAAGGCATACGCGCCCGGCCAGAAGGGTGCGGCGATGAAGGCCTGACCATTCGGCGCATAGTCGTTTGACAATTGGCGAAGCAAAGCAATGTTGTTCGCCTTGCCAGGACCGATTTGGAGATTGCTGCCGGATATTTCGACATTGACACACTGCTTGGCCAGGCATTTCAAGCCGGGGTGGGATTCGAGCATCACCCCAAAACTGGCAGCACATAAAGTGGCGACAAGAGGCCATTTTATTCGCGCTTGAGAACTCGACAAAATGACCAAGCAGCCCACAAGTAGCGGGAAGATACCCTGGGCGAGGTGCCCAACATCAGCGCGGGAGAAAGCATGATGCGCATAGGGAAGCGCCAGAAATGCTGTAGCAACCAAGGCAGGAGGTACGTGCTTTTCCTTTAACCTTTGATGAACGACCCATGCGACCGCAAGTCCTCCAAAGACGAGCGTTCCAATGAAGAAGAAACCGACCAACACATTATACACGCTACGCGCAGCATCAATGACAGAGACAGCAGTAAAGTTGACCATCCAGGGCCAAGGCACAGGCAAATTTGTAGCCTTCAGTTCGAACAAGAAACGAATACTTTCCCAAAATGAGATCGCAAAACCAGGAATCAGGAGCCCCATCAAAATAACGGGGATATAGCCGACCACAACCCCAGCGCCCCATAGTACGAACCCCTTCAAAAAACCAAGGCCAGAACGATTCTTAATCGTGAGCCAAGCGACGACCCCAAGGCTACCCGCAGCGCCATACACGCCGTGGTTGCGCCCGAAAACTGCAACCAGTCCGACGCAGGTGCCTGCAATAACGTAGCGTTTGGGTATTGGGTTCCTGACAAGAAAGGTCAGTATCCCAATCAAAAATATCGACAGAGAAATATCGAAAAGTTTGTGGCGCGGAAACATCCATACCGCGAGGATCACAGCCGACATGACCAAAAAGATGACCCTATATTTACTCTCGCTTTTTTCGGACTGCGCAATTAATATCAGTCCTACAAATAAACCTAAGGCTTGAAAAATGGCTACGGCAGCACGTACGCTCATGATGCCGTAGTCACCAAAAATACTTAACAAGGCCGCTGACCAGTAGTATCTACCTGGATCATAAGCCATGAAGTCACGAATCGGGACTTCGCCCAGCAATACCCGCTGGACACCATACCAAAGAAACCCTTCATCCCACAGAGTAAATCCCTTGTTACCTTGCCAAATAAATAACAGGAAAATTAAAAGGAATGAAATCGCCAGAATTGTGACTGGGGTATATTTATTATTTTGTGCGTCTTGGCTCATGCTTACAACTGGCGGAAAAAGCGTCATTATAAGTTAGGGAGGTGGGGGAGATGTTACCTTTTTTCCCTATCCTGCCATTATATTCACGCATCGCCACGCCCGCAGAGGGCTGTGACATGTACGCAGACACCTTGGTCAACCACTTGAACACTGACAGTTAACACAAATTATCCTTCCAACACTTTAGCTAGCGCATTAACGTTAATCCCATTGGGTTCCTGCTTTGTATGAAGAACGAATATCGAAGAACAGAAACAAGCTCCCGCCATCCGTCATCTTGTAAGATTTGGCTCTTGATTTCGCCTTTCTTACCGCTGTATCAGTCAGCTTCATAGCAACCCCCCAAATTTGCTGGTATCAATTATGAATTGTTGGTATAACTGTCTTAAATATGCCAGCAATAAGGGGTCTATTGCAATAGGTGGGAATGAGTGGCATAAAACAATAAACCCGCTAATCATCATGATTAAAGCGGGTTTTGTGTACAGCTTCGAACTGGAATAAACAATGTGTTGGTAGGCGCGATTGGACTCGAACCAACGACCCCCACCATGTCAAGGTGGTGCTCTAACCAGCTGAGCTACGCGCCTGAGAAAAACGAATTCTAACTGAATCAGCGCAAGGGCTCAAATTATAATGTCCCAATGCTGTTTAGCACGTTAATATACTAACATTAGAGCTTATAGACACTACATACAATTATTCAGCCATATGTGCTCATTTGTAAATACTAACCACATTCCCACAAAAATTAGCTGACCATATCAAACAGAAATAGTAAGGGTCTTTAATCAAAGTCGTTTTACAACAGCAAGGTAAAATATTAGTGTAGGAATACTGTAAAGCCACCATGGTAGCAAGAAAACATAGCTTAAGGACCGTGAATGATATTAATAACAGGAGGTGCCGGATTTATTGGTACAAATTTTGTATTGGATTGGCTTACACAATCTGACGAAGGAATTATTAACCTTGATAACTTAACTTATGCAGGGAACTTAGAAAACTTAGTCTCCTTGAAAGATGATAAGCGACATATCTTCGTTCAAGGTGACATTTGTGATTCTACCCTGGTCACCAGCTTACTCACTAAATACAAACCTCGCGCTATCGTCAATTTTGCTGCAGAAAGTCATGTGGATCGCTCCATCCAAGATCCTGAGGGGTTTATACAGACTAATATTGTAGGCACCTTCCGGTTGTTAGAAACTACACGGGCTTACTGGGGTACACTAGAACTCAAAATGAGACAGAAGTTCCGATTTCTTCATATCTCAACAGATGAGGTCTATGGTTCTCTTTCAAATGAAGAAGAAGCTTTTGATGAAAACCATCGTTATGAACCTAATAGTCCTTACTCGGCCAGCAAAGCAGCCAGTGATCATTTAATACGGGCCTACCATAAAACCTATGGATTACCAGTTCTTACCACCAATTGCTCAAATAACTACGGCCCGTATCAATTCCCCGAAAAACTAATCCCTCTGATAATCATCAATGCTCTTACAAATAAACCATTACCTGTTTATGGGGATGGCCAACAAATCCGTGACTGGCTTTACGTAAAAGACCATTGTAAAGCAATCCGTCGGGTGCTGGAAGCAGGTACCCCTGGCGAAACCTACAATATTGGTGGCCGGAACGAGAAGCCCAACATCAACATCGTACATACTGTTTGCGCATTGCTAGCTACCTTGCATCCTCGTACTGATGGCAAACCCTACCACGAACAAATTACTTTCGTTACCGACCGTCCTGGTCACGACCGCCGGTACGCTATTAATTCCAAAAAAATAGAATGTGAGTTGGGTTGGAAACCGGCTGAAACCTTCGAAACTGGTATCCATAAAACTGTGCAATGGTATCTTGATAACCAAAGCTGGGTTCAAAATGTCCAATCAGGTTCATACCGGGCGTGGATTGATAAAAATTATAAAGGTCGCGACTTGTGAGAATTTTATTATTCGGCAAAGGTGGCCAAATAGGGTGGGAACTACAACGAAGCCTCGCTTTTATGGGCGAGCTGGTAGCTCTGGATGTTAATGACCAGGACCTGTGTGGTGACTTTACTCATCCAGATGGCATCATTCAAACCATTCATTCAGTTTCTCCGGATGTAATAGTCAATGCTGCAGCTTACACAGCTGTCGACAAGGCTGAAAGTGAGCCAGAACTAACCCGCACTATTAATGTTCTGGCTCCTGAAATACTTGCGCAAGAGTCTCGGAAGTTAGGTGCCTGGTTGATTCATTATTCTACCGATTATGTGTTTGATGGGAATGGAGCTAAGCCCTGGAAGGAAACTGATCCCACTACACCCCTGAATGTTTATGGCTCAACAAAATTGGAAGGTGAAAAAGCCATCTTTAATTCTGGCTGTCAGCATCTGATATTTCGTACCAGTTGGGTCTACTCTGCACGTGGCAAGAACTTTGCTAAAACTATAATTCATCTTGCACAGGAGCGCGACCATCTTACTGTTATTGACGATCAGATTGGTGCGCCTACTGGCGCCGATCTGTTAGCAGATGTTACCGCCCATTCAATTCGTATAGCTCTACGACAACCTCAGATATCAGGCTTGTATCATCTGGCTGCTAAAGGCGAAACCTCATGGTATGGCTACGCCAATTTTGTGCTTGATAAAGTACGTCAATCTGGAATCAAACTTAAGGTTCAGTCAGAGAGTATTCAACCTGTATCAACTGACGTGTTTTCTCAAACTGCACGGCGACCCGGAAATTCACGCTTAAATACCAAAAAAATAGAACGTACTTTCAATTTAACCTTACCATTGTGGCAAACTGGCGTAGCACGTATGCTTACCGAAATTCTTGAAAAACAATTATGACCCAACGTAAAGGTATTATTCTAGCTGGTGGTTCAGGCACACGACTCTATCCCGTGACTAAAGCAGTTTCCAAACAACTGCTCCCAATTTACGATAAACCGATGATTTACTATCCCTTGAGCACACTCATGCTAGCGGGTATTCGTGACATTCTTATTATTTCTACTCCTCAAGACACTCAACGTTTTGAGCAACTCTTAGGAAATGGTGAGGATTGGGGTCTCAACCTGCAATATGCCGAACAACCCAGTCCTGATGGATTAGCCCAAGCCTTCATAATCGGTAAGGCTTTTATTTCTCAGGATCCTAGTGTTCTGATTTTGGGAGATAACATTTTCTATGGTCACGATTTGCAAATACAACTTGAGTCCGCTACGTTAGAACCAAGTGGTGCAACCGTTTTTGCCTATCATGTACAAAACCCTGATTGTTACGGTGTAGTAACACTTGACTCTCAAGGCCGAGCGACTTCACTGGAAGAAAAACCTTCTCAGCCAAAAAGTAACTATGCTGTTACTGGCCTGTACTTCTATGACAATCAGATTGTTGACATCGTTGCAGATCTAAAACCCTCCGCCCGAGGTGAATTAGAAATAACTGATGCCAACCGAATCTACATGAAACGCGATCAACTTAACGTCCAGATCATGGGGCGTGGCCATGCCTGGTTAGATACCGGTACTCATGAGAGCCTGATAGAGGCCAGTAACTTTATCGAGACCATTGAGCACCGTCAGGGTCTCAAAATTGCTTGCCCGGAAGAGATTGCTTATCGCAAAGGCCTCATTAACGCTGAGCAGCTTGAAAAGCTTGCGCAACCATTGGTTAAAAACGGTTATGGGCAGTATCTTATGCGCCTGTTGAAAGAACGAATAGTTATATGAAAGTAATCCCAACTTCCATTCCTGAAGTTCTTATTATTGAGCCCAACATTATTAGTGATAACCGGGGATTTTTCTTTGAAAGCTTTAACGAAAAAGCATTCAGTCAAGGTACGGGGCTTAATGTAAGCTTTGTACAAGATAATCATAGTCACTCAGTTAGAGGCGTGCTTCGAGGTCTACACTACCAAATCCAGCACCCCCAGGGGAAATTGGTACGCGTTGTACGTGGCGCGGTTTTTGATGTTGCTGTGGACATTCGAAAATCCTCGCCCACGTTTGGCCAGTGGGCAGGCGTTGAACTTACGGAAGAAAACTGTCGCCAGCTGTGGGCTCCAATAGGATTTGCGCATGGCTTTCTTGTACTTAGTGATAGTGCTGATTTTCTCTACAAAACTACAGATTACTACGCTCCCGAATTCGAGCGCAGCATCTTATGGAACGACCCAACCATTGGCATCCAGTGGCCTCTAGATGGAGAACTGCAACTTTCAGCCAAAGATAAAATTTCTTTGCCACTTGAGCAGGCAGAAACTTTTCCATAACCCAGTACAGCCAGCCTCTTATCAACATCTTTTTTGTAGAGGATTAAAAATATACTGGCTCATTCACTATAACCCAGACTAATTACCGAATAATCAAAATCAAGATCAGGTAACAACCTAAAATAGTCAGATATATCTATCTTCTAAATTAGATTTAATAACATGTCCCCTTCAGAAAATTAAGTAATACTTCTTATAAATAGGCACCGTACGTCGTCTCCTCACAAATTTAATGGTAAAATAGGAGGTTATATAAAACGAGTCTGTAAGCTTAAGATGCTTACAAAGTTACGTATGCTGAACCCTGTTAAAGAAAAATAACAACCTAAGTTTATCCAATTAAATTGCCAGATACAGATACTAGCGGTTCTTTATCCTTAGATTCCTCGGTAACGTCACACAATGTGCTTGGTGGAACTACAAATACAACGACACAATTTTCTGTAGTAGTTCCTACTCTCAACGAAGCAGATAACATTGATCCGTTATTAACCAGCCTCTTCGCGCTTGATCTACCACCCAACCATTTTGAAGTCATTTTTGCCGACGACGGCTCAAATGATGGTACGCCGGACAAAATACGTGCCTGGGAAAAGAAGGCAAATGTGAGACTCGTAGAGCGTCGTGAAAAACCAGATTTGACTGCTTCAATTTTAGCCGGTGTTGCAATATCCCGCAGTAATGTCATCGTGGTAATGGACGCAGACTTGAGCCATCCGACAGATCGACTAACTGCCGTAGTGGAGCCAGTTCTAAATGGTAGTCACGACATAGCTGTTGGTAGTCGTTATGTGCCGGGAGGTGGCACAGAAGGTTGGCCACTACATCGACAGTGGTTGTCACGTATCGGTGGCTGGCTCGCACGCCCCATATGTGACGTTAACGATGCCACCTCTGGATTTTTTGCGGTTCGCAAGGATTTGATCGCAACGATTGCTGAACATGCGCGCGGATACAAGATCCTGCTCGAATTACTGGTAGCCGGCCAGGGAAAGATTAGAGCGGTGGAAGTGCCGATCTGCTTTCGTGATCGAACACGAGGCACTTCAAAACTGTCATTTTCCCATCAGTGGACTTATTTGCAACGATTGATAATTCTGGCAGGAGGTACGGTCTCTGTTAGTACAGCCAGCAAGTTTGCTATGGTTGGACTATGTGGCGTAATAGTTGATACGTTGCTGTTTCAAATACTGGTGGTATATGAAACCGGACTTGCTCAAGCACATATCGTGAGTTTCTTCGCTGCCGCAACAGTGAACTATTCACTCAATTCCAAATGGTCATTCCGAGCACACCATGCAGGTTATCTAAGTTGGGATCAATTCAGTCGCTTTTTGATGATTGGTATGTTCGCGTTATTGTTACGGGGCGGTGTGCTAGCTTTACTAGTCTATGGCTGGCACGTACCAGCCGGACTGGCAATATTTCCAGCAATTGCTGCAACTGCAGTTGTGAATTATCTAGGATCTGCTTTCTACGTGTTTCCGGTAACGGGAAACCCGCCCACTTTGGATATGCGCTGGCGTATCGCTTCGGTCGGAGTTGTAGTATTCATCTTGCTGCTGCGTCTGATTTACCTTGGACAGGCGCAACTGATTCCAGATGAAGCGTATTACTGGAATTATGCTCAACACATGGATTTAAGTTTTGTTGACCATCCACCGATGGTCGCATGGCTGATCTGGCTGGGCACCTCAATCTTTGGTGATAATGAGTTTGGGGTGCGTATCATGGCATTTATTTGTAGCCTAGTAACAATGGGTTATCTATATGCACTAACACTCAATCTACACGACAAATCAACTGCCATGCGCACGATGTTACTGCTGTCTATACTTCCAATCGGTTTCGCTCATGGCATGTTGATGACCCCAGATGCACCTTTGTTAGCCGCTTGGGCTGCTACGTTGTACTACATGGAACGGGCATTGGTCGCTGGACGTAGTTCAGCCTGGCTTGGAGCAGGTATTGCGTTTGGCTTGGGTATTCTGTCTAAATATACACTTGGTCTCCTAGGGTTCGCAGCTTTGCTATTCATGATCCTGGATCCGACTGCACGCCGCTGGCTGCTCCGTCCGCATCCGTATCTTGCAGCGGCGCTGGCATTGTTGCTGTTTTCACCTGTGATCATCTGGAACAATGAACATCAATGGGCTTCGTTTTTGTTCCAGATACAGCGAGCCGGAGGAATAGGCGATCAATTCTCAATGCATTACTTGCTTCTGTACATAATAATACTGTTGACCCCTGTGGGCTTCCTTGCTGCAGCATTAGCGTTGCTATCAGGTGGCGATCACGACAGTGACCAGTACGCACGAAGGCGTCGCCTGTTTGTGTCGGTATTTGCTGGTATGCCGCTGGCAATATTCTTATGGCTCAGCCTGTTCGGTTCGCCGAAGTTTCATTGGACTACTCCGGTATGGCTTGCGCTGCTTCCTACAATGGCGTGGATGATAGGACGGACCGGTGATCTGCGTGGTGTGGTAATTTACATGCGAGCAGCTTGGAAACCGACAATCATGGTCTCCATATTTGCCTACGCATTTGTACTACACTATGTAGTACTGGGAGTGCCAGGGGTTCCATACCCTGGTTTTATGAGACATTATTTCTGGCATGAGACAGCGCGAGAAGTTGAACATATAGCAGAGGATGTTCGGCACCAGAGCGGAAAAGAGCCCATTATTGTTGGCATGAGCAAATGGTCAGTTGCAAGCTCCTTGTCTTTCTACAGCCATGGCGGGAATAGTATGGATATTCGCTCGCGCAATATGTTTGGTCAGCTGAGTGGCGCCATGTACGATTTCTGGTCCCCACCGCAACTGCCTACGAACCGGCCGATTATACTAGTAGGCATGAAACGTGATCATCTTAGGCATGATCAGCTAGGAAATGAACTTGCCACTATGCTTGATCAACCTAGCCCGATAATGTATCGAGCTATCTTACGGGACAACAAACAGCTGCGAAGATTGTATTACCGAATCGCACAGGGCTATGTAGGAAAGTGAAAAATGAAGTGTAATCAGCATATGAAAGGGGAAATTTCGCTACGCCCTTTATCCTTATACGAGTCCTGTTTCGTTTTAAAATTAGGGAGAAAAACAATCATAGAATAAAAAAGCACTATACTAAATATTCAAATTTAGCTGGACGGTCCATTGAACATCGCAATAAAAATATTGCCATCCATGCCAATTCATAAAGTAAAATTCGTAAGACATTAGCTGACAACGAGATTTTTACCTCTGCACCTTCTAATACCTCCTTTTGTCTTGATTTGAACTCCCTAGACTATATGGAATGTAATCGGGTGGTATGGTTTTGCGCTACCTTAGTCCATTCTCACGATCGTACTTCGAGCCCGCGCAATTGCCCTAAGAAAATAAACAGTGAACGTTGCAAATGCGAAGCATTGGGCAATATCCACACTTCGGAGACACGTTTATCCTTTCGCAGCAAACCGCGCAGCAAGAGCCTGGCAATTGCACTCAGGCTCCTGGTGGTGTGAGTCATATGAAGGCAAAAAAGCTGGGGGGCATGTTCCGGCGTGAGCCAGTGAACGCCCCCACCCTCTCGAAACACATTATCCATCGCATCAAGAAAGTTTAATGGAAAATCCATCAGCGGGCAATTGCCCGAAATTAGCATAACATTGCGTCGTGCTTTGGGGTAACGTGAGAAATAGGTAATACGGCCACGCCGTTTTAGTGTTTGATAACTTAAGCCGCGGCCAAATGATCCGCCACCCTTATGATAGATATAAGTACCGGGGTGCATACCAATTCTCCAGCCTCTCTTGATAAGACGACGGCCCAGGTCAACATCCTCATAATAGCCGCGTCCGTATACTGAATCGAAGCCGCCCATTTCCTGGAAGACACTGCGCCGGATCAGAAATGCGTATCCGCCAAGACGATGAGTTAGAATGTAACCCCCTAGTTGGCAGGAATACTGGTTAAGATTAAACTTGGCATAGTAATTTCCAGATGGAATGATGGCTGCAAGCTGTGGATCAACCGCCAGCGCTACACACAGCGGCGGCAAGAAATCTTCGCTTACCACAGTGTCCGAATTGAGAACCAGTACGTAGTCTGCGTCGGAGCGGTAGACTGCTTCGTTTACCGACTTGCCGAAACCCTGATTCTTCTGGGCGTGATGGATGCGTACGCATTTATACGGCAATTGATTGAGCATATCGCGCGTCTCAACGTCGGATGCGTCGTCTTGAATCAAAATGTGTTCTATTGATCGGCCAAGACAGTCAACAACAGAATTGATACAGTGCTGCGTCGAAACGGGCGCATTATAGACGGGGATCACCACGTCGATGGATGGTAACGTCGATTGATCCATCAGGCTCACCATGTTCCTAAGGAAGGAAGGAAGGAAGGAAGGAAGGAAGGAAGGAAGGAAGGAAGGAAGGAAGGAAGGAAGGAAGGAAGGAAGGAAGGAACAAGCCGATATTATACTGATGGAATGTGAAAAATGAAATCAAGAAATGAAGTCGATTAACTGTTTCTTTCAAATATAAAACAGGTTTCACCCCAATTTTTGGTTGATTTTGATTTTACTCTTAAACCCGCCTGTTCCATCAAATCTACAGCCTCTTGTTGCTCTTCAAGAGTTCCTAACTCGACGATAATAGACTTGAGCTCATGATTTTTAAGTGTATTTTTAGCGCCCCTTAAAATAGAAAGCTCGATACCGTCGACGTCAATCTTGATGTAATTGGGACAGGGTAGTCCCCACTTACCACATAGATCGTCTAACGTTACACCGAACATGCCTTGTATATGACTAGCTGGTCTTTTCATGGTGTTAAAATCTTCGTTCCCAAATTGGGAACGGTTTCCGCCCGCGATAAATTTAGGAATATATAGTTTGGAGAACCTGCTAACTCCGGAGATGGCAATGCCATAAGCCGTAATATTATTCTCAAGTTTATTTAAATATATATTACTGTTGAGTAGATAATAATTGATGCATTGAGGCTCAAAGGCATACACTTGGATTTTATTGCCAAATTTCTTGCCGGGATATAAAGAATATTGACCAATATTTGCACCCAAATCAAAAAAACACGAGTCGGGTTCAAAGCTATCAAGCCAATCCAATGTATCCGGTTCTTTAAAAGAATAAGTTTTTGCCCGCTGAAGTGTCCGCAAATTATCCACGACTACACGTATGGACTGACCTCTGACATTTGCTTTTGTGTAGCCTCCTTTTAAACTATAAAGCGTTGCAATAGCTTCTGACAGAATATTCATAAGAAATGAACGCATATTGGCAATCGTAAAATTGGTATTAGTGGGGAAAGTAGATTAATCTCAGAGGATATCTGGTTTATTGCTTTTTATCCAAACATTTTTGGCTAGTGGTTACTGCTAAAGTTGTATCCAAACATGGATTCACTATTTCTCTCGGGTAATTGTTTCGTAAGAGGAATTATTTCACCAAAGATAGAAAATCGTTGAGATAAGAAATTGCTGTTTATAGTCAAGTTCTAAATCTACTGCAAATTCTGTGCGTTATGGATGGCAACATATAGTTTTGGCTCGCACCAAAGCTTTGCTATCAGGTGTCGTCCTACTCTGCGAATTCATCCCAAGGTAGTGGTATTCATACCAAGCTAGTTTAATTACTATGTAAAATAACAATACAGATAGAATCTGCTCTGATGCATGTATTTAATTACGGCAAACTTAAATTATCTTATGTTAATGATGGTCGGCTAGGATATTCCTTTTCATGTCATTCCCCGCTATACAGAGCCAAAACAATTTAAAGGTATAAAATTTTTTGATCCAGTCTGGCAAGATCTCCTGGCTTAAGCCATGCCTACAATGCCAGCACGTCAACTAATCTTTATATCCTCGACCACATCGTGTCCTACTTGGTAGACATTGCCTGTGTAAAACCAAGAGCTATTCATAGACTTTCAGTGGTGATGTGATTTTAGATTTAAAGTCAAAACTAACAGCAAACAACAAATTAGTTTAAGTAATAACATGCGATAATATCAATCGCCGAAGTATAAGTACCTTAATCTAACTATGGAAAAACTGGCTACATGATAGAGACGTTAAACGGCAGCCAAAAAGTTAATCAGGAATTCCCGTTCCGTGAGGCGCACAATCTTGTCCGTGACTTGATGACTCCGAATCCCCTGATCTACTGGCTGGATTTTCTTTTTCATATCTCACTGGGATGGGCTGCCTTTGTGATGACCTTGCTTACACCACTGTTTTCTGCTTGGCAACTTGTGATATTTATTATTGCAGTATTGACTCATTACCGCGCGGCAATCTTCATTCACGAGCTTGCGCATTTAAAAAAAGGTACATTCAAAATATTCCGCCTGGTATGGAACCTCACCAGTGGCATACCGCTATTGATTCCGTCTTTTACCTATGACGGAGTGCATTATGACCACCATAAACCTGACGTCTATGGCACCAGCGAAGATGGTGAATATATTCCCTTCGCGACAAATAGGCCTATATTGATGGTTGGTTATGTACTATTCTCTATCTTTTTACCATTAATATTTCTTGGCCGTTATTTATTGCTTACACCGATATCTTATCTGATCCCACCGCTACGTAAATTTTGTTGGGAACGAGCGTCCTCACTTACCATAAATCCAACTTATAAGCGCCCGAAGGACTGTATCCGCAACGACAAACACTGGCAACTACAGGAATTCGCGACTTTTGTATTTGCTACAATAGTCATTACGTCCGTTATATTTGAGATTCTTCCGTTTAAGGTTCTTATTATCTGGTATTTGGTTGGTATGGCCATTTTTCTTCTAAACTCGTTACGTACGCTTTCCGCACATGCTTACCGCAATCCCGGAAACCGCAAGATGGGGTTTGCCGAGCAATATCTTGATTCAATCAACATACCCGGTAATTTATTTATTACTGCGTTATGGGCCCCCGTAGGTCTGCGTTACCATGCTACGCATCATCTTTTTATGAGCTTGCCCTATCACAATCTTGGCAAGGCACAGCGCCGTTTGATGAGTGGTTTGAGCGATAATACACTTTACCAGAACACTATACGCAAAAGTATGTGGGACGCACTACATCGCATCTGGAGTGAAGCATCAAAATCACATTGACAAACCCATGGATGTATTTCTAGCATCAACACGTTGAGCGGATAATGCAACCGATTTACCAGCAGCTGTGTATTGATGGAGCGTTCAGTCCGCAAGGTGAACAAGAAACACACAACGGACTCTCGTCAAAGACGGTAGATCTGACGCTCAGCGTCTAGGGATACCCTAGGCGTCCGGTCAGTTCATAAAGCAGAACTCGTGATGAGTATAGATTACTGCGAGATTTTACTACGGTGCCAGAACCTGGCACAATTGTCCTTCCATGTACCAGCCTTGCAGGACTCGAAATAACTCGCCCCAGAAAAGTCTCAACCAAGTAATTCAGATTCAAATCGAAACGAGAACGGGTGGCTTAGTCTCTCGGCTATTTTGGTAGTTTATAGGGAGTAATTAGGACAATGCGAAGATGTCCCAGCCATATGTATGGCTTCTGGTCGGGCGCCCTGATCAAGAAAGTAGCATGAAGCGAACCACCCTAGCGTGACTTTGCCATAGGGTACGGGTAAGTTGAGCCCTTACAGATAAATGGCCAGCAAACGAGTCTATAAATAACAATAGGTTTTATTTGATCAAGTGGTTGATTAAACTGCTTTGGTTTGTTGTGGTGTGTTGTGGTGTGTTGTGACTTATTGGTTACTATTATAGGTTGACCGTGCTCGTGCCAGCACCTCCAAGAGAGCCACATAGTGAGGTAACACGTCCGGTCCCGTTACATCAATTATTTCCTCCAGGAAGCGCTGACGATGTTTCTCTATATAAAAAGAATCGCAGCCTTTGGAAAGAAATCTATCAATTTTTTTGTACACGTCATCTCGACATATAAGTGCTGTCTCGGGCATAAAATCAGCTACTGTAGAGCGGCCTGCATGTAGATAATCAGCTGCCAACACTGGTTTATTTATCTTGATTGCTTCGAATGCAACTGAAGTAGCTAAATCAATAATGATATCTGCCCAGTTCAATAGATGGGCAGAGTGTACACTGCTAGCTGCTATGCTCACGTTTGGCAGGCGCCGTAGTGAAGCACTTTTTGTCAGGGATTGCTGCCAACCACCACGAGTATGCGGCTTGATCACCAATTCCACCCCCGGAAAAGTGGCAATCATCTGCACCACTTCGCTAACTTCCTCCCAGAACGTCGTAAAATTACTTTTTCTTAAAAAGATAGCCACTTTAAGCTTACTATCTGATCGGGTTAGTGGCGAGGGTGGTAAAAGTTTGGCCAGCTTTGTTAACCATTCGTCACAGTAACGTGGTGAGCCCAGCACAGCAATCGCTGAGTCATCCAAGAAAGGACGAAAGCGTTCAGCACACAATTCATTTGGTACAACGAGCTTATCAAACATCCGCGCAGCGGCAAATGTATTATCTGGCTTGAGACTCCATTCACGGCGCCGTATCAGTTTATTTGCATGGGGACTATCGCCATGGGGCAGCGATACCGTACCAAGACCCCTGGCACGAGCCATTGACAATACAACTTCGACCCACTCCACACAGATAGACGAATTTCTTTCAATCCAATCAAATACCACTACTCCCTGGTCAACACCTTCAAAACTACGTGCCAACAAGCGATTGGCAGTATGCTCCCAGATTGGCTTACGTCGTTTGGCATTGTAGATATCGGCTAAAAACTTGATAAATGGACCAATGAGCCCGAACCTTAAGCTACGAATCAATATCATCGTTTGAAATATCCAACCAAAATATTCGAGTGTGGGCAACAGATCGAAGATATAGGCGACACGAACACCTTCAAGATTGCTCAAAAATTTAAGGCGGAAATCGTTGCGAAATCGGGAATAGCCGATTAGAACGACATCACAGCTATGACCAGAATCTACCCACTTGTAAATGACCGGGGTAATGTGATCGATATCGTTATAATGGCGAAGAAAAAAAAGAGCCTTCATGCTCATGCACTCATTCTTACTGCATTACTGACAAGGAATATGTGTTTCATTTGATTGAATATTTTAGATAAGTGCAAGTTGTGGAAACGCGCGAAATTGTACACTGGCTGTTATTCAATTACCAGCCCAGATGTATCTTCCTCTCGCGGAGAAGCCTCTCTGATGGTAGGATTAGCTCCATGAACAAATTTTATTAAGAAACCAAGTTCCAGATCCTGGTACATATTAATTGAGTTTGACAACTAGCAAACAACATATAAAAAATAAAAACAAATAAACCCCTATAAACGTAAAATTACGAATGAAAACAATAGCCGTAATTCCGGCACGTATGGACTCATCACGTTTCCCTGGGAAACCGATTGCCATGCTACTAGGCCGCACTATGCTCGAACATATCTACAAGCGCGTCACTATGAGTAGCTCTCTTGATGCTACTTATATTGCTACTTGTGACCAAGAAATTAGACAGGTAGCAGAAGATTTCGGCGCTCCTGTAATCATGACTGCCAATACCCATGAACGAGCAAGCGACCGAGTGGCCGAAGCAGTCGCCAAGATCAATGCGGAACTCATTGTCATGGTACAAGGAGACGAACCGATGACACACCCGAAAATGATCGACTTAGCGGTGGCACCATTCCAAGATGATCCGCAACTAAACTGTGTGAACCTCATACGTAATATAGATAACGAAGCTGATTTCTACAATACTAATACTATTAAGGTAGTAATAAATCAACGTGGCGACGCACTTTATATGTCACGGCAACCGATTCCAACTCTAAATAAATTAGGGTTTATACATACACTTACTTATAAACAGGTATGCATCATTCCGTTTCGGCGCGCAACTTTGTTCGAATACACTCGTTTACCTCCAACACCGCTTGAACAACTTGAATCTGTAGATATGCTACGACTGCTAGAGCATGGATACCGTGTAAAGATGGTAAAAACTGAGTTTGACACCCAGGCAGTTGATACAGAGGCGGATTTAGCACGCGTGGCTAAATTGATGGAATTAGATCCATTGCTAGCCTCCTATTGAAATAGGGCACTATTATCCACAACCGGCACATTCTGGCAGCTTTTTAAGGAGCGCCCATGCAATTGAAATTTAAACTAGCTCAAGCTGAATTAACGATTGGATCATGGATCACACTGGGTCATCCATCAATTGCAGAGATCATGGCTGCCGCTGGATTCGACTGGCTAGTTCTGGACATGGAACACAGTGTTTTAGAATTAAGCGAAATTCAAACGCTGATCCAAGTACTTGATGGGCAACAGTGCCCGGCCATTGTGCGACTAACTTCAAACCATCCTGACCAGATCAAACGGGTTATGGATGCAGGAGCAACCGGCGTAATGGTACCTATGATCAAGTCTGCTGCTGATGCTAAAACAGCAGTACGGGCAGTTTATTACCCCCCACGGGGACAACGCGGAGTTGGGTTAGCTCGTGCTCAAGGTTATGGAGCAAAATTTCAACAATACCGAGATTGGTTAGAGAAGAATGCTGTAATTGTAGCCATGATCGAACATATAGATGCAGTTAATGCAATTGATTCAATTCTTTCTGTAAATGGAATTGATGCCTATATAATTGGTCCTTACGATCTATCTGGCTCTATGGGGCGGATAGGAGAATTCAATCATCCTGAGGTAACGTCAGCAATTGAACGAGTACTGGAAGCAGGAAATCGATTAGGTAAGCCCGGAGGTATTCATGTGGTGGAACCAGACCAAGATGAACTACGACAGCGAATTGCTGCTGGCTTCAGCTTTATTGGTTATGGCCTGGATATCCGGATCCTAGATACGCTTTGCCGTAACCACATACAAAGCATAAAGGCAAACCTATGAGCAGATTAGTCATTTCTACTTCTTCGTTTGATGTAGACAATAATTCTTGTCTACGCCATTTAACAAATTCTGGAATGCATATTGTTGGAAATAGTTACAAACGCAAACTCACAGAGGATGAAATCATAGAGCTACTTGGGGAAGACACTGTTGGACTGATTGCTGGTATTGAACCTCTGACCGAGCGTGTTCTTACTTCTGCTAAAGGCTTAAAAATAGTATCACGCTGTGGGGCGGGCCTGGATAGTGTTGACCTTACTGCAGCAAAGATCAGGGACATTTCTGTTTTTAATACTCCTGAAGCTCCGGCCCAGGCAGTGGCTGAGCTCACAATGGGATTGATGTTAGCTGCTTTAAGACGAATCTGTCAGACTGACCGACTGCTGCGTGGAAATGAATGGCCACGAACGCAGGGACAACTACTTGCGGCCCAGATAGTTGGTATCATAGGACTGGGGCATATTGGTCGGCGTGTTGCGAGGTTGTGTCAAGCTTTTGATGCGAAGGTAGTCGCCCATGATCCCTATATAGATCCAACTTCCCATGGAGTAGAATCAGTATCGTTAGAAAGATTGTTAGCTGAAGCAAATGTAATTAGCCTGCATCTACCCTATGGAACTGACACTCATCACCTTCTAGATGCGAAATCATTTGCACGTATGAAACCCGGTACTATAATAATCAATGCCGCTCGGGGTGGGCTTGTCGATGAAACTGCCCTAGATGAGGCATTAATTTCTGGGCACTTAGGCATGGCTGCTCTCGATGTTTTTGAACAAGAACCTTACCATGGTCCATTGATTGGAAATAACAAAGCAATTCTGACCTCGCATATTGGTTCACTTGCCAGAGAATCACGTAAACGTATGGAAATTGAAGCCGCCGAAAATCTGCTTGAGGGATTAATTAATGCTGGCTTAATAAAAAGTGATGTAAATAATGTCTAAAGAAATTGCAATTGTTTTTGGTGCCAGTGGTTTTCTTGGCAGTCATGTGGCAGAGGCGCTTTCCTCTGACGGCTACCGGGTACGTTTGTTCGATCGCACCCCGTCACCCTACCAGCAACGTGATCAAGAGATGATCGTTGGCGACATTATGGACCTGGAAAATGTAACTAAAGCAGCACAGGGTGCCGCTTTAGTCTACAATTTTGCTGCAATCGCTGACATCGATGAAGCTCATGAGAAACCACTGGCTACTGCAGAAATCAATGTTCTAGGCAATATGAATGTACTGGAGGCAGCTCGACTTGCCGGAGCACGCCGTTTTATCTTTGCTAGCAGCGTGTATGTATACTCCGAATCTGGTTCTTTCTATCGTGCAAGTAAACAAGCGGCAGAACGATTCATCGAAACCTATCATGACCGCTACGGCCTAGAATACACCATTCTGCGATATGGCTCTCTGTATGGCAGACGTAGTGATGGACGTAATGGTATTTATCGAATGCTCCATGAAGCAGTAGAAAAACGATCAGTCACTTACAGGGGTAGTGGTGAAGCTATCCGTGAATATATTCATGTCGAGGATGCCGCGCGTATGAGCGTGCAAGTGCTGGCACCAGAATTCGCTAATCGCCATCTAATTCTTACAGGGCAGGAACGGATGCGTATCAAAGATGTCATGACGATGATCTCGGAAATTATGCCATGGCCGGTAGAACTTCATTTTGATGAAGCTAATGCGGTACATCATTACGAAGTGACCCCTTATGCATTTCAGCCGCGTATTGGTCGTAAATTAGTGCTCAATGAACATGTTGATCTTGGCCAGGGCTTGTTAGATTGCCTTAGAGAAATTAACAAAGAATTACATCACTCTGGCATTGACGATGATGCCACACCAGCAGAATCCGACAACAAAGCATGAAAGCAACAAATTGGCAGGCTATCATCTTTGACTTTGATGGAGTATTGGTCGAATCAGGAGACATCAAAACACAGGCATTTGCTGACCTTTATCAGTCCCATGGCGATACGATAGCAAGTAAAGTAGTCCGTTATCACATACAGAACGGCGGCCTGTCGCGCTACAAAAAATTCCGATATGTTCAACAGCATTTTCTGAAAATGCCACCACTGACAAAAGATGAAGAACGAGAACTTGATAGACACTTCTCTAAACTAGTAGTCGAGGCTGTAATTGCTAGTGATCCAGTACCAGGTGCCAACGAATTGGTACATATAGAATCTTCTAGAATCCCGCTGTTTATTGCTTCGGGCACACCTGAAATAGAACTAAATACAATCGTTACTCGTCGCGGACTAGGCCCTTATTTCACCGAAGTGCGAGGCTCTCCAAAATCGAAACAGGTTCTGATTGCAGAAATTTTATCTGCTCATGGTCTCACGCCCACACGTGTACTTATGATTGGCGATGCGCTTATTGATTATAAAAGTGCGCAAACTAACAATGTCGCTTTCTTGGGACGTGTACGCATTGGAGATAAAAATCCATTTCCTGAACAGGTAAATACGGCATCCGATTTGAATGTACTGCTAACCTGAATGAACGCGGCAATGTGGCTGATATATATTTGTTGAAAACGATTTGTACTTTATTCTTAAATAACTCAATAACAAAACTATCTACAATACTAATACTGTTACACCTGTGACTTGATTACTTAGTAAGGATAAAGACCACCAGCCTCTAGTTATTCTAAGGAACATACATCAACGTAATACACCTCGTCGAAATAGTTTCCAGAAAACTTTACAGCCAAATAACACAGGATGACGGCGCAGTCTAGGAGTGACCTCAATACTTACTCCAGTGTGACGTTCAATTTTCCATGCAGCATAATCAATACAATCCCGGAAGGTAAACGTCGCCTTTGTCAGCCGAAGCACTGAGAGTACCCTCCCCTGAAAACGGCGCAACCACCAGCGTCTCAATGAACTTCTACATTCAGCCTCATCAACCAAGCATCGATAGTGCACCCTCTGTCCTTGAGACTCCTGTGGTAATTTCTCAAGCATTCCCACCAACACAGGTAAAGCATGCTCGGCCAAATGTTCGTAGTCATCAAGATTAAGCCCGGTAAGCTGACGTGCACGCGATTCCCGTTCAGGACGAAGTTCAGCTGCATAGGTAAGTGTCAGACCCTTGACCCAAATTTCTTCTGCAGTTACTACACACGGCCCCAACGCCTTAATGGTGGGGCCAAGAAATGCTACAACTGCATGCGCTAACGAATTGTAAATACGTTGGCGGATAGTTTCATTCCGAACATACAACAACCGGACTGGTTGGGCAAAACGTGCCCATAGATACGAGTGAAACCAGTATTGGTTTCCTTTCTCGAATTCTGCCATTGAGATAACTGCATATTTGGCACGAAATGTTTTTTCCTGTGTAGATACTTCAAGATAAAACACATTCGGCGGTAACCATGCATTGAAATAGCGCAAGTAGTGTTCTTGGTAGGCATTACTGTAGTTATCAACCACAGTATAGAAATCTACTACCCCGTCACCAATCTCTTGAGAACGTAAGCAAGACCCATAAAGAAGAACGGCGTCTAGCGATGACTCAAAACGTAATTTCAGTTCTTCGACAAGGATTGAAAAATCTGCTGTCACAGGTCTTGATCCCATAGAAGCGATTTCTGAAACCAAGCCATCCGGGAGTTTTTTATCCAATGTTAATGCGTGATCTGTCATTGATACAAGCCTGTAGGATCCGTTTATATACTACCAATTCAAGTAAGTGACTGGTCCGGCTGCTGAGATTTTTAACGGCCCGTTCTGACTTGCAGCGTAGAAGGACTCACCGTCGACGACATAGTCGTCATCTATCGTCAGTTCCAGCACACTGCTATTATAGCTATGATACCCCTCATCCTCCGTGAGGACTGTACCTCGACCTGAAATTAGTGGCCATAACGAACGTATAGATTTTTTCCGCTTCTGCTTTACAAATGTAATATGAAGCGGTTCCTGCTCCCGCCCCCAGTATGGACGCATATTAAATAGCAAACGATCAAGTGCGCTGGCAAACAAAAACTGATGGGGGCCATCGAAAATCTTTCCACCTACCTTGATAGTTTCCATCTTTGCTGGAGCCCATGCCCCTTTGCGACGCCTAAGAATCAATCCAACAAAATAAACTACCATGATTAGGCCTGAATAAATTTCTCCGGTAATCCTCACTTGCTTGATACTGCTCCGGGAGAATATTACAGCACGAGCAATAATACCAACAGCAAAAAACATACCATACACCTTATCAACGTCCGTTTGCTCTATACACAATACATGTCGTCGCAATAGTGAGGGTAGAGTCCGTTTCAACAGGTATCGGCTTAAATTTCGTGCTGATACTTCTGGGTCGTCATATTTAACTAAATCAAGTGCGATCATATTGGTCGTACCACCAGGTATTATTGCAAGAATCGGCCAACTGGTAAGAGGATGCACTGTGAACAAATGATTCAGAACTGCCTGCACCGTACCATCTCCACCAACAATTACCAGCAGATCAACGCCTTCATGCAAGAAATCACTCACGGTTGCTTTGAACTCAGGCACGTTCGTTGCTTCTCGAATAATTGCACCGGGAATTTCTACTAGTGCATTCTTTATTGTTTCCTTACGCTTGCGGATTCGTCCGCTAAGAGGATTGAAAAGTAACCCAATCTTAGCCTCGCCCATTTGGAATCTTTTAATTCGTAACTCTTCTGTCATTTATACTTACCCGTTAAATGAATCAAACTCCGCCATGTAAATAATCAGTGGATCCTATGCAGCCAAGAATTAGCTACTAGTATCAGCACAAATCCTGGGAATAGAGCGGTCAGAACTGGATTCAAATGTAACAACAGACCTGCATTTGCTATAATCTGATCAAGCAAATAGACACTCATCCCGACTAAAACTGCAAGCACTAACTTGTTAGTAAGACCTGTTCGAGAAGAACCGAAAACAAAAGGTATGGAAAGTAGCAACATTGCAATTGTTGTCAATGCCCCACCAGCTTTTCGCCACAAAGCCAGTTCATATGCGTCCGCTTCTTGGCCTGTACTTCGTAAGTAACGTACATGTTGAAATAAATCAAAAGGTGACAAACTATCTGGTGATTTGTTTAGAGCCGAAATATCAGTTGGATTCACAAATGATTTCCACTGCATCGAACTTGTGCTTATAGATTCAATTTGTTCCTCAGTAAATGTCTTGCTAATGACTTCGCTTAATTCCCACAAATTGTTATCAATAATGTCAGCATATTTAGCATGAGTATAAGATAACAGAGAGCCGTTGTCGTTAAAATGTAACACCTCTACGTTTGCTGCTCTCTTGGTATTTATCATTTCACCAATACGTAATATATTTCTCTCATTTCGTGTCCAAATACCAAGATTTTTACCAAGTTGCACGCTCTGATCAAGTGCGAGAGCTCGGTGTAAAATTGCTTTCTGCTGAAGTTGTGGGGCAACAAACTGTTCCAGTATGGCTATAAAGATTAAGAGGATTAACCCGACGGCGAGCGGAGCTATACTTATGCGAACAGGAGAGAAGCCCGCCACTCGCAGTGCAGTTAACTCTAGATTAATGGCTAATCTTCCTAATGCGATTACGTTGCCCAATAATGCAATAAACGGTGCAAGCTGGCTAAACCTACGCGGCAACATTAACGCAGTGTATAGGAATGCATCTTTGACCCGGTATGTGCCTCTGCCCACATCATCTAGTTGCTCTAACAAATCTAAGAAACTAAACAATGGCAAAAGTACTGCAGTAGCAATGCACAGACCAATGAAGACCTGAAAACTAAGATAACGATTTATTATTAAAATCATCTGGACTGAAACAACCGTTTCCAGCCGTTGAGGAAAAGTAGACCGAGTGAAGCAATGAGCATTAATACGTATAGCCACCACACTCCGGGTATGCTGCCTACTCTTCCCTGCTCTACCCATGTTTGGGCCAATCCGTTTAAAATATAATAGATCGCAAAAACAAGGGCTGCAGCAAAATAAACTCTCTCTCCTTCATTACGTCGAGGAGAAGTGCGGCTAAATGGTATAGCAATCAAGGCTAACAAAATAGTTGCAATGGGTCGAGAGAGGCGCCACTGAAGTTCGGCAATGTCAGTTGGCTGACTCGAGTCCATTAATACCATAGTCGTTTCTGACTTTCGTCTGTAATCTAACGTGTAATTATCGTCGCCGAAGTACACTAGTTTTTTAAAATGAGAAACAGTATCTTTTGTAGAAGAATGTGCAAGTTTATAAATATAACCGTCGAATAAATGTAATTGGGGCCGTTGACCACGAACTGGCTTCTTCTGTATTCCCTCCTTGGCAACGAGGATCTCACTTCCATTATCCTTACTCACAAAGTGAAATATCTTTCTCATCTGCTTACCAGATTCATCCTTTGAATTAATATAGACCACTCTGCCACTTTTCTCGCTTCCATAGAAACGTCCAGCTTGGAATCGATCTGTATTTAACTCAGCTGCTGCCTGAGCAAGTAAAATATAATTCTCCTCATACGCCCAAGGACGGACAAATATAGAAAGTGCACCACTAATAATCCCAACTGGAATTGCAACTATAAGTACAGCATAAATTATGCGATGTTCACTAATACCCACAGAACGTAATACATTAATCTCTTGATCTTTATTCATTCTGCCCAGCCCAATTATTATAGCGATATAAAGAGCGATCGGAACAAGTACTTCTAAAGCAATTAAAGTCTTAAGCATTACTAACTTCAGCATGGCGGCAATGCCAAGTGACTCTGTTATGGCTTCTGCAAGAAATTGGGCACTAATAAAACTAGAAAATAACCCGGCTAAAATCAAGATTAACACCGTGAACGGGATCAATAGCTCGCGTATAATATATTTATTTATTATTTTCACGGAATCTCTCTTACAAAACTTTTCATCAAGCCAACTTACTACATAGTAAAGCGGTACTAAGTTCTATTTTTATCACGTGTCGTTTCTTCCAAAATAGATTCTACAAGCGCTATGTCCTCTGCCTTATCTACATCGACCCCAGCATGAGCATAGGGCATAATCACTGCCTGCGATCTGGCGCTAACTTTAGACGAGACAGCATTCAACGCCTGGTTAAGTGTTGATATTCTTAGCAAATATAACAAAATAGCTATTGGGCCCAGTATCGCCCCAACTAGTCGCCATGGTTGTTTGCGCAAATCTTCCGCTCGTTTCCAGAATGGAACCAAATCACGGCCATGGCGGTTAAGAAAAGCAAAAAGGTTACAACCGCAAAAATTTCCATCACGAAGCCGTATTACAGTACGTTTAGTACCTGGAAATGCGGCCATGACATTTTCATGCTCAACTAATCCCACGGTAACGTCGCTATCCGCTTTACTAGACTCACGTAAAAAATACTGTACGATTTCAGGGGTTAATAACGCATGATCAGCTGTTGTCAAAAATACAGGAACGTCGTCATCTATATGCTCAAGTCCCTTATTCGCGCTACGACTAGGAGAGTCCAGATTAGATATCCAGGTGACATATCCGCGTTCTATCCGTTGCTCCAGTTCTGGACAAGCAGGGAGCGCGGACTCTGGTGGGCCACACAAAACAATCGCCTTAATCATACCACTTGCCTCAAGCGCATCTAGTACACGAATTATCATTGGTACTCCACAGATCGGCGTAAACGCTTTGCAGACCATACCTGACTTGTTCGCAACCGGATCATTAGCTGTACGATCTGCAGCTAGCACCAGCGCGACAAATTTATCTACTTTTTTATTTCGAATTTGAACTTGGGACACTATACTGTTTACCCAAAAAGTTATTCACAGAGTTTTTCCATAGATTCGATAACGTTTATACTCCTGGATGCCGGCTTTCTCGATCATTCCACGCATCGATTTATTATCTTCAAGAATCCAGGACACCTCTATTTCTCGGAATCCTCTGGAAAGCCCAATTTGCCGTGGTGCATCAAGCATCATAAAGGCTAACGTTGCGCCCAATGGCGTGTTCTGGAATTGCTTTCGCACTCCCATCAATGGTATCCGACCTGTATGAATTTCACCGTATTTAAGCTGTTTAATCAGGCGAATCCATCCAAATGGGAACAGACTTCCATCAAGTTTAGCAAATATCTCGTTCAAATTTGGTAGTGCCACCATAAATGCTGCCGGAACACCATCAACTTCGGCAATCTGAATATACTCATCCCTCAGGAGTAAACGAAATGTGCTCCCAAGCTCTGAAAATTCTGCCTCGGTAAATGGAATGAACCCCCAGTTTTCTGACCAAGCATCATTGAAAATACTCCGTAATACCTCCATCTCTGCTTTAAGTTGATTACGACGTAACGCCCTTGTATGTATCCGTTTAGAAAACTTATCTACCAATATTCGCATGATTTTCGGAACCTCCATGTCGAGCTTCATCAAATACGCGAGTAGATCCTTTAACGGATAATAACCTTGTTCTTCAAGTAGCTGTCCATACCATTTAGGTGAATGCGGCATCATAACCATTGGCGGCGTATCAAAACCACTCACAAGTACTCCACATTCCTGATTAACTGAAAAATTATATGGCCCGCTTACATGTTTAGTCCCTCTTTCAGCAAGCCATTTCTCTGCAGTCTGTATTAGTTCTGCAAACACTTCCTTGTCATTCACACTTTCTAATAGCCCAAAATGGCCAGTATCCGAACCATAACGTTGGCGATGGAGCTGGTCAATTTGTGCACTAATCCTCCCGACTGGCTGATTATTACGGTATGCAATCCAAGCCTGCCATTCTCCGTGCTCAAAAAAAGGATTTGATTTAGAAAAATGCCAACGTCTCTCAAGACGCAACGGTGGCACCCACATTGGATCATTTACGTAAACGAGCCAGGGAACGTCAATAAATTTTCTTAATTCATGGCGATTTGTAACCGGATGCACAGCAACTGCTGTAGACATTGGCAAGCTAGATTTTTCATTCATAACATGAAGATAAATATACAATTATTAAATCTTTGGATTACCAGTCATCAGGATCCACATATAACGTTCAATTGTGTGCTTAATAAATATTTTTAGATATAATCACAGAACATTGCTTATATATCAATGGGATCAAGAAATCTGTCTTTCGGCACATTATCTTATCAACAGGAGAGAATTATGAGCATGATGACTGAATTTAAAAAGCTTGCAATAAAAGGAAACTCTGTTGACATGGCGCTTGGTATAATCCTTGGAGCTACATTTGGAAAGATCGTCTCCTCTTTTGTCAATGATGTAATCATGCCACCAATAGGATTACTAATTGAGGGGGTAGACTTCAACAAACTTACTTTCACATTAAAAGAAGCATCAGGGGATGTTGCTGCTGTAATGCTCTCTTATGGTAAATTTATACAAACAGTAATTGATTTTACAATTATAGCATTCGTGATATTTATAGTGATAAAAGCAATTAATTCACAGAAACGAAAAGAAGAATTACTACTTTCTGATATACGTGACATACTAAAAGAAAAGTAATAAATCATTATACTGATATTTTTAGCTCTCAAATTGAAGCCTAAATACTTTTGTATAGTAAATACAACTTACTCGGTTGTATCATGCAATTGAAATTACGGTTTTATAACAACATTATACTTATAAGGTAGATTAGTTATGAATGACCCTGAATTAAATATGTTAGCTTCACTTATCCTCGTCCCTATCGCCATATGGCTTCATATGTGGGTTAGGAAACGTAAGGTAAGTCGGCGCAATGAATCCGGGCAGGTAGAATTCGGAAGCCTTGGTGCAACACTAATATCGACTATCGGAGAAGGAGTGGCTGTTATCACAAGCCTGATACTGATGATCATGGTCGTGGGATCTATTTTAAAATATTTCTTTCCTCAGATATTTGGCACACAATTGTAGTCTATGTTATTTCTCAAAAGTAACATAGTACCCGAGTATAGATAGATATTTTAGCTTAAAAATTCAGGAAAAATAGACTCTTATAAAGCCTATTAAATACCTGTTTAATTAGTAATTGATTTCTTGGCAACCGGTGCTTTTGTTTTGGGTTTGGCTGTCTTAACTTTAGACCCGGTTTTTGCTCGTTTCTGCTCAAATTCAAATCGTGTTTTCCCTCTATCATCAGCTGCCAAATAAGCTGAAAAAGGCCTTCCTTTCTTGGAAATGAATTTAGAAAGTAAGTCTGTTTTTCCTGTGTGTAATAATTTTGTAACTTGCTCACGTTCGATTGGGCGCTTGAGAATTATTTTTCCGGTTTTGAAATCACATGTTCGGGTAGCTCCGACAGCATTTTCACAAGTGTAACTTATGCCATGTTCAAATACTCGGCCATCACACTTTAGGCATTTACCCAAAGAGTCCTGATCTGAAAAGTCTATTTCCTCTGTACCCTCATCATTATTTTCACCAAAATCAAATTTCATTTCATACTCGTCTGTGAGCTTTATATTTGCATTAAATAGCCTGCCCATTTTGCTCCGGAAACCTTGTAGCGTACCAACCTCACGTTGCGTAATCAGTTCTTCCATTTCAGCTATTTCAAATTGCCTGCCTGCCAGAATTTTCCACAATGCAAAATCACATTTTTTGCATTGAAATTTCTTGTAAGTTTCCTGTACTACTCCACCACACTTAGGGCAGGGTGAGGTAAGAGTGGAAAAATCCCCGCTTATAGTTTCACCACGATGGTTTTTTGCCTGCTCAACCATATGACGCGTCATATCAGCAATTTCTTCCATGAATGAATTACGTTCAAGCTCATTTTGCTCAATTTGCCGTAGCTTAAATTCCCAATTACCAGTCAATTCAGGTGATGTAAGTTCTGGGACCTTCAAACCGCGAAGAAGAGTAATTAGAGAAAAAGCTTTAGCAGTAGGATGCAATTCCCGGCCCATGCGCTGTAAATAATTTTCAAACACCAACCCCTCGATAGTTGAAGCCCGGGTAGCAGGAGTACCCAACCCTTTGGCGCTCATTGCTTCGCGCAGTTCTCCATCTTCTACTAACTTACCTGCACTCTCCATAGCTGATAATAGTGTTGCCTCATTAAATCTAGCTGGCGGTCTGGTCTGGTTTACAACCACTTCTATTTCTTCTGCATGTACAGATTCATTCTGCTTTACAGCAACTAAAGCTGAGTCTTTATCGGCACTATTTACCCGTACTTCTTTACCGTAAACAGCCTGCCATCCTGGATTAACCATTACCTTACCCTCAGTTTTGAATGGCTCATTCTCGACTCGGGTGATTCGGGTAGTTACGAGAAATTCTGCAGCAGGATAGAAGATTGCCAGAAAGCGTTTGGTTACCAAATCATAAAGTTTCTGTTCAGCATCATTTAACCGCTTAGGATCGAGTGAAGTTGGAATAATTGCAAAATGATCTGAAATTTTAGAATTGTTAAAAATTCGCTTGTTTGATTTGACCCACCCGGATTTTAAAATTTGTACAGCAAATAAACCATAGCGGGAATCTTTCATCGCTCCCAAAGTATCTTTTACAGTTGAAAAATAATCTTCAGGTAGCGCACGTGAGTCAGTACGAGGATATGTCAATACCTTATGTCTTTCATATAAAGCCTGGGCCAGACCGAGCGTCATTTTAGCAGAGAAGCCAAATCGTCCATTGGCATCTCGCTGCAAACTAGTAAGATCATATAGTTGGGGACAGACTTCTGTGGCAGGCTTACTATCCTCACTAACTATACCAGGCTTTCCCTGGCATTTGATACGAATGGATTCAGCAATCTCATGCTCCCACACACGTTCAGCTTTTTGTTCTACGTCTTTTTTGTTCTTAATGAATTTTTCATCAAACCAGCGTCCGTTATAGCTACCATCTGTTGCAAGAAAAGTACCATGAATTTCCCAGTAATCTCGAGAAACAAATTTTTTAATTACCTCTTCCCGCTCAATTAGAATTGTCAAAGTAGGCGTTTGCACCCGACCCACTGTCGTTTTATGAAAACCACCTTCCTGAGAGTTAAATGCTGTCATTGCCCGCGTACCGTTAATGCCGACCAACCAGTCAGCTTCAGACCGACTCACAGCAGCCTGAGCCAGGGCGTGCATAGCTTCATTCTCAAGTAATTTTGTGAAACCATCTTTTATCGAGCTCGGTGTCATTGATTGTAGCCATAGACGCATAATCGGCTTTTTTGTTGCTACATAACGCGCAATATATTGGAAAATTAATTCTCCCTCACGTCCTGCATCACAGGCATTGATGAGCTTATCAACATCTTTCCGCTTAATGAGTTTTTTTAGAAGGTTTAATCGTGGTTTAGTTTTCTCAATGGGATTGAGATCAAAATGAGGTGGAATTACCGGTAGATTTGCAAAACTCCATTTACCTCGTTTAACCTCGTATTTTTCTGGTACCGCAAGTTCCAGTAAGTGACCCACAGCTGATGATAATACATACTCTTCACTTTCATAGTAGTCAGTATGTTTGACAAATCCACCCAAAACCCGCGCAATATCTGTAGCGACAGATGGTTTCTCAGCTATGATTAAGACTTTACCCATAAGGCTTTCTTGTAAATTACTTTTATATGGCCAACAATGCTTTTAAAATTACGGTGGGAGACTACCATAATAAATGGCTTGAAAGCTCAGTTAGATAAAAAAATGAGCTGTGATTATTTGCAAATTAAACTTACAATAGTATTTCAATCTGGTACATCAGGAACAATGCTAGTTAATTTTAAATGATAATTTTGGGTTCTTATAAATTTAGTTACAGACTTTTGGAGTATTAAAAATCATATCATTAATTAAATTCACAAGTAGTTTCTTGTGAGATTCCAAACATATCTATTCAATCTGAATATAACAAGCATGGCGGATACCGCTACTTCAGTCAAGCAGCTGCAAAAAAACAATTCGCTGTTACCCCGGGTACCACAATTATTTTGGCTATGTAATAGCATACTACCCGAACTTTAAAGTAGCTATTTTAAAAAATATATTCTAAAGCTGATTAAATCAGTATTTAAAGAAGGAAAGCTTAGTTGGTTTTTTAAACTTTTAACCTGCCTGAGAGTATATGTAAATTTGGTTAGGAGTAAACCAAAGGTGTAATTTTAAGGACGATAATGCCCCGGATTTTAAGAAAACCCCATAATAATTTGAAAAATTATTATGGGGTTTTTACTGAATCAAAGATCCGAATTGGCTGAGTAGTTTGCATTACCAATGCATAAGATACTTTTTCAAATACTCGGAAAACAAATACTAGTCCGGCACGCTCTTCAGGCAATTCTACAACCTGGCGCTTAGGTGGTGAGCCTAATTCATCAAAAGAGCGATCAACTTTAAGTGAGTTATCGCCTGTTTCAGACAGGTGCCGACGATAGATTGCCAGCACATTCCCTGTTTCCAGCCCATCTTGCGTCCCTTTGCTCAGAACAACAATGGAGCCTTTGCCAATTTCTGTAACGCCACCATAGACGGAAATAATACGCCCATTAACGTCCTGTTCTGGAGCATGTGGTGCGTAGTTAATAAACTCTGTGGGTGGTGCAGAGGTCAACCGGTCGCCTTTAAATATTTCCTGTGAAGAACGAACAATAGAGATGGTACTAAGCTCAGCAAATCTTTCTACCTCTGCATCTCCTAAATATACAGCTTCATAACCCAGAACTTTGCCTTTATTCTCCCCAAACCATCCTTCTCCCACATAATCTCCAAACGACTCAGGTACCAGATACTCACCCAACCATACAGGCAAAAAATTTTCTTCATCAAGGATGCTAGGATCAATCAGAGCTTTTCCGGGACGAAAAATTTGCCATGATGAACCTTGATCTGTTGGCATATCTTTAGCATATACCTGATCACCCTTGCTCAATAACACCCGGTTGTCACTGGTTCCCAGTACTATTGGTGCGCTTTCAAGACTGTCTTTATCTATTACCAAAGGCTGGCTCAGAAAAGGTTCAATTGCCGCAACCGGAATACTTGGAATTGCATCAGCATCAGATTTCTCCATTCGTACATGAGGAGACAATCTTTCCATTACAACAGTCTCTTTGATTATCCGTAACTTATTTCCATCAGGTGTTCTCTCTATTACGATAAGATCTCCAGGGAAAATTTTATGAGGATTCTTTATCTGCTGCTCATTTAGACCCCAAATCTCCTTCCAGCGCCAAGGGTCTTTCAGAAAACGTGAAGAAAGACCCCAAAGTGTATCGCCGGGAACGACAACGTATCGATCAGGCACATTGCTATGCAACTCAACGTCAGCTGCATTAGCTATTGGGCCATAAAGCAAACCCACAAATAAAATCACAGATATAATAGAATTATGCATGAGACCCCTCGGTCACTGAAAAAGCCCGATTTTTCGGGCGTGATAATATAAAATGACACATTAGAGTTAACTATCGGCAATTTATATAAAACAAATAGGTCAATTTTGTATTTAGTCCATTAGATATGCGAATTTAATTAAAGATGCTTTTATGGCTCTTCTAAAGATATTGCGATATCCGGATGAACGACTGCACAGGGTTGCAACTAAAGTACCAGAAGTAACTGATGAAATTCGTAATTTGGTACACAACATGGCAGAAACCATGTATGCCGCCCCTGGAATTGGTTTAGCAGCAACACAGGTAGATGTTCACCAATGTGTGATTGTAATTGATGCATCTGACACCCACGACCAGTTACACGTATTAATCAATCCGGAAATCACATCTTCTTCCGGAGTATCTGATAGCGATGAGGGCTGTCTGTCAGTGCCAGGAATATTTGAAAAAGTACGACGCGCTGAGCACGTTTCAGTTAAAGCATTGAATATTCATGGAGATCCATATGTACTTGAGGCTAATGGATTACTGGCAGCCTGCATTCAACATGAAATGGATCATTTAATAGGTAAAGTGTTCGTTGAATACTTGTCACAGCTAAAACAGACAAGAATTCGTGGAAAATTAAAAAAACAACAACGAAATATAATGTAACTGATTATTTATCTGGTATTTCCCATGGATAATTAAGCTACTTTAGTAATGATATACGTCTTATGGAACTTTCTGACACAAGTAAAATACTTAATGGCATCTAAAGTAGTTAATCATGAAGATTATTTTTGCAGGTACGCCACAATTTGCCGCACATGCACTTGAAGCACTAATAACTGAAGGACATGAGATTGCGCTTACACTGACTCAGCCTGACCGTCCCGCTGGAAGAGGTATGAATTTAAATGCTAGTGCAGTTAAGTTACTGGCACAAAAGCACAAAATTACTTTATTGCAACCACGCTCGCTTAAACAACCTGAGATACACGAGCAGTTAAATAAAATTTGTGCAGATATAATGGTAGTCGCGGCTTACGGACTAATCTTACCCGAAATCATTTTAAACACCCCGCGTCTTGGATGTATAAATATCCATGCTTCTTTGTTACCACACTGGCGAGGCGCTGCACCAATTCAAAGAGCAATTCTGGCCGGCGAACAAGAAACCGGTATTACCATCATGCAAATGGATCAGGGTCTCGATACCGGCGATATATTACTGCAACGAAGTATTCCTATACTACATAATGACAACACTAATACATTATACGATAAGCTTGCCATACTCGGTGCAAACTGTGTTGTTGAGACACTGAATCTCTTAAAAAATGAAAAAATTGTTGCGGCGCCGCAAACTGAAAAAAACGTAAGTTATGCTCCAAAACTCGAAAAAGGAGAAGCGAAAATTAATTGGCAGTTGAGTGCTGAAAAAATCAGTTATGCCGTACGAGCATTTAATCCTCATCCTGGCGCACATTCTGCCATATATGGGTTTCCTCTGAAAATTTTTCAGGCCAGGCCAGTTACCAACACCATAGGCAACCCGGGCGAAATTCTATCAACTGGGCAGGGAGGCATAGTTGTCGCATGTGGTAAAGGTTCTCTAATACTGGAAATAGTACAGAAACCCGGTGGCAAGAAACTAAGTGCTGCTGAGTTCCTTGCCGGACACTCATTGAAACCTGGTAACTACTTTACATTAGCAGGATGATTAAAACTCAGCTCATAGCTACTTATGCAGTGGGCAAAGTACTGGGCGGAGCCAGCCTGACTGTCGTTTTGAGAGAATTATGGTGTATTCACCATACTCTATCAGACCAACAACGCGGGGCCATTCAGGATATAAGTTATGGTGTTTTACGATTCTACGGGCAGCTGGATACGTTGCTTGGTCTGCTACTTAAGAAACCTCTAAGAAAACAGGATCTGCGATGTTTATTGTTAGTAGGCTTGTATCAACTACAATACAGCAAGGCTGCTTCATATGCGGTGGTTGACCATGCCGTTTCTGCATCCTTGAACCTGAACTATGACAAGGGTGTAAAAGGATTAATTAATGCGGTACTGCGTGGTTTTATACGACAGCGTGAAGCTCTTCTAAAAGCGGCGGATAAAAAAGAGGTGGGAAGATATTCCCACCCACAGTGGTGGATAGACAAACTCCGTGGACAATACCCTCGAGACTATAGTGCAGTACTAGAGGCAAGCAATCAGCGGCCATCAATGACTCTTCGAGTCAATCAAAGCAAAATAGGGGTTTTAGAATATCAGAATCAGCTAAACGATCATAATTTGAGTGCGCAGATAATATGGAACAATGCTCTCATTCTTAAACAACCGGTAACAGTAGAAAAACTACCGGGATTTACCACCGGGCTGGTTTCAGTACAGGATGCGGGCGCACAATTAGCAGCACCGTTCTTAGATGCACATGACGGAATGTATGTTTTGGATGCTTGTGCTGCCCCTGGTGGAAAAAGCGGACATTTATTAGAGTTAGCAGATATAGACCTAACTTCACTAGATAATGACCCTGCACGACTTGCTCTAGTAAAGCAAAACTTTACACGCCTTGCTTTCAAAAAATATCGTATTGTCTGCGGTGACGCATCAAACCTGTCAGAATGGTGGGACGGTAAATTATTTGATCGAATTTTAGCTGACGTGCCATGCTCTGCATCGGGAGTGGTTCGCCGCCATCCTGATATAAAATGGCTACGACGCCCGAGTGATATCACCCAATTTATCTCAATTCAACAGAAAATTCTTAATGCCTTATGGCAGACCATGGCAAGAGATGGTAAATTGCTCTACGTTACCTGTTCTGTATTTTTTGAGGAAAATAAATTACAGGTTGAAGAATTTTTGCTTCAACATTCAGACGCTAGAATTGTACCGTTACCTACGGTTGAAGCTCTTGACGGACAACTGTTGCCGGATTCCCAGCATGATGGTTTCTTTTATACCTTGTTACACAAAGCCTGATCCCATTGCGGGACTAATACGTGCGCTTGCAACAATATTGCTGACCACGTTGCTGCTGTCGGCTTTCACTGCCCAGGCGAAAGGCATACAGATAAAATTTGTTGAGCTAGATGCAGTAGATGAGGGCTATCAGTTCAACGCTGATATTGAGATAGTGTTGAACCCTACTTTGGAAAAAGCACTTAAAAAAGGTATTGTACTTTACTTTGTAACCGATTTTAGAGTAGTAAGTCCACGCTGGTACTGGTTTGATAGAAGAATTGCCCGGAGCAAACAACGAGATGCACTAAGTTACTACGCGCTCACGCGCCAATACCGCTTAAGATGTCTCTACTGTGGTGGTTCATTATTACAAAAACAAAGCTTCAGCTCTCTAAAGGAGGCTCTACGAGTCTTGAGTCGGATACGAGATCGTCATATCCCAGAAAGTTCCAAGTTACAGAAAGATAAAGAATACATTGCAGAGTTGCGTGTGCAACTGGATCTATCACGACTTCCAAAACCAGTCCAAGTGGAATCAATTGGTTCAAAAGAATGGAATTTAAACTCGGGTTGGCTGCAGTGGATTATAAAACCCCCTTTGCAAAGACTTATCCTTCAGGATAAACCTTGAAATACATAATAATTATTGGCGCTGTTTTAATTAGTGCGGTAATGCTGTTTCTGCTTGCGATTGCAGGTGATGATACTGACTTCTTTGAACGAAAATATCAGCTTCTGATTCAACTCAATGTTGGCTTCGTCCTGTTTCTCATGGCAGTAGTTGGATATCTAATCTGGAGACTAAGGCGTAGACTTAAAAAAGGAGTATTAGGTTCTAGGCTCGCATTACGCTTATTGCTCATTTTCTCTCTAATGGCCGTTCTGCCAGGCGTATTAGTATACAGCGCATCAGTACAATTCCTTGGTAAAAGTATCGAGTCCTGGTTTGATGTCAAGGTTGACCAGGCGCTGGAAGGAGGATTAAGTCTCGGGCGAACTATATTAGACAATCTATTGGAAGAATTGCGGAAAAAAGCCCAAGTCACTGCCATTACCCTATCCGGACAATCCGCTCTGCCATTGCCGGAACTAAACCAACTTTTAGAACAATCACAAGTACAAGAAGCAACATTATTTAACAAGGATGGCAAAGTAATTGCATTCTCTGATACCGCTGGTATGGAAGTTCCAGAAATGCCAAGTACTGCTGTGATGCGCCAAGTTAGAATGCAAGAAGCCTATAGTGCTGTTGAATTCATACCGGGAAAAGGCTTATATTTGCGTGTGGTTGAACCAGTTCCAGTAAATATTCTTAATCTAGAAGGAGACATCCGAATTTTGCAGTTGTTGCAACCGGTACCAAAGCAACTAGCAAAAGATGCAGAAATAGTTCAAACAATATATCGTGATTATGAAGAGCTATCATTGTCGCGACAGGGTTTGAAGAGGCTCTATGGGGTGACATTAACTCTGGTGCTGTTACTCTCACTTTTTTCTGCGCTAGCTGCTGCTTTCCTTATTAGTGAGCGACTCAGCGCTCCATTAGGTATGTTGGCAGAAGGTACCCGTGCAGTGGCTCAGGGTGACTTTAGCAGAAGACATCCGGTACAAAGTAATGATGAATTGGGTGTACTAACTGAATCATTCAATCTCATGACCCATCAACTAGAAGAGGCGCGTACAGAAGCGCAGCGCAATCAGCATGAGGTTGAAAGTGCCAGAGCTTACTTAGAAAGTATTCTGGCCAATCTTTCGTCAGGCGTCCTTGTATTTGATGAGAGCTTACGTATGCGTACTGCAAATCTAAGTGCTGAATATATATTGAAAGTTCCTTTGGCAAGTCTCGAGGGATTAACTATGGAGGAATGCACGACCCAAGAGCCCCAGCTTCTTGCCCTAGAGAATGGAATTCGTGAAGGATTCCAGTCAGGTAAAACCGGTGAATGGCAATGCCAAGTAGAACGTACCAGCGATGGTATAAACCAAGTCCTACTTTTACGCGGAACACGTCTTCCACATGTTTCAGGAGGAGGAGGTGTAGTTGTTTTTGACGATATTACTAATTTGCTACAGGCACAGCGTACTGCTGCATGGAGAGAAGTTGCGAGGCGCCTTGCTCATGAAATCAAAAATCCTCTTACACCGATACAGCTTTCTGCTGAACGGGTACAGCATAAATTAGCCGAAAAGCTGAATCCTGCGGATTCAGCAATTTTGAAAAAGTCAACTGAAACAATCGTCAATCAAGTGGCTGCATTGAAGACAATGGTAAACGAATTCAGCGAATATGCACGCGAACCAGAACTTAAACTGCATTTGCTGGATCTCAATAAACTAATACAGGAAGTACTAACGCTATATGAAACAGCAAGCGTTGCTGAAGGTGGTGAACTACACTCGCATATACACTTAGATTTAACCCCTGGGATACCACCTGTGAGAGGAGACTCAACCAGATTGCGTCAGGTCATTCACAATCTTCTGCAGAATGCCCAAGATACACTGGTTGATATTTCGGAACCAGTCATTACTGTGAGCACGAAAATGGTGCAAGACGGGGTATGTCTTAGTCTAAGTGACAATGGCAAGGGCTTCCCTGATCATGTCAGAATGCGTGCGTTTGAGCCATACGTTACCACCAAACTTAAAGGTACGGGACTAGGTTTACCCATAGTAAAAAAGATTGTGGAAGAACACAATGGCACAATTCAAATTGAAAATATCCGTCCACATGGTGCCCATATTGCCATCACTCTACCAACTGTATCAGAAATTGATTCAACTATTACCCATGAGATAACATAATCAAGTAAGTATCTACAAAGAATAACTCATTACATACAATGAAAAAGTTAACTTTATAATTATGGCCAACAATACAATACTAGTTGTCGATGATGAAATTGGCATACGTGAACTACTATCAGAAATCTTGCGTGATGAGGGTTACCATGTAGCATTAGCAGAAAGTGCTGAACAAGCACGTATCTGGCGAAACAAATCACGTCCTGATCTGGTACTACTTGACATTTGGATGCCAGATACAGACGGTGTCACTCTACTAAAAGAGTGGGCAAGTAACGGGCTACTGACAATGCCTGTAGTAGTAATGTCAGGACATGGCACCATAGCAACTGCAGTTGAGGCAACCCGTATAGGAGCTTTTGGTTATCTAGAAAAGCCGGTGCCACTACAAATGTTATTAAGTACGGTAGGGCAGGCATTACGCGGGAGCCAGAGTAAGCTTTCCTCAACCGTCTCACTTGCCAGTCTTGGAAAAGGACCGTTAATAGCAGACTTAAAAAAAAGACTGGAACAGATTTTTAACCTAAAAACACCATTACTCCTTACCGGAGAACAGGGAGCAGGGACAGAATTATGTGCCCGCTTCCTCCATCACTCTAACACGCCATGGATAGAACCTGATACGTTTATATTACTGTCGGATTCTCCGTTTGATTTACTTGAACAAGCAAGAGACGGGCTGTTATTTCTAAAAGAAATTGGCAACCTAAATAGGTTAGAACAAAAGGGTTTACTGAAACTACTAAGTAAACTAGATAAATACAATGTTCGTCTTGTATGTGCAAGCTCCCTGCCACTAGCACAGCTAACAGCTCAAGGTGAATATGAGCCAAAATTATATGAAACTTTAAGTGGACTTTGTATCAATGTCCCTGCGATAAGGGCGCACAGAGAAGATATTCCCGAACTTGCAAATCAAATTCTTTCAGATTATATTGAATCAGGTGATGCATCTCTTCAGCAGTTTAATACTGCTGCACTTAATGCTTTACGCAACTATGACTGGCCTGGCAATCTTATGCAACTTGCCGGAACAGTGCGCTCTCTGGCTCTAACCTGCACCGGTAAGGAAATTTCAGCTGATGACGTGAAGAAAATCCTTGCAGTACCAATGCCGGTACAGTCTGTTCCAAAAATTCCGATTAACATGCCTTTACGAGAAGCCCGTGATTCATTTGAGAAATCGTATTTTGAGCAACTAATAGACCATGAAAGAGGTAACATGACCCGGGTAGCAGAACGGGCGGGGCTAGAACGCACGCATCTTTATCGCAAACTCAAACTATTAGGCATCAAACTACGAAGCCACTGATATTAAATAAAAGTTCCCTAAAGTTAGTTCATCGTGGTTGTCTGGCTCCGCTTCTTAAGCGATAATACTGTCTTTACCCAGTCAAACATTGTCACACTGTTTTCGCAGATGTGTTGCTGGATAATTTTTCTTTATTTTTTGTTGAGCTAGGGAGTTTGTGTCCATGGGAACATTTAAAGATTTTGACCCGCCAGTGTTCAAAAGCCTAACCAGTGCTGTTCGTGCATTAGCAATGGACGCTGTTCAAAAAGCTAATTCTGGTCACCCTGGCATGCCCATGGGTATGGCTGAAATTGCTGAAGTACTATGGATTCATCATTTGCGTCATAACCCAGCTAATCCGAATTGGGCAGACCGGGACCGTTTCGTTCTGTCTAACGGGCATGGCTCTATGCTAATTTATGCTCTGTTGCATCTTACCGGCTATGATTTATCAATAGAAGACATTAAACAATTCCGTCAACTTCATTCCAAAACTCCGGGTCACCCAGAATATGGTTATACGCCTGGTGTAGAGACCACGACTGGACCTTTAGGTCAGGGTATTACAAATGCTGTAGGTATGGCTTTAGCAGAAAAAATTCTTGCCTCCGAATTTAATCGCCCCGATTTTGATATTGTTAATCATTACAGTTATGCGTTCCTTGGTGACGGCTGTCTTATGGAAGGAATCTCCCATGAAGCCTGTTCTTTGGCAGGAACTCTAGGTCTTGGCAAACTAATTTGCTTTTATGATGACAATGGTATTTCCATAGATGGCCACGTGGAAGGCTGGTTTAGTGACGATACTCCTAAACGCTTTGAAGCTTATGGCTGGCACGTGATTTCTGATGTCAATGGTCACGACCCTGCGGCAATCGAAGCAGCTATTAAGGAAGCCAAACAAACAAGTAAAAAACCTTCAATGATTTGCTGCAAGACTGTAATAGGTATGGGTTCACCTAACAAAGCAGGAACCCATGAAGTTCACGGAGCAGCGCTAGGTGAAGCAGAAATAGCTGCTTCACGCCCGCACATAGGCTGGGATCACCCGCCATTCGAAATACCCAAGGAAATCTATGACGTGTGGGATAGTCGCGCCAAAGGTAAAAAGTTAGAAGTTGAATGGACTCATAAACTTGATGGATACACCAAAAAATATCCAAGTGAAGCTGCTGAGTTCAAGCGCCGCATAGCGGGAGATCTGCCGACCAAATGGCATGAACATGCAGAGAAAATTATTAATCAAGTTAATGAAAAAGCAGAGACCATTGCAAGCCGCAAAGCTTCGCAAAATGCTATTGAGGGTTTGGCTCCTGCTTTGCCAGAGCTAGTAGGTGGTTCAGCTGATCTTGCGGGATCAAATCTTACTCTATGGTCTGGTTCGAAAGGTATTAGTAATGAAACCGGTGGCAACTATATTTATTACGGTGTGCGTGAATTTGGCATGAGTGCAATAATGAACGGATTATCATTGCATGGTGGCATAATACCTTACGGTGCCACATTTCTTATGTTCTCAGAATACGCCCGCAATGCATTACGAATGGCGGCCCTGATGAAAATTCGTAATCTGTTTGTGTTTACGCACGACTCAATTGGTCTCGGCGAAGACGGCCCTACACATCAGCCAATAGAGCAAACTGCAACTCTTCGATACATTCCTAACATGGATGTGTGGCGCCCATGCGATTCGGTTGAATCAACTGTAGCCTGGGTGCGTTCAATTGAACGCAAGGATGGCCCGTCAACTCTTATTTTCAGTCGCCAGAATCTGCCATTCCAAAAACGTAATGCTGCTGCAATTAAATTAATTAACAAAGGCGGTTATGTTCTGTCAGAGGCAGCAGACGGAAAACCACAAGCTATAATTATTGCAACTGGCTCAGAAATCGGGTTGGCCATGAGTGCACAACAAGCATTGACTGAATCAGGCATCAAAGTCAGAGTTGTTTCAATGCCATGCACTAGTTTATTTGACCGGCAGGATCAAGCCTACAAGGACAGCGTGCTTCTGAATGGTGTAAAACGAGTTGCAGTGGAAGCAGGCATAGCAGATTACTGGCACAAATATGTAGGACTTGAAGGAGCAGTGGTGGGAATGACCACTTTTGGTGAATCTGCACCCGCTGGAGACCTGTTCAAACACTTTGGTTTCACAGTAGATAATGTTGTGAAAACGGTAAAAAATATAATCTAATTTTGGTTAAGTGGCGCAAGGTTTTTGTTCCACTATAGTTTAACTTTTTTATTCAAGGGGCTTTCAATATGACAATTAAAGTCGGTATAAATGGATTTGGCCGTATTGGACGTATGGTATTTCGTGCAGCGGTCCAAGATTTTAAAGACATCGATGTCGTTGCTATCAACGATTTGCTTGAGCCTGATTATTTAGCTTACATGCTAACTCATGACTCAGTACATGGACGCTTCAAAGGCGAGGTCAAGTTAGAAGATAATAATACTCTCGTAGTCAACGGTAAAAAAATTCGTCTGACAGCTATTAAAGATCCGGCGGAGCTTAAATGGAATGAAGTAGGTGCAGATATCGTCATTGAGTCAACCGGGCTCTTTCTTACTAAAGAAACCTGTGAAAAACATATCACTGCCGGTGCCAAAAAAGTAATTATGTCGGCTCCTTCTAAGGATGACACACCTATGTTTGTCTGTGGAGTAAATGACACAACCTATGCAGGTCAAGCCATTGTTTCCAATGCTTCTTGTACAACAAACTGTCTTGCGCCCGTCGCCAAAGTACTAAACGATAACTTTGGTATTAAGCGTGGCCTGATGACTACCGTACATGCTGCCACAGCCACTCAAAAAACTGTTGACGGTCCTTCTAACAAGGACTGGCGCGGAGGGCGCGGTATTCTTGAAAATATCATCCCATCTTCAACTGGTGCTGCTAAAGCTGTAGGAGTGGTTATCCCGGAATTGAACAAGAAACTTACTGGTATGGCATTCCGTGTTCCCACCTCAGATGTTTCAGTTGTAGATCTCACTGTGGAATTAAACAAAGAAGCCACCTATGACGAAATCTGTGCAGCCATGAAAAAAGCATCTGAAGGGAGCATGAATGGCGTACTTGGCTATACTAACCAAAAAGTTGTTTCTACTGACTTCCGGGGTGAAAGTTGCGTATCAGTTTTTGATGCGGATGCCGGTATGTCCCTAGACAAAACATTTGTAAAGGTTGTCTCCTGGTATGATAATGAATGGGGCTATTCCAGTAAAGTTCTTGAAATGGTACGCGTGATGGCCAAATAGTCACATAGTAAAAATACTAGGCAGGGGGGATTATCCCCCCGCATTCTTACCATATACTACAAATTATACTTAGATAAAGTTTGTAGTAACAAACTTCAAGTTATTTTCTTACCCAAATATATTTGAATCAGCTATGCCAGTCATCAAACTTACTAACCTTAATCTCAAAAATAAACGGGTATTCATTCGCTCTGACCTTAATGTACCGATCAAAAATGGAGTAGTGACATCTGATGCACGTATTACTGCTTCTATGTCTACGATTAATTACTGCCTGAAACAGGGAGCCAAAGTAATGGTAACCTCACACTTAGGCCGCCCTGAAGAAGGTATATGGTCTGAAGAAAACTCCCTGAAGCCTGTTGCTGATAATATATCAACACGTTTAAACAAACCGGTACATTTAATTAAAGATTGGGTTGAGGGCGGATTTGAAGTTAAGGATGGCGATCTTGTAGTATTAGAAAATTGCCGTTTTAATAAAGGTGAAAAGAAGAATACAGAAGAAACTGCACAAAAATACGCCAAGCTATGCGACGTGTTTGTAATGGATGCCTTTGGTACTGCACATCGTGCACAAGCCTCAACTCATGGTATTGCCAAGTATGCGCCTGTAGCCTGTGCCGGAATCTTGTTGACTGAAGAATTAGAAGCGTTAACTAAAGCCTTATTAAATCCTGCACGACCTATGGTTGCTATTGTAGGTGGCTCCAAAGTTTCAACAAAATTGACTGTTCTTGAATCTTTATCCAAAAAAGTAGACCAATTAGTAGTGGGTGGTGGTATTGCTAATACTTTTCTAAAAGCTACGGGTAAAAATATTGGAAAATCTTTGTGTGAAGATAATCTGGTTTCTATTGCTAAAGACTTAATGGATAAAATGGCAAAACGTGATGCCTCAATTCCTATAGCTGTAGATGTCGTAGTCGGAAAAAGATTAGATCCGAATGAGCCAGCAGTCCTGAAAGATTCTAGTGCGGTTACTGATGAGGAAATGATTTTTGATATTGGGCCAAAAAGCGCTCGGGAGTTAGCCGATATCATCATGAAAGCAGGAACAGTAGTATGGAATGGCCCGGTTGGAGTATTTGAATTTGACCAATTTGGATCTGGCACTAAAACCATTGCTACAGCTATAGCCAACACTACAGCTTTCACTCTTGCAGGCGGTGGTGACACTATTGCAGCAATCCAAAAATACAACATCTATGACAAGATTTCTTATATCTCTACTGCTGGTGGTGCATTCCTGGAATTCCTGGAAGGGAAAAAATTGCCTGCAGTGGAAATACTAGAAGAACGCGCAAACTGATATACGCTAAGTACTTATTTCCTTATTAAATATGATCCGAAGAAAAATGCTACGAAGAACAAAAATTGTAGCAACCCTTGGTCCGGCATCCAGTAATTCGAAAGTTCTCGAAAGCATGATTCAGGCTGGAGTTGATGTAGTTCGTATCAATTTTGCCCACGGAACCAAGGAAGAACATTTCGAAATTATCGAATTGACCCGTTCTCTGGCACGATCCTCAGGACATGCTATAGGCGTACTAGCAGATTTGCAGGGCCCAAAAATCCGTATAGGAAAATTTGAGAATGGAAGTATATCACTAGAGTCAGGCGATGCTTTTATCCTCGATGCAGACTGTGATCTTGGGAATCAAGAACGAGTAGGTCTGGATTATAAAGAACTACCAAATGACGTGGAGTCTGGTGTAACTCTTATGTTAGACGATGGCCGCATTGTATTACATGTTTCCAGAGTCAAGGGCCACCAAGTATATTGTATGGTTGAACAAGGTGGGATACTGTCCAACAACAAGGGTATCAACCGCAAAGGAGGTGGACTCAGTGCTCCTGCATTAACAAGTAAAGATATGGAAGATATCAAGACTGCTGCAGAATTTAAAGCAGATTATCTGGCAGTGTCCTTTCCACGCTCAGGCCAGGACATGTCCATAGCCCGTGATCTAATGAATCAGGCAGGTGGTAAAAGTCTGCTGATGGCAAAAATTGAGCGGAAAGAAGCAATTGCAGAACTAGACGATATTTTAAAAGCCTCAGATGCCATCATGGTTGCACGAGGCGACCTTTCTGTAGAGGTGGGTGATGCAGCAGTGCCGGCATTACAAAAACGTATGATCCGTACCGCCCGTACAAATAACAAATTAGTAGTAACTGCTACTCAGATGATGGAATCAATGGTTGCCAGTCAGGTCCCCACTCGAGCAGAAGTATCTGATGTCGCCAATGCAGTATTAGATGGTACTGATGCGGTAATGCTGTCTTCGGAGTCTGCTTCGGGTCTGTACCCAGTTGAAGCAGTTGAAGCTATGGCCAGAGTATGTCTTGAGGCAGAAAAAGAATATCAGGGCAACCTTGAGCTTCGACGAATGCAAGGTGGTATGCCAGACACAATCGAGGAAGCCATTGCCCGAGCCACTATGTTCACTGCAGGTAGTCTAAAAATAGCTGCTATTGCCGCTCTTACACAAAGTGGCTTTACAGCGATGCTGATGTCACGAAAAAGCTCTAATGTCCCAATTTTTGCCCTAAGCCCACTGGTAGATACCCGCCGCAAGGTAACGTTATTTCGTGGAGTTTATCCGGTAAATTTCAGCGGTAAATTTCAGGACCCGGAAATAATTCTAAACCGTGCAGAAAACGAATTACTTAAGCGTGGAGTTGTAAAAAACGGTGATCTAATACTCATGACTATCGGTGAACCGGTAGGTAAGGCAGGTGGGACAAACACCATGAAGATTGTTAAAGTAGGAGAGCACGTTAATACTCAATTAAAAAATTAAATAGCAAATAGAAAAATATATTTTATTAGTTTTTTTCTTGGCTTTAATTGGATTTTCCTGGTTTTAAACTATATTATTCTCTTAACCTACGACTCATAGTTACAGATTCTTTTTTGGAGGACACTTAAATGGCACTCGTATCAATGAGACAACTCTTGGATCACGCAGCAGAAAATGGCTATGGCCTGCCTGCTTTTAACGTAAACAATCTGGAACAGATCCAGGCCATCATGCAAGCAGCTGATGAATGCAACAGCCCGGTAATCATGCAGGGCTCTGCAGGTGCCCGTAAATATGCTGGTGAAGCCTTCCTGCGCCATTTGATCGCAGCAGCAGTGGAGGCATATCCACATATACCGGTGGTTATGCATCAGGATCATGGTGCCACTCCAGCCGTTTGTGCAAATGCCATTCGTAGCGGATTTTCGAGTGTTATGATGGATGGATCATTGGAAGCTGATGCTAAAACACCTTCATCCTACGAATACAACGTTGAAGTTACTGCTAAGGTTGTAGACATGGCTCATTCGGTTGGTGTTTCGGTCGAAGGCGAGCTGGGTTGCCTGGGATCACTGGAGACTGGTATGGGCGAAAAAGAAGATGGCCAAGGTGCAGAAGGAGTACTAACGCATGACCAATTGCTGACGGATCCGGAGGAAGCTGCTGATTTTGTTAAGAAATCCGGCGTAGATGCATTAGCAATCGCTATCGGCACCTCTCATGGCGCTTATAAATTTACTCGCAAACCTACAGGCGATATTCTCGCCATCGAGCGTATTAAGGAAATCCATAAGCGAATCCCCAACACACATTTGGTTATGCATGGATCCAGTTCGGTTCCACAAGAATGGCTCAATATTATCCGGGAATTTGGTGGGGAAATGAAAGAAACCTACGGTGTACCCGTGGAAGAAATTCAGGAAGGCATCAAGCACGGTGTTCGTAAAATAAACATCGATACTGATATTCGCCTTGCTATGTCTGGTGCAGTTCGACGCCACTTAGCTAAAAACAAGAGTGAGTTCGATCCAAGAAAATTCCTGAAAGATGCAACTGCTGCAGCAAAAGATATATGTAAGGCACGTTTTGAAGCGTTCGGTTGTGCCGGACAAGCGGATAAAATTAAGCCGATCATGCTTGATATCATGGCAAATAAATATGCTAAAGGTGAATTAAAGGCCGTTATCAAGTAACTTTATTGAACCAGAAATGTGTGAAATGAATGCTACTGAAGCTTAAATGGAAAGAGTATATAGTCGCAGTAACAAAGTTAAACAATTCAATCCTAATTGGTAGTATTCATTTTAGCTGTATCGTGTTTCTTAAGCTGGTCTACAATGAGACAAACTATGAAAATCTTCTATTTTGTAAACCATAATTTTACTTAAAGTTTTATGATGAAACATGAATATTTCTCACTGTGATGGTGGCACATAACCTATAGGATTCTCAGCACCTGCACCAAAGAAGTGAGCTTCCATTTGTTCTGCCAAATATTTACGTGCTTTGATATCGGCTAAATTTAAGCGGTTCTCATTGACCAGCATGGTCTGGTGTTTAATCCAAGCGGCCCATGCTTCTCTGGACACCTTTTCAAAAATACGTTTCCCTAACTCTCCCGGATAGGGAGGAAAATCCAGGCCTTCTGCTTCGCGTCCAAGTTTGACGCATTGAACCATTCTTACCATTAAATTTCTCCGGTCATAATAATTTATCTGAGACCACTAAAGTATGACTATACTATGAAACTAAGTAAACAATCCAAATTGCGAAAAAACAATATTGAAATTGTTAATACCTTTTTCCGCTCTGGACTATGCATCTATCTATTAAACACCACACATAATTAATACTTATATATTCCTTATGAAAATTTTGGAACGACGTTTATAGTTGTATCTCCCCTGCCTGATTTTAGGTAATTTCTCTACACTGGTTTCATTGAATCCACGCTCTGTAAACCAGTGTGAAGTCCTTGTAGTAAGTACAATTAATTTATTAATCCCATTATTCTTAGCCTTGACCTTAATACGTCTGAGCAGAGAATCTCCACACCCTTTATTGCGGTAATCAGGATGTATCACCAAACAAGTAAGTTCACCTACATGTGTTCCGGGAAAATGATTAAGCGCAGCACAACCAATAATCATGTTGTCATGTTCCAAAACTAAAAAACGATCAATTTCTATTTCTATTAGCCTACGATCACGCCCTACTAGTACCCCTTCATTTTTCAGCGGCTCAATCAGTTGTAGAATTCCACCCACATCATCAATTTCTGCAGAACGAATAGTTTGTAATGGCCCACGTGAAATCATACAACCAACACCTTTGTGCGTAAATAATTCCTGTAACATAGCGCCATCTATACGACGACTAATAAGGTGAATACGCTCCACTCCGCCCATACAGGCCTGTACCGCACATGACAAAAATTTCTGAATATCCTTTGGAAGTTTGACACTGTTACTTTCTGGCTTTGATAATAATGCCCTGACCTCAGCCAAAGTCAGCTCACTTAATGACTTATTTAAATCACCATAGGATTTTTTATCTATACCAGGCGTGTCCATTAAAAAAATGAGCTTATCCGCTTTTAATGCAGTTGCCACTTCAATCGCAACACTTTCCGGAGTCAAAGAAAAAACTTCACCCGTTTGAGAATAACCAAGTGGTGAGAGTAACGCCATCTCACCTTGATCCAGATGCAGGCGGATAGCTGTCGCATCAATTTTACGTACTTCACCAGTGAACATCAGGTCAACGCCATCTACTATTCCTATTGGGCAAGCAGTTATATAGTTTCCATTGGTAATTCTAATAGTAGAATTAGTCATAGGTGGTTTTGATAGCCCCATTGACAACAATGCTTCAATTTCAATACGAACTTGCCCTACTGTTTCTTTAATTAAGTTCAATGTCACAGCATCAGTAACACGCAGTCCTTTTATAGATTTTGATCGCAAATTGGCTACTTTTAATCTTGACTTGATTTGTGGATATACACCGTGGACGATAACCAGCTTAACGCCTAGGTTTGCCAATAAGTTGAAGTCACGAAAAAATTCTGCAGACCTCTCACCTGCCATAATCTCTCCGTCAATAACTACAACAAATGTTTTTCCACGAAACTCATTGACGTAGGGAACAATTGAGCGAAACCAAGCTACGAAATTATTGTTTGGCTTCACTATGTACCTCGGTAGGTTAAAAATTTCATTTGGACATACTCTTGTTTTTAATTTATCTAAAGCCCAATAAGCAATAACAAATTTTTTCTATAGTTTACAATTCATAAGCACATACTCAAAATATGCCTTAAATACTAAATTAGTAGTCACCCCAAATAGTCTGTAGTGCAGCAATTGCTGCAAGTGCAGCGCTTTCTGTCCTTAGAGTACGACTCCCTAAACGTAGTGAAGAAAATCCTGTCGTCAGAGCAGCAGCATCTTCATCTGATGTAAATCCACCTTCCGGCCCCACCAACAAAGTTAATTCAGTAACTGATAAATCTTTTGAGAAATCATGTAACCCCATTTTTGCTGTCGGAGAAAGCATAAAATATAATTTCCCGGTAGTTTCATTACTTAATCTTTTTTGCATGGCTCCTTGCCTACCAAGCCAATCCGGAAAAGTGACTGGTGAAAACACTTGTGGCACACGATTCCTGCCACACTGCTCACAGGCAGAAATAACTATTTGCTGCCAGTGTAGTACACGTTTTAGCTCACGTTTACCAGAAAGCCTGACCAGACATCGTTTTGCTACAACAGGCTGAATATTATTAACACCTAACTCCACTGCTTTACGTACGATTAAATCCATTTTTATATGAGTACATATGCTCTGAGCTAATGTAATTTGTAATGGCGATTCATGCTCAAGAATAATAAATTTTTCTATTAATACAAAAACAGCTGTTTTACTTATACACTTGATAAATGCTAAAAACTCACCGCCTTTACCATTGAACAAAGTAACTTTATCGCCTTTCTCAAGTCGCAGTACATTTACAGCATGATGCATAGCTCCGGCAGGCAACTCGATTGACTGACCCACATTAATTTTATCAGGATAATAAAAACGAGGAAATGTCATAGTTTCCTAAGTAAGATATTAAGAATATTACCCATGATAATATAACAGCAAATTTTTACAGAATTATAGGAGAAAAATATGGCAAGCTTAGAAACACCCATTTGTAATTCCGGATGGAAAGCTGAAAATTTTAATTTGTTAGGTGTTGATAGAAAACATTATGATCTGGAAGCAGCAAGAGGTCAAAATGGTTTATTGATAATGTTTATCTGCAATCATTGCCCTTACGTAAAAGCCGTTTTAGATCGTATAGTCCGCGATGCAACAGAGCTGCGCCAGCATGGCATCAATACAATAGCTATCATGTCAAATGATCCTTCAGATTACCCAGAAGATTCATTTGACAATATGGCATTAATTGCAAGAGAGTTTGATTTCCCCTTTCCATACGTATTGGATGAATCTCAGCAAATTGCTAAAACCTATGGTGCAGTATGTACACCGGATTTCTTTGGTTTTAACAACAAACTAGAATTACAATACCGAGGACGACTTGATGCTTCACGAAAAGAATCAGCGCCTGTTGACGCACGCCGTGACCTTTTTGAGGGTATGTTAATGATTGCTAAAACTGGTCAGGGACCAGATAGCCAGACCCCTAGTATTGGCTGTTCAATCAAATGGCGGGAAAAATAGGTATGCTAAATGCAGTTATTGCTGCAATAAAAGAGGTTGCAAAACAAGAGATTATGCCTCGTTACCTAAAAGTACAACGTCATTGCAAATCTGATGGCAGCTTGTGCACTGAAGCTGATGTTGCCGCACAAGAGGCTCTGTTACGAAAATTACAAAAAATATATCCTGGAAAAATAGTCAGTGAAGAAATGACAGCAGAGCAACAGAATGATCAATGGAACTCTGGAGATGAGGGATTATGGTGTATCGACCCAATAGATGGCACTACCAATTTTGTTAATGGCATACCCTATTTTGCAGTTTCAGTAGCATTGATGAATCGCGGCAGAAGTGTTCTAGGTGTAGTTTACGATCCGATAGCAGATGAAATGTTTTATGCTGAGAAAGGAAAAGGAGCCTTCCTAAATGATGTAAAGCTACCAATCAAAGAATATATACCTACTGTATTAGATGACGCTATAGCAAGTGTAGATTTGAAACGCCTTAATAGAAAACTAGCAGCTAAAATTTCTACCACTCCACCATGCTCTTCACAAAGAAATTTTGGAGCCTGTGCATTGGAGTGGTGTTTTACCGCTGCCGGACGTTTTGACCTTTATTTACACGGCGGACAAAACCTATGGGATTATGCTGCTGGTTGTCTTATTTTAGAAGAAGCGGGTGGACGTATGTGTGGCTTTGGTCTGGACGATTTCTGGAAAGAACCTCTGTGGCAGCGATCGGTAATCGCCGCATTAGACCCAAACTTGTTTTTACAATGGCGTGACTGGATACGTATAAACCGATAGGAATAACTGTAGGTGCTCCTATATAAATAGGGATAAAATCATAATATTTCAAGGTGGGCTACTCAATTGAAGATCATCATTCTAGGTGCAGGACGAGTTGGTACTTCTGTGGCAGAAAATCTGGTAAGTGAGGCTAACGATATTACTCTGGTTGATGTGGCCTCAAACAGACTCCTGTTGCTACAGGACCATCTTGATTTGCGCACGGTGGCCGGCAATGCCTCCCACCCGTCAGTGTTGATTAAAGCTGGTGCTAAAGATGCTGATCTGATTCTTGCTGTAACCCAAAGTGACGAGACTAACTTGGTCGCGTGCAAACTTGCTGCCACAATGTTTAATATACCGACCAAGATTGCTCGTATTCATTCGGCTAATTTCCTTACCTACCCAGAAATTTTTTCATCAGAAAATTTTGGAGTCGATTACGCCATCTGTCCGGAACAGATCATCACCGATTACATAGAGAAGCTGATCGAATTCCCGAATGCTCTGCAAGTACTTGACTTTGCAAATGGCAAAGTTAGCTTAGTAGCTGTACGAGCCTTCCATGGCGGTCCTTTGGTTGGCCGTGAACTACGTGAATTACGTCAGCACGTACCTAATATTGATACACGTGTTGCAGCAATATTTCGTAAAGACCGTTCTATTATTCCAGAGGGAAATACCATAGTCGAAGCAGAAGATGAAGTTTTTTTTCTTGCTGCAGCAAATGATATTAGAAGTGTGATTAGTGAATTGCGGCGAATGGATAAGCCGATCGAACGTGTAATGATTGCAGGAGGTGGCAATATTGGCAGGCGTCTAGCTAATGCGCTGGACAAAGCACAGGAAAAAAATTACCAGGTTAAGCTTATTGAATACGACAAACGAGTAAGTCAGCGTTTAGCTGCAGAACTTCAGCATACCTTGGTTTTACACGGTGATGCTACAGATGAAAGTTTGCTGGAAAGTGAGAATATTGCTGAGATGGATATGTTTTGTGCGCTCACTAACGACGATGAAAATAACATAATGGCCGCTCTACTTGCTAAAAGTATGGGTGCCCGCAAAGTGCTCGCACTCATCAATCGTAGTGCATATGTAGATTTGGTACACAGCGGTAATATTGATATTGCCATATCTCCTGCACAAGTTACAATTGGGTCGCTGCTTGCACATGTCCGACGCGGAGATGTAGTAGCTGTACATAGCCTCCGACGAGGTGCAGCAGAAGCACTGGAGCTGGTTGCCCACGGTGATGCTAACTCATCAAATGTTGTGGGACGTCAAGTTGCTGATATTAAATTACCCAAGGGTGCAACTATTGGCGCTATTGTGCGAGGGCTATCGGCAACAGAAAGTCGGGGATGGGATAATGAGGAAGGAAAAGCGTCACATGATCATAATGCGCAAGTATTAATTGCCCATCATGACACAGTAATTGAAGCAGAAGATCATATTATTGTATTTGTAATCAATAAAAAATTAATCCGTCAGGTTGAAAAAATATTTCAGGTTGGAGTCGGTTTCCTGTAACAGGATCTATTGATGAATCGACTTTTTGCAGTCATCAATGTACTTGGCATAGTAATCCTAATATTTGGATTTACCATGTTAGTACCTCTTGCACTTTCTATTTGGCTAAATAATGTTGCTCAGTTTGTTTACTATAAGTCTGCCGCAATTACTATTGCTTCAGGTTTAATGATGTGGGCAATAACACGTAACTATAAACGTGAACTAAAAATACGAGATGGCTTCTTATTAGTGGTGCTGGTTTGGTCGGTACTGCCGGCTTTTGCTACACTACCCCTGTTATTTCATCTGCCATATCTAAGTTTTACCAAGGCCTATTTTGAAGCTACATCAGGTCTTACTGCCAGTGGTGGTACTGTTCTTACAGGACTTGACTTGCTTCCACCATCTATCAATCTTTGGCGCACTGAGATGGTTTGGATGGGAGGAATGGGTTTGATTGTGTTGGCAGTGGCTATTCTACCGCTACTCGGGGTGGGTGGAAGACAGATGTTCAAGGCGGAGACCCCTGGCCCGATGAAGGACACCAGACTAACGCCACGTATTGCAGAAACTGCTAAAGGTTTATGGCTGGTTTATACAGGGATAACGATTGCTTGTGCCTCTGCCTACAAACTAGCCGGTATGACCTGGTTAGATGCAGTAATGCATTCATTCACCACAATTGGACTTGGCGGCTTTTCTTCCCATGATGCAAGCTTTGCACACTGGAGTTCGCCACAGATTGAAGGTGTTGCTATTCTGTTTATGTTGATAGCTGGAATTAATTTTGCTTCGCATTTTCTAGCTTGGCGAGAAAAATCCCTATTAACTTATCGATATGACCCAGAAGCCGGTCTGTTCATTGCCACAATTTTAATAAGCTGCCTTATGCTTACCATTTACTTGTGGGGCATGGGAGTTTATCCGGATCTACTCACTTCTTTACGCTACGCTAGTTTTAATACGGTATCAGTTGCTACTACCACCGGGTATAGTAATGCTGATTATAATTTGTGGCCTATATTTGCACCATTATGGATGTTGGCACTTTGCTGTTTCTGTTCGTCATCTGGCTCTACTGGTGGCGGCATTAAGATGATCAGGGCTAAGCTTCTGTTCAAACAGGTTTTTCGTGAAATGACTGTGATCATGCATCCTCAGGCAGTTACACCTGTTAAGCTCGGTAATAGCGTGGTATCAAACCGAATTGTTTACGCAGTATTGGCTTTCCTGTCCATATATTTAGCCAGCATAGTCTCATTGACACTGATTCTTGCTTTTAGCGGATTAGACTTTATAACGGCTTTTTCCACAGTGGTAGCATGTATCAACAATCTAGGTCCGGGGCTTAATCAGGTTGGCCCTGCTACTACTTTCGCCGGACTCACTGATTTTCAGACCTGGGTATGTAGCTTTACTATGCTATTGGGTCGATTGGAGCTTTTTACCTTGCTTGTTGTCTTTATTCCTGCATTCTGGAGGAAATAATTACAGGGAATTTTCAACAAGCTATGATTCATGGAATTTTACCTAAGGCTACAAGGCTGATATGCTTAAACGAGAAATGTCCCCGAAATTTGGGACTACATCCGAAAATTTAAGGAGCAAAAATGGACGATACCAATGATTTGACTGGCGTTAAAGTCATGGTAATCGATGACAGCAATACTATTCGCCGCAGTGCAGAAATTTTTCTACTCAGTCTAAATGCGAGATAATTTTAGCAGTGGATGGATTTGATGCAATGGCTAAGATTATTGATACCCATCCAGATATTATTTTTGTTGACATAATGATGCCGCGTCTTGATGGTTATCAGACCTGTACTTTAATCAAAAGAAACTCTCATTTTCAAGCTACTCCTGTAATCATGCTTTCAAGTAAGGACGGTTTGTTTGATCAGGCTCGTGGCAGGATGGTCGGATCTGATGAATATTTAACTAAGCCTTTTACCAAAGAAAGTCTACTAAATGTTGTAAAAAATTATGCGCTTAAACGTAAGACAGAAATGTAATCCAAAAAACTAAACTACCTTGTAATAATACCGAGACAGATAATTTAACAAAAATTAGTAAGCAGCATATGCTTAGTTACAATATATATAAAACAAAACCCGTTTCAAATTAATCTAAAGTTAAATATGAGTCAAAAGCCCATAGTTATTATTGGTAGCGGGCTTGCGGGCTATACCGTAATCCGTGAGTTTCGTAAGCTTGAGAATGAAGCACCTGTACTAATACTTTCTGCAGACCATGGCGGATTCTATTCCAAGCCGATGCTCTCGAATGCTCTGGCTACAGGTAAAACCCCTGACAATCTCTTGAATAACAGTGCAGAACATATGGCTGAACAGATGAAAGCAGTCATACGACCTTATAGTACGGTGAGCGCTATAAACCCATCGAACAAAAGTCTAATTTTACAGGATGGAGAAAAAATTGATTATGATCAGCTTGTTCTGGCTTTAGGAGCAAATCAGATTCGTCTTCCTCTTGAAGGAGATGGAACTGAAGAAATACTTTCAGTAAATAATTTAGACGACTACCGTCGCTTTCGGGATACGCTAACAACGAAAAAGGAAATAGCAATTATCGGTGCGGGATTAATTGGTTGCGAATTTGCTAACGATCTTGCTGTAGCAGGCTATAACGTGCACGTAATTGATATTAGTACACAACCTCTAGGTAGATTATTGCCGCTTGCCGGTGGTGTTTTCCTGCAACGAAAATTAGAAACTACCGGTGTGGTTTTCCACTTCGACACAATCACTAAGCGTGTTGAAAAAACAGGAGAAAAATTACAACTAACATTTGCTAATGGGAAAACCCTGCAAACAGATATTTTATTGACAGCAGTAGGACTCGTTCCACATACTTCTCTCGCAACAGAAGTAGGCATCAAGGTAAACCGTGGCATTGTAGTAAACCGGTTACTGCAAACCAGTTACAACAACATTTACGCTTTAGGAGACTGTGCTGAAGTTGATGGCAGAGTACTACCGTTCGTTATGCCGATCATGCACGCAGCACGTGCCCTGGCAGCAACTCTAGCTAAGAAACCAACTCCGGTACAATACCCTGCTATGCCAGTTCTGGTAAAAACTCCTGCATGTCCAACCGTAGTTTCACCTCCTAACCCTGGCACAAAGGGCGAGTGGCAGGTCGAGGAAACATCTGATAGTGTTAAAGCACTATTCAATGATGCAGAAAACAATCTACTCGGTTATGCGCTGCTAGGTACAGCAATAAAGGAAAAAAACTTTCTAACCAAAGAGTTACCTCCCGTAATGGAGTAATATTGATTTTTGAGCAGGATTTGTATTTAGACTTTTAGTATTATTGATCTTTGAAATAAGGACCATTCAGTGGCGCTTATCGTTGCATGAGCAGAGTAAGAATTGACTTAATCTACAGACAGAGTTAGATTCATAATAATCAGGTATGGATCCATACTTCTACTTTTTGGATTGAGTTACTCTGACAGGAGAAAGATTATGCAGCGAAGAGATTTTATCAAACTAGCTGGGAGTACCGCCTTATTTCCAATTGCGCCATCAGTTTTTGGCAAGCAAGTTAATCATTCAAAGTGGAATAGTTATCGGCTGACTTACCAAATTAGCCTTCCAACAAAAGGTAAAAGAGCATTACTATGGCTACCTCTTCCGGATACAGCCGATACGCATTACCAGTTTACTCAAGGAAGCGTATGGAGCGGAAGTGCTAAGAAAGCTAAATTTCACACTATTCCCAAAACAGCTTTCCCAGTTTTTCATGCTGAATGGCGTGGCAATGGTCCGCGCAAAGTAACAGTAAGTAGTATAGTCAAAACCCGTAACCGATCTGTAAATTTACAAAATTTTTCTGAAAAAAAGAATCGTATAATCCCTGCTGGTATAAAACGTTTTCTACAGCCTACCAGACATGCACCGTTAAACGGCATTGTACGTATGACCGCTTCTTCTATTACCAAAGCTGCCAATGCAAGGACTCCTTTAGAAAAAGCTGGTGCTATTTACAACTGGGTGGTCGATAATGCACATCGTGACCAGGCAACACGGGGCTGTGGGCGGGGTGATATCAAATTCATGCTGGAAAAAAACAATTTGGGTGGTAAATCTGCTGATCTCAATACACTGTTCGTAGGTCTGGCACGTGCTTCAGGTATACCAGCAAGGAATCAGTACGGGATTCGCATAGATGAATCAGTAACACATAAATGTCTGGGTAAATTTGGAAATCTAAGTAATGCGCAACATTGCCGTGCAGAGTTTTATCTTGCCGGCTTAGGCTGGGTACCAGTAGATCCGGCTGATGTGCACCAGTTATTGTTAGATGAAGGATTAACGCACGATCACCCTAAAATAGTGGCGCTAAGAAAAAAACTATTCGGTGCATGGGAGATGAACTGGGTAACATTTAATCATGGAGATGACATCACATTAGCCAACAACAGTGTTGCAGGTAAATTGCCGTTTTTTATGTATCCTCATGCGGAAATTAGCGGACAAGAACAAGACAGTCTGTCACCAGCAGAATTTTCTTACAAAATTATCTCTTCAAAACTAGTAGGTACCGGTGCAAAGCTTTAGTAAACCTTAGAATTCTGTTCCTGTCACATGTAATCTATACCAGTGTATTATGCTGCCATGCCTGACTGATACGCCGGTCAAAACCCAGCTGATTCAGAATTTCTATTTCGATTGAAATGTCTCTGTCTAACTGAATATTATATCTACACAAAAATTCCCAAAAACACCGCAATATCATATTTCCGGATCAGGTATATAACATTTAATATATGAGCCTTAAAATAGGATTATTTGTTGAAAAATTAACGGCACTTTTTCTTTTACGTTAATTAAAATTAAAACACCTGTCATCAGGTTCTTTTTAATTTGTCGCTTGATAATCATAATGATATCTAGTACTATAATTTTTCAGGTAATTACTGGTTTAAGAGTGGTCGTTTCTTGATTTAAGTGAAATGAATGCTTAGTTTTCTGCTACAAAATACAGAAGACAAATCTTTTAAATAAGGGAGCTGAAATGAAAAATAATATCCGGGCAATTATTTTAGCCGCAGCGGTCATGTCGTTAGTAAGTTGTGCAACAACCCAGCCATCCGGCGGTGGCTTTAACGCAAAAAATCTTAGCACCGCATCCTATGGCAAAAAAGCCGATACCTTTGTGATTGTTCATGATGGTTCGTCATCAATGGGTAACCAACACATGGGGCGCTCTAAAATTGATATTTCCAGGGAAACCCTGTCAAATATGAATCAGACCATCCCTCAGTTAGACTTTAACTCAGGCCTCACTAGTTATAATGGTGGTGGAGCTAATGTGCTCTATGGATTAGCAGAGCATAGCCGTGGTAGCCTTGGTGGTGCGATTGCAGGACTTACAAGCGCAGGCGGTCCGTCTCCTATGGATGCAGGTATCAATACCGCTAACGGTAAGCAACTTTCAGGTCTCGGGCTAGGCCAAATAGCAATGTTCATCGTCAGTGATGGCATATCAGACGTGGATAATTCCGGCGGTTCTGGCGAAAGAGATGCTGCCATTGCAGCTGCCAAAAAAGTTAAGGGTCAGTTAGGTGACAGGGTATGTATTTACCCTATTCAAATCGGTGATGATCCAGGTGGGAAGGAGTTTATGAACGAACTTGCCAAGATTGGAGGCTGTGGTTTTTTAACTGGCCACATGCATATCAATTCGCCTGATTCTATGGCAAATTTTGTGATCGATACACTTCTCGGACCTATAGGAGCTGCAGCAGCTCCTGATACTTCTCCCGATAAAATTACTTTTTCAGCTGATGCGTTGTTCGACTTTGACAGAGCTGTACTAAAACAAAAAGGCAAACAATCGCTGGATAACCTAATGGCTAAGCTGGGTAAAGTAAAATACGATGTGATTGTTGCTGTTGGTTATACAGATCGTATCGGTAGCGAAGATTACAACAAAAAACTCTCTGTGAAACGCGCAGAAGCAGTTAAAAGTTATCTGGTATCAACTCATAGCATTGATCCCAGCAACGTTTTTGTTGACGGGAAAGGAGAAGCCAATCCGGTAACCGGAGCAACATGTAAGGGAAAAGGCAAAAATCTGATATCCTGCCTGCAACCTGATCGCCGTGTTGAAATTGAAATTGCCGGTGTGCGCTAAAATCAACCGGGGTTTATCCTAATCACAATAACAAAATAATGAAAGATTTAAGCCCTGCCAAAGGCAAAGGCAGGGCTTTTTTTATTAGGTTATATCTGGATTTTATTAGTCAAACTTACACAAAAAAACTATAGATAATACTCAGAGCATTAGCTCAGTTTTCCGTGACACTGCTTGTATTTCTTACCAGAACCGCATGGGCATGGATCATTACGGCCAACTTTCCCGCCTTGACGCACGAACGGCTGTTGCGTTTCTTTGTTGTTATTACTGCTTACTTCTTCATTTTCACCTGGTGCACTCTCATAAGCAGCATGCTGATATTGCATGTTTACAGGTGATTGTGACGTCTCAGAAGCTGCTTCCACTTGCTGTTCATCTCTAATTTGCACCATCATAAGTATCTGAGTAACCTCAGATTTAATTCCTTCCATCATGGCCTGGAATAGTTCATAGGCTTCGCGCTTATATTCCTGCTTTGGATTTTTTTGTGCGTAACCCCGGAGGTGAATTCCCTGACGTAAATGATCCAGAGCTGCTAAATGCTCACGCCAATGAGAATCTAACGTTTGCAGCATCACAGCTCGCTCGTACTGACGCATAACGTCTTCACCAACCATATCCACTTTATTCTGATACTGCTGACTGGCTACCTCCGAAACTCGTTGACCGAGATTCTCCTCATTCAACTCAGATTCTTTGTCCAGCCATTCTTGAATCGGTAACTGTAATTGATATTCAGAGGCAATGGCTTTTTCCAACCCTGAAACATCCCATTGCTCTTCAGCACTCTCTGGTGGCATATGTAGACTGACAAGACTATCCAGCACTTCCCTACGTATTTCTTCAATAAATTCATAACAATTGTGCGACTCTAGTAACTCATTGCGTAGCTGATAAAGCACTTTGCGCTGATCATTAGCCACATCATCATACTCAAGCAACTGCTTTCGTATATCAAAATTGCGGGCTTCTACTTTACGCTGCGCATTTTCAATTGCTCGGGTGACCCATGGATGCTCGATAGCTTCTCCCTCTGGCATTTTAAGACGCTGCATAATGTTAGCCACACGATCAGACGCAAAAATACGCAAAAGTGAGTCTTCAAGTGAAAGATAAAAACGACTGGAGCCAGGGTCACCTTGACGCCCCGACCTCCCACGTAATTGATTATCTACCCGGCGAGACTCGTGCCTTTCTGTTCCGATAATATGCAACCCGCCCAGTTTCAGAACCTCGTCATGGAGAACCTGCCATTCTTCGCGTATTTTTGTAATACGCTCTGTCCTGACAGCCTTACTGGTCTTTTCATCCGAATTGATCCTCTCAATTTCAGGTTCAGGGTTGCCACCTAATACAATATCAGTGCCACGCCCTGCCATGTTAGTTGCTATGGTGATCATCTTTGGGCGCCCGGCCTGAGTAACAATCTCTGCTTCACTTGCATGCTGTTTAGCATTTAATAATTGATGAGGCAATTTGTTCTGTTTTAATAGCCCAGACAGCAACTCATTGTTCTCAATTGAAGTTGTTCCGACCAAAACAGGTTGCCCGTGCTGGTAACAATCTCTGGCTGCCTCAACAATAGCGTTATTTTTTTCTTCCAGAGTACGAAAAACCTGATCCATAGTATCGTCACGAATCATCGGACGATCAGTTGGAATAATTACAGCCTCCAGTCCATAAATTTGCTGAAACTCATAAGCCTCAGTATCCGCTGTACCTGTCATACCAGCCAGTTTGCTATACATACGAAAATAATTCTGAAAAGTAATCGAGGCAAGCGTCTGGTTTTCTTTCTGGATCGGAACATTTTCCTTAGCCTCTACGGCTTGGTGTAACCCTTCCGACCAACGTCTACCAGACATGAGTCGTCCGGTAAACTCGTCCACTATCACTATTTCCCCGTTCTGTACTACGTAATGCTGATCTAGATGGAATAGCGCATGAGCACGAAGTCCCGCATAAAGATGATGTATAAGATTAATATTGGCAGGGTCATACAAACTGGCCCCTGTCTCTAACAAGCCATCCTGAGCAAGCATTTTTTCTGCATTCTCAAAGCCTGCCTCACTCAGTAGTACCTGCTGAGCTTTTTCATCTACACTGAAATCTCCCGGCCCATCTTCTTTCTCCTGACGTACAAGCTTGGGAATCAGCTTATTCATACGTATGTATACATCGGTATTACCTTCTGCCTGACCTGAAATAATCAGTGGAGTACGTGCTTCGTCAATAAGAATAGAATCTACTTCATCAACAATTGCGTAGTTAAGCGTACGTTGTACTCTCTCAGCAGGGTCATTCACCATATTGTCGCGAAGGAAATCAAAACCAAACTCGTTGTTTGTGCCGTATGTAATGTCAGCAGAGTAAGCGGCCTGCCTCTGTTCATGCTCCATGTTAGAAAGAACTACTCCCACACTAATACCCAGGAATTGATATATTCTCCCCATCCATTCAGAATCACGTTTAGCCAGATAATCATTTACAGTAACCAAATGAAAACCTTTACCATCTAAGGCGTTAAGGTATGAAGGCAAAGTTGCCATTAAAGTTTTTCCCTCACCCGTACGCATCTCTGCAATCTTCCCGCTATGTAACACGATGCCGCCGATCAATTGCACCCCAAAATGGCGCATTCCCAAAACCCGTTTACTGGCTTCGCGCACTACTGCAAAGGCTTCAGGCAATAGCATATCAAGTGTCTCTCCATCTTTAAGACGCTGCCTGAATTCATCTGTCTTTGCACGTAAATCTGCATCTGTAAGTGCCGCAATTGTAGTTTCCATTTTGTTAATTGCACCAACAGTCTGGAAATATTGCTTGATCAGCCTATCGTTACGGCTACCAAATACTTTCTTAAGAACAGTGTTAAACATGAAATATAAATTCTTCTACATAAATGCCATCATCAAAAAACAAGGGGTGAGGCTTTCGGCCCCACCCCGCCATTACTAGTTCATGTTCCAACTCAATTAAATTTCTTTAGAAACCGAGATGGATTCAGCGCTCTACCTTTATGCCTAACTTCAAAATGCAAATGCGGTCCGGTAGATCGGCCTGTACTCCCTACTTCTGCTATCTTCTCTCCTTGCTTAACCACCTGCCCGACCTTAACTAAGCGTTTAGAAGCATGAGCATAACGGCTGACAAGATCATTTCCATGATCAACAGAAACCATATTACCATATTCGGGGTGACGGTCAGAGTAAACCACTACACCACCAGCTGCTGCTTTAATAGGCTCCCCTGTTTCTGCAACAAAATCAATTCCCTTATGATAAGCTTTTTTTCCGGTAAAAGGATCAATGCGAGAACCAAAACTGGATGAGTACCATTTCACGTCTACAGGCATATTGGTAGGCCGCATTTCTTTCTTGAGTCTGTCTTGCCTAAGGATAAGGTCTAACGTTTCCAGCTTGCCCAACCGGTCATCTAAAGTGCGTGATAAATCTTCAACCTGATTGTCAAACTCACCAAAAGAAATATTCTGAGACAGCGTAGTAGAAACCGCACCCCCTTGACCCGGCATCTGATCAAACATAAATTCCTGTGGCTCAATACCAGATAATTCTGTAAGTCTTTTACCTACTGAATCTATCCTTAATAATCGAGCTTGCATCTGACCCATTTTAATTGCCATAGCATTTAAATTGTCGCGCAGATACTGCTGGTTTTTCTTATATTCTTCCTGCTGAACACTCATTACAAATGAGCGCAAAGAAGGGCTGTTAATTTTATCCACATATCGTAGTGATAGATAATTAAGACCCAAGACCATCAACACAACAATCAGAAATAGCGCCCCTAACAACAGTACGAAGTGTCTTCTTTTAAAGGTCAATGTCTTTGCCTTTGCCAGATGACTAGAAACCAGAATAATATTCATATATACCTCCGAACTCTCGTACAATACATGTGACTTCATATTTTCTACATAGTATATAGAACAATGTTATTGTTAAGCGTTGTACTCTATACCAAGAATCACATTACTGCCTATTATGACAATACATAAAATCAACTTCTTTCTTAACACACTCAAAGATGCGCCTGAGCATCAAGAACTATTTACCCGCATCGATCGAATATCCGAAATGCAAGAAGCATTCATGGAAGTTATTCCGCCTCAATTAGTACAGTTCTGCTCTCTAGGTAAATTTATAGATGGAAAGTTAACCATAATAGTAGGAAATGGAGCAGTTGCGGCAAAACTCAAGCAGATTCTACCATCGTTACTATCAAAATTTCATAAATCAGGCTATGTTGAGGTTACTGCAATTCAAATAACTGTGCAAGCAGATTACTATACTTGCCACGCAGTTAACTTGCCCCGTGAAAAACCGGAAATAAGCCAGGCCGGCACAGAAAGTCTGAATATACTTGCCACTAATTTACCTCTGTCGCCATTAAAAACTGCTGTTACATCAATGTTAAAGAATCGAATCAAGCCATCTAAAAAACCTTAGCCCGACTGCAAAGATTGTCCGAGCAAAACAGAATTATCTAACCGACTGATTTATATCATTTTTTGATAATAAGTTTTTTCACCTTTAAACCTTAATTACCTGAAATAATAATTATATATCGGAATATAAAACTACTTTCTTGAATTAGATTAACTTGAAACCTGGCTTTGTAATTTAAAGAAGAACCAAATGAATCTTTGTATTGACCAATTGATAACCAGTACGTATCTTCTACGGCGTTTCAAGCTAAATTGAGAACTACTTACATATGAGCAAAAGGTAACTAATTTCAGCGTCCACCATAGTATTCCAATGAATTTTGCACTGTGCTAAAATTATATGTTCCAGATAAGTAAACACTTCCTCCTGTTAGTTAGCAAATGTAAACACGCAAGCAGTTGCGTTGTATACAAGAAATACGCGACAACTTCTCGCAAAGGGCCAAGTAGCTCAGTTGGTAGAGCAGAGGACTGAAAATCCTTGTGTCGGCGGTTCAATTCCGTCCTTGGCCACCATTAAATAAATGATTACAGCATAGTTTATGTGTCTTCTTTACTATTTAGTGGTGTGAAACTCAACACTTCTGATTAAATCCTTAATCAGCTAGTTACCAACTTCCAGAGCACAAAAAGTACTGATCGTTATACATTGATGATGGGTAACTAAGAATAAATTAATGTGCTTCCATGCTTGACTGACTTTTTCCGGGATTGCAAATCTTTTCTCTTTGATAGTATTCAAGCTCTTGAAATACTATAATTAGAGGTTTTCCATATTCTTTACCAGTTACTTACATAACCAACTATGGAATTATTGGCCTTCGGTATTAATCATCAGACTGCGCCCCTTGATGTACGCGAGCAAGTCGTGTTCCCGGATGATGCGATGGAGAATGCATTGCATGATCTGGTTGGCCATCATGCTGTAAAAGAAGCAGCGATTGTCTCTACCTGTAATCGTACAGAAGTCTATTGCAGTACAGATAAACCTGAGGAAGCGACACATTGGCTGGCAAATTTTCATCAGCTGCAGGTGCGTGAATTGGAACCTTATCTCTACAGACTCCCTCGCGAGCATGCAGTAAAGCATGCTTTCAGGGTCGCAAGCGGACTAGATTCAATGGTATTGGGTGAGCCACAGATACTTGGCCAGTTAAAAAATGCAGTAAAATCCGCAGAACTTGCTGGTACGCTAGGCATGTTATTGCACAAACTGTTTCAGCGCACTTTTTTTGTTGCAAAAGAAGTACGAACATCCACTGAAATTGGTGTTAACTCTGTTTCCATGGCTGCTGCTGCTACGCTGCTGGCAGAAAGAATTTTTGGAGATATTAGTGAGCAACGTGTACTCTTCATTGGAGCCGGTGAAATGATTGAACTATGTGCCAGTCATTTCTCAGCACGTCACCCAAAAAATATTACTGTCGCAAATCGTACTACAGAGCATGCTCAGGCTCTAGCGAATCGTTTCAATGCACAGTCGATAACACTAAATGAACTTCCCGAACAGTTGGCTCTTCATGACATTGTCGTGACCTGTACAGCAAGTCCTCTTCCGATACTTGGAAAAGGTATGATGGAACGAGCAATTAAAACACGTAAGCATCGCCCAATTTTTATGGTAGATCTGGCTGTACCACGGGATGTTGAGCAGGAAGTATTAGAGCTTGACGATGTGTTTCTCTATACTGTGGATGATCTTTCAGACATTGTTCAGGAAGGGCTGGATTCACGACAGGGTGCAGTAGCTCAGGCTGAAGCCATCATTGATTCAAATGTTGTTAATTTTATGCATTGGCTGGAATCTCGTGAATTGGTCCCAACCATCCGTGCATTACGTAACCAAGCGGAACATTATCGTCGACATGAGCTTGAGCGTGCAATCAAACTTCTGGCAAGAGGAGGAGACCCACAAATAATTATGGAGTCATTAAGTAATAGCCTGACCAACAAATTTTTACACACTCCTTCCGATGTACTAAACCATGCTTCAGCAGATGAACGAGATGATCTTGTCGAGATGGTAAACCGACTCTACCAACTTGATCGTTTAGAATGAACGAAGGTATCACTACCAAGCTCATACAGTTGAGCTCACGCCTTGAAGAATTAAATTGTCTGCTAAGTAGTGAAAATATAACTTCTGATCTTGATAATTACCGTAAGCTTACACGCGAGCATGCTGAGATTGTTCCGGTAGTCGAACTTTATCACGCATACCAACTTGGTGAACGCGATATTCAGGCTGCGCAGGAGATGACTGCTGATGCTGAAATGCGTGAATTTGCTGATGCCGAGATCCGCAGTGGAAAAGAAAAACTTACACAAATTGAATTGGAATTGCAGAAATTATTACTTCCCAAGGATCCAAATGATGAACACAATATTTTCCTGGAAATTCGTGCTGGTACAGGAGGAGATGAGTCAGCACTATTTGCCGGGGATTTATTTCGTATGTATACACGTTTTGCCGAACGCGAGCACTGGCAAATAGAAATTATTTCGCAAAGTTTATCTGAAGTTGGTGGATATAAAGAAATTATTGCTAAGATATCTGGTGAAGGTGCCTATTCTAAACTTAAATTCGAATCAGGTGGCCACAGGGTACAACGTGTACCCTCTACGGAGACTCAGGGTCGTATCCATACTTCTGCCTGTACGGTTGCAGTAATGCCGGAGACAGATGAGATAACAGATATAGTATTAAATCCTTCTGAGTTGCGAATTGATACCTATCGGGCATCCGGAGCAGGAGGTCAACATATAAATAAAACTGATTCAGCTGTACGAATTACACATATTCCTACAGGTATTGTGGTTGAGTGTCAGGATGGACGTTCACAGCATAAGAACAAAGCACAGGCAATGAGTGTTCTGGCTGCCAGAATTCGTGATAAACAGATGCGTGAGCAACAAGCCAAACAGGCTGCTACCCGTAAATTACTAATTGGTAGTGGTGATCGCTCAGAAAGAATCCGCACCTATAATTTCCCACAAGGTCGTATATCTGATCACCGTATAAACCTTACACTTTATAAGATAGACCAAATCATGGATGGCGATTTAGACGAACTATGCTCTACGCTAGTATCAGAACATCAAGCGGAACAACTTGCGGCAATGGGAGAATAAAGACTACCCCCCCGGGGTTTTGACTATAGTACTTCTGACTCTGAATCCGGAGCCCTGTGTGTCAGATCTGGCGCCATAAAATGAATTTCGAAACACAACAACACATTACAATAGAAGATGTACTGAGTCAGGCACGTATTCTTATTCCTTATAATGAGGCACGAATATTATTGCAGAGTGTCCTTAAAATAAGTCATGCATACATAATAGCCCACCCCGACCAAAGCCTAATTCCAATTCAAATACATACGTTTCAACTGCTGGTTAAACGACGCACCAGTGGTGAGCCGATTGCTTATATTCTTGGCGAGTGTGAGTTTTACAGCATAAAATTTAAAGTTACACCTTCTGTACTGATTCCCAGACCAGAAACCGAACTACTGGTAGACTTGGCATTAGAGAAAATTTCTTTAGATATGCCATGCAAAATACTGGATCTTGGTACTGGTAGCGGAGCAATCGCAATAACTATTGCGAAACATCGGGCTCTGTCCAATGTTACCGCAGCAGATAATTCTGTAGATGCCATAGCTATTGCTAAATTAAATGCAGAGTATCTCAGTGCAAACAACGTTCATGTTATCAAGAGCGACTGGTTTGGAGAACTATCCAGAAAAAGATTTGATCTTATCATTTCTAACCCACCCTATATTGCCCTGGATGACCCCCATCTAAATCAGGAAGACTTACGTTTTGAACCAGAATTAGCTCTGGTTGCCGGGCAAGATGGGATGGACTGTATCCAAACGATCATTTCTTCTTCTGCTTCTTACCTAAACGTAGGCGGATGGTTACTATTAGAACATGGTTACAATCAAGCTAAAATAAGCAAGCAGTTACTAAAAGAAGCCGGCTTCAGCAATATCTTCTCTCGCTCAGATTTAGCAGGAATATCGAGAGTCAGTGGCGGAAGATATGAAAACCACATTTAAAAAGCTGTTAAAATATCGTAATTAGCTGTTCTGATCGAGTTGAAGAGAACTTTTTGAGAATAGCGTCATCTTTTCCACAACATATGAATTAATAGTATTTAATTTGATGAGAGGCTCGGTATGAATACGCAGGAAATTATCAGAGAACAAGTAACCACTAACCCTGTGGTTCTCTACATGAAAGGCACGCCGGAAAATCCACAATGTGGCTTCTCGGCACATGCAGTAAAAATACTTAATGCTTGTGGAGTAAATAACATCTTTGCTGTTGACGTACTTCCCAGCCCTGAAATCAGACAGGGTATTAAAGAGTACTCAAATTGGCCGACTATTCCACAGCTCTATATCAATGGTACTTTTGTCGGTGGCTCGGATATCGTAACAGAAATGTACCAGAACGGAGAATTACAAAAACTAATTCAGAAATAAACCTTACTATCTGGTTAGACGTAATCATAAGAAGATAAAATAAATTTTATCGGTCTTCTAGTTGCTTAAAACTGCCGCGATTACCCAGTAACGTGCAAATTTACCAACTACCATGAAAAACAGAACCCATAGCCAGTTGACCCGAAGCCACCCTGCCGCAACACACAACACATCACCTATCAGAGGTACCCATGACAGCAATATCACAGGACTTCCGTAACAACGCACCCACTCAAGTCCACATCTGCTACCACTAGACTTTTTCAGAAATGCCTTTTCATTTGGCAGGAATCGCCCAATTAAATAAGAACTCATACCCCCAAAAGTATTACCCAATGAAGCAACCCCCAGAGCAGGCCAGTATAGCTGGGAATGAGCCTTTAATACTCCAAACAATACAGCTTCTGACCCACCGGGGAGCAATGTGGCGGCAAAGAAACTACTGGCAAACAAAGCTAACAGGCTTGATTGCTCATCCATAAATATATCCAAGTTTAAGTAAACCCCAGTTTAGCGTTAAATTAGCCCGTAATGGAATGCTAAACAAAATGTTTTCGGTTTTATTTTTTATTTGCCACTATGAATTGCCGGTATTTAAATTCACTATAACTTTGGTCACCAACTTTACTCGGGATATGATCTTTCTTTCACCAAAATTTTACTTGGTGATATTATTAGGTAATGATATGCTTATTAATACTCCGTTCCTGTTAAAAATAAGAGGAAAATTATGAAAGAAGAATTAACTTTCAAGCAAGATGTCGATACAATTATCGGATCTAAGAGCCTTCTGAAACACCCATTTTATGTTGCCTGGACCGAAGGTAAGCTTTCCAAGGTTCAACTACGTAAATATGCCGAGCAATACTTTCATAATGTTTTAGCTGAACCAACTTATTTAAGTGCGGTACATTTCAATACCCCTCATTTCCATACCGAGACCAATAGTGGTGATATTAGTGTACGACAAGAAGTATTGGAAAACCTGATTAGTGAAGAATATGGTGAAAAAAACCATCCCGGCCTATGGAAAACCTTTGCCTTAGCTTTGGGATCAAGTGAGAAGGATTTAGCCAACGCAACCGCCCTTCCTGGCACAGAAAATCTCGTTACAACTTTTCGGGATATTTGCCTGAATCAACCATTCTATGCCGGCCTTGCGGCTATGCACGCATTTGAATCGCAAGTACCAGAAATTGCCGCAGTAAAAATTGATGGCTTGGCCAGGTTCTATGGAATGAATAACCCTGATAGTTATGAATTCTTTACAGTGCATCAGGAGGCTGACATACATCATTCGCAGGCAGAATGGGCCTTAATTGAAAGGTTCGCTGATACTCCGGAGAAAAAAGCTGAGGTTCTGGCTGCTACTACCGAAGCATGTGATGCTCTTTGGAAATTCCTTGACGGGATCTATGAAAACTACTGTGCAGACCTCAATATTGAATGTAAGGAAGCTATGACAATACATTAGGGGATCAGGATACGGGTTACAAACTATAAATACCTTATATGTGGCATAAATTTTATCCTGATTTTACCTGAGTTAATTCATCTGATGTCTGCAGTATTCTTAGAAGCTTTGCTTCCAGACTGATTAATGTTTTTGTTTCATTTAATATTCTTCCCGTAATCAGAAAAATATCTTCGGCACGCTCACCCATTGTATTTACCTTGGCACTGTGTACTCTGACATCAGAACCTGCCAACACTTGAGCAACACGTGACAACAATTCTGGCTGGTCTCCGGCAACAATTGATAGTACATGATAGGCTCCCTTCTCATCAGGTTCAATATCAACTTCAGGTGTAATTGGAAAGTGCTTAAGGTGGCGACTCAGCCGCACTTGTGAAGAAGGTTTAAGAGGTAACCGTTGTTCCAGTTGCTGTCTTAATCCATGCTCCACAACACGGATCACATCACGATATTGCTCTACTGACTTAAACGGATTTAGCACTAAAAAACTATCGAGGGCGTAACCATTCTTTGTAGTATGAATTTTAGCCTCGACAATACTGTAATTAATGTGCTCAAAGAAACTACAAATACGCGAGAATAAATCTTTCTGGTCCGCGGTATATATCATTACCTGGATACCCTCTCCAGCTGGAGCAGTCCGTGCTTTTACCACCGGTACGGGAGAATTGACCTTGTTGTAAAGGTGACGTGTATGCCATGCAATTTCTTGTGGGTCATTCTGTAGCAAATAAGTAGTATCAAGTTCTGACCAAAGCTTTTTATGTGCATCTGTAGGGATAGAATCAAGTTGTAATAGTTCTAATACTCTAATCTTACGGTTTTCTAAAGTACCGCCAGCATATGCTGGTTCGCCACATAAATACCGCCACGCTGCCCAAAATAAATCTTCTAATAACTTACCTTTCCACGTGTTCCATACTTTAGGACTGGTACCACGTATATCCGCAACTGTAAGCAGATAAATTGCGATGAGTCGACGTTCATTTCTTACAAGTGTAGCAAAACCAGATATCACTTCTGGATCTGATAAATCCTTTTTTTGTGCTGTGGCAGACATTATCAGATGATTCTCTACAAGCCATGTTACCAATTCTGTATCCTCTGCAGATAGCCCGTGCTGCGTACAAAACCGTTTGGCATCTTTCCTTCCAAGCAAAGAGTGATCTCCATTACGCCCTTTAGCAATATCGTGGAATAAACCTGCAAGATAAAGTGTTTCAGGTCTATCAAATTCACTTATGAGTTGACTACAAAGTGGATACTCATGGGCAAATTCAGAAGCCATAAAACGACGTAGATTTCTTACCACCATTAAAATATGCTCGTCCACTGTATAAACGTGGAATAAGTCATGCTGCATTTGACCAATAATTCGTCCGAATACCGGAATATAGCGCCCTAATATTCCGTAGCGGCTCATGAAGCGCAGCTCTCTGGTAAGCCCACGTGGCTGACGTAGAATTTTCATAAACAAGTTACAATTACGTGAGTTAAGCCGGAAAGCCGAATTAATAAGAGATGTAGAATTCCAGAGTGCCCGTAGTGTAGTGACACTACGGGCTTTTATTTCAGGATGCTGCTGTAGCATTAGAACGCTTTCCAGAATAACGCTCGGCTCTTTCCTGAAAATATTTTCATCTCTTACCTCAAGTAATTCACCGCGTTTCTGAAAATACTTATTTAATATTACAGGTGTTACGTTTGTATCTGGGAAGATTTCTGCTCGTAAAGTAAGTAAAAGAATGGTGTTAATCTGGGTCACTGATTTTGCAGCACGATAGTAACGCTGCATTAATAATTCGCCTGCCCGGCGTGGCGGCTTATCGGCAATTTTGTATTCCTTGGCAAGTAACGTCTGATAGTCAAACAACAGCCTGTCTTCACGACGCCCTGCGAGGTAATGCAGTCGAATACGAAGATCCTGTAAGATTTTTTCGTGACGCTTTGTGAGTCGAGCTTCCTTTCTTGTGATAAACCTTCCCCTGATAAGATCTGACCAAGACCTCCCATATCCTGTAGCGCGACTAACCCATAAAATATTTTGTAAGTCTCGTAGACCGCCGGGACTTTCCTTTAAGTTCGGCTCAAGATTGTAGGTTACTTCATGATAACGACCATGACGCTGCTGTTGTTCAAACTGTTTAGCGTTGAAGAACTCTCGTGGGTTTAGCTCAGCTTTCATTGCTTGTGAGAACATACTGAATAATTTTCTACTTCCTGCAAGTCGGCGCGCCTCAAGCAGACTTGTCTGTACCGTAATATCTTTTTCTGACTCTTCTGTACATTCAGTTAACGTACGAACACTATGACCCACCTCTAATCCCATATCCCACAATAAACGCACCCATCTCTCCAGCTTCAACTTTGTAACAGCATCAATAGCATCCTGATTGTTTCCCTTGGCAGGAAGCAAAACTAGTAGATCTATATCTGAACTAGGGAAAAGATATCCACGACCATATCCGCCCACAGCCAATAGGGTGATTGAGCCCGGAAGCGCAATTTCTTTCCATACCTGACGCAATAGAACATCAACTAATCTACAATGACCACGAAGTAATGCCGTGCTGTTCGCATTCTTGCTAAACTGTTCACGTAATGCCTTGCGGCCTTGTAACAGTGCTTTCTTTCCATTTATGGAATTTAACGGGCTTGGTAAAGATCTTACCTCAATATCCATTGATGTAAGTCAGACACGAAATACGGGTTTTGGTGGAGCACCTTCAGACAGTGTCAAAACTTCATATCCTGTATCAGTAACCAACACTGTATGCTCCCACTGAGCTGACAGACTATGATCTTTAGTAACTATAGTCCAGCCATCTGCCATTTGACGAATTGATGCCTTACCTGCATTGATCATTGGCTCTACTGTAAAAATCATACCTGCCTTTAATTGCAAGCCCGTTCCGGCACAACCATAATGGAGAACTTGCGGATCTTCATGAAATTTAGTGCCTATACCATGGCCACAAAATTCTTTTACTACACTACAGCCTAAATCCTCAGCAAAGCTTTGAATAGCGCAACCTATATCACCTAAATGCTTATTTGGTTTGACTTCTACTATTCCACGCCACATAGATTCGTAAGTAATCTCACACAAACGTTTAGCTTGAATCGGTGCCTCACCAACATAATACATACGACTAGTATCACCGTGATAACCATCTTTAATTACAGTTACATCAATATTAATAATATCACCTGCTTTCAGTTTTTTCTCACCCGGTACGCCATGACATACTTGATGATTAACTGAAGTACAAATTGACTTTGGATAAGGTGAATATCCTGGTGGCGCATAATTAAGTGGTGCAGGAACCGTATTCTGCTCATTTAACATATAATTATGGCATAGCTTATCGAGTTCATTGGTTGTTATTCCAGGCTTGACAAAAGGTGTGATGAAATCCAGAACCTCTGATCCAAGTTTCCCTGCAACCCGCATTTTTTCAATCTCTTGTAGGGAATTAAGATGTACCGTCATAGCGTTTCCTGGTTAAACAAATAAGCATTATTTATAGTGAAGATAGTAATGTGAATTTGTAAGATTATCTGCTGCTTGCTTCGTTGCGTTTGCTGACGTTTGCTTTTGCAAGCTGTAAATCAGAACAGGAATGACCTCCCCATTCAAGACAAGCCGTAGGTGTTGACAACAACTTAATTTTTTCTGGCTGAAGCTCTGGTCGTAGTTCTGTATCACTATCAAAATTAGTGCCGGACTGGATGTAGAATACTAAAGCCAGATTAACTACTAATAGTAGAAAAAATAATACTTTCATTGTGGATATACTTTCATTGTTGGTAGTTTAATGTTGTTAACAAGCTCTGGCCTTGTTAAAATGTTCTGCTAATCTAATTTACGCCATTTTTCCCGGGGCTCCAAAATGCAAGGTATGAAAGTAGTATCAAACTTAGTAATGTTAATTGCACTACTATTGTCTAACCAGCTTTTTGCTGAAAATTCAGCAGGAACTGATTCTCTGGACAATACCATTGTCAAAGGTAATGCCAGTAAAGGACAAAAAATTGCAGGCAAAGTTTGTGCCGGTTGTCATAATCCTGATGGTAATAGCATTATTCCATCAAACCCAATTCTAGCCGGACAACATGCAGAGTATATCACTAAGCAATTATTAAACTTTAAATCGCAGGATAATAAGCCTGCTGAAAGGAAAAGTCCGGTTATGGCTGCAATGGTTGTTTCTCTTTCAGCAGAAGACATGAAAAACATTGGCGCTTATTACACACTGCAAAAACCCAATCCTGGCGCAGCAAAAGACAAAGTACTTGCCGAACAAGGTGAGAAAATTTATCGTGGCGGAAATATAGAATCTGGTGTGCCTGCATGTGCCAGCTGCCACTCTCCAAACGGCGTTGGTATCCCACCCTATTATCCACGTCTTGCCGGACAGCATGCTGAATATACTGTAGCACAACTTAGGGCCTTTCGAACTGAGCAGCGGGCTAATGATGTAAACAGCGTGATGAGAGGGATTGTTACTCGTATGAGTGAAAAAGAAATGCAAGCAGTGGCAGAGTTTATCTCAGGCCTAAATTAATATAAGGTAAAAATTTAAAGTCATACTATAGCTAGATAGTATTTATTTCCAGGTGCTGAATATTTTCTCAGCAGCTTGTAATGTTTTGCTAATTTCCATATCACCATGAGCAGCAGAAACAAACCCCGCCTCAAAAGCTGATGGTGCAAAATAAATACCTTCTTGCAGCATAGCATGGAAAAATCGATTAAAAGCTTCTCTATCACATTCCATTACTTCAGTATAACTTGACGGTACGTTCCCCCGAAAATAAAGACCAAACATTCCACCTAGCGATTGTGCGCAGAAAGAAATCTCATATTTTTTTGCTGTGTCAGTAAGACCATTAATAAGTTGCTGGGTGCTGCTAACAAGTTTCTCGTAGAATCCCGGAGTTTGTACCATCTGTAAAGTAGCAAGCCCTGCGTTAACAGCTATGGGGTTACCGGATAGTGTTCCCGCCTGATATACCGGGCCTACGGGAGCAAGACATTGCATAATTTCCCGTTGGCCGCCAAAGGCTGCCATAGGCATGCCACCACCAATCACCTTACCAAGTGTAGTAAGATCTGGCTTAATATTATAAAACCCTTGAGCACACCCCAATCCAACACGAAAACCAGTCATCACTTCATCAAAAATTAATACGCTGCCATGCTTCGTACATAATTCACGTAGTGCCGGCAAAAACTCAGGACTTGGTGCTACTAAATTCATATTACCTGCAACTGGTTCTACGATAACTGCAGCAATTTCTCTACCAGCCTTGCTGAATATTTGTTCTAACTCTTCAAGATCATTGTAGTTCAATACAGTAGTACCATTTGCAACTTCTGTAGATACCCCTGCAGAGCTTGGACAACCAAGAGTAAGCGCTCCAGAGCCAGCCTTTACCAGTAATGCATCATCATGGCCATGATAACAACCCTCAAATTTGATGATACGATTTCTGCCAGTATAGCCCCGTGCAAGACGGATGGCGCTCATAGTGGCTTCAGTACCTGAACTTACGAGCCTCACTTGCTCAATGGAAGGAACCAGCTTGCATAATAGTTCGGCTATTTCCAGCTCAACCTCAGTCGGAGCACCGAATGTCAACCCATCTTTTATCTTATCCTGTACTATTTCAATTACTTTTGGATGAGCATGACCAAGAATCAGAGGTCCCCAAGAACCAACATAATCTATGTAGTTCTTATTATCTACATCCCATACATATGCTCCCTTTCCTCTTTTAAAAAATATAGGTGTGCCGCCAACTGATTTAAAAGCACGCACTGGTGAATTGACTCCACCCGGGATATATTCTTGAGAACGTTGAAATAGTTTCTGATTAAGTGAAGTCATTTGACAACTCATTTAAATGATTAGTGGAATATTTAGTTTGTTTGAATATACAGGATAATCTTTTTGCCTCAAACTGGATATTGGCGGAATTAAAAAGGGATCTGCTAACTGCTACTGCATCAGCACCCTTATATATTAACTCTGCAACATTTTCTGAATCAATGCCTCCAATTGCAACAACTGGAATTTGTAGATGCTGCTTTGCCTTGCACAATAAACTTATAGATGCGGAGACTGCGCCAGGTTTTGTAATAGAAAAAAAGAAAGCTCCGAACGCTGCATAATCTGCACCATGACTTTCTGCTTCAATAGCGTATCTCAGTTGATTGTAACAAGAGGCCCCGATGATCTTTCCTGGTCCTAATCTGCGTCGTGCTTCAGTTACTGTTATATCTTCCGTTCCTAAATGTACACCATCCGCATCAACTTTAATCGCAAGATCCAGATCATCATTAATAATCAGTGGGGTATTAAATTTCTGGCAAAGATAAGAAAGTAAAGTTGCCTGTTCCAACTTCAGAATATTGTCAGCTGTCTTGTTACGGTATTGAACCAACTGCACACCACCTGTAAGCGCTTGTTGCGTTAACATAACCAGATTAGTAGTATCAGTCAGGTCTGGAGTTATTGCATATATACCGCTAATCCTTGGATGCGACATCCAGCTTATCCTCTTCTTTAAAATCATGTTCATTACGTGCCCAGAATAAACGGTCAGGTAGATATTGCCCCATCCCCGGATGAAAACCAGCTTTCAGAGTTTGCCAGGTATATTCTTGTGCTTCATACACTCCGTCAGAAACAGCTAAGCCATTGGCAAGAGTTGCCGCAATAGCAGAAGCCAGAGTACACCCTGACCCATGATATGAGCCGGTTAGTCGCTGCCATACATCTGATCTCACAATACCTGAAGCTGTATACAGGGTATTTGTAACCTGGCGGGTGTTTTCATGGGCTCCTGTTATTAACACATATTCGCAGCCCATATGTAAAATCCGCCCGCCACATTGACCCAGATCCAACTCATCAGAGTCTTCTGCTTCATCCTGTGCTAACCGACGCGCTTCCATGCTATTTGGAGTGATAATGGTAGTCTGGGGAAGCAATAATTCACGCATTGCTGAAATCATATCCTCACTTGCCAACTCGTCACCACGACCTGAGCTAAGGACTGGATCCAAAACTATAGGAATATCCGGATAATCCGACACTATTTCAGCAACAGCAGCGATAATTTCAACGCTACCCAGCATTCCAATTTTGAACACATGTACCGGCATATCTTCAAGCACTGCACGCGCCTGATCTGCTACCCACCCAGGATCTAGTGCCATTACATCATCCACTCCAACAGTATCTTGTACTGTAACAGCAGTAATCACCGACAAAGGATGACAGCCCATACTTGCAAGAGTGAGAATGTCTGCCTGGATCCCGGCGCCACCGCTAGAATCGTTGGCAGAGAAAGAAAGAACTATTGGGGGTGGCTGAAGCATACGTTAATACCGTAAAATGACATTTTAACCCAAAATACAAATATCATGCCTACTACTGAAACTCCTGCATATCGCAGTTACATGTGCCTTATTTGCGGTTTCGTATATGACGAAAGCGAAGGATCGCCAGAAGAGGGTCTCCCCCCTGGTACACGTTGGGATGACGTACCGATGAACTGGGTCTGCCCGGAATGTGGAGCTCGTAAAGAAGACTTCGAGATGGTCGAAATTTAAATGCGAATTCTACATACCATGCTACGAGTTGGAAACCTGGAAAAATCAATCGATTTTTACTCTAAAGTTCTTGGAATGAGCGTACTGCGTCGCAAGGACTATTCTGAAGGAAAATTTACTTTGGCATTTGTTGGTTATCAAGATGAAAGTAATGCCACAGTACTTGAATTAACACACAACTGGGATACAGAAAAGTATGATTTAGGAGCTGGCTTCGGCCACATCGCTATTGAAGTAGATGACGCATATATGGCATGCGAGATGGTTAAAAAACGTGGTGGAAAAGTTACACGTGAAGCAGGGCCTATGAAACATGGCGTCACAGTAATTGCTTTTGTAGAAGATCCTGACGGCTACAAAATCGAGTTTATCCAGAAAAAGATATCAGAGGAATAACCTGATTAAAAACAATGAAATTGTTTTTCGGATAAATTCTATAGTACAGAAAGTTCGATACTATATTACTAATCATTTCTGGCAAGCGTTAACGCAGCAGCAAAGAAGCTATCTGTATTATGCTCACTTGGAAGTAATTGCAAAAACATACCAGTATCAAGTGGAATCTTTTGCTGCATAAACAATTCTCCGCAATTTAGTAATTTGAATTGGGTATGAGTAGCAAGAAAGTTCTCAATGATTTCTTGATTCTCCTCTGGTAAAAAACTGCAAGTAGCATATACCAGTCTTCCACCCGGTTTTAGTAATTTTGCGGATGATGTAAGAATTGCTTCTTGACAACGTTTTGATTCTTCAAGATTTTGCGGTGTCTGACGTAATTTTATATCCGGATTTCGGCGTAATGTTCCAAGCCCGCTACATGGTGCATCCACAAGAACTCGGTCAATTTTTCCAACTAGTCGCTTTACTCTGACATCATTTTCGTTACTTATCCATCTCGGAAACAGATTGGAAAGGCCCGAGCGTTTGAGACGTGGCTTCAAGTTATTTAATCTTTTCTCAGACACATCAAATGCATATATACGCCCTTTCGAGCTCATCAATGCACCCATCATTAGAGCTTTACCACCTGCGCCGGCACAAAAATCTACTACTATTTCTCCTCGCTTTGGTTGTAACAAATATCCCAGAAGCTGACTTCCCTCATCCTGTATTTCAATCTTGCCAGCAATAAACATGTCATGGTTCTGAATGGTTGATTTTCTAACAAGGCGAATACCGATAGGTGAATAAAGCGTTGTTTTTGCGTCAATACCATCCTTACTTAATTTCGTAAGCACATCATTACGATTCGCTATTAACGTGTTTACTCTCAAATCAAGTGATGCCGGCTGCTGAAGTGAGAGACCTAAAGTAAGAATGTCCGTGTCTGGCATTTTCGCTTGAATTTTTTCAACCAGCCACTCAGGAAGCTCTGACCGAATGGCTGATGGCAACGAATCCAGTCTCACCGCTTTGATTTTTACGAGCCGCTTTATTTCAGTCTCAGTGATAAATGGCATTAATTCTCGCAAATTTATACCTCGAAATTTTACAAGGTATGCAAGAAATAATGGGCGGGGAGTAGTCGTGCCGGTTATATATTTAAGAGAGAAAAAATGCCGAAGAACACCAAATACAGTGTCAGCTATGAATGCCCGGTCATTTACACCAAGCTTATGATTTTCACGAAAAAAATTTCTCAGCACACCATCAGCAGGGCCTTTTAACTGTAGTGCTGCACGAAGTGCTGCAATGGCCATTTCCACCTGATACAGGGCAAGGCGCATCTTTTATAAATCCCTGCAATAAAAATGAACAAAAATCTCATTCATGTAATTCTGATGAGTATAGAACTGAATTATCAGAAACTTCATTACACACTTCAACGTTACTTCCTGAAAGTTTTAACCGACCTTCCACAAATAAGTGTACGGCCTCTGGGAATATAAGGTGCTCCTGTAACAGAACCCGTGCCGCTAGTGTTTCATTAGTATCATCCGGCAGCACCCGTACTGCCGCCTGAATAATAATAGGCCCATGATCCACTTCTGACGTAACAAAATGTACTGTACAACCATGTATTTTTACGCCTTCTTTTAATGCTTGTTTGTGAGTTCCTAGTCCAGGAAAAGCAGGCAATAATGAAGGATGAATGTTTATTAACTTACCTTTATATTTATTAACAAAATTATCTCCTAACACTCGCATAAAACCAGCTAATACGATAAGAGTTGGCTGATAAAAATCAATTTTCTTTGCCAGTGAAAGGTCAAATGCCGCACGATCTGGATATGTCCTATGATCTACTATGCATGTTTCAATATTGTGTATTTTTGCTATTTCAAGTCCGGCTGCATCAGGATTGTTACTAATAACAGCAGCTATTCTGACTGGCAGCCTTGCTTTAAGCAAAGCCTGCATATTGCTACCACGACCAGAGATAAGAATAACAAGGGATTTCATTAGATTAATTGTAATATGGATGTAACTACTAAACACTAATCACTCAACGAAAGTCTGTTCTTCTCCTTCACCACGTTGTCGGGTTGTACCAATATGCCATACAACTTCTCCTGCATTACGTAATGCCTTCATTACAGCTTCAACATGTTCATTAGAAATTATTAGCGCCATCCCTATGCCGCAATTAAATACTCGATACATTTCACGATCAGTAATTTTCCCTTGCTGTTGTAACCAGCTGAATAACTCAGGCATATCCCAGGCGGATCTTTGTAACACGGCGGTAAGGCCTTTAGGAAGAATACGTGGGATATTTTCCACCAACCCGCCCCCTGTAATATGTGCCATACCTTTTACCGGAAAATGTTTCAATAGATCAAGTAACGGTTTTACATAAATACGAGTTGGCTCCATGATTATATCCATCAGCACCTTACCATTAAAATTAGCAGCCATATCTGTATGACTCTCTTCCAGAATTTTACGAATCAAAGAGTATCCGTTTGAATGCGCGCCACTAGAAGCAAGGCCAAGGACAGCATCACCTTCCGTAATGGATTGACCGTTTATGATACGATCCTTTTCAACCACACCTACAGTGAAGCCTGCAAGATCATATTCATTCTCCGAATACATACCTGGCATTTCAGCTGTTTCACCACCAATTAAAGCACATCCCGCTTGTTCGCACCCTACAGCAATGCCTTTAACTACTCGGGTAGCAATATCAACATCCAGTCTGCCACAGGCAAAATAATCAAGAAAGAATAACGGCTCTGCCCCCTGTACCAGAATGTCGTTAACACTCATTGCTACCAGATCTATGCCAATACAGTCGTGCTTCCCGAGTTTGAATGCAAGCTTCAGCTTCGTGCCCACTCCATCGGTGCTTGATACCAGTACTGGGTTTTTGTAATTTTTTGAGATCTCAAACAGTGCACCAAAGCCACCAATCCCATTAAGAACTTCCGGGCGTATAGTACGCTTGACATACGGCTTAATTTTTTCCACTAAACGATTACCTGCATCAATGTCAACGCCTGCATCATAGTAAGACATTTGATTTGTGCCTGGATTTCCCTGATTAGATGAAGTCAAGTTGAGTTCTCACGTTGTAGCAGTTAGAGTGCAGTTTGTAGGAACAACAATTTTACCGTAAATGGATAACAAACACTCTACCGATTTACATTATCTATGGTGGCTGGCTTTAGCATCCATAGTAGGTTTATTGATTTATCTTCTAAGCCCGATACTCACGCCATTCCTTCTGGCAGGAATCATTGCCTATATCTTTAATCCGCTGGTAACAAAAATAGAACTATGGAAAATTCCTCGCTCTCTGGGCGCGATATTAGTCATGGCATTGTTGCTATGCATACTTACAGCATTGATTATTATTATTACTCCTCTATTCGAAAGAAAAGTTTCCCAATTAATTGAGAAAACGCCAGTTTATCTTGAAACAATTAGAAGCGGTCTGGTTCCTTGGCTAGAAACACAGCTAGGGATAAATTTACAACTAGATGCTGCTCAACTCAAATTAGTATTAAAACAATACTGGCAGGACACTGGTGGAATTCTTGTCAAGCTGATACCTTCAATCAAAAGTAGTGGCGTAGCCACAATGGAGTTCTTCCTGAATGTGTTACTTATGCCAGTAGTGTTATTTTATTTATTACGAGACTGGGTACATTTGGTTAAACTTATTGACGAAATAATTCCGCGCCACTGGCACGAACAAGTCAATGTACTCGCAAATGAATCAGATAAAGTATTGGCTGAATTTCTGCGGGGACAGCTTTCTGTGATGTTAATAATGAGCTTCTGCTATGTGGCAGGATTATGGCTGGTAGGACTGGAATTTGCCCTGCCAATTGGCGTAATAGCCGGAGTATTAGTCTTTGTTCCTTATCTTGGTTTGGGCATTGGTCTTGTTCTGGCAACCTTGGCAGCACTTATACAATTCCAAGGGTGGAGCGGTCTTTTACCAGTTTGGATTGTTTTTGGTATCGCGCAGTTACTGGAAAGTATGGTAATAACACCCTGGCTGGTTGGAAACCGTATAGGACTGCATCCGGTAGTAGTAATTTTTGCACTACTTGTGTTCGGTCAGCTGTTTGGGTTTGTTGGCCTATTATTGGCGCTGCCAGCAAGTGCTGTACTACTAGTCTGGTTACGACATGTCCGTAAACAGTATTTGAAAAGTAGTCTTTACAATTCGTAAATGAAACAACTACTTCTGGACATCGCCCCTCCCTCTTTACCCACACTAGAAAACTTTGTACCGGGACGCAATCTTGAACTATTTCAAATTCTGAAAAACATCCTTGAAGGGCAAGAGCAAGAACGCTTTATATACCTGTGGGGTGGGAAGGGGTGTGGGAAAAGTCATTTATTACAAGCAGTAGTTGAAACATGCACTCGAAATAAACTGGATGCAGCTTATATTAATTGTGGTATAACGCAAAACTCGAATACAGGGTTTCCTGTATTCGATAAGATTGACTGCTTAACAATAGATGATGTTGACCATCTCAATACATCAACACAAATCGATTTGTTTAATCTCTATAACCATATTCGAGATGAATGTCATTCGCTTATGCTGGTAAGTGGATCTGTTGCTCCGTCACAACTGAACTTACGTGAGGATTTAGTTACACGCTTGGGATGGGGGTTAGTTTATCAGGTTCACGAGTTATCTGATAATGAAAAAATACAAGCCATGAAAAACCATGCCAAAAGAAAGGGGTTTGAGCTGCCTCAGGACGTGTGCAATTATTTACTGCGACATGTAAAACGTGATTTGCCATCATTGATCGTCACTCTTGATGCTCTTGACTTTTACTCACTTAGAGAAAAGCGCCCGATTACTATTCCTATGTTACGCGAACTACTTCTTCCGGCATCATGAACCTAGCCTTATTTGATCTTGATAATACGCTCCTGACTAGTGACAGTGATTTCGAATGGTCTCAATTCCTGATTGAAAAACAAGTTCTTGATCGTAAAGCATATGAATCGCGTAATTTAAAATTTTATGAGCAATATAAGGCCGGCACACTGGATATACATCAATTTTTAGACTTCCAGTTACAGCCATTATCTCGCTATTCCCGTATTCAACTTGATGACTGGCATAATGAATTTATGGCAAAAAAGATCATGCCGCAGATTGCACCGGGTGCATATAAGCTGATCAACAAACATATGCTAGGAGGTGACCTATGTATTATTATCACTGCCACAAACCGTTTTGTTACCGAGCCAATTGCAAAAACGCTGGGGATAAATAATCTAATTGCAACTGAACCCGATCAGGAAGATGGTGAATTTAACGGTCAGGTTCTGGGTATCCCATGTTTTAGAGAAGGGAAAATTACGAGGTTAGAAGGCTGGCTGGATGAACGCAATCTTACCTGGTTATCTTTCCTTGAGAGTTGGTTTTATAGCGATTCTCTTAATGATATTCCGTTACTTAACAAAGTAACTAATCCTGTAGCAGTAGACCCTGATTCAACTCTCAAAAAATACGCAAAAAAAAATAACTGGCCAATTATCAGCCTAAGATAAAGTTTTTGTTAAGACTCTGATTTTATTTAATCCTATTAAATTATGCGCCATAATTCATCTTTTTTATTTTTGCAGTAATGAATTCTACTCGGTTTTCAGGATGGTATCCTACACCTTTAACCATGTCGCCCCAAATTCGTGACTGGTTACAGAATCGCGGGTCCCTTACACGCCACATTCAACAACGTTGCAAGAATTTTCGTGTAGAACCGGTCTTCCAGTCTCTTGCGACAGTATGTGACGATGAGCTCGCTATACTGAGGTTACGTCCCGGAGAACTAGCACATGTCCGCGAGGTATATTTGTACTGTGGCAAAATACCTGTAGTGTTTGCTCACTCTGTTGTGGCGAGAAAAAACTTACGGGGAGCATGGTATGGGATGAGTAAACTTGGTAACAAATCCCTGGGTACAGTACTGTTTACTAACCCAGTTATCAAACGCACACCATTGAAGTTCAGAAAATTGAACCTGACTCACCCGCTATTTCATCGGGCTTGTAAAAATATGCAAGTTTCCCCAGATAAACTATGGGCGCGCCGCTCCTTATTCACCCTACATGGACAACCTATACTAGTTACCGAAGTATTTCTTCCCGCAATTTTGGAATTGATTTAATGATTATTTCAAAACGCCTAGAGTATTATGAGAAGCTTATGCGTCTTGATAAACCTATTGGCATTTTGCTGCTTTTATGGCCTACATTATGGGGCTTGTGGCTAGCAGCAGAAGGCATGCCTAACTGGGTCATTTTGTGGATATTCATACTTGGTACGGTTCTTATGCGCTCTGCTGGCTGTGTAATAAATGACTACGCAGACCGAAATTTCGATCTATACGTTGAGCGTACTAAAGACCGTCCGCTTACAACAGGGGTAGTGAGTTCTAAAGAAGCCCTATTTCTAGCTACAGGACTTAGTTTTTGTGCATTCCTTCTAATTCTTAATCTAAATCACCTTACGATTGCGTTGTCAGTATGTGCGTTGTTTCTAGCCGCGAGCTATCCGTTCACAAAGCGATTTTTTATAATGCCACAAGCGTATCTAGGCATTGCTTTTAGTTTTGGTATTCCAATGGCATTTGCCGCACAAACTAATGATATACCAGTAATTGCATGGCTGTTAATGACTGCAAATTTACTCTGGGTAATTGCTTACGATACTGAGTACGCAATGGTGGATAAAGTTGACGATCTCAAGATTGGCATTAAGACCTCCGCTATTACTTTTGGGCGCTTTGATGTGGCTGGGATCATGCTGTGCCATATAATTTTTATAAGTCTTATGGTTTGTGTGGGGCAGATACAGAAACTTGGTGTAGCATATTATCTGGGTCTTGGTACCGCGTTAGGTCTTATAATGTACCAATATTGTCTGATTCACGATCGAAAACCGGCTCGTTGTTTCAAAGCTTTTCTTCACAATAATTGGGTAGGTGCGACTGTGTTTACCGGTATTGCTCTTGATTACTTTATAAAGATAACCTTTTAAATATGCATGCAATGAAATATAAAGATCTACGAGAATTTCTTGTACAGCTAGAAAGTAGGGGTGAATTAAAACGTGTTGCGACTGAGATCAGCCCATACTTGGAAATGACCGAAGTTTGTGATCGATTGTTAAAGTCTGAGGGCCCTGCCGTTATATTTGAGAACCCTAAAGGACACAATATTCCTGTACTAGGAAACTTGTTCGGTACACCTAAACGTGTGGCGATGGGTATGGGACAAGAATCAGTTGAAGCGCTACGCGAAGTAGGCAAACTCCTGACTTATCTTAGAGAACCAGACCCGCCCAAGGGCTTGAAAGATACGTGGGACAAACTACCAATACTTAAGCAAGTACTACATATGGCGCCAAAAGTACTTACAAGCGCACCATGCCAAGATATTGTCTGGGAAGACAAAGATGTTGATCTTTACAAATTTCCTATCCAGACATGCTGGCCTGAGGATATTGGTCCACTGATTACCTGGGGATTAACTATCACCAGAGGTCCGAAAAAGACACGGCAAAACCTAGGTATTTACCGCCAGCAGGTAATTGCGCGTAACAAACTCATTATTCGCTGGCTGGCCCACCGTGGCGGTGCTCTGGATTTCCGTGATTTTTGCCTTGCATACCCTGGGCAACCGTATCCGCTGGCAATAGCTCTGGGAGCCGATCCTGCAACCATACTTGGTGCAGTTACACCGGTGCCGGATAATTTGAGTGAATACCAGTTCGCCGGATTACTGCGTGGTACAAAAACAGAAATCGTACAATGTCTGAGCCATGATTTACAGGTTCCTGCTAGCGCAGAAATTGTACTGGAAGGGTTTATTTACCCTAATGAAACAGCCCTTGAAGGACCATTTGGTGATCACACTGGATATTACAATGAGCAAGAAACATTTCCAGTATTCACAGTTGAGCGTATTACCATGCGACATAATCCAATTTACCACTCCACTTACACCGGCAAACCACCGGATGAGCCGGCAATTCTAGGTGTGGCATTAAACGAGGTATTCGTACCGCTACTACAAAAACAGTTCCCTGAGATCACTGATTTTTACTTGCCGCCTGAGGGCTGTTCCTACCGAATGGCGGTGATAAGTATGAAAAAACAATACGCAGGTCATGCAAAACGCGTGATGTTCGGTGTGTGGAGCTTCTTACGTCAGTTTATGTACACAAAATTTATCATTGTTACCGACGATGATATAGATATCCGTGACTGGAAAGAGGTTATCTGGGCGATAACAACCCGCGTTGATCCGGCGCGTGACACCCTGATCGTCGAGAACACTCCTATAGATTATCTAGATTTTGCCAGCCCTGTATCCGGACTGGGCGGGAAAATGGGCCTGGATGCCACTAACAAATGGCTCGGAGAAACTACCCGTACCTGGGGCACACCAATTGCGATGGATCCAGCAGTGCAAGTTCGTATAAATGAACTATGGAAAGAACTGGGAATTTGATTTTAATTTCACAAAATGTCAATGATAAATGCAAATAAGCGGAATTAGCTAAACCTGTCGGTTTTTTTCACATTCTTTGCTGACATGCTCACATATTTCAAGTATGTATTTGTATAAAAACAGAATAAAAATTATGGTATAGAAATTACTAGTAATTCCGATAATAAAGAAAGATAATTAAAAAGTTATGCTAAATTTATAGAAATTGTGATTTCTTTCACAGATTTCCAGGCTCAATTGTTTTACTCTATGTAAACAATTAATTCATGCATCACTTACACTAAATTATTAAGAAATAGTGCGGCTCAGGGAAAGCATAAGTTATCCAGACCATAAAAAAGATCAAAACAACTTAATGACAAATAAACAATCAACTGAAAGTATTGAAGATAAAACAAAATCTGCTGATCTTACAAGACGGCGTTTTACTAAGTCTGGTTTAGCAGCATCAGGAGTTATTCTTACCCTCGCAAGCCGGCCAGTACTGGCAGATACTGTTTGCAAGACGCCCTCAGGGTTTCATTCAGGCAATGTCAGCTCTCATATTGAGCAACTCTGTTTTGGTAATTATCCGAGCTATTATGCCAATAACCCAGATGCATGGAAGGCAACAAGATATATACCCGCCACCTATGATACCAAAGAAGCTCAAAGCACTGATGCAAGTTCAACAAGCAGCACCACAAATTCAAACAGTTCTAAAGACATAGATAAATGGGTCGGCGGTACACAATATTCACAAGCATTCCCTGGTAGCAACCGGTTCCCCGGTAAATCTATGATGCAAGTGTTATGGATGCAGGACGTGATGGGCCAACACTTTGTTGCAGCGTTGCTCAATGCCGCTCTCGGATTAACGCCACCGTTGACTGAAACAAAGTTAATAGATATTTGTATAGAATACGAGACAAGGGGCTTTTTTGAACCAACTGCTGGGGTTCAATGGTATGAACAGGATATTCTCTTCTACTTCGACAGCCTGGTTTAACTAAATCGTATTAAATTTCTATTTCCTGTGAGTCAGGGTCCATTTGTAACAAAGCAGTAAACTTAAAATGAAGTGGCAGATTATTTCGTCAGACCAAGAAGCCTTGTATCTTCATTCGTGGGATAACGAAGAATATGTGGTCTATAACAGTCTCACTGGGGACACCCACTTACTTAACCTGACAGCTGGCCGGCTATTATTGGAACTACAGCGGTCCCCAACAGATACATTAACTCTTGCTAATTTAGTTGCCCCTACAGACCAAACTGAATCAGGTACACAATATAAGGTTGAAATAGAACATATTCTTGAAGAGCTCAGCACACTCAATTTAATTGAGAAGTATAAAAATACAGTTACTTACAGCCCTCCATCTTGTAAATAAAGTAACCATCTTTATTAATTGCATCTATAACATCGTCCGGTGCACTCTGACTGTGGCAGAATCTGCACTCCTTACTGGAAATTGCTGCATCACCTTCATCGATTGAAACCAACCATTGTCTTGCGTATTCCACGGCCTTTTGATCATCTTTTACCGCAGTAAACACATCAAAGTGCATAGTATGACCATCTTTTGATTTGAAATATGTATCATAAACATGAATTTGCATTCTCTTTCCTCAAAAAAATATAAAATAGATATTCTACTTGTTTAGTCTAAGAAAGGCACCGGAACCAGTTATATTTAGATCTAATTTGATCTTTTATATTATATTTTCCAAATATTTAGTGAACAATACCAGCTATGAAACGACCAATTATACGATTTGGGCATGACGATATTGGAGATTGGGTCGCCACTTTGAGCTGTGGTCATCTGCAGCATGTACGGCATTCCCCGCCGTTTATCAATCGACCCTGGGTAACAACAAAAGCAGGTCGCAAAAGCAAGATAGGGAAAACGCTTAACTGTGTTCGGTGTGACAGATTTGAATTTCCAGATAATTTTATACCATATAAAAAAACCCCTGTTTTTACCGAAGAGTCCTTACCATCCGGGCTGAAGAATGATCACTCGACAAAAGTTGGAGTCTGGGGAAAAATTATTGTTACAGAAGGAAAACTTCAATATCGTGTTATTAATTTAAAAACAAATGTTGAATTATCTCCTGGTGAACCCGGAATTGTTTTGCCCGAGATAGTACATAGTGTAGTCCCTTTAGGTACGGTTAAATTTTATGTCGAATTTTACAAAGAACCTGATTATCCCGCCTAAAGCTTCCATCAACAGTAGTAAAAATTCTACTTAAATTTCTCCCGTACCAAAATATAACTTTAGATTTGCCAGACACTCTGCACTAGCCCTCTCAAAATCTTCTGCTCTGATTAGAAATATACAGTTGATACTTACAATTAAAAAAGATTTTATCGTAATCCAAGGACATCTTGCATATCAAACAAGCCTTTATCCTTGCCTGCTAAGAAACGGGCCGCACGCAATGCACCGTTAGTAAATGTTGCACGACTACTAGCTTTATGCGAAATTTCAATTCGCTCTCCTGTACCTACAAACATAGCCGTATGATCACCTACTATGTCACCGCCGCGTATAGTAGAAAACCCAATAGTTCCAGATAAACGCTCACCTGTAACCCCTTCGCGCCCATACACAGCAACTTCTGAGAGATTATTCCCGGTTGCTTGTGCCACTATTTCACCCATGTGTAATGCTGTACCTGACGGGGCATCTACTTTATGGCGATGATGAGCTTCGACGATCTCAATATCATAACCTTCACCTAATACTTTGGCAGCTATATCTAAAAGTTTGAAAGTAACATTTACTCCTACACTCATGTTAGGCGCCGCTACGAGCGCAATATCTTTTGAGGCCGCCTTGAGTACCTCTTTTTGCTCTACAGAGAAACCCGTCGTGCCAATCACCATTTTTATTCCCTCAGCACGACAAACGGAAAGATGTTCTATTGTTCCCTCTGGTCGGGTAAAGTCAATCAGAACATCACATCCTGGAAGTGCGGCAGAAAAATTATCAGTAATAACAACACTGCCAGGAACACCAGTTAGTTCACCCACATCTTTTGCAAGATAAGGGTTTCCATCCACTTCTAACGCTGCTTGTAGATGGAAATCTGAATCTTTCATAACAGCAGCCAACAGTGCTCTCCCCATTCGACCAGAACTACCAGCAACTGCAATATTCAATTTTGTCATTTATATACTCACAAAGTTATTTATAGTCTTCCTTAGAAATTACTTTTCTGTTTATTAATCTGCCTCTATACCATCTAAAATTCCAGGTGGAGGTGGAGGCGGGGGCAGATCCAGTTCAGTATCAGGTACAACCTGATCTTGTGATGATATTGTATCGTCCTCTATAGCAATAATAGTAGGAGTATCATCCTGTTCTCCAGAAACAGGTGGTTTTGATGGGAGATCTTCTCCCTGCTCCACACCAGAAACAGTTGGTTCCGGTGTTAACTTCGCGCCCTGCTCTTCTCCGGCAGGGTATTTGACTGGCTCAATTAGTTTGGGCGAAACGGAGGCAAGAGAGTCTGAGAAATCGCCCTCGGTCCTTGCCAACTTGTCATCTTCGAAAAACACTGTTAGCTTATATTCTTCAACTAGATTACCATGTTGCATAAGGCGATAAGCATAATCCCAGCGATCTTTATGGAATACGTCGTCAATTAATGCTGTGCCAAGTACGAAACGAACCTGAGATCTGGTCATACCAGGCTTTAATTTATCAACCATTTCCTGGGTTATAACGTTTCCTTGCTGTACATCAATTCTATAGAGTACAGACGGTACAGACGAGCATCCAGTTATAAGTAATAAAACAAGCAGCGTAAATTTTTTTGCGTGCATCGCGGCAACATATGTTTTCAAAGCAGATTTAGCATTATATGATACAGTAATTAATTTGCCGGGCGGATATAACTATGAGCAAGTCAAATGATCTTAAAACAATGGGCCTAAAGGCTACGTTGCCACGATTACGAATACTCAGTTTATTCGAAAATACTGTGATACAACATCTATCAGCAGAAGATGTATATCGGTCTTTGATAAGCGAAGGCGAAGATATAGGCCTTGCTACTGTTTATCGCGTCCTAACACAGTTTGAACAAGCCGGGGTTTTGAAACGCCACCACTTTGAAAGTGGTAAGGCTGTATTTGAACTTAATCGGGGCGATCATCATGATCATCTTGTATGCATACAGTGCGGTCATGTTGGTGAATTTTATGACGAAGAGATTGAAAAACGTCAGATTAAAATTGCTAAAGATAGAGGCTTTGTCATTCAGGAACATTCGCTGTCACTTTATGTAGAATGTGTAAAGCCGACATGCGAGTATCGTAAGTCGTAAAAAAAATTGAGCAATGGTTCTCCTGTTGCTTCGATGCTTTGTTAAGCATAGACAAAATGTGGCAAGTTTTAAATCTCTTTCTTATACATAGGTGTATTGTCTGTGCCTTCTTATGAATTATTCATTGGTCTCCGCTACACGCGTGCTAAACGCCGCCATCACCTCATTTCGTTTATCTCATTAACTTCTCTTCTGGGCATCGTGATTGGCATGACAGCCCTGATCACAGTGATGTCAGTTATGAACGGATTCCAGAAGGAAATAAGAACACGTATCTTAGGTGTTGCATCACATATACAGGTTAGTGGTGTTAATGAGAAACTGGCTGACTGGCAGGGAGTGGCAAATGAAGCAATTAAACACTCACAAGTAAAAGCTGCTGCTCCATATATTAGTGCACAAGGTATGGTTTCGTTCAATCAGGTTGTACGTGGTGCATTAGTACGTGGTGTCTTGCCGAGTACGGAGGACAAGGTTGCTGACTTCTCCCGGATGATGATAAGTGGAGAACTAAATAACCTTTTGCCCGGGGAGTTTGGTATCGTTGTTGGTGCAGAACTGGCACAATCCTTAGGTGCATCAAAGGGAGACAAGATCGTATTAATATCCCCACAAGGACAAATAACACCAGCAGGGATATTGCCACGTCTTAAGCAATTTACCATTACCGGAATTTTTAAAGCAGGTCATTTTGAATATGACTCAACATTAGTATTAATCCACCTGGCGGACGCACAAAAACTATATCGAATGGAAAGTAACCAGGTATCAGGTGTCAGGCTTAAATTACAAGATTTATTCCAAGCGCAACAGGTGGTTCAAGAACTGATACCAATGATTTCTGCCACTACATACATTAGTGATTGGACAAGCCAGCATGCAAATTATTTTCGTGCTATCCAGATTGAAAAGCGGATGCTCTCTCTGATTCTTGCATTACTCATTCTAGTAGCTGCTTTTAATATTGTTTCAACCCTGGTAATGGCCGTAACAGACAAACAACCTGATATTGCAATTCTCCGTACTCTTGGAGCAAGCCCACGAAGTATTATGAAAATATTTATTATTCAGGGTACCTTAATTGGTGTTATTGGTACGATTCTGGGAGTATTAGGAGGAGTATTACTCGCATTCAATGTGGACTCGGTCATAGCATTTATTGAATATTTATTTACTGTTCAGTTTTTATCTCGTGAGGTTTATTACATAAGCGAAGTTCCGTCAGACCCTCATCTTGTAGATATAGTGACAGTTGCAATCTTATCATTTGGGTTGACCATTCTAGCAACGATCTATCCGAGCTACCGGGCATCTAAGGTCAATCCTGCAGAAGCACTAAGATATGAATAAAGAGATTATTTCTTGTAGTAATTTACGTAAAAGTTACTTTCAGGCAAAGCTGGAGGTGCCTGTATTAATGGGCATAAATCTACATGTAGAGGCAGGAGAATCGCTTGCTATTGTTGGTATATCCGGTTCCGGGAAAAGCACATTGCTACACCTGCTTGGCGGGCTGGATGCACCCACTACCGGAGATATTCAGATTATGGGTCAGAGTATTGCTGCCATAAACGAAAAGGAAAGATGCCGGCTTCGAAATCAGTCGCTTGGTTTTATTTATCAGTTTCACCATTTACTACCAGAATTTAGTGCGCTTGAAAATGTTGCTATGCCACTGTTAATCCGAAAAATGAACAGCAAGGAATCCTATGATCGTGCGGCAGAGATGCTAAATCAGGTTGGCCTGAACCACCGCATGTCTCACACACCAGGAGAACTTTCAGGTGGGGAACGTCAACGTGCAGCAATTGCCCGCGCTTTAGTCACTAAGCCTGCATGTATCCTTGCTGATGAGCCTACCGGTAATCTTGATCGGCATACTGCAGGTGAAGTCTTTAAATTAATGTTAGATCTTAACCATGATGCCGGCGCAAGTCTTATCATTGTTACTCATGATCCCTTTCTATCTAAACAAACCGGGCGCACATTAAAACTAGTTGATGGTATGCTCATAGAATAAAAGATGTTATTGTGAAAGAGACAAATTGAATTTACTGTATTAAATTTTCCTCTCATTAATTTATAGTAATCTTATGAAAGAATCTTATAAAGAATTTTTTCAGCTTGTTCTGTCGTTTATCTACGTCGCATTTGTTATTACAGGAATTTCCGGTATCTCCTATAGCCTATTTCGCCCCGGAGGTTGGGTTAGTACTTGGTTAGGTAGCGTATGGAGCATGGAAATACATTTCCTGGTTATGACTATTCCTGTTTTTATAATTTTAATTATTGTTATCAAAAAATGGCTGAATGGGCTTTTTGCAAGTAGCAAAGGTGATACATTCGTCAATATTTTAATGGGCATTTTGTTACTGGCAGGGATATATTTCTCAGGGAAATATTTATTTTTTTAGTAATGACAAAAACGTAAGATAAATGAGGTCAGTACTCTACTGGTAGTGAGTCGAGGCTGCGCCACAAATACCACGTTGCTACAGAACGCCATGGCCTCCATGGATCAGAAATTATATACATCTTATTTTTACTTACAGGTTTATTATCATTATAGTGTATGCTTAACGCTCGTTTTAGACCAAGATCGTTTATTGGAAATACATTAGGGCGCAACATATGGAAAATCAAAAACATCTCGGCGGTCCAGCGTCCAACTCCTTTTACCCGTGTCAGTTCTAAGATAAGAGCTTCGTCATCCATTTCATACCAAATTGTTTCGTTTAAATCATTATTTATAAAATGCAGTGACAGATCCTGCAGATAATCTGTTTTTCTCTGTGACAAACCACAGCTTCTTAATACATTATTTTCTAAGTTAGAAACTGTTTGTGGTGTAATTTCTGGGACATTAACAATTATTTTATGCCAGACACTTTCTGCCGTTTTTACAGAAATCTGCTGGCTAACAATAGAACGCGCCAACGTAGTAAATGCATCACCATGTGAGCGTAGTATGGCCCCTTTGAAGCTTAATATAAGCTTACTCATTACTTGATCATGTATAACAAGCTCTCTAGTAGCTTGTTTCCAGTACTCAGGAGTCACAATTGTCTATTCATCAAAATAGTGTCGCTGCGCTCGTTTACGCCACGCATAAATTACGTATAATCGCCAAACTGCATGTGCTGTGAAATACCCTATTACTGAAAATAATATTGCTAAGATAGATATCCCCGTCAATAAAGTTTTTCCCAGAGAAGCCATCCAATCAATCATAGCAGGAATCCATTCAACAATATTTTTGTCTAGTATACTAAATTCGACCTGTGGCATCTCAATTGTACCGTTACCAATCACAAACTCACCGATAGCATATGCAGCAAGATAAATTGGCACTATAGTTAGAGGATTTGAATACAGTGTGATCAACACTGACATTGGAAGATTTACTTTGAATACTATGGCAAACATAGTAGCAAAAAAGAATTGAACCGGATTGCTTCCGGGAATCAGACCGGCAAACAAACCGACCGCAACCCCTCCTGCTACTGAATGACGATTTAGATGCCACAAATTATGATGATGCAGTAATTTTCCAAACATTCCGACAAACCGGTTCTGTTGGATACTTTCATGAGAAGGAAGATATTTCTTGAAGAATTTTCGAGGCACCGGATAGGTCTCCAAAATTACTGGATAAATATACTCAGAAAATGTAACCAGTTACTATACTACCTCATGAGTTTGTACAAGTTACAAAAAACCTACAGTTATAAATAAAACTACCCTTTAAGCTTATATCTTCTTAAAACATGAAATCGTATCAAACTTAGGCATGTACAGTAAATTATATTAATAATATTGGTTCTGTAATTTTCCAATGAACTTTATTAAGCTACCCTTTCTTAAAACTTTACTCTGACTCGGAGCTGACGCGTTATAGTAGCCCCTCTATTAATCAGTTCTCATTTTTTGGAATAAAATTATGCCCATTAAATCACGAATTAGAACCATTCCTCATTACCCAAAGCAAGGAGTGATGTTTAGGGACATTACAACACTGTTAAAAGACCCCATAGGTTTTCGCATTACCATCAACGAGTTTGTTAATCATTATACTGATGTGAAAATTGATAAAGTAGTAGGAATTGAGGCACGTGGATTTATCATTGGTGCAGCACTTGCATTCCAGCTTGGGGTCGGCTTCGTACCAATTCGCAAAAAAGGAAAACTACCAGCGAAAACACGTAGTCACGACTATAAACTGGAATATGGCACCGACTGTATTGAAATTCATGTAGATGCCATATCTCAGGGAGACCACATACTTCTTGTTGATGATTTAATAGCAACTGGTGGCACAGCAGAAGCGGCTGTTAAGCTGATTAGTGCTATGGGTAGCAAGATTGTGGAATGTTGTTTTGTTATCGACTTACCTGATCTGGGTGGTAGTTTACGGTTAAAAGAACAAGGTCAGAAGGTCTTTTCCCTCTGTAAATTTGAAGGGGATTAAGAATGATTAAAGGAAAAATGAAACAAACAGTAGAAGCACTACATTATATTATTGGTATTAAACACTACTCTGTTAGAATTTCCGGTTGTATTTAGTTAGTTTAGTCTTGGCTACATCAGTATCACATCATACTGTTCCTGTGCATAAGTCGTTTCAACTTGTAGACTAATAGGTTTTGCAATGAAATCACTAAGTTGAGTAAGGCTTTCGGACTCTTCATCAAGAAACAAGTCAATTACCTGTTGTGATGCCAAAATGCGAAACTCACGGGCATCAAACTGGCGAGACTCTCGCAGTAGTTCACGTAGAATTTCATAACACATTGTTTGTGCTGTTCTTACCTCGCCACGGCTCTGACAAGTTGGACAGGGTTCACACAGTGTATGTGCAAGGCTTTCTCTGGTACGTTTTCGTGTCATCTCTACAAGACCCAACGCTGTAAAACCGTTAACAGTCATTCTTGTCCGGTCTTTCAATAAAGTTTTCTTAAATTCTGTAAGAACAGAATTTTTATGCTCTTCATTCTCCATATCAATGAAATCTATGATAATGATCCCACCCAGGTTTCGCAATCGCAACTGACGCGCAATTATTTGGGCTGCCTCCAGATTAGTTTTGAAAATAGTATCGTCAAAGTTTCGTATACCAACAAATCCACCAGTATTTACATCAACGGTGGTTAATGCCTCAGTCTGATCAAAGATGAGATAACCCCCGGACTTTAAATTCACTCGTCTTGCCAGAGACCTTTCAATTTCATCTTCCACTCCATTCAGATCAAATAACGGACGCTCCCCGGAATAATGTTCTAACCGTCCTTTTACATTCGCCATATACTCATCAGCAAATGTAGCCATTTTCTGAAATGTTTCACGGGAATCTACTAAAATACGAACTGTGTCATCGGTCACAAAGTCACGTAAAACTCTATAACTTAGATTTAAGCCCTGGTAAATTAGTGTTGACGGGGAAGCAGTTGAAAATTTCTCCTGAATATTTAACCATTGTTTGCCAAGATATTTTATATCTGTTTGTAAATCATGCTCGCTTGCAGTTTCTGCCATTGTACGAACTATGTACCCACCTTTCTCATCAGTTGCAAGTATCTGTTGCAGCTTCTCCCTAAGTAACTCACGTTCAGTTTCGTCTTCGATACGCTGGGAAATACCAATATTAGATTCCTGTGGAAGATATACCAACATTCTCCCGGCAATACTGATCTGGGTAGACAACCGAGCGCCCTTGGTACTAATTGGATCCTTAATAACCTGAACCAAAATGTCTTCACTCTCATGCAGCAGTTTTTCTATAAATTTATCGGCAACTACTCCACCCTGACGAGCTCCCCAAATATCAGCCACATGCAGAAAAGCAGCACGATCAAGACCTATATCAATAAAAGCAGACTGCATTCCGGGTAACACCCGGCTGACACGGCCATTGTAGATATTTCCAACCTTACCAAGACTGCTAGCGCGCTCAATGTGTAATTCTTGAACCACCCCCTGTTCCATCACTGCGACACGAGTCTCTTGTGGAGTTATGTTTACAAGAACTTCATTACTCATAAATATGAAACACTAAGGACTGTTATTTATCAACCTGGGAAAATATCTTTATATTGAATTTTTCTAATAACTGCGCTGTTTCAAAAAGCGGTAATCCCAATACACTGCTATAGCTTCCTGATATTTCTATTATGAAAACTGCCGCCTTCCCTTGTATTGCGTAGGCACCCGCCTTGTCATACGATTCACTACTATTAAGATAGCTGGTTATTTCACTCTGACTGATATCACGAAATCGTACTGTAGTGGTAGACAAGCATTCCTGTATCTTATCCTGTGCAGCAACAGCTACTGCAGTCAATACTTTGTGGGTCTGTCCTGAAAGTGTGGTCAACATCTCTTCTGCATGAGCCGGGTTGTCTGGCTTGCCAAAAATATTCCCCTTGAACGCTACTATAGTATCAGCTACCAACAATGGTTTCAGGGGTAGTCCTCTCTGCACTAACCGCATCCATCCCGCCTCTGCTTTGGCCCGGGCAATACGGCAAACATAATCAGTCGGAGATTCTCCTTTCTCCGGTGTTTCATCAACATCTGCCGGACGCGGCAGGGTCTCGCGCATCAATACAATTTCAAAATTTACCCCTATCTGCTTTAATAATTCACGTCGACGAGGGCTACGAGAAGCAAGATAAATTCGATTTTCTGGAAGAGCCATGATGATTGATCCCTTAGAAATTCATATTCATTGGAAGAGTCATTCAAATCATATTTACTATTATTTCCGATGATACGGATGCTGTTTAATAAGTGTTACTGCACGGTACAATTGTTCTGCTAACAATACACGCACCAAACCATGTGGTAGTGTCAGTGCGGATAATGCTAAAACCTCATCTGCAGATTTTTTAATTCCCGAGTCTAACCCATCAGCACCACCAATAATGAATGCAGTATCACCTCCATCTCTCATCCATCCGGAAACAGAATCAGCCAATTTGACCGTACTCCACTGTCTACCACATTCATCCATTACAATCGTACGACATTTAGGTGGTAGCGCTGCATGAATACGTTTGGCTTCAGCACAAAGCAACTGGATAATTTTTTTATTTTTACTACGTTTCTCCGGTTTAATTCTTAGCAATTTTATCGTCACCTCTTGTGACATGCGCATTGCATAATCTGCAAAACCATCCTCCACCCATTCTGGCATTTTGTTGCCTACCGCCAAAATGAAGAATTTCATAGTAAAAGCACTTCAAATTACTCAATTAACCAATAAACTATTTGATCCCAAGGCAGACTTATCCTTGGTTTGATCAGCTATTTGCTGCTCTACCATCCCCGTTTCTAATTCACCCCATAGCCCTTCAAGATCGTAATGCGCACGTACAGCTGGTAACATTATATGTACTAGTATATCCCCTAAGTCCACCAGCATCCATTCTCCGGAATTCTCACCTTCTGTACCATAAACCATACCTCCTGATGCTTTTACTTTATCATGTACATTATTTGCTATGGCTTTTGCCTGACGAGTTGAAACTGCGCTTGCAATTATCATACGATCAAAGAGAGTTGTCATCTTTGTCACATCCAGTACTTCTATATCACTTGCTTTAACATCCTCTAATGCAGAAATAACAATTTTTACCAGCTGGTTGAGATTCATATGTTCTATAAATACAATTTATTTGCTGAAATATAACTTACAACCATATCAGGAACTAAATAGCGTACACTTCTCCCAGCTGCAATATGTGCGCGGATACTGGTTGCAGAAATATCTAGCATAGTTGTCGGTGCAATAAAGATCAACCCACTGGTAACATTTCTGAGGCTATCAGCACTGGATACCCAGCGTTGAGAACACTCTTTTTTCAACTCTTTTGGTAATAACTCATGAATTGAGGTAAGCACATAGCCTGGGCGGGTAGAAATTATAAAATGACACAAATTAAAGAGCTCTCTCCAACTATTCCACTCCGCAAGCTTTATAAAAGCATCTACTCCTAATACAAAACATAGTCTAACTTCTTCCCCAAATTCCTGCTTAAATTCACGTACCGAATCTATGCTATAACTAACGCCATCACGATAAATTTCACGCTCATCCAGGATAAAAGCCGGGTTGTTCTGAATTGCTAAGCGTACAACTTCTGCCCGGTGTTGTGGCAATGCTATAGGAGCATGTCGCAATCTTGGTATGCCGGCAGGTACAAAGCACATTTTTTGTAGACCGACAGCTTCGGCAATTTCTTCAGCTACTCTTAAATGACCATAGTGTATGGGATCAAAAGTTCCCCCAAAAATACCAACAAGAGGAGACCCTGACTTAAACATTGTCTCTTAGGTTAAGGCAATATAGAAATGAGAAAAGAGCCTCAATTAATGCGCCTCTTCTATTAAGTCCCTTAATACTGTAAAAGTTCTCTCTCACAAAAGTACCTGAGACATATTAGCAAGCTCCTTAACAATATATGTAGTAAAGCGTGCAGCTGATGCGCCATCAATTACTCTGTGATCATATGACAGCGACAATGGCAATATTAATCTTGGAACAAACTGACCATCACAATATACCGGTTTGATATTTGCACGGGAAGCACCAAGAATAGCAACTTCTGGCGCATTGATAATGGGCGTAAAAGCTGTTCCTCCGATACCTCCAAGACTGGAAATAGTAAAACTGGCTCCCTGCATCTCAGTAGGTTTCAATTTTCCTTCACGCGCACGTTCTGCAAGATCTCCCATTTCTTCAGCAGTAGTAACTATATTTTTCTGATCTACATCCCGGATTACAGGAACCATCAACCCATGTGACGTATCAACTGCAAAACCTATGTGATAGTAGTTTTTAATCACCAAGTTTATGTCACCGCTTCCTTTATCAAGTGAGGCATTAAAATTAGAAAACTCCTTTAGTGCAGCTACTGTCGCTTCCATCAGAAAAGCCAATATCGTTAGTTTGACTCGATCTTTCTGCTTAATTTCGTTGAATTTCTTTCGTTCAACTTCAAGTTCGGTAATATCGGCCTCATCAAACTGAGTAACGTGTGGAATCATTACCCAGTTACGGTGCAAATTTGCACCCGACATTTTTTGGATACGTAATAGTGGCTTTAATTTTACCGGCCCAAATTTAGCGAAATCAACCTCAGGCCATGGCAACAAATTCAATTCCAAATTATTACCGCTACCAGGTGGTTTCGATATTTCAGCCTTGACATAGGCTTTTACGTCATCCTTAAGTATGCGTTTCTTCTTACCGCTACCACTTACCAAATTAAGATTCACGCCCAATTCTCGTGCAAAGCGTCGGACGGAGGGACCAGCATGTGCCATGGTAAGAGCAGTCTCACTCAATTGCATGAGAGTGAAAGGCTTAGTATCCGGCTGTGAGCTAATAATCCGATCTGAGTTAGAAATAGTTTCTACGGGAGCAGCAGGAGAACTGGCTTGATTAGATGGGGAAGAAACCTCAACCAGACTATCGGTTTGATTAACTTCCATTTCTAAAATGAGTGTGCCTTCAGAAACCCTGTCACCCTCTCGAACATTTATTTCTTTGACTATCCCTGCAAAAGGAGAGGGTATTTCCATTGTTGCCTTGTCAGATTCTAATGAAATCAGCGGTTCCTCCTTTTTAACCGTGTCACCTGGTTTCACCAGCAACTCGACTACAGGAATATTCTTAAAATCACCGATATCGGGAACTAATACCTGTTTAACTTCTGCCACACTTTATCCTTCACCTGTACATCAATATTTAGAGATCAACAATTTATTTCTACAGACTAAAATCTTTATACCTTTATCGGATTTGGTTTATCTGGATCAATGTTGTATTTATTTATCGCCTCTACTACTTTCTCCGACGAAATCTTACCATTTTCTGCCAAAGCTTTAAGCGAAGCTACAGTAACATAGTAGCGGTCTACTTCGAAAAACTGTCGTAATTTTTCGCGTGTATCGGAACGCCCAAAACCGTCAGTTCCCAACACTTTATATTTCCCTGGTACAAATTCACGTATCTGGTCTGCAAAGATTTTCATATAATCGGTTGCTGCCACTACAGGTCCTTCACGCTTCTCTAGGCACGATCTTACATAAGATTGTTTTGGTTGCTCTGCAGGATGCAACATATTCCAACGTGATGCCTCCAGCGCTTCTCGGCGTAATTCATTAAAACTAGTAACACTCCATATGTCAGAAATAATTCCATATTCTTCTATTAGGATATCTGCTGCAGCAATAACTTCACGTAGAATAGTTCCGGAACCAAGCAGTTGTATTCTTAGATTTGAATTCTTCTCTCCTTTTTCACTACCCTCACGAAATAAATACATACCCTTCAATATGCCCTGCTCTGCACCTTTAGGCATTTCTGGATGCAAATAATTTTCGTTCATTACGGTTATGTAGTAATACACATCTTCCTGTTCTTGATACATTCGGCGCAAGCCGTCTTGGATAATAACCACAAGTTCATAAGCAAACGTGGGATCGTAAGATATACAGTTAGGAATAGTCGAAGCAACCAGATGACTGTGCCCATCCTCATGCTGCAAACCTTCTCCATTCAGAGTAGTACGCCCAGCTGTTCCTCCCATCAAAAAACCACGACAACGCATATCACCTGCTGCCCAGGCAAGATCACCAATACGTTGAAATCCAAACATTGAATAAAATATAAAAAAAGGTATCATCTGTACGCCATGAGCACTATAAGCGGTTGCTGCCGCTATCCATGACGACATGGCTCCGGCCTCATTAATGCCCTCTTGCAGGATCTGACCATCCTTATCTTCTTTGTAATACATCAATTTATCAGCATCCTCCGGCGTATATAGCTGGCCTGTTGACGACCAAATACCCAATTGCCGAAACATCCCTTCCATCCCAAACGTACGCGATTCATCTGCCACAATCGGCACTATTCTCTTTCGAATAATTTTATCTTTTACCAGGATATTAAGTATGCGCACAAATACCATGGTGGTAGAGGACTCCCGCCCTTCGCTACTTGCCTTAAGTAACGTCTCAAACGCTGATAAAGGTGGTATTTGCAGCGCTTCTGTATTATGCCGCTGATGTCGATGAAGGAGTCCTCCCAATGCATCACGCTTCTCCCGCATATATGCCAACTCAGGTGAATCTTCGTCAAACATTAGATATGGCACGTTGTCTATTTTGTTGTCCGGAACTGGTAAGCGAAAACGGTCACGGAATGATTTTAGAGAAGTAGTACCCATCTTCTTTTGCTGATGGGTAATGTTTTGCGCCTCACCTGCTTCACCCATGCCATAACCCTTAACCGTCTTGGCAAGTATCACGGTTGGTTGCCCGGTGTGCTTTACTGCGGAAGCATAAGCAGCATATACTTTGTGAGGATCGTGCCCCCCACGATTTAGTCTCCAGATATCGTCATCAGACATATTGGCTACCATTTCCAGTAATTCTGGATACTTTCCAAAGAAATGCTTGCGCACATATGAACCATCTCTGGCTTTGAAAGTTTGGTATTCGCCGTCAACACATTCCATCATTCGTTTTTGTAGTAAACCTTTCGTATCTTTTGCTAACAACGGATCCCAATAAGAACCCCAAATCACTTTGATAACATTCCAGCCAGCTCCACGAAAACTACCTTCCAGTTCTTGAATGATTTTGCTGTTGCCACGCACAGGTCCATCAAGACGCTGAAGATTGCAGTTAATAATAAATATCAGATTATCCAGATTCTCGCGTGATGCCAACGAAATTGCGCCTAGTGATTCAGGTTCATCCATTTCACCGTCACCCATAAAAGCCCAGACTTTACGGCCTTCGGTCTTTGCTAAGCCACGACTGTCAAGATATTTCATGAAGCGAGCCTGATAGATCGCCATCAGCGGTCCTAATCCCATTGATACTGTTGGAAACCTCCAGAAATCAGGCATTAACCACGGATGTGGATAGGAGGATAGGCCTTTACCCCCTACCTCCTGGCGAAAATTATCCAATTGCTCTTTAGTTAACTCTCCCAGCATAAAAGCACGTGCATAAATTCCGGGAGAAGAGTGACCCTGTACAAGCACCAGGTCACCCCCATGATTCTTGCTGGCAGCATGCCAAAAATGGTTATAGCCCACATCGTAAAGCGTTGCAGCAGATGCAAAGGACGAGATATGACCACCCACATTTGTTTTTTTGTTTGCACGTATTACCATTGCCATGGCATTCCAGCGGACGTAAGAACGGATACGGTGTTCAAGCGTATGATCCCCGGGAGATTTTTCTTCCTTACCAGTAGGAATAGAGTTTATATATGCAGTAGTGGCGCTGTAAGGAAGATAGGCGCCGGATCTGCGAGCTTTTTCTATTAGCTTTCCCAGTAAATAATGTGCTCTTTCTGTTCCCTCAAGAGCCATTACAGAATCCAGCGCATCAAGCCATTCCTGAGTTTCCTGTGGATCAATATCGGGCGTACGTTCCATGTTTCTGCCTTATAGTTATTACGTGTTATTACCCGTGTTAGTTCGTGGCACAACTTCGGATTGAATACGCCTTGCCGCCTCAATGGTATTACAAAGCAACATAGCAATTGTCATTGGCCCTACTCCGCCTGGTACGGGGGTGATATACCCTGCTTTCTCCCTAACAGTATCAAAATCTACGTCACCCGCTAACTTACCGTCAGGCATACGATTTATCCCCACATCTATAACCGTTGCACCAGACTTAACCATTTCGGCTGTAATCATTCGTGGCTTGCCAGTAGCCACTACTAAAATATCTGCACGTCTTGTGTGCTCTGCCAGATTACTTGTTTTCGAAGTGCAAATAGTAACAGTCGCACCTTTCTCCAACAACATCAGCGCCATTGGTTTTCCAACAATATTACTGCGCCCTACTACTACCGCATGCTGCCCCTCAATCTGTATACTACTTTTTTCCAGCATTTTCATCACACCATAAGGAGTACAGGGTGGATACACGGCATAACCGGTGACAAGCGCTCCAATATTGTTGAAATGGAAACCATCCACGTCTTTTTCCACTCCGATAGATGCAATTATTTTTCTGTCTTCAAAGTGTAATGGTAATGGTAACTGTACTAATATGCCATGTATTCTGGGATTTTTATTCAGCTCCTGAATACAATGCAACACCTCTCTCTGATCAGTGCTTTCAGAGAATTCGTGTACTTCCGAATATATGCCGGTTTCACTACAAGCCCTCACCTTGTTACGTACATAAATACCGGAGGCCTGATTATCCCCGACAATAATCACTGCCAATCCCGGTTGCATACCTTTTTCTTTTAACTGCTCAGCACGAGTCTTCCATTCAACTCGTAGCGCTTTGGCAATTGCCTTGCCATCTATGATCACAGCACTCATAATTTTCTCTAAATTGTCAAAATTTTAAGTATTTTTACTACTTATTTATGCTTTTTTAATCGCAGCACTCACCCTTGGCATAAATCCTGTCAGAGGTATAATTCCAGGACTTAATATTGAACAGTTACCTGGCTGTCCAATATTAATAGTAGTATTTATCAGGGGAAGATCGCAAACAACTCAACATTAAGATCACTATCAAAGATCACGATTGCGGCTAAGTTTCACTAAATTATTTTTTAAACTTTACCCGATATATCAAAGCTCCGATGATAAATGTTGGTATTACAACCAATGCGGCAGCAAGTAATCCCGATGCCAATACAGTAATCCCGCTACTTGATGGTGTATATATCGTAACAAACCATATTGCCAGAAATGCTGCAGCACCCCCGCCGAGGAACATAAATTTCTTACCCCGGCTATAAAACCGCCAGAGGGCTCCGGAAACACGCGTCTCATCACGATGCTCATCAAAAATCATTCCAGGCTATTATCATCCTGTTTGGCCTGATAACCAGCGGTTACGGCGAGTGTTTCGCCACTTTCTTCTTCCTGAGACATGATTTTTAAAAGTGCAATTCGTTTGTCTGCATTCTTATCACTCATGCCGGTTTTTACCAGCATTTTATGTAATGATGCCAGAGCATGTTCACGTGGATTTGTTACTGAATCCAAGTTTTCGCCATGGCGCCACATAACCCCTATTAAATAAAGATGGATCGTCATTTCCCTAAACGGGGGCGCAAAATCATATCCCTTGCTTTCAACATGAGATAACTGCGAAGCTAATATTTTTTCGCCATACTGCACACAAATATCGTGCGTTGAAGCATCAGATTCCGGTTTTATATCGTCCAATATCGTAATTGTGAACTATGTTAGGCTCAACTTATATTTTATCAAAGCGCCTATTATATACTGACACACAAGTTCTTAAAGCAAGACTGATTAATCTTAACCCGCCCCGTTAAACAAAACTTATTCTAGAGCCATGTAAATTAAATTCTGCCCCTAAAAGATTTATGAGTCTTTTCAAAGTATTTGCATTGTGTACCTACTAAAATATTTGAGTTTCCTGTTTGATATCCGTATTTTGCTATGCTTCATTCCTGTAAGCCGCTCCCATTCCTGATTTAATTGATATACAATCGTCCGATTAAGCTGCTCAGCAATGCCGCAGGGTAACTGATTGGTCAAAATATCAAATTATGGAGACACTATGAATAAAGCAAATGGATGGATTTTACCTCTAAGATGGGTTGCTGTGCTGATATCAATGATGGCGCTGCCGGCCTATGGGCAACTAATGATTGGCCATATGGGCCATGGGGGGGGCGATGACTGTAATATAAAGTCAGGACCTATACCTCTAAACTACAGTGTCTATGAAAAACCAAAGGGACAACTTCCACCTACACACGCATTTTGTAAGCATGTGCCAAATATCGGTGAACATATTGTAACAGTAGACCTTCAGGGTTCTAAGTCTCGTGAAATACCAATTGGCATTCGTCTGGTCTTAGCAGAGGGGGGTCAAAATAAGACTGTTATGTCCACACCTGCACAACCATATCCGTCTGGGACTATTACGTTTTTAGTAAATTTGAAAGAATTAGGCCAGTATAATCTGCTGCTAGAAACTGAAAAAAATGGCAAAATGAGTGCAGCGGTTACTCTTCCTTTACATGTAGGCGAAGGTGGTGGCCATGGCGGACACTCTGGCATTGATATGCTAGAAATTGCTCTGTTGCTGGGTGCAGGAGGAGGTATTGCTGTTTTTTTCTGGCTGCGCCGCAAACCGAGCAAAGTTACAGAGGAAAATACAGAAGAAGCCGCAGAAGAACCTCGTCAGTAACATCTGGAGTTTATTTACAAACGCATCCACTTGATATTAAACCTATTAAATTTTATTAGGATGCATTTGAAATTCAAATCAACTGTATTAATTTATCTGTAGTTTTTATAGTATTAATGTCCCTGTAGCGGAAATTATCTTCTGGTAAAAATTAGTCCGCTACAGAGTTACTTTTAGTGAATGATTTTGGTATAACAGAGCTCTTGGGATAACCAGCCAAATCAAGCGCATTGTTCCAGCTATTCCTCTCAAATCCTTTTAGGATATCTTTCCCGATAACCAGAACTGGTACAGCCAACTCTCCATTGGTAATTTTTTTTAAAGCTTCTTCATCTTTTGGATTTTTTTCGGGCTTTTTCTTAGAAAATGGAATTCCACGATTCACCAACAATTCTGTTGCATGGCTGCATGGCTCGCCACACTCACTACTATATAAAATAACTGGAAAGTTTTTTACAGCCTGCTGCAGACTATAGGGCATTTGTGACTCTCCTGCCTGATTTCCTAATACTTTCTTCTGTATACTTTTTGCTGTGAGTGGTGGCGGAGTGTCGGTGTAATGTACCTTACCATTGTTATCAACCCAGCGATACATCTCCGCTGCACTAATAGTCTCTACCAGAAAAACTGGCAAAAGAAATAAGATATATTTAATTTTCATCAAATCTCTCCTTTCTACTTAACCTGCAAAATCGTTCTGTCACCGCTCGTTTATTTAGTTGCCATGCCACAATGTTGTAACAACGCGTCTATTTTTGGCTCCCGCCCACGTAACGCTATGAATGATTCTAATGCCTTACGGCTCCCACCCACAGCAAGAATTTCATCACGAAATAGAGTGCTGGTCTTCTCATTTATTACCCCTTCTGTACTTTCCTCAAACATACTATAAGCATCAGCAGATAATACTTCTGCCCATTTGTAACTATAATAACCAGCCGCGTATCCGCCTGCGAAAATATGTGAAAAACTATTGGGAAAACGATTGAATTCTGGTGGAATGATAACTGCCACTTGCTTACGAATACTATCCAGTAACTCTAATACTGTCTTTCCTTCTTCCGGATTGAAATCGAAATGCAGGTGCATGTCAAACAGTGAAAATTCTATTTGGCGTAGAGTCTGCAGACCACTCTGAAAATTTTTTGCAGCAATCATTTTATCGAACATTTCCCGGGGAAGCGGCGCACCGCTATCAACATGCTGTGTCATGCCAGACAGCACATCCCATTCCCAGCAAAAATTTTCCATATACTGACTAGGCAGCTCCACTGCATCCCATTCCACTCCATTGATCCCGGAAACGCCTAGTTCTTCTACTTGAGTAAGTAAATGATGCAAACCATGGCCAAATTCATGGAATAAGATTATGACTTCATCATGAGTGAAAAGTGCGGGTCGTATTTGACCATTAAGATTTACCGGTTTTGCAAAATTACAATTAAGATATGCCACCGGAGTTTGAATATTATTTTCCTTATGCTCAATTCGCCTACGGGTAATAGCATCATCCATCCACGCACCACCTTGCTTACCAGAGCGCGCGTACAGATCAATATAAAATTGTCCTATCAGTTTTCCATTAGTATCTTTGATGCTGAAAAATTTTACATTGGGGTGCCAAAACTGAAGGTCAGACTTCTCTTCTGATAAAGAAATGGTAATATGGTAAAGATTTTCAACAAGCCTGAACATACCCTCCAGTACTTTTGATTCAGGGAAATATTGTTTAATTTCTTCATCAGAGAAAGCATAATGATCAACCCGCAGCTTCTCACTAACATATGCTAAATCCCATGATTCCAGGTTACTCAACCCAAGCTGATCAGAGGCAAACCGTTGCAGTTTCTCTAGATCACTCTTAGCATATGGCTTAGCTTTAACGGCCAGATCAGTTAGAAAGCCCAGAACTTGCTTAGGAGTTGAGGCCATTTTTGATGCCAGTGACACTTCAGCATAGCAGTCAAATCCGAGCAGCAGTGCTTCCTCTTTACGCAATTCAAGTATTTTTCTTATAAGCGGAGCGTTGTCCCAATCAGTCTCACTACCAGAATAAAGCTCAGTTACTCCTGTTTCGCTAGCACGTGTAGAATAAGCATGGTACATTTTTCTGCGTAACTCTCGATCATCAGCATACTGCATGATTGGCTGATAAGAGGGTGCATGCAACGTAAATTTCCAGCCAGAAACACCGTCCTTTTTAGCTGTTTCTTTTGCTGTTTGAAGTACATCACCTGGAATACCAAATACTTCTTCTGCATTTTCTATATGCAACATAAAATTGTTAGTTGAATCCAGCAGGTTGTCGCTGAATCTTGAAGAAAGCGCAGATAGTTCTTCCTGAATATTAAGGAAGCGTTTCTTTTGCCCAGACTCTAGCTCTGCACCACCCAGTTGAAAGTCTCGTAACTCATTTTCAACTATCATTTTTTGGGCACAGCTAAGGTTCTTAAATTCACCACTATTGTGAAGTTTTTTGAATTTCTCATACAATGCCTGATTTTGTGTCAGCCCAGCGTAGTATTTTGTAACTATTGGTAAATTAGTGTTATATGCCTCACGCAATTCCGGACTATTCATTACCGCATTTAAATGCGACACCTGGCCCCAGGCACGTGATAGTTGTTCATGTACATCTGTCATTGGCTGTACAAAATTCTGCCAGGTTGGTTCAGCAGAATCACTAAGAACCATTTCAACAATTGAACAGCCACGATCCAATAGCTCTTTTACAGCCGGGGAAATGTGTCTGGTTTCAATATCAGAAAAGCGTGGTAGCTCAGAAAAGTTAAGCAATGGGTTAGTCATATTGATCTAGAAATAGTTACTACACATAAATACTTATCTCGAATTAAAGCTTAATCCTCGTATACGATGATGCCATCCGCCAAAGTGTACTTTACCTTTCCCTGCAATTCCATACCAAGAAACGGCGTATTCTTACCTTGGCTTTTAAGTATCGGAGCCTCAACTCTCCAATGTTGATCCGGATCAAAAATACACAAATCAGCGGCTGTGCCTACAGACAAATCGCCGGCCTCCACGCCAAGTATTCTGGCTGGTTCTGAAGTGATTTTAGCCACTGCCACAGCAAGAGGGATATTTATTTCTTCCGCCCATTTTAATACAAGCGATAACAATAATTCTAAGCAGGTAGCTCCAGCCTCAGACTCACCAAAAGGCAGTAGTTTTGCGTCTTCATCAACCGGAGCATGATCAGAACATACTGCATCTATAGTGCCATCGACTAAACCAGCACGTAATGCATCCCGATCGCTTATACCTCTCAGTGGCGGAACAAGATGACAGTTAGAATCAAAAAAACAAATATCCATTTCTGAAAGATGTATGTGGTTGGCCGCTACATCACAAGTAATAGGCAAACCTTGCTGTCTTGCAGCTCTCACCATAGCCACCCCTTCTGCACTGGAAACCCGGCATAGATGAATCTTAGCACCGGTTTCTCTTGCTATTAAAACAATTTTCGACAGCGCTATTGTTTCAGCACAAACAGGGATCGCCGGTAAACCTAAACGGGTCGCCACTTCACCATCATGAGCCACTCCACTATCAGCAATACTGGCATCCTCAGGACGTAACCAAACTCTAAAACCAAAAGTAGAAGCATACTGCATTGCCCGCATCATCACTCGTGTATCGGGCAACAACTTATCAGCTTGACTAAATGCAATACAGCCAGCATCTTGCAATTCAGCCATTTCCGTCAATCGCTCTCCTTTCAAACCTTGTGTCAGAGCACCAATAGGGTAAACATGAGCCTGATTCAGGCTTTTGGCACGATGCTTTAACATCTCAACCAGACCTGGTTCATCTAGCGTCGGATCAGTATCAGGAGGACATGCGAGGCTAGTGACCCCCCCAGCGACCGCCGCCCTCATTTCGGATTCAAGTGTAGCCTTATATTCAAGCCCTGGCTCACGTAACCGTACTGATAAATCCACAAGACCAGGACATACCACTAACCCCCCGGCATTTATAACGTGATTGGCCTGAAAAGAATCGGGCTCAGCACCTATAGCAACAATCTTTCCGGCGATGATATACACATCATTTACGGCATCCATACCGTTTTTAGGATCAATTACCCGCCCATTTTTAATAAGGATTCTCATATAATTCTATTTTAATTCTGTAACAAAACTGAAGCCACTCTACACATTATGCGAAAAGTTTCCTTTTATTAATAAATTCAATTTCCTGCCAAAATTGTCATGACCGCCATCCGTACCGCAATGCCAAAAGTTACCTGTGGAAGAATTACCGATTGTTTTCCGTCAGCTACAGCTGAGTCGATCTCAATACCACGGTTCATTGGACCAGGATGCATGACGATAGCGTCATGTTTGGCTAAGGCTAGTTTTTCCTGTGTAAGCCCGTAATGCTTAAAATATTCCTCAGCACTAGGGAGACGCGCACTCAACATACGCTCATTTTGTAAACGCAACATTAATAAAACATCTACGTCTTTAAGTCCCTGCTCCATGTCGTGATATACGTGTACACCAAGACGCTCAACTTTAGTTGGTAACAGGGTTTTAGGTGAGATTACCCGTACTTCAGGTACGCCCAGAGTAGTTAGCGCATGAATTTGTGAGCGAGCAACTCTTGAGTGCAAAATATCGCCAACAATGGCCACACGTAAATTATGAAAATCACATTTATAACGGCGAATAGTGAACATATCTAACAATGCTTGTGTCGGATGTGCATGACGTCCGTCACCAGCATTTATGACGTGAATTTCAGGACGCACATGGCGCGCTATCAAATGAGCTGCTCCACTTTGTGAATGTCTCACAATGAACATATCAGCGTGCATTGCAGAAAGATTATTCACCGTGTCCAGCATTGTCTCTCCCTTAGACTGAGAGGAAGCAGCAATATTAAGGTTCACCACATCTGCTGACAATCGCTTAGCAGCAATTTCAAATGTGGTACGAGTACGAGTACTAGGTTCAAAAAAAAGATTGAATATAGACTTACCTCTGAGCAATGGTACTTTCTTAATATCACGCTCAGTAACACCGACAAATGATTCTGCTGTATCAAGTATTTTTAATAAAATGGGGGCAGGAAGCCCCTCGGTAGTAAGGAGATGTTGTAATTCACCACTCTCATTTAACTGAGGGTTATTCATTATTCTGGAGATGTTTTGTCATATAAACTCAGACTAAGTTTTCCATTATTTCCCTGCTCTAAAGCCAACATTTTATCCTCCGGCAAAACAATATCTGCTCCAACATAATTGGCTGCAATGGGCATCTCTCTCTCACCCCGGTCTACCAGAGCGGCAAGGCGGATGCTGGCAGGTCGCCCATAGTCAAATAATTCATTGATTGCAGCACGAATAGTGCGCCCAGTGTAGAGCACATCATCTATTAATATTATATGGCGACCCTCCACTTCGAACGGGATATTTGAAGGCCTGACCTGGGGATGCAGACCAATTTCACGAAAATCGTCACGGTAAAATGAAACATCTAGTGCCCCCAGAGGGAGTGTACACTCCAAATCTTGCTGTAATCGCTCTGCTAACCAAACTCCACCTGTATAAATACCAACTAACACGGTGTTTTTGGTAACATCTGACCGCATTTTATCAGTCAGGTCAGCCAGCAACTGTTCAGCATCAGGTAAGTTCATTTTGTCTGTCAAAATATGATTGCAATATTTGTTGAGCCGCTACTTGATCAATAACAAGCTTTTGTTTTTTCCCCTTAACCCCTGCTTCTCTCAATCCCATACTTGCAGTAACTGAAGTATATCGTTCATCCACAAGCTTAGTACTAATCCCAAAACGCCCTTCTAAGCGCCGTGCAAAACGCTTACTCAAGCGTGTTAGTTTGTGGTCAGTACCGTCAGAATGAACAGGCAGCCCCACTATTAACTGTACCGGTTCCCATTCTTCAATTAATTTAGTGATGGCATCAAAGCGGCTTTTAGTGGCTTCTTCACTTACTGTAATGAGTGGATGAGCTAAACCTAGCTCTAATTCACCAACCGCTACACCAATACGCTTCTCGCCAAAATCAAAAGCCAGAACAGTTCCAACAGAGGACTCTGCGTTAAATGCCAGATTCGCTGACTTTGTATGAACAATATGGCTAATCATTAAATAAATATATTGCTCTTAAGCATGCCCTGCCTCACCTGATAAGCTGGAAAAATCTATGCCAAGCATTCGCATAGCTGCAGGTAATCGTTCATCCGGTGATAGCTCAAACATTATGCTGGGTGAAGCCGTAACTGTAAGCCAGGCATTCTGGGCCAGCTCATGCTCAATCTGACCTGGTGCCCACCCTGAATATCCTAGTGTAACCAGTACTTTTTCCGGACCTTCTCCGTTAGCAATTGCCTGCAGAATATCAAGCGAAGTTGTAAGCCCTAATTCATGATTTGCTGTTAGCGTGGCCTGCCAGTCGCCAGCTGGCTGATGTAGTACAAAACCACGATCTAGCTGAACCGGTCCCCCAAACAATACAGGCAACCCTTTACGATCTGAATTGTCACAAGGAATTTCAAGCTGATCAAACAAGTTTTCCAAAGTCAAGTCTACAGCACGGTTTATTACTATACCTAGTGCGCCTTGCTCATTGTGCTCACAGATATAAGTAAGCGTCTTGGAAAAACAAGTATCTGCCATGGCCGGCATGGCAATCAAAAAATGATGGGTCAGATTAATGCTTTGCATGGATAAATTATTACCATACCCTCTATTGTAAACTGGTTACCGCTTCCCTACAATTCTCCCTGCGCACAAAAATCATACACGCTGTTTATAGACAGCCGATACTAGATCATATGAAACACGACAAATAATAACTTACAACTAAATTGACTACTTACAGTATTGCGCTACTTTGAATCGAGAGCTAAGCTTTAGTATTCGTCATAGCTCTGCATATAGCTCCAATTCCGACTTACGACTAGTTCCACAAGGTGCCCTATGAATATATCGACATTAGCTCTCCCAGAATTAGGAGATCAGCTAAGAGATACCGGGATATTTCTCCAAACCGGCACTTTCATTACTCATTTGAAAACCGCGATCCCCGGCGTAGCTAAAGGAATCAGGCTGCTTTATGCTGATTACCCATTAATTAAGCATCTAGATTTTGCAGACTTCCATGTTTCACTCACATATCCTCGTAACCTGAGGCGTTGGCTGAAACCCCAAGTTCAGTTCTTATTTGATGGCAAGCCCCCGTTTAAACCACTACCAGCTGACCAAGCCTTTCCTATGCTTGAATGGGGACTAAATTGGTGTGTGTCTAGCCATGCCAATCACTATTTAATCATCCATGCTGCAGTGATTGAAAAAAATGGTTATGCTGCTGTTTTGCCTGCTCCGCCAGGCTCTGGGAAAAGTACCCTCTGTGCAGCATTGGTATGTCGTGGCTGGAGGTTACTATCCGACGAACTTACTTTGATACAAATCAGGGGCGGAAAAATTATCCCTCTGCCAAGACCGATCAGTTTAAAAAATCAATCTATTGATATAATTAAAAACTACGCACCTGATACCATCCTAAGTCAAAAAATTAGCGATACAATAAAGGGTACGGTTGCCCACATGAAGCCACCAACAGACAGCATTATCCGTTCAGATGAAGCGGCTAAGGCAGCTTGGGTGATTTTTCCTAAATATCAGTCAGGAACACCTGCCAGCCTGAAAAAGTTATCTCAATCCCGTGCATTTATTCGGATTGCTGATAATGCCTTTAATTACAGCCTTCTCGGGGTAAAAGGATATGAAACTTTGGTCGGAGTAGTTGGTGCATCACAATGTTACGATTTTACATACAGTTCTTTGGATGATGCCATTGAAACTTTTTCAACACTAAAGCCACAGGTCTCCTCAAAGTGATCCCCGATCTATTGGTATTAAAAGTACTTCGGGAGCCTAAGGCAATAATTCCTATGGATCTTGCAGACTGGGACTTACTCTTACGACAGGCACGAAGCTCAAATCTGCTGGCAAGAATCCATTCCCTATTAATAAAACAAGATTTGATAGATTATGTGCCCCCAAAACCACGCGAACATCTTGAATGGACAAGTGTAATAGCTGAAAGTCAAATTAAGGCAGTTCATTGGGAAGTAGCAATGATCAGGAAAGCCTTAATAAAAACAGGGCCAGTTATTCTTCTTAAAGGAGCCGCCTATGTGATGGCAAAGTTACCACCTGCTCACGGACGTCTCTTTTCTGACATAGATATCATGGTACCCAAAGATAGTATTCATGCAGTAGAAGCTGCCTTAATGCTTCATGGCTGGGCTACTACGCATCATGATGCCTATGACCAGCGCTATTACCGTAGATGGATGCATGAATTGCCACCCATGCGCCACATCAAACGCTCGTCTGTTATAGATGTACATCATGCAATTCTGCCGGAAACTGCAGCTGTCCATCCTAGCCCTGATAAACTTAGAGTGTCAGCATGTCTGCTAGACGGATACGATGACTTGAAGATTTTTTCTCCGACTGACATGGTACTGCACAGCGCTACCCATCTGTTTAATGAATCAGAACTAAATAACGGCCTTCGGGACCTGGTCGATATCGATAGTTTGTTACGTCATTTTGATAATTTACCATCATTCTGGAACATACTTGTGGAAAGAGCAGAGGAGTTGGAGCTTACGCGTGCACTTTTTTATTCTTTACGCTATGCAAAACTTATCCTGCAGACACCTGTTCCACCGAGCACGTTAGATGCTATAAAGACAGATCTTCCAAATCAATTACTATTAATGCTTATGGATAGTCTATTCACTCGTGCACTAATGCCAGATCACCTGAGCTGTTCAGACTGGCTAACGAAAACTGCAAAACGTGGACTTTATATAAGAGGAAATTGGCTACGCATGCCGCCCCTAATGCTTGCAAACCATTTATTACACAAAGCTTTTATTTCACCTAAGCCGGAATAATTTTCCGGTCCTCTGTAATGAGGACAAAAAAGCTCCATACTTTTATTTATTCTTATATAAAATATTTCTATAAATGGTCATGATATGGTAATTTGATTTGTGATCTTTCACACAGAACACAAAACTAAAATGTATTACTCTTTATAACTGTATTTCTAATATATTTAACCTGGAATTGTCGGATTTATTTACAGTCACTTCTGGTTTATTTTTGTTTCTTAGATTACCTGCTTGTATATAAACAAAATTTAGAGCTGGCACAAAAGTTGCTCATAAATTACTTTGAATCTTATCTGGGCGTGTATCGTAATGTTTAAGTATCTAAAGCTATTCATACTGTTAAGTGTATTACCATTCTGGCATGGGCATGCCATGGCTGAAAACAATATGCTGGTTAAGTTTCCTTATTCATCAAATTCTGAGAATCCCAGAGAGCTAATTTTACTTGCACTAAAGTATGAACACGCTGAAGGTGTTCCGAGGAATAATGCAAAGGCTGCTACACTTTATTGTAAAGCAGCAAAGATGGGTGATGCGGATGCACAGTTTTTCCTTGGGTGGATGTATGCTAATGGGCGAGGCGTATCTAAAAACGACAATATAGCCTCATATTTATTTTCTATGGCTGCAAAACAAGGACATACTCACGCACAAAAAATGGGGCATTACACCCCGGCTACTGAATCATCATTTCCATCTTGTTTATCAAAACCGCAGCCTCAACTGGCAAGAAACTTATCTTATCCCAATAATTATATCTCCAGGCTGGTAGCTAAACTGGCTCCGCTCTATGAAGTAGATCCGCAACTGGTGATGGCCATTATCTCTGTTGAGTCAGGATTTAATATTCACGCAATATCACCTAAGAACGCACAGGGCCTGATGCAGCTCATTCCAGCAACTGCAAAGCGTTTTCACGTCAAGAATTCTTTTAATGCAGAGGACAATATTAAAGGTGGTCTCGCCTATTTAAGATGGCTGCTGACTTTCTTTAAAGGTGATGTATCTTTAGTTGCTGCAGCATACAATGCGGGAGAAGGTACCGTTAAAAGATACAACGGTATCCCACCTTATCCTGAGACCAGAAACTATGTAAAAAAAATCAGGAAACTTTACAAGAAACGAACTCACCCATATCGCCCCAGTGTGGTTGGTGGCTAGATTCTAGCTTATAGTAGTATCAAAAATAAAACTAACTTCTGGTTCTGAAAAACTGTCAGCCAGAACAGTCAAACTTGAATAAAGAATATTGAAGCGGACCTAGGCAATAACATTAGCAATGTACCAGTCCAACGCTTGCTTAAGACCCTTATCAATTCGATGAGTTGGCATATAACCTAATAACCGGCCGGCCTTGGAAATATCAGCTTGAGAATGGCGAACATCACCCTCACGAAAAGCCACATACTCTGGCTTATGCTTTTTCAAATACGGAAACTCTTTTACTAACAATGAACGTATCATTTCATAAAGCTGGTTAAGGCTTGTTCCTTCGTTAAGCGCTACGTTGTATACCTGGTTGATCGCATCAGGATCATTAGATAATGCTGCAAGAATATTTACCTGAATAACGTTTTCTATATAACAAAAATCCCGACTAGTTTCACCGTCACCGTTTATTCTAAGAAGCTCACCTTTAATAAGGGCGGCAATCCATTGCGGGATTACAGCAGCATAAGCACCATTTGGATCTTGCCTCGGACCAAAAACATTAAAATACCGTAGCCCTATGGACTCAGTGCCGTAACAGCTAAAGAACACCTCGGCGTAAAGTTCATTAACATACTTAGTAACTGCATACGGTGAAAGCGGCCGGCCAATCATCGATTCTACTTTCGGCAAATCGGGATGATCGCCATAGGTTGAACTAGATGCTGCATAGATAAATCGTTTCACTGAAGCATCTCTTGATGCCACCAACATATTTACAAATCCGGAAATATTGTTTTCATTTGTAAGAATCGGGGATTCAATTGAACGTGGTACAGAGCCCAGAGCTGCGTGATGCAACACATAGTCCACCTTGCAACAGACCTTCCTGCAATCTTCTAGTTGGCAAATATCACCTTCAATAAAATTGAAATTAAGCCAGGCCTGTGCCCCAACCTGCTCTTTTACCTGATTGAGATTGTGCATGTAACCGGTTGAGAAATTATCTAAGCCAATTACTTTTTGATTTAACTTGAGCAATGCCTCCAATAAATTGGATCCAATAAAACCAGCAACGCCGGTTATTAGCCAACAATATTGATGCTCCTTTAAATGCTTCTGGATTCCCTGGAATTTTGTCATGTTCAAATTACTTGTTATCCTTTTAATTCAGAGCCGCCAGACACTAAGGCCTATTTTATTAAGTGCTTCTTGGTCAAACTGGGATTTAACATCAATAAAGCATCCTTTCTCAATAACTTTAGATTGAAAATCAGATATTGATTTTTCAATAAACTCTTGATGTGATACTGCAGCAATAATAACCTCTGCCCGAGGAAGACTCTCCCATGATTCAAGTTCTACGCCATATTCATGACGCGCTTCTTCAGCATCAGCCACAGGATCATGAATATGTAGTTCAACACCATAAGATTTTAATTCATCTATTAATTCAGCAACTTTAGAGTTTCTTAAATCAGGACAATTTTCTTTGAATGTTAATCCAAGTACATTTACCTTTGCACCTTTTACATTGCAATTAGCTTTAATAAGCTCCTTTATTGTCTGTTCTGCAACAAATTTTGCCATGCTATCATTGATGCGGCGCCCTGCTAGAATTACCTGAGGGCTGTATCCAATCATTTCTGCTTTATGAGTAAGATAATAGGGATCTACACCAATGCAGTGCCCTCCTACTAAACCAGGACGGAAAGGAAGAAAATTCCATTTGGTTCCAGCAGCCTGTAAGACTTCTAATGAATCAATATCTAACTTATCAAAGATAATTGCCAATTCATTCATCAATGCAATATTCAAATCACGCTGCGTATTTTCAATAACTTTAGCAGCTTCAGCAACCTTAATGCTTGAAGTACGATGTACACCGGCAGTTATTATACTTTCATATAGTACAGCCACCTTTTCAAGAGTATCTTTATCATCACCAGCTACAACTTTTACAATTACTGTCAGTGTATGCTTTTTATCTCCGGGGTTGATCCGTTCTGGAGAAAAACCAACATGAAAATCTTTTTTCCATTTCATACCTGAAGAGTTTTCCAAAACTGGTGCACAAATTTCCTCAGTTGCTCCCGGATAAACTGTAGACTCATATGTAACTATGGCACCTCGCTTCATGTGTCTCCCAATAGTTTCACTCGCTTTAATAAGTGATGTGAAGTCAGGATTATGTGCAACATCTACCGAGGTAGGAACTGAAACTATAATATGGTCAGCCAAAGATAGTTTGGCCGGATCAGTAGTCACCGTTAAATTTTCTGCGGCTTTCAAATTCTCGTTTGAAACCTCACCAGTTGGATCTATAAAACGCTTATAGCTCTCGATTTTGCTTTCAGAAGGATCATAGCCGATAGTTTTCCCTTTTTTACCAAACTCAACTGCCAAAGGTAATCCGACATATCCCAAACCAACTACAGCCACTACAGTCATAAATCTTCTCCAATAAATTTATTTTTTGTCTTGCCGGAAGAGGACACCTCAATTCCAACCTTGTCACTTAAATTAAATTATCGTTATATCCTTTCAGGAAGAAATTCTCTTATCTGTCTCAAAATATTATATCTAATATAAAAACAATATCGGTTTAGATAAAATCCTTTTAATTTTTAATATAGTGCATATATCGGCTTAGAGTTCAATATCTATAGTAATAAGCAAATCAATATCAAAACCAGCCAGTAAGCCTGCTGGCATTACTTTTCATAATATATGAAGGAATATTTAATTTTGATAACTTAAGAAAATATTGGCGAATTTGAATCAATATTCAGAAAGACTCCTCTTGGCTTTGCCAGTTTTCATCATTACTCTACCGTTACTGATTTAGCAAGATTCCTTGGCTTATCAACATCGGTACCTTTTTGTAGTGCAACATGATAGGCGAGTAGCTGGAGTGGAACGGTATGAAGAATCGGACTGAGCAGTCCCGCGTGCTCAGCCATACGAATGACGTGAAGCCCTTCACTTTCCTGAATACGGGAATCTGCATCTGCAAAAACATAGAGCTCCCCTCCTCGCGCGTGTACTTCCTGTAAATTGGATTTAAGTTTCTCTAGTAACGTATCGTTGGGAGCAATTGCAACAACAGGCATATCTTTGTCTACTAAAGCAAGAGGGCCATGTTTCAGTTCGCCTGCAGCATATGCTTCTGCGTGAATATAGGAAATTTCTTTGAGTTTGAGCGCGCCTTCCATAGCAATGGGATAATGCATACCACGTCCGAGAAACAGGGCGTGACTCTTTTGGGAAAATCTTTCAGACCATGACCTGACCTGTTCCTCCACTTGAAGTGCATGCTGCAATGCTACAGGTAAATGCCGTAGTGTAGTAATCATTTCAAGTTCACGCTCACCTGACAATTTGCCACTTAGCTTTGCTAATGTCATGGTAAGTAGCATCAGTGCTGCTAACTGCGTAGTAAATGCTTTGGTAGAAGCTACTCCAATTTCAGGCCCTGCGCGCGTGAGAAAACGTAAATTTGCCTGTCTCACAAGCGCGCTTTCTGCAACATTGCAAATCGCAAGACTATGACGATGCCCCAACGATTTAGCATAATTGAGTGCAGCTAAAGTATCTGCTGTCTCTCCAGACTGTGAAATGCCCACTACCAGTGTATTTGGTCGAGAAGCCGGGTCACGATAACGATATTCACTTGCAATCTCAACATTGCAAGTTAATCCGGCTACAGATTCGAGCCAGTAACGAGCAACCAGCCCAGCATGATAACTGGTACCACAGGCAAGTATCAGGATACCATCAGTCTGCTTGAAAATATCCTCTGCTTCACTTCCAAACAATTGTGGAGAAATGGAGTGGGCATTGAGTACCATTTCCAGTGTATTTGCTACCGCACCCGGTTGCTCGAATATTTCTTTTTGCATGAAATGGTTATAAGGACCCATTTCTACCGCTTCATTGGTAAGTTCACTTTCATGTACTACACGTGTAACTTCTGTATAAGGTCCAGCACCAAGACAATTCACTATGCGATAGCTATCCTGGTTTAACTCTGCAACATCACCCTCTTCCAGATAAATCATGCGCTTGGTAACCTGTAGCAACGCAGATGCATCTGAAGCAGCATAATTGCCATTCTCTCCCAAACCCAGTAACAATGGCGCACCATTGCGGGAAACAATGATACGTTCTGGATGACTCTCTTCCATTACTGCAATTGCATAAGCACCTTGCAACTCAGCAACGGAATGACAAACCGCTTCAAACAAGTCAGGCGCCTTCTTTAAATTAAGTGTAATAAGGTGAGCTATAACCTCAGTGTCTGTATCAGAGTCAAACTTAAACCCTTCACTCTGCAATTGTTTATGCAGCGCCTCATGATTCTCGATAATACCGTTATGTACCACTGCGACCTTCGATGTTTCACCGGAAAAATGTGGATGAGCGTTACGCTCTGAGGGTACGCCGTGTGTAGCCCATCGGGTATGAGCAATACCAATTTTGCCTTGATATTGCTGTTCATTTACAAGTTTACTAAGTTCGGTTACGCGCCCGGTAGTGCGTAATCGATTCAACTTACCATTCAGCAACGCTAATCCAGCTGAATCGTAACCACGGTATTCAAGACGATGCAAACCTTCCAGTAAAGCGGGAACAATATTATCCCGGGCTACTGCACCCACTATTCCACACATAGAACATATTCCTTATTGCTTGGCTTTATAACAACAGTAAGAGAGTAAAAACCTATTATTTTACATTTCATTTTATTTTTCTCATTTTTTTGTTGGTCGTTTCCATCCGGTAATACTCACCTGTTTAGAGCGCGACAAAGTCAGTTCCTCTGGAGGCGTACTCCTGGTAATAGTTGACCCTGCTCCTATGGTTGAGCCTTTAGCTATTTTTACAGGTGCAATTAATTGCGTATCTGAACCAATAAACACATTATCTTCAATAATAGTCTGAAATTTGTTTGCCCCATCGTAATTACAGGTAATTGTCCCTGCACCCACATTGACCTTTTTCCCGACTGTTGTATCACCTATATAGCTCAAATGATTCACCTTGCTACCAGTATTAATACTGCTATTTTTAACTTCAACAAAATTACCGATATGGACTTCATTAGCCAGACTCGTTCCTGGACGTATACGAGAAAACGGGCCAATTCGACAGTTCTTTCCTATATCAGCATTTTCGATAAGGCTAAATGGAAAGATTGTTGTGCCCGTTTCTACTTTTACATTTTTTAATATGCTGTGAGCACCTACTTTCACGCCGTCACCTATCTTAACTACACCCTCAAAAATACAGTTGATATCTATTTCTACATCTTTTCCGCAGTCTAATTGTCCACGAATATCAATACGGGAGGGATCAGCCAAGGTCACGCCTTGCTCGAGTAATTTGTTTGCAAAATTTTCTTGGTAAGTTCGTTCGAGTGTAGCTAACTGCACCTTACTATTTACACCCAAAATTTCCCGGGCATCAGATGGATGTGCCGCCTCTATTTTTCCCCCTGCCTTGGCCGCCATTGCTACAATGTCCGTAAGATAGTATTCTTTTTGTACGTTTTTATTTTCTAGTTTAGGTAACCACTCATGTAGGTTTACATTTGGAACTGCCATAATCCCAGTGTTAATTTCACAGATTTGCCGTTGATCGATACTTGTGTCTTTTTCTTCAACAATTGCAAGAACATTATCTGTTTCAGCATCCCGTATGATTCTGCCATAGCCCGTTGGCTCATCTAGCTCCATTGTAAGTAAAGCCAATTTTTCTGCTGAAGCAGCTGTTATTAAATTTTGAAGTGTTTCAAGTCTGATCAGTGGTACATCACCATATAACACCAGCGTCATACCTTTTTTGTCTAAATGTGGCAGGGCCTGCATCAACGCATGTCCGGTACCTAACTGTGGTTCTTGTTTTACCCAAATAAGCTGGTTATTTCCTATGGCATCCGGAACAATTTCGTTTCCATGTCCATATACCACACAAACTTTTTGTGGCGATAATGCATTTGCCGTATCAAGCACATGAGAAAGTAATGATTTTCCTGCCAGTAAATGTAAAACTTTTGGTAAAGCCGAGTACATGCGCTTTCCAAGTCCGGCTGCTAAAATGATGATGTTCAGATTTTCCACGTGTTAATGGGTATATAGAGAATGCGATATATATTTTGCGTGTAGTGTAATGCTATTAAATGTAGAAATCTGTGTAAGAAATCACAAATACTACAATATAACTAATCGTAAAATGTTTTGCAGAATTATCAAGCAATAACCTGATTACAGTATAATTAATCGGATAGGATGATATAAAGTTTAACTTTAATCTCCGGTTTATGCAGAAATTATATTGAATAAATAAAAAGGCGACCTTAGTCGCCTTTTTTGCGTTCAAATAATGTACTAACGTGTGCGCTTTCTCAGCTTTTCAATTGCTGCTATCTGAGCAATAGACTCTGCTAATTCGGCCTGAGCTTTAGCATAATCCATTTTAGAGGACTTATCTTTCATAGCCTCTTCTGCACGTGTTTTAGCTTCAAGAGCTTTAGCCTCATCCAAATCAGCGCCTCGCACAGCAGTATCAGCAAGAATAGTCACAACACTGGGCTGAACCTCCAGCATTCCGCCAGAAACATAAATTAATTCTTCCTCAGACTGATCAGGAATTCTAATCCGTACCGACCCTGGTTTTATACTTGTAATCATTGGTGCATGACGGGGGTAAATACCAACCTCACCCATTTGTGCCGGCACAATGACAACCTCCGCAAGCCCGGAAAAAATAGCCTGCTCAGCACTTACCACATCTACATGTATTGTCATTGCCATAATTTAACTCTTACTAAATGGTCTTAGCTTTTTCAACAGCTTCTTCTATCCCACCAACCATATAAAAAGCCTGCTCTGGCAAATGGTCATATTCACCATTAACAATACCTTTAAAACCCTTGATAGTATCTTTCAATGAAACATATTTTCCAGGTGTACCGGTAAATACTTCTGCCACATTAAACGGCTGAGATAGAAAACGTTGAATTTTACGTGCCCTTGCTACTGACAGTTTATCTTCTGGAGATAGTTCATCCATTCCCAAAATAGCAATAATGTCACGTAATTCCTTATAACGTTGAAGCGTTTGCTGCACATCACGCGCTGTATTGTAATGATCTTCGCCAACAACTAAAGGATCAAGCTGGCGTGAAGTAGAGTCAAGCGGATCCACAGCGGGGTAGATTCCCAGAGAAGCAATGTCGCGTGACAATACTACGGTAGCATCCAAATGCCCAAAAGTTGTTGCAGGAGAAGGATCCGTCAGATCATCCGCTGGCACATAGACTGCCTGAATCGAAGTAATCGATCCGGATTTAGTTGATGTAATTCGTTCTTGTAAGCGTCCCATCTCTTCAGCCAGCGTAGGTTGATATCCTACTGCAGAAGGCATACGTCCAAGCAATGCAGATACTTCCGTTCCTGCCAACGTAAATCGGTATATGTTATCAACAAAAAATAGAACATCCCGACCTTCATCACGGAAATTCTCAGCCATAGTTAAACCAGTTAAGGCTACACGAAGCCTGTTACCAGGGGGCTCGTTCATCTGTCCGTAAACCAGCGACACTTTATCTAGTACGTTAGAATCTTTCATTTCATGATAGAAATCATTTCCTTCACGGGTACGTTCACCCACTCCGGCAAAAACAGAATATCCGCTATGTTCAGTTGCAATGTTACGGATTAATTCCATCATGTTAACGGTTTTACCAACACCCGCACCACCAAACAGACCCACCTTGCCGCCCTTAGCAAAAGGACAAACCAAATCAATCACCTTGATCCCCGTTTCCAGTAATTCAGTGGATGCAGACAATTCATCAAATGCTGGTGCCTTACGATGAATTGACATATGTTTTTCTGCGCCGATGGGACCCATCTCATCGATTGGTTTCCCCAATACATCCATGATACGCCCCAATGTCTTGGGACCGACCGGCACTTTTATTGGCTCTTTTGTGTTGGTTACCATCATTCCACGACGCAACCCATCTGAAGATCCCAACGCGATTGTACGCACTATGCCGTCGCCCAATTGCTGCTGTACTTCTAGAGTAAGCTCTGATCCTTCCATTGTCAGCGCGTCATATACCTTTGGCAGCACTTCACGTGAAAACTCGACGTCAACTACTGCGCCGATACATTGAACAATTTTTCCTTGGTCCATGGTTGTTCCTTAATTACTAAATCAAAAATTATTAAACCGCTGCAGCGCCGGCAACTATTTCAGAAAGCTCTTTCGTAATAGCTGCCTGACGGGTCTTGTTGTAAACCAATGTAAGCTCGTTAATTACATCTCCTGCATTATCTGATGCAGCCTTCATTGCAACCATCCGAGCAGATTGCTCAGAAGCTATATTTTCCGTCAACGACTGATAAATGAGTGCCTCTATATATCTCACCATGACGTCATCAATAACAGTTTTAGCATCAGGTTCGTAAATATAGTCCCATGTTCCAGCCGGTCCCTCATGATACTTGCTATCACTTTCTTTCCCTTCTTCACTACCGCCCTGTAGCTGTTCATCAGATAATGGCAATAACTTTTCCACTATGGGCTCTTGTTTCATAGCATTAATAAAGCGAGTATAAAAAAGATACACCCGGTCAAAACGATCCTCGTTGTAACCGTCAAGTATAACTTTCACCGCGCCAATAAGTTTTTCTAAATGCGGGGCGTCGCCCAACCCCACAACATTCGAAACCACATTAGCCCCGACACGGGTCATAAAACCTAAACTTTTATTACCAATACAACAGACTTCAATCTGCTCTCCCTCACCTTCCCACTCTTTTATCTTTGCCGTCGCTAAGCGCAGAATATTAGTGTTAAGTCCTCCGCACAAACCCTTATCGGAAGTAACCACAATGATCCCGATACGCTTGACCGTGTCCCTCTCTACCAGAAAGGGGTGCTTATATTCGCTGCTGGCCCGACTCATATGTGCTGCGACATTGCGGATTTTATCTCCGTAAGGGCGCGCCTTTTTCATCCGCTCTTGTGCTTTACGCATTTTAGAGGCAGCCACCATTTCCATCGCACGTGTGATCTTTTGCGTATTTTTTACGCTACTGATCTTGGTCCGTATTTCTCTGCTTCCAGCCATAGTTTAATAAGACCCGCTCGATTTAAAGTCTTGAACTGCTGCATCAAGCTCTTTCTCAGTTTCGGCGTCAAGTTCTCCGCTGGTTTGAATCTTGTCCATGATGGCGCTGTATTTACTCCGCATATGGCCTCTCAGCGCAGATTCAAATACCAGTGCACGATTTACTTCCACATCATCCAAATATCCCTTGTTGACAGCAAACAGTGTGAGCGCCATTTCAGCCACACTTAAGGTGGAATATTGCGCCTGTTTCATCAGTTCCGTTACCATTTTCCCGCGCTCCAATTGCTTTCGGGTAGCCTCATCAAGATCAGAGGCAAATTGCGCGAATGCTGCAAGCTCTCGATACTGTGCCAACGCAAGACGTATACCACCACCCAGTTTCTTGATAACTTTGGTTTGTGCTGCACCACCCACACGTGACACCGAAACCCCTGCGTTAATTGCGGGACGAATACCAGCATTAAACAGATCTGTTTCCAGAAAGATCTGTCCGTCAGTAATTGAAATTACGTTGGTAGGAACAAAAGCAGTAACGTCACCTGCCTGAGTTTCAATTACCGGCAGAGCCGTTAATGAACCCGTTTTACCTTTTACCTTTCCATCGGTGGCTTTTTCGACATATGCCGCACTGACCCGAGCAGCACGCTCCAATAATCGTGAGTGCAGATAGAACACGTCACCAGGATAAGCTTCACGGCCAGGTGGCCGACGAAGCAATAATGAAATTTGCCGGTACGCCCAAGCCTGTTTGGTTAAATCATCATAAATAATAAGAGCATCTTCGCCTTTATCACGGAAATACTCCCCCATTGTGCAGCCGGAATAGGGTGCGATAAATTGCATTGCTGCTGATTCAGATGCAGTTGCAGCAACTACAATGGTGTACTCCATAGCCCCGTGCTCTTCCAACTTACGTACCACGTTTGCGACAGACGAGGCCTTTTGTCCGACCGCAACATAGATGCAGGTCATGTTTTCACCCTTCTGATTAATGATTGTGTCAATCGCAACGGCTGTCTTGCCAGTTTGACGATCACCAATAATCAGTTCACGCTGTCCACGTCCTACAGGAACCATTGCATCAATAGATTTCAACCCGGTTTGCACAGGCTGATCCACAGACTGACGCCAGATCACCCCTGGTGCGATTTTCTCTATCGGCTCCGAACCCTTCGCAGTTATCGGGCCTTTGCCGTCTATAGGCTGTCCCAGAGAATTAACAACCCGACCCATTAGCTCTTCGCCTACCGGCACCTCCAAAATACGACCGGTACATTTGACAGTGTCACCTTCGGTAATGTGTTCATATTCACCCAGAATCACTGCACCCACAGAATCACGCTCAAGATTGAGCGCAAGTCCGAAAGTGTTACCGGGAAACTCAAGCATCTCACCTTGCATCACATCAGACAGACCGTGAACACGCACAATCCCGTCAGTAACCGAAACAACGGTACCCTGAGTCTTGATCTCCGAAGTGGCATCAAGCCCTTCTATCTTGTTTTTAATCAGTTCGCTAATTTCAGATGGATTTAACTGCATTTCTTATAACTCCTAGCTTTTAAGCGCAACAGACATGGCTTCCAGTTTTCCGCGTACAGAAGCATCAAATACCTCGTCGCCAATTTCAACCTTTACCCCACCTATTAATTCTGGATTTACATCTACCCTGGCCTCTATTTTGCACTTAAACTTAGACTCGAGGCCCGTTACTAAGTCTTTAAGTTGTTCATCAGTCATGGCAAATGCGGAAATAACTTTTGCTTCCTGCACACCCTCTTGTTGTGTCTTCAATTGCTCAAATAATTCACTTACTTCGGGCAATACTTCAACCCGCTTACCTTCAACCAACAACAATATAAAAGTACGACCTTCTTTATTGAGTTTTTTGCCGCATATATCAAGAAGCAATTCGCCCAAACGCTTAGCAGATACCGACGGATTACCAAGAAGAGCACGAATACGCCCGTCATCTGCTACAAATGCAGCTAATTTCAGCATGTCAGACCAGGCAGATAATTTATTACCTGCCTTAGCCAACCTAAACGCTGCTTCCGCATAAGGACGTGCAATAGTTAGTGCTTCAGCCATTGCTTATAGCTCTGCCTTAATAGTTTTAAGTAATTCAGCGTGAGCTTTAGCATCTACTTCCCGGTCCAGAATTTTTGCTGCACCGGCTACAGCTAAATCAGCAACATGCTGACGCAACATTTCCCTAGCACGAAAGACTTCTTGCTCAACTTCTGCCTTCGCACTGGCAACGATGCGATCCCCTTCTTCTTTGGCGAGACCCTTTGCCTCCTCGACAACCTGAGATGAGCGTTTTTCTGCTTGAGCAATGATTTCAGCAGCTTTCTGCTTCGCTTCACGTAAATCCTCAGCAGCGCCTTTAGAAGCCAGCTCCAATTCATGCTTTCCGCGCTCTCCCGCTGCTAAACCGTCAGCAATTTGTTTCTTGCGGTCACTCAGTGCCTGCATAATGGGCGGCCATACAAACTTCATACAGAACCAGACAAACAAAATAAACATGATTGTTTGTGCGAGTAAGGTAGCATTGATATTCATGTACGAACCTTTTTAATGAAAAACGATGATGGGGCTCTAACCGCCGACCACCGCAAACAGAATATACATGGAAATACCAACAGCAATCATTGGCACAGCATCGACCAGACCCATGACAATGAAAAACTGGGTACGCAACATTGGAATTAATTCTGGTTGACGTGCTGCACCCTCAAGGAATCGTCCGCCCAAAATGCCGATGCCAACCGCAGCACCAAGCGCGCCTAGGCCCATCATGATCGCGCCGGCGATATATAATAGTGATTGTTCCACAGAGTTCTCCTATAAATAAAATAATGCAAAAATCAATGATGCTCCTGGTGAGCCATGTCCAAATAAACAATAGTAAGCGTCATAAATATAAAGGCCTGCAGCGTTATGATCAGGATGTGAAATATTGCCCACCCCAAGGATAACAGTATTTGTGTTCCAAATAATACTGAGTTACCCGCACTAGCAGCAGCCCACGATCCCCCCATTATTGCCAGTAAAATAAAAATCATCTCGCCTGCGTACATGTTACCAAATAATCGTAATGAGAGTGAAACCGGCTTAGCAATTAAGTTAACGCCTTCCAGAAAAAGATTTATCGGGATAAAGAGTGTTTTAATTACGGGGTTAGTACTACTAAAGGGCTGCAACGCTAACTCACCGGCAAAGCCACCCGCACCTTTAACCTTGATACTGTAATAAATCACCAGAATAAATACCGCAATGGACATGCCGAATGTAGCATTTGGATCAGTCGTAGGGACCACCTTAAGAAAAGGAAGGCCGAGCGCATGAGCTACAACCGGTAAATAATCAACGGGCACCAAATCCATCAGATTCATTAAAAAAATCCATATGAAAATGGTCAGCGCTAATGGGGCGACCAGTGGATTTCGGCCACTGAATGAGCCACGCACACTATCGTCAATGAACTCAATTATCCATTCAACAAAATTTTGTGCGCCTGCAGGCACATGCACAGTTGCACTTTTTGCAACTTTGAAAAAGAAATAAAGAAAAAGGGCGCCAAGCAGGAGAGAAACCCCCAGAGTATCTACGTTAATTGCCCAAAACCCCATAGCTTTAGCCTGCTCCGGACTTTGCGCCAAACCCAAGGAGCCATCTGGTAATTTACCAAAAGTCAGGTTCTGAAGATGGTGCTTGATATATTCGTTTGAACTGAGTGATTCGCTGGCCATAAATACTTTATTATATTTTACTTTAGTTACTTTTTCTCTCACGTTGTAACGGGGCAATTATCCATGCCAACTGACCCACCACAAAACCAATCAAAACTGCCAGAGGAACAAGCTTAAATGGTCCCATCCCTATTGCCAGAAGTACACATATAACCAAAAAACGCTCCAATCCGGAGCGATAAAATAACCACAAATGCTGATGTGCTTCCAGTAGAGTTTTCTGTTTACTACGTTGCATACGCCAAAGCAACAACAGCGTACCCATCAAAGCAACTACCCCACCATATAATGCAGCCTTTGCTTCCGCTTCCCCTTGCAAGGCATAACCAAACATCCCGACTACTACGGAAATTACAACCTGCAGTACTGCTGTGCGGTGTACGCTGGATTCCATTACCGCATCTCAACGCATGATTTCCGAAGTCCGACGCTGGAAAAAAAGAAAGTTTAATGTTTCATTGAAAGACTGTCAAGGGACAACCCTTGGGGATATCAAGCAATATATCTTGATAAGGATTAAACAACTGGAAATCAGGGGAGTTAAAATTGTGAAACTATAACGGACTTGTCAGGAAAACCTTAGATGCTCAATCCCTTCATTTAGATCTGCGTCTTTGGCTCCAGCTCCTCTAAGTTTAATCTCTAATCGCAGCTCATTTTGGGAATCAGCATTCTTTATCGCTTCCTCATAACTAATCTTTCCTGCCTCATAGAGTTCAAACAATGCCGTATCAAAGGTCATCATTCCCATTTCCCTGGATTTTTTCATGATTTCTTTAATCTCGTGAACGTCACCCTTAAGAATCAGATCAGAAATCAACGGAGAATCAAGTAAGATTTCAAACGCTGCCACTCGTCCCTTACCCGTTTTGACCGGAAGCAGCCGTTGCGCAATTATCGCTTTCATATTTAAAGACAAATCCATTAATAATTGTGCCTTACGCTCTTCAGGAAAGAAATTGATTATGCGGTCAAGAGCCTGATTTGCACTGTTTGCATGTAACGTACCCATGCACAAATGCCCGGTTTCGGCAAAGGATATTGCGTGTTCCATCGTTTCACGTGCCCGGATTTCACCTATCAAAATCACATCAGGCGCCTGTCGCAAGGTATTTTTCAGCGCAGCTTCCCAAGACTCTGTATCGATCCCCACTTCACGCTGAGTTATCATGCAATTAATGTGCTCATGTACATATTCCACAGGGTCCTCAATGGTAATAATGTGACCATGACTATTTCGGTTGCGATGACCAATTAGTGCTGCTAATGATGTAGATTTACCAGAACCCGTACCACCGACAAAAATCACCAAACCACGCTTGCTCATCACCACATCTTTTAATACTGGCGGCAGTCCAAGCCCTTCAAATGTAGGTATCTCAGTGGTAATAGTACGCAACACCATCCCTGCACACTGCTGCTGGATAAAAGCGTTGACACGAAAGCGTCCGATACTCGGCGGATGAATCGCAAAATTACATTCCTTGGTAGTCGTGAACTCTTCTTTTTGCTTTTCGTCCATGATGGCGCGCACCAGTTCCAAAGTATGCTGAGGTGTTAACGGCTGCTTTGACATTGGAACCATTTTTCCATCAATTTTGAAGGAAGGTGGAAGACCGGCAGTAATAAATATATCTGATGCATTTTTACTGAGCATCAATCGCAGCAGATCAAATACAAATTTTTCTGCCTGATTTTGTTCCATGGATTACTCCTAAGATTTCTCTATTTTTCGGTTAGAATTAAGTCAAAAATCACTATCCCGGAAAGCTTTCTTTACTCACGGCCTTAGTCCGAGCTTCAGCATTTGTAATAACATTACGTTTAACCAATTCCATCAAATTCTGATCCAGTGTTTGCATACCTACACCCTGGCTGGTCTGGATTGTTGAATACATTTGTGCCACCTTTGCTTCCCGTATCAGATTACGAATTGCCGGAGTGCCAATCATAATCTCATGAGCAGCTACCCTACCAGCGCCATCCTTGGTTTTACATAGTGTCTGTGAAATTACTGCACGCAGTGATTCTGATAACATTGCGCGCATCATTTCCTTCTCATCTGCTGGGAATACATCAATAATTCGGTCAATAGTCTTAGCAGCAGAGCTTGTATGAAGCGTACCAAATACCAGATGACCTGTTTCTGCTGCAGTCATGGCAAGACGAATAGTTTCCAAATCACGCATTTCACCAACGAGAATAATATCAGGATCTTCACGCAAAGCTGAACGTAACGCATTACTAAAACTGTGTGTGTCACGCCCGACTTCCCTTTGATTAATAAGACTACTTTTGCTTTCGTGAACAAATTCAATTGGATCTTCAAGCGTCAAAATGTGCCCGTGCTCTTTCTCATTAATGTCATTAACCATAGCTGCCAGGGTTGTAGATTTCCCTGAACCAGTAGGCCCGGTCACTAACACTACGCCACGCGGCTGTTGTGCAATTTCAGCAAAAATCTTTGGTGCCTTAAGATCCTCTAAAGTCAGAACAGTCGAAGGAATTGTTCTCAAAACTGAGGCTGCGCCACGCTGGGTGTTGAAAGCATTTACCCTGAAACGTGCAAGGTTTGGAACTTCAAAGGAAAAATCACATTCCAAATCCTCTTCATAGGATTTTCGCTGTCCATCATTCATGATGTCATACACCATTTCGTGGACATCTTTATGCTCCATGGCGGGCAAGTTTATTTTTCTTATTTCGCCATGTACACGGATCATTGGGGACATTCCTGCGGACAGATGTAAATCCGAAGCCTTGTTCTTGACCGCAAAGGAGAGTAGTTCTACTATGTTCATAATCTAGTTCCGGTATTGTCGTTACATTTGTATACGGCTATAACCTCCCAAAGATTGAGCAGATCAGGATATTTATACATAGAGCCGGATAACTTATCGGGGCAACATATTGGGTGAAAGCCGACGCAGAAAGGCAAATTAAACCAACAGATTATGATGACAAATATAGACTCTGCCCTACAATCTGTTAAAGAACGTATAGCTACAGCTGCAATAAATGCCGGTCGTCAGCCAGATGAAATCATGCTTCTGGCCGCAAGCAAAACAAATCCTGCCGAACAGATAAAAAAAGCGTGGCTTGCAGGACAAACCATTTTTGGTGAAAACTACCTTCAAGAGGCATTAGAAAAAATACTGGCGCTATCTGACTTACCTATCGAATGGCATTTCATTGGGCCCATACAGAGCAATAAAACAAAACGTATTACGGAGAATTTTGCCTGGGTTCACAGTGTAGATAGAAAGAAAATTGCAGACCGCCTGTCGCGAGACAGACCCCAAACACTTCCCCCGCTTCAAGTCTGCTTACAAGTAAATGTAAGCGGGGAAGATACGAAAAGTGGTGTATCACCTGAATCTGCGTCAGCGCTGGCAACTTATGTAGCAGGGTTGCCTCGCATGAAATTACGCGGATTAATGGCCGTCCCCGAGCTTACTTCTGCCACTGCTTTGCAACGTAGCCAGTTTCATATGCTTCGAATAATTTATGATCAACTGAGACAGGACGGGTTTGATCTTGATACGCTCTCAATGGGTATGTCAGAGGACATGAATATTGCTATTGCAGAAGGCGCGACAATGGTACGAATTGGAACTTCTATTTTTGGGCCAAGACGCTATCCCATACCCGAGGAACTTGCTGCTGCCCGTACTATTCGTTAAGAGCAGTATACTTATATTTCAACTGCTCTTTAGTTTCTATGATATCTGGATTAACGACAATACAATTTACCGGACACACTTCAACACATTGTGTTGTTTCATAATGTCCCACACATTCAGTACATAATTCAGGGTCTATTATGTAGATTTCTTCACCTTGCGAAATTGCACTATTAGGACATTCCGGCTCACATACATCACAATTTATACATTCGTCTGTAATCATTAAAGCCATATAAACCTCTATAAAATCACTTCCCAGCTTTGATGCGAAGTTGTTTTGCAACCAAAGGATGTACAAATTTATCTGCATTACCACCAAGTAACGCAATTTCACGCACAATGGTCGCAGAAATAAACATATATTGCTCAGACGGGGTCATAAAGACAGTTTCAACATCGGGATACATACTACGATTCATCCCCGCCATTTGGAATTCATATTCAAAGTCAGAAACTGCACGAAGCCCGCGCAATATCACCCTAGCATTTTGCTGTTGCAAAAATTCCATCAATAATCCAGAAAACACCATTACCTCTATATTGGCACAATCTATTAATACCTCACGCGCCATTTTCACACGCTCATCCAAGGTAAAGAATGGCTCTTTTCCGCTACTTGGCGCTACTGCAACCACCACTTGGTCAAATAAACTTGAGGCACGCCGAACCAAATCCTCATGACCGCGAGTGATAGGATCAAAAGTGCCCGGATAGATAGCTTTATCGATCTTTCTCATATTTTAATACTTGATAATGCACTCTTCCTGCCTGACTACCACGCCAAACTGACCAATCTTCATTTGGCTCAAAAGAGTTTCCAGCCTCTAAATATATCAGGCCATCTTGTGTAAGATGCGATGGTAATAAGTTTAATACTTTAGGTAATAATCCTAACTGATATGGTGGATCAAGAAAAATCACGTCAAATAGCCGCTGGTCAGATATGATAAATTCTAGCGCATCCATCATCAGTAATTCTATTTGATCAGTTCGCAGTTTTTGCAGGCTGCTCTGTAAGACACTATATACCTTACGATCAGACTCCACCATCACTACATGCTCTGATCCCCTGGATGCGGCCTCAATACCCATCGCTCCACTACCAGCAAATAAATCCAGACAAACTTTGCCACTCATATCCTGCCCCAACCAGTTAAAAACTGTTTCACGAACTCTATTAGGTGTCGGGCGCAAAGCGATATTACTTGGAAACGAAATTACACGGCCACGCCATTTACCGCCGATCACACGAACTTTATTTTGAATCAAGGACACAGGTAAAATTTATGAGAACACGCTTACAGATTGATTATCTTCGTAAAAAATTTTTACTCCTTTTTTATAGCCCCCACCACAACTGTCACCATCCCTTCCGGAATGATGCGTCTCTGAAACGCATCTTTAATTTGTGCTACTGTAACATTATCAACAGCACTCACGTAGTCATCCAGGTAGGTGAGAGGAAGTTTATAGAATCCTATCACGGCGAGGTATCCCATGATTTTCTTATTACTGTCTATACGCAGAGGGAAGCCACCAACAATATTCCCCTTAGCTGCAGTCAGTTCCTTCTCAGTTGGACCTTCAGCAACAAAATCAGCTAATACTTTTTGCGTAATCATTAAAGCTTCTTCGGATTGCTCTTTTTTAGTCTGCAAACCAATCTGAAACGGGCCTGCCTGCTTTAGTGGAAAAAAACTACTATGGACACTGTAGGCCAGTCCACGTTTCTGTCGAATTTCTTCCATCAAACGAGACGCAAACCCACCACCACCAAGTATGTAGTTTCCTACCAACAGCGGATAATAATCTGGGTCATCACGCTTTAACCCCGGATAAGCCAATAGAATATGGCTTTGTGTTGCCGGATGAGTAATTCTTTTAATGCCTGATACAGGTTTTGTCACCGGAGGCAATATATCGACAGCCTTACTTTGTGGCAAATCTTTTGATAATGCCTCGGCAATGGCAACTGCCTCAGAACGACTAACATCTCCCATAATTGAAATCACAGCATTTGCAGCTGAATAGTGGGACTGATAAAAATCAACTAAATTCTTACGTTGCAATCTGTTTAATGTGTCTACTTCACCAGAACCACGTAGCCCATAGGGGTGAACTCCATATAGCATTTTCTTTAGTGTACGGTTTGCAATATAACCAGGCCTGGTTTCTGCTTCTTTCAATCCGGCAATTACTCTTGCTCTTTCTCTTTTTAGGGCATTTTCAGGAAATTCTGGGTACTGTATCACTTTAGAAAAGATATCCAGCGCTTGGTTGCGTTCATTTTTATTACTTAGAGTTCGTAGTAAAACACCGGCACGGTCCCGGTCGAATCGAGCACTCAGTTGTGCGCCAACATCGGCCAACGATTTGGAGATTTTGTCTTCAGATAAACCGCCTGCTCCAAGGTCAAGGAGCTGCAGAGTCAAGCTTGCGCAGCCTGATTTTTCAGGTGTATCAGCACTACTTCCCGCACTAAAATCTACACTTATATCAAGTATCGGCAGCCCACCACTTTCGACAAAATATACCTGAGTGCCGGAAGAAGTTTGCCAATGCTGAATGGGAAGAGTCGCCAGCGCCCATTGAGAGTAAATGCCCAAAAACAAGGTGAGGAAACAACAAACCGGTTGCAGCGAAACCATTTTTCTAAGTGCTTTTTTCATCTGAGTCTGATTTAAATTTATATACTTAATGGCGTAATCCAGTAGGTGGAGGAATGGCGGCAGATCTTTGTTCTAGTGGCTGTGGATCAAGAACTGCCACTGTCAAGCCATCATCTATCAAATATTTTATTGCCACTTCGCGAACCTGTTTAGCCGTAACAGCCTGTAGTTTTTTTATAATTGTATCTAGATCATGATACGACAACCCGACAGATTCTAACTGGCCAATCTGCATCGCCTGGTAAAACATCGAATCAAGCTGAAACACGTGGCCAGATACTACCTGCGCCTTGGCACGTGCAAGCTCTTTTTCAGTCACACCCTCACTTATTAGTCTTTCAATTTCGTCACGCAAGGCTGCCTCTAGCTCGGCTACCGATTTCCCTTCACTTGGAGTACCAAACAGAAAAAACATACTGGGGCCACGCCCTGTAGAATCGTAGTCAGCATTTATCGAACTGGCAATGTGTAGATTCCGTACCAATTCTTTATTTAGTCGTGCTGATTCATTGCCATTTAATACCCCTACCAGCATCTCCAGTGCATAGGGTTCCCAGTCAGCATCTGCATCATGTAATACTGGTGCATGATAACCCATGACGAGATAAGGCATTTGTGCCGGGGCTTTTACTTGCAGCCGTTTAATTCCCGCTTGTGTTACCTCTGTCTGTGGCTTACGTAAAGTCAAAGAGGTTATCGGGCGAGATTTAATTTTGCCATAATATTTCTGTGCCAAGGAATATACTTCTTTTGGGTCTACATCTCCCACTACTACCAACACAGCGTTGTTGGGAGCATACCAACGGTCATACCATTCCTGAGCGTCATCAACGCTCATATTCTCCAAATCGTTCATCCAACCAACAATCGGACGCCTGTATGGATGAGACTGATACGCAACGGATAACATTTTCTCATATACAAGCGCGTGTGGCTGATCATCCGTACGTAATCGGCGCTCCTCCATTACTACCTTGATTTCTTTGGAAAATTCTTCCTTTGTTAATATCAGGTTACGCATCCGGTCAGCTTCCAGCTTCATAGCTAATGCTAACCTTGATTTGTGTAATTGTTGAAAATAACCAGTGAAATCACGACCGGTAAATGCATTATCGCGCCCACCTACTGCTGCTATTTGCTTAGAAAATTCACCACTGCTAACATTTTTAGTTCCCTTAAACATCATATGCTCCAGTACGTGAGCAACGCCCGTAGTACCGTTCAATTCGTCAATACTTCCCGCCTTGTACCATATTTGAGAGACAACTACTGGAGAACGGTGGTCTTCTCGGACAATTAGTTTAAGACCGTTAGCAAGCATGTATTCGTGTGGATTAGCGAAAACCTCAAATGAAATCAATGAAATTGACATAAATATGATAGCTGGCAATCTGCGAATATGAAAAGCAGAACCGGAATTAAATCTCATTTTTTAATAACCCAAGATTAAGATAATGGAATAAAATTTCACTTGTTATAGCCCAACGATAAACCGAATTTAATATGACAGCCTACCAGAATGCAAAGTTTCTTCAAATATAAGAATAACTCTATCCAAGACAAATTTTTATCTGCCTGCCGGACAACTATCATCAGACGAGGATACTCATGATCTGGGGAAATCTGGGCAAACAGTTATCAGGCATACTTGGCAGCGGTAAGATAGATGAAAACCTCTATGAAGAGTTGGAAACAGGATTACTTACTGCCGACGTTGGTATAAATGCGACTACCTGGTTACTTAGTACGTTACGTAAACAAGCAAAACGAGAAGGCTTAACTAATGCAACGCAATTAAAAGAAGCGCTAAAAGAGGCCTTGTTTATATTACTTACTCCACTTGTACGCTCTTTTGATTCTAGTACAGAGAAGCCATTCATCATCATGATGACGGGTGTAAATGGTGCAGGAAAAACCACCTCTGTTGGTAAACTTGCCCATTATTTTCAGTCTCAGGAAAAATCTGTACTACTTGCCGCCGGCGACACATTCCGAGCTGCGGCTCGTGAGCAACTTATTGCTTGGGGTAAACGCAATAATGTTTCTGTCGTCTCACAGGACGCCAGTCAACAGCAAAAGGGTGATCCGGCAGCAGTTATATTCGATGCAGTTAACGCTGCCAAGGCACGCAATATAGATATTGTATTGGCAGATACTGCTGGTCGTCTCGCCACACAACTACACCTTATAGAAGAAATTAAAAAAGTAAAGCGGGTTATCTCAAAAGCCAGCCCGGGCGCACCACATGAAGTATTGTTGGTACTGGATGCCAATACCGGCCAAAATGCGGTTAGTCAAGTAAAAGCATTTGATGACGCACTGGGTATTACAGGCCTTATACTTACTAAACTTGATGGCACAGCCAAGGGTGGCGTAATAGCTGCTATTGCCATGCAACGCCAACAAAATCCCATTCCACTGTACTTTATTGGGGCAGGTGAGGGTATTGAAGATTTACAGCCTTTTGACGCAAGAAAATTTGTAGAAGCTTTGTTCGATTGATTTTGCCATATTTCATTATACATATCTGTAGTTTGGAAATTTTTCTATATGATTAGCTTCAGCAATGTCTATAAGCGTTACCCAAATGGGTTTGAAGCGCTGAAAAACATTGTTTTCACCATTAAACAAGGTGAAATGGTTTTTATAACCGGGCATTCTGGTGCCGGTAAAAGTACGCTTTTAAAGTTGATCGGGGCTATCGAGCGTCCCTCAACCGGCGGTATCATTGTCAATAATCACAATGTTAGCAAACTAAAGAACCGTGCAATTCCATTTCTACGGCGCAATCTTGGAATGGTTTTCCAAGGTCAAAAAATTTTGTTTGATCGTTCGGTATTTGATAATGTTTTATTACCGCTACAAATCTGTGGTTTTGATCACTGGTCAGCAACTGGAAGAGTCCGTGCAGCTCTGGACAAAGTGGGATTACTTGGCAAAGAAAAAGCACTTCCCATTACACTATCAGGTGGTGAGCGGCAAAGATTATGTATTGCCCGAGCTGTAGTCAATCGCCCTTCTATTCTTATTGCCGACGAACCAACTGCATATCTTGATCCTGACTATACCAGGGACATCATGAATATGTTTAAATCATTTCATCAGGTAGGTGTAACAGTTTTGATCACTACCCCTGATGCAGAGTTACTTGAGAGCTCCCAACATCGTACTTTGGTTTTAAGTCACGGAGAGTTAGTAACGTGAATACATGGCTTTCTCATCACTGGCATGCATTTTTTCTGGCTCTTCGAAGATTAGCTGGCGCCCCGCTTGCAAGCCTGCTCAATATTACCGTGATAGGAGTTGCCTTCAGTCTTCCCACAGGGGTCTATATGCTGCTAGGTAACGTTCAGAATTTTTCTGGTCAATTATCAGGAGCGCCACAATTAAGCGTATTTCTAAAACAAGGTACAGACAAAGCCGCAATAGAGAAATTAGAATCACATCTGAGACAACATCCACAAATTGCAAACTTCCGGTTCATTTCCAAAGACAAGGCTTTAAAGCAGCTAAAACAAAAAAGCGGACTGGCTGATGCAGTAAATAGCCTAACGCGAAATCCGCTACCCGATACTTTCATAATTGATGCCAGGAGTGTCTCGCCTGAAACGCTAAAGCAATTACGTGCCGAAATGCTGAAATGGCCTGATTCTGAGCACGTTCAACTTGATTCTGCCTGGATGGAGAAGCTAAACGCATTGCTTAAGCTTGGGCAGCTGGCGGTATTGATACTTACAGCCTTATTAAGTTTTGCGTTAATAGTAGTAACATTCAACACTATTCGTTTACAAATTCTTACAAAACGTGACGAGATTGAGATATCAAAGTTGATCGGAGCAACCAGTAATTTTATACGCCGTCCCTTTCTCTATTTTGGTGCAATTCAAGGTGTGGCGGGAGGAGCTATAGCATGGCTTATTGTTGCTATAGTAATTAATTTAATAAATAGCGAATTGACGAATTTGGTACAACTATATGCTGTTGATTTTCACCTGTATCATATTTCTTTTGAAGACAGCATCAGTCTGTTACTGTTTTCATCTTGGCTGGGTTGGGCAGGATCATGGCTATCGGTTGCAAGTCATCTCTGGCAAATAGAACCTTAAGTAATCCTGAAAGTTATCGTATTATCCTTAGGAACCTTTCGAGACGATTAGCACTCAAAGCTATAGAGTGCTAAAATCAGAGCTAATAATACAAGGAGTAAACAATGACTTTTGATCTGGCAATGCCTGCAACTAGCGGTAGCATTGAAAGTTATGTCCGGTCTGCTAATAGTTTCCCTATTCTTTCTCAGGAAGAAGAAGTTAGCCTTGCACGACGTCTTAGGGACGAAGACGACATAACTGCCGCGCGCCAATTAGTACTATCACATTTACGTGTAGTGGTTTCTATCGCCAGGGGCTACAAAGGGTATGGCCTGCCACAGGCTGACCTGATTCAGGAAGGAAATATTGGGCTAATGAAAGCAGTCAAACGTTATGACCCGGAACGTGGGGTACGACTTGTGTCGTTTGCCGTACACTGGATTAAGGCGGAAATCAATGAATTCATACTACGGAACTGGCGGCTCGTAAAAATTGCAGCAACAAAAGCACAGCGTAAACTGTTCTTTAATCTTCGAAGCCTGAAACAAAGTCTTGGTGCTATGGGCCCGGAAGAGGTCAATGCCATTGCAAATAAATTGAGTGTCAAGACTGAAGAAGTAATGGAAATGGAAACACGCTTTAGTGGACGTGACATTTCAATTGAGCCCCTGTCCCAAGACAATGATGAGACCTATAATTACAGTCCTATTGCCTATCTTACTGATGGTACTGAGCCATTACAAGTATTGGAGGCGCAAGAAAACAGCCGCCTGAACAACAAAAAACTGGAACAAGCGTTGGCCAATTTAGATGCACGTAGCCGCCGGATCATAGAAGCCCGCTGGTTGCGTGGAAAAAAAGCTGTAACACTTCATAAGCTCGCTGAAGAATTGGAAGTGTCTGCTGAACGTATCCGCCAAATAGAAGTTAAAGCGTTTCAAAAAATGCGTATGATGATGGAACCAGCTGTATAAATATAGCATAGCCATTAAGAAACGGAGCCTAAAGGCTCCGTTTCTTAATTTACTTACTTTGTTTTTTTATTCGGCAGATGTAACAGCAATTTTCTTTGGTTGAACAGACTGCCGCTTCGGAATAATAATCTCTAATACCCCGTTTTTGGATTTTGCTGATATTTCTTCTGAATTTGCCGTATCGGGCAAGCTGAAACGACGATGGAAAGATCCATAAGTACGTTCAACACGCTTATATCCATCTTTCTCAGTTATTGCTTCGGACTTCTTCTCACCCTTGATGGTAAGGACTCCTTCTTCCATGCTGACATCTGTTTCATCAGGCCGGACCCCCGGAAGATCTGCGTGAAGAACAAACTTATCCTTCTCTTCCTTGATATCTACAGCCGGCGCCCATGCTGCCGTAGCTACAGACCCTTCACTGGGCCCCCATATAGGAGCACGTTCCAGCTCTCCCTGTAATTGATTTAGCCAGCCCCACGGTTCATAACGATTAATAGCCATTATAGCCTCCATATAAATTGATTCCTTTTAACTGTTCCGGAAATATTTTTCCGGTTCTCTGGTAATTAATATAGGGCCGTTTTTTTTCTTTTCAAGTAACACAAATCCTATCTTCTTCATGAAGATCCGTTAGCTTAAAGCCTAGATGATTTCTACCTGCAATAATGTAACTATATTTCTAAAAGATTTTACTAATCAATATGACAGAGTTAAAAGTATTAGCTCTGATCACTTTTTGTCCATTGTTCTGGTGTCAGTGTTTTCATGGACAGCGCATGAATCTCCTGCTCCATTTTTTTCCCTAGCGCACGGTAAACCAGTTGATGCTGCTGTACCATATTCTTGTCTCGAAATTCAGTGCTGACAATAATGGCACTAAAATGATGGCCGTCATCACCCTCTACACGTACTAATTCGCATGGCAAAGTATTCTCAATATGCATTTTTATGCTTTCTGATGTAACCATTCTGAACTCCTTTAATTTAAAAATATCTTCTATTCTTTTACTTAGTCTCTATTCACAAAAAATAATAGTTTATTGGCGAAGCTTGTACCCTGTCTTAAGCATTTGCAATGTTATCCATGATACTGTTAGAAAACATATTGCTACAACCGTAAGACTAAAGTAGGGCGATATATCTGAAACACCGAAAAAGCCGTAGCGAAAACCGTCAATCACATAGAAAAAAGGATTGAAGTGTGAAAGGTCTTCCCAAAAAGGTGGTAACGAATGAATTGTATAAAATACGCCAGACAAGAATGTCAGTGGCAAGATAACAAAGTTCTGAAACGCAGCAAGCTGATCAAACTTCTCAGCCCAAATAGCAGCAATAATACCCAAAGCTCCCAGGAATCCATTACCTATTAAGGCAAAAATAAAGATCCACAAAAGTGACTGTAACGGCATATCAAAAAATATTAATGTCGCCAGATAAACGCCGGTCCCTACTAGTAATCCACGTACTATAGATGCTAATACATAGGCTATAAATATTTCCATGTAAGACAGTGGAGACAATAAAACAAATACGATACTTCCGGATATTTTTGATTGGATTAGACTGGATGCCGAATTTGCAAAAGCATTTTGCAGCATGGCCATCATCACCAGACCCGGGATCAGGAAAGTTGTGTATGTAACGCCAGGGTATGCCTGAGCACGTTCTTCCAGTATATGAGAAAATATTAATAAATAAATCAGAGTAGCTATCATTGGTGCAAATATGGACTGAAGACCAACTTTCCAGAATCGTAACAGCTCCTTATGAAGAAGAGTATAGAAACCGCTCATACAGGTTCCAGATTTTCAGTGTTGCCCATAATTTTTACAAAAACCTCTTTAAGGTCAGGTTGCATCAACTCCATTTCCAGCACCCGTACCTGCGCTATACGCAATGCTGCCAATACACTCTCAATCTTTAAATAATTATTTACTCTCAAGATAAAACAACCTTCAGTATAATTTTCTAGTAGTGGCTGCAGCTCCGATGGTAATGTATCAGATGATAAACGTAGTCTTATCAAACACCCATTAGAATTATTTATGAGATTTTTAGTACTATCGAGAGCTACAATTTTTCCTTGTTTAAGCATGGCGACACGACTACATAACGCTTCAGCTTCATCCAGATAATGAGTAGTGAGCACAATGGTGTGACCATCACGGTTTAGTTGTTTTATAAAATGCCAGAGTGACTGGCGTAATTCTACATCGACGCCGGCAGTAGGCTCATCTAGTATGATCACCGGCGGCTTGTGTACCAATGCCTGGGCTACCAATACACGACGCTTCATTCCACCTGATAATGTACGCATATTGGCATTTTCTTTGTCGCGTAGGCCTAAGTGATAGAGTATCTCATCTATCCAGGCATCGTTATTTCTCAGACCATAATAACCGGATTGAATAGAGAGTGTTTCTCGTACGGAAAAAAACGGGTCGAAAACCAACTCTTGTGGCACTACTCCAACTATGCGACGGGCCTGACGATAGCTTGTCACTACATCATGCCCCATTATACTGGCTACACCATTGCTGGGTAATGTTAACCCCGCGAGCACGTTGATTAGCGTAGTCTTGCCGGCACCATTTGGGCCCAGTAAAGCAAAAAATTCTCCCTGTTTAATTTCAAGATCGATGCCTAGCAGAGCATCCACTGGTCCATAGTGTTTGTATACTTGCTTTACTTCAATTGCTGGGATCATTGGAAAAATATATTGGGAAAAATATTTGCTACAGATTCAGCGAACAGTATTGACTACATGAAAAGCGTATATCTCATTGTATAAGTAAATATGAAGACGGCAATTTAGCTCAAAGTGAACCGCTATAAGTATTTACTTTTTTACGGTGCGCCCTCAAACATTCCTTGTTATACCAACGGAACTAACTCGGCAACGCCATACAACTGGGTAAGATTTTTCAGATTTTCTGGTATATTCGAAAAACATAGTCGCTGATTTTTCTTCTGTGCTTTTCGCTGCCATTCCAATAACATACTGACCGCTGATGAATCAACCTCAGTTACTTGCGCGAGATCAATAATCAAGTCAGTCCGATCAAATAAATTGACGCCTTGTTCTATTACTTCTACTACGTTAGCTATAGTTATAGGCCCTTGAACACTTAGTTTGTCGCCATCACGTAATATCATCTCACGTTGTCTTGAACTGTATAGTCAGTGCTGTACTTTTTTCTTTTTCTTTATCTTTCGCTTCCAGCGTACGATTTTTCTTATTGAGTGCTTTGAGCAGTCCCTCAACCCCACCCGAACGAATTTTGGAATTGAAAGAACCTCTGTAATTAATTACCAAACTTATCCCCGCTACCGTTATATCGTACACTTTCCAGGCATTATTAATTTTTTCCATACTGTAATCAATAGATACGGGCTGACCATGGGATCGTATTATCTTCGTTTTTACCGTGGTATCAGTTTTTCCTGCCATATTTTTAACCGGTGATACCTTTATTGTATGATCGCTATAAACTGCCAGAGCTTTATAGTAAGTACGCACAAGTAACGTACGGAATTCTTCCTCCAGCTTCTTTTTCTGCTGTGGTGAAGCCTTAGACCAATTCTTACCCATAGCAAGCCGCGTCATGCGGGTAAAATTGAAATGTGGCAATATTTTGGATTTCACCAGATTAAGAATCTTTGCTTTATTACCAGATCGAATGTCCTTGTCTCGCTTGATAATTGCAAGGACTTCTTGCGCAGTTTTTTCCACCAAAGTATCAGGCCTAGTTTCAACCGCCCATGTGACAGGTGTCAATAACAATGTAGATAACAATACTACAATACTAAATTTTATCTTCTTCATAAATTCTCTCACTATTATTAATTACTTTTATTCAAAAAACCCGGATCAGATGTAGGGTAACAACACAGCTAAATTCAGAATTTACTACTATCATCTCCATCATCCTCTGATGCTTTATCAAATAAGAACTGTCCAATCATATCTTCCAGCACTAGCGCTGAATTAGTTTTCATGATCTTGTCGCCACTCTTTAACATACCCTCATCTCCACCTGCAGCCAGACCAACGTACTGCTCTCCCAGTAATCCAGAAGTAAGAATACTGGCAAAAGTATCCTTGGGGAATTGATAGCGGTCATCTATATTCATAGTTACTGCAGCATCAAACGTTTTAGTACTAAACTGAATATCCATCACACGCCCAACTACTACACCGGCACTTTTTACAGGTGCCCTGATTTTCAGGCCGCCAATATTCTCAAAACTTCCAACCAGGGTATAGCTTTTTTCCTCACTATAGGTACCCAAGTTTCCTACTTTCAACGCTAATATTAATAATGCGCCAATCCCTGCAATAACAAATAAGCCTACCCATAAATCCATTGTTGCTCGCTGCATCAGCCTACTCCTCTAAACATAAATGAGGTCAAGACAAAATCTAATCCTAATATCACAAGCGCTGAAGTTACTACAGTGCGAGTAGTAGCGCCGGATACCCCTTCCGCTGTTGGCTGCGCATCATAACCCTCAAAAACAGCAATTGCTGTGATAGCCACACCAAAAACGCAAGTCTTAATAATGCCGTTGACAATATCAAACCTAAAATCCACCACACTCTGCATTTGTGACCAGAACGAACCTTCATCCACACCGATAAGTACCACTGCTACTAAATACCCGCCAAATATTCCCATTGCAGAGAACATTGCCACCAAGAGCGGCATCGAAATTACTCCGGCCCAAAATCGCGGCGCAACAACCCTTGCGATCGGGTCTACAGCCATCATCCCCATCGCCTCCAGCTGCTCTGTGGCTTTCATTAATCCAATCTCAGCTGTAATAGCAGAACCTGCACGGCTGGCAAACAATAATGCAGCCACAACCGGTCCCAGCTCACGAACCAATGATAACGCTACTAATGTTCCTACAGCCGTTTCCGCACCATATTTCTGCAATGTTTCATATCCTTGTAAACCAAGGACCATCCCAACAAACAGCCCGGACACCAGTATTATGATCATCGTTAGTACACCGGTAAAATAAAGCTCACGAATGATCAGGCCAAAACGCCGTATGCTGGTACCCGATTTCAGCAGTACCAAACTAAAAAAACGGGCGGCATAACCCAGCCGCCATACACTGTCGATCACTCGATGACCGACACCTCGGATGCCAATGACAATTCGCCTAGGCAAGCCTATTCTCCATATTTAAATCGGTTGCATATTTTTCTGCAGGATAATGAAATGGAACCGGACCATCTACCTCGCTATGAATAAACTGATGTACAAAAGGTGAAACTGATTCTCTCACTTCTGACGGTGTGCCATGTGCAGCTATTACTCCCTCAGAAATAAAATAAACATAGTCTACAATTTTCAACGACTCATGCACATCGTGCGTTACCAAAATTGATGTCATTCCTAGCGCCTCCGTAAGGCGCCGAATCAGATTCCCAATGATACTCAGAGAAATAGGGTCGAGTCCCGCAAATGGCTCATCGTACATTACAAGCATTGGATCAAGTGCAATCGAGCGAGCCAAGGCTACCCGACGAGCCATACCGCCGGAGAGTTCTCCCGGCATCAAATTATGTGCGCCGCGCAAACCGACTGCATGTAGCTTCATAAACACAAGATCACGAATTACAGACTCCGGTAAATCAGTATGCTCTCTCATCTGGAATGCTACATTGTCAAATACTGATAAGTCTGTAAATAATGCGCCAAACTGGAACAACATACTCATTTTTCTACGTAGTGAGAACAACTTATTTCTGCCCAGTTCATGCACTATTTGATTGTCAACTTTAACGTAACCTGAAGACGGAGTTACCGTGCCCCCGATCAAACGTAACAAAGTAGTCTTGCCACAACCACTGCCTCCCATAATACCTATAACCTTGCCGCGTGGCATGGTCATATTTATTCCTTTAAGAATGGCACGTTCGTCGTAGGAAAAATTTAAATCTTTGATTTCGACTAAGGCTTTGGTTGTCATGCTGTTAAGAAAGCCGATACTTGATTTGACAGGCTTTTTATCTAATTCAGCCGTCTATTAAGTACTGACCAATAATTAATTAGTTTATTGTGAATACCAATATCGGCTCGGATATACGTATCTTGATAATTAATAAGCATTGTACTAGGGGACTAAGGGTAAAGCAAAAGCAACCGGTATCCGGCCGCATTTAAATCACCGCTATCAATTTTTAGCGTTACACTAATTTCTTTATCGGGCTCAATAGTGTCTGAAAGGTGCCTGTTTTCTTCAAGATACTCGCCGGGGGTAAAAATACGGCTTGCAAGGGCTCGGTCCCGGGTATCGGTGAGAGTGAGTTCAAGTGAAGGAAATACCTGAGGAAAAGTTGCTTGATTACGTATCATTACTGTTAGCGTAGTAATGCCTTGTTGTTGTGCTGTTCCCTTCTGCATATCAGATGATTCAATACTCAATAATTCTGTTTGTTGCGATACTGGTATTTTACAATTTAAAACCTCACAATATTGTTCCAGATACGGCCTGGCTGAAGGTGCGAAAACAGCAAGCTCTGCACGATATAAATAGATAGCCTGTCCCGCCAGGGCACCCAAAAGAAATATATTAATAAAACCCCATACACGCGAAATCCTGGGTGACTGAATAGCGTCAAAAGCGTAGGACTCATGCTCTTCTGTTTTTGTCACGGCCGATACTTCTGCAGCCAACACCTCATTTTGTGTATCTTTTTTTTCTTCTTCACTCTCAATTGATAGCTCTAAGGATTTATCGACGTCTAACTCCTGTAACGTAGCCAGATCAGCAAAACTATTAAAAACCTGTAAGCAATGTCCGCAGCGTACGTTACCCTCTTGCATCTGCAAATGCTGTGGAGTCACTTTAAAAACAGAAGCACAATTAGGACAGCGAGTTACCAACGCCATATATTAATTTTCCAATATTTTTACTTTCTTATTCCTATCAGTAATGCCCACCCCCCCCTGTTCTCTTGCAAGATGCATCTTGAACCATTGCTGATAGGCCTGTTCAACTTCTTTTACCTGTTCCGTTAGTATGCCAGAAAGTACAATACTCCCATTATTTCTACTAGCACGCATCAGTAAGGGAGTAAGTAAGATCAGAGGATTGGCAAGTATATTCGCAACAACTACATCTGCCCACCCATACATTGTCTGATCTGCTTTAGACATATAATCAGCCAAATAAAACTCTGCTTTATTTTGATCACATTGATTTTGTGCAGCGTTCTTGATACTTGATTCAACTGCATGAGGATCTATATCAACCCCAACCACACGACCCGCCCCCAGTTTTAGTGCAGCAATAGCTAGTATGCCGGATCCACAACCGTAATCGAGCACTTGTTCGCCGCCTTGTAAATTTTCGTCAAGCCAAGCAAGACATAATTTGGTAGTTGGGTGACTGCCAGTACCAAAAGCCAGCCCCGGGTCAAGCATAAGATTAGTGGCTGCAGGGTCAGGTACTTGATGCCAACTAGGGACTATCCATAACCTTGATGATATTTTAATGGGTCCGAATTGTGACTGAGTGAGACGCACCCAGTCCTGATCTTCAACTTTCTTAATCCTGTAGACGGGCAAACAAGGCAATTGAGAACTTTGTGCTGCCGTTTGCATGATTGCCGTTACATCCACAGCTTCTTCAAAGAGAGCGGTTATTTCTACGTTAGACCAAATTGTTTTTGGTAAATCATTAACCTGCTCAAATAATGATTGCTCATGCTGCGTTCCAGTAGCGGCATCGTGAATATCTACTGACAAAGCGCCTAGTTCAATTAATAAGTTACTCAATGCTTCGGTATGAGCGGCGCCAGTTTCAATGATGAGCGCTGTCCAATACATACTAAAGCATGGATAAATTCAGTTTAACTAAACCATACTTACTTAACATATCATATGTATTCTTTATTGCGTTTATTTTGTTTGTAACAGCAGACCAGGTAAATGTTACAAATGCAATGACTTTTTACCCTTGCTTGTTGTGTTGCGCCAGCATTTGTTCGAGATAATGGATGGTAGAACCGCCACGCAAAAATGCCGAGTCATGCAATAAATCAAGATGTAACGGAATGTTGGTCATAATCCCTTCAACCACCATTTCTGATAATGCAATTCGCATACGTGCAATAGCCTGGTCTCGATTATCACCATAGGCAATTACTTTGCCTATTAAAGAATCATAATAAGGCGGTACCGTATAATTATGATAAACATGAGAATCAACCCGTATACCAGGGCCACCCGGCGCATGATACTGAGTAATTCGGCCGGCAGATGGAATAAGCTTATAAGGATCTTCGGCATTAATGCGACACTCTATCGCATGCCCTTTTGGCACAATATCTTTCTGTCGAATATTTAGTTTTTCACCTGCTGCAACACGAATTTGTTGTTGTACCAAATCAATTCCGGTAACTGCTTCAGTGATAGGGTGCTCTACCTGCAGACGCGTATTCATTTCAATGAAATAAAATTCTTTTTTCTCAAACAAGAATTCAAAGGTACCTACGCCTCGATACCCAATGCGACGACAGGCATCGGCACAACGAGAACCTATTTTATCCCGCATTCTGGGATGAAGATCGGGTGCCGGTGCTTCCTCAATAATTTTCTGATTACGTCTCTGTACCGAACAATCCCTTTCTCCTAAATAGATAGCGTTTTTATGCTCATCAACTAAAACCTGGAACTCGATGTGCCGTGGGTTTTCCATAAACTTTTCTGCATACAGCATGGGATTACCAAAAGCAGCCTGTGCTTCATTTCGAGTCATGATTACTGCATTAGATAATGCCGCTTCAGTGTGCACCACCCGCATTCCACGTCCACCCCCTCCACCAGATGCTTTAATGATTACCGGATAACCAATGGCACGAACTATTCCTTTTATTTCCTCAGGGGACTCAGGCAAGGCGCCATCAGAACCCGGAACACAAGGTACTCCGGCTTTTTTCATGGCGTTTTTAGCATTAACCTTATCCCCCATAAGTCGAATAGTTTCAGGGCGGGGGCCGATAAAAACAAATCCACTTTTTTCCACCCGTTCAGCAAAATCAGCATTCTCTGCAAGAAACCCGTATCCCGGATGAATTGCTTCAGAATCTGTTACCTCTGCTGCGCTTATAATTGCAGGAATATTAAGATAACTCTGATTAGATGGTGCCGGCCCAATACAAACTGACTCGTCTGCTAGTTTTACGTATTTTGCTTCAGTATCTGCTTCAGAATGTACTGCAACTGTTTTGATGCCCATCTCCCGGCAGGCACGCTGAATTCGCAAAGCAATCTCGCCCCGATTGGCTATAAGTATTTTTTCAAACATATCTGTTTAGGTAAACCCTATTCTGAATGACGAGGGTATGAATTGCCCTTCAACTCGGTAACCCCCAAAGAAATTATCAAGTAAACATCATTCAATAACGAATAATGCCTCACCGTATTCAACCGGCTGACCATTCTCAATCAAAATTGCTTTGATAATGCCATCCTTATCAGCTTCAATTTCGTTAAGAAGTTTCATCGCCTCAATAATGCACAAAGTTTCTCCTACTTTAACCGTTTGCCCCACTTCTACAAATGGATCACTCCCGGGTGCAGACGTACGATAGAAAGTTCCGACCATAGGAGATTTAACTATATGGCCGGCCGGCAGTTCCTCTTCAATTTTGCTCAAAATCTTGGTTTCTGGCACTGAGGCTACAGTTGGCGCTGCAACTGCCGGTGCGTTAACCTGAACCGGTATTCCGGCTCCTGCCCCTGATTTACTGATACGGACCCTTTCCTCTCCTTCAGTGATTTCTAACTCGGAGATACTTGACTCTTCAACTAAATCAATTAATTTCTTAAGCTTTCTTAGATCCATAATAGCCCTCCCGGGGCAGTATTCTATTTATGGCATTTGACCCGAAATATATTTTTACACTTTTAAGTGTTTTAAAGCGTGTAACTTCCATATTTGTTTCAATGTTACCCAACTTGGCTTTATGAGCCAGATGATTTCTATTTTAATACAAGTATATAGGGCCCCAATTAACGAATATGTATTGCATACTCGAGTGCCAAGTAATAGCTTCTGGCACCCAAACCACTAATAACACCCAATGCAAGAGAAGAAAAATACGATTCGCGACGAAATGTTTCACGTGCAAAGATATTTGTAAGATGAACTTCAATAAATGGCAGGCGCGCTGCCGACAATGCATCACGCAAAGCAACACTAGTGTGTGTAAATGCAGCAGGATTAATGATGATAAAGTCAGTTTCGTCCCCAATAGCCTGCTGGATGCGACTTATTAATTCTGCTTCACTATTACTCTGAAAACTAACCAGACCAACTTCAGCTTCTTTCGCTAACTTACTTAAATTTCCGTTAATTTCTTCTAACGTCTCATTTCCATATATCTCTGGCTCTCGGTTACCCAGAAGATTAAGATTGGGCCCGTGCAAGACTAAAATATTTTTTGCTGCCAAAGCTCCTGACTTCATTAAACGATTCTGACGTATTTTTGCAAGAATGTCTACACGTTTAACGATTTTAGCCGAAATTAAAGAAAATTATGTAAAAACGTACAGGCGCCATTTATACATTGAAACTTATAAAACGGTTATAGCGCATATTTGCTTTGAATAGGATTAGAGCTCATGCTGAATATCTTTCTCTGTAAGTTGTATTCGGTTTCAATTTGCTGACCGTATTCCAAACCTCTATAATCTTTGATCTTTATGCTTCTTGCTGTTGTAGCTCAGTTGGTAGAGCAACTGATTCGTAATCAGTAGGTCGGAGGTTCGATTCCCTCCAACAGCACCAATCTAAACAAATGGCCAGGTAGAAATGCCCGGCCATTTTAATTTATAGAGTTACGCAAGCAGATAATAGTCCTCCCCGGGCGCCCGCTATTGGTATAAAGCCGCCATCAAAATACTGTTTTTAATCCTAACAACACTAAACCATACCTGCATCATAACCGCTATCATTTATTTCCCACTTATATAATATTTTTTTACTTTATATTATAATTTCTTCCCACTGTATTGGTGTTTATTATTTTAATATCAATACATTTTCCCACCACGATTAAATTTCTTTACCTAATAGCTGTGATTGATTACACTATATTAATAATTGTGCCCGTTATAATCAGGCTCTGTAATTGCATTACTCTACTTAACTAGACTTGGAAATTTCAAATGCTAGACTTCATAAGCTCCGTCGCTGTATTAATAGCCGCACTAACCTTTATAACAGGTGTATCTGCCTGGAGAAGAGAATTTGTTGGTAAACGCCGTATTGAGCTTGCAGAATCTGTACTTGCTATGTTTTATGAAGCAGAAGATGTTATTAAACAAATTCGCAACCCTGGCTCATTTGTTGGTGATGGCAACACACGCAAACGTGAAGAAAAAGAACTTAAAGAAGATTCTCTTTTACTTGATCGGGCTTACATAGTAATTGAACGATACCAAAAAAGAGAAATGTTATTCTCACAAATCAAGTCGATGCGTTACCGAGTAAAAGCGGTATTTGGGCCTTCCGCCATAGAACCCTTTGATGAACTTGATAAAATAATTAATGAAATCTTTAGTGCGGCACAAATGCTAGGAACACATTATTGGCCGAGACAGGGACGTGTTGAAATGGCGTCTGAGGAATTTAAAAAACATTTGGAAGAAAAGCACCGTTACGAGACAGTCATTTGGTGCATGGGTGAAGAAAATGACACAGTCACACCTCGTGTCAAAGAAATTATAGCTAATATAGAAAATGTTTTACAAGACGCTTTCGTATCCCAGGATAACCTTGCCGCCGGTGCATTAGACGACATCAAAGACTATGTGGGAATGTGGATAAGAGTATTTAAAAAAACAAGAACCAAATAATAGATAAGGTATGTTAATTTTTCTATTCCCTGCGCTCATCCCATCCATACCACTCAACCGGGAACCAAGATATTTCCTTCAGTTACTACCCACCAATAGTCTTTGTGTACTGTGATCCATAAATTCCATCTTCCATAGTACTTATATCTAATAATATCTGATAATTTAGTGGCAAATATGGCTGTTATGCGGCAACCAATGCTGAACCAGCCAGGAGTAGGCGTCTGTTCAGGATCATGCCGATAGCAGAAAGAGCAACCCCCCAGGCTGAACTGTACATAGTTTACTAAATTGAGCCGGATAACGGCCTCCCATTGTTCACCTATTTCTATGTTCATCCCCATAAATCCAATCCCACTGATCAATAAATAGACCAATCCAAACCTTAGCATGGATTGAATTCTTGCATTCTCATCTAACCGGGTAACAACAATAAAACAAATGGCCGTTATAAGATGAATGAACTTGAGTGCCGTATAAGTTTCCAGAAAGATTGGTTCCCCCGGAAAGAAATTAGGAATAAACCCTAAAAGGGTTATCCACATAAACATCGCGACAAAGATCCATGATACTTTGACTGAATCATTATTCATTTGAGTACCTATAACTTAACAGATAACTTTGTTGGCTCATTTTTAATAACAGCAATTGACTCCTTATGTTATCGGCCCTTTTGTTTGTATTATTTAGTCAGAAAACCTATTAACAGATATATTGTCATAATATCAGGTGCTTATGATTTTTTTGTCGCAGGAAGGTATCAAAAAACCAGAGGAGTATGAAACCCGCAGGTTAATGTGTTGCTAACGGAGATTGAGTCACTTGTGGAAGGAGGCCGAGCAGCCCAATCACCCGTAGCTTCACGTGGAGCTTGCTTTACCGATCAGAGTCTGTATATCGGTTAGATGATATTACTTTGTCACAAGACTTTTCGGTAGTGACATATTGTCGCATAATAGAATTTACGATTTGAGCTTATAGCCCTTTTTATATCAAATGGTTTATAATCAATCTGTTATAACTTCCTTTGCTCTCAGTAAAACGATTTATATTAAATTCCTTGACATAATAGAACGATCGGTCTATAATAATTCCCAAGGATAAAATATAACTATGAGCAGACCAAAAGAATATGATCGTGAAGAGGTATTAGCAAAAATTACAGAGTTATTCTGGGAAAAGGGCTTTGAGGCCACCTCGATAAATGAAATAGTGGCCAGAACCGGGCTAAACAAACATAGCTTGTACAATGAATTTGGTGATAAAGAAAAACTGTTTCTTTTATGTATAGATGAATACGTTAATAAATCTATTAAAGAGCTTGGCGACATTCTAACTAAGGAACCTTTGGGATTAAGTAATATTGAAGCTTTTTTTGATAACAGAGTTGCCTATGCTGCTTCCGGAACTTGTAAAGGATGCCTTTTAATTAACTCTGTTACTGAAAAAGAGACGCTAAGTGAAAAAATTAACCTAAAAATTATATCGCTACTTTCGAATTTAAATAAAGTATCTTTTTATAATTGCCTGAAAGCGGCCCAAGAAAATGACGAGATTAGTCGTGACAAGAATTGTGAGGTTCTGGCCAGTTATCTAACTTGTTTTCTTTTTGGTTTAGTGAACGTTGGAAAAAATGAAACCAGAAAAAGTGAATTACGCAAAATTGCAGATGCTGCGTTATTGGTAGTAAAAAACTAGATATTTTTTTACCCAGTTACAGAACGTACATTTTAGTATTATGGCTTTTTATACAACCACAAAGGAGGTAATCATGAGTAACACAAGAAAAATTCAAATTGTAATTACAGGAAATGGCAAGCCTGGAAGTAGATTGGCCTATTTTAAATTGGTTCATCTGTTGTTCTTTAGTTCTCTGGTTGCCCTATCACCATTATCTGTCAATGCGGCCGAACAAACAAATATAGCCCCTAAAACTGATTCAGGCTATTACGAAGGCAATTACGGCAAGGGCGCCTATTGGGTAACCCCGGGATTGTATGGCTCCATATTTAATATTCATGGGGGAAAAATAACTGACAAGCCAAAAAAATATTTTATTTATAGTCACGGCCATTTGGGCGAAGCCAGACTATACCAAACGCAACACAATGCTGCTCCGGTTAAAAATAAGCGCATAAACCCTGAGTTACGGCTACCCAGAAAAATTCATTTGAAAATTTCAAGAACTATGTAATCAAAAAGTAATGTCCGAATGTAAATCAAAAATCTTTATTAACAATATTAGGAGATAAAAATGCTTGCTCTAGCAATCTTTAGTTCTTTACTTTCCCTTAGTTTTTACACATTTATTTTTATTGCAACACGGTATACAGCCCTTTGCCGGGCAGGAAACTGCTAAGCTAAGAAGTGAACAAGTAAGCGCATAATAAGTTAAAACATTAATTATCTATCAAGGAGAAAAATTATGAATACAAAAGCATACTTTTACACAAAGGAAAATATGATTAAATTAATTAATTTTCTATTATTTCTTGCGGTGTTGTTTGTCTCTGGTAATACGCTTGCTCACAACAAAAATGATGATGTTATCTTTCATCGCACTGTAAATATTGAGGGCTTAAATATCTACTATCGTGAAGCGGGTGACAAAAATAAACCTACTTTGATTTTACTACATGGGTTTCCGACCTCATCACACATGTTCAGAACACTTATACCCGAGCTGGCTGATGATTATCATGTGATCGCACCTGATTATCCGGGCTATGGGAATAGCCCTATGCCTTTGGTTAGTGAATTTGAATATACCTTTGATCATATGGCCGCAATTATAGAACAATTAATTACAAAACTTGAGTTAGAAAAATATTCACTTTATGTTATGGATTACGGGGCGCCTATTGGTTCAGGGTTGCAGCTAATCACCCGGAGCGTATTCAGTCCCTGATTATCCAAAATGGGAATGCTTATGATGAAGGTATAGATAATAATTTCTGGGAGCCAATTAAGGCCTATTGGAAAAATCGCAAGGCTGTAAATGTTGGACTGGATAACCCATGGTGGGCTAATGTAAAAAAGGCCTATAAACAACCCGACATGTCCAATGAAGATGCACTTCGTTTTTTGCTTACTAAAGGCGCTACTACATGGCAATACACAAACGGGGTCCGCGATCAAACCAGAATCGGCCATGACGCCATCAATATGGATCAAGTATTGCTGGACCGACCTGGAAATCAGGAGATTCAGCTACAGATGTTTTATGATTACGGCAGCAACCCCCCGCTATATCCTGAGTGGCAGGCCTATTTCCGTAAACATCAACCGCCAACCTTAATTGTATGGGGTAAAAAGGATGAGATCTTTCCGGTTGAAGGAGCTCACCCGTACAAGCGTGACCTTACTAATGTTGAAATCCATTTATACAATACCGGTCATTTTGCTTTAGAAGAGGACGGGGCTGACATTGCACGCAAGATCCGTAGATTTCTAAATAAAAATGTTAATAGCTTTGATTTTAAGCATACGATCTTCAAATTTCTGTGAGAAACTATTAAGCAACAAACAATAATCTGGCGTTTTGTGCCTAACTATATCCATGACGCTAGATTAGCTGATTAACAAAAACCGTAATAATTGAATATAGGACCACTCTATGGATCAGATTAGCAGAATCAACCATGTTGGGTTACGTGTCCGGAGCCTGGAGCGCGCGAAATCCTTCTACGAAAAACTGGGGTTTAACTTTATAGCAGGGCCGATAGGTCCTGAACCGGTTGCGATAATGGAACACCCTACAGGTATAAATATCAACTTCATACTAAATGCTTCAAATGATGCGTCACCAGGTAATGTGCTGATGGACGTACCCGAAAAGCACACAGGATTTACTCACATTGCTTTAGAAATTACTGATAAAAAAGCTGTCGAGCTACATTTAAAGGAAGCCGGCATACCCATCACTGAAACAGTAGAGCTTCCTGATGGTACGGTATTTTTCTTTATTCGTGATCCTGATGGCAACGTTATTGAGTTTCACCGACCCGGCTAACCAAAACTTCTTGTCGGTGCTAATCCAAAACATTGCTAGTAGTTGTCAACAAAATAAAAATAAGGACAACCACTATAGGTTCCTTTAATTACCTTTCCTGATGTATCAGAAACAAGGGTTCTTTTACACTTCCGGCGGCCATACTTGCTGGGAGCACTAGAGACCCAGGTGTAAGTAATCCCGCCAATGTCATTGGAAACTTCTGAGCTTGCTTCGCCCCATGCGGCGGTGACTTTATCAATTGACTCTCCTTCCCACGATTTTCTTAAGTTTTGCATTGACATGCAACCAGTCAGGAATAAAACTAAAAAAATAGCCGTAAACTTCATATCGCTCAATATATCATAAATAAAAACTATCTAATTTATCGAACGCTTATCAAGTGTACAGATGTAATCTATTTACCGTTAAGAACTTCCGGGTGTCTCTGTATCTGATGTTGCTTATTAGAAATAAGGTATATCATGTCGGAAATCTTTTTTAGAACATCTTTAGTAACAATTAAAATTTTGTTACATCTAATGAATAGGATATGAAATGAGCGAAACAAAATTTAAAGTGGGACAAAGAGTTAGTGTAAATTCTGCTTTTTCACCAAGCCTGCTGGGACGTATTACTGAAGAACCAAAATATATTGAGAAATCAGGAGAATTTGAATACCTTATTCAAACAGAACAACATACTGCTCTTGGAGAGCTTGGAAATATGTATTTTTTAGAATCTGAGCTCTCTGCAATTGAAGTCTAAATTACTAAACCCTGATAAAACTAACTATCTTAGCTCTACCAATATAAAATTACTTCAGAAGCCGCTCAATTTACCTCGTAACAATTCAGAACAATCAATCCTCAATTTACTATTGGCGCCTAAAGACACGCCGAGAATTAAACAAGCGCCGTCATTACATTTTCTTGATTCTTAATCATATCAATATTTTTTGTTCTAATATAATCTTTTGATATGTATATTATTATCAAATATATTAGAAATGATACATGTGTAATAATCAATAATATAATATTAATACTTAGCGCACTATCTACGATACAGACAACAAAATTAGTGATGATTTTAAAATTTTCCTTATTTTTATACTTGATTTATAATCAAGTATAAAAATTTGGACCAGGAATTAAATTCAGGTAATTGCCCAAAATGTGGCTCCATGCATGTAAAGATGTATACCGTGCCCTATCATGTAGAAAACCTCCATGGTATGCGCATTGGAATTAATAGTAGCGCAATTAAAATAGCTTGCTACGTATGTAAAGGAGAGGTCATCACTATTCCTGATGCCAAAGGACTTGTTGCAGCTGCTTCTGTCGCCAGAGTTATGCTTCCCACCAAACTGAATGGATCAGAAATTAAATTTCTTCGTAAAGCAGCGGGGTTATCTGCTAAAGACTTTGCTAAAACCATAAGCGTAAGACCTGAAACACTTTCTCGTTGGGAAAATGATGGTGTGCAACAAATTGGTTATTCTGAAGAAAAGATATTCCGAATTTTAATTGGAGACAGATTAAAAAATGATCCACAGGGCGAGGGTCATGCTTTAGCTATAGATTATGATCATATGACTATCGTAAAGATGGTTATTAACCCGATCAGGCCATCAGGAAATACTCCGCTTTTAAAATTTGAACAGATAAATATGAAAGTAGAAAACAAAAAACCTCAGGAGCTTTGGGACGAATCAGAGTCCAAAGTGGCATAGAACTAGCTACAAATCAGAAAGAATGACTTGGAAAATTACAGCTTAAGCCCTTCTTATATGGATTCCAGATATAGAGTTTTATGCAACCAACCTGGCTAATCCCTCGGGAAGACTGTTTCCCATTACAATTCTTTGTTCGTATACTTCAACACCCACACCAAATCCTATAGCCTTGCTCCTGGAAAGAACATTATTTCCTATCCGAATACCGCCACCACGAATTTCGCACTCGGGAAGTTTTTGTGAATGCCCGGTTATGACGCGCCTCTCCTTATCAAAGCTATAGACTTCCTGTCCATTGTGAATCACAATAAAACCATTTTCTATGGATTCATATTGAATGTTTGAGGTAGGCTCGTTCCTCGAAACCTCCAAAACCGCTTTATTGCCGTCAAGTAATATAATCGAGATTCGGCCTGTTTTGTCTTCTAAGATTGCTCGCTTGCCCCATAATAATGGTATTCTAACGTCCTCAAATATTTGATTTCCCATATTTAAATTCATGGCCCAGCCTCTCATTAATACATATTATATTGCTACATTTGTCTCAGGCACCCAAAACATGAATCGAAAAACTGTGTGGCGTTAACATACAATAGCGCCTTTTATTCTTCCCTTCATATGAAGCCTGCGTATTTGCCTGACACCAGATCTATTGATCCGATAATGGTTATTACGGCAAATATTTGGCGATCTGAAGCTTTAAAACAAACGAATTAATAACATATAAATTTTCGAATCATATTACCTTTGAAAGGAAACAAAAATGAGTGCGACGGAACATACATCAAAAATACAGGCCAGCAGACTACGACCACTCCCGCGCTGGATTTTCATGAGCCGCTGGTTGCAAGCACCACTCTATATTGGCCTGATTGGAGCGCAGGGGCTTTATGTCTGGGAGTTCTGGCGCGAACTTGTGCATCTATTCGAACAAATGGCAGTAAGTGATGTAACAGAAACCCAGTTAATGCTAATCGTGCTGGGACTAATCGATGTGGTGATGATTTCCAATCTGTTAGTGATGGTAATTGTCGGCGGCTGGGAGACATTTGTGTCCCGACTAGCACTTGAAAATCATCCGGACCAGCCAGAATGGTTATCTCACGCGAATGCCGGTGTCTTAAAAGTCAAGCTTGCTACAGCAATCATTGGAATTTCCTCGATACACTTACTAAAGACTTTTATCAACGCTGCACAGTACGATACCAAGCAATTACTATGGCAAACTGTCATACACCTGACTTTTGTTTTATCTGCCCTTGCTATCGCATATACCGAACGACTTATGAAGGAAGTGCATTAGTTCGGGAAGCTTTTTATTGTAATAAATACAACTGAGCACCTTAATTAGCAGTCAATATTTATACTAATAACAGATTAACACAGAGCCAGATTTTATTAGCCAGTGACTTCAAAAGACAAACCCACACATCTTGCCGCAAATGTAAGCCGACGAGAAGTCTGGTCATGGGCAATGTTCGATTTTGCAAACTCCGGCTATACCACTGTTGTCATTACAACAATATTCAATGCTTATTTTGTCAGCGTGGTGGCTCGTGATCAGGATTGGGGGACATTTGCCTGGACAGCTACGCTTGCGGTTTCATATGCGCTCATTATTATAACTGCACCAATTTTAGGTATATATGCCGACGTCTACGCTGCTAAAAAGCGTCTGTTGTTTTTCACTACTATAGGATGTATTTTCTTCACTTTACTACTTTCCTTTGTAGGTCCGGGAGATTTATGGTTAGCGATATTTCTTGTAATTCTTGCTAATTTCTTCTTTGGTAGCGGTGAAAATCTAATCGCTGCTTTTCTACCCGAGATTGCAAAAAGTAACTCACTTGGAAAAATATCGGGCTGGGGTTGGAGCCTTGGGTATATTGGCGGCATAGTAAGTTTAGGTTGTTCATTAGCTTATGTACTCTGGGCACAAGAACAAGGACAGCAGTCTGAACAATTCGTACCAGTAACCCTGCTAATAACCGCTTTTTTATTTGTTATTTCCTGTATTCCGACATTTCTTTATTTGAAAGAGCGGGCACAACCACAACCACTTTTACACAGCCATAGTGTAGTAAGTGAGGTGTTTTCTCGATTAGGTAACACAATTAAACAAGTACGTAACTTTCGTGATTTAACACGCTTTCTGATCTGCCTGATATTCTATCAGGCGGGCATCCAAACTGTAGTCGTGATCGCAGCAATTTATGCACAGCAAGTAATGAGTTTTGATCATAGCGACACCATTTTGCTTGTAGTTTTAGTAAATGTTACCGCGGCACTGGGAGCATTCGTATTTGGTAATATTCAGGATAAAATTGGTCACATCCCAACTATCGCACTAACCCTCATTGGTTGGATAATAATGGTCTTACTCGCTTGGGGAGCACAAGATCGCACTATGTTCTGGGTTGCCGCTAACATTGCCGGGTTGTGTTTAGGGGCATCGCAGTCTGCGGGCCGTGCATTAGTTGGATATTTTAGTCCATTACTACGACGTGCAGAGTTTTTTGGACTTTGGGGGCTGGCAGTTAAACTGTCTTCGATAATTGGCCCAATAACATATGGGCTGGTAAGCTGGATATCGCACGGCGATCATCGCCTTGCGATGTTAATTACTGGCAGTTATTTTATTATCGGCCTATTGATATTAATGGGTATAAGTGTACAAAGGGGCCGGCAAGCCGCATTAAGTAACAAAGCAATACTTTAATACAATGTCTGCATTAATAAACTCTGGGTAGTTGTGGCATTTTGTTAGAACATTTAGCGAGTTTACTTTTTTAACTTTGTAGACCTGTTTCTCTACGGCTTGTAAGTTTAATGATGACCACCGTAATCATCACCATGCTGGTGCATTTTATGGTGATCGCTGTGATCATCACCGTGCTGATCGTGAAAATCAGTATGACTGTCTGACTGTTCTTTTGATTGCTTACTTTTTTCTGCCGGCTTAAGCGGAGCAAAACGAGCAGCCTGCGCCTCCTGCTCGGGTAGCTTGATAAAAACCACAACCTTTGTTTCAGGAGTAACTATGAAATCACCTGTTCCCTTGAATACATTAGCACCTGCAGGTTGTAATTTGACTGTTATTTTAGTTTTGCCGGTTTGAAAAATTGCTTTGCTTATTCCCCCGTCAATACTAATTTTGGTATTTGCATGATCTGTTATATATAGAACAATCTCTTTGTCCTTGGTTATAATTTCCATATGATAGGGTCCGGCCATACGCATTTGCCCGCCATGAGGTGCAGCGACTGAATCAAAATACTCGTCAGTATGAGACCAGGCTTGTGGCGACAATATTAACGAAATAAACACTAGAAAAACAATTCTCGATTTATTCATTTTTTTCCTAAACAATTGAATCGGACATAAATCTGTACGATTACTCAATGTACATGATCGTCTGGTGGCGGCAGGATTTCTTTTTCACGCTTTAGTTGTACAATTTGCTTCATCAATAAGTTCATATTTGTCCAGCCGTCTCCGTCAGCCACAGGAATCCAGCGCGCCCGTAAATACCCGAAACGATCTATTAAAAACTCTAAATGGTCAGGGACAGACCCGTCTCCAAGAAGATCCGGCCGCCCAAGTGTCCTACGATATAAAATGTAACTTTGTGTAATTTCCTTTGCGCCTTGTGTTACAACCGGAAAAGGAACATCTGCTGTAATTTCTGCCAGACTTTGTGAATCAAGGTCGTGCATAGGAATAGCCAGTACTTCTGCATTACCGCTGCCCAGCTTATCGTAGGCCATTCGCAGTTGATCAAGTCGCGCTCTTGATTCTGGCCACGAAAATAAAACCAATAAGACCGCTTTCTTGTACCAAAAATCTTGAAGTATGCCGCTTGATTCATCATGTGCGGAATAAGAAAAATTAGGTGGGCCCTGAGAAGGTTGATCAGGAACGACTTTAGGACTCATGAGACGCGCCTGATAGCCACGAGACATGGCATGAATATAATTTACCACATCCCAACGACCTTCTTCATCAAGCTTATCTTCAAAGCCAGGCATACCTGTATCCGGTATGCCCTTGCTCAGCCAGTTGAAGAAGTCTCCCGCTGTATGCCTTTCAGTGTGTGGTTCTGTAAGCAAATCTGCCGGTGTCTTGGTGAAACTTTTTGCAAGGACACCATTGCCTTTACCCTGGGACCCGTGACAGGTTACACAATTCTCTGCAAAAAAACCTGATCCGTTAGTAATTGAAATAGAATCAAATGGAACCGGAGTATTGAGATAGGTTTCAGGGTATGCCTGAACGGCAAGAGGCGGCAGCATTACAGCCATTGCACTTACTACAACTGCTCCCGTAGCACCAACCCGTTGCTTCATTGCCCATTTTTTTATTTTGCCAAAGATAGCTACTCCTACTGCCAGCAAAAGCAAGCTCATTCCGATCCAAACTTGCGTTCTTACAGACTGGTATTCCCAGGTTGCATCAATAGAAAAACGAAACGGATAGGGCCACTCTTCAATGACAGTATGTTTTGCCGGAATAGTATTAGCAAGTATAGTTGCAAGTATTACTAATAAAAAAGCAATTACAAACTCAATACGAACCCACTTTCGCAAATTTTGCCCACCAATTGCTGCCAGAGCCTGCCCCTGAGCAAGTGAAGGAAGCCAGACTGAACGGGCACGTGAAGCGATCATGAGAATCAATATAAGCAGGGAAATCTTGGCAAGAATTAGCCAGCCATATTCTGTTGCTACTAACGCACCGTAGATCTCGTCTAACATACTATCTGCAACAATTACACCTGTTACAATTATGCCCAGCATTACCGGCATTGCCATAACCGAAAAACGTTTTAGGGTTTGTATGCCTGACTGATCAACCTCTTCACTTGATTGTTCTGCCTTCTTGGTAAATATTATTAATAGAAATGCAGGCAAGGCTCCGAACCAGACTCCCGCAAGCACAGTATGCAAAACATATGGAAGTATTGTCGTAACTGATATTTCTTCTGCTGCAGAATGGCTCGAAAGTGATCCCACTGACAAGGCTATAATAGCTAATATCGCACACAGCACATATTTCCATTGAGCTCTGTCAGAAGATGAGCTCCGGATATAGAGAGCCGTCCCTAATGAAAGAACCGCAAAACCTTCGCGCCACATCCATACATGGCCGGTACGAGTTTTTGTAAGGAATGCGTACCAAGCCCCCGGTTGCCAGGCATGCTCAGTGATGCCTGTTGCCAGTGCTGAAGAAATTGCAAGTACCGCCATCAATCCTATTACAAAGGTACCTGCTAACCATGGAAGAGCCCGCTCAAGACGGACAATCCATGGACTTGAAAGAGTTGCCCTGCTATATGCAGCAATTGCAAGAAAAACACTGCTTCCTATTAAGAACATGTTGGCTGCTATCTGAAGCCAACGGGCAAATACCGCTAGGATTTCGATCATTTGCCTTGTGCTGTACCCTTGTTCTTCACCTTGTAGTTGAAAGACTCATCAACAATGTGGCCATCTACTGAAAGTACCCGAAATTTAACTGTGTATTTTCCGGGCTTTAAATCAGGCAAAGGCAGAACAACTGATTTCGGGTCATCTGGAACAACTTTTGGTTTTGCATCTGTAACTGGTTTTTTGTTGGCTCCAAGAACCGACAATGAAGTATACGCCCCCTCAATTTCTTCGTTAAACCAAAGACGCACTTGTGTTGGTGCCTTGTCTAATGCGGCTCTGCGAGCCGGCTCTGCTTTAACTAATTGTGCATGCGCCAGTACCGGCGCAGCATGCACCCACATTGAGATAACTAAGGCAATACTTAATATTACACGCACATGTACTGAGTATTTCATTGATTCCATCTTGACCCCTTTCAGGACTATAGTATCTAAACGCTTCAACTGTCTATTAAGTATACTTTGACAGAATTTTTTTATCTGGTTCAATTAATTTACGTGACAACTGGTGTTTTATTAAGCTGCGGCGCCATCCTTAGGTTTTTTACCCACCTTAAATAAAAAGAATGCGCCCACACCAAGAGCTCCTGCTATAGCAAAAACCAAACCGGAGGGCATACTACTTGTACCTTCTCCTACTGAAAACGGAAAGCGTGAGACATGTTCCTGATTTACACCTGTCGTTACCAAACCAACAAACTTACCTGGTTCATTAAAATTATGTTCAAAATTGATTGATCCATTACTATAGACTTTAGCCGGCATGTGAAGAATTGTGATGCTATCCAGATTTTCTTCTGAGCCGGTGTCCCTAATTACCCGTACCTCAGTTGGTAATGGGCGAAGCCCTTCTTCAATATAATCGAGCGCCACCACAGTACGGCCTGTTGCAGGTATGTCTTCACAAAACTCTTTTTCTTGTGAGCTTTCCGGCTGATAACCGGTAAAATGCATAGTAAATGGCCCAATTGTTAGCTTACACATGTCATCTGCAAGCGAAAGCCCACCGTGAGCCTGCACCTGAGTTGTGAATGAAAACCCTACTGTTAACACTAAGGAGAGTAAAACAGGCCGCATATATTTTAAAAACATGATTAAAACCCTTTTATAAAATTGCAAATTAAACGCTAAACTCATTTATTTACATGTTTAGTCTAATTCAAATATTGCAAGCTTCCTTTGATATAAATCATTTACTTCCTAGGAACGCCTGGAAGCCAGCCAATTCTGTACTCTTTTTGTTTTTGTCAGCTTGTACCCAATAAATGTAAGTACTAACATAGCTATCGTAGGTCCTATCGCTTTTTGAAATACATTTGCATAGTTAATCATTTGCACCCGTAACGAATACTGGTACTCTACAGGCGGCACTCCTTCGCCTTTTATGAATATCGTATACTGCCCCTTTTCAAGATAAACCTTGTCTCCGACCACTCCGTCCGGATGGTAAACCGGTTTTATAGTTTTGATCGTTTCACTATCCGTTTCTCCGGTTCCTCTCACTATCCGTATCCCTACCGGCATATCACGTAACGCCTGGTCTACAAGATCTATCACTAGAAATGTTTCGCCTCCGTTGGGAATTTCCGTACAATAATGCTCACTTGGCTCAATCTGTGGCTGATACGCGCTCAGATGCACCATGCTAACACCAGCCCGACGCATGCAACTGTCTTGTTCCATCGCCACTTTTCCATGAGCGCCTGCCACGCCTGTGTGAAGCGCTATGACAAGAATGAAAGCCGTAGCGCTTGCCTGCACTGCTTGCTGTACCACGGACGAATCTCCTGTTTGGTATTACAACGATTTGTTGTTTAACTTAGCCCGATGAAGCTTATTGAAGCAGATCTGTTAATAAGCATACACCGATAATTTCTTGTTCATTAAAAAAACCGATCCGCCATCCCGTCATATGACGGGGGGGCGGATCGGTGTCATGCCTGTCTTACCTTATAGCTTGGTAAAGACCGGAATCACAGGACCATGTATGCTGTTGATGTTGCGATCACCTGAATCAGTCCAGGTCATCAGCAATCCACCAAAACGACTTTCCGGATCACCCATAAGGGCCATCAGCCGTTGTACTTCCCATAGTGCATCCTTTGCTTCCATTCTTACCTCACGGGTCTCACCGGGTTCAATTGGCGTAGTGTTTGCCAGTGATAATCCGGTTGCCACGAGCTCTCTCGGATAGAAACGATCGAGATACTTCAGACCTACCTTGTTGATGAACCTGACACCTGCTGTGGTGAATTCCCCGATTCTAACGGCTTCATCTCCACTGTTGGTGATCATCATGGTCACGCGAAGAGCGCGTCCTGGTACATCGTAGTTCGCATTCGTTACTTTAACCGCGATTGGATTAGGTTTCACCGGAAGAGGCTTGATCTTTGTTTCACCCGCCTGAATAGGCACAGTATAGGGATGTTTGTTTTCCGTATAACTGTAGCCAAACCACACAAGCCCGAAAGTCAGGATCATGAAGATCCATCCCATTTTGGTATCCATCGGGTCAATCATAGGTTCGTCCCCGTATGCCAGTAGAACACGGCTACGCGGCAGGAACATCGGCCGGGCAACAAACCATCCAATCCAGAAACATCCGAGGGACATCCATATAATATGCCACGTAACGCCATTGGCATGATTAAAGGTTTCTGAATCAATGGTTTCCCCTGTCAACAACTTGATCGGGTTTTTAAAGTCAGCCCAGTCGCCTGAGATGCTCATCCAGGAGCCTGGTCCGGCAATTGGTCCCGCATCCTTTACGTTTACCATTGCATGTATATGGTGACGTCCGGGTATCCGCGCTTTCAGTCTTGCTTCAAACGCATAGTCACGGCCAATTTCCATCGGTCCTGCAATAAATGCGGGCTCACCGTTCAGCTTCACGCTCAAACGGACAAAAACCGGGCTTGGGCTACCTATGTTGAAGAATGCACGGTGTGGTTTACCAACTGCAGCCGGCCAGTCTTCTGCCAGGTGAAACCTACCCCGCATAATAGCCACTTCGTTGACTTTGGTTGCTTTACCACCCTTCTGTTCTTCTCCCCACTCCATGTCGTACCATTGTATGGTACGCATCCGCAGGAATGGCTCCTGAGAACGTTCACCATGAGCGGCAACGGGAGAAACATCAACTATCAGGGCAAGGGCAAGTGTCGCCATTCCGGCGAGACCAAGGACGCATCCTTTAAATAATTGTTTTGTGTTCATTATTTTATCCCCTCTGGAAAGCCTTCTTCGCCAAAAGCGGTAACATCTTCCTTCTCTGTTATCCGTCCTCTAGGACCTTTGACATAATAAAACGAGGTGCAATAGAACCTTCCCAGGTACCACCAGACAACGAACATTAACATGGACATAAAAGCCGCAAAGAATGCAGCAATCACCGTAGTGTGACCACCGAAGGTACGTAGCGATCCTTGTTCAATTAACCGAACATACTCAGGTGTACCAGTACGAACATAAAGGAATCCGGTATAGTCAGCTAACGAAAGCAACACTCCTTCCACTACTAACGGGAGGTGAGTCGGTCCGAAGATCGGCCAGTTACCCGGATAGAACAGTAGCCCAAAGGCTCCGCCGCCGAACAGTGCTGTGATCATCCAGTTACGGGTCAACAATAGACATGTGTCCATGATCAGCGCTCCGGGAATCATCGTGGAGGGCAGGACAAAGTTAATCGGATAATGGGACCACCAGTAGAAACCCCAGTAACGGGTTAACCATTCACCAGTAAGTAAGCATACGACACACAGCGTTGCTCCGAATGGTTGCCGGTAATTTACCCAGAGATAGTACATAATAGTAGAACAATAGGTGATTCCTACAATAGGAGTAACCACCGGCCACCATTGACGGTCTTTCCAGTCAAGCCAGAAATCCCAGTCTCCTGCAAGCAGCATGAAATGCATGTGATAAGTGCCGACTAGAAGTATGCATAAAATCGGAAAGTAAATCAGATCTATATGCCTAGACATGCTCACCGCTTCCGGTGGCATTTTCGCCAGCTTTATAATCTCGTCTGTTTTAAAAATTGCCATTGTTTCCCCCTTCAGGTATGTCGTCTGGTCTTAAACATAAAAATAATAATTCGCCTTCTTCTCTTTTCTTCTTTCTATCCACCCCGCCTGTGTGGCGAACTCCCGGCGGATATTGCAACTGTTTCCCTACTGAGTCACCTGCCCTGCTCTCTGATCAGAGAGCAGGGGGGGTGTTGTGGTAGAAGGACAGTTAAAGATCAGAGCCGGTTGTTAAGGCACAAGCCGGTTGTTTAGAATGACCTTGCTTTGGTTATTCCAGATCACATCAGTCAGATTGGAGTAGCGTGTGATGATCTGTGCTGCAACTCCGCCGGCAAACAGGCCAGACCAACCCAGAATCACGAATCCCCAATGCAACGGTGCACTGAAGAGTTCTTCCATGAACCAGAAGGCATGTCCCCATTCGTTAAGACCAACGTTTGGCAGAATCATCAGCGGACCGGCGATCGCAAAAACCAAAGGAAACGATGTGCCTCTGCTGTACTGTGGCAAACGGGTTATAGCATATAGATAACTGGAGATCCCGCAGACAATGTACATCGGGAAGGAACCATAGAATACGACGACATGACTAGGAGTAAAACTAGTGTCGCGTATGATCACCTGATGCCATGAAGCATCCTGTTCGGTGAAGAAGCTGCCACCCCAGTACACACCAAAGAGGTAAACGCCCAGCCACATCATCCAGTAGAAATAACGCTTGATTTCCAGCTTCGGATCCAGGTTATCCAGTTGTTCTTTGGTATCCCTTGTCTTCCAGATCCATCCCCAGGCAATCAGTGCAAATGTCGGCATTACTGTCATGTGTACGCGCCACAGACCCATCCAGACTTTCTCAAATTCCGGCTCCATCGAGTCCATGCCATGTGAGTAGGCATAGGTGCGCTGATACCAGATCCAGAAACACGCCACCAGCAGCATGAGTGCCAGGCCAAATTTATAGTACCTTGAGTCATACCACTGTGACTGGTCCCAGGAGCCCGAAGACGCTGTGGCTGCCGTTCCAGTCGTTCCGTATGTTGTTGCCATGTTAATTCCTCCTATCCATTTCAAATATGTACTACGACTTTCAAAACCTTCGTGACGACCAATAGCTATCGATACTTTTATCAGCCGACAATCAACCCCCGCAGATTAGCCGACAAAAGCGCCTCAAGTCAAGCAATTTGTCAGGCAAGCATGCTAAAACCAAACTATTGCAGAAGCACCTGATCATCATATTTATCTTTTTAAAAAAAATGACCATCAAAATTCCTGCTTAACAAAAAGCAGATGTTGTATTCTCTTAAACGTTACCCCCAAAATAGAGCACTTTTTGCTTTTTTATTTGTAATGTTTCTATGCTCGGGCTGAACATAATATTACAGGAAAAAAGTTAGTATATGACTATTTGCGCAGCCTGGTTAAAATCTCGTCTAGTTGCTCTAAATTACTGTAATGGATGAGTACATTCCCTGTATTTTTTTTCCCGGGCTTGATAGTGATTTGCGCACCGAGTCTGGCCGAAACTTCTTCCTGCAAACGTAGCAGATCGCGATCGCGTTTTGGATGTTTTTTAGTAGACGAAGAACTGGTCATTCGACCCACCAGTACTTCTGTCTCGCGCACAGAAAACTTCTTATGTGCCACCAAATTTGCGGCCTCAATTTGCCTGGCGGAAGGAAGGGCAAGTAAGGCGCGCGCATGACCCATATCTAGTCTTCCCTGCATCATCAATTTTTGAACCGATGCCGGCAGGCTCAGTAAACGTAATAAGTTTGAGATAGAGCTGCGCGAACTACCTAAGGCCCGGCCCGCAGCTTGATGAGTCATACCAAATTCCTTAATGAGCCGCTGAATTCCCTGAGCCTCTTCTAATGGGTTTAAATTTTCTCGCTGAATGTTTTCAATCAGTGACATTGCCAGAGCCACCTCATCCGCCACCTCACGAATCAACGCCGGAACCTCTAGGAGCCCCGCCATTTGTGCTGCACGCCAACGCCGCTCACCCGCAATAATTTCGTAACTCCCCCCTGAAATCGGCCGGACTAATATCGGCTGCATAACTCCGCGCGTCTTAATAGAATCAGCAAGCTCTGCTAATGAGGCTTTATCCATACTGGTGCGTGGCTGGTATTTTCCTGGTTGTAAAAAAGATGTTTTTAGGTTCTGCAACACCTCTCCGGCCGCATTGGGGTTGTCGCCCCCGTCCAGCAACGCGTCCAGCCCCCTTCCCAGACCCTTCGGTTTTGTCATTTTTTGTCTCGCTTCTTTTTTATATACCGTAGCCATGAATTAGCCTGCCTCCAAACGTATTCTTAAATCGGCGCCGCATTGGTAGAATATCTGTTTAAAATTTCTCCTGCCAGCGCAAGATATGCCTGTGAACCTTTTGATAGTCTGTCGTGATACAAACCTGGCTTTCCAAAGCTTGGCGCTTCTGCTAACCGGACATTACGTGGAATTACCGTACGGTAAACTTTGGCACCAAAATGATCTCTTAACTGATCCGACACCTGTCGCGTCAGAGTGCTTCTTGGATCAAACATTGTCCGTAATAAACCCTCAATCTCAAGAACCGGATTTAGGTTAGCGCGCACTCTTTTTATAGTGTTAACCAGATCGCTTAACCCCTCCAATGCATAATACTCACATTGCATTGGAATCATCACAGCATTTGCTGCGCACAAACCATTGAGCGTAAGTAAATTAAGTGCAGGCGGGCAATCCAGAAGAATAAAATCATATTCACTTTTAATTTTTTCTAGTGAATCTTTCAATCGCATTTCACGCCGTGGCAGCCCCACCATTTCAATCTCAGCGCCGGCCAGGTCACGATTAGCAGGAATCAGATCATATTTCCCGCTGGTCGAGGTTATACGAATATCAGTTAACCGCTGATTGTTCACTAAAGCATGGTAAACCGTCCTCTGCAGCGTCCTTTTATCTACACCGCTCCCCATAGTGGCATTACCTTGCGGGTCCAGATCAACCAGCAACACCTTGCGCTTAGCGGCCACCAGACTTGCTGCTAAATTTACGCTCGTTGTGGTTTTTCCTACTCCACCTTTCTGGTTTGTTACTGCCAAAATTTTCGCCACTGAATCCTCTCCTAAATTTTTGTTGCCATATACATAATCAGCGCATTATGTGCCACTAAAATTACTTGCGTTTAATGAGCACAAGATGTCGTTTTGCATTAAGGCCCGGAACCATAACCGGAAATATTTTATTTATAACAAATTGTTCTGGAATTTGCACCTGCTCTTCTCGGGGCCTTACTCCTTTCATTGCCACAATCGTACCCCCTTTGTCATCTTCTTTACACAGGTGCCCCGCCAACTGGACATAAACAGCAAGACTTGAAAAAGCCCGGGAAATAACTGTGTCAAATTTTTCCTTTGGACTAAAGTTTTCTACTCGTTCTGCAACTACTTCAACATTTTTCAGGCCCAGCTCGATGCGGGCTTGCTGCAAAAATACAGCTTTCTTTTGATTACTCTCAAACAAAACCACACGCCAATCAGGCCGGACTAAGGCCAAAGGAATTCCAGGCAGACCTGCTCCACTGCCCACATCTGCAACACGAGGCCCTGCAATGTGCGGTAAAACAGCCAAGCTATCAAACAGGTGTCGACTTAACATTGCTTCCGGCTTACGTACCGCTGTCAAGTTATATACTTCGCCCCACTTCTCAACCAAATCCAGATACTGCAGCAAACGAACCGCAGATCCTTCTGGAAGGGCAATCCCTAATGTAGCAACCCCTTCAGCCAGCTGTGATTCTAGGCTCACGCTCTTTTTTATTCTTTTCTTTCTGCTCTATAAAACCACGTTTCAAGTGTACCAGTAATAACGAAATCGCCGCCGGAGTAATGCCGGAAATCCGTGCTGCCTGGCCCACAGTTTCTGGTTTATGCTGATTCAGTTTTTGTTGTACCTCGGTAGAAAGACCCCGTACGGATTGATAATCCAACTTCTGGGGCAAACACATTTTTTCATAATATGCATTGCGCTCCACTTCGGCTTTTTGCCTTTCGATATAACCAGAGTATTTCGCCTGGATTTCTACCTGATCCGATACCTTGACATCAATGGCAACTTCCTCCACACTTGGTAACGACATCAACTTCTTATAAGTCACATCAGGTCGACGTAACAACTCATATAGCGAAAACTCCCGTTCAATAGATTTACCTAACACTCGAAACATTTCTTCCTCCGGCACATTCCTCGTTCCGGCATTCGGGCCAAGAAAAATTGTTTTTAATCTTTTCTGCTCGCTGATAATTGCCCCGCGCTTAGATTCAAATGCCGACCAACGCTCGCTATCAACCACGCCCAGCTTGTGTCCGATTTCAGTCAAGCGTAAATCAGCATTATCCTCGCGCAACTGCAAACGATATTCTGCTCGACTGGTGAACATTCGATACGGCTCTGTCACTCCACGTGTAATTAGATCGTCTACTAACACTCCGAGATACGCCTCATCGCGCCGCGGACACCATCCGTCTTGTCCCTGTGATTTGCGTCCGGCATTAATCCCTGCCAACAGACCTTGTGCCGCTGCTTCTTCATAACCTGTGGTGCCGTTGATTTGTCCGGCAAAAAAGAGCCCCTCAATAGCCTTGGTTTCAAGTGAGCTTTTAAGTCCCCGCGGATCAAAATAATCATATTCGATCGCGTATCCCGGACAAGTAATATGTGCTTTTTCCAGTCCCTCAATAGAGCGCACCAAATCAACCTGCAGATCAAATGGTAAACTTGTAGAAATGCCATTGGGATATATTTCGTTGGTATTGAGCCCCTCCGGCTCTAAAAAAATCTGATGCGCCGTTTTCTCAGAAAACCGCACGACCTTATCCTCGATGGAGGGACAATATCGCGGACCAACCCCTTCAATCGTACCCGTAAATAAAGGCGACCGATCTAATCCGCCACGAATAATATTGTGGGTGCGTTCATTGGTAGAGGCTATCCAGCATGATAACTGGGGGGGGTGCTGAGAAGCGCTGCCTAGAAATGAAAAGGCCGGGGCAGGCCTGTCACCAGGTTGTTCCGCCAAAACTGAATAATCTATGGTACGGCCATCAATGCGCGGAGGTGTGCCGGTTTTTAATCTTCCGACGGCCAGATCCATTTCTCGCAAACGATGCGCAAGAGTATTTGATGACGGATCCCCTGCACGCCCGGCCCGGAAACTGCTTGACCCAACATGTGCAAGACCGGCAAGAAATGTTCCTGCAGTTAATACTACAGTACGGGCAAAGAACTTAATTCCCAGCTGAGTAACAACCCCCGTAACCCAGTTACCCTCTAAAGTGAAGTCGTCTACCGCCTGTTGAAATAAGCTTAGGTTCGGCTGGTTTTCCAGTCGGCGACGAATTGCCTGTCGATAAAGCATTCTGTCAGCTTGTGCACGAGTTGCACGAACCGCCGCGCCCTTGCTGGCATTAAGAATACGAAACTGGATGCCGGCCTCATCCGCGGCGGCAGCCATGGCGCCACCAAGCGCATCGATTTCTTTAACCAGATGACCCTTTCCAATCCCGCCTATAGAAGGATTACACGACATCTGGCCCAAAGTTTCAATATTATGTGTAAGCAACAGGGTTTTTCTTCCCATTCTGGCAGATACCAGCGCAGCTTCAGTGCCCGCATGTCCGCCGCCTACCACGATAACATCAAATTTTTCAGAAACAATCATCCAAACCGATGCCTTAAAAAATTATTTTTAGAAAAATATATTATACGGTAAACCAGATACAAATGTTATCGTGCAGAACTCGGGTCATCAGCCCGGGTCATCAGCCGTAACAGCAGAACGATGAAAGGGTAAAGACAGACTAGGCCCGCGCTGTCCCTCTGTAATTATCTCTTGTAACAAAGCAAAGCTTATGAAACACCATACCATCAAAATCCTGTTGCTCAGTGCCGGCTGGCTTTCGATCGCCCTGGGCGTGCTCGGGGTGATGCTGCCATTACTACCCACCACTCCTTTTATTCTCCTGGCTGCCGCCTGTTTCGCCAAATCATCTCCGCGCTTTCACAACTGGCTGCTTACCCATCGCCACCTGGGTCCGATCATCCACCAGTACCAGTCCGGTAACGGCCTGCCCCGCCGTGTGCGCCGGCGGGCACTGGCCATACTCTGGGCCAGCATGTCACTGTCGATGTGGATTATCGGCCAGTGGTGGGCGGTGGCAGTGCTGGGCACTATTGGAACCTGCGTAACCATCTATCTGTGCCGACAGCCGTCTAAAGGATCCGCTGAAACCATCGGGACAAGAAACGCCTCAAGGAGGGCAAGTCGTCGCCGATAAGGCCGGGCCATGTTGTGACGTGAACAATGTTTCACGTGAAACACCCTCCGATCTTCATGACAATGTTTCACGTGAAACATTTCTTAAAATGGCTTTACTGGAAAAGTCTGTTCTGGCAAAAACAGTCTATGCTGCGACCCGGGTTGCGGGGTTTGTGAAAAACAAGCTACTTGCCGATACAAAAGCGTGAAAATATCTCCCCCAGCAAATCATCTGCGCTGAACTCGCCGGTAATCGATGACAGAGTCTGTTGGGCGAGCCGCAATTCCTCGGCGAGTAGCTCCGCCCTAATTTCTTGCCTGGTTATCTTGCAAGCGTCCTCCAAATGTTTTTTTGTTTCTGCAAGCGCCTTCAAATGGCGGTGGCGGGCCATAAATAAGCCTTCACATGTGGAAGAGTCTGATTTCCAGCCGACGATCTCGAGGAGTTTTTGCCGGAGCTGCTCAATGCCAGCGCCGGTTTTTGCGGAAAGATAAATTTCTGCTTTTTCTTTCTTGTCTGAGACACGCGGCACCTCTTTTAGTAAATCTATTTTGTTGCCTATATGAATTAGCGGCACCCCTGCCGGAAGCTTACCTAGTATCCCCTGATCTTCTGTAGTTAGGCCCGAACGACAGTCCGTCAGCAAGAGCACCAGCCCCCCTTTCTCAATGGCCGCCCAGGCATGGGCAATGCCTATTTTTTCTACCTCATCATCTGTCTCTCTCAGTCCGGCAGTGTCTATGAGATGAATCGGCACCCCTTCAATTTGAATCGTCTCGCGGATAGCATCCCGGGTTGTACCCGGAGTTGCAGTAACAATAGCTACCTCTTCTTTTGCCAGTTTGTTCATTAGGCTGGATTTCCCCACGTTGGGTTGACCTACTAACACCACGTGAATTCCTTCGCGAAGTAAACTTCCCTGCCGTGCGGCAGTAATTATGTATTCAAGTTCTGATTTAATATTTTTAAGCTGGTTATAAACATCGGTATGCCTGAGGAAACTGGTTTCTTCTTCTGGAAAATCTAATGTCGCCTCTACAAGCATACGCAAGTCAATAATTGCTTGTGTCTGCGCATGAATGGCAGCGGAAAACTCCCCCTGTAATGAACGCATGGCACAGCGCACTGCTTCGCCGGTACTCGCGTCTATAATATCCGCCACACTTTCTGCCTGAGCCAGGTCAAGCTTGTTGTTAAGGAAGGCGCGCAAGGTAAATTCTCCTGGCTGAGCCAGCCTTGCACCCAGAGAAAGACAACGAGATAGCAACATATCCATTACTGCCGGCCCACCGTGGCCTTGTAGTTCTAATACATCTTCACCGGTATAGGAATGAGGAGAGGAATAAAAGACAGCAATGCCCTGGTCTATGATCAGCCCATTTTCGTCCTTAAAATTACTTAGGCTGGCATGTCGTTTCTTTGGAAAGTATCCTAATATCTCTCGAATTATTTGTTGGAGGTCTTTACCGGAAATACGCACTACACCAACCCCGCCTCGTCCCGGCGGAGTAGCAATGGCGGCAATAATGTCGGTGTTTCCCATGAAAATATATTGAGCTAAGACTCAATTATATACGGCGTTGTTTTCCCTCAGTTCATTTTTTCTTAATTGCCGGAACAGTGGTTGACGGGGCATACATGCGCGTAATTTGCCACTGTTGAGCAATAGAGAGCGAATTATTAACTAAAGAATACAGCACAAGTCCTGCGGGGAAAAAGAAGAAAAACACACTAAAAACCAAGGGCATAATCTGCATTACCTTTTGCTGAATCGGATCAGTTGCTGCCGGGTTCAGCTTGGTTTGAATATACATGGAAATACCCATGATCACCGGCAATACATAGTAAGGGTCAGGTGTAGATAAATCTTGTATCCATAAAGCAAAAGGGGCATAACGCAGCTCTACGCTGGCAAGTAATACCCAATAAAGTGAAATAAACACTGGAATTTGAACCAGTATGGGCAAACAGCCTCCCATAGGATTAATCTTCTCGGCTTTATAAAACTCCATCATTGCCTGGTTCATGCGCTGCTTATCTTTTCCGTGTTGTTCACGTAATCGCTGCAATTTAGGAGTAACTGCCTTTAGTTTTGCCATTGAACGATAACCAGCTGCAGACAATGGAAAAAAGATCAGCTTGACCAACATTGTCAGAAGAATAATTGAAACCCCCCAGTTTCCGGTCCAAGAATGAAAGAAGGATAACAACCAAAATAACGGTGCCCCAATGACAGTAAGCCAACCATAATCAACTACTAAATCAAGTCCTGGTGCTAACTCAGACAGTTTACTTTGTTCTTGTGGGCCGACATAAAATGGGACCACTACACTACCAATTTCGCCCGGCTGAATTGTACCTGCCGGCACAATTACCCCTGCGGTATATTTATTCTCCCCCAGGTGTTTAGCATAATATTCTCTCAAAGTTTTATCTTTCGGAAGCCAGGCAGTAAGAAAATAATGCTCTTGCATGGCAATCCAACCGTTATCGGTATTTTTGGGATAAGTGGCAGTTCCATCCACCAGATCAGGAAATTTTACTTTCTGGAATTTTTCTTCCTCGGTATAAACTGTTGCGCCGGTAAATTGTGGGACCATAAACATCGAGGCTTCTACGGGAGCACTATCACGTAACACCTGGAAATAGGAAAAAGGCTGGAGCACGCTGCTTCCCTGATTGTCAATCTCAAATCTAACATCAATAAGATAGCTGCCGCGACGAAAAGTATAAATCTTGGTTGCCTTTATTCCACCAACTTCAGGAGCAGAAAGCCGTATCTCAACTTTATCTTCGCCCACAATTAAATTATAACTTTCAGCTTCTGCTGTATAGTGAGTTTTATGTGTGGGAAGACTCTTGCCTATTAGGCCCGACTGGGCAACATTAACCCGTGGAAACTCATTTTGTAACAAAGCAAACGGTATATTTTTATCTTTCCTGGATGGATGATGCAATAATTCAAGATGGCGTATATCTCCGCCTGCTGTATCTATTTCAGCAAAAACCATATCAGTTTTAACTTGAATTTTTGTCCCAGACTCTAAGCCGCCGGTTACGGCCGTGGGGGTAACACCCTCCCCTGAATTGGGATTCGTAGTTGACTGAGAAGAGATAAGTTTTTCTCCTGGCACCGGGGCTCCGTCCTGGAGTTGAGTATCTGGCCCGTCTACACCTTGTGCCACATTACCAGGTACTGCTGCGGTACCTTGTTGTACGGTACTCTGTTGTCCTGCCTGTCTCTCAGTTTTGCTGTCGGGAGATTGTGGTAACTGTTCACGCTGCCACTCTTCCCACAGGAATAGTCCTGATGTGAAAAAAATCATAACAAGAACAAGTTTTTTTATATCCATCTTTAGTTAGTATCTTGTTTTTAAAATAAGAATTTGTACGCTACACTACAAATATCTTGAGTACTACCGACAACTAAGGAACCGGATCATGTCCGCCGCTGACCCACGGGTTACAACGAAGAATTCTCCACATACTCAACAATGTTCCCCGCCAGAACCCATGCTTAATAAGCGCTTCTCGAGCATAATGCGAGCAGGAGGGGCTAAACCTACACGAGGGTCCAAAAAAAGGACTCAGACAATATTGGTAAAGCTTGATGAAGCTTATAATTATCCGCAACATCTTTGTAATTTAGTTAGTAGTGCCTTGTATTCGTCCCTTATTCTAGAAGAATCTCCTCTGGTAACAGGGCGTCGTAAACGAATTACTAAATCCAATCCCACAAAATCTTTTTGTTGCTCACTAAATACGGTTCGTAAGATCCGCTTAACTAGATTGCGTTTAACTGCTAATCGTTCAACTTTACCAGCAACGATCAACCCTAATCTTGAATGGAGAAGATTGTTGGGCTTTGCGAAGACCTGTAGAAATTCACTGCTTTCAGCACATCTGAACTGAATCACCGAGAAAAACTCTTTGGCATTGTGCAGCCTGTGATTTTTTGGCAACAAACAAATAATTCAATTCTTTTAGTGTAAGCTTTCTTAGAGCCGACTCTTATACTCCTAAACGAGCACGGCCTTTGGCGCGGCGGGCCCTGATAACTGCAGCGCCATTACTGGTTTTCATGCGAACTCTAAATCCATGGGTTCGTTTTCTCTTTATGACTGACGGTTGATAAGTGCGCTTCATCTGTTTTCCTTTCTTTCGACGTTTAGTTCCAAGCTCTGGCCCCAGAAGCCGAGCCGGATCCCAAACACTATTTTCTCTGTGCTTGGATAAATAAACCCTGTATTACAACTCTTTACAGGGGATAATGTCAACTTATATTTACTCCCTACAAATTAGTTACTATATTTATCTACACGAATAAACTTTTCTTCTTCTTTTGTTTTGATAACAAATGTAATAAGAAAGACCCAAAATATTTTTTCTGATTCTTCTGTCTTCCCAGCATAACTTCATTAGTTTAAAAAAACTGGTTACATAAAACCCCTTGATCTAATTTAACAAATAGTCTGACTTCTTTTTTCTTATCCACGGTGACTTAATCCTGTGGATAAGTCGACAGAAAAGGACTAGAATAGATAAACGTGTTCAACGTTTTTGACGCTCCCCGTTTCTGAAAAAATATCTCAAAATCATGGCAACAATCGATACTTTTTGGCTTTCTTGCATTAAACATTTCGAGAAGGAATTAAGTGCCCAACAGTTTAATACCTGGATTAAACCCCTGGAATTTAGCTTATCCAGCGCACATGATGAGCTCATACTTGTTGCCCCAAACCGTTTTGTTTTGCAGTGGGTCAAAGATAATTTTTTACCGCGTATTGAACAAATGGCAGAAAGCCATTTCTCCAGAAACATCGGTTTCCAACTAAAACTTGATGAACAGGCAACAAAGTTTGCAGAAACAGCAACCAAGAAAGAAGGGGTGGTTGCTTCACCGGTTTTGACAACAGCAAAGCCATCATCCGTTACAAGGAAACCCTCTACAGAAAAAAATAAGAGCCGACTAAATCCATTTTTCACTTTCAATACCTTTGTAAATGGAAAGGCAAACCAGTTGGCTCGTGCCGGAGCTATCCAGGTTGCAGAACGACCGGGAAGCGCATACAACCCTCTGTTTATTTATGGTGGCGTCGGGCTGGGTAAAACACATCTAATCCAGGCAATTGGTAATTTTGTTCTTTCGGCAAACAACCAAGCAAAAGTTCGATATATACATGCGGAAAAATATGTATCTGATGTTGTCCGCGCATATCAACACAAAGCCTTTGATGAGTTTAAAAGATACTATCATTCACTAGACTTACTGTTGATAGATGATATTCAATTTTTTGGAGGGAAAAACCGGACACAAGAAGAGTTTTTTTATGCGTTTAATGCGTTAATCGAGTCACACAAGCAAGTAATTATTACTTGTGATTCTTATCCAAAAGAAATATCTGGAGTGGAAGAACGATTAATTTCTCGTTTTGGATGGGGCCTGACTGTTGCGGTTGAGCCGCCGGAATTGGAAATGCGTGTTGCTATCCTATTGAAAAAAGCACTGATGGAAAAAATTGTCTTGGACGAAAGTGTCGCTTTTTTTATTGCTAAGCATATTCGCTCAAATGTACGAGAACTCGAAGGAGCTCTAAAACGAGTGTTAGCTTATTCTCGGTTTACGGGACATCAGTTAACACTGGATCTTGCGCGAGAAGCGCTGAAAGACTTGTTGGCCGTACAAAACAGGCAAATTTCAATTGAAAATATCCAAAAAACCGTTGCAGACTACTATAAGATTAAAGTTGCAGAAATGTATTCTAAAAAACGCTCACGGATAATTGCCCGGCCACGTCAAATGGCAATGGCATTAGCTAAAGAACTAACCCCTTTAAGCCTACCTGATATCGGAGAGGCTTTTGGTGGAAGAGACCACACAACCGTTTTACATGGCTACCGGAAAATAGCAGAACTTCGAACCTCTAATTCATCTACAAACCGTGATTTTAATACTTTACTCCACATTTTACGTGGATAAACTTCTGTGTGATTTGGGGATAAACTTTGTTTAACTTAATTATCTAAATCTACCAACAATTTGTCCACATTAAATACATAAACAATACAACACCAATTTATTTTTTATTTCGCTAATAACATTAGCTTTTTTTTAATACATGACTTATATAAAGCTTATTATTAATTATTAAGGTTTAAATAAATGAAACTAATACAAACTGATAAGGAAGCTTTACTAAAGCCACTACAGACAATTACTGGGATCGTGGAGCGTCGTCACACATTACCAATTCTTTCAAATGTATTAATTGAAAGAAAAAACAAAAAAATATTATGTATTGCTACAGATCTGGAAATTCAAATAACCACTACAACTGAAGACAACTCCAGCATTAAAGAACAGCCAAGCTCGGTGACAGTCGGAGCAAAAAAACTTCAGGATATACTCCGAGCCCTTCCTGACAAAACCAAAATTACATTAGAAGCCGAAGAAAACAGATTGCTTGTGAAGGGAGGAAAAAGTCGATTTAACTTACAAACACTTCCGACAGAAGACTTTCCAAAGCTTCCAGAAAATACAGAAGTACAGGATAAGATTACAGTAAAGCAAAGAGAGCTGAAAAAACTTTTGTTACTCGTACAATATGCAATGGCACAGCAAGATATCCGATATTATTTAAACGGCCTTCTTTTGGTAAAGGAAGGAAATAATTTAAAAGCAGTAGCAACAGATGGCCACAGACTGGGGTTTGCTCTTCTGCCACTTAAAACAAAACAAGAAAAAAAAGAAATTATTCTTCCTCGAAAAGCTGTAATAGAGCTAACGAAACAATTGAATGAAAACGAAGATCCGGTAACGATTGAGCTTTTGAAAAACCAGATACGTTTTACCTTTTCAAATGTTGTTTTAGTCTCAAAACTAGTAGATGGAAAATTTCCGGACTATAATCGGGTAATCCCGACCGGGCACGAAAAACAAATCGAAGTGAACCGTATATTGTTTTTACAGACTCTACAGAGAGCGTCTATTTTATCCAATGAAAAATTTCGCGGGGTTCGCCTAATTTTAACAGAAGGGAGTTTACGTATAGTTTGTAGTAACAATGAACAAGAAGAGGCTCAAGAAGAACTAGATGTAAATTATAAGGGAGAGGCGTTAGATATCGGGTTTAATATATCTTATTTATTAGATGTACTAAATAATCTAACAAGTGAAACGATACAATGTTCTTTCGGCGATGCAAATAGTAGCGCCCTGATTACTATCCCGAAAAACGATAATTTTAAGTACGTAGTAATGCCAATGCGAATATAGTCCGCTTTTTGGAAAACGATAAAACCTAAATTAAAATAAAGAAAAACTCACTATGAGCGAAAACCTCCGTTCCAAACAACCAAAAAATAAAACCCAGGAAGAATATGGCTCAGACAATATAAAAATCCTGAAGGGGCTAGATCCTGTCCGCAAACGCCCGGGGATGTATATAGGCGACACTAGTGACGGGACAGGATTGCATCATATGGTTTTTGAAGTATTAGACAACGCCATTGATGAAGCGCTTGCAGGAGAATGTAATGAAATCTCAGTAATTATTCATCCGGATAATTCTGTAAGTGTGCAAGATAACGGTCGGGGAATTCCCGTTGGGATTAAACAAGATGATGAGCTAAAGCGATCTGCAGCAGAAATAGTCATGACAGAGTTACATGCTGGCGGTAAATTTGATGATAATTCATACAAAGTATCTGGTGGGTTGCATGGCGTAGGGGTTTCAGTGGTAAATGCTCTGTCAGAATGGCTTCGTCTTACAGTCCGACGCGACGGCCAGAAATACCAAATGGAATTTTGTATGGGTGCTCCGACTACCAAACTAACTAAGGCGGGAAAAACTGAGCGTCGTGGTACAGAAGTACATTTTCTTGCCAGCAAAGAAATTTTTGGAGACGTGGAATATCACTATGATATTTTTGCAAAACGGTTGCGCGAGCTTTCTTTTCTTAACAACGGGGTTAAGATTAACCTGGTTGACCAGCGAAGCAGTAAAGAAGAAAGCTTTGCCTTTGTTGGCGGGGTTAAAAGTTTTGTGGAATATATTAACCGGACAAAGTCCGCATTACACCCTAATATCTTTTATGCTACCGGGAAAAAAGACGAAATTGAAGTAGAGGTATCCATGCAATGGAACGACAGCTATGCCGAACAGGTTTTGTGTTTTACGAACAATATTCCACAAAAGGATGGCGGAACCCACTTAACCGGTTTGCGCGCCGCTATGACACGAACGCTAAATAATTATATTGATAAGAATGATCTGGCAAAGAAATCAAAAATTGAAACAACAGGCGATGACATGCGAGAAGGGTTGTCTTGTGTTTTGTCGGTAAAACTATTTGAACCTAAGTTTTCCTCTCAGACAAAAGAAAAACTGGTGTCATCTGAGGTTCGTCCGGCAGCAGAAGAAGTTGTGGCTCAAAAACTTTCAGAGTTTTTACTAGAGCGCCCGGTTGATGCCAAAACTATCTGTGGCAAAATTATCGATGCTGCAAGAGCTCGTGAAGCAGCCAGAAAAGCCCGTGAATTAACACGGCGCAAAGGCGTTTTAGACGGGATGGGGCTTCCGGGAAAGCTTGCTGATTGTCAGGAAAAAGATCCTGCCCTGTGTGAACTGTATCTTGTTGAGGGAGATTCGGCGGGCGGATCTGCCAAACAAGGGCGCGATCGTAAATTTCAGGCAATTATGCCGTTGAAAGGAAAAATTTTGAATGTAGAAAAAGCTCGTTTCGACAAGCTGATAGCATCACAGGAAATTATTTCACTTATCACGGCACTCGGAACCGGTATTGGTAAAGATGAGTTTGATCCCGATAAGTTGCGCTACCATCGCATTATCATAATGACCGATGCTGATGTGGACGGGGCACATATTCGAACTCTGTTACTTACTTTTTTTTATCGGCATATGAAAGAATTGATCGAGCGTGGTTTTGTCTATATTGCCCAGCCACCTCTTTACAAGGTTAAGCAGGGTAAAAAAGAACGTTATGTCAAAGATGATCATGAGCTTAAACAGTATCAGCTAAAACAGGCGCTGGCGGATGCTGAATTACATACACATGACGGTAAACCACCAATTACAGGAGAAAAACTAACAAAGATAGCTAATCAGTATTTGTTGGCAGAAGCTGTAATTGATCGTATGAGCAGACTCATTGACATCGAAGTAATGCATGCATTGTTTTACCATCCTGAAATAGACATGAGTAGTGAGGCTTCCGCTGCGAAAGGAGCTGCAAAATTAGCCGCACGTGTTAGCGAAGTAGAAATTGTTCCAGAGTATGATTCTGAAAATGAAAGCTATCGCTTAAAGATAACCCGCATGCACCATGGAAATAAGCAGGTTAGTTACTTAGACCAGGAATTTTTACACAGCGGAGATTTTATTCATATAAAAGAAGCCGCCAAGATACTTGAAGGATTGCTGGGCTCTAAGGCTTACGTTAAACGAGGCGAACAGACACACTTTGTAAAAGAGTTTAAACAAGCGCTTGATTGGTTGTTGCTTGAAGTTGAAAAGGACTTTAGCACGCAACGTTATAAAGGTTTGGGCGAAATGAATCCAAACCAATTATGGGAAACAACCATGGATCCGAAGAACCGCAGGTTGCTGCGAGCTCAGATAGAGGATGGCGTTGCAGCCGATGATATTTTTTCTACCTTAATGGGAGACGAGGTAGAGCCGCGCAGGGCATTTATCGAGAACAATGCTTTACGGGTTCGAAATTTAGATGTATAGGCAACCATTAATAATGGCGCCAGAAAGGGGCCGGATAAAAATTTAGGTGACGGCAGACCGGTTTTCTCTTTGTTTTGCAGTAAGCGCATGATTACCGATCTTCATTAGTACCTCCCAGGCGGGCCCCGGGAATTTGTGGAGTTTTACCATCACGTCTTCAAACGCATCGAGAAACCAATCAACATCAGTATCATCAATATTAAGGGGAGGCAATATTTTTACGATTGGTACGGCGTGACCGGCAACCTGCGTAAGGATATGATGATCATCTAAGAGAGGGATAACTATCGCCTGAGCAAACAGATTTTCATCTATTTTATTGGCCATGGCCCAGGCTGCTTTCAGGGAAATTGAGTCAGGTTTTCCAAATTCAATACCTATCATCAGTCCCCGCTGACGAACGCCCTTTAAAAACTCAAAACGGGGTACCATTGCTTCAATACCCTGTCGAAAACGAGCGCCGGTTTCGTTCGCACGTGCAAGAAGATTTTCATCATCTAAGACGGTAAGCGCAGACAATCCTGCTGCCATTGCAAGATTTCCCATACCAAAAGTACACGCATGAACAATAGCGCGATCCATTGCATCATAGACGCCGTCATAAATCGCCCGTCGGGTGATAGTGGCTCCCAGCGGAACATATCCACCTGAAAGAGCTTTAGAAAGACAGATAATATCGGGGTATAACCCTTCAATCCATTGGCAGGCCAAAAAACGACCAGAACGGCCCATTCCGGACTGAATTTCGTCACAGATCATAAGAGTTTTGTACTTGCGACACAGATTCTGTACTGACAAGAGGTATTCGTCACCAAGAATATTAACTCCTTTTCCCTGAATTGGTTCAAAGACAAAAGAAGCAACATCACCTTTCGCAAGCCGTGCCTCCAGACCCTCAAGATCACCCGGAGCTATTTCTGAGTTACCCGGAAGAAGAGGCTCAAATCCTCTGCGGAAACTTTGTTCGCCATTCAAAGATAACGCCCCAGTGGTTAAGCCATGAAAAGATTTTGTAAGATGTACTGAACAAGGGCGGCCGGTTGATGCGCGCGCGAATTTAATCGCAGCTTCTACAGCTTCTGTTCCAGAGTTACAGAAGTAAACCATATCGAGATTTCCGGGCGTGCGTTTCGTAAGTTCGCGGGCAAGAACTGCTGCAAGTGGCGGAGCATCAAAGCCAACCCACCCGGGAAAATCAGAATCCAGAACTTGTTGAAGCGCGTTACGAATAGCCGGATGTCGACGACCAACGTTAAATACACCCCAGTTGGCAAGAAAATCCAGATAACGCGTACCGGATTCGTCCCATAAATATGAACCTTCACCACGTACCCAGGAACGGTTGAACCCGATTATGCGTAGTACTTTGACAAAAACAGGATTTATATGTTTTTCAAAAAGCTCAAAGTTTTTACCACGGGTTTCGTTGAGAATTGCATTGATATCGATTGGCATATACTAGTCTTTCAATTCAAAAGTCACAGGTTGAACTTTTTTTCAAGTTGTGTCCGGCTCAACTTTACAGGAATACTTAAGTAGTGTTGCAGGAGCTGCTTGTATAACAGCGGGCCGCTATAAAACCGAAATAACAATTTTAATTCCTTTTTATATGAATTAATCGGGTATATTTTCCAAATTTTAAGATGAGCACCGTCTGATAAATTCGAATATACAAACAATATAGAAGTTTGTTTAATTTATGGCCCGTAAACACGTTATGCAGTGTCGATGTTAACCAGTCAGGTAAACAATTGCAATGTGAAGATTCTTCCAAAATGAAGAAAAATGACCTATACCAAATCTATTTAAAGGAATAAAATCAATTATTTGTAATAGTTTACAAAGATAATCTGATTATTGTCAGAAACAAAATAATTGACAGAAAATGATGATTTCTGAATCCGTCCACGGTTTTCAACTGATAATGGTAAAATCTGGTTTCTGACATTTATACAGCGGCGATACTGACATGTTTTCATCGAAGCAAACTATTCAAAACACTGATCCTGATGTATGGCAGGCAATTAAAAGTGAAATTGAACGGCAAGAAGATCACATTGAATTAATTGCTTCAGAGAATTATGCCAGCCCGGCTGTTATGCAGGCACAAGGATCTGTATTGACAAATAAATATGCAGAAGGCTATCCCGGCAAACGCTATTATGGTGGTTGTGAGTACGTTGACATGGTTGAACAGTATGCAATAGATCGTGCAAAATCGTTATTTGCAGCAGAATATGTCAATGTGCAGCCACATTCCGGATCACAGGCAAATGCTGCCGTTTATTTGTCCGTGCTGCGGCCTGGCGACACGCTTCTGGGTATGTCACTTGCTCATGGCGGACATTTGACTCATGGAGCATCAGTCAATTTTAGCGGTAAAATTTTTAATTCCGTTGCATATGGCCTTAATCCTGATACTGAAGAACTTGATTACTGCGAGCTAGAGCGGTTGGCACATGAGCACAAACCAAAAATGATTGTTGCCGGTGCATCTGCTTATTCTTTAGTAATAAACTGGAAGTCTTTTCGTAAGATTGCAGATGATGTGGGAGCTTATTTATTTGTGGATATGGCTCATTACGCCGGGTTGGTAGCAGCAGGGTTTTATCCTAATCCGGTTGGAATTGCTGATTTTATTACCAGCACTACACACAAAACATTACGTGGGCCACGGGGCGGCATTATTATGGCGAAGCCCGAGCATGAAAAGGCGCTCAATTCAGCGATTTTTCCACAGACCCAGGGAGGGCCAATGATGCATGTGATTGCCGCTAAAGCAGTTGCTTTCAGGGAGGCGGCCAGTAAGGGGTTCAAGGATTACCAGGAACAGGTAATTGATAATGCCCGTGTAATGACAAAAGTACTAAAAGAACGCGGGTTACGTATAGTTTCCGGACGCACTGATTGTCATATGTTTTTGGTGGATCTTCAGGTAAAAAATCTTACCGGCAAGCAGGCAGAGGAAGCATTAGGGCGCGCTAACATTACTGTAAACAAAAATGCCATTCCTAACGATCCACAAAAGCCATTTGTTACCAGTGGTATCCGTATAGGGACTCCTGCGGTTACCACGCGCGGCTTCAAAGAAATAGAAGTAGAACGTCTGTCAAATCTGATCGCCGATGTATTAGATGCACCTACAAACAATGAAGTTTTACTGCAAGTAGCTAATGAGGCAAAAGCTTTGTGTGCAAAATATCCGGTTTACGGAACCTAATTGCCCGGCAATTAAACAGCACGGCTTATTTTCAAATTAAGATATTTTGATAGCAGATACAATCTTCCTAATTTTTCTAAATTTTTAATTATGAAATGCCCTTTCTGTAATGCTGATGACACGAGCGTAATTGATTCCCGTGTTAGTGAAGAGGGAAACAGAGTACGTCGCCGCCGTCGATGCCTGAACTGTGATAAACGATTTACTACGTATGAAACTATTGGGTTGCGTCTGCCACAAGTAGTAAAACAGGGGGGCGACCGTTCTGAATTCAGTCGCGACAAACTACTTACAGGCTTCATGCGCGCATTACACAAACGTCCTGTACCGACTGAAAATGTAGATGAGGCGATAGACCGGATTGTACAAAAGCTTCTGAGTTTAGGAGAGAGAGAAATACCATCGCGTAAGATTGGCGAAATGGTAATGCGGGAACTTTACAAATTGGACAAAGTAGCATATATCCGTTTTGCTTCTGTTTATAGAAGTTTCCAGGATGTAGATGATTTTCATGACGCAATCAAAGAAGTACAAAGACCACGTCGTAAAAAATAAATAAAACAGGATTATGTTTTCTTCTGATGATCATGCTTACATGTCTCAGGCGTTACAACTTGCCGAAAGAGGTTTGTATAGCACAAGTCCGAATCCCCGCGTAGGCTGTGTAATTGTTCGTGACGGGAAAGTAGCCGGAAGCGGTTGGCACGTTCATACGGGGCAGCCTCATGCCGAGATTAATGCGCTCAATGTTGCCGGAGAGGCGGCACAAAGTGCGACAGTATATCTTACGCTGGAACCTTGTAGTCATTATGGGCGTACCCAGCCTTGTGCAGAAGCGTTGGTTAGAGCTAAAGTTGCTAAAGTGATAATTGCAATGCAGGACCCAAACCCTTTGGTTGCCGGAAAAGGGATTTCATTTCTGAAACAATCCGAAATTAACGTACTAGTTGGTTTAATGGAAGAGAAGGCCAAAGATCTTAACGTTGGTTTTGTTTCCAGAATGACGAACAATCGTCCTTGGGTACGAATGAAAATTGCCGCAAGCCTTGACGGTAAAACAGCGCTAAATAATGGCCTTAGTCAGTGGATCACCGGAGAGGCGGCACGATATGACGGGCACAGGTTCCGTGCCCGCTCTTGTGCGGTTCTAACAGGGATTGGTACTGTACTTGAAGATGACCCTCAATTATCCGTACGCTTTATTGAGACATCCAGACAACCACTACGGGTTATAATAGACAGTCGACTAGAAATCCCTGCAACTGCAAAAGTTCTCAGGGGTGAAGGTGAGTTAATTTTTACTGCAAATGATAACAAAGAAAGAATAGCTGCGTTAAAAAAGGCAGGCGCTCGTCCAATTATATTACCGGATGAAAAAGGGAAAGTTGATCTTGCAAAGATGATACAGACGCTTGCAGATTTTGAAATTAATGAGATATTAGTTGAGGCCGGAAGCAAATTGAATGGTGCATTTATCAGGGCGCGGCTGGTAGATGAACTGGTAATATATCTTGCTCCACACTTAATAGGTAACGCGGCACTGGGCATGCTACAGTTGCCGGAATTAACTGATCTTTCGGAAAAGTATAATCTTAAAACTCAGGATTTACGTATGGTAGGGGAAGATATTCGGATTATGACCCGATTTTTATAATTATTTTAAATAATAAAAACACCTTATGATTTAATGAGGACTTTTATTAAGTTTGCGCTGTAATGTACGGCGATGCATATTAAGTTTTTTTGCGGTTGCTGAAATGTTACCGTTATTCTCGATTAAAATACGTTGAATATATTCCCATTCAAACTGGCCTACCGACAGCGCATGAGTATTGATTTGAGCAGAGGGATCGCCTTCAGTACGCTCGAAAGCCATCATAATTTCATCGGCATCAACAGGTTTTGCAAGATAATGTATCGCACCAAGTTTAATTGCTTCTACGGCTGTAGTGATGCTTGCATAACCTGTTAGCATGACGATACGGGTACCAGGATCCACCTCTCTTAATTTTTCAACTAAAACCAAACCGGAGGGGCCGGGTAATCTCAGATCAATAATTGCATACTCAGGTGCAAAAGTTTTAGTACATTCCAATGCGTGAGCGACAGAATGCGAACAAGTAACATCAAATCCACGTTTCATCATTGCATTTTCAAGCACGCCACAAAAAACCTTATCATCATCAACAAGCAATAAACTTGGACGATCATTATCTGAATCTATTGTTGGAGGTGTAGTCATATTGCAGATCCAAGCAGAGGTAATATAACCTGGGTGCAGGCGCCACCTTTTTCACGGTTGGTTAAACGGATGCTTCCGCCATATCGTTCAATATTTGCATTTGCCAGAAACAATCCAATTCCAAAGCCATGTCCTTTTTTGCCGGTAAAGAAAGCCTGCCCTGCCCGCTTTACAGTTTCTTCACTGAGACCTTTACCAAAATCAAGAATTTCCAGACGTAGTTCCTTTTTGCTCCAGTTACTGTTGATCTCAATATTTTCTATTGAAGCGTCTGCTGCATTATTTAACAGATTTAAAATTGACTGGCCCAGTGGTTGCGTATTTATTATTTGAGGCGCCGGATGCGCACCATTGCAGGAATAAGTAAATTTGACCGTAGGGCGCATCAATTTCCACTTATCTAATATTTCTTGTAGAAAGCAATCAACAGTTTGACCACTGGCATCTTCGGTACGGGTTTGGCCGGCATCGGCAAGTAGTTGTGTCAGCGTATGCTTACATTGAGTAATCTGATCCCGTAAAATACCCATATTCTTTTGAAGCTCCCGGTTTTCAGTATGATCATTTTGTATTTCCTTGCTTACGACGGCCATGGTTGCTAACGGTGTTCCAAGTTCATGTGCTGCACCAGCAGCCATAGTTCCCAGTGCGATAAGTTGTTCATCACGCAGGGCTTGCTCACGCACCTGAGACAGCTCCTTGTCGCGCTCCCGTATAGACGTACCCATCTTAACAACAAACCAAGCAATCAATACGGTACTTAAAACAAATGCCAGCCACATTCCCGATACATGTAGATTAAATTCACTCATATGTTCGTTATGATCATGTGGCAACGGCACATAATAAAATAACAGCCAAGAATAACAACCAATAGTTATTACTGCCATCACCCATGTATATGCCCATGGTAAAGCAGCAGCAGTAATTGTCAGAGGTAACAGGTAAAGGGAAACAAATGGGTTGGTCGAGCCACCACTAAAATACAATAAGGCACCTAATGCAAAAACATCTATTAAAATTTGAGCAAAAAACTCTATGTCCGATACCGGCCAGTTTTGGCGTAAACGGATCCAGGTCGCAAAGTTTAATATAGCAAGAAAGGTTACCACCGCAACCATTTCTGTCCAGGGTAACGGTATTTTAAGTATCCAATGTGCTGAAGCAAAAGTGAGGCACTGGACAACAATAGCTATGCTCCTGAGAAAAAACAGGCGCTGTAAATTTTTATTTAACGGTGTCTGACTAAAATCGCCGAACATTTCAATAGTTCATCGTGGATTTATTACAATCATTTCATTTGATTTAAACATTAGTCTGTATTGTATTTTCTAGCTATGTGGCAAATTGTCGCAGAGTTTGGTACATAAAACCGGACTGATCCATTGAATTCTAATCTAGATTCAGAACCCTTCGTGATATCCTGTTGAAGGCGATAAACTGACATTAGGCATAATAAGCTTACGAATAAGGAAGAATATTTCTTCAGTGCAGACGATGATCTAGGTATTTTACTAAAACTTATCATCATATAACATAAAAATACAAATATCAGAAAACAAAAAGGAACCAATGTTTACGGGAATTATCGAAGCGGTTGGCGAGATAAAAAAAAGCATACCTTTGGAAAGTGGTATACGTATAGAGATCACATCAGGCGGACTGGATTTAAGTGATGTATGTATTGGTGACAGCATTGCAACTAACGGAGTATGTCTCACTATAACAACTTTAGTGGGAAGCATAATTAGCATGGAAGTGTCACGGGAAACTCTAAGTTGTACCCAGGGCCTGGGTATAAAAGGTGGACGAGTCAATCTTGAAAAAGCTATGCAATTATCCGATAGAATAAACGGGCATCTGGTAAGCGGCCACGTTGACGGAGTGGGAAAAGTAATAAATCTGGAGCCAGCGGGAGAAAGTTATATATTAGCCATAAAGCCCCCAGCTTCTCTGATGAGGTATATTGCAAAAAAGGGTTCCATTACAGTGAATGGCGTGAGCTTAACAGTAAATCTAATCACTAAGGATGAATTCAGAGTTAATCTTATTCCTCACACTTTAGCGGTGACCACACTTAAAGAGCTGAAAAAAAATATGGAAGTAAATGTAGAAGTAGACATGTTGGCACGTTATCTTGAGCAATTTTTAACTTCGGTTCCCAGATAATAGTTGCATATATTTGCATTACTAATTACTAACTAAAGATTAACAACATGGTCATCAGCTCCATCAAAGATATCATTCATAACATTAAGAATGGAAAAATGGTAATTCTTGTCGATGAAGAAAATCGCGAGAATGAAGGGGATCTGGTGTTAGCAGCAGATTTTGTCACACCGGAAACAATAAATTTTATGGCCACACACGGCCGCGGACTTATTTGCCTGACGTTAACTGAAGCACACTGTCGACAGCTTAGCCTTCCCCTGATGGTGTCTGCTACAACCAACCGCTCATCATTGGGAACAAATTTTACGCTTTCTATTGAAGCTGCAACTGGGGTTACTACAGGCATCTCTGCTGCTGATCGTGCTCATACTGTAAAGATGGCAGCAAACCCGAACGCAGAGCCACAGGATATTATTCAGCCCGGGCACATATTTCCGCTAATGGCTCAAAAAGGCGGCGTGCTTTCGCGTGCCGGTCATACTGAAGCAGGGTGTGATTTAGCTAATCTGGCCGGACTTACACCTGCATCAGTAATTTGTGAAATTCTTCAGGATGACGGTAGTATGGCGAGGTTGCCGGGGTTAATTGAGTTCGCTACAAAGCATCAGCTTAAAATCGGAGCGATTGCTGATCTTATTCATCATCGCAGTCGTACTGAAAGTCTTATAGAGCGTGTGGCAGAAAAGCCTATCCAAACAGCTCATGGTGAGTTTCGTCTCGTTGTTTATCTTGATAAGACTATTAATGCGACTCATCTTGCCCTGATTAAAGGTGAGATTACTCCTGATTCTGATACTCTGGTACGGGTGCATGAACCACTGTCTGTTATTGATTTATTAGACATAAATGACCACACTCATTCCTGGAACATTAATGACACACTTCGTGTAATTTCTAATGCCGGGTGCGGGGTAGTTGTTTTGTTGCATAGCAGGGAAAAGTCCGCAGAGTTAATTGAGCGTGTTACATGGAAAAAAACTGAGCCTCATCTTTCTACCAGAACTGATTTGCGTAACTATGGTATTGGTGCACAGATATTAAAAGATCTAAATGTAGGAAAAATGCGGTTACTGGCGGTCCCGCGTAAAATGCCAAGCATGACAGGTTTTGGTCTAAAGGTTACAGGATACCTGGAGCCTGAGAATACAGAGCAAAGCTAGGGGCCACATTTTTTTCATTTTTCCAGTTAATAATTTTAGGAGAGTATATGGGGCGTTACGAGAAGATTCATGAGCTCGAATCAGATCTAAATGGTGCTGAGTTACGTATAGGCATCGTCATGAGTCGTTATAATATTGATGCCAGCGAGGGTCTGCTTGATAGCTGTACTGCAGAGTTAGAAAAAAACGGAGTGCCGTCAACGAATATTCTGATGATAACAGTTCCAGGCGCACTGGAAATTCCTTTAGCTCTGCAAAAAATGGCTTTAACCGATCAGTTTGATGCACTGGTGGCATTGGGTGCAGTAGTTCGTGGAGATACCTATCACTTTGAGATTGTATCGAAAGAATCTGCTGGCGGAGTATCTGCTGTACAGCTTGATACAGGTATTCCGGTTGCTAACGGCATTCTTACTACTGATACTAATGATCAGGCGCTGGAGCGAATGAGTCAGAAAGGTACTGAAGCTGCAAGAACAGCAATAGAAATGGTTCATTTGCTCAGAAAGCTCGACGAAGTAATTCAATGACACAGAAGATACCGGTAGCGCAGACAAAAGTCAGACCGGAACAGAAACCCGGACGCAAAGGTCGACGACGACGCTCACGTGAATTAGCTTTACAAGGACTATATCAATGGTTTGTGGCCGGGGGAACGATTCAGGCTATCACAGAGCAGCTATATGAAACTAAGGAGTTTCTTAAGACAGATCCGGAATACTTTTCTGATCTGATGCAGGGGACGCTAACTAATTTTACAGAGCTGGAAAAGTATATTCAACCATGTTTGGACCGGTCTTTTAAAGAGCTTAGTCCAATAGAGGCTTCCATTTTGTTACTAAGCACCCACGAATTTGCTAACCATCCGGAAACACCGTATAGGGCAATTATCAATGAGGCAGTAGAGTTAGCTAAGACTTATGGTGGGACGGACGGGCACAAGTATGTGAATGGTGTATTGGACAAGCTGGCTACGCAGCTACGTGCAGAGGAAGTGGTATTACCGGCTCAGTAGAGGAAAATTTAAAATAAAATATGTTGTGAATTATATAAGGATAAACAGAGGCCGGGGCTTATAAGCATAAGTCTGCATTTTGTGTAACAGATAATCAGGCACACTGCAAAAAACTGCCACCCTTTTACAGAAAGCAAAAATGGTTTCCGAAGCAGACATAATTCGTCTTTTTACGCGCCCTGATCCCAACGTCGTGTTGGGACCAGGAGACGATTCAGCGTTAATTAGACCCGAAACCGGAATGGAAGTGGCAGTTTCCACCGATATGTTGGTATCCGGACAACATTTTTTTACTGATACTGATCCTTGCAAGTTAGGACATAAGGCTCTTGCTGTGAATCTTTCCGACATGGCTGCAATGGGCGCGAAACCGCGTTGGGCGACTCTGGCGCTTGCGTTACCAGAATCGTTGGTAAAAACCAATACGAAATGGATAGAGTCATTTGCCGGAGGATTTTTTGAACTTGCGTGTTCACATCGGATAGCACTCATTGGCGGAGACGTTACACGTGGCCCTCTTACCATTTGCATACAAATTATTGGTGAGGTGGCCAAAGGGAAAGCTTTGCGCCGCAGCGGAGCCAGGCCGGGAGACGACATCTGGATGTCAGGCAAACTGGGTGATGCTGCGCTGGCGATTCTACATGAGCGTCGCCAAATCAAGCTTGAGCCCGACGAATTCGCTGAATGTCTGAACTCCCTGTTTCTTCCGGTTGCACGGGTTGATCTGGGGCAACGATTAGTTGGTTTTGCTAACAGTGCAATTGATATTTCAGACGGCCTGTTAGCAGACTTAGGGCATATTTTGGAGTGTTCAAATGTTGCTGCCACCATTAACATGAAAGAGGTAAACTGTTCAGTAATAGTAAAAAAGTATCTTTCTCAGCCACAGGTTATTAACTGCATGCTGGCAGGCGGAGATGATTATGAACTTTGTTTTACTGTGTCAAAAGAGAAGCGCGGTAAAATTGATGAAATTTCACAAGAGACGGGAATTCCTTTAAACCGCATCGGAAAAATTAGTACGGGAGAAGGGTTGGTAGTGTTCGATTCAACAGAAAAACCAATAATGCTGGAAACAACAGGCTATGACCACTTCCGCACCGTCTGAATCTCAGGCAACAATTGAGCAGGAATCTGATCCGTTATTGACGACGAAAACCATCCCTGTATACCTGAATCCTGGTAAGAAGTTCATATTTCAACATCCTGCTTTCTTCCTTGCCTTTGGCGGAGGGGCCGGTTTAAGTCCGGCTGCCCCGGGTACTGTAGGAACTCTTGTTGCGTTCCCTTTATTTTGGCTAATAAATCAATACCTGGACCCGATTCAGTTTCTGCTACTCATAGATGTGATGTTCATTGCCGGCATTTGGGCTTGTAGTCTGACAGGTAAAGTTCTCGGTGTTCATGATCATGGCGGAATGGTATGGGATGAAATAGTTGCATTTTTACTCGTGTTGTTTTTTACGCCAGATAATATAGTCTGGCAGGCATTTGCTTTTTTGTTATTTCGTTTATTTGACATATTTAAGCCACAGCCAATCCGATATTATGATAAGAAGTTACGTGGCGGATTTGGCGTAATGTTTGATGATATGCTGGCAGCATTTTATACCTTGCTGTGTTTGGCAGCATGGAAGGCGTTTGTATTGTTGTAGCACAGGGGGAGTATAAATTTGGGCGGAATCATAAATGCTATAAATGACCAGACACTTCACCATCTTGCCAAGCAAGTTGGTCTGGCGCTTACCCGGCAGGGGCTGATGCTTGCAAGCGCAGAGTCTTGTACAGGTGGTTGGTTGGGACAAATAATTACTTCGATTCCGGGGAGCTCAGCCTGGTACGAGAGTGGTTTTATTACTTATACCGCTAACTCTAAGCAGGAAATGTTAGGTGTAAGCACTAAAACACTAAAAGAATATGGTGAAGTATCTGAGCAGACAGCGCGGGAAATGACACATGGCGCAGTTACCCGGAGTAGTGCACAAGTCGCGGCTTCTATTACCGGGATTGCCGGCCCCGGAGGTGGGACAACGAACAAGCCGGTGGGTATGGTATGTTTTGCCTGGGAGATGAAAGATAACCATCTACGGAGTGAAACCCGGCATTTTAGCGGAGACCGTGAGGCAGTAAGGCAGCAGTCAGTTGCTGTAGCCATGCAAGGGCTGATAGCCCTGCTTCGTGATACGAATTATTCAGTAGCCTGACTGAACTCAACGCTTTCATTTGTGTTGTCTTTCTGTGTTGATTTACATGTGAGATAATTCAATGAAACTCTAAAAGGATAAATTCATGGATGATAATAGAAGCAAGGCGTTGGCAGTTGCGCTTTCCCAGATAGATAAACAGTTTGGTAAAGGCTCGATCATGCGCCTTGGCGACAGCGATACCATCAAAGATATTGAGGTGGTTTCCACCGGTTCTTTAGGGCTTGATATTGCGTTGGGTGTAGGGGGGCTTCCACGTGGCAGAGTAGTAGAAATTTATGGACCGGAATCATCCGGTAAGACCACGCTCACTTTGCAAGTTATAGCAGAAATGCAAAAAATTGGCGGTACTGCAGCATTTATTGATGCGGAGCATGCGTTAGATCCGCTGTATGCACAAAAAATTGGTGTCAACGTTCAGGAGTTGCTTATTTCTCAGCCTGACAATGGAGAACAGGCGCTGGAAATAACTGATATGCTTGTGCGTTCCGGGTCGGTCGATGTGGTAGTTATTGATTCGGTTGCAGCATTAACACCACGTGCAGAAATTGAGGGTGAAATGGGAGAGCCTCAAATGGGTCTGCAGGCCAGACTGATGTCGCAGGCATTGCGAAAGCTTACTGCTAACATAAAACGTAGCAACACAATGCTAATTTTCATTAACCAGATTCGTATGAAAATTGGTGTTATGTTTGGTAACCCGGAAACGACTACCGGTGGGAATGCGCTGAAATTTTACGCATCGGTTCGCCTTGATATCCGGCGTATTGGCGCCATCAAGAAAGGTGATGAAATCCTGGGCAATGAAACCAGGGTAAAGGTAGTTAAAAATAAGGTGGCACCACCATTCAAGAAAGCAGAATTCGATATTCTCTATGGGGAGGGTATTTCACGCGAGGGTGAGATCGTCGAGCTCGGCGTATTACACAACTTGGTTGAGAAAGCTGGCGCCTGGTATTCTTACAACGGTGAAAAAATTGGTCAGGGTAAGGATAACTCGCGTGAATATCTTAAGCAGAACCCTGATATTGCGAATGAAATTGAATTAAAAATCCGCGCCATCGTAGGTGTATCCGCCGAAACCGAAGTAATGCCCGCGGATTAAGAAACATGTCTTCCGGGCCGAGTTTAAAAGTCCGCGCCCTCGGTCATCTGGCACGACGTGAGCACTCCAGGCTGGAATTGGAAAAAAAACTTACACCTTATGCCCCGACTGTTGAAGAGCTGTCTTCCGTGTTGGATTCATTGGAGGATAGTGAGTTGCTGTCGGCCGGGCGGATGGTTGAGCAGGTTGTACACATCCGAAGGAACAAGTTTGGAAGTCGTCGTATCGTATATGAGTTACAGCAAAAAGGTATTGACGAAGAATTAATTTCTGCAGTGTTGCCGCGTCTTAAGGAAACCGAACTTAAAGCTGCTCGTGTGGTATGGCAGAAAAAATTTGGCACAGCACCGGCTAATGCAAAAGAACGGGCAAAACAAATACGGTTTTTAATGGGGAGGGGGTTTAGTACAGAGATCATCATGCAGGTGCTGGATCCTCGGGATGAGTATTAAGCTGGGATTAAGTTCTTTGTATCAAGAAAGTTGATATGAAAAGTAACGAAATAAGACAAAAATTTTTAGAGTTCTTTAAGGCGCATGAACACACAATCGTGCCGTCAGGACCTCTTATTCCCGGTGATGACCCCACTTTATTGTTCACTAATGCGGGTATGGTTCAGTTCAAGGATGTATTTCTCGGACAGGACAAGCGTCCTTATGTGCGTGCTGCAAGCGCACAGCGTTGTATTCGTGCGGGCGGCAAACATAATGATCTGGAGAACGTAGGGTATACCGCGCGTCATCATACATTTTTCGAAATGCTGGGTAATTTTAGTTTCGGAGATTATTTTAAACGGGAAGCTATTCAGTATGCATGGGAGTTTCTTACCGGAACGTTAAAAATTCCAAGGGAAAAGCTATGGGTGACGGTCTATGCTGAGGATGATGAAGCTGCTGACATATGGCTTAAAGAAATAGGCATTGCTTCCTCACAGTTGGTGCGAATTGCTTCCATGGATAATTTCTGGCAGATGGGAGACACAGGCCCCTGTGGTCCCTGCTCCGAAATTTTTTATGATCATGGTCCGGATTTTTCAGGTGATCCGCCGGGCTCGACGGATGACGACGGGGATCGCTATATAGAAATCTGGAATCTTGTGTTCATGCAATACAACCGGGACAGTACCGGCACGCTCCATTCATTACCCAGTCCTTCTGTAGATACTGGGATGGGGTTAGAACGTATTTCTGCTGTAATGCAACATGTACATTCTAATTATGAGACTGATTTATTCCGGAGTCTTATTCGCAAAGCAGCAAAAGTAACCAATACCGCTGATCTTACCGAAAACTCACTTAAGGTAATTGCTGATCATATTCGCGCGTGTTCTTTTCTCATCACTGACGGGGTAATTCCCGACAATGAGAGGCGCGGATATGTGCTTCGTCGCATCATTCGCCGCGCTATCCGTCATGGATATCAGCTGGGACAGAAAAAGGAATTTTTTAATTTATTGGTAGAAGAGCTTGTAAATATAATGGGACAGGCCTATCCGGAATTAGACAAAGCAAAAATGCGGGTAGTATCAGTGCTGAAACAGGAGGAGGAGCGTTTCAGAGAAACTTTAGGAAGGGGAATGCAGTGGTTTGAAAAGCTGGTCAGATTAGAAAATCGTGGCATAGGTTACATACAGGAAAAATATGAAATGAAATCTTCAGATACTACAACAGGCGTCGCTCCTTTTGACGGGATATTACATCTGGCCGAAGGTGGTAATGTTGTAGTACAAACAAAAAAATTATCTGAGAAAGAAAGCATTTCTAAATTTAAAAAGGACTTTGTAAGTGCTATAAATAATTTTTTACAAAAGAATAAAATACCAGTTTCTGGTCACGCAATAATAATTGGTAATGAGCAAAAAGAACCGGAGGAAACAGGCTTAGTAGTTTTTCATTTTCTTAACGAAAACTCAGTACCTTTTGCCGGCAGAGATGTATTTACTTTGTATGATACTTTTGGTTTTCCTAAAGACTTAACACGGGATTTGTGTCGTGAGAGAGGGCTCTCTATTAATGAAAAAGAATTTGAAAGGGAAATGGGGGCACAGCGTGATCGTGCACGCGAGGCGAGCAAGTTTACTATGGAGTCCAGCATAGAATACAACGGAAGTAAGACACAATTTCATGGTTACGATAGCCTGCAGTATGAGGGCCGGGTGCTGGCAATCTACAAGGCAGGCGCCCCGGTTGGGTTCATCGAAGCCGAGGATGAAGCAGTAATTGTGCTGGATCATACACCGTTTTACGCTGAATCAGGGGGGCAGACAGGAGACCGGGGTGTGTTGTTGTTTGATGGCGGGGAGCTCATTGTCGCAGAAACACAAAAAATTCAGGCCGAGGTATTTGGACACAGGGGTCAGTTGCAAAGCGGAAAGCTGTCCGTAAACGATACGATTTTAGCAAAAGTTGATCCGGTTGCGCGAACCCGCACTGAACGTAATCACTCTGTAACACACTTGATGCATAAGGCTTTACGGGAGGTACTTGGCTCCCATGTGGAGCAGAAAGGGTCGTTGGTTGATGCTGATAAAACACGGTTTGATTTCGCACATAATTTACCGGTAACGGACGGAGAGATACGTCAGATAGAAGCCATAGTTAATACTGAAATTTTTTCCAATACTAAAACTGATGCAAGTGTAATGAAAATTGAGGAGGCACAAAAAACCGAGGCTGTCATGCTGTTTGGGGAAAAATATGGTGAAAAAGTGCGTGTTCTGAAAATAGGTTCTTCACAGGAATTATGCGGAGGAACACATGTTAATCGCACAGGGGATATTGGTCTGTTTAAAATTCGTATGCAAAGCGGAGTAGCTGCCGGTATCCGGAGAGTTGAGGCTGTCACAGGAGAGGCGGCGCTGGCTTATGTACAACAAAATGAAATGTATTTACTTGGAATTTCCAGAGAATTAAAAACACAGCCGGAAGATGCAGCACAAAAATTATCTCAGCTGAATAACAATATCCGACGCCTTGAAAAAGATTTATCACGATTGAAATCAAAACTTGCCAGTTCACAGGTTGATGATCTTGTTAAGCAGGCGCGGGATATTAAAGGCATTAAGGTACTGGCTTCCAGTCTGGAGAGTGTGGATACGAAGACAATACGTGAAATTTTAGATCGACTCAGGGAAAAATTGAAACCATGTATTGTAGTGTTTGGAACAGAGCGCGCGGGCAAGGTCACATTAATTGCAGGTGTTACAGAAGATCTGACGACAAAAATAAAGGCAGGAGAGCTCGTAAACTTTGTAGCTATGCAAGTGGGAGGCAAAGGTGGCGGGCGTGCTGATATAGCACAAGCAGGAGGAACACAACCTGAAAATTTGGTAAAAGCACTGGACAGTGTTTCAGATTGGGTTGAGCAAAAATTATAGCGATCTTGTTTTATTAAATAATGCACCCTATATACTAATCTTATGACAACCAAACATTCCCGTTTAATAATTCTTGGTTCTGGGCCTGCCGGTTATACCGCAGCTGTTTATTCTGCCCGCGCCAATCTGAATCCTGTCGTTATTACCGGACTGGCTCAGGGCGGACAGCTAATGACTACCACCGATGTTGATAACTGGCCTGCTGATGCAATGGGTGTGCAGGGCCCGGAGCTGATGGAGCGCTTCCAGAAACATGCGGAGCGTTTTAATACAGAGGTTATTTTCGATCATATTCATACTGTCAAACTTACTGATAAGCCCATTACTATGATTGGTGATCAGGGAACCTATACCAGTGATGCATTAATTATTGCAACCGGTGCGTCAGCCCAATATCTGGGATTACCCTCAGAAGAAGCATTCATGGGCAAAGGAGTTTCTGCCTGTGCAACCTGTGACGGGTTTTTTTACAAGGGCCAGGATGTGGCGGTCATTGGCGGGGGCAGCACGGCAGTGGAAGAGGCGCTATATCTTTCAAACATTGCACGCCAGGTTACGTTAGTACATCGGCGGGATAAATTCCGCTCAGAAAAAATTCTTATAGATAAACTGATGGAAAAGGTAAAAAACGGTAACATGAAGCTTGAACTTAACTGTGTTCTGGATGAAGTGCTTGGGGACAATTCGGGCGTGACAGGAATGCGCATCAAAAATACCCGGGATAATTCTACAAAAGATCTGGAGTTACACGGTGTGTTTATTGCCATTGGCCACAAGCCGAATACCAATATTTTTCAGGAGCAGCTTGAAATGAAAAATGGTTACATCATTACTCAGGGTGGCAACGAGGGAAATGCAACTGCTACCAGTATTCCCGGGGTGTTTGCAGCAGGTGATGTGCAGGATCATATATATCGTCAGGCAGTGACTAGTGCGAGTACTGGGTGCATGGCTGCACTTGATGCAGAAAAATATCTTGATGACTTGAGCTAGCCAAATAAGGTCAGAGTTTCATATGAAACCACGCGACAAGATACCTGTGGACAGCAATGATGAAGCTTCATTATTTCGGGATGCGGTTCGGGACGTAGAGCCAATGCCGGCGGATGATAAGGCAATCCATTCCCGCAAGCTTCCACGACCCACCATACGGCGAAGTATATCAACACCGGATAGTTCGTTTACCAACCATAACCCGATATCAGAAATGGAACCAGGTGACGAATATTCATTTTTGCGCTCCGGAGTATCCCGTAAGACTTTAAAGCAGCTCCGACGTGGCCATTGGAATACTGATGATCAGCTAGACCTACACGGATTTACCCGTGACGAAGCATTACGGGAGCTGGATGATTTTCTTAATACTTGCAGCATTAGAGGATTCCGCTGCGTGCAGATAATACATGGAAAAGGGCTAAACTCAAAAAACCGGGAGCCGGTGTTAAAAACTCTTGTTTGGAGTCAGCTTAAACTACACAGTTACGTTCTGGCTTTCTGTCAGGCGGGTCCGATTGATGGCGGTAGTGGCGCTGTATTAGTATTGTTCAAAGCATCTGTAACAAAGAGAACAAGGTAAGCTTTATTACATAATCGTAATTTACAGGTTCTGTAATTTTTTTAAATCTTCTATTACTTCTATCGAATTACGTGAGGTGCTGGCAGATAAATAAATCTTTGCAATTCTCCCATTCGGGTCAATTAGAAAAGTGTTTCGTTTGGCAAATTTTACAATGCCAAGATTTAACAGGGAATTGTATTGAGCAGCAGTCTCGGCTTTGTTATCAGCGAGAAGTGGAAACGGAAGATTATATTTCCTGGCAAATTTAGCGTGACTGGTAGTATTGTCTACACTTATGCCAACCACGTTTGCACCTAAAGCTGTAAGTTTGTGGAGATCATCCCGAAATTTACATGCCTGCTCAGTACAGCCCGGCGTATCATCCTTAGGATAAAAATAAAGTGCCAGCCATTTCCCGCGGAAGTTATCTAATGTATGGATCTTGCCGTTTTGGTCTGGTAGTTTAAAATTTGGTGCGGGTTGCCCAACTTCAGGGGCGTCAGCTCGTGCGACCTGGCTTGAGAAAAACATAATTACTCCTGTTAATGTTGCAGCTATTACCAGCCATCTCATGGTATATCCCCTTTGTATGTATCGTGCAAACTATGTTCTGTACTTTAAGATATAACAATAACTCCTGACAAGCTACTAGTCTACCGGACCAGATACTCAGTTTTTTCTTCCGGGGGATTTTAACGTAAAATACTGCAAGCCTTGGTAGCTCAGTGGATAGAGCGACCCCCTCCTAAGGGGTAGGTCGCAAGTTCGATTCTTGCCCAGGGCGCCATTAAATAAAAGGTTTTTATAATATTAGCCATTTACAGATATAAATGTAATAAGGCTATAATAAGGTCCGCATGAAGATTTTCTAATTGTGATGATCTATTGGTAGATAATCCCGTTTGGCGCTGGATCGACGATACGTTCCTCGATCTCGGGCGACAGTTCCGCTGGACTTACCTGCCCCCTTTGATGGTGTATCTTGCGGCGGGCGTGTCCGGACTGACCGCCATCGTCGGGACCTTTTTCATCAAAGAGTATCTCGATCTTTCCGCCGCCTTCCTTGCTGGTCTGGCGTTCTGGGCGGGTATCCCCTGGACGCTGAAAATGCCGCTCGGTCACCTGGTCGACCTGATCTGGCGCCAGAAAGCGATTCTGGTCTATATAGGCGCGAGTCTGATCGCGCTCAGTATCTGGATCATGTACGCGATCATCGCCCACACCGAGATGATGGCCGAGATCATGAATGTCGAGGCCTGGTTCGTGATCGCCACCCTGCTCGCGCCGACCGGCTACGTCGTGCAGGACGTGGTCGCGGACGCGATGACCGTGGAGGCGGTGCCAACAATAGACGAGCATGGTAACCCCTACCCGGATAGTGAAATCAAGGTAATGCACACCACGATGCAGACCCTCGGGCGCGTCGCGATCATCGGCGGCCTGATCGCAGTTGCCGTGTTGAACATCACCCTGTTCGAGGGCATCGAGAACATGTCCGAAGAAATGAAAGTCGCTATTTACGCGGACATATACCTGCTGGCACTGATCATTCCAATCATCTCAATCACCGGTGTCATTCTCGGCACCCATTTACTGAAACGTCGAGCCCGCGAGCTGCATGAGCAAGGCCACGATCATGAAAGTGTCGATAAAATTCTGTTCGCACCCGCCGGGGAAACACATCCGAACTGGTGGATACTCGGCGGCAGCCTCATTTTTGCCGCATTCACGCTGACCATGGGTATCAGTCAGGTGCCATTGGCGCAAGAAATCATTTTCTTGGGATCGATGGGCATTATTTTATTCCTGATGTACCGGTTGCTGCTCGAACTCGAGCCTGACATACGTAAAATGCTGGTGGGAACAGCGGTAATCATCTTCGTGTTTCGCGCGGTCCCCTTACCTGGTCCTGGTGCCGGCTGGTTCGAGATCGACGTGCTCGGATTCGATCAACGCTTCCTCTCTGTGTTGTCCCTGATTGCCTCGGTCCTCGCACTTTTCGGCATGGTGCTACTGCGGCCGATGATGGCAACACGCTCTATCGGCTTCGTGGTCGTGATCCTGACCATCGCTGCGGGCATCCTCTCGCTACCCAACATCGGGCTTTATTACGGGTTTCATGAGTGGACTGCGGCGCGCACCGGGGGTGTCGTCGATGCGCGATTTATCGCGGTCATTGATACCGCGATCGAATCGCCGCTTGGACAGATCGTTATGATTCCGATGCTGGCCTGGATCGCGAAAAATGCCCCTCCTCATCTGAAGGCCACGTTTTTTGCGGTGATGGCATCTTTCACCAACCTGGCGTTATCGGCCGCAAGCCTCGGAACCAAGTATTTAAACGAGCTTTATCTGGTCACCCGGGAAGTACGCGACCGTGCCACCGATGTCGTCAAGACCGTTGCGGATTACAGCGAACTGGGCTGGCTGTTGATCGCGGTCGCGTTGATTGCCTTGCTGGCGCCGCTGCTGACGATCGTGCTGATCCAGCGTTCGCCGCTGCGTACCCAACAGTAAACGGACATTCAATATAGTTTAAGTGGGAAATCAGCATTAAAATAGTTGGTATTAATGTCATCTGAGTGGGAATAACGCTTGGCATTAAATCTATCAGAAGGTACTTTAGTGGGAACAGACGTTATTAAAGTCTGGTGTTGTTAACCGGTGAACCTCTCCAGAAGAAAATATACTTCTAATCTCCGAGCATACTTCTGGAGAGAGGCACCCATAAATATTTCCATCACAAATTTCTCCTGAGTAACCAATAAGGTGTTGTCAGAGAATTTTTTCCTGATTTCTCGAACTACGAATTATCCTGCCAGGTATATTCGGGGTTGCTATGTGAAAAGTATCTGTTTTTGATACAAAACAGACGGTCAGATTCAGGTAAATCCTCCGGTACAATTTCTCAATACCTTATTTTTAGGTAAACCTATATACGCAACTTTCCGTTATATAGGTAAGCCCGGTTGTTTTAACAGGGTTTAGTTATACGAAAAACAGAAATTTAGTTGATTAAAAATAAATTATGAAAGAAATAAACATATTATCTGAAAAATATCTTTCTAATCTGAAAAGAAAATCTTTTAATGAGCTTTCTCAATTAGAAAAATATCATGAAGAGAAAATTATCCGGGGGGAAAATCCAGGAACTATAGCTATCAGGAGAGATACGATAAATGACAGAGAGTTGCGTATAGTAATTCAAATATACTGCCATCGGATTCTTGGCATCGGTAACATGTATGCGGATGGATTTAGAATAAACAGTGAAGGTAAGGCAAATAAATTAACAGAAGAAGAGCTTTACGATTTTACATAAACTAATCCGGCCCGGCTTGAATGATCCTTCTGGCACAAGATAAATATAAGTATATTTTTTGTACAAAACCACCATCCTAAGACTTTTCTGCTCGCCTAATATTATCTGCTTGCTTACCGTAATAAACAGTTTAGACAATTAAACCGGAGTTTCACCTGATATGAAAATACATTCTATCGATAAAAAATCATGGTTTGCTGTAAAGCTTGTAAAGGAGGGCTCATACACAGCTATTTCAGTAGAAGTACAAATAGATGTTAGTCACGGAGCTTTTAACGCTAAAAACATAGATATGCATTTTCTAAATTTGGCTGTATTCACATCAGAGCTGGACAACTTCTTAGCGGACAGAAGCATGCTGCCCCGGCTTAATGGAACGTATGACAGTTTTATAGAAATATCCGGAAGTGTTAGTCACGTTTTTATTAAATTTTGTATCGGAGACGCAGACTGTGGTGCTAAGACTCATCAATACAATCTTTGTGGCTCATTCGAGATTGATCAGGAACATTTAGCCCCATTCATAAAAGTGGTGAAGAGCATTAAATCCTAATCCCGGCATCATATACAAGTAAGAGAATCATACGGGCTAATTTCTAATAAATAATAAGCGCTCGATTTTGGTAAAAAGCAGAGCTTAAAATAATTAAAACCTCAGTAATACTTTCAAATATCCGTTATATAAAATATAGCCAATTAATTCTGTAAATCTCATATGAATGAAATACAGAACGTTATCTATCGAGGAGCGTAAATTATGATTACACTTAATCTTTCAGATATTCACTTTATGGAAACAGTGCTGCCATTGTCAGAAGGCCATCGTGGGTTATTAAAAAGCCTGATTTCTAAAAAAAAGAAATTAATTCCTGATGAGGTTTCGGAAGAACTTGGTGATTTGTGTAGCGATCGTTTATCTACACATGGATTTGATGATTTCCAAACCCCGACAGAGGAAGGTAGGAAACTCGAAGAATTGCAGGATAAGCTGTATGGAGATAACTAATCCCCGATTATCCAGCGATTAGCATTTTCAATGTCAGAGTTATGGAATACCTGAACTGGTGCCGGTATAAAAGGAGCAAAAAGCTTTACAGACTGACGTACCCATTCAATGTCGGATACAACTGCAATCTTAAAAAAGTCCCCCAAGTGCATTAATCCGAACTGTGCATCATCCAGTACAGCGCCAGCAGAGAACCCTTTGAACTCTTCTCCACACCAATAAAGTAGTTTGATCTGTCCATGTACTTTGATTTTGTTTTCAACTATAGGAATAAGAGTCTTTTCATAGTCAGAATGAGTGATTATACCCTCAGCTAGTAATGCCACGACGTTATCCGGATACCCGCCCAACGTTAAAAATTGACCAGAATGCACCTCCTTCAAAGCAGCCCATATCTTGGCTTGTTCAATGTCATAGAATGAAAAGTTCCGGACTTTTGCGTTTACGAAATGGTTAACAATGTATGGTGCGGCGGATAGAAGCGGGCTGTTGCTCACAAGCGCAACCTTCTGTATCACTTTGTGGTGATTTCGGACAAACCTGATATGGGAAATAAATGCTAATAAATCTTCCCAACCAGGGAATTTCTCGGACGCAATAATCAGTCCACGTAAAGCGTCGTGTTCTTTCAAATAATGGTCAACAAGATCCGTAAGCTGATTAAAGTCTTTCTCTGACAATCCGATCATTTGCTCCGGTCGGATGATGGCAATACCAGCTTCTTCGTTCAATTCAGAGTGAATCATCTAATACCTCCAACGTAGCTGTAGCCCATTAGCAGATATTCATCAAACATTGGGCTCTACTTGGAGTCGTATCCGATTATAAATGTTCAATATTTAACAGAATATTTTCTTTTATTACAGAATTATCGTATGTTCGTTTTTGGAACAAAGCAGAAGCTAAGATTCTTATTTTATGGCGTAATCCACACTGTGGATGTGCCAGTGGCAGGAAGTTGAATCCTGTTCAGCGTCTGTAGAAGAAAACTCTACCTTACGTCCGTCATCCAGTGTAAGCTGCAAACACTCAAAAGTTTCTTTTTTTTCATTTAAACTTTTGGTCACCTTAACATCCGTTATTTTACTGCCTCTGATTGACATAATATCTTCCATATCACCTCCTCCTGTGTGTCAATATCGTATATGTAATCCGATTACACAAAAATAGCATACCCCTTACCAAACTTTATGGAAAGCACCTAAATATTATTGACCCTTCATTCTAATGAGAGTAGATTTAATATTCAGATGTATTCCGTCCATTCACAATGGAGGATTTTACCATGTTTGACTATCAGCCTCTTTCTGCACAGTATTTGTCGGGTACTGTTTTAGTTTCTCACCCCTCTCAATCCAAGCATGTAACATTCGAATCATCTGCTCTTGAGGTGATGACTGACCTTCGACACAACAATGCCGTTGTAATAGAGCCATATGTATCCATGGAGTTTGCAAATTCATACATGATACAGTGTGGTGTACGTTTATTACTTGTAATGAATCATGCGCATTTTCTTATAGGCATTATTACAGCAACAGACATTCTGGGTGACAAACCATTACGTTTTGTTCAGGAACGCCATGTAAAACATAATGAGATACTGGTATCGGACATTATGACTCCACTCGACCGATTGGAAGCTATCTCCATCACAGAAGTGCAAAATGCCAGGGTTGGACAGGTTGTGGCGAGTTTACGTGATACCGGGCGGCAACATATCCTGGCAACTGAGAATAATGGTGATGGCAAATCCTCAGTTTGTGGAATTTTTTCATTTACTCAAATTGAGAGACAGCTTGGTGCAAAAATCTCTTCAACGAAAATTGCCGAGAGCTTTGCAGAAATTGAAAAATCGTTGATGGCGCACTAAGCTAATTGAACGAAAAATGAGGTTTCATAAATATAGCTAAATAGTATATTAGTTCTTGTCCTATAGGTGTGCATAACACTATAAGGAGCCTGCCATGCAAGAACCTATCAAAATAATTATCCTGGCCACCGACTTTTTAGAATCTTCTAAAGATGCTGGTAGACGTGCTTTATTGTTGGCTCACGCCTACAAAGCAGAGCTGATAGTTCTGCATGTATTAGATATAAATGAGTGGAATTTTCCGACACACTATTTTTATACAGAAGAGGGTTTTGATAAATTAGCTGAAGGCCAGGCACAAGTCCGGCAGCAAAGAAAAGATGCTCTTAAAGAACTAACTGACTCTTTTGACCTGGACGCTGAAGCTATCTGTACCGAGGGTGACCCCGGTCATGAGATCATTCGTGTTGCTGAAGAACGCAATGCTGATCTTATCGTTCTTGGGACGCATGGGCACACGGGATGGAATCGGTTTACAATTGGTGCCGTTGTAGCATTCGTCGTTAAACATGCTCATTGTGACGTTTTTGCTGTCAGACCCAGAGCAAAATAGAACCATCAATCATGGAAATGCCGGTATGTGTGGTTCTGTGCCCTCGATCTCTATCTGAGGTAAGTGTTGCTTTACGCAATTTTCGATTTCATCAACTCTGCTTTTCGGCACATCAACCAGCAGCAGTAGCTGCCCTGCCTCAATTGCTTCTTCAAACTGCTTAATCCGGGTATTGTCGGTACTCACACCGATCATGCCTCCTGCCCATGCACCAATTCCTGCACCTGAAAGAGTCGCCATCAGCAGAACTCCCCCTGCAAGCATCGTTGCGGAAGCCGGAAGAGAAATTGCGACCAGCCCTGCAAGAATACCAGTTGACCCGCCAATCGCCAGCCCACGTTCCACGGCAGGAATAAAATCACTCTTCTGAAAGAGATTGGCCTCAGGTAAATCTTTCATTGGTGTACCGTGTTTTGCTATCACGTGAATATGTCGTTCCTCTATCCGTGCCAGCAGTAATGCATCAACAACCAATCTGGTAACGGCAACGTCGGGAACTAAAAAATAGATTCGTCTCATCATAACCTCCCATATCGCTAACTATTAAATACAGTGTTACTTGTTCTACTTTAATTCATGCCCAATAAAGGGCGGACGAGTGGCGCGGTAGTATCCGGAAACTCCGCTAAATTGGGACTATACCGGTGTCGTTCATAGATCACGTTCAGCCCAAACCCCCCGTCTGTTTCAAACCAAGTGTAAATCTATGCCCCAAAATGTAATATCTTGGTCCCTCTGTTATTGAGCCACAAATACGACCCTCCGCCTAACGCAGAGAATTCAATCTGGTCAGAACCCGGGTTTACGGCGACACGTATTTCATCAAGTTCCCAGCGACCATCCGGGCTTGTAGGTTCAAAACGTATATAGCGGGGATACCTTGATAAGGTCTCAGTAACCATCTGATATGGGGAACGTGGATCATTATCATCCGGAGATACGCCGATATTTGTACCTTCTCCTAATATAAATTCTTCAGTCTCTCCTGCCCGGAAATCTTTTGCTCCAAAGATGGCCAGGTGAAATTCACGCCCTCCGATGCCTAAATAAACATCACCATTTGTCCCGGAAACCACTCCTTTATTGCCTGTTTTTACCCTTACACGTATTGTATTAATATTAGCCATCTTGATCTCCTCTTTTGTAGTGTTAAAAAGTCAATTAGCTACTAATATCACCTAACCGCAAGAAGATTTAATAATCAGAATCTCCCGTATGTGGAACAGCATCTATCTCAGCTTCTGCCTTTAACCAGTCCTGTAACTTCATAACCATCCTCAAAGCTACGCTGAGCAGCGCGATAGTAAGCGGCAACAGCGATCAGTTGTTGTCGATCTGCCCTGTTTGCCACACTTTGCATTTGCCCGGATGAGATGTTTCTGAGATTTGCTGCTGATTTACTGACAATAGTTCCGACTGGTCCGGCAGGATCATTCTTGTTTGCTGAGAAAGGCTTGCTGTTTAACATTATTCCCTCCTAACTGCCAGGTGAAACAGGAACATGACAGCATGCATATCTGTAATTTACAGATGTGGTTTGCTACTAATTAGTAGGACAACATCAGCCATAGAAAATTCATCAAAATAACCTTTTTATTACACCTGAAAATCTTTAAATTATTTAATCACGTATAGTTTTCTAACTAGGTATGTTAAATGAAAGTCCGTTTTTGGCGTAAAGCAGACGTTCGTCGGCCAATTCATAGCCTAAGTATTTTTTCCAGAAAGCCGTTATAAAAACTTATATTAACAAGAAAGGCAGAGCATTTTCTGCGAAAAAATCATCAATGACTACTCTTAAACTAGCAGATATTTTTTTTATGCGGGCAGTTCTTCCATTATCAGAAGCTCATCGTGAATTACTCAATAAGCTGATGTCGAAAGACAAGAGATCAATTCCTGACGAAGTTTCACACGAATTAAGTAACTTGTGTGGAACACGTTTAGCTATTCATGGATTTGATGACTATAACAGTCCGACAGTGGAGGGAAGGAAGCTGAAAGAGTTATTAGATAAACTATATACGTAAGAACAAGTTAATTTAAGTATTAAGCCAGCCTTAACACGGGGTTTCTTTCGCATTTGAACGTCCGATCCTGGTACAAAGCGGGGATTCAAATGCTTTTCCTTTCCCAAATTTTTTCTTTTGATTATCCGTTAGATAAATAATGAATAACATTATCGAATTTCCTGAAAGCCGCTCCTTACGGATGGTAAAAGCCTTAAATGCATTTGATGCCATGGATAATTCTCAGCTTTTAGCTGATGAATTCAGGTTATTAGCTGAAACCGGATTAGCTGAGGCAAACTTTTATCTTGGCTGTATGTATGAAAATGGAAATAATGGCCTGCCCGAAGATATTCCGCTTGCATTAGAACAGTATGAGCTGGCAGCAAGAAAAATTGGATTATTGGATGCCTATATGGGGCAGGCAAGGCTTTTTTATCATGGTAAAGGTGGTATAGAAAAGGATGTATGTAAAGCAAAGAACATGTATGAGCAAATTAAAGACTATAACCAGAACCCTATCGCTTGTTTCATGCTTGGTCGTATATATCAATACGGGGCAGGAGTTGAAAAAGATCTCAGTAAAGCTGAAAGTCTATATAAGACGGCAATTGAGCAAGGTTACGTATATGGCATGCTGAACCTTGCAGTGTTATATGCAGAAAAGAAAATGCATTTCTCTAATCTGGTTTTGAGAGTACGCGCCGGACTCCAGGCTTTCCGGGTTTCCCGCAAGAATCCAAGAGATGTACGTTTGCGGGGAGGATAACTGTAAACCTCGGCTTTGTTTCAGAGGCATAACTCAGAGGATTTATAGCAAAAATAGTGAGAAAAACTACTAGATTAATCGTAAAAATCATGATTATTCTTTTGTCTCATTCATAACTTCAGTTATTTTTATTTTTTTGCTTAACTGCTCAATAGCAATAGAATCATACTGAGCGAGTATACGTTTTAATTCAGAAGCTATGGATTCATCGTCTGTATCGTTATTATTTTTTTCTCCCAAGCCACAAAAACGTCCTATATCAGCCAGATCTTTCGTGACGGGCCATTCTTTTCCTGCCGGTGTTTTTGATATAATCAATCGTAATGCAGTCGCTATCCAATCATTATGTTTGCCTGATGGTACAGCCGGTTCCGTCTTCTCTCTTTCGGTGCTACGAAGACCAAAGGCCAGATCAAGGCTTTTCTCCTTGCCTTCAACATATGACCGGATACACCCAGCAGCCCAGGATAAGGTATCCTCTCCCGGTAATAGTGCTGATTGCATACTTAGAAAGGTTCCTACACTGGTCAGGTTTTCTTGAATCTCCTCTTTGCTTTTGGGCTTCATAATTTAACTATTTTTTGCACGGTTGATAGATTCTTCAATAAACCTGATAGCTTCGTTTGCATTTCCCCATCCGTCTAGTTTTACCCACTTGCCTGCTTCCAGATCTTTGTAATGTGTAAAGAAATGTGAAATCTGCTCCAGAATGATATCTGGTAAATCAGAATATTGTTTTATACTGGTATAGTACGGATGTAGTGCATCTATGGGAACAGCAAGGATTTTCTCATCGACACCTTTCTCATCTTTCATTTTCAGTACACCAATTGGGCGTGAACGTACAACGGAGCCTGAAATGAATGCCACGTTACTGGCTACTATTACATCAATCGGGTCACCATCTTCTGAAAGTGTATGCGGTATAAAACCATAATTGCAAGGATAGCGCATCGAAGTGTGCATAATACGATCCACGAAAAGGGCGCCTGATGCTTTATCCATTTCATATTTAACCGGCTCTTTGCCCAGCGGGACCTCGATGATTACATTAATATCCCAGGGGGGTGCTTTACCGATTGGTATCTTGCTTATATCCATATCATTCCCTGAAAGTTCTCAGTTTAAGAAGTGTATCTCTATGTTCAGAAACAGTATTTTGTGAATATCAAAATAATGACTATTGATCCGGCAGATACGGCGCTGAAACGGTTATACCATTATACATATAACCCTGCAGCTTTAATCGAATGCCTGTTTATGGGACAGTAGCGACAGCTACACCCTCTCCTTGTACAAAATTTATTTTACCAAAATAACAGCTTTAATTATCATAAAGTGGGAAATAACATCTTAACAGGCCTAAAAATACTATAATTTGTGGGGAAGATTTTAATATTTCAGGTCAGACTTGATAAAGCTCAGAATGGTGCGCTCATTAGCAAAACAATTAAAATAAGCATTATTTCTGGAAATTTGAGAAAAGACTGAATTTAGGAAGAAGCAGGACCATAAGAATCACAGGTTGCCGGCGCCTGTTTTGCTGTACCGGGAATACTGCCATTCATTGAATTTTGAACTAGTGGGGGGAAATTAACTTATTGCAGATTGAAGCACAGCTATTTCTCTTGCTGCTCTTGCTGTTGTTGCGGCATCAGCTGGTTACGCTTAAGTTGTTTGTGCATTTGATGATTTTCCCGTTTTATCCGATCTTGTTGTTTATTAAATTGTTGTAATTGATTGTCATATCGTTGTTGTTGGCGTATTTGATGCTGCCGTTGGTATTGCTGTTGCAACCGATCCATCTGTGAGCTCATTTGCCCCGGTGAGTTCTGAGATAAAACCAATAAAAAACAGGCGCCACACAAAGTAAGGCTATTTTTTATAGTCACTTTTAGACTCCTTGTTTTTAACTCAGACACGTATAGGTCCAAAAAAGTTTAGATCTGTATAAATATTTATTACAAAGTCATTATTTTCCACAGGCAAATTTCCACAATTGCTGGATTATGCGTCCGGATGGAATCGGGGTCGGGGCCATATCGTATTCGCGGCTATAGAGCGATCTTCCGCCACCCATATTTTCAGAGTGGGTAATGGAATAAAGTATCTTGCTATGTTCTTTCTTACAGTCATATTCATCGTGAAATTTTGCCGACATATATGGCCTGGGGCCGATAGATTCCCGGGTTGTCTTATAGTCATACAGGCTCCACATTTTTACTTTATCAGGAGTTGTTTTCCTGATGGTTTCAGGGTGAGCATAGATGGTAACAGTTTTATTGCTGCCAACCTTAACCCATGCTGCTACTGAGCTGGTACTTATGAGAGCCGGTATTATAATTAGTAACAGTCTGTTCATTTTTGTTACAAAGGAGGAGTTATTTTAATAAATTAATAGATAGCTTTTTCTTTATAAGATGTGCCACGCTGATAACTCTGCATTCACAGCATCTATATATTTCCAACAGTCAGCCCGCTCAAGCGGTAATCCACGGTGCACTACATTATTTCTAAGTTTTACGCCTGCTCTGATTAATTTGAAGTCGCACCAAGGCAGTGCTTTTTCACTACACTGCAGTAATTCAGCAAGAATATGACTATTACAAACAAAATGCTCCTCACTCTTAAGTTGTTCTAATACTATATTTAGCACTGCAAATGCGTGAATAAGTGGCAGGGTGTACGCAGTATTTACAAGCGGAGTCGGATGGGTCCCACCGGTAAATCCGTTCGATACAAATGTACTGCGCTGGATCTGTTCTCGGAGAGCACCGACCCCGGCCCATTCCCTTTGAATCTCTGCAAGTGTGACACTGTTACGAATCACCGTTTATTTCCTTTTTTTTGATAGATCAGCCTGTAAGTGAACAGAGTAAAATTACTAAAGAATCAGGCGGGGAGATTTTAGCATGTGTTGATGAATCCTGCGTGCATGCTATGTGGCAATCTGAAGATCAGTGAATAATTCATTTATCCATAGAAAACGTTTTTGTCTGTTACAACAGTACTTCATATTTCATTTTTCCCTGATCTTTTCAAATAATTGAAGTGTTATAACATCATGCTCACAATTAAAATATTTATCAAGAACACGAGCAAACAAAAGGCTACGATTTGCTATACATGCAAACAGAGTCATGGAGGATTTAAACTTCAGATCATCAGGAGAGCTAAAAATTTCCAGGATTGAACGTTTTTCAATCGCCAGAATTATCTCTACACATTCCAATAATCTTTTTCCGAGAACAGGGTGATCCAGGTATTGTCGGGCTTCTTCTATACTCTTAATAGCATAGTGTTCTGAAGATGAACTATGTCCCAGTCCTTCAATCTGTGGGAATATATATTGCATCCAATGCGATTGGATCTTTCCATTTTTCAGCTCGGACAGAGCCTTATCATAGATATTTCTCTGTGCTTTTGTAAAGCGACTTAAGTCGTATGAATCGTTACGACAGGTGGTTTCACTTGGTTTTACCATAATTAATTACCTATGATTCTTTAATCTGCTTAGTAGTATCTATGTAATAATGTCAGATGAAATTTTCGTATTTAATTCCGAAATAAAGGCAGACGCGGAGTGTAGAACGGCATATTTATAGTATATATTAGGATTTGTAACGGATTAGTATTTTCGCAGTTAGAGGCATCTCGTTGTGAACAAAAGATAGCTCACAGCCTACAAAAACAACTAATGAAATAGTTTTTCCTGAAACAAGGGTATCTCCGGTATCTTTTCAATAAAAGAAAAGCTTTATTTATGTCTACGAGTTATTTTAATCATAAGCCACCTTCAGTCCTGGAATTGTCCTCTGAGCCACCTGAAGTCGAGGTGGTAATTGAGATTCCACGAGGCAGTTTTCTCAAACGCGGATCTACCGGCCACATCGATTTTATTTCGCCGTTTCCATGCCCGTTCAATTATGGTTCCGTACCAAATTTCTTAGGGCTGGAGGGAGATCTTCTGGATGCACTGATTCTTGGTCCGAGGCTGTCACTTGGAACCTGTATAGAGGTTAAGGCATGGGGAGCAGTGACATTGACTGACCGGGGAATGATGGACGATAAACTTATCTGCAGTAATCATCGTCCAAGTTTGACTGAGTGTCAGAGTGTCCTGCAGTTTTTTCGAATGTATGCAAAATGTAAGGGAATATTAAATATTTGGAGAAGACGTCCGGGCCGAAACTCCTGTGAAGGCTGGTGTGAGGTTACGGAAGCAATCGCCCGTGCAGCTCCGTTACCCGGGTCATGCATGGGAAGCTCCGCCCGTTAAGTTTTAATCCTGAAAGCTGTAAGTATTTTGACTCAGGCTTAGTCTTTCAAACACGGGATGTTTGGATTCCATACAACTATTCCATGCAAGTAAGAAACAAACAGATAGTTTCGGGGCGGATAAATGTGATATTCCTTTACCTTAACCCAACTATATTCCTGCATCATACAACTGTTAACTTGTTTTTTCAGGAAAGGAGAATTATCTTCAAGGCCAAGGTTACAGGCAAGTTTAGCGGTTGCTTGTTTACAATAGAGTAGATTCATTTCTCCCTCGCCGGTAAGCTTAGTCTGGTGCTTCCAGATGCTGCAGCCGCTCATTGCTACTACAAGCATAATCAATGTTATATGATTATTCATTTTTGTATCCTTATTTCCCTGGAATCTAAAGTTTCCGGATTTTAGTAGGAGAAAGCACGTGGTTTCGTAAAATCAATAAAGTAAATTCTAGTACATGGGCGTCAGTTTGACTACCGTTGGACAGGAAGCAGGCAGATAAGAAAAAAATAAAGAAGAAAATGAAGAAGAAACTTTCTGTTGAAAGCAGGGGGCTCTTAATCGTTAAATATGTAAGAAAGGAATCTTAGCGGTTAACTGGCAGATGAGTTTGTATCTAATTGTTCCTCTATAGGGGAAATTAGTCGGATATTCGCACCAGATTTTTCTGATCCGTGCCTCAAATAACTTCTGTATTCTTTAACTAATTGTTTACGTTCTTCAATCTCTTTTTGGAGGCAGCTTGCTTTATTTTGCAGACGTAAAATAGTGCGTTCATCCTCTTTAAGAGAAATTCCCATTGACTCAATATATTGAGTTTCATTGGAAATAATACGTCGCAATATTTCTTTCGTGTCCTTCATCGGGTCCCCTGATATTATTTTGGCTTTATACCATTTCTACAAGCATTTTTCGTGCCACAATCTGGCGCTCACGCCATGGTTCCATATAAAATAAAATGTTACAAAAATTTCCCGTGTAAACAAAACATATACCCAGACACACTTAATACCCGAGTGTAAAAATTTTCGACAGGTAATCGAAATTTTCAGGCTGGAAATTTAAGAAAAAAATTACTTAGGTTTACTGTTTACTAATATGTATTTAGCTAGCCGCTCCGCTGGTTCACCTTTTATATTTGGGAAGGCAGGCATAGTCATACCACCGGATTGTATTTTTTTTTCGATAGCATTTTTACTTGCTTTATCTGCACTGAGTCGCATAACAGCTCCAACTTCAGGTTTATGGCATTTAGTACAATTAAGATTGAATATTTCTTCCCCGCTAATAGTATCAGGTGGCGTGTAGTTATCAGTTTTTGAGCAGCCGGCTAAAGTAATAAATACGTATGCCGCCAACATTAAAGATACAGTTTTTATTTTCATAAGTCAGCTTGAATAATCAGTAACTCAAAGAGTTGAAGTGGTTTTCCTGTCGGTTTCTGTAGATATATGATTCACACTGATTTTATCATATGAGCGTGTCAGTTAAAATATAAACAACGGAACCAAAGCAAACGTTTGCAGGATTTGAAATTTTTAGGCAATAAAAATTATTTGCTCAGTTTGTCCGACTCTTCAGGCTTTTTGCCCATGAAATAAGAGCCAGCGTGGATTACATGGGCCATCTGATATTCTCGTTTCGAGAACTTCTACGATGATTTCTTTAATTATGTTAAAGTTTTCTTTTTTTATAAAAATGTGAAAACGAATCATGGATATGTACGAATCTGATCACACCAAATTTATGCGTGAACTCTTCAATAAGAATCCGAAATTAGCTGAGAAACAAAAAGAAGCACGTGCTATTTGGTGGGATAAAAAATTAGATAAAGAAGAGCGCAAACGGTTTAAAGAATCAAATGTGCCACAGAAAGCTTACGTTTATTTCGGGCAGAAATAGTGAGACAAGTCAATTTTCAAAGTACTAAAGCACTTATTTCTTAATGACGTAATACAGTAGTAGTATCTAATACATCTTACTACTGAGTCCTGGCTCCGATATATGGTAGATTTCCCTAAGCCTCGCATTCCTACATCGCCGGTTTTGTCATTTACTTCATTTAGTGGTGATAAGCATCAGCATGTCCTTTCTGTACTGGATGCTGGCAGAGCAGAATTTGTTACCAGCGGTACTATTGCGATTGCATTAGCGTTACAACAAATGAAAATAGGGAAGAATGATAAAGTTCTGCTTCCTGCTTATCACTGTATTTCAATGGTGGAGCCGGTAATTCAGGCAAATGCTACTCCTGTATTTTATAAGATTAATGCTGATACCTCTGTAGATCTTGATGATATCCGGGCCCGACTTGATAGTTCTACGAAATTACTTCTGATCACTCATTATTTCGGGTTTCCCCAGGACCTGTCAAAGTTACGCATTTTTTGTGATGAACATAATATATTGATGTTAGAAGATTGTGCTCATGCTTTTTTTGGAGAATACAAAGGGAGACCACTGGGGTCATTTGGTGATTATGCTATTTCAAGTACTATGAAATTCTTTCCTGCTTCAGAAGGGGGGTGTCTGGTTTCTTCGCATCACCCTATTACTTCATTGCGGTTAGAATCAGCAGGAGTAGCTTTTGAAGTGAAAGCTGCGCTGGATGCCCTGGAACGGGGTTTTGAATATGGGAGAATGGGGTTTCTGCATAAAATTATGTATTTGCCAATTTATCTCAAGAACCTTATCCGGGGGTTTGTAAAGAAAAGAGTACGACCTGAAAAAACTGACTCTGAACCTGACTTCTCAGAAGAAGAATTTGAGATAGAAGAGGAATGGCTCAACAAGGCATCCTCTTCTTTTTCACGGTATTTGACCAGAAGAATGTCTCAAACACGAATCGTTATAAGTCGACGCAAAAACTATACTATTTTATTGGAAGCATTATCTGGTTTATCAGGATGTCGTCCTTTGTTTAACAAACTGCCCGACGGGGTTGTTCCTTATGTTTTTCCCCTGTTTGTGGAGGAGCCGGAGAAATTTTTTAAGCCTTTAAAAAATCATGGCGTACCAGTTATTCGTTTTGGGGAATTTTTATGGCGGGGAATGGATATGGACACTTGCCCCGTCAGTACCAGTCTGTCAAAACGAGTTTTTCAGTTCCCTTGTCATCAGGAATTGACACCGGCAGAATTGGACTGGATGATAAAGGAAATAAAAGAAATCTTTTTATCAGATAAGATTGTCAGTAAATGAAATGGAGAGCTGGGAATGAAACAGATATTCATTAGCAACATGTTCAGGGAAAGTGTCGTTCTCTGTATTCGTTATATTGGAAATCAACGGTCCGCCATTCAAATTAAAATAATAACGGAGTAATTATGCAGAACCTTGATGAAGTCAGAGATATTTTATCCGATGTGCTCAGTCTTGGTGAGCGAAAGAGTTCCCTAAACGTAGATTCTGGTTTGCTGGGGAGTATTCCGGAATTAGATTCGATGGCAGTTGTTAATGTAATCACAGCTTTGGAAGAGCACTTTGGCATCATGGTGGATGATGATGAAATTAGTGCCAGAACTTTTGAGACTCTTGGGAGCCTTACCAGTTTTATTGAGCAGAAATTAGCTGAATGAAGAATTCTCTAAGCAATCCTCCCGCAGAATCTTTTTTCCTGAAAACTGAATCTGGCGATTGTTTTTGCCTTTACCATATCCCTAATCCAAACAAAAATTGTCTCGGAGGATTCATCTATGTTCATCCTTTTGGTGATGAAATGAATAAATCAAGGCGTATGGCTGCTTTACAGGCGAGAGTATTTGCCGCAATGGGATTTGGTGTATTACAAATTGATTTGTTTGGTTGTGGTGATAGTCAGGGCGAATTTGTAAATGCTCGCTGGGACATATGGAAACAGAACTTAGAAGTAGCAAGAAACTGGCTTGAGAAACGTATTACTGCTCCAATTAGTCTCTGGGGATTACGACTAGGCGCATTACTTGCACTGGATTTCGCCCGGGTCTCTGAAAAAAAGATCGAGAAGATTATTTTATGGCAACCTGTGATTAATGGTGAATTATTCTTAACTCAGTTTTTACGATTACGGGTGGCTAATGAAATGCTTGGTAACACGAATGAAAAAACCTCGGGAACAAAGGCTTTAAGAAGTTCTCTTGCTGCAGGGGAGCGGCTCGAAGTAGCTGGCTATGAACTTGCCTACGAGCTTACGGGGGCGATTGAAGATTTAAGGGTAATTAATTTGATGGCATCTGAAATTCCTGTTTATTGGTTTGAAATTGTTTCGGAGCCGGGTCGCGCTATGCCACCAGCAGGGGCAAAAGTTGTAAGAGAATGGGATAAGGAAAAAAATGGTAACCTTAATGTACACCTTGTCCCTTGTGCACCTTTTTGGGCAACTCAGGAAATTACAGAATGCCCTGAGCTTGTGTCAGCTACTGCAAAAATTCTGAATAAAGTGTAATCATGGATATTCAAGAGCATACTTTTAGTTTTTCCTGTCAGGGGTCCTGGCTTTACGGAATTTCGAGTTTGCCTGAAGAAGCTGCTTCTCGGGGAGTTTTAATAGTTGTGGGTGGGCCACAATATCGGGTGGGAAGCCATCGTCAGTTCACGTTGCTTGCACGGGATCTTGCTGCCCATGGTGTGCCGGTAATGCGGTTTGACTACAGAGGGATGGGTGATAGCGAAGGAGATGCCAGAAATTTTGAGGATATAAAGGACGATTTATTTTGTGCAATCGATCAGTTTTTTGAGAAAGTTCAGTCTCTGAAGGAGGTAGTGATCTGGGGGTTATGTGATGCAGCTTCAGCTGCGCTTTTCTATGCATACCAGGATCGGCGCGTGACCGGAGTGGTATTGCTAAATCCATGGGTAAGAACAGATGAGGGGGTCGCCAAGGCCCGTCTAAAACATTATTATCTTGATCGCCTTTTTGAGCCAGAGTTTTGGGGCAAAATTCTGCGAGGAAATTTTAATATTACAGAATCGGTTCAGTCATTTTCAAGGAATGTCAGTATGGCCTTGTTAAGTAGAAAAGAAGATATGGTCTCTCAAAACGAAAAAATCGGGAATGAATCTTGCAATCCTGGTTTACTACCTGAAAGAATGATGGACGGACTTAAGTACTTTGAAGGCAAAGTACTACTTATAACAAGCGGTGATGATCTTGTCGCTCAGGAATTCACAGATTTAGTTAAAGCTTCTCCAGAATGGCAAGAACAATTGAAATCCTCTAATGTTAAGCATTTTAATATTCCTGAAGCTGATCATACATTTTCCCGGAAAAGTTGGCGAGATCAGGTTTCCGTCTGGACAAGAGAGTGGATTCAGTCATGGTAAAGCGGGTTTTGATGATTGCGTTTCATTATCCACCCTTACGTGGAAGTAGCGGAATTCAGCGTACGCTAAAATTTTCCAAATATTTACCAGAATTTGGCTGGGATCCTGTAGTGTTAACAGCGCACCAAAGGGCCTATCCAAGTATAGGAAATGATCAGGTCAGTGAAATTTCAAAACAGATATCCTATCGGGCATTTGCTCTGGATACTTCCAGGCATTTGTCATTTAAAGGACGTTATCCGGGATTTTTGTCATTACCAGATCGTTGGGTTTCCTGGTGGCTTGGGGCAGTTCCTTTGGGCTTATTTCTGATTAAAAAATATCAGCCGGATATTATCTGGTCCACTTACCCGATCGCAACAGCACATTTAATTGGCCATAGCCTAAGTTGTCTAACAGGAATTCCCTGGGTATCAGACTTTAGGGATCCAATGGTTGATGAGGTCTATCCATTTGATCCGCTTACCCGTCGTACACATCTATGGATTGAAAGAAAAGCTGTCAACCGATCTTCTCAGATAATTATTACTACACCGGGGGCAATTAAAGATTTTGAGAAAAGGTTTCCACAAATTTCTGCTTCGCGTTTTTGTCTGATTGAAAACGGGTTTGATGAAGAAAGTTTTGCGACAGCTGAAGCAACGATTACAAAGAGGCGGGATCAGAACAAACAATTAGTATTGGTGCATAGTGGGGTTATTTATCCTTCTGAGCGTGATCCCATTCCATTCTTCGGAGCTTTGGCTGCTCTTTCTCAACAAGGGCTGATATCTCCTGCCGGTCTTAAAATAATCTTACGAGCTACAGCACATGATAGCTATCTTTCAGAGCTTATTGATCAGTACGGTATAGGTGAGATTGTATTTTTAGCTCCACCAGTATCTTATCAGGAAGCCTTGTCAGAAATGTTGACGGCAGATGGTTTATTAATTCTTCAGGCATCCAATTGCAACAATCAGATACCTGCAAAACTTTATGAATGTCTGCGTGCTCGTCGTCCGATACTGGCTTTAACTGATCCGGCCGGAGACACTGCTGCAGCATTGATAAATTTAGGAATTGACACAATAGCACCACTGGATTCGAAGGATGGTATTATGCAAAAATTACTCCATTTTCTGACATTGGTGAAAGAGAATAATGCACCTGTTGTATCAACAGAAAAAGTAATGAAAAATTCCAGAAAATCTAAATCAAAACAATTGGCTGCTGTTTTTAACAGAGTATCTGAAGCAAAATAAACCTTTTTGATTTTTTAAGGATATAGTTATTGGAAATTTTCCATAAATTGCAAAAGATCAGTAGTATTGTGATTTCTCTCACAGAATTCTGAGCAGAATAGCATTATTCTATACGGGCAAATTATATATATGTTGTTTTACTTAAAGCGGGATCCTATGAAAACTTTATCTGGAATTGCCCTGGTACTTTTTTGGCAACAACTAATCTTCAGGCAGCAGATCTTTTTTGCGGGGAACTGGACTACTATGAACAATTTGGTCCTTTTGATTACAGAACTGCCTCGAAAGAAATTTTGGATGTTGTTGAAAGTGAACATTTTACATCAGAAGTAAGGAATCTAAAAAGTGGTCGCTCAGGCACGCTTGGAGACGAACTCGATTACACTTTACAAGTGTTTCCAAACCATCACCTCGCATTACAATCAATGGCCAGGCTTGCTTTGAGAGAAAAAGTTACGAAGCCTCCGGGTGCAAAATATTCTGTTGAATGTTATTTTGACCGTGGTATGCGGTTCAGGCCGGGGGATGGTGTTGTGCGGATGCTATACGCCAACTATTTACTAAAATTAAAAAGAACGAAAGATGCCCTTGAACAGTATCAGGAAGCGGTCAGACTACAACCGGAAAATGCCAATATTAACTATAATGTTGCATTGTTGTATCTGAAAGTAAAGAATTACGAACAATCAGTAGTACATGCAAAAAAAGCTTATGGTTTGGGTTTCCCGCTACCCGGACTTAGAAACAAGCTAAAGAGAGCAGGAAAGTGGGACGGAACATTAGACGAGAGTGTTGATGAGGAAAAAGTCGAGAGTGTTGATGAGGACGAATAATTTTTCTGTAAGACAGAAAGACTATCAGAAGAAGATTTCCTGAAAAGAAAATTATTTTGAAAATACTTTGATCCAGTCTATAGAATTTTACCAGGCATTATCATTATTAACTCCCTGATAAGATCCGCCGAAATTTGCGCATAAGTTCCAGAAAACCTGACAGTTCTGCTTCAAACTCCAATTGTGTAATATTTTCACCATCCAGAAAACGACGAAGTGCAAAACGTTCCGTATCAGGATAGTTAAATCCGGAAAGACAGGTGGTCGCACTTTTAACCCCTAATTTTTGTAGTAAAGGGAACTGTGAATGATGAAATTTACCGCTCGGATAGCAAAGATGCTGAAGCGGCCCATGAACAATGCGCTCAAGAACCGAACGGTTTTTAACGATTTCACTTTCGAGACCTTCCGGATCATTTACAGGCAGGCGGTGACAATGCGTATGTAGTTGCAAATCCATGCCGCCTGAAGGAAGTTGTGCCAGTTGTTCCATGGTCATCAGGCGAAAAAGCGGGGCATCTTTATCCGAATTCAGGTTAATTTTCAGCGTCTTCGCAAGTTTGATTAGCATGGCCTGTTTGTCGTTATCGTCCCAGTTCTTACTAATTTCGCTAATATGACATGCTGCCCGTTCCCTTTCATCCGAAGAACTCAAAACTATTGTTTCGGCACCCAACCCAATGTTACCTAAATCTAAAACTTCATTTCTTTTTTTCCAAAGCAGATACCGTAGTGTGACGTCAAATACAGGAACTTCATCTATTACATCTCTGGTCGTTACGTATAAGGTCGAGGGAAAGCCATATTTTTTTAGAACAGGTGCAGCCTTTGTACCAATCCCGATCCAGCCATCGTCAAATGTTATAACTAACGCTTTTGGTGGTAACGTTTTCTGATTTATACCTGCCAAAGCTTCATCAAGGGAAAGAACACGAAAACCAGATTTTTTAAGATACGCCATACGTTCCCGGAAAGTATCTTCTCTCATAAACAACTTTGGCTGAAAACAATGTTCATCGTGAAGTGATATACCGTGATAACAAAGTACCTGCATCCCTTGTTTAGTTAATGCCTGTGCCAGAGAGAAGCCACCAAGCATTTTTAGGTAGTGGTTCAATTTGAAATTCTCTTTTTGTAAGTTCCGCGTTTTTTCGGTATTTCTTCTGGAATCAATTCTACTATATCTATGATATTCCAAACATGATCTGTTAATCCTGCTTCCATTGCCGGTGTTACCCGTAGGGATTTATGAATCTTGCAAAAATTATAGAACATAAAGTGTAGGCTGATGGCATGCATGTGATTTTCCAATTTTTTGCTGAATGCATTAGTTAAGCGGGTAAAGCGTCGCATGTGCATACGCATAGTTAAATTAGCTCTTTCTACATAGCTAGTGGATACATCTCTAATATTTGGGTTGCCTGTTATACGGCGTTTCTCGGTTCCAGTACATTCTGCCGGACTATATCGGCGTTGATCTTCTTTAGATTGCCCTGCGTTTCCATACAGCTTAATCAATTGGGCAAAATCTATATCTGATCCGAACGCATCTTCTACGGCTTGAATATAGGTTTTGTGTCCATCCGTGGTTAATTGAACGCGGTTTGCTAAGCGCGGGGCTAAATCATGTATAAAATGATAAGCTGATTCAGCATCACGGGCGCCTACATGCCAGAAAGGAATTAACTTGGTATCGGCATCAATAGCTGTCCATGTGTAAACATCACCAAAACCAAACTGTTCTTGTAGTTTTTCTGGTACATTCTTTTGCTTCATCCCTACGAATGACCATATTTCATCGCATTCTATTCGCTTACAATTCAGGTTATTCATTACCGTATCTTGGTACGAAGCACAAGCTTTCCCAGCACTTGCAAGCAATTTCAGAACTGTATTTTTGCTGGCACCAGTGACCCGGGTCGCAGCATTTATTCCCATGCCTTCACAAAGTACAGAGAGAATTTGAGCACGTTTTTCGTTAGGTAATTTGTTCATAGCTGGGCTTCAACCAATAATTCATAATGAATATTATACTAGAGTGAAATAATAATGCAAGTTATTTTTTGCGGAAACGCTTTTTATTAGTTGCGCCCGCATAACTTTAGGAGTAAAGTACGCATTAAATAAACCATCAATAGTATGGAGATGACCATGAAAAGTCAGGTAGAAAAGGCCGCGAAAAAATCTAATGGTACAGAACCAAGAAACCGTCCATCGGTAGTGTTTGTATATACCGATCTTGAAAATGCGATAGAAATAGTTAAAGGTGTACATGCTGCTGGTGGCAACTCTTGCGAACATGACCAGTTGGCGGCACAACTTGGTTTAGAAGCCAAAGGAGGCGGTTTTAGGTTGCGTGAGATTGGAGCCAAAGCCTACGGTTTGTTGACCTATGAGCGTGGTTGTGGGGTTGTTCTTACTGATTTAGGAAAGCGCATCATTGATTCTCAGCATGAACGTGCATCCCGAGTTGAAGCGTTTTTAAATATAGAACTCAATCAAAAAGTTTTTGAACAATTCAAAGGTAGCCAATTACCACCACAAGCCGGCCTTGAACGTGCCTTAGTAAATATTGGTGTAGGAGAAAAAGTAAAAGATAAAGCCAGGCAAGTTTTGTTGCGAAGTGCTAAACAGGCAGGATTTTTTGAATTAAGCCAAGACCGCCTTACTAAACCGCCAATTAAAAATGAGCCTCCACAAAAAAATGAACAAGATAGTCAGGATAACACGCAACAATCTGGAAGCAATAATGGCGGGGACGGAGGAGGTATTGTATATCATCCATTTATAACTGGATTGCTTCAAACATTACCGCCAGTTGGGGAGGAATGGTCGGTAGAAGAGCGAATGAATTGGCTTAACATTGCCAATGGAGTTTTTAAATTGCTCTATAAGGGAGGCACAGAAGAAATTGAAGTAAAGATAACTCAATAAATAAAAAGGCCAGGAGTGCGCAAACACTTCCTGGCCTTGTGACATGGCAGTAAGAGCACCCCTCTGTCACCTACAACCAGTCTTAACTAGACACCAATCAGCATACGCTTTATTGGAGTTGTTGGCAACTATTGCTCTCTAACTTGATTAGGAGAATAGCCATGGCTATTGCCTTCAAACCAAAGAGTGTTTTTGTGCGCGCTTATGTCCGATTTCGTTTTGGCCATATAGAAAATGTGTGCCGCCACTGGCGCTCTTTTCCTAGACAATTAATGTTGTTTAATTGATCTTGGTTTTACCGCGCCTTTCTTAATAGATGGCGCGGTATTTGACCACCTTGCTTGTGCAGCTTGCTTTGCTAAATTGCTGCGCTGTTCTTTAGTTAGCATTTCCATTCTAGTTTTACCGCCTTTTAATCCGCCCTTGCGGCTATCGGCTTTCTTACCTGTTAATTTACGCTTTGGTGCTTCACCTGTTGCTTGCTGTACTACATCAAACGCAACTTGTGAAAAATCCCTGTGCTTGCTTGTTCTCATAGTCATGCTAGAAAGATAGCACAGATACAGTTATAGTTCTAGCAGACTAATTTCAAACTGAACCACTACCCATTTTTACGGTAGTTAGTATTTTATGGCGGAATGACATATTATCCGGATTTGAAAATAGGTTTGCCTATCTGAACCGAGGTATTCTATCTGATGGCACATCATAAATGTAAATGAGCGACATATCAAAAAAACGGCTCCAACCGTGAGGTTGAAGCCGTTCTGATACAAACTAAGGACTTTACTTATTTTTTAGATATAGGTCCTGGTTTTTTGGATTGCTCCATGAGATTGTTGTCCCATTTGCCTTTAACGTTCATATGAGCAGCTGCTCCTAACAGAACTGCTTCAATCAGATTATGACTGAGATATACATACAATCCAGGCTGCTTGAATTGGTATCCGGCAGCAATGGCAGATCCACCCGGAACAAACCAGGTTTCATAACCGGTATCCGGAGTATCACTGAATGAACCACCCTGCCAGACCAGGTCAGCATGACCGCCGATCAGATGCGGACGGGAATCACGGTTAGCTTGTGAGTGAATGAAGAGTACTTTCTCGCCAACATTCGCTGTGAGAGCATTGGCGCCCGTTAGTGCGCCTGCGGTACCGTTGAAGACAACGTGGCTTGGAACGAGTCCTTTTGAAGCTTCCAGCATGTCAGCCATGCCTTCGAGCGGCTGGCTGTATTTTTTGAATTTTCCGTCTTTACCCTTAGGTAGATACAGGTCTTGTTCACCTATGTAATAGGCTCGATCGTAATGCCATGGTTTACCCTTAGCATCTTTCAAACCACCGCGAGGTAGCACCATAAGGGCGCCATTCATTCCGGAAATAGTATGGAAAGGAATCATGGTTCCGCCCGGAGCACAGTGATATACAAATACACCGGGTTTGATTGCCTTCCAGGTCAGCACTACTTCTTCACCCGGGGCCACTTTATTTAAATGCGCGCCACCCAGTGCACCGGTTGCAGCGTGGAAATCAAGATTGTGCGGCATCGTATTAGTTTTTGGATTGACCAATGTCAGTTCAACCCAGTCGCCTTCATGCACGACGATCATTGGAGCAGGCACCGAACCATTGAATGTTAAAGCCCAATAGCTTGCGTTTGCATCGGCTTTCATCAGTTTTTCTTCGGTAACAAGACGTATTGCTACAACTTTAGGTCCTCCCTTAGCTACCTGATTATGCTTAGGCAGGAAAGGCGGAGCAACCAATTCTTGTACTACGCGAGGTGTACCGGCCGGCGCGTTTGCCATAACTTGTGTAGCGCCGATACAAAATAGTCCGAATCCGACAAATAGTTGTACAACCTTGTTCATATTTCCCTCCGTTAAATAATAATTACCGAGCATAAATCTTACTTGCCCACTAGTTGCTACTATTACATCCTGGGATGCGACAATTTGTCATCTTCCCTAATTTTTTGTGTCTTGTTATATTACTGTTCCACTACCATTAAAACAACTGCTTAGTGAATCAGAAGAACAAGATAATACCCTAAGCAAAGAAGCACCATACTATACATACTTAAGCCACCTCTGTCCACGTAGTTTTTACAGTATAACTGTACTTTTAGTGGCTCAGATTCATAGTGCCTCAAATACACTTGCTGCCCCCATACCGGTTCCGATACACATAGTGACCATCCCGTATTTTTGCTTATGCCGTCGCAAACCATGGAGCAGCGTGGCCACACGAATAGCGCCGGTTGCACCCAGAGGATGACCAAGCGCAATTGCCCCACCCATGGGGTTAACCTTGGCCCGGTCCAGCCCCAGGTCGCCGATGACTGCGAGGCTCTGAGCCGCAAAGGCTTCGTTTAATTCAATCCAATCAAGATCGTCTTGTTGTAGTCCTACTTGCTTCAATATTTTTGGGATCGCTTTAATCGGGCCGACACCCATTATTTCAGGCGGTACACCAGCCACAGCAAATCCGATAAAGCGCCCAATCGGGGTGAGATTGAAACGTTTCAGCGCTGTTTCGCTTACGACAATTACAGCGCCTGCCCCGTCAGACATCTGCGAGCTATTACCCGCTGTAACCGAGCCATTACTTGCAAATACCGGCCTTAATTTAGAAAGAACTTTCTGATTTGTACCCGGCCGCGGCCCCTCATCAGTATCTCTGATGGTGGAGACACTACGGATCTCATGTGTAGTCAGATCAGGTCTTTTTTCTTCAACAGCATAAGGTGAAATTTCCTGGGTAAATTCATTCGTTTCAGCGGCTTTAAGCGCCCTGTTATGGCTTGTCACTGCAAACTCATCCTGAGCTTCGCGGCTTATTTTCCACTGTTGAGCAACTTTTTCTGCAGTCATACCCATGCCATAGGCAATCCCGACGTTCTCGTCACGTAAGAATATGGCAGGATTCATAGCCACCTTGTTACCCATCATCGGAATCAGGCTCATGCTTTCCGTACCTGCAGCTATCATGATATCCGCTTCACCCAGGCGGATTCGGTCTGCAGCCAATGCTACTGCCTGAAGCCCGGAAGAACAGAAGCGATTAATGGTCATGCCGGCTACGTTATCAGGCAATCCTGCAAGAAGTAATGCAATGCGGGCTACATTCATACCTTGTTCTGCTTCCGGCATGGCACATCCGACAATAACATCATCAATTGCTGCAGGATCAAGCTCGGTGCATTGTTTCATGGCAGCCGTCAGAACGTGTGCCAACATGTCATCAGGCCGTACAGTCTTAAACATACCGCGCGGCGCCTTACCAACCGGTGTTCGTACTGCAGAAACAATATAGGCATCTTGAATTTGTTTTGTCATGTTGTGTCTCCGGTAACGCTTAGCTTAGTTTCTAAGTGGTTTGCCTGTCTTTAGCGTGTGCTCCACTCGTGCCTGGGTTTTTTCTGTTGCCAGCAGTTCAATAAAGGCTGACCGCTCCAGTTCCAGGAACCAGTCTTCATTAACCAGACTACCGGGAGTAAGATTGCCGCCACACATGACATAGGCAATTTTGTTACCGATCAAATAATCATGTTCTGAGATGTATTCGCCTTCCAGCATATTGACAAGCAGAGATTTAAGAGTGGCTACTCCGGTAGACCCCGCCACTGGAAATTTACCGGCTTTTAACGGCGGGCGATAGCCTGCTTCAGCCAAAGCACCTGCCTGCATTTTTGCAGCATGAAGTAATTCGAAACGGTTCATTACTATCTTGTCAGCAGGGCGTAGGAAACCAAGTTCTTTAGCCTGCTCTGCACTTTTTGCCAGTTGGGCGGTTGCAACAGTTTTAAAATAATTTTTTAGTACTGCTAACGGATCTTCATCCGTTGTATTTTGTGCTGCCCGTAATGCAAATTCCTTACAGCCTCCGCCTGCCGGCAATAAGCCCACACCTGCCTCCACAAGACCGATGTAGCTTTCGAGAGTCGCTACCGTCTGGTCGCAGTGCATCACAAATTCACAGCCACCACCTAAAGTAAGTCCGTCCACCGCTGCTACGGTAGGGATCATCGAATACTTGAGGTCTTGTGAAGTCTGTTGAAACTGCGCAATCATTGCTTCTACTTCAGCCAGCTTTCCGGCCATTAGTGCATCAGCCAGATTAAGATTTCGGGCAGCCCTGAGTACAGTAGACCGTGCTGCTTTCTTTAGTTTTTTAGTCAGCACGCTGAGTGCAGAGGGCGGGTTACTGCTTTTTAGGCGTTCTGTTGCTTTTTGTAAATTAGCTCCTGCAGAAAACGGCGGCTCTGTCTGCCAGATTACTAAAGCGCGCCAGTTTTGTTCTGCTTCTTCTATGGCCTGTTGCATTCCATCTAAAACATCGGTGCCGATAGTATGCATTTTGCTTTTGAAACTGACTATTGCAATATCGTCATCTTTCGTATGCCACATTCGAATTGCATCGGTTTCAAATATGGTCTTGCCGTATTGTTTTTCTTCTCCCAGGACTCTGTCGGGAAACAGTTGTCGCCGGTATACCGGCAAACCTGAACGAGGGTGTTCTGTTTTAGTGGATGGAGCATATGATCCGGGTTTTGAATGAACTCCGCTACGTTTCGCTTCAAGCGACCAGCCGGGTAGCGGCGCTGAGCTCATACTTTTACCTGCTGCAATATCTTCATTAATCCATGTGGCGATCTTGTTCCATCCTGACGTTTGCCAGATTTCGAACGGCCCCTGATTCCAGCCGAAACCCCAGCGGACAGCGAGATCAAGATCGCGTGCATTATCAGCAATTGAAATAAGATGGACGGCACAGTAATGAAATAAATCACGGAATACTGCCCAGAGAAACTGTGCCTGCGGATGAGGATTTTCATGGAGTACTGAAAGTTGTTCTGCTATTTTTTTGTGTTTGAGCAGCTCTCTGATTTCGTCATCACATTTACCCGTAGATAGACGATATTCTTGTGTTACAGGATCAAGCACATGAATATCTTTACCTTTTTTTTGATAAACACCACATTTAGTCTTTTGTCCAAGCGCACCTTTCTCTGTCAACGTTTGCAGCCAGTCCGGCACAACAAAATATCTATGCCAGGGGTCATCAGGCAGCATGTCACGCATAGTATTTACCACATGCGCTAACGTATCTAATCCTACAATATCGGCGGTACGGAAAGTGGCGCTCTTGGGGCGACCAATCAGGGTGCCTGTTAGAGTATCTACCAGATCAAATTCCAATCCGAATTCCTTGGCGTGGCGCATGGTTGCAAGCATAGAAAATACACCTATCCGATTGGCAATAAAGTTAGGCGTGTCTTTAGCTCTTATGACTCCTTTCCCAAGGGATGTGACCAAAAATTTTTCCAGATCATCGAGTATTGCGGCATCACTGTTTTCGCAGGCAATCAGCTCAACTAAATGCATATAACGAGGCGGATTAAAAAAATGAATGCCACAAAAACGATTACGCAAATCTTCCGGAAACGCCTGGGCTAACCGGTTGATGGAAAGTCCTGAAGTATTGCTGGCAAAAATCGTATGTTCGCCAAGATTCGGCGCAACTTTTTTATAAAGTTCGGTTTTCCATTCCATGCGTTCCGCGATCGCTTCAATTACTATGTCGCAGTCCTTAAGTAACGAAAGGTGTTGATCGTAATTGGCGGGCTGGATATAAGCTGCTTTGGATGCAATTGAAAGTGGTGCGGGCTCCTGTTTTTGCAAGTTTTTTACAGCCTTTTCAACATTGGCGCTGAGGTTGTCTTGTTTTGCCGGGAGCTCAAACAGCAGAGTTTCAACGTTTGCGTTAATCAGGTGTGCTGCGATTTGTGCACCCATTACTCCTGCGCCCAGTACTGCCACCTTGCGTACGATGAAATTATTGTTACTCAATTTCTTCTCCTGTTTGATCCGGTTTTTATATTATTTTTGCGGCACTATTCGCGGCCTGCGTTTTTCATCTACCGCCACATAAGTTAGTACTGCCTCGGTTACCTTTATACATATTTCTTTATCTCCTTCGCGAGGTCCTCGTTGTGCATACACGGCAACGTCCACTGTAATTGAAGTACGTCCTACCTTAGTAATTTCAGCATAAAAGCTAACAAGATCTCCAATAAATACAGGTTGCTTGAATACGAAATTATTTACTGCAACTGTGGTTACCCGTCCACCTGCACGGCGGATTGCTAAAAGACTGCCGGCTATATCAACCTGTGACATTATCCAGCCCCCGAACACATCTCCTGCATGATTAGTGTCTGTTGGCATGGGGACTATCCTCAGTGTCGGGTCACAGTCTTGTGGTAATGCAGTGTGGATTTCCTTGTTATTACCCATTTCGGCTATACCTTGTCGTTTTTAGTCAGGTAATTGTAAGCATATAGAAAATATATTCTAGTGTCCTTCATAGAGCTTACTTATCGCAGCTTGGTAATGATCTAATACCTTTGTCCGCTTAAGTTTCAGGGTGGGTGTTAGCATACCATTCTCAACGGTCCATGGTTCCGGAACCAGAACTACGCGGTGTATTTTGGCATAGCCCGGGAATTCACGTATCTGATGTGTAATTCTCTCCAGTAGAATTTTTTCTGTTTTTTCGTTTTGTACCAGGCGACCTATTTCCGGGTCAAGCTTATGCTGAAGAGATATTTTTTCCCAGCAGCCGGGATCCATAACCACCAGTACACTTAGATATGAGCGCCCTTCACCTATTAACATCACTTGCTCAAATAGCGGGTCACGTAAAATTGCTGCCTCCATATCTGCCGGCGGAATTTTCTCACCAGTTGACATGACAATAATTTCTTTCAGGCGCCCGGTAATCGTTATTATTCCTTCATCAATACGAGCCATATCGCCGGAGTTGAGCCACCCGTCCGGTGCCAAAACTGCCGCAGTAGCTTCAGGATTATTCCAGTAACCCAGCATAACGTTTGGGCCATGAATCAGCAGCGCATTATTTTCACCGAGTTTTACTGCTACACCAGGAATAGCATGACCTACGCTTGACGGAACATTATTCTCTATACTATTGGTGCAGGCTACCGGACTACATTCAGTCATACCGTAACCCTGTAGGATTGGTAATCCAAGGCCAATAAACATACGTGATACTTCTGTTGACAACGGAGCCCCGCCCCCCATAGCAAGTCGTAGTCGACCGCCCAGCTTACTCATCACTTCTTTTGCCACAAGTGCGTTCAGAAGAGGCCATAACAGGCGAGACATTTTCTTAGGCCCTCTCTGTTGCCGGAACTCAAAACGACTATACCCCACCTCAACAGCATAATTAAAGATAAGACGGCTGAGTGTAGATTTCTTTTCCAGCTTGGCATGAATTGCAGCATAAACCCGTTCATAAATTCGTGGGACCGAAATAAGAACTGAGGGACGAATACTTACTAGGTCTTCTTGTAACTGTTGTATTGAGCGCGCATAAGCAACTGTAGCTCCGCTCATTAAAGGAAGGTAGTACCCTACTGTGCGTTCAAATGCGTGCGAAAGTGGTAAAAAAGAGAGAAACAGGTCATCCTGCCAAACCGGTACAATCTGTAAGCAGCTGTTCGCATTAGTTAGCAGATTATGATGGCTAAGCATTACTCCCTTGGGACGACCTGAAGTCCCGGAGGTATACATGATCGTGGCGAGATCATTTGGTTTGTGGTTCGCGTGTTGTACTTCTCCAGCTTTTTCCGGCAGCCAGTCATGAAGTGCGCTCAAATCACTATCCATGACCTCTTTGGTACAGTTCTCAAATGAATTAATAGTTACGATTCTAAACAGATCGCTCATTTGGACACGTAATTTTTTTAGGAGCTGCCATTGTTCCCGGTCTTCAAGCAGTAATAATCTGGCACCTGAGTCGCCCAAAATATACGCGGCATTTTCGGCCCGATCTTCTGTATAAAGAGGCACAACCACAAGTCCCAACCCCAGTGCTGCCTGATCAAATATCACCCATTCCGGGCAGTTTCTTGACATTACTGCTACACGGTCACCAGTTACTAAACCCTCTTTAGTCAGGGCAGTCTGCCATCGCGCCACCTCTCTTTCTATCTGTTCCCAGGTATGATCGCACCAGTTTCCGGCAATCTGATCATAACTGCGATAAGCTATCATCCGGGGTGAGCGCCGTACCCGTTCACTGAATAGCCCGTCCAGTGTTTTTGCTACTTCTGTTGGGATTATGTTTTCCATGTTTATTTGTTTGGTTGTTATGGTCAAGCTCCCACAACTTTCTGAATCATGTGCAGCGTAAGTTTAAGTAGTTGTTACTTTTTAGCTAAAATCTGGCGGGAAATCATCAACCATTATTACACTGCGGCGGAGAGACACCATTTCGTGTAAAGACTTCGCTTCTGTGTCGGTGATAATGCCTTGTTCCAGTGCTTCAGAAATTTTTTCATTGCCCTGTGCTGTTACGCGGCCGGCTTTGACTGCTGAACGTATTTTTGAATTGGCTTCTTTGCACTTTTCTGCACATTGTAAAGCCTGTTCCAGGACCCCAAGCGGTTCGTTATCAGAGTCCGGAATATAAATATTTTTGGTCAGACGGTCACGAGCTTCTCCCGGTGTCATTAGTACCTTGACAACTTTGTGTCCCAGCTCATCTGACGGGGGAGAGAATGCCCTGCCCAGAGGAAATATTAGTAATCGCAACTTCCATGCCATGATACGGTTTGGAAAATTGTCCAGCAGACCATAGAATGCCAGCTGCATTTGATAAAGAGCATCCTGTATTGACCATTGCAGCAACGGCAAATCAGAAGCAGGCCGGTCATCATCCTCAAATCGTTTCAATGTAGCAGAGCACAAATAAAGCATGCTTAGAATATCTCCCAGACGAGCAGAAAGTTTTTCCTTACGCTTGAGAGAGCCGCCAAGTATTAGCAAGGAGACATCAGCAGCCAGTGCAAAAGCAGTTGAGAATCTTGTCAGTTGTCTGTAATAACCTGCTATCTCCTCATTGAAGGAAATATTGGGCGCTTTTGCAAGGGCTCCCCCTGACAACCCGTAAAGTAAGCAACGGAAGCCATTGCTAAAACTAAAGACAAAGTGTCCTGTCAACGCCTGATCGAATTCCTGTAATGCCCGGGTGTCATCACTATTATTAGCAGCATCAATTTCTTTGAGTATATAAGGGTGACAACGTATGGCGCCCTGGCCAAAAATAATCAAACTGCGGGTTAGGATATTAGCACCCTCCACTGTGATACTGACGGGGATCTGCTGATAGGTTCGTCCCAGATAATTGCTTGGGCCCATGCAGATTCCTTTACCACCATGTACGTCCATTGCATCATTGATAACCTGGCGGCCGCGCTCGGTAAGATGGTATTTGATGATGGCAGAAATGACTGAAGGCTTTTCACCTAAATCTACTGCACCAGCTGTCATTACCCGGGCTGCGTCCATCATATAAGTGTTGCCACCAATACGCGCCAGGGCCTCTTCTACGCCTTCAAAATGTCCGATCGGCATATTAAATTGTGTTCGTACCATACCATAGGCACCACTGGTGCGTGCTGCAAGTTTGGCTGCACCAACACTGGTTGCAGGAAGGGAAATTGACCGCCCTACTGAAAGGCAATTCATTAGCATTCTCCAGCCGTTACCTACACCTTCACGACCACCAATCACCCATTCAACGGGAATAAAAACGTCCTTGCCGGTATTAGGGCCATTCTGGAAAGCTGCATCCAGCGGGAAATGTCGGCGACCAATTGAAATCCCGGGTGTATTGGTGGGAATCAGTGCCAGCGTAATGCCAAGATCTTTTTCTTCACCCAGCAGTCCGTCAGGATCATAGAGCTTAAATGCGAGGCCGAGCAGTGTTGCCACAGGACCTAAAGTAATATACCGTTTTTCCCATGTAACGCGTATACCCAGAACATTTTTCTTACCTTCAAATTTACTCCGGCAGATAATGCCCGTATCAGGAATAGCTCCGGCATCTGAGCCGGCATCAGGTCCGGTGAGTGCGAAGCATGGTATTTCCAGCCCCTTTGCCAGACGGGGAAGATAATTATTTTTTTGTTCATCCGTACCATAATGCAGGAGTAACTCTGCAGGTCCCAGTGAATTTGGTACCATCACTGTTACCGCAGCTGTACCGCTACGTGAGCCGATTTTCATTACAACTTCAGAATGAGCCAGTGCTGAAAAACCGTGGCCTCCGTATTGCTTGGGAATAATCATGCCGAAAAAGTCGTTGTCCTTAATAAATTGCCAGACATCGGGTGGAAGGTCATGGAGCTCCCTCGTAATCTTCCACTCATCCAGCATCTCACATAATTGTTCTACCGGACCATCGAGGAAGGCTTTCTCTTCAGCACTAAGTTGAGGTTTGGGGTAAGCCAGTAATGTTCTCCAGTTCGGATCACCACTAAATAACTCTCCTTCCCACCATACAGTACCGGCATCTAAAGCTTCTTGCTCTGTTTGTGAAACCTTTGGCAAGATTTTTCGAAATATTTTTAATAACGGGCGCGAAACAAAAAGATAGCGTAACGGACGGATGAATAAAACTATGCCAGCTATGGCGATTAATCCTAGTAACAATGAAAAAAAGAAGTGAATCATGATATTTGTCCTGTGTAATTGCTGCAAGTTTAGCGCTACATGCTACCTTATACCGGTATGGTAAGTCAGTAGTATGAATTACTGGTCTGTATGTTTATTCCGGATTAATTCTGAGTTTTTTTACTCTCTAGTCCGTTTTCTTGCAAAAAGTCTAAAATCAGTTTCGGTAGGTTTTCTGCAAAGCAATTAAATTCTTTAAATTCCTGCATTGACCGGAGCCAGGTGAGCTGTCTTTTTGCCAACTGGCGCGTGGCAGCAAGGCCCATCTCGCGCATTTCGGTCAGGTTGATTACATTGTCCAGATACAAACACGCTTGTCGATAGCCCACACATCGCATCGAAGAAGCATCAGCATCAAGACCAAATGTATCCCGCACAACACGAACTTCACCGATCAGTCCTAGTTCCAGCATTTCTTCGAAACGGAGAGCAATGTGCTTATGAAGGGTGGCACGATCATCAGGGATCAGGGCAATGCTGTTTACACGATAAGGAAGATATACATACCTGGGTTTTTTCAGCAACTCTGACATGGGTTTATCAGTAAAGTAATATATTTCTAATGCGCGCTGAATACGTTGACTATCAGTGGGTTTGATACGTGCTGCGATGACCGGGTCAAGTTGTTGCAATTCTTTGTGCATCGCAGGCCAGCCGATGTCATCTGCCCTGTTGTCAATTACCATACGCACGCCACTGTCAGCAGGCGGAAGTTCAGACAACCCCTCCAGTAATGCCCGGAAATAAAGCATGGTGCCACCAACCAGCAGTGGAATTTTACCCCGCTCGGTAATTTCTCTCATAGCAACTAACGCATCTTCTCTGAATTGTGCAGCAGAATAACGTTCATATGGTTCAATCAGGTTGATAAGATGATGTGGTACTGATGCCATTGTTCCTGCACTTGGTTTGGCGGTTCCAATATCCATATGTCGGTATACCTGAGCGGAATCCACGCTAACTATTTCTACAGACAGATGTCTTGCAATTTCCAGTGCAATATTGCTTTTTCCACTTGCAGTGGGGCCCATCAAAAAAATAGCGGGCGGGTAGGCCACAACTTTTTTAGTTTTTGGTTCTGGCGCAGAATTATTTTTGGATAACGGGGCAGTCAATTTCGCATTTATTACAGAAGTCTATTTTTTAAGTAAGGATTTAAGTTTGGCAAACGGACGATGAACAGCTTGTGATTTTGGTTCACTGTCAGTGGGCAGACTATCACTTTCAGCGTTATCCAGGTGCCGGGAGTGCTCATTTTCATGACAATAAATACACAGTAATTCCCAATTGCTGCCATCAGAAGGATTGTTGTTGTGGTTATGATCTCTGTGGTGCACTGTAAGGGATTGAATATTTTCACGGGTAAATTCACGTGCGCAGCGCCCACAGATCCAGGGATAAATCTTTAGTGCTGATTCACGGTAAGTGGTCTCCCGTTGTTCCCGGTTACGCCTTGCTTCAGCAACAATTTTGTCCAGCCTGTTATTGTCTGACAAAGTTCTTTTAGATGGCATAAGGTGAGAATAAGTAAGAATTTTCCCTACAGAGCTTTTTACACCAGGAATTGCGATTAAACGCTATATTCAATTACATGGCAAGTAGCGGTTATTTCAGTTAAAATCCAAGCCTGCCTTATTACTTGTGCTGTATAACTTGTATAACTGATTTTTTAATATTCTATGATCCTCATCCTGACTCCGGACGCATGCGCGGACGACCCTGATTACATGCAGTTAATGGCGCATCTTGCCGGTCTCCCTGGTATTTCTACCCGTGTGCATACTGAACCCGGTGTAGAGCAGACGCTTACAGAGGTGTATCTGATTGGTGACACTAAAGCGCTGCCTTTAGAAGACATGCAAAATTTGCCTTGCGTAGACAGGGTAGTGCGGATCTCAGAGGAGTATCGTGTTCTCGGGCGGCACAAGAATGATAATCGCCCTACTTACTTTGATTATAATGGAGTACGTTTTGGGCAAGACACGCTAAATATATTTGCAGGATTGTGCGCAGTTGATACGCCGGAACATGTCGAATTAATGATGAAAGCGTTAAGAGATCACGGTTTAAATTGTGCCCGGATGGGCGCCTACAAGCCCCGTACCAGTCCATATTCCTTTCAGGGTCATGGCAAGACCTGCCTGTCTTATGTCTTTGATCTGGCAGGAAAATACGGAATCAAGGTTATTGCCATGGAGATCACACACGAATCTCATGTCTACGAAATTCGTGAAGCACTGGCTCAGGCTGGTAACCCCACGGGAGTAATGCTACAGATTGGTACCCGAAACACACAAAACTTTGAGTTATTGAAAATTGTGGGACGTCAGCAGGACTTTCCGGTACTTATCAAACGCGGTTTTGGCATCACATTGGATGAGTCACTAAATGCCGCAGAATACCTGGCTTCTGAGGGAAATCGTAAGGTGGTATTTGGTCTGCGGGGGATGAAAACTAACGCTTCTGATCCTCATCGTAATTTTGTAGATTTTGCTCATGTACCTGTAGTGAAGCGCCTGACACGTATGCCGGTTTGCATTGATCCCTCGCATTCAGTCGGTGCCCGTACATGTTCTCCGGAGGGTATACTAGATATTATGCAGGCTACGGCTCAGGGCGTAATTGCCGGCGCAAACATGATTCTGGTGGACTTTCACCCGGTACCAAGTAAAGCACTGGTGGACGGACCACAGGCACTGAAAATTAATGAGCTGCCACATTTTCTGGAAGACATTTCCATTGCCCGCAAAGCATATGAACTTCGTAAAACCTTAGTCAATAAGTACCCGGAAGAATAGCTTAAGTGAGTATATATGACACAATCACATCAACCCATTAAAGAAAGCAGACTAGATGATCTTGAGTTAGTCGGGAATGGCTCAATCATAACGGAACAGGTCGGGGATCTGATCTCAAAGACTGAATTATTTGGTGTACTGGACCGGCTTGATATTAATTTACTGGCAAGTTACATGAGTCTTTACAAAGCTAAAGATAAGGACATTATTATTACTGAAGGCGAAGATGGTGACTATATGCTGCTAGTGGTGGAAGGCAGTATTGATGTTCTTAAGCAGGATGCTCAGCACTGTATGAAACACATTACTACCATAAAGCCGGGCACGATAGTGGGTGAGATGGCGGTAATAGACGGAGAAAAGCGTTTTGCCACTTGTATTGCTTCAGAGCCTTCTGTATTGGCAGTATTAACACGCGATGCCCTGGTTCAAATTATTGACAATGAACCCAAACTTGGCGCAAAAATATTGGTACAACTGCTTGCTATGATGAGTGAACATCTGCGAGAAACCGGCGGAAAGCTTGTAGGTTATCTTAGAGTATAAATATATTTATAAGCTTGTTGTGTTGATACCTAAAAATTGGAGGATAACCCAGTGATAGACGTAATACTAGCAAATCCCAGGGGTTTTTGTGCAGGGGTAGATCGTGCAATAGAGATTGTAGAGCGGGCTTTAACCATGCATGGTGCACCGATTTATGTTCGTCACGAGGTAGTACATAACCGTTTTGTGGTAGAGAATCTTGAGAAAAAGGGAGCTGTGTTTGTAGAAAATCTTGATGAAGTACCAAGCGGGAGTATCTTAATTTTCAGTGCGCACGGTGTCTCCCACGAGGTACGGCGAGAGGCCAAAATCAGAAAATTCAAGGTATTTGACGCCACTTGTCCGCTGGTTACAAAAGTTCATGTTGAAGTGGCCAAGATGAGAGCACAGGGCAAGGAGATTATTATGATTGGCCATCAGGGGCACCCGGAAGTTGAGGGAACGATGGGCCAGGCTGAAGGTGAGGGCGGCTGCATGTACCTGGTCGAAACAGAAGAAGATGTTGATAAATTACAGGTTACAAACGCTGCTAATCTTGCATATGTTACTCAGACTACATTGTCAGTGGATGATGCCGGTCGGGTGATTGTAGCTTTAAAACGGCGTTTCCCGGAAATTACCGGACCGAAAAAAGATGATATTTGTTATGCCACACAAAATCGTCAGGATGCAGTCAAGCTGATGGTTAAGCAATGTGATTTAGTGATTGTGGTTGGTTCGCCCAACAGTTCTAATTCTAATCGTTTATGTGAGGTGGCACGAAATGCAGGCGTGGATGCTTACATGATAGATCGTGCTGAGCAATTAGAAGAAAAATGGTTACATGAAAAAGTTCGGATTGGCATCACTGCCGGGGCTTCCGCACCGGAGATTTTAGTACAGGAAGTAATCTCACGACTCAAGCAATTCGGTACCGGGCAGGCTGCAGGCGGAGTAAATGTGCAGGAACTAAGTGGTGTGGTTGAAGATGTAGTATTTCCACTACCTAAAAATTAACCGGGGTTATATCTGATTACCCCCGGTTAATTTTATTCAGGATTAATAGTGCTACCAGTGTTAGTTAATCCGTTCGCGCCAGGAGACCCGTTTACCACCGGCACCACCGGAACCGATGTTAACACCCACGGTGCCCTTGGCGCCGGTACTTTCAGTTTTGATAATTTTAATAGCGCCACTGGGCAGTTTTACTACCACAAAACCTACAGTTGAATTATTAGATTTTGTAGCGGCCACTGCATTTGCAGCAGTTGTCACGAATGTACCTTCCAGGTAGTCAAGCTGATAAAGCCAACTATCCCCACCCACACTACATGCCGTATTTGCAGGAACATTGGTTGCAAATATCAGTGTTCCCAGAATCAGTTGCGGGTCCACGTTCAGGCGCTCTCCCGGTGAAGCGCTTCCGGGATTAAAATCTATATACCAGCCAATTTTAGTGGCCCAGTTCATTACCGGGGAATTGGTAGTAGTTCGCGTTACCGGGGTGGAGGTAATTAATGTCCGACCCTGCATGTCAGAACGAATACGCAGATCTCCCAAATCAGTCAGCGTATCTTTAAAGGCATACATAGAGTTATCATAGGCGTAAGGGAGAACCGGGATTAATGTTGCCCCGTCAACCAGGTCGTTTGTTCCCAGGTATCGTCCGGTACCTATTATGATTAAAGGTGAAGAGCCTTTAATTGCAAGTTCCGGCCTGGTGGTAATTGATTGCGGGCGCGGAGGACTTGAACCATCTTTTAATGTGGCAAGTCGCATGACTGTTGCAGGGGATGCAGTTAAATCAAAGCGCCAGACATTTCCCTGTAAATCACCGCCGTACACCCATTTCGCAGTATTATCAGAAGCAAAGTCGTCGGCAAAGGCGGCAATTTTTGCAAGGCCGAGCGGAGTGGTCGTATCTCTTGCTCCGGTATCTATTTTCTGTAGTACTGCACCGGTTATTGCATCCAGTACGTAAAGATAACCTTTTCCGTTACCGGTGTCCGGGAAGCGGTCAGTTGCATCCGGTACATTGTTATAACCGGAAGACACCAGTACCACCCATTTGCCATCGGAATCTCGTTTGGTTATAACCGGATTACCATGAGTGAAACCAAGATCAGGGTCAGTTACACCACACAACGCAGAATCTGTACAGAATTCCCATAATCCTTTCGGGGTAGCCGGATCAGTCACATCGATCGCGAAGTAACCACGACCACCACTATTCAGTCCGCCCACCAGAATGGTTTTCCAGGCCGAAGCACCAGTGTCAAATACATCCATGGTAGTGGGTGAGCCATCCACATAATAGCGATGATTGGTGCCATAGTCTGTGGCAGCCAGTTTATATAATGTAGGGAAAATAGCTTTAGGTATATATGACCAGGTTTCCTCGCCCGTATCACCATTAAATGCATGTACCATACCGTCATTTGCTGCTACATAAAGAGCAGCTGTCCGATTGGTTTGTGCGGATATAAAAGCCGAGTAACCGGTATCTGCAAATGCATAAGGTGGAATACGAACATAAGCTGGTGTTGAATTTACGGTATCACCCAGCGTATGTTCACGGGCACGATAGAGCGGCCCTTCATCCCCGGTTTGTCCGCGCAGATAGGGAATCATATTTTGTGCATTGTTGGCTTCGATTTTATCTGCATCCGGCATGCCAAGGGTACATTGCACCAGTGGTTCCGGTGGTGATACAGAAGGTGTGGTGGTTGCGCAAACCTGATCAGAAAAATGTGCTTTTTCAGCAGCAGTAAGCGAAGCATGGGTAAATGCTTTCAGTTTGTTAGTGCCTCCGGAATCAAACACATGGATTGTTCGCGTATCGGTGGCTGTATCTACCTTGTCATTTAACAATTCCTGAGCAGACCATATTATAGTCGGATCAACTGAACCATCTGCGGTATTGATCTGCTGGGCGATAATTTCACCATCCCACACCTGGGTCCGATAGGTAGAACTATAAATAAAACGGTCAGTCTGGGTGATATTCGGGCTGGAGGTAGACGATGCAGCAGCAGCACCTGTTTTGATTGCTACGGCAGCGAGGGCGTTAGAAAGCCCCTGAAACAGGCCGGCCGGATCACGTGCGCTAAAATAGGTGCCTCGGCCGTTTGCCGCGGCATGCCACAGATCGTCCAGTGTTGTAGGATCATTCTCTCGTACCTGCGGCCAGTTACAGGCGACTCCCGGTGCCCAGGCACAGTTGGTGGCACCACTGACTATGTTTGCATAATCACCGGTTGAGGCACCCTCATAACCATCCTGGTAATTCATTACCCCGTCGATTCCCAGGCCCAGAGTAAAAGTCGTCATATGCTGAAAAGGAGCATTATCCTTGCCACTGGAGGGAACATTATTATCTGTTCCCACATCGGTACCTAGTGCTCCGAGAGAGCCGTCCGGGCGCAGGTCCGTCTTATAAAAATACTCGGCCACATCGGCTAATGTTCTGGAGCTACCGAAAGAGCTTCCTGCCGTTCCGCTGAGGCCACCGTCATAGGCGCCGTCTGCTCGTGTCGAATAGCCGGAATTAACATTATCCTGATTGTTAATGGTGCTTCCGCCCAGATCATCTCCGCTGTTTCCGTTCCAGAAACCGTCAGTGGTCAGGATAGAAATATTTTGCTGACAGGAATACTGCATCGGGTCATCTGTCATACTTGAATTAATACCACTGGTTACACCAGCGTAATAGCGACCGACCCGTGATAAGGCTTCGCGAAGCGGGGTGCCGCTATCCGGATCTATACCGTAAAAACGTGTATACCAGGTAGCTTTGTGTGTGGCATCAAAGTCACTGACAGGAACGTACTCGTAACCTGAGGGAGACTGCCCGCCCGGGTTACCGCCCGGATTAAGGGTAATAAAGCCGACCCGATAATCGTTACCTAACGAGACAAAAGCGCGTCCGGCAGAAGATTTCATCATCTGCATCCGTGTACGATAATATGCGTACCAGTTTGCAAAATTTGTCATCTCCTCTGCATAGGTACAATTTGAAGCCAGGCAATCCGTGCGGGTTACCGCACGGGGATAACTGTTGTTAGCGGCCACAATATTTGTACGTGCCCAGGTACCTATATTCTCGCGGTACGGAGTCAGAGCGGGAACACCGTCTGCTCCACCGGTCATATTGGTGACATTGGTCGGAATTCCCCCGCCGGTTTCTCCGCCACACAGTGCATCTGTAACGGTAGGGGAACTACAATCGGTAATTGTCAGCGAGACACCCGTTATAATCGGAATGATGACTGCGCGTCCGTTCGCATTGGCGCCTTCAGCAACAGTGGCATAAATTCTCAGCCTATAATTACCGGCGTCGGCTGCCGTGTATTCCGGGCTGGAAGAATGGGCGTTGATCGCATCGCGCAGCTGATTACGTATACTCCTGCGTCGCGAATTGCTGCCACCCCCCGGCTTCAGTAATTGTAGCGCCATTGGTGATTGCTACACCGGAAACCGTACTCGCACCAATTTGTCCGTTATTCGATACCGAGTTAACAGTTACTCTTGCATTGGCTGCGACGGTGCCACTGGCGGCTGATCCTACTGAAACAATGAAGCCATTCGGAGCCGGTCCGGTGGTGACTGCTTCGATCGTAACGGTCTGTGAACCTGAACCAGAGCAGGTCGTGCCGCTACCGGTATTACGCGCCTGATAATTAGGTATTGAGATATGACCATTTATCGCGTTACATAAATCTCTGGCTGTAGCGCGTCGCTCGGAGCTTGAATTGGTGCCACCTGATGCGGTGATGGTCCCGCTGATAATGTCTACGCCGTCGACTGACAGGCTGGTGATATTTACAGCAGAATTTGAACCGGAACTTAAAATCTGGAACGTACCGGTTGAAGCTGTAGCAGCCACTCCGGCTGATCCCGGGTTAACTGATCCCAGGTATTTAGGATAGTTAAAACTACCCACCCGCCTTTTCTGGCAATTGGTATGTGCAGCACTATCACACCATCGTACCTTGGCCGGGAAGGTGAACGTTCCGGTAGGGATGGCAGAAGCAGTACAGTTTGTTAACTCGGCGGTGGTGCAATGCTCGCTTGGCACAATAAGGTAAAAATAGGGCGCACCGGTTATGTTATTCTCATCATAGTTAACTGCATCCGGATACGTGTAATCCGCATTTTTTTTACAATTACCTCCTCCGCTGTCACAAAATTCTTTATCCGGAAACCCCGTAACCAGGTTGGTCGAGGAAGTACTTTGTACCCCAAATCCGTCTCTTGGCACTGAGGTCCATGGAGAGCCCATGCCGGGCATACTACTGCCATCAGCGTTTACAGGGGGAGTAAAAGTAAATACCGGATTGTAATACTGGGTATTATAATCCGGGCTCATCCATGGCGGGTCTCCTTCTTCACATGCATCCGGTGTACCCGTTATATCGCTGCCACCGTCATAGCAGCCAGCCGTATTTCCACTGCCCTCGCTATCGTTTACGTAATCCGGAGTATAGCTCCGGCCCATACTTCCGGAATCATCCAAAATAAATGTGGCATTTGGTTTCACTACTGATGTTGCTGAGGTGGTAAGGGGAGCGCCGGCAAGGTCTGCCACTTCCGCATATGCAATTTGTGCAAAGCCAAGTGCATAGCCTATAACAGTTCCGAAGAAAACATAGGGAACTACACGGGTCAGGCGTTTTGCTTTAAGTAGGATGTTCATGATGCCTCCTTACCTCTTCTGGTTCCCGTTTCAGAGAAATATACGGGATATGAGTAAAAATTCTTCATATGGTTAGTTGGATGTGAGCTTCAGTAATACTTGAAGTGTTACGGGGACCATCTACTCTTGCCATGATCCGGTAATAAACTGAGTTGGTGCTGGTAAACACCGTTGATCCGACTGAGCTGCTTCCGCCGCCTGCCGTGCCTGAGGTAGTGCTGATCGCACAAACCTGTCCGGTTACAGTACCGGCACCAGGGCATAAGCGATGAATGATGTAGCGGGTGGTGTTACCTGCAGCGTCTGTAGCCAATACGACTGATCCGGCCCAGTTTGCAATGTCTGTCCAGTCTAAAGTGGCATCATTTGCCGGGGGGTTTGCATAATAGCCGCTTACAGTAATGTCGGTATCGAGCGCTGTAGTGCCCGCCTGTGTCAGCAGCCACTGAAAACCGGTTTCAATGCCCAGATCAGTGGCATTAAGGGTGGCTTGTTTAAAAACAAGATTACCGGCGATCAGGTTGCCGGTATCCACTGAGCGCAACATCCCGATTCCGGCAAGTGACATTGCCACCAATACTATTAATGCGATAAATAGCACTACACCTCTTTGCTTCAGTGGGGTGCGTGACATTTTTGGTTTAAATTGTCCGTATTGATTTTTCATCAGAATGTCCAGATCAAATTTCTTAAAGGTATCGTTGTCTGAAATACTTTGTAGCGATAACAGTTCCAGTCCGGAACACCGGAAACATCAAATGTACCGCCTGACCAGGGGATGTTGCTGCTGGCTGTTACGTTACAGTCACGCTCAGGCCTCGTGCTCTGAGATAGCAAACCGACCCGGACTATTCCTACCTGATCCCAGGAGGCAGGGGCCAATGCATCACAGGTATTAAAAGTTGTTGGCGGAGTGTTTACGATATCCTTGCAGTACACTGCCTGCAGGTTAACAATGTTATCGGCAATTTCTGCAGCCGTTAAATCAAGTATCGATTGCACGGTAAGCGTATTATTTACAACCGCATATTGATTCAGAGTGGGTGTGGGACCCAGGTTGTAAATCAGGGCATTTGAAGTGTATACAACTCCATGCCCGCCTGTCGGATTATAATCGACGGAATCAGTATGAGTTATGGTGTCTGCCAGACCTCCGGTTGGTAATGCGGATGCCTCGGCCAGCGTACAGTTCAGTCCGCCTTCAGCAGCAACTACTAAATCACCTACCCTGAAGCCATATCGGTTGCTTACCTTAAAGTCCTCTGTCGTTGAGGCCATATTCTGGACCTGCTGAACGGAAGCCAGTCCATTTGCTGAGTTACCATAGAGGACTGTGATAGTGTCAGAGGCGGCTCCCACTCCGGTAGTAGCATTGTTACCTGCTCCCTGGGTAATAAGAACCGGCTGTAATGCAAAATTAAAATTAGTTGTCGTGCGGATATCATTATAGGCGAGTACATTACAACCCAGATGAGTCGTATCATTTACGCCATATCCTGCCATACGGAGATCACGTTCTATAGAGTACAGGGCCAGCAACCCGTTTTGTTGCGCATCACTACCGGATACGGAGGTACGTTTGTATTTTTCAGAGACTGAAAATACCTGGAAAATTACAATTGAGCCGAGTATCGCAATAATCACCCCTACCATTAGTTCTACCAGGCTAAAACCTGCAGACCGGCTTCGTGAGTTGTGTTTTGTCATCATCATGTTTGTGTTATCCGTTGATGTAAGCAATTACTAAGTGGTTTCGCTGTGCAGTTGCATTTGGTGCCCGCCAGAAGATTTGCACCTGAACCTGATTACTAGCTCCCAGAGTAATAGTCGGCTGGTTTGCCGCATCGGTTACTCCGGGTAACTGAAGTGCCCCGCTTTGGATCTCGGTAGCCCAGGCACGCGTATCAATATTGCCGGTACCGGTGGTTGTGCAGGGGTTACACGCATAGCTTGCAAGATTTGCCCGGTCAGCCCAGATCTGACCAAGGATCCGGTTAGTCAGAAAACCGGCATCGGAACGATATTTGGACTCAGACACGGTATTTATTGCGGTAGCCTGCATGCCCATCAGCGCAAGTATGCCCATGGAAAAAATCAGAATAGCGATCAGAGCTTCCAGAAGCATGGAGCCTTTTTGTTTTTTTCGTAATTGTTGAGTATTCATCATGACTCCTTAGCATCCTCTCGGATCGCTTGAGGGGTGAGACGGATCACATGCACGTGCTGTTCCCCCTGTATTAATCGTAATTCGTAATTCCTTAGTCTCGGCAGCAGGAATGACGGTACTATCCAAATCAATCTGTGTAATTGGTGTCAGGTTGGTAACCCTGCCAAGTCCGTTAAAATCTACTGTGGTTGCAGTACCCGGTGTAACGGTCATAGTGGTATTTCCTGTGCCTTCCGTAGCAGGGCGTGTCTGAATTACAGTACCCGATAGTACTTCTGCAACCGTCCAGCTTGTATCTGCATTCAGGGTCACCCGCACTCCCCTGTTAAGGCGCACCGCCTCTGCCCGTGCTAACTGAAAACCTGCCAACACACTTTCAGTGGTACTGCGAATTTTAGTATTGGCGATCCATTGATTAAAACTTGGGAGGGCTAACATAGTTAACACAGCGAATACGGCAACCGTGATCAGTAATTCAATCAACGTAAACCCTCGTTCACAGGAGGATGTCTTGTGCGTAGTTAACATGACCCGTCCTTTTTGGTAACCCAGCAACCGGCGGTTAACGTCCATCCTGTTGCCACTGAAGCAGTGGCTTTTGCATTGGCTTGATCTATCGTATAGTCAAAACCTGTCATCCCTTCACTTGTATTTCCCAGTGCACGCACCTGAAATGTTGCCACGGTCAATGTCGGGCAACTGTAAGTAAATGCACGTGCGTTACTGCCCGTTGGAAGAGGGGCAACTGTCCCTCCAACACAGGCTCCGACATAGGTACGATTGTCCTGATAGAACTGTTCAAGCTTTATTCTCATATCACCAAGGTTTGATGTAGCCTCGGTAATTTTTCCGCGGATTATATAGTCACGATAGGCCGGAATAGCAATTGCTGAAAGGATGCCGATAATACCCAGCACTATTAACAGCTCAAGCAGAGTGAAGCCCTCTTGCTGCCAGGTTTTTGCAATTCCTTCAACCTTTGTTTTCTTTCGTTCTTTCATTACAATCTCCTTCATGGCTGCAGATTAGTGAACAGAAAGTACATCTGCAAGCGGTTGCCGATGACTGGCTCATAGAAAATGACAGACGGTTTCATTAGATGAATAAACGGCATAGATTCAATACGACTTGAATCATATATTACGGGAGGGAGAACTTTCTGGCAGGTGATTAAGATGGTAATTTGTCAGGGAAAATCTGTTTTCATTTATCTGGAATGTAAGATGTCTTAAGCGGGGAATAATTTTTTGGCAACTGATATTGTTGTTATAGGCGGAGGGGTAATCGGGCTTACCATAGCGCATGAGCTGTTGCGGCTGGGTGCGAAAGTGAGCATACTGGAACGTAGCTGCTGCGGGAGAGAGGCTTCCTGGGCGGGTGGCGGAATACTTTCGCCGTTGTTGCCCTGGGATTATCCGGACTCAGTGACGCAGTTAACACAATTCAGTAACCGATTGTTACCGGGATTGACTGAAACGCTCCGACAAGAAACAGGGATTGATCCGGAATACCGGGCTTGTGGCATGCTGGTGCTTCCCGATATGAATAATATGCAAGGTACTCAATTTACCGGAGCTAAGGATTGGTGCGCGCGCAACGCTTTTCCTCTGAAAATGGTATACCCGAATGAAATTTTTCCAAAGCTCACATTTGGCGGATTCGCAGATAAATCAGCGTTGTGGCTCTCCTCAGTTGCACAAGTGCGTAGTCCCAGATTATTGCAGGCGCTGAAAAGGTCAGTAGAATTATCTGGTGGTTCTATCATGGAACACACTCAGGTTACAGGTTGGCGGATGGGGCAAAGCCAGGTTGAAGCAGTTATTACTGATCGGGGGGAATATTCGGGTGAGAACTATATTGTTGCGGCCGGAGCGTGGAGCCGTGAAATACTTGATAAATACGCATTAAATATTAACATTTACCCTGTGCGGGGGCAGATGTTACTTTTTAAAGTGGAGGCAGGTTTGCTTGATACAGTTGTATTACAAAATGGTTTTTACCTGATACCGCGCCAGGACGGATATATACTTGCAGGGAGCACTACAGAGGATGCCGGATTTGATAAAAGTGTTACTACAGATGCGCGTAAGAAATTACTTGAAAGAGCACATAAACTTTTACCTGCACTGACTGAAAAAACTTTAGTTGGACACTGGACAGGGCTCCGACCGGGCTCTCCTGAAAATATACCGGTTATTAACCGCCATCCTGTTTTTGATAATCTTTATTTAAATAGCGGCCATCACCGCTATGGTGTGACTATGGCGCCCGGCAGCGCACATCTTTTATCAAACATGATCATGAACACCTCTCAGCCATTTGATGTTACTCCCTATCAATGGCCTGCATGAATACTAAAAAATATTATTTCTGTACATCTCTCCTGCTTTATCCACAGAGGACACGGTGGTAACATTAACGTACTTCAACAAAAAGTACAGACGTCATGGCAGGGCACAGCAAGTGGGCAAACATCAAACACAAGAAGGCTGCAACAGATGCCAGGCGCGGTAAGATTTTTACCCGGGTTATCAAGGAAATAACGGTTGCTGCACGACTGGGTGGTGGTGAGACAGCAAGTAATCCGAGACTACGTTTAGCGGTTGACAAGGCCTATGAGCAAAACATGCCTAAGGACAACATAGAGCGTGCAATTAAACGTGGTAGTGGTGATCTGGAAGGTGTAAATTACGAAGAAATTCGTTATGAAGGTTATGGCATTGCAGGTGCAGCTGTAGTAGTAGACTGTATGACAGACAATCGTGTACGAACCGTTGCAGACGTACGACACGCTTTTACCAAACATGGCGGTAATCTGGGAGCAGATGGGTCGGTTCTGTTTTTATTTAAACATTGTGGCCAGCTTTTTTTTGCTCCGGGTACCAACGAAGACAAGCTAGTGGAAGCTGCACTGGAAACAGGTGCCGAGGATGTAATCAATAACGATGACGGTAGTATTGAAGTTATTACCCCACCGTATGAATTTATAACTATTAAAGCTGCTTTGGAGAAATCAGGTTTCAAAGCCGAGTTGGCTGCGGTGACCATGAAGCCGGACAATGAAGTTATACTAACAGGTGAAAACGCAGTAAAAATGCAAAAGTTACTGGATGCACTTGAAAGCATAGATGATGTACAGGAAGTTTTTACCTCAGCAGTAATTGATAGTTAATTTTTTATCTGACAGGTGACATATTCGCATTCTAGGTATTGACCCGGGCTTGCGCATAACTGGTTTTGGGGCCATCGATATAACTGGCAATAAATTAACTTATGTCAGTAGTGGCCGCATCAAAACTTTAGATGTCGAGCTGCCATTACGTCTGAAATCAATCATGGATAACCTCAATGAAGTTATCGCGCAATATCATCCCGATCAGATTGCAGTAGAGCAGGTATTCGTTAACATTAATCCAAAGTCAACGCTGATGCTCGGGCAGGCACGAGGGGCAGCAATTTGTGCAGCTGTATTAAATGATCTTTTTGTTGCCGAGTACACTGCACTGCAAATCAAACAGGCGGTTGTCGGTAACGGTCACGCAAAGAAAGAGCAGGTTCAGGAAATGGTGAAGCGTTTGTTAGGTCTTCCTGCCAGGCCTGGTGCTGATGCAGCGGATGCGCTTGCTTGTGCTATATGTCATGCTCATGGTGGTTTGGGCTTAGGTGAGACATCAACAGAAGGTTACAGTATGAAACGCGGAAGACTGGCATGATCGGGAGATTAACGGGCTTATTATTAGAAAAGCAGCCGCCTTTGGTGCTACTTGACGTGCAGGGTGTGGGATATGAAGTCAATGTGCCGATGAGTACATTCTATACCCTGCCGGCTACTGGCGAGAAAATTATTCTTCATACTTATCTTGTAGTACGGGAAGATGTGCATTTGTTGTTCGGCTTTGCAACTGAAACTGAGCGACAGGCTTTTCGCCAACTCGTAAAAATTTCCGGTGTGGGAGCAAGAACTGCGTTAGCAGTTTTGTCAGGGTTAAGTGTCACTGACTTACACCAGGCGGTGGTAGCTCAGGACAGCAGACAGATTATTAAAGTTCCGGGAATTGGCAAAAAAACTGCTGAGCGGTTACTGTTGGAATTGCGTGACAAACTTAGTTCTGACATGATTGGTACTGACAGCCTCGTATCTTCTTCAAAGGTAAATAATGACGTGCTCAATGCTTTGTTGTCATTGGGTTATAATGAGCGCGAAGCTGGTTGGGCAATTAAACAATTATCCTCAGATGTTACCGTATCCGAGGGGATACGGCAGGCACTTAAACTTCTGTCAAAGGAAAGGTAGCGTGGGTATTCAGCCTGTATTGTTGAATGATTGAAACTGAACGATTAATAACTACTGCTCCCGTTTCTTCTCAGGAAGAGGCCGTAGAGTTGGCTCTGCGTCCGAAGCGCCTGGACGAATATGTTGGTCAGGAAAAGATACGCGGACAGTTGCAGATATTTATTGAGGCAGCAGGGAATCGTAAGGAAGCCCTTGATCATGTGTTGTTGTATGGCCCTCCTGGGTTAGGTAAGACTACACTTGCCCATATAATTGCAAGAGAAATGGGGGTGAGTTTGCGCCATACTTCTGGTCCTGTACTGGAGCGCCCCGGTGATCTGGCAGCACTTCTGACTAACCTTGAGCCTAACGACGTACTGTTTATTGATGAAATACATCGCCTTTCTCCGGTGGTAGAAGAAATCCTCTATCCTGCGCTTGAAGATTATCAGCTTGATATCATGATTGGTGAAGGTCCTGCGGCACGCTCGGTTAAGCTCGACTTACCCCCTTTTACTTTAGTGGGAGCGACTACCCGTGCCGGCATGCTGACCAACCCGCTACGTGATCGCTTTGGTATTGTTTCACGACTGGAATTCTATTCTTCTGATGAACTTACCAAAATCGTAACGCGTTCAGCCGGGGTGCTGAACGTAGAGATTTCTCCCGGTGGTGCGACAGAAATTGCTCTTCGTTCACGTGGAACACCGCGGATTGTTAATAGACTCTTACGCAGGGTACGGGACTTTGCTGAAGTCAAAGCGGAAGGTAATATCAGCCAAACTGTGGCAGATGCTGCGCTGACGATGTTGGATGTAGATAGCATTGGCCTTGATGTGATGGACAGAAAGTTACTTTTGTCAGTAATAGAAAAATTTGGTGGTGGTCCCGTCGGAGTTGATAATCTGGCTGCGGCTATCAGTGAGGAGCGGGACACTATAGAGGATGTGCTGGAACCATATCTGATACAGCAGGGTTTCCTGAAACGTACGCCACGCGGCCGTATGGCCACGAGTATTGCTTACCAACATTTTGGAATAGCACTAAAAAAGGGGTTAAGCAGCAATCTGTGGGAAGAAAAATAAGAAAGATATTAAAACATGGGGAAAGATATTAAAACTGATCTGAAAACAGATTCTGCTTTTACTCTTCCTGTCCGGGTTTATTACCAGGATACAGATGCAGGGGGTGTGGTCTATCATTCAACCTATTTAAATTTTATGGAGCGTGCCCGTTACGAATGGATGCGTGAACTGGATTTGGATATAAAATCGTTAACTCAGGTACACAAGGTACTGTTTATGATACGTTCGCTGAATATTGAATATTTTAAGCCTGCGCTGCTGGATGATTTGCTGCATGTGACAGTACAGGTTGCTGATCTTGGCAGGGCCCGCATAATACTTTCCCAGCATGTTCTCCGCGGGCATGCCACGCTAGCCAGCGCAACTACTCAGGTAGTGTGTGTAGGTGCCGATACACTTAAATTAGCAAGTTTACCCGCTTCATTACGACATAAATTTGGAAACCTCTCATGAATGCAACTGTTACTCAGGACATGTCTATTTTTACACTTATTGGTTCCGCCAGCATACCGGTACAACTAGTAATGGTAATGCTGCTGATTGCTTCCTTTTTATCCTGGTGGTTCATTTTTAGAAAGTTCTATACCATCAGGGAGGAAACAAAGCAAAGCGATGAGTTTGAAAATATTTTTTGGAAGGGTGCTGACCTTAATGAACTCTACCAAAGTGTATTAAGTGCACGTTATACAACAGGTAGTATGGAAAGAATTTTTGAAGCGGGATTCCGGGAATTTATCAAACATGATCGCCAGTCAGGAACAGATGTAGGCGCTGTAATGGATGGTACCCGCCGCGCAATGAGAGCGACGTATCAGCGTGAAATGGACAGGCTTGAAGCCCAGCTGTCTTTTCTTGCCACAGTAGGGTCAGTAAGTCCATACATTGGTTTGTTTGGTACCGTGTGGGGAATTATGAACTCTTTTCGTGGTCTATCAAATGTTACGCAGGCAACCATTGCCCATGTTGCGCCGGGTATTGCCGAGGCATTAATTGCAACAGCAATGGGATTGTTTGCTGCAATTCCTGCAGTTATAGCTTATAACCGTTATGCCACTGACATCGATCGACTGGCAACACGTTTTGAAAGTTTCATGGAAGAGTTGTCAAATGTATTGCAGCGCCAGGCTACTGGATAAGAATAATTTAACGGGATAAGTTTCATGAGTATGCGCCGCACAAAACGACGCTTGATGAACGAAATTAACGTTGTGCCATATATTGATGTAATGTTGGTGTTACTGATCATCTTTATGATTACAGCGCCGCTGGTTAATTCCGGTCAGATTGAGCTGCCTCAGATCGGTAAATCTTTGAAGCCGCCGGTTGCGCCCCTGGAAGTGATTATTAAGGCTGATAAAAGTCTGGCAATACGCGATCTTGCGCTGACAACTACAGAGCAAAAAGTCAATCGTGATGAATTGATAGATGTGATTAAGCAAAAACAGGCAAAGAATAAAGATCAACCGGTGGTGATTGCTGCCGATAAGAATGTACGATACGAAGAAGTAATAAAAATGATGGATATTCTACAAAAGCAGAAAGTTACGAAAGTAGGTCTGCTGGCTAAACAAAAATGATCAATACGAATATCCGATGAGCGCAATGGCGCCATCAGGTCCTGCTAACCGTGATCAGAAATTGTTTAAGGCAGGAGTGCTGGCGTTACTGGTACACGTGGGGTTTTTTATTTTTATGACTTTTGGACTTAGCTGGAAAACCTTTCCACCGAAGGGGATAGTGGTAGATTTGTGGAGTGATTTACCTCAGCCTGAGCAGCCGCCAACTAAGAAAGTAAAGCCATTACCACCAAAGCCGGTGCAACCGCCGAAAAAAGTTAAGCCACTACCGCCGAAAAAAGCAGTACCTTTACCTCCAAAGCCGGATATAGCACTTAAAAAAGAAAAAGAAAAAAAACAAAAGTTAGCTGAGGAGAAAAAAGCGAAGGAGAAAAAAGCAAAGGAGAAAAAGGCCAAAGAGCAAAAAGCCAGGGTAGCAGCTGAAGTGGAGCGACTTCAGAAAGAGCAGCTGGAAGAAGAGGAAAGAAGAATGCTTCAAAAAAAGGCGGCAGGCGCACAAGCGGCAGTTAAGCGAAACCTGACAGATGAATACAAGGCAAAAATTCTGGCAAAAATCAAAAGCCGACTTGTGATGCCGCCGGATTTACCAAATGATCCTGTTGCCGAGTTCGATGTTACATTGCTGCCTGGCGGAGAAATTCTTGATGTTAAGTTACGAAAGAGCAGTGGATTCCTCTCTTTCGATGCAGCCGTGGAGCGTGCAATTGTTTTGTCCAGGCCGTTACCCTTGCCGCCGGATCCGTCACTGTTTTCAAATTTTCGAAATTTAAGTCTTAAGGTACATTATCTAGAATGATTAGTATAATTCCTCCCTATAAAATATTTCTTTCAAAAGTTGGCTCTATGCAGAATTCTTTACATCAATTTTCCTGCTATACACTTGCTCTGATATTTTGTTTGTTCAGCGCCCCGCTCCATGCTGCGCTCGATATTGAAATTTTCGGCGGTGGCGCTTCTCAGATTCCCATTGCTATTGTTCCATTTGCTGCTGAAGAAAGACTTACGCAAGGTGTAACAGCAGTCGTGAAATCCGATTTACAACGGAGCGGACTGTTTAGAATGGTTGATTCAGGTGGCTCCGCTCCTCATGAACCCAGTGAAATTATTTATCCTAACTGGCAAATGCGTGGTGCGAATGCGCTGGTTATCGGTACCACCAGAATATTACCTAATGGACAGATAGAGGTACGATATCGTCTTATGGATGTAGCAAGACAGGAAATATTAATTAGTGATATGGAAACTGTTTCTGTGAAGCAATTGCGTGCTGTTGCTCATCGAATGGCTGATAGTATTTATGAAAAACTAACAGGTGACGTAGGGGTCTTTAGCACCCGCATTGCTTATGTGGCAAAACAGGGAAAAAAATATGCATTACAGGTAGCCGATGCAGATGGATTCAATGCGAGGACAGCGATTGAATACACACAACCGATTATTTCAATCGCATGGTCACCGGACGGTACTAAAATAGCTTATGTGTCGTTTGAGAATAAAAAACCAGTTATTCATGTACAAACTCTGGCAACCGGGGCTCGTAAGGCCGTAGCAAAATTCAGGGGTAGTAACAGTGCTCCGGCATGGTCCCCTGACGGTAAAAAACTTGCAGTGGTGCTGAGTAAGAAAGGCGGCTCACAAATTTTTTTAATAAATTCTGATGGAAGCGGTTTAAAAAGGCTTACCCGGAGTTCCGGTATTGATACTGAGCCTAGTTTTTCGCCGGACGGGAAATCAATAATTTTTACTTCTGACCGTGGTGGCAGCCCTCAAATTTATCGAATGCCCGTAACAGGATCTGCATCAGGGGTAGCTGAACGCCTTACTTTCGAAGGTAGTTATAATGTAAGCCCGCAATATCGTCATGACGGGAGAAGTTTTACCTTCATTCATCGTAACGGCTCAAAATTTAATGTGGCCATACAGGACCTGGAAACTCGTCAGGTACAACTATTGACTGATTCATTGTTTGATGAATCCCCCAGTTTTGCGCCGAATGGCAAGATAATCCTGTATGCAACTGAAGTTAAAGGACGTGGTATATTAGCCGCAGTATCAAGTGATGGCAGAACAAGACAACGGTTATCAACCCAAAAGGGAGATATAAGGGAGCCGGCATGGGGGCCTTTACCAAAATGGCGCCGTAAATTCTGATTTTGTTTGGTAGCGCAGAGTAGTTAAATTTATAAGGAGAGAATTATGAAGAAAATTTTAAGCATTATTCTGGTGGTTTTGTTGTCAGCATGCGCCAGCAAAACTACCAAACCAGGTGGAGAGGGAGGGAGTCAGGCCGATAAAGGTGCTATGTCCGGAGAGAATGCTTCAGGTGGCCCCACTGGAAATCCGCTAACTGATCCAAATAATATATTATCCAAACGCAGTGTATATTTTGAATTTGATAAATACGTGGTTAATGATAAATATAACTCTATGGTGCTATCACACGCTCGGTATTTACGTGATAATTCTAATGCGAGCATTCGCTTGGAAGGTAATGCAGATGAACGCGGTAGCCGCGAATACAATCTTGCATTGGGTCAGCGTCGCGCTGATAGCGTGAAGAGAGTGATGACATTGGCGGGCACTCAGGAAAGTCAGATTGAATCTGTTAGTTATGGCGAAGAAAAACCACGCGCTGTCGGCCATAATGAGGCTGCCTGGGCTGAGAATCGTCGTGCAGATATTCGTTATCAGGGCGAATAATCATGTATTTACGCGCTCTCTTGCTATTGTCAGTGCTGATCAGTTGTAATACGAGTTACGCTGCACTATTCGATGACAAGGGTGCGCGACAGGAGCGTGCCGCACAACAGGAGCAGATGAAAATTCTGGAATCGCGTATTACTAAGCTGGAAGAAGCGAATAACCAGGCAATTGTTGGGCTTCACAACCAGATTGAAGAGTTAAGACATGAGGTTAGCAAGTTAAATGGTCAAATTGAGGTATTAGCAAACGATATTGAATTGTCCCAAAACAGGCAGAAGGATTTTTATATTGATCTGGATAGTCGGCTAAGGAGGATTGAGCAGCCTGATGCTGCTTCTGATACTGTATCAGATACGAATTCCTCTGTTGTTGAAGGAGAGTCACCGGCCGGTAATACGGTAGTAACTGACGATGAAAACAGTGACTATCAGGAAGCTTTCGGAATGTTCAAGATCGGCAGGTTCAAGGGTGCTATATCTAAATTTAAAAGCTTTATCAAAAATTATCCCACATCAAAACTTATACCCAGTTCCCACTACTGGATTGGAAACTCTTATTATGCGATGCGTGATTTTAAGCGCGCAATTGACGTACAGAAAGAATTAGTCAAAGATTTTCCGGATAGTGCGAAAGTTCCTGATGCTATGCTTAACATTGCAAGTAGTCAGAAAGAAATAAACCACAAAACAGCTGCAAAAAAAACCTTGAAAGATTTAATCGCAAAATATCCCATCAGTGATGCGGCAGAAAAGGCCAAACTACGATTAGCCAATTAAGAATAGGAGACGGTTGGCTTTAATAGATTAATGCTGGTGGTGCGCGATATGATTATTACTTCTTCTTCATTACAACACACAGCTATACAAACACCCGAGACAGAGATTTTACGGGTTAACGAAATATTTCTTTCTCTTCAGGGTGAAACCAGTCGCGTAGGACTGCCAACGGTATTTGTACGTTTAACCGGGTGTCCCTTACGTTGTGGTTACTGTGACACGGAGTATGCCTTCTATAATGGTGAGAGCATATCGATTTCTTCTGTTCTGGATGCAGTGTCCGGTTACGGGGTACAAAACGTTACTGTTACCGGTGGAGAACCTCTGGCACAGAAAAAATGTCTGCTATTACTCAGGTTGTTGTGCGATGCAGGCTATTCGGTATCACTTGAAACCAGTGGTGCACAGGATGTATCCAAGGTAGATGTTCGTGTGGTAAAAGTTCTGGATGTTAAAACTCCGGGGTCAGGGGAAGATCAGAAAAATAATTGGACTAATCTTGATTACCTTACCAGCCAGGATGAGTTAAAGTTTGTTTTATGTGATGAAGCAGATTATCAGTGGGCAGTTAAGACAATACGAGATTATCACCTGGACAAAATGTGTCCGATCTTATTTTCGCCTGTATATAGTAAGCTTGATCCTGCATTGCTTGCCGCATGGGTATTACGCGATCGTTTAGGTGTTAGGGTGCAGATTCAACTACACAAGTTGCTGTGGGGTGAAGAGCCGGGGAGATGAGAATTCAGTAGATTTTCCACACAAAGTTATTTCTTGATCAGATGACAAAAGCTGTAGTGCTCTTATCAGGCGGATTAGACTCTGCTACTATTCTTGCGATTGCCCGTGATAAAGGGTACGAGTGTTATGCCATGAGTGTCGATTATGGTCAGAGAAACAGATCGGAACTTGTTGCGGCAGAGAATGTGGCGCAGTCAATAGGAGTAAGTAAGCATCAAATCATAAATATTGATTTGACAGTATTTGGCGGATCTGCACTCACTGATGAATCTATCGCTGTTCCCACAGAAGGAATTAAGGAAGGAATCCCGGTTACATATGTTCCTGCCCGCAATACGATAATGTTGTCACTTGCATTGCCGTGGGCCGAAGTGCTTGGAAGCCACGATATTTTTATCGGCGTAAATGCAGTAGATTATTCCGGCTATCCTGATTGTCGGCCAGAATACATTGCCGCGTTCGAAAAAATGGCGAATTTGGCAACTAAGGTATCAACTCAAGACAAAAAATTACATATCCATGCGCCACTTATGAGATTGTCTAAAGCTGAAATAATTCAGCAGGGAAGGTTGCTTGATGTAGATTACAGTCTGACAGTCTCTTGTTATCAGGCAAATGAAGTGGGATTTGCTTGTGGAATATGTGATTCTTGCCGGTTACGTCGTGCGGGGTTCAAAGCGGCTGATGTTCCTGATCCGACACGTTATAAATAAGTGGCGAATTTATAATTTATATAGTCAGTTACCCGACAGCCGCATAAAATAATGTACGAACCTTCTATTATTTTGGCAGAATAGTAATATTGGGACTATCGTTTTTAGAGGGGATTTGAGATGAGATATAAAAGCTTTCAGGAGTTCTGTACTTATATAGCCAAACATAATCCACGTCAGCCTGAATACCAGCAGGCAGTTGATGAAGTCATGGAGAGTATTTGGCCTTTTATTGTTGAGCATCCCAGTTATGCTGAGCATGGTCTTCTGGACCGTCTTGTTGAGCCAGAAAGAGCGATTATTTTTCGTGTATCCTGGGTGGATGATCAAAATGAAGTCAGGGTAAACCGTGGTTATCGGATACAACATAACTCATCTATTGGGCCCTATAAGGGAGGCACACGTTTTCATCCGTCCGTAAATCTTTCTATTCTCAAATTTTTGGCTTTTGAACAGACTTTCAAGAATGCTCTGACTACTTTGCCTATGGGCGGTGGAAAAGGTGGTGCAGATTTTGATCCAAAAGGGAGAAGTCCGGGGGAAGTAATGCGTTTTTGCCAGGCTTATGTAAGTGAGTTATTTCGTCATGTTGGTTCTGACACCGACATACCTGCCGGCGACATTGGAGTAGGTGGCAGGGAGGTAGGTTTTATGGCTGGTATGCTAAAAAAACTTTCAAACCGATCCGACTCTGTTTTTACGGGTAAGGGACTGAGTTTTGGGGGCTCATTGATTCGTCCGGAGGCTACAGGATACGGTACAGTATATTTTGCCGAGGAAATGCTAAAGCATGCCGGTCGTTCGTTTGATGGTCTGAGAGTTTCTGTTTCAGGTGCAGGTAACGTCGCTCAGTACTCTGTCGAAAAAGCGATGATGCTGGGCGCAAAAGTGGTAACAGTTTCTGATTCTAGTGGTACGGTGGTTGATGAGGACGGCTTTACAACTGAAAAGCTTGCAATATTAATGGATGTAAAAAATCATTTAAGAGGCCGGGTCAGTGATTACGCTGAACGAGTGAAAGCCACGTTTACTCCTAATGTGCGGCCATGGCATGTTCCGGTCGATGTTGCACTACCTTGCGCAACTCAGAATGAGTTAGATGAAAAAGATGCCGCCGCTTTGATAAAAAACGGAGTACTTTGTGTTGCTGAGGGTGCAAACATGCCTTCTACAGCGGATGCTGTAAAACTTTTTGATAAAGGAGGAGTTTTGTTTGCTCCGGGCAAAGCCAGTAACGCTGGTGGAGTAGCTACCTCCGGACTGGAAATGAGTCAGAATGCCATGCGTCTTTCCTGGCCACGTGAGGAAGTAGATGCTCGTTTGCTGGAGATTATGAAAGCTATTCATAGTTCCTGTATTCAATATGGCAAACGAAAAGATGGAAGTATTAATTATGTCGACGGAGCAAATATAGCGGGCTTTGTCAAAGTAGCAGATGCAATGCTTGGTCAGGGCGTGGTCTAAGTATCATTCAACCAGATAGCAGATGTTTACTTCCATTTATAATTTTATTAAATGGAAGACCAGAAACCTGTCACTTTCAAGTTGTTATGGTGATAGCTTTTTTACGCGAGAACAGTTATACGATGGTTCTTTATCAAAGACAGGATTTCCAGTCCTGCTAAAGAACAGATGGATTGTAGTTGATAACGTGATGAGTAAAACTGTGTCTGGAGGTAATCTTTTGTGTGTTTTTCCATGCGGGATCAATATTATATCTCCGGACGCGGGAATCAGGTTAATGAGAAATATTCTTCTGACATTATTATTTCTTGTTTGTGTCGATACAGTTGTAGCCAGTCAGGATCGTGATTTTATCGCAGCACGTAAAGCATTTCAGACAGGGAATTCTAAGCGACTGGCTATAAATGTCCCGCGCCTACAAGGTCATATACTGGAGTCTTATGTGGCTTATTATCAGCTGCAGCTGCAGCTGGATAAAGCAAAGTCAGATAAAAAAGCAAAAGTAGATATAAACGCAGTCAGAAGATTTATTTCCCGATATCAGGATAGTCTTCTTGCTGACAGGATACGTGGAGAATGGCTAAAAGTTCTTGGAAAAACACATCAATGGGAGTTATTTGCTAAGGAGTATCCGGCTCTTATTAAAGAGGATACTGAGCTTAGTTGTTACTCATTGCAACAGCGGCTATATATAAATGATAGTGATGCACTACATGATGCGCTTTCATTGTGGTTCAATGGACAAGACATGCCGGAAAGTTGTACGCCATTATTTGATTCGCTTATTGCGGCTAAGCTTCTGACGGAAGAAGATGTGTGGAAGCGAATACGCCTTGCTCTTGAAGAAGGCAAGGTTGGTGTTGCAAAACACATTAACCAATATCTTCCAAGAAAGCATGCACTCAGCGAACGTAAGTTGAATGCCGCCACCAAAAATCCATTACGCTATTTAGGCAGACATCGGAAGAAAATCAAAACCCGTGCTGACCGTGAAGTGATTTTATTTGCAATGTTACGTTTACTTCGTAGTGGTCTGGATCGGGCTTATGCATTCTGGCCCAGGGTACGTGAGCAGTTCTCGCACAGTGAGCAATCATACTTTAAGGCACAGTTAGCAAGCAGAGCAGCATATAAACATGATTCTCGTGCACTTGACTGGTTTATGGAAGCTGCTAACACTGATATTCCAGCCTTGCTTTCAGATAAACAACTTATATGGAAAACACGTGCTGCTCTACGTGCCAAAGACTGGACGATAGTGCTGGAAAGTATCGAGACTATGTCTGGTCTTGAACAGCAGGCAGCAGCATGGAGATATTGGAAGGCACGTGCTCTGAAGGAACAAGGTAAAACTGCAAAAGCCAGGGTTATTTTTGCGGCATTAAGTACCGAACATCATTTTTATGGACAACTGGCAGAAGAGGAGCTGGGGGTCGTGATCGGGGCTCTTCCCAAATCTTATAAAATTGAGGAAGAAGAGATTACAGCTATTCAGAAGCTGCCTGGAATTCAACGAACACTTGCCCTCTATCATCTTAATCTGCGAATTGAGGCTACACGCGAGTGGATATGGACAATACGCGGGTTTGATGACAAGCGCTTATTGGCCGCGGCGGAAACTGCGCGTCGTAACAAGCTCTACGATAGAGCAATCAATACGGCTAATAAAACCGTAGAGCTTCATGATTTTAATCTGCGCTACCTTGCTCCTCATCGTGACGTGATGAAAAAAGTATTGAAACAAAAAGAGCTTGATGAAGCTTTAGTTTACGGTTTGATCCGGCAGGAAAGTCGCTTCATTGCAAAAGCTAAGTCCAGGACTGGCGCAATCGGATTGATGCAGTTAATGCCGGCTACTGCCAGATGGGTAGCAAAGAAATCAGGTATGCGTAATTACCGTAAAAGACTTGTCTCCCAGGTGAATACCAACTTAATGCTGGGGACATATTATCTTAAGCACGTGCTAACTTTATTTGATGATCAATCATTATTGGCGTCAGCTGCCTACAATGCCGGTCCTAGTCGCGCAGAGAAATGGCGGGGTGAAGAATCACTGGAAGGTGCAATTTATGCTGAAACCATTCCTTTCAAAGAAACACGTGATTACGTAAAAAAGGTCATGAGTAACTCAATGTATTATGCCAGTACTTTCGGACATCAAGTGCGGAGCTTGAAAGATCGCCTGGACATAATTGAGCCTAAATCAGATAAGTAGCAATAATTTACACATGAGAAAGAACGATCATAATGAAAATTAGAAATATCTGTATTGTTGGTGGTAGTGGGTTTGTAGGGCAACATATTGCACACTTGCTCGCTGCACGAGGAATTAACTTACGTGTTCCGACCCGTCGCCGTGAACGTGCTAAATCACTTTTGGTATTACCAACTGTAGATGTGATAGAAACTAATATCCATGATCCCAGAGAGCTTGACCGAATGTTAGTTGGAATAGATGCTGTTATTAATTTAGTTGGTATTTTGGATGGCGATTTTATTTCTACACATATTGAATTACCAAAAAAAATTGTGGCTGCATGTGAGCGAAATGGAGTATCTCGTTTGCTACACATAAGTGCCTTAAATGCCAATATTAACGGTACAAGTGCTTATTTGCGTTCCAAGGGTGAAGGCGAGAGAGTCATAATAGAGTCAAATTTGGAAACGACTATTTTCAGACCATCTGTGATTTTCGGGCCGGGAGATTCTTTTCTCAATTTGTTTGCTAATCTAGTGCGACGGTTACCTGTATTGCTACTGGCATCACCCAATTCAAAGTTTCAGCCAGTATTTGTAGAGAATGTGGTGGAGGTAATTGCAGCAAGCCTTTCTACTCCCGCCACTTATGGTCAAAGTTACGATTTATGCGGACCAAAAATTTACTCTCTGAGACAAATCGTAGATTATGTGTCTGCTATAACTGAACATAAACTTAGCATTATTGGATTGAGTGACTGGCTATCCTACTTACAAGCGACGCTTTTGGAATTTTTACCAGGTAAGCTTATGACACGTGATAACTATTTTTCGATGAAGATTGACAGTATATGTGACTGTAATAATGAGAGTGACTTGACAGCAGTATTTGGAATCCACCCTACAGAGCTGGAAGAAGTGGCGCCTCTATACTTGGCACACAATACGCCGCGTGAGCGGTACACCGGTTTCCGTGACAGAGCGGGGCGATAAAATTAATTCCTCATTGGAAACTTATTTGGTTGGTGGCTCAGTACGTGATGAGCTGTTGCAGCTTCCTGTTAAAGACCATGATTATGTTGTTGTCGGGTCAACTCCAGAGGAGATGGAGAAACTTGGGTATCGTTCAGTGGGCAAAGATTTCCCAGTTTATCTTCATCCAAAAAGTCATGACCAATATGCGCTGGCAAGAACTGAACGTAAAGTTGCACGTGGATATAGAGGCTTTGAAGTTTATGCGTCTCCTAAAATTACACTAAAGGATGATTTAGCGCGACGGGATCTCACCATAAATGCAATTGCAAAAGATAAACATGGAAAGATTATTGATCCGTTCAATGGCATTGCAGATCTTAAGGCGGGATTGTTGCGACATGTGGCCCCGGCGTTCTCTGAAGACCCGGTTCGTGTATTACGTACAGCACGTTTTTCCGCACGATTTGGTTTTCGTGTTGCACCAGAGACTCTTACATTGATGAGTGAAATGGTGCGCAATGGTGAGATTGATGCTTTGGTGCCTGAAAGAGTATGGCAGGAGCTTGCTCGTGGACTGATGGAGAATAAACCTTCTCGCTTGTTTTCTGTACTACGAGATTGTGGTGCGCTGACACGAATTATGCCAGAAATAGACGTATTATTCGGGATCCCTCAACCAGAAAAATGGCATCCTGAAATTGATACGGGTGAACATATAATGCAGGTCATTGACTATGCCGCATCAAAAAATTATTCTCTGCCAGTACGCTTTGCTGCTCTTACTCATGATCTTGGCAAAGGAGTTACACCAAGGAACTCATGGCCAAGTCATACCGGACATGAAAAACACAGTGTAAGATTAGTTAAAGGCCTGTGCGAGCGTATCAGGGCCCCTAAAAACAGTCGTGATCTTGCGTTACTGGTGGCACGTTTTCATAGTAATGTACATCGTATAGCAGAGTTAAATCCAACAACTATAGTAGATATGTTGCTGGCAGTAGATGCATATCGTAAGCCGGAACGTTTCGAGGAATTTATTGACACTTGCGCATGTGACTTTCATGGGCGGTCCGGCTATAATGATAAACTTTATCCACAGGCCACATGGTTACGTGAGGCATTTAATGCAACTAATAGAGTTGATGGCGGTGCAATAGCTGCTAGTCTGGCAAGAACTATTTCTGATCCTGCCTGTTTGTCAGATTCAATTAATACAAAAATTCGAAAGGCACGTATCGCTGAAATTAAAGATCAGTTAACTTGATTTCTTATTTTATAAATAAATGCAGGGGCTTAGTTCCTAAAATCTATTAGGCGTCATGATTTTTCATGAGACTGTGTTTCTCAAAATATTTTTGATGATATTCTTCCGCACGATAAAACTCGGTAGCAGGTAGTATTTCCGTTACGATGGGTTCATGTCGGTGCCTTCCTGGTTGTAACTTTCTTTTGGAAGAATTCGCTATAATTTCCTGCTCAGCCGTACAAAAAAATATTACTGATCGGTATTGTGATCCTATATCCGGGCCTTGTTGGTTGAGGGTGGTTGGATTATGACAATTCCAGAATATATCCAGAAGTGCATCATAAGTAATTTGTGAGGGATCATATTCTACCTGTACAACTTCAGCATGACCGGTTTTACCTGTACATACATCATCATATGCAGGGTTACTGGTATGGCCGCCAGAATAACCACATATTGCTTCACTAACACCTCGAATTTTACGGAAAGCAGCTTCTACAGACCAGAAACAACCTGCTCCAAAAATCCCTTTTTCTTTAAGTATTATTTTCATCTCAGAAGATTGGTTGGAATAACTCATTTGTCATCTGGGTTTACGCGGCATAATACTGAATAGTCGATCGTAAACAAAATTAGGAAGTAATTTCAGAATACGTGCAACAATTGCCATTTGCCAGGGAATCACAGAATATAATTTTCTATGTTTGATAATATACACAATCTTTTTAGCAGTAGTTTCTGCTGTCATAATAAAAGGCATCCGGAATGGATTATTTGCTGTCATTGGCGTAACAATGTAACCGGGGCAAACTGTGATTACGGACACGCCACTTCCATACATTTCTACGCGCAGACTCTCAAGATATGAGTTTGCAGCAGCCTTAGATGCAGAGTAAGCGCTTCCTCCCGGAAGCCCGCGATAGCTTGCCACACTTGAAATTCCGACTAAACTACCTTTACCCTGTGTTCGCATGACAGTAATAAATGGTTGAAAGGTGTTTACTATACCAGTGACATTAGTTGCTAAAATAGACTCAAAAACTTTACTATCTTCCGCATACTCTGTGAGAGTGCCCTGACTAATCCCGGCGTTGGCGATCACAATATCAGGGCATCCGTAGCGTTGTATGAAATCACCTGCAGCAGATTGCATAGACTCTGCATCACGAACGTCAATAGCATAGAAAACGGTACCAGGGCCAGGTAGCTCATTAACCAGAACCTCTAAAGAGGTTTTGCTTCTCGCTATCAACCCAAGAGTTGCACCTAATGACGCATAATGCCTGGCTAATGCCCTCCCTAATCCACTGGAGGCCCCGGTTATAATAATTTTTGAAGACATGGAAAGAGGTTCTGCGACTAGCAAGAAAAATTATTTATAAGCTACTTTTTGTTCTTTCCTTACGTACCTTATTAATTAATTGATTTAATGTCTTAATGGTTTCCTGTGGCGTACCACCCATTCTTCCGCTAATGAGGTATCTGCCGTCTACAACCAACGATGGAACACCCTTTAGGCCATATTTCCTGGACATTTGCGAAGATTGAGATGATTTATTTACAACGGAAAAAGAGTTGTAAACACTTATAAATTTTTTTCGATCTACCCCTTGTTTTTCAACCCAGTTAAATAACATTTCTTCATTGGCAAGGTCAATTTTTTTTATATGAATAGCATCATAAATTTTATCGTGTAATTTATCCCCCCCTAGGACTTCTAACGTATAAAAAGTTTTTGCACCAGGGATCCAATTCTTACGAAAAATTGCCGGAATATATTTAAAGCTTACATCCTTAGATATTTTTTTCTGCCAGATCTTGATTTGAGGGTGCAGTTTGTAACAATGTGGACAGCCATACCAAAAGAATTCCAGAACTTCAATTTTGTCGCCACTCGTCGTAGGTTGTGGGCTAAGTAGTACAGCATAGTCACGGCCTTTAATAAGTTCAGCGTGTACACCTGATATAACAGTAAATCCAAGGCTAAGAAACAAAGATAGGGTTGTAAAGAATCTTATAGTAGGGTTCATTTTTACCTCTGGAGAAGTTCTGTAATTTTTATCCTGTTAACTTTTCGGGATAATATATTTTACTGGGCTTTTGCATGTACTTTAATAAGATTGGCCTTAATACCGCTTTGCAGCAGAGATGAACGCGCTTTATTGATAGCACCAATTTTTGTAAAGGGTCCTACTCGAACCCTATGCCACATACCTTTTTCAGATAAATCAGCTGATTGAACATATGCCTCCATGCCAAGCATGGCAATTTTTGCTTTAAGATTTTCTGCATCCTCTGTATCCTGGAAGGATCCTGCCTGAAGGTAATACTTGTCTTTAAGGGACGGTTGTTTTGCGGCTTTTTTGAATTGTTTTTCAGTGATCGGTTCTTCGTCACCCGGAAGTATTTTGTAGAATTCAAATCGTGGTTTTTCATTTGTATCTTCAGTTTGGCTATCATTACTATCAGATATCTGCTTTCCTTTTAAGGCTTCATTTCCATTCTTAGAAGTTTTTATTTTTGTGCTAACCTCAGGTTTCTCATTTTGAATGAACGGACTGGGTGCTTGGTGGATATACATCCATACACCGATAGCGCTAACAAGACCCAGCACATAGCCTATGAATAATCCTAAAAGAAGAGTGGACCCTTTTTTGCCGGAAGAAGATTTTGATGGGGATTTGTAGTCTCGACTCATAAAAACTTTTATTAGGTTTGCATACTTACATTTTATCAGGTGCACTCACACCTAGCAGCGTTAATCCATTAATCAGTATTTGTCGTATTGAAGCAATTAGTGCCAATCGGGCAAGCCGTAGCGGTACTTCCGGTACAAGAAAGCGGGAAGAATTATAATAACTGTGAAACTCAGCCGCTAGTTCCCTAAGGTAGAACGCAACCAGATGAGGAGAAAGATCTCTTGCTGCTACTTCCACTATTTCAGGGTAATCGATCAGTTTCTGTAATAGTGACAATTCTACAGTACTAGAGAGTTGAGCTGTATCCGCAGTGGTAAGAAGTAAAGGGTCTTCACCCCATTGCTCCATAACACTGCACACTCGTGCATGGGCATATTGTACATAATATACTGGGTTATCATTGTGTTGTGATTTTGCCAGATCCAAATCAAAATCTAGGTGCTGGTCACTTTTACGTAACAGGTAAAAGAATCGTGCGGCATCATTGCCTACTTCCTTACGTAATTCCCGTAATGTTACAAATTCTCCAGAACGGGTAGACATGGGCGCCTTAACACCATCACGATAAAGTACTGCAAATTGCACCAGCGCTATTTCAAGTTTTGATGGGTCAAGTGTTAACGCTTGCATTGCCCCTTTCACTCTTGGAATATAACCGTGATGATCGGCACCCCACACATTAATTATGCGTTCAAAGCCACGCTGAAATTTATTGAGATGATAGGCAATGTCAGAAGCAAAATATGTGAATTGCCCGTTCTCCCGCTGTACGACCCGGTCTTTTTCATCACCAAAATCAGTTGAGCGAAACCAGGTGGCGCCATCTTGCGGATATAGGAAATTTTTTTGTTTAAGTGTATCAATCACTTGAGCTACCGCGCCATTTTCAAATAGAGACTGCTCTGAAAACCATGTATCGAAAACTACTCCGAATTCCATTAAATCATTACGGCAGTCACCCAGCTGTTCAGTTAATACGAAATTGTGAATATATGTGTAATCCTGCCCCAGAATATTTTTAGTTTCCGATATTAATTGATCAAGTAGTATCTCAGAGTCATCCTCTCCTTTTATTCTCTCACTAGCAACGTCCGATGTAAGCATCTCATGTTGACGCACATAGTGGCTTCCATGTGCCTTGTATATTAATTCCGCCATGTCACGAACGTATTCTCCCTGATAGGCATTACTTGGAAAGAGTACACTTTTGTCATTCAATTCCAGATAACGCAACCAAACAGAAACCGTCAGAATATCCATTTGCCTTCCTGCATCATTAACATAGTACTCGCGTGATACTGAGAAGCCTGATGCGGAAAGTACGTTAGCAAGGCTTGCGCCAAATGCTGCACCACGCCCATGTCCAACATGTAATGGACCAGTAGGATTTGCTGAAACGAACTCCACCTGAATTTTTTTACCGGCACCAAAAATCCCATAGCCGAATTTTTTACCGCTCTCCAGCACAATGCGTGGAAATTGTTGCTTAGAAGCAGTCTTGAGAAATAGATTAATAAACCCGGCTCCCGCAACTTCAATTTTCTCAAGATGAGGTGAAGCAGGCATTGCATTGATTAATAGTGTAGCAATATCGCGTGGGTTTTTACGTAGTGGTTTGGCCAATTGCATCGCCAGATTACAGGAGTAATCACCGTGACTAGCTTGTTTTGGGCGTGCAAATTCGATATTAATATCTAAGTCTGCGGCTGATAATGTGCGCAACGCGTGGCGCAGAAGATATTCAAAGTGAGATTTAAAGTTGGTGTAGTTTGGTAGGGTCATAGACGCATCAATAGTCTTGGACGTGGCCCGCAAATTATCATTGTATTAATGTGGATGGCAGATACATGGGTGCTTTTAAAGCACATACCGAGCCAAATCTTCTCTCTGAGACAAATCTTTGAGTCTTTGATCTACATAGGAAGAATCTATAGAGACAGTAGTTCCGCTGTGCTTTGCAGCATCAAACGAAATCTCCTCCAAAAGTTTTTCCATAACAGTGTAAAGTCTCCTTGCGCCAATATTTTCAGTTTTTTCATTAACTTCAAAAGCAATTTCAGCTAAGCGCTTAATTGCTTCAGGAAGAAATTTTAATTTAATTTCTTCAGTCTTCATAAGTGCTTCATATTGACGTGTCAAGCAAGCGTCAGTGTTGGTAAGTATTTGTACAAAATCAGCAGTGTTAAGGCTGGCCAGTTCGACACGAATTGGAAACCGTCCCTGCAATTCAGGTATTAGGTCAGAGGGTTTGGAAAGGTGGAAAGCTCCACTGGCTATAAATAATATATGGTCAGTTTTGATCATGCCATATTTGGTAGAAATAGTAGTTCCCTCAACTAGTGGCAATAGATCGCGTTGCACGCCCTGACGCGAAACATCGCTTCCTGAAGTTTCAGAACGACTGGTGATTTTGTCAATTTCATCTAGAAACACAATTCCATTTTGTTCAACATTCTGTATTGCTCTTAATTTCAATTCTTCATCATTAATTAGTTTGGAAATTTCCTCTTCTGCAATGAGTTTCTTTGCTTCTTGGATTCTCAGTTTACGGGTTTTTTTTCTTTCTCCGCCCAAATTTTGAAACATACCCTGAATCTGTGAGGTAAGGTCTTCCATTCCGGGTGGGGCAAAGATCTCCATCTGTGTGTGTGAAGCTGAAACCTCTATTTCAATTTCCTTTTCATTGAGCTCACCCTCACGTAATTTCTTTCTAAACTTTTGACGGGTAGCGCTATCATTTTCTTCGTTTTGTGTTTGTGAACTCAGATCCCGCGCAGGTGGTAACAGCACGTCAAGAATGCGCTCTTCTGCATGGTCCTCAGCTCTTGGACGTATAATTTGAGCTTCCTGCTCACGAAACTGTTTGATAGCAGATTCCACTAAATCCCGAATGATGGAATCAACATCACGCCCAACATAACCCACTTCAGTAAACTTGGTGGCTTCAACTTTAATAAACGGAGTATTAGCAAGTTTGGCTAATCGGCGCGCTATTTCAGTTTTACCAACCCCAGTGGGGCCTATCATCAAAATATTCTTTGGGGTAATTTCCTGTCGCAGAGGGTCTGCTACCTGCTGTCTGCGCCAACGATTCCTAAGCGCGATAGCAACAGCCCTTTTGGCAGAATCCTGACCAATAATATGCTTATCGAGTTCTTGTACGATTTCCTGCGGAGACATTTGGGACATAGATTCTAGTGTTTATTAAAAAGTGTAATAAATATATGAAAACAGGCGTGATTCATCGGAAAAATACAAATAGACTTGTCAGCCCTAAATTTCTTTACTAATTGTTTAATAAGAAAGATTTGCTTAAAGTCTTTTTAGTTACAATTTTATTTGTTCCATATTATTCCAGGACTTCAATACTATGGTTTTGGTTAGTATAAATACATAGATCTCCAGCGATAGAGAGTGATTTCTTGACAATTTCCAGAGCTTCGAGATCTGTGTTTTCGAGAAGTGCGCGAGCGGCTGAATGTGCATAGGGCCCCCCGCTGCCAATTGCAGCAAGCCCTAGTTCAGGCTCAATTACATCACCTGCTCCGGTGATGATGAGAGTGGTTTCTTTGTCGGCTACAATGAGCATCGCTTCTAAGCGACGCAAAATACGGTCGGTACGCCAGTCTTTTGCCAGCTCTACTGCAGAGCGCATAAGGTGGCCCTGATGTTTTTCTAGTTTACCTTCAAAGCGTTCGAATAATGTAAAGGCATCAGCAGTGCCGCCAGCAAATCCTGCAAGAATTTTCTCATGATAGAGCCTGCGAATTTTGCGGGCACTGGCCTTGGCTACTACAGCGCCCAGCGTTACCTGACCGTCACCGCCAAGCGCAATTTGTGAGCCTCGTCGTGCTGAGAGTATGGTTGTGCCATGAAGTTGATCCATTGGATTGTATTAGGTTTGAGTAAACATTGAATTATAGCGCCAATTTGCCGAGAAAAGTATTTCTACCGGCTTTAGTCCTTCTTCTTAGCTCTTGGATGAGTGGCATCATAGACTTTAGCTAAATGCTGGAAATCAAGATGGGTATAAATTTGTGTAGTACTGATGTTTGCGTGCCCTAGCATTTCTTGTACTGCACGTAAGTCCGCACTAGATTGTAGCAAGTGAGAAGCAAATGAATGTCTCAGTACATGGGGATGCACATTCAGGCTGATACCTTGTTGCAATGCCCTCATTTTCAGGCGCTGACTAACTGATCGTGAACTGATACCTTTACCATTTCGCGAGAGAAACAGTGCATTTTCCCCGGGCTTGAGTAATGCTTTACGTTGCTTCATCCATTCTCTTAATGCCTGAATAGCATGACTGCCAATTGGGACGATACGAGTTTTATCGCCTTTCCCATGAATAAGTACTGTGCTTTCGGTAAAATTTAAATCCTCAGGTGTAAGGTTAATGAGCTCGGTTAAACGCAGGCCTGAAGAATAGAACAGTTCAAACATCGCTTTGTCTCGTAATGTTATTAAATCATTAGCCTGAAATTCCAGGAGTTTTGCAGCTTCGTCAGGTGATAGAACATGGGGTAGAGATTTTGTAGACTTTGGTGCGCGCAAGCCTGCGCAAGGGTTATTATGAGTGTATCCATGGTCTCGCGCCAGGTAATTATAGAGGCCGCGCCATGCCGATAGCATTCTTGCCAGACTTCTCCCAGAGAGCCCTTTACTATGAAGTTGAGCTACAAAACGGCGAATGTGATGGATTCTTAGTTGGTAAAGGGGTGTTTTTGCAGCGAGTTTTAATAGAGCAGTAATGTCACGCGTATAATTCTCACAAGTTAGTGGTGACAATCGTCGTTCATTTGCAAGATGAAAGATATAGGCGTCGACCAGTGAGGATGGATTATTACCGGATATCATATTTATCTTTAATTCTTCAATATCTTTTTGAATTTTTTATTTATTACATTCGGCTTGACTATATCGCGAAATAGCAGTGCTTACGAGATCTCCTAGTCGCTGCAAGTAGAGCGTTCCCATTTCGGGGTAGAACCGCTGAGGTTCTTCACTTGCCAGAACCAAGAGGCCAATAGTTTGCCTGGTTCTCAGGGGGATCATTGAGAAAGAACGTAAATGGGCAGCACTTTCACCAAACCAACTCTTGATTTCATCGGTCAACTGAGGTCCGCAGTATGGATGAAGTAATCTGTTAGTAATTGTATGAGTTTCTGTATTAGTGTTAATGAATTTAGACATTTCCAGACTGTCACAGTTTATATTCCATAATCGTAGCGCCACATGAGGCACTGAAAAATTATCGCGTAGAATCGAATTAAGTTCATTCAGGAAATCATTCAGATGAGTGAAAGTAAGAAACATGATAGACAAACGATGCATCTTCTCGCTAATAACATCGTTTTCTTCACCAAATTTAACCAATTCACGTAATTTGTCCTGCAGAATGTGGTTTTTATCTCGTAAAGTGACAATTTGTCGCTCGCTGATGGGAATAGCTCTACCGCCATGAGGATGTGGAACATAAATATCAGCTAACATGTCAGCATATTCATCAAAGAATTGTGGGTGTTGCTTAAGGTATTGAGCCACTTCTTCAGAACCGAATTTCATATTTTCCCCTTGGTTAAATTTATAGTTCAATTTCTCCATCAAATACAGAAATGGCAGGCCCTGTCATCCAGACGGGGTTGTTTTCCCCTTCCCAGCAAATGCTCAAATTACCTCCAATAGTACTTACCTTAACCGTTGAATCCAGTAGCCCCCGGGTAATTCCCGCTACTACAGCAGCACATGCACCGGTGCCACAAGAGAGGGTCTCACCAACACCTCGCTCGTATACTCTTAGATTAATATGTTCACGATTTACTACCTGCATGTATCCGGCGTTCACCTGTTTAGGAAAGCGTGAGTGACTCTCTATTAAGGTACCCTCAGCTAATATTGGCGAGTGATTGATATCTTCAACAATTTGCACTGCGTGTGGGTTGCCCATTGAAAGAATACTAAACTCTATTTGCTTTTCATCGACATCTAGAAGATATGTAAGCATACGTTTTTCAGCGATAAAGGGAATTTCTTGTGGCTCGAATTTAGGGATGCCCATGTTCACAGTAACTTCGCCATTAGCTTCTAACTTAGGAACAATGATTCCGCCAAGCGTTTCCACACGAATTTCTTTCTTTTGAGTCATTCTCTGGTCGTACACATAGCGTACAAAACAACGCGCGCCATTACCGCATTGTTCTACTTCACTACCATCAGAATTAAAAATACGGTATCGGAAATCAGCATTACTTTTAGCTTTTTCTACTAACAGAATCTGATCACAGCCTATGCCAAGACGGCGATTCGCAAGATAACGTAATTGCTCCGGACTAAGTTGTACAGACTGATTCACACAATCAATGAGGACAAAGTCATTACCTAAACCATGCATTTTAGTGAACTTATATTTCATTAGTTAAACTAAGTATCAATCAGGAAAAGTATCAGCTAATTTCTTGCGACTTCTATAAACAGGCATAATCTGGTACCCTGTAGAGTACTACACGATTATAACTAACTAAAAAACTATATGAGCGAATATCTATTTACTTCGGAATCTGTATCCGAAGGTCATCCGGACAAAGTGTCAGATCAGATTTCCGATGCGGTCTTAGATGCAATTTTAACCCATGACATTAACGCACGGGTAGCCTGCGAAACACTATGTAGTACTGGTCTAATCGTTATGTCAGGAGAGATTACCACCAATGCTTCAGTAGATTACAATGTAATTGCCCGTGAAACTATCAAACGTATTGGCTACACTAGTTCAGATATTGGCTTTGATGCTAGTACTTGTGCGGTACTAACTGCATTTAATAAACAGTCACCCGACATTGCTCAAGGAGTCAATCGTACCAAAGAACAAGAATTGGATCAGGGTGCAGGTGACCAGGGGTTGATGTTTGGCTATGCTTGTAATGAGACGCCTCAATTAATGCCAATGCCAATTCACTATGCACATAGACTGGTGGAGAGGCAGGCAGAGATGAGAAGGAGCGGACGCCTGACATGGTTGCGTCCAGATGCCAAATCGCAGGTGTCAGTTAATTACAAAAACGGGAAGCCACAAAGCGTTGAAACTGTTGTAATTTCTACACAGCATAATCCTGAAATTTCTCACGCAGATTTAACTGAAGCTGTAGTTGAGGAAATTATTAAACCAGTCATTCCAAAAGATATGCTGGATAGTAATACCCGCTACCTTGTTAATCCTACCGGACGTTTTGTCGTTGGTGGACCAATGGGGGACTGTGGGTTAACCGGACGTAAAATTATTGTAGACACTTATGGCGGTGCAGCACATCATGGAGGAGGTGCTTTTTCTGGCAAGGATCCTTCCAAGGTAGACCGTTCAGCAGCATACGCCGGACGTTATGTGGCTAAAAATGTTGTCGCAGCCGGAATTGCAAGCAGGTGTGAAGTACAGATGGCATATGCGATTGGTGTGGCGCATCCGGTCTCCCTGATGGTTGAGACTTTTGGTACCGGTAAAATTTCTGACGATAAAATTGCAAAGTTAATAGAGCGGAACTTTGATTTGCGACCACGTGCGATTATTCACTCGCTTAATTTGTTGCGTCCGATTTACCTTAAAACTGCTGCTTATGGTCATTTCGGGCGGGATGAGCCGGAATTTACCTGGGAGGTAACCGATAAAGCTGCGCAACTTAGTGCCGATGCGGGCATGAAGAGTGCGGTAGAAGTGTGAGAAATAGTAGGTCTGGCATTTAAACTCATATTAGTTTTCCCCTTACGCCGAGGAGCGCTGCAGTGGGTAGATCCCTCGAGGCTTGGTATGTAAGGGCACTGTAACAACGGCGCTCGTTCATTTTAGGAGATTGTTCCATGAACGCTGTGCTTAATCCTAATAGCACCAAAACTATCGAATATAAAGTTGCTGATATAGCCCTTGCAGGATGGGGCCGCAAGGAAATCGCCATTGCTGAAAATGAAATGCTTGGTTTGATGGGGCTACGTGAAGAATACGCGGGGCAAAAGCCCTTAGAGGGGGCCCGTATTGCAGGCTCTCTTCACATGACTATCCAGACCGCAGTATTAATAGAAACTCTGGTCGAGCTAGGTGCAGAAGTGCGCTGGGCTTCATGCAATATTTATTCAACTCAGGATCATGCTGCAGCGGCAGTTGCGGTTGAAGGTGTGCCGGTATTTGCCTTTAAGGGTGAATCATTAGATGAATATTGGGAGTATGCTCACGAGATATTCAATTGGTCTGGCGACGGAAAATTGAGTACACCCAACATGATTCTTGACGACGGTGGTGATGCGACACTTCTGATTATCCTTGGAAGCAAGGCGGAAAAAGATCCATCAGTTATTGCTAATCCCGGTAACGAAGAGGAGCAGGCGTTATTTGCGGCAATCAAAAAACGACTGGATGCTCAGCCAGGATGGTATTCCAACGTATTGGCTAATATTCGTGGGGTAACGGAAGAAACCACCACCGGGGTTCATCGTTTGTACGAAATGCAGAACGACGGCGAGCTACCATTCCCTGCTTTTAATGTGAATGACTCAGTTACAAAATCAAAATTTGATAATTTATATGGTTGTCGAGAGTCACTGGTGGACGGAATCAAGCGTGCAACCGATGTAATGATTGCAGGTAAAATTGCTTTGGTGTGTGGTTTTGGCGACGTGGGCAAGGGTTGTGCTCAATCCTTGCGCGGACTAGGGGCAACCGTATGGATTACTGAGATAGACCCGATTTGCGCTCTTCAGGCAGCGATGGAAGGTTACCGTGTTGTTACCATGGATGAAGCCTGTGATCAGGCTGACATTTTTGTTACAGCAACTGGTAATTTGCGTGTTATCGCTCATGATCACATGCTGAAAATGAAGGATCAGGCCATCATCTGTAATATTGGTCACTTCGATTCAGAGATAGATATTGCTTCCGTTCAGAAATATCAGTGGGAGAATATTAAACCACAGGTAGATCATGTAATTTTTCCAACAGGTCGCCGGATCATTGTGTTGGCACAGGGGCGTCTGGTAAATCTGGGTTGTGCTACAGGCCATCCATCATTTGTAATGTCCTGTTCATTTGCCAATCAGGTGTTAGCTCAAATAGAGCTATGGAAAAATGGAGAGAATTACCAAAATAGTGTTTACGTATTACCAAAGCAGCTGGATGAAAAAGTTGCACGCTTACACATTAAGAAGTTAGGCGTTAACCTCACTGAATTAACCGATGAGCAGGCCAAGTACCTAAACATGGATAAAGACGGGCCATTCAAACCAGAGATGTATCGGTATTAATGCCTCGGCAGTTGTAGAAGTATAGGGAAAAGCTAATGCTGATAACCTGCTTTCCCTGTATTTTTCATATTCATGGGTAGCAAAAATGGAATCGCAAAAGCAACTCACACGTGCCTTTAGTTTTGAGTTTTTTCCACCACAAACACCAGAAGGTGTGGAGAAATTGCGTACTACGCGCCAACAACTAGCGCAATTTAATCCAAAGTTTTTTTCTGTAACTTTTGGTGCGGGTGGTTCTACACAAGACCGTACGTTTGAAACAGTTCTGGAGATTCAGGCTGAGGGGTATGCTGAAGCTGCTCCTCATCTTTCTTGTATTGGCTCAACCAGAGAAAACATTCGTTTTCATCTTCAGAAGTATTTGGATAGCGGCATCAGTTATTTAGTTGCATTACGCGGGGACCTTCCTTCAGGGATGGCTCAACCAGGAGAGTTTCGTTATGCCGCAGAATTAGTAGAGTTTATTCGCAGAGAATTTGGTAATGTTTTTCATATTGAAGTAGCCGCTTATCCGGAATATCACCCCCAGGCAAATTCTGCTCAGGATGATTTACAAAATTTCAAACGTAAAGTAGAAGCAGGAGCTGATTCCGCTATTACTCAATATTTCTACAATGCAGATGCATATTTTAGATTTGTAAATGCCTGTGAAATTGCAAACATAAAAATTCCTATTGTACCGGGTATTATGCCTATCAATAGATTTACCCAGTTAGCGAGATTTTCAGATGCATGTGGTGCAGAGATTCCACGCTGGCTTAGAAAAAAGATGGAAGGGTATGGCGATGATAGCGCATCAATTCGTGCATATGGACTAGATGTTGTAACTGACCTATGTAGTCAGTTACTTGATGCCGGTGCACCGGGATTACATTTTTATACGATGAATTCGCCAGATTTGACAACTACCATTTGGCAGAGACTGGGATTGCAAACAGAACCTCAGTAAATAACATTTGGTGCCAGTTTAGCTTCAAACTTATTAGAGTTGTACATATTTATTGGGTGGGATAATTATGAATTATCCCACCCAATAAATCGGGTATCGAATCAGTCTAAGTTCAGGTTGTTTTTACTGGCACGGCATTTAGCGGATTTGCTTCATAAACCTTATGTGCCGCAGCCTGTGCTGCACCAAATTTAATTTTCTTGCCCATATCCGAGAAAACCGTTTCTAGCGCATTCAAACTTAGCATTACGTTGTCTATTTTGCTTGAGTAGCCCATTAAGCCAAATCGCCAGATTTTTCCAGCAAAATCACCAAGTCCTGCACCAATTTCAAGGTTGTATTCAGCAAGTAATCTGCGGCGTACTTCTTTTTCATCTACACCGTCAGGTATATATACAGAGTTCAATTGTGGCAGGCGGTATTTTTCATCAACCAGGTACTTAGTGCCGAAGGTTTCTAGTCCCGCTTTCAATGCTTCATGATTACGCCGATGACGAGCCCAGGAATGCTCTAGTCCTTCTTCATAAAGTATAACCAGCGCCTCATGCAATGCGTAGAGTGCATTGGTTGGTGCAGTGTGGTGATAAGTTCGGGTTTCACCCCAATAGCCAAGCACTAAATTTAAGTCCATAAACCAGCTCTGTACTTTTGTCTTGCGGTTTTTAACAAGTTCTATAACGCGGTCAGAGAAGCTTACAGGGGATAGGCCTGGCGGACATGACAGGCACTTCTGGCTACCGGAATAGATCGCATCTATCTTCCATTCATCAACTTGTAGCGGGGAACCACCTAAAGAAGTAACCGTATCAACAATGGTCAGACAGTTATAGCGATGCGCAACTTCGCAAATTGTTTTTGCATCTGAAAGAGCACCGGTAGATGTCTCAGCATGAACGAAGGCAACAATTTTCGTGTCAGGATTTTGTTTCAGTGCATCTTCCACTTTTTGTGGATCAACAGGTTCTCCCCAGTTGTTATCCACTACGACTGCTACACCACCACAGCGCTGTACATTTTCAATCATACGTGAGCCAAATACGCCGTTACGACAGACAATCACCTTGTCACCAGGGCTTACCATATTGACGAAACACATTTCCATTCCTACTGAACCGGGCCCGGATACCGGAAAGGTCATTAGATTGGCAGTTTGGAAAGAATATCGAAGCAGGCTTTTTAATTCTTCCATCATGTCTGTGAAGACCGGATCAAGGTGTCCTAAGGTTGGGCGAGCCATGGCAGATAGTACTCGTGGATGAGTGTCTGATGGACCGGGTCCCATCAAGGTACGTTGTGGCGGGTAAAATGTGCTGATTTTTTTAGCGGGGTAAAAGTCTATAGAAGTCATAAATGGTCCTGAATGAAAAGACGTGGCGGATTAATCAAATGAAAAAGACTGATTTTATCAAGTGATTGAGTAATTTGCTATCAACGGTATTGAACTAATCTATAGTTAAATTTGGTACAGCAGTAAAATATATGATCTTTTTCGCTTTAATTTTTAACTTACTACTGCACTAGAAGTAATGGCTTCATGGGAAGACTCTGCGAGATTTTGTTTGCAGCTTGCCTTGCAAGTATTTGATTTGAATATGGGCCGGCATGTACCTTGAACAGTCCGTTTTTTTCAGTGATACCAAGTAAGTTGGATAAATCAGGAAATTCGGTTCGCATGCGGGCGAGAAAGGTATCTGCATTGTTATAGGCACTAAATGCGGCCAACTGCAGGTAAATTTTGTTTGTACTGGACGACGTATTAGTAATGTCAGGGAAATTAAAGCTGTCTTCTGATTTAATGGCAGGCGGTTCTGACGGCAGTCGCGTAACCTGGCTTCCTGGAAGGATGGTTTCTACTTCCACCCAGGCACTACCGCCACTAAGCACATCAAGCTTGTAAGCAGCTGTATAAGACAGATCAATTAATCGGTTAGAAAGAAACGGGCCACGGTCGTTAATACGTACTACTATAGATTTTTTGTTCTTAATATTGGTAACTCGTACGTAGCTGGGTATAGGTAGTGTTGTGTGCGCAGCAGTCATTCCATACATATTGTAGACTTCTCCTGAGGCAGTTTTCTTTCCGTGATAGCGACGTCCATACCATGAGGCGATTCCACGTTCTTTATATGGGCCCAGAGTAGTCATTGGTGTGTAGGCTTTACCAAGTATTACGTAGGGTTGCATATTAGATTTACGTAAGGGTTCAATTCGGGGAACAGCATCAGGAACGGAGCCAATATTGGGTGGAGGATTATCACCAGGGCCGTCATCAAGGTAATAACCTCCGCCTTTTTTTTGATTCAACGTGGTGGAAGAAGTGGAGTCTGAAAATGTATCAAGTTTCAGAGTATTGCTACAACCGGCAAGAAAAACAAGAGCAATTATTACGATAGGCCGACTTGGAAATGAGGGTGCGTTGTAACAGCGGTGTAAAGCATTACTAAGTCCGGAATAATTTTTCATTATGTTTTTACCAATTTAGGATGCATTTGTATACTCATCAAAATACCAAAACCTAAAAGCATTGTCACCATAGATGTGCCACCATAACTGATAAGTGGGAGCGGCACACCTACCACCGGAAGGATACCAACAACCATTCCTATATTTACAAATATATAAGTGAAAAAAGTTAACGTGATTGATCCTGCAATAAGTCGGGTAAATTGAGTCGAAGCATTGACGGTGATAACCATCCCGCGGCCAATTACTACCAGATACAATAATAGCAGTAACGAATTACCAACGATTCCAAATTCCTCAGAGAATACTGCAAAGATAAAATCAGTACTTTTTTCAGGGAGAAAATCCAAGTGGGTCTGTGTACCGTTCTGCCAGCCTTTTCCAATAATTCCACCTGAACCTATTGCAATGGTCGATTGGATGGTGTGATAACCCGCTCCTAATGCATCTTGCGTCGGGTCAAATAAAGTCATAACACGTCGTTTCTGATAGTCATGCATCATTGGCCACAGCAATGGCAGGCTGCCTGCTCCGGTAATTACCAATCCAATCATGATACGCCATGATAATCCTGCAAGAAACAGTACATAGAAGCCGCTGGAAATAATTAGTAAGGTAGTTCCCAGGTCTGGTTGGCGTAAAATCAGTACTGCCGGTAATAATAGAAGCATCGTCGCTACTATGTAGTCCCGGAGTCGTAAAGTAGCTTCGTGTTTATCAAAATACCATGCCATCATTAGTGGTACAGCGATTTTCATCAGTTCGGAGGGCTGAATACTGGTAACACCTATATTTAGCCATCTTCTTGCACCATTGTTAATTTCACCAAATAACGCCACACAAATTAGAAGAATCAGACCAACTACATATATTGGTAAAGCAAGTCGCATCATGTGTTGAAGTGGAATGTTGGCAACCAGCCACATGATGACTAATGCTGCAACCATGTTAACTGTCTGGTTGGTTACACGAGTTAAACTTCCACCTGTTGCACTGTAAAGTGTTGCAAGACCAACTGTCATTACTAGTAGAATGCTAAATAGTAAGAAGCTGTCTATATAGCGTGTGAGGTAGTGCCATAGACGAAAAAATCTAGTCATGTACACCTTCTATGTTTCCATCCACGGATTCTTCTTCCTTATGAACCGGTAGTTTACCAAGCAGGACATAATCCATTACTTGTCTCGCAATCGGAGCGGCAACAGAACCACCATGGCCACCGTTTTCTACTAGTACTGATAATGCGATGCTTGGATTTTCTGCCGGGGCATAGGCTATGAACAACGCATGATCACGATGGCGTTCATTTACAGCGTCTTCATCATATTTTTCTCCTTGCTTCATACCTATTACCTGAGATGTCCCGGTCTTGCCGGCAAAGGTGTAGCCTGCTCCTGCTCCTGCCCTTGCTGCAGTACCTCCGGGTTTGGTGACGTCTATAAGTGCATTTCTCACTATCTGCATATTATCCGGATTGAGATTGAGTTGATACAATATTTGCGGAGCTCTTTCAAATATTTCACCGGTTTTACTATTTTGTATTCGTTTTACAAGGTGCGGGCGGAATGCGGTTCCCTTGTTCGCAATTATTGAGGTGGCAAAAGCAAGTTGAAGTGGTGTGGCCAGATTGTATCCCTGACCAATACCGATGGAAATAGTATCGCCCGGCCACCATTTTTGTTTATGACGCCTCATTTTCCACTCACGTGATGGCAGCAAACCTGAGACTTCTCCCTTTATATCAATACCAGTTTTTTTACCTAAACCAAATCGTCCAATAAATTTAGAAATTTTGTCTATACCAAGCTCATTAGCAAGCTCGTAGTAATATGTATCACATGAAACCACTAGCGATTTATGAATATTAACTTTGCCATGGCCACCTGCTTTCCAGTCCCGGTATCGGCGGCTGCTGCCAGGCAATCGAAAATACCCGGGATCACTGATGGCGTATCCGGGTGTTCGTAAATTAAGCTCCAGACCTGCTAACGCCATAAATGGTTTAAATGTAGAACCTGGTGGATAAACACCGCGTAGTGCACGATTATTGAGTGGCCTGTCGATAGAGTTGTTGAGCCGATCCCAGTTTTTAAAATCGATGCCATTTACAAAAAGATTTGAGTCAAATCCCGGCATACTGACGAATGCAAGTACATCACCATTGTTAGGGTCAATTGCTACCAGAGCACCACGTCGGTCACCGAAGGCCTTCTCAACAATCTCTTGTAATTTAGCATCGAGCGTCAATGTCAGATCATTACCGGAAATTGGTGGTGTGCGTGATAAGACTCTTATTTTACGCCCTGCTGAGTCAGTTTCTATTTCTTCAAAACCGGCTATACCGTGCAGTTCTTTTTCATAGCTTTGTTCTACACCAATTTTTCCAATGTGGTTGGTTCCTTTGTAATTTGCTGAGTCTTTGCTAGCTTTTAATTTTGCAAGATCTTTTTTATTAATACGGTTTATGTAACCAATTACATGTGAAGCACTCTTCCCTTTTGGATATTGTCGAAACAAGCGAGCCTTTATCTCTACTCCGGGGAAACGATAACTGTTGGCAGCAAAACGTGCCACTTCTTCGTCAGATAAGCGGGTTCGAATAGGCAAACTTTCAAATTGCTTGCTTTCTTCCATAAGTTTTTTGAATCGTCTCCGATCAATTTCTGCAATTGGGATAACAGTTGCCAGTTCGTTTATCGTAGCCTCAAAATCAGGGAGCTTGCTTGGTACGAATTCAAGTGTGTAGGCTGAATAATTTTGTGCTAAAACATCGCCATTACGATCTAGAATCAGACCCCTATTGGGAACTACAGGCGAAATAGATATACGATTGGCTTCCGCCAGGGTGTGATAGCGCTCACTCTCTAATACTTGCAAATAAAAGAAACGTGCAAAAAGTATCAGGAATAGAAATAGTACAAAGCCTGCACTGATAGCAAGCCGGTTCTGGAAATGATGTAACTCACGAAGGTGATCGCGAATCTCTATCGTACGGTTCATAGTGCATTCGGATCATATTTTGAACTATGGGGCATTTTTAGTAGAAGCGAGATCAGAGGCCACAACAGCATACCAGTAAAACTGGCAAGAAAATAATGCCATCCTGGAAAATCAGCTCTTTTTAACAGCTCAGTTAAGAGCATGATAAATTGAGCAAAGAGTAACAATAGCCCAATTTGTGGTGCTTGTTTCAGCAACCCAAATATATGTAAACGTCGGCGTAGTAGCAATGCAATGAAAATCATCACACTGTATGCTAAAGCATGTTGTCCAAACATGCTGCTATTACCTACATCCATTAGCAGACCCATAACAAAAGCAATACTTATACCGACTCGTTGTGGTTGGTAAGTGCCCCAAAATAGTAGTACCAATGCAACAAAGTCTGGACGTAGTATTAACAGGTCACCTTGTATTGGTAGGAGGTTTAGTAATAGTCCTACCATTAAGCTAAGGATGATGAACCAACCTTTTGCAGGCAGAATAATCTCTTCTTCAGAATAATTAGTGCGCGCCATTTTCTTCTGATTCCTTATCCTCAAAATGGATATCAGCTGAGTCCACCAGACTTTCCGGATTAAATTGTGGAGACAGTATCAAAACCTGCTTATTGCGATCGATTCCGGCAATAGTTGTGCAGATGATGTAAGCAAAAGTAGAAGATACGTCACGTTTTATTTTCGATATCAAAGCTACCGGTCGGCCAGAGGGATAAACACCATCTATACCAGAAGTAACTAGTAAATCCCCTTCTTGGATATCGACATTGTTTGCCATATATTTTAGTTCAAGTGTTTTGTATTTCCCGGTACCGGATGCTACTGAGCGTATACCATTTCGTAAAATCTGAACTGGTACTGAGTGATCTTTGTCAGTAATAAGTGTAGCCTCAGAAGACCATGGATAGGTACGTGTAATTTGTCCTATCACCCCTAAATCATCCACTACAACTTGGCCATTTTGAATGTCATTTTGGATGCCTTTGTCGAGTATAATTTTACGGTTAAAAGGATCTCGTGGAACAGAACGAATTTCCGCCATAATAGCCTTGCTCTTATTTCTCGGGGTGGCTTCCAATAATTTACGAAGATGTTCATTTTCAGTCGTCAGAGCTGAAAGTTGTTGAAGCTTACCTGAATCAATAAGGTGTTGCTGTTTAAGACGTGCATTTTCATCAGCTAGGTCTTGAGCAACAAAAAAGTCATTTACCAGATCGGAAATTGTGGTTGGTATGTAGGCCAGCTTTTGTATCGGATATATTACTACAGCGATAGTTTGGCGAACTTCATAGAGATATTTGAAGTGAGTATCAGCTACCATCAGTGTTAATGATAGCAGAATAAAAAAAACCAGCCGCACTAGCGGACTAGGTCCATGTTTAAAAAACTGTGGGGTTGTTTCCATTAGATGCGCGGTGTTTCAGGGTTTGTTAGCTAGTATCCGGTTCATGGGTACTAACACGTTAATGCTGAGTACCGTTTAATCACTGGCAAAAATACTAACCAATTGATCCATATTTTCCAATGCAACACCTGAGCCTCGTGCTACACAAGTAAGAGGATCTTCAGCTATGATCACCGACAGACCGGTTTCTTCCATTAAGAGGCGATCAATGTCACGTAGCAACGCGCCTCCGCCAGTCAAGACCATTCCCTTTTCTGCAATATCTGCACCAAGTTCTGGTAAAGTAAGTTCTAGTGCAGATTTTACAGCATTGACAATACTGTTTAAAGGGTCAGCTAAAGACTCTAGAATTTCATTACTGGAAATAGCAAAGCTGCGCGGGACCCCTTCTGCAAGGTTGCGTCCTTTAACTTCCATCTCACGCACTTCCGATCCCGGATAGGCCGAACCAATTTCTTTCTTAATTAATTCAGCAGTAACTTCGCCAATCAGCATGCCATAGTTGCGACGTATATAATTGATAATAGCCTCATCAAATTTGTCACCACCTACTCGTACCGAAGTTGAATACACGATCCCACCTAGCGAAATCACTCCAACATCCGTAGTACCTCCACCAATATCAACTACCATCGAACCAGTCGGCTCTTCAATTGGTAAATTAGCACCAATAGCCGCCGCCATCGGTTCTTCAATCAGTTCTACTTTACTTGCACCAGCGCCATATGCTGCTTCCCGAATAGCGCGACGCTCTACCTGAGTAGAACCGTAAGGCACACATATCACAATACGTGGGTTAAAAGAAAAAAGGCGAGCTGGATTCACTTTCTTGATAAAGTGTTTCAGCATTTGTTCTGTGACAGTGAAATCAGCAATTACACCATCCTTCATTGGGCGGATGGCAGATATGTTGCCAGGAGTACGGCCCAACATTTGTTTGGCAGCTAACCCGACTTGCTGAATTACTTTCTTACCATTGGGTCCGCCATCCTGTCGTATTGCCACAACTGACGGTTCATTTAGTACAACTCCTTGACCACGAATATAAATCAGAGTGTTGGCAGTACCTAAATCAATTGCGAGGTCGGTTGAAAAGTAATTCTTAAAATTGGTAATAAAGTTCATCATGAGAGCAAAATCCGTTGGTGGTAATAGTGTCCGAAATCACACAAAAAGAATACGTTTGAAAAATTGGCTATGATACTCTATAACGGCGGTTTTAAACGTAACTTTATGATACTCTATTATGTTTTTGTACGTAAGGGGGCGTTAGCTGATGGCACTGACTCTTGAAGATGTAAAACGTGTAGCAAATCTTGCTCGAATTGAGATCAGTGATAATGAAGCTCATACTACGCTGGATCAAATAACAGGGATTTTTTCCTTAATTGAACAAATGCAGGTAGTAGATACGTCTACAGTTGTTCCTATGTCTCATGCTCAAGATGTTGAGCAGCGATTGCGTGATGATGAGGTAACAGAGACTGATCAGCACGAATTATTTCAATTACAGGCACCTAAAACAGAAGCAGAGCTATATCTGGTACCAAAAGTTATTGAGTGAAACTTTAAGAATAAGCACAGCATTGAATTTTACTTATTTTTTTCTATAATTTCCCCGCTTTACATATACCATGTTTAATTCTAGTCTAAATCAGCTTTCCACATTACTTGCAACCAGGCAGGTATCGAGCGTTGAATTAACCAGAGATTTTCTTGGGCACATTAAAACTTTAAACAAAGAATATAATGCATTCATTACAGTAAATGAAGAAATAAGTCTTGATCAGGCGCATATTGCTGATGCAATGATTGCTTCAGGAAAAGGAGGCCCGTTAACTGGCATTCCTATTGCCCATAAGGATATTTTTTGTGCCAAAGGATGGCTTACTACTTGTGGGTCAAAAATGTTATCAAACTTCGTTTCACCTTATGACGCACATGTAATTGAGCGTTTCAATAAGGTTGGTACAGTAAATATTGGTAAAACCAACATGGACGAATTTGCTATGGGGTCTAGTAATGAAACTTCTTTTTATGGGCCAGTAAAGAATCCGTGGGATATTTTGTCTGTACCCGGAGGAAGCTCCGGAGGTTCGGCCTGTGCAGTAGCAGCACGCATGGCACCGGCTGCTACTGGTACCGATACAGGAGGATCTATACGCCAACCAGCATCATTATGTGGTGTATCCGGCATAAAACCAACTTATGGATTGGTATCAAGATATGGCATGATTGCTTTTGCTTCGAGTCTTGATCAGGGAGGAGCAATAGCAAAATCGGCAGCAGATTTGGCGTTAATGTTAAATGTTATGGTAGATTTTGATACTCGTGATTCAACAAGCCTGAAACATGAGAATGAAGACTATACAAGAGATTTAGAAAGGCCACTAGAGGGTCTGCGTATCGGACTTCCAAAGGAGTATTTTACCGAAGGGATAACTGATGACGTATCACGTGCAGTAGATGCGGCTGTTGCAGAATATAGCAAGCTTGGTGCTAAAATCGTTGAGGTGTCGTTGCCAAATACTAAACTCTCGATTCCGGTTTATTACGTGTTAGCTCCAGCGGAGGCATCAAGTAATCTTTCCCGCTTCGATGGGGTTCGTTATGGCCACCGTTCCGAAGAATATACTAATATTGATGATCTGTATCAGAAAAGTCGCACTCAGGGCTTTGGCGCTGAAGTGAAGCGGCGTATTCTAATTGGAACATATGTGTTATCACATGGTTATTACGATGCTTATTATATAAAAGCACAAAAATTAAGACGTTTAATTGCTCAGGATTTTACTGAAGTATTTAAGCAATGTGAAATAATCATGGGACCAACCTCACCTACTGTTGCATTTTCCTTAGGCGAGAAAAGTAACGATCCTTTACAGATGTATTTATCAGATGCCTATACTGCTGGAGCCAGTTTAGCCGGGTTGCCAGGAATGTCGATTCCTGTGGGATTTGGCCAGAGAAACAGACCGGTTGGATTACACATCATTGGTAACTATTTTTCTGAAGCACAAATACTAAACGTTGCGCATCAATATCAGCAGGTAACGGACTGGCATACAAAAATGCCAGATATAAAAAAACCTAAATATTAAAGATAATAATATGCAGTGGGAAGTCGTAATTGGTCTTGAGGTACATACTCAGCTCCTGACCCAATCAAAATTATTCTCTGGCGCTTCAACAACTTTTGGGGGTACGCCCAATGCCCAGGCATGTGCAGTTGATATAGCGTTGCCAGGAGTATTACCTGTGTTAAATCGAGGTGTAGTTGAGCTAGCGGTTAAATTTGGTCTGGCAATAGATGCGAGGATCAATTCACCCTCAATTTTCGCTCGTAAGAATTACTTCTATCCAGATTTGCCAAAAGGCTATCAGATTAGTCAATATGAGTTACCAATTGTTGAAGGCGGGTATATCAAGATACAGACAGGGAAAGATAATGAGGAAAATGAAAAGATCATAAATATTACTCGTGCTCACCTTGAAGAAGATGCAGGTAAATCATTACATGAAGATTTTCATGGCATGACTGGCATTGATCTAAACCGTGCCGGCACGCCTTTATTAGAGATTGTTTCAGAGCCAGATATGCGTAGTAGCACGGAAGCAGTAGCCTTCGCTAAAACGTTACACACTTTGGTACGTTGGATTGGCATCAGTGATGGGAACATGGAAGAAGGGTCATTTCGCTGTGATGCCAACGTGTCGGTTCGTAGGTTAGGGGACGATAGACTTGGTACTCGTCGTGAAATTAAAAATCTAAATTCATTTCGTTTTTTACAACAAGCTATTGAGTATGAAGCTGAGTTTCAGAAATCTATTCTTGAGACCGGAGGCGCGATTAAGCAGGCAACAGTACTATTTGATTCTGATAAACGTGAAACTCATGTCATGCGTAGCAAGGAGGATGCGCATGATTATCGCTATTTTCCCGATCCAGACTTGTTGCCACTAAAAATATCTCCTGATTGGATAGAAGAGATCAAGATATCTATGGTAGAGCCTCCAGATTTGTGCTTTTCACGCTTTATAGATTCAAAAATTGATCCAAAAGGTAAGGCAACCTATGCGTTATCCAAGTATGATGCAGCAATGTTAACTGCTGATATAGATACAGCTAATTATTTTGAAAAAGTAGTGGAAATTATTGGCAGAAAAGAGGCAAAACTTTGTGCTAACTGGGTAATCGGAGAGGTTGCTGCACGCTTAAATCAGGATGATAAAAATATTACAGCCTCACCAGTTTCTCCTCAACAACTGGCAGAGTTAATTTTACGTATTTGTGACGGGACTATTTCAGGGAAAACTGCTAAAGATGTATTCAGTACAATGTGGTATGGAGCACATTGTACTTCAGTTGACTCAATTATTAAAGCAAAAGGACTGAAGCAGATCTCAAATAGCGATGAAATTACAAAGCTTGTTGACATGGTTCTTATCGAAAATCCTCAGAAGGTAGCTGATTTCTGTAGGGGAAAAGAAAAAGCATTTAACTCTTTGGTTGGTCAAGTTATGAAGGCAACCAAAGGAAAAGCAAACCCTGCTCAGGTTAATGAGATTCTGAAGGAAAAGCTTAACAAGAAAAAGCAGGAATAAAATCTGCGAACAGCCACTACATTTAAAGTTGGGGCTGCTCGCAGTAATGACCGCGTGTATTGCTTCTTAGGGGCGAGAGCCCGAAAGTGGAAACGGCCAGCTTGAAGCTGGACTGCTTACTATAGGAGCAGGCGTAACTGCCGGTTTCTTTTTTGCGGCTACTTTTTTTGCTGCCGGTTTTTTCTTAGCAGCTACTTTCTTTTTTGCCGGTGCTTTTTTCTTAGCAGCTGGTTTTCTCTTAGCGGCTACTTTCCTTTTTGCCGGTGCTTTTTTCTTAGCAGCTGGTTTTCTCTTAGCGGCTACTTTCTTTTTTGCCGGTGCTTTTTTCTTAGCAGCTGGTTTTCTCTTAGCGGCTACTTTCCTGTTTGCCGGTGCTTTTTTCTTAGCAGCTGGTTTTCTCTTAGCGGCTACTTTCCTTTTTTCCGGTGCTTTTTTCTTAGCAGCTGGTTTTCTCTTAGCGGCTACTTTCCTTTTTGCCGGTGCTTTTTTCTTAGCAGCTGGTTTTCTCTTAGCGGCTACTTTCTTTTTTGCCGGTGCTTTTTTCTTAGCAGCTGGTTTTCTCTTAGCGGCTACTTTCTTTTTTGCCGGTGCTTTTTTCTTAGCCACTGGTTTTCTCTTAGCGGCTACTTTCCTTTTTGCCGGTGCTTTTTTCTTAGCAGCTGGTTTTCTCTTAGCGGCTACTTTCCTTTTTTCCGGTGCTTTTTTCTTAGCAGCTGGTTTTCTCTTAGCTACTACTTTCTTAGCTACTGATTTCTTCTTAGCTACTGGTTTCTTCTTAGCTGCTGGTTTCTTCTTGGTAGTTGCCATTTCAGCCTCCAAATTAAAGTTACATAAGATTACAACTTGTTACGTTTACTACTTCGTACTACATGCTCAATTATAGAGTAACTACAAATTATTAGGTATTTCTTTCCCCAAATTGTGCGGTAGTTCTTTTAATGCAGCATAACTTCCTGCGCTTTGCTAACAAGGTATTCATGAAGTACATCAGAATCTAAATTAATTCCACCTTCCCATGACACCTTTTCTTTTATCGGATCAATACTAATTTTCTTGAATATCTCTATATCTTTCCATGCGCTAAAAATTCCAACACCAACTAAATCATGTAAATTTACTATACCCTTTACTCCATCATCAAAATGTAGCCACAGGCTGTAATCGTTATTAGCACAACATGATATAATTCGATGCATCAATTCATCTCCTGATCTTAATCCCAGTTTAGCGCTCCACCAGTTTGATATTCAGTAACCCGAGTTTCAAAAAAATTCTTCTCCTTCTTTAAATCAATCATTTCAGACATCCATGGAAAGGGATTTTTGGCCCCCGGATAAATAATGTCTAGGCCAATCTGCTGGCATCTGCGGTTAGCAATATAGCGCAGGCATTCTTTAAACATTGGCGCATTCATACCTAGAACACCACGTGGTAAAGTGTCTTCAGCATAGCGGTATTCTAGCTCTACCCCTTTTTGCATAAGTTCATTAATTACATCACGAAATTCTTTTGTCCAAAGATGCGGGTTTTCCATCTTTATTTGATTAATCACATCAATACCAAAATTACAGTGCATAGACTCATCACGTAAAATATATTGATACTGTTCCGCTGCACCAGTCATCTTATTTTGCCTTCCTAATGCCAGGATCTGTGTAAAACCTACATAAAAGAATAGCCCCTCCATGATGCAGGCAAATACGATTAAGCTTTTTAATAGCTTTTGGTCAGCTTCTGGTGTGCCGGTTTTGAATTGTGGATCGGTGAGCGTATCAATAAACGGGATAAGAAACTCATCTTTATCACGGATTGACGCTATTTCATGGTAGGCATTGAAAATTTCACCCTCATCTAATCCAAGGGACTCGACAATATACTGATAAGCATGTGTATGAATTGCTTCTTCAAACGCCTGACGCAACAGGTATTGACGACATTCCGGGTTAGTGATGTGACGGTAGGTCCCAAGTACAATATTATTAGCTGCCAGCGAATCAGCAGTAACAAAAAACCCAAGATTGCGTTTGACCAAACGGCGTTCATCTTCAGTTAATCCATTTGGATCTTTCCAGAGAGCAATGTCACGACTCATATTAATTTCTTGTGGCATCCAGTGATTAGCGCAGGCTGAAAGATATTTTTCCCAGGCCCATTTGTATTTAAATGGCACAAGTTGATTTACATCGGACTGACAATTAATAATTTTTTTGTCTTCTACAGCTACACGGCGATTGGTGGTGTTATCCACAGATTGTTCACTGTTTATACCAGTTACAGCGCTAACGGCTTGCAAATTCGGATCAGAAGTTGTTAACACTTGCGCGCTATTCAATGCCCCTTCAGGTATCGGAGGCTCCAATTGCGCCTTTTCGTCTTCAAATGTCAGCATACTTTTCTCCTTTTGTTCCTTTGCGTTACATTCATTACTGGCAAGACTCACATTCAGAGTCATCGATTGCACAATATTTCAAATCAGCTGCCGCCGGTACTGCATTCATTGCAGTTATACCTCCGTCTGCCGGTACTGCATTTAAGACACCTGTTTTGACTGTGGATTTTTCAGCTGATGTTGCGCCTAGTGTACGAAGATAGTAGGTAGTTTTTAGACCACGTAGCCATGCGAGTTTATAGGTTTCATCCAACTTTTTGCCTGAAACACCTGCCATATATATATTGAGTGACTGTGCCTGATCAATCCATTTCTGTCGTCTTGCTGCAGATTCAATTAACCACTTTGGCTCGATTTCAAATGCGGTCGCATAAAGTTTACGAATGTCAGTTGGCACACGGTCTATTTTGCTTAAGGTGCCATCAAAATATTTAAGATCAGCGATCATTACTTCGTCCCAAAGTCCAAGCTTTTTTAGGTCCCCTACCAGGGATTTATTGGCGATGGTGAATTCCCCTGATAAATTAGATTTTACATAGAGGTTTTGATAGGTTGGCTCGATACTGGCAGATACACCAATAATATTAGAAATAGTTGCAGTCGGCGCAATAGCTAAACAGTTGGAATTGCGCATACCATATTTTTTTATACGTTTTCGTAGTTCACCCCACTCTAACGTTGAGGACCTGTCTATTTCGACATATCCTTTGCGCTCTTCCTTCAAAAGTTCAAGAGAGTCTTGTGGTAGGATTCCTCGATCCCACAGACTTCCTTGATAGGAAGCATAACATCCACGTTCTTCAGCCATTTCGGTAGAGGCCCAGTAGGCATGGTAAGCTATTGCTTCCATTGAACGGTCAGCAAATTCTACTGCGTCCTCAGAAGCATAGGGAATGCGTAACATGTGCAGACAGTCTTGAAAACCCATGATGCCCAGCCCTACCGGGCGGTGCCTGAGATTAGAGTTACGTGCTTTTTCAACAGCGTAAAAATTTATATCAATTACATTATCCAGCATACGCATTGCTGTACTGATGGTTTGTTGAAGCTTGTGCGTGTTTAGCTTTCCGTCTTTGATATGCGCCACCAAATTGACAGATCCCAGATTACATACAGCTATTTCCTGATCATTTGTATTCAGGGTAATTTCGGTACAAAGGTTAGAACTATGCACGATACCTTCATGATTCTGAGGCGACCGAATATTGCACGGATCTTTGAAAGTAATCCACGGATGCCCGGTTTCAAATAACATACTAAGCATCTTGCGCCACAATTGTTTCGCAGGGATTTTTTTATACAGATCAAATTCACCGCACTCAATCTTCTCCTCATAAGCAAGATAAGACTGTTCAAATTCTTTACCAAATTTTTCATGGAGATCAGGTACGTCCGAAGGTGAGAATAAGGTCCATTCCCCGTCTTCCATTACCCGTTTCATGAGTAAATCCGGAACCCAGTTTGCAGTGTTCATGTCATGAGCTCGGCGACGGTCATCACCAGTATTTTTACGTAGCTCAAGAAACTCCTCTATATCCAGATGCCATGATTCCAGGTAAGAGCAAACTGCTCCTTTACGTTTGCCACCCTGATTTACTGCTACTGCAGTATCAGAGACAACTTTTAGAAATGGCACCACACCTTGCGATTTACCGTTGGTTCCTTTGATGTATGAACCCATTGCCCGCACAGGTGTCCAGTCATTTCCTAATCCTCCGGCATATTTTGCAAGCAGGGCATTTTCCTTGATTGATTCAAAAATACCATCAAGATGGTCCGGTACCGTTGAGAGATAACATGAAGATAACTGAGAACGACGGGTACCCGAATTAAATAAGGTTGGCGTTGAGCTCATGAAATTAAAATTTGACAGAATATGGTAAAACTCGATGGCCCGTGCCTCACGGTCAGCTTCATTAAGCGAAAGTCCCATCGCCACACGCATAAAGAATGCTTGTGGTAGTTCAATACGCTGATCCTGCACATGCAAAAAATAGCGGTCATATAAGGTTTGCAGACCGAGATAATCAAACTTAAGGTCACAGGAGGCATCAAGCGTTTTGGCCAGGCGCGGGAGGTCAAACTCTGCCAGACGTTTATCTAGCAATTCAGCATCAATGCCACGTTTAATAAAGCCAGGAAAATAATCTGAATAGCGGGACGCCATTTCTTGCTGAGCTACTTCTTCTCCCAGTACTTCCAGACGAATACTATGTAATAAAAGTCGTGCAGTGACATAACGGTAAGCCGGTTCTATTTCGATTAGGGCTCGGGCTGAAAGAATGACTGATTTTCTTACTTCTTCCACCGGCACCCCATCGTACAGATCTTTTAGTGAGGCTTTAAATATCAGTTCACTATTTACTGTATCTCCCAGGCCTATACATGAAGCTTCAATCAATGCCAGCAGCTGTTCCGTGTCCAACGGGGTCTTGCGGCCATTCTCCAGCACATGCAGAATGCTGGTTGATGTCTCTGCCGCAGCATTTTCTTTTTGTTTTGCCCGTTCCCGGGTCCGGTCTTCTCGGTACAATACATAAGCGCGCGCTATATCATGCTCACCAGAGCGCATCAGAGCAAGTTCTACCTGATCTTGAATATCTTCTATATGAAAAGTTCCGCTTACAGGCTGGTGACGGATTAATGCGCTAACGACATCACCAGTCAGACAAATTACTGCTTCTCGCACTCTGGCAGATGCTGCACTCTGACCGCCATTAACAGCAATAAATGCTTTGGTCAGGGCAATCGAAATTTTATTCGGCATGAATGCAACTACTGATCCATTGCGACGAATAATTTTGTATTGGGAATAACGTGAATCTTGGTAAGGAGAAGTAGAGGAGAATTCGAAACCAGATGCTACTGTGGAGCTGGTGCTGTCTGTTGCAAGTTGCATAATTTGACTACTCCCCTATTAGTTCTATTATTTTTACGTGGGAAAATTGTGATTCCCCATCAATCCAACCAGCCGTTGCATTTAATGATTAACCACTATATATAGTGGTTAATCAAGTAAATTAGAACTAACTCTAGTTGATTCCCTAATTTTAGTTAGTTGAAAAAAAAATGCAAGTGTTTCTTGTAAAAATTCAAAAGAAAATTTATAGGAATACAATTTGACCTAGAATTGAGCAAATTAGAAAGAAGAATGTTTAGCAGCAGATATTAAAAGGCCCTATCAACTGAGCTATTAATCTAAACATAGATAACTACTTCTTCATCACAAAAGATAGATTCACGCAGTGCATTTTCCTTAGCCTGAAATTCAGACTCAGCCTCTACTGTAACTGTCTTTGTGTATACAGGGTCAACAAGTAGTTTTGTAAGGGGGCTTGTACTAAATCTGGCCTACTGATTACGAATCAGCTGTCCTACCAACTGAGCTATTAATCTAAGTACAGATAACTATTTCTTCATTTCACCATGTGATGTTGAGTAGTTCGGGCTTGTTTTGGGCTCGCTCTTAGATACATAACTATCCGCCTCATTCTTGTCAACAGAGCCGTCACGATTAGTATCTACTTTATCAAATATGGCTTCATTATATTTGATAAATTCTTCCTTACTGACCTTGTTGTCTTTATTTTTGTCCATCAATGACATTCCATATCCACCGCCTGCTGATTTTGCTCCTCCGGACTTATTGGTTTCTGCTAAGTCAGCATAGGCGAGCATGAGTCCTTTTATATTTTGGGACTGTGAGGTAAAAGTACCGTCAGCTGCAAAGCTTAGTGAAGCACTACTCAGTGCTATTGCAAAAACAGGGCTCAAGGCAATATAGGCAATAGTTTTTTTGTTGTACATAATGTTCTCCTACAGACAGGCATGAAATAGAAACTATAACCCATGAATGTGGTATCGGGTTGATGTAAGTTTTGATGTGTAAGTATTCTACGGCTTCACTATAAAAGAAGAAATAGCCGCCATTGACATAGTTCTACTGCTTATTCGTTAGTAATGAGAAAAAGGCGGGTGTAAATACCCGCCATTTTTCCTACTAGCCCTTCACCGCAGATATTGGGGCGCCAAAATTGATATGGAACGGTGCTCCGCCAATTACTATTGCGGGGAGTGATTTAACTCCGGCTGCTTCAGCAGCTTCAATCTGATCTTTTTGTTCGCCCAGATGTACTTTTTGCACATCGAAGCGGGCCGGATCCAGAGCCTCAGCTACCTGATGCTCAGCTTCAACGCATACAGGGCAACCAGCGTGGTAAAAGATTGCAGTTGTTTTCATAGATAATCTCCAAAAGAATTAAAATAAACGGGTAAATTCACATTCTCAATAAGCAATTCAGCTGTGACCATGTGATCCCGTAATTATAATCGATACTGGCATCCTCATACCAGCTTAGTTGTACCTAATTTAAGAATGAATGTAGTGAAATATTTTAATTTTTCGGGCAAATAAATCAATTTATTGCATTAGTTACTTTCATCTTCTTTCAGCGATAATGCCATTTTATATAATTGATTTTTATTTTCATAAGTGATATCTGAAGTAAGTTTTACTGCCTGCTTTAAAGGCAGCTCTTTCAATAGTAATTTCAGAGTGTGTCGGGCCTGATCACTAATTCTGGTTTTATCCGGAGCTTCTGCACCAGAAACAATTAGTACAAATTCACCTTTCTGTTGGTTAGTGTCTGTATTTAGCCATGTTAGTGCATCACCTAAGGCACAAGTGTGAATAGTTTCGAATAATTTTGTCAGTTCTCTGCCTATAGTTAATTGCCGGTTTGTTTCCAGGATTTCAGATAAATCTATAATACATTCCAGAATACGGTGCGGTGTTTCGTAAAATACCAGAACGTATGGTAACGATTTTAATTCTTCCAGTTTTCGTCTGCGTGTACTTTTTGAAGCAGGAAGAAAGCCATAGAATAAGAAATGTGTTGTGGAAATTCCGGCTGCGGATAGGGCACATAACGCAGCATTGGCGCCAGGAACCGGCACCACACGATAATTCTTTCTTACCAGGTTAACCAGAATTGCACCAGGGTCAGAGATTCCGGGCGTGCCAACATCAGTAATATAGGCAACAGATTTCCCCGCTTCAAGTAAATCTAAAATTTTCTTTGAGGCTACGCGTTCATTGTGCTGGTGCAAAGCTATCATTTTTTTAGTAATTGAATGATGTACCAGTAAATTTCTGGAGTTGCGCGTATCTTCAGCAGCAATTACATCAACAGCCATGAGTACATCTAGCGCACGCAGGCTAATATCTCGCAGGTTTCCAATCGGAGTGGCAACCACATATAATGTACTTTTTTGTATCATTTTTAGTTATAAATGAGGTTCATGTTAATTTTTCTGGTATTGATCGCCATACTATACGATAGCTTGACGGCATTTCCCATTCAGCAAGTAAATAATTTCAAGTAATTGTAAATGTCTGATTTTCTTACTCAACTTCAGTCTTCGTTGCCCCCCGACCGGATTTATACAGACCCGGTGGATTGTTACACTTACGCTTATGATAATAGCCAAAAAATATGTCCGCCTGATATGGTGGTATTCCCACTTTCCTCCGACGAGGTTCAGGCCATAGTTTTGCTGTGTAATATACATAAAATTCCACTCACACCACGTGGGCGTGGCACAGGAACTGCCGGGGGGAGCATACCGGAGCAAGGTGGGATAGCGTTGTCTCTGGAACGTATGTTAGGAATTATTGTAGTCGATCCTGCTAATCGTGTAATTGTAACTGAACCCGGGGTACTCAATCAGACCGTACAAGATATGGTCAGGCCCCATGGGTTTTTTTGGCCGCCTGATCCTTCCAGTGCAGCGTATTCCAGTATAGGAGGAAACCTTGCCACATCTGCAGGCGGCCCTCACGCAGTAAAATACGGAACCACTCGTGATCATGTGCTGGGGGTGAAAGCAGTAACGGGTAAGGGTGAGGAAATTAAAACTGGTTGTTATACCACTAAAGGTGTGGTGGGCTATGATCTAACAAGGCTTCTGATTGGTTCTGAGGGTACACTGGCAGTAATTACTGAAGCAACGCTTAAACTTACCCCTTTACCACAAGCTATTGGGGGGCTCGTTGCACATTTTCGTGATGCTTCAAGTTGTGCTGCAGCAATAGTCTCAATTATGTCTCTTCCCCAGGTTCCTAGTGCACTTGAATTTCTGGATAAAGGTTCACTTAACCTTATTCGTAGTCGTTCTCCAGAAATACTACCGGATGATAGTGCTGCAATGCTGATGATCGAAGTTGACGGGTCTTCTCGTGAAGTTAATGAAACAAGTATTGCCATTCTCTCTGCCTGCCAAAATGAGGGGTTATTACAAGCCGAGCGTGTCTCAGATACTGTTAATTTGTGGCAAATGCGTAAGGCATTATCACCATTGTTGCGGGATATTGCACCGAAGAAAATTAATGAGGATGTAGTTGTACCAGTTTCCACACTGCCTGAATTTCTGAATGGGCTAACTAAGCTAAGTTCACAGCATCAGGTTAGTAATGTAAATTTTGGTCATGCTGGAAACGGAAATATTCATGTAAATCTGTTGGTAGACCCGGATAATACTGAAGAAATGGATCGCGCTGAGAAATGCCTGAATGAAATTTTTGATCTGGTGATCAGCCTCAATGGCACACTATCAGGAGAGCATGGTATTGGAAGAGAGAAGCGTGCCTATATTGACAGGGAGATTGATGCAACAACGATGAATTTAATGAAGAGCATTAAACAGGTATTTGACCCCAATAACATACTAAACCCAGGAAAGTTATTTTTGTAAACCTAAAAAAACGTTAAGTCCATCATTATTCATCAAATGAGATAGGGCGCAGAATAGAGATTTTGGAAGGTAAATATCTGTCCTGGGATTAATTGCTCCTAAGATGTTCTTAGCAGCTCTAAAATATCATGGGAAATTATATCCATATTTGTACCAGAGTTCACATATAAACGAAGTTTTCCTTTCGGGTCAAAAATATAGACTCCTGTAGAGTGGTCCATTATGTAGCTATCCTGAGTTGTTCCTGTTTGTTTTTGGAAAGCAATTTTAAACTCCTTGGCAATATTTCTTGTAGTTTGTAGGTCTCCGGACAAGCCAAGAAAAGTAGGATTGAATGTAGATACATATTGTTTTAGCAACGCAGGGGTATCATGTTCAGGATTAACCGATATAAATAGTACTTGAACGTGATTGCTATCATTGCCCAGCTTTTTTATGGTACCGGCAAGTTTGCCCATGATGCCCGGACATATGTCCGGACAATTTGTGTAACCAAAAAAAGTACTATCACTTTGCCTTTGAAATCAGCCAGAGAACGAATGTCCCCATTGTGATCAGAGAGTTTAAAGTCTCTGCCAAAGCTGGCGTTCGTGATATCTGTAGAAAGAAATTCCGGCTCGACTTTACTATTGCAGCTTGATAAAAGAACCAGTGCTGACAATCCAACTAAAAGTGTTAGAGAGCTGAAACACCTCATAATATTAATTAGAAGTAAAAGTAATGGTCAACCAGTAACGCCGTGAATAAAGCTGTCAGATAAAAGATTGAATAGCGGAAAGTCGTACGTGCAAGTTGATCACTATAATCCAGATAAATTTTTACTGCATAGTATAAGAATACGGCATCTAAAATTACTGCACTGATAAGATAAATCAACCCGCCCATTTGTGTGGCATAGGGCATCAGCGTGACAGCACAGAGTATAAAAGTGTAAAGGAGTACATGCAAACGGGTAAATTTATCACCATGCGTTACCGGTAGCATCGGCATTCCAACTTTGGCGTATTCAAGTTTTCGGTAGAGTGCAAGTGACCAGAAATGAGGCGGAGTCCATGCAAAAATTATGAGGAACAGAAGCAAGGCATCAGCTGAGATTTCTCCTGTTACAGCTGTCCACCCCAGTACCGGAGGCATTGCACCGGAAGCACCACCAATGACAATATTCTGTGGCGTTAGAGGCTTAAGTATCACTGTGTAGATAATGGCATAGCCGACGAAAGTGATCAAAGTAAGCCACATTGTCAGCGGATTCACCCACTGATAAAGCATATATAGGCCACCTCCACCTATCAATGCCAGGAAAAATAAGGTTTCCGGAGAGCTTACTTCCCCTCTTGGTAAGGGCCTGCCACGCGTACGCGCCATAACAGAATCAATCTTTTGTTCCACCAAACAATTTACTGCTGCAGCTGCACCGGCAACTAAAGCAATTCCTATGGTACCAAAAATCAGAGCATTTAATGGAACTGCACCAGGAACCGCAAGGAACATGCCTATAACTGCAGTAAAAACAATAAGCGAAACAACTCTTGGTTTGGTTAACCGATAAAACTGTTGCATTCGTGAAGCTGTATTTTGCCAAGTTACACTAGTAGTCATAACACCTATCCTTATCCAATTTGTGAAACCTTAAGTAATCGCTTAATATCTTTTGCCATCTTAGATGGGTCAATATCTTTTGGAAAGCGCATCATCAGGTTTCCTAGCGGATCAATCATATATATATGATCATGCCGCGAAATTTTTGCCGGAATTTCCTTTAGTAGTTTGTTATCCCGGGCATTTATAAATATAGTCCCCTTAAAGTCTTCTTTAATACCGGCCTCTGGTTTTTTATCATCATCGATCAACCATACCCGTTCTATACGTTCCATTTCATTTTTTTGCATCAGGCGTACCTGGCGCATATAGTACAGTTTCTTACGGCATGACTCTCCACATTCCCCGGAGTCTACAACCAGCATTATCCACTTTCCACGTAACTGGCTAATGTTGAATGTTACGCCATTTGTTTTACGCAAGGCAACATCCGGTAAAGCTTTTTTGACCTTGATCAGCTCTCCATAGTTTACGCTGCCCGACGGAGCTCCCCAATAAAAGAGCATATAAGAAAGCGCTATGGGCGCAATCATCACTATCATCAACAAAAGCAGCTTACGCTTATGCGTTTTTGGGGTGGTCTCTTTTAACACTCAACACCAAATATAATATCAATATCGCCAACGCCATGGAGAACCACTGAAACGCATACCCAAGGTTTCTGCTGGCACCCGAATCAGGGCGGGTCCATTCCCGGAGCAGCCCATCTTTCACATCATTTTCTTGCAATAATACTAATGGTTGCAGCGTAAGTCCGGTTGCCTTACGATAACGATTCAGATGGAGATTTTCCCAAACCTGTCCGGACACTGTTTCCGTAGAAAGTTCCAAAGTTCTCATTGTTGGTGATTCTGCAATTCCTGATACTGTCACTTTGCTGGTAGGAGTGGGTATGTCTGGCAGTTCACTACGAGTACGGCCTGCGGCAACCCAACCACGATTAATTAAAACATGCATAGAGCTTTCACCTAACTTTACCGGCGTGATAATCTGATAGCCAGCTCTGCCTCTGTTTATCTTGTTATCCAAATAGATTGTATGAGTCGGAACATACGTTCCGTGCACTTCAACCTTACGAAACTGATAGTCCTCAAGCCTAATTGGTGATGTAGGTATCGATATTACCGGTTGTTGCGAAAGTTGATTCAACTGTGTCTGACGCTCTTCTTTTTCCTGAGCCCGTGAAAGCTGCCAGTTACCCAGCATCACCGTAACAACGATAAAAAATATAGCAGCAGCTGTTGGCCAGAAACTGACCCTGAACTGCCAGCCTAAAATAGTCATTGGTTAGAATACTAATCTCGGCTAAACTCTCGTCCAGAACCAAAATTTATACAACAGACAGAATCTAAATTGAAGATTATTGCAGCCCTATTTTTTCTTTTCATAGTTTATAGTCTTGCATCCGCGTTGTTCTACATGGTTAAAGACAAAGGTCAGAGCACGCGCATGCTTAAGTCTCTTACGTTACGAGTTGGCCTGTCAGTTGTTCTATTTATTATCCTGATGACAGGTTATTATTTTGGCATTCTTCCTGCCAGGCAATAGGCCAGTTCAATATACGAAGCTAGTTTGTTTCTATAGCAAGTAAACAAATACAAACAGACCCAGCCAGACCACGTCCACAAAGTGCCAATACCAGGATACCCCTTCAAAACCAAAATGATGTTCAGGTTTGAAGTGTCCAGCTAAAACCCGGAAGTAAATTACTGTTAGCATGATTGCACCAAGCGTTACATGAAAACCATGGAATCCGGTCAGCATGAAGAAGCTGGCACCATAGGCGCCAGATGTAAGCTTTAGGTTAAGCTCTGAATAGGCATGAACATATTCGTAAGCCTGGCAACCAATAAAGAGGGCACCTAATGCAATCGTCAGAAACAGACCCCATTTTAGTTGACTGCGTTTGTTAAGTTTAAGCGCCCAATGTGCCCAGGTACAGGTTACACCGGAAGATAACAGTAATGCAGTGTTAAAAGCCGGCAGACCCCATGCGCCCATGGGAGTAAATTTTTCGGTTATGCCGGGACCGGTAGAAGGCCATCCGGCAGTAAAATCAGGCCATAATAGTTTATGCTCCAGATCCCCAAGCCAGGGAACCGATAACACCCGCATGTAGTATAGTGCACCAAAGAACCCGGCAAAAAACATTACTTCGGTGAAAATAAACCAACTCATACCCCAGCGGAAGGAGCTGTCGACCTGATAGTTGAATTTACCACTCTCACTTTCCCGCGCTACGGTACCAAACCAACCGAAAAGCATGTAAATAAGAATAGCGAACCCGATTGCCAGTGATGCATAGCCAATTGGAAGTTTATTGACCGTAAACGCAGCACCAAATCCCATAAAGAAGATGGCAATTGCCCCGGTAATAGGCCAGGTTGAAGGCGTTGGAATATAGTAATGATTTGCTTCTTGGCTCATGCGTATTCTCCCACGTATATTTTAATCAATTCTCAATTTGTTATAAATTTGACCAGTAACAGTAAAGTCCCGACAAATAGAGCAGCACCGATAATTCCCCCGATTACTACTTGCTTTAATGTTAATGACTCTACATCAGCAGCATGATCAGTATGCTTTCGTACGCCAAAGAAAGCCCAAAATACTGCTTTTGCAACTTGTACAGGCCCGGCCTTATCAGACTTATCAGCGTTTTCCTTCAAATTTTACTTGTGGTACGGTTATCCTCGTTAGAGGTGGGGCCATTACTAAGACCAATTTCAAAAAATGTGTACGATATAGACAGAGTATTAATATCCTCCGGAAACTCTGATTCAATCAGGAACTGAACCGGCATTTGCCGTACCTCATACGGTTTTAACACTTGTTTAGTAAAACAAAAACACTCAAGCTTTTTTATATACTGCGAAACTAGTAACGGTGCATAGCTGGGAATCGCCTGCCCGGTCACTTCACGGTCTGAGGTATTCTTAATTTCATACATAACCTCTACCAACTTACCCGGATGCATCTGTACAGTTGATTGTAGTGGTTTAAATTGCCATGGCAAACCACGAGTATTTGCATCCAGCTCAACTGTCAGTAACCGGCTGGTGTCTACCTGTTGAGTTTCTTCCACTAATGTGTCTGGCTGCAGCAGGTTATTTAACCCGGCCACTTCACAAATCTTTTTATAGAACGGTATCATGGCGTAGCCAAAGGCAAACATCACCATTGCTACTACCAGCAACTTCTTTAACATCGTAAGATTTGGCTGTACTGCGTTCATCCCCAATGCTTAGAAAAAAATGTAACTACAATCAAAGCCACAATTGCCCAAAGAACCAGCGCAGTTTTCATATTTTTGCTGCGCTGAGTCTTTGAATCCCGTTGCTGCATACTATTTAACCTGCGGAGCCGTTTCAAAACTGTGATACGGTGGCGGTGAAGGCAAATCTGTAAACTCTAGTGTATCAGCACCTTCCCACACCTCGTCAGTTGCCTTTTTGCCACCACGTATACATTTAATTATCACGAAGAGGAAAAGCAACTGGCTGAAACCAAAACCAAATGCGCCTATGCTTGATATCATATTGAAATCAGCAAACTGTAAGGCATAATCCGGAACCCGGCGAGGCATCCCTGCCAGTCCCAGGAAATGTTGGACAAAGAAGGTGACATTGAAGAAAATCATAGAGCACCAGAAATGTGTTTTGGCCAAGCCTTCGTCATACATGTTGCCGGTCCATTTCGGCAACCAGTAATACGTGCCACCGAATAAGGCAAACAATGAGCCTGATACCAGCACATAGTGAAAGTGAGCAATTACATAGTAGGTTTCCTGTAACTGGATATCTACCGGTACGATTGCAAGCACTATGCCGCTGAAACCTCCGAGGGTAAACAGGAAGATAAACCCGATAGCAAACAGCATCGGAGCCTCAAAAGTCATGGAGCCGCGCCACATAGTAGCCGTCCAGTTAAATACTTTTACTCCGGTTGGCACCGCAATCAGCATCGTAGCGTACATGAAGAACAATTGGGCTGTAACCGGCATACCTACTGTAAACATATGATGCGCCCAAACGATAAATGAAAGAATCGCAATGGAGGCGGTGGCGTATACCATCGAAGAATACCCAAACAATGGTTTGCGGGCAAAGGTCGGAATGATTTGAGAGACAATTCCAAATGCCGGCAAAATCATGATATAGACTTCAGGATGTCCAAAGAACCAGAAGATATGCTGAAACATGACCGGATCACCACCACCTGCAGCATTAAAGAAATTGGTTCCAAAATGACGATCTGTCAGCAACATGGTTACCGCACCTGCCAGTACCGGCATAACTGCAAGCAGTAGATATGCAGTAATTAACCAGGTCCATGCGAATAATGGCATTTTCATCATGGTCATGCCCGGTGCGCGCATGTTGAGAATAGTAGTAACAATGTTGATTGACCCCATAATGGAAGAAGCGCCCAGTATATGAACAGCAAAAATAGTCATGTCCATACCCATACCCATCTGGGTTGAAAGAGGCGGGTAAAGTGTCCAGCCAGCTGCCGCTGCTCCTCCCGGCACAAAGAACGAGGTAATCAGCAACAGAGCTGCCGGTGGCAATAACCAGAAGCTCCAGTTATTCATGCGGGCAAAAGCCATATCCGGAGCACCGATCATCATTGGTATCTGCCAGTTAGCAAAACCAACAAAAGCAGGCATAATAGCGCCAAACACCATTACTAAACCATGTAGTGTGGTGAGCTGATTAAAAAATTCCGGTTCGACAATCTGTAAACCCGGCTGGAATAATTCGGAGCGAATAGTTAACGCCATCACACCACCCGTTAAGAACATCGCGAAGCTAAACCAAAGGTATAGTGTACCGATATCTTTGTGATTAGTAGTGGTCAGCCAGCGCATGATCCCGCTGGGGGGGCCATGATGCTCGTGTTCATGTTCTTGTTCGTGGCCAGGATGGTGTGTTGCTGCCATAATTTTCTCCTTGTTCCTTAATTTCTGAATGCTTGAATTTCGGAAGGTTGTACTATTTCACCCGTTGTATTACCCCAGGCATTACGTTCGTAGGTAACTACTGCCGCAATGTCCACATCTGACAAGTGTTTAAATGCAGCCATTGCAGTACCTGCTTTACCGTTTACTACCATCTTTATATGGTCAGCTTTGGGCCCGGCAGCAACTTTTGATCCATCCAGTCCGGGGAATGTGCCGGGTATGCCCTTCCCATTAGCCTGATGACATGCGGCGCACATACCGGCATATACTTTCCCGCCCTTAGCCTTTAGCTCGTCCATTGTAAATTCTTTATTGACATCAACAACCGTTTCTGCAGATTTTTGTTTTTGGGCAACCACCCATTGCGAGTATTTTTCCTGTTCCATCACTTCCACAACTATTGGCATAAATGCATGTTCCTTACCGCATAATTCTGAACATACACCGCGATATATACCTGGTTCTTCAGCTTTAAACCATGCATCACGTATGAAGCCCGGGATAGCATCCTGCTTCACACCAAGTTGCTGTACCGACCATGCGTGAATAACGTCACTCGCGGTAAGGAGGACACGAATTTTTTTCCCGACCGGGACAACCACATTATTATCAACTTCCATTATATAATTATCGCCCTTAGGAGCTTTATTTCTGATTTGCTCCCGAGGAGTAGACATCCTGCTGTAGAAGCTGATTCCTTCCCCTTCCCCTGCCAGATAATCATAACCCCACTGCCACTGATAACCGGTAGCTTTAATGGTAATTTCCGGTGTGGAAGTATCCTTCATATCAATGATAGTTTTAGTGGCAGGATAGCTCATGGCAATGAGAATGATGAACGGAATAACTGTCCAGATAATCTCAACGGTTGTACTGTGGTGAAAATTTGCAGCTTTGTAACCTTTTGATTTCCTGTGAACAATAACAGAATAGAACATGGTGCCGAACACACCAATAAAAATCACCACGCAGATCCACATGACATACATATGTAAATCATACATTTCAGTGGCAATTGCAGTTTTTGGCGCCGGTAAGTTTATCGAACTTAATTTTTCAGCTGCCGCCACGCTTGGGTATAGAATAAGTGTAGAGATCCACACCAGTATAGCTGTTACTTTGCTGCCCATATTTTCCCCCACTTAAAATTTCTAGTTTTTCAGTGCGAATTACAAGTTTATTAAATCTGAATACTTTTTTTCTTAGCCTGTCACTTCCCGGAATCAATATAGTCCATTGAGTCCAATATTCTTCTAAAATTATCTGGTGCTCAGTTAGGTAAATGAACAGCGGATCTTACCATGCCGGAATTACTCACACAAGAAAGAATTAAGGTTTAGGCGGTTTCAAAATTAATAATAACCCTATTTAAATCAACGGTAATTTTCTTTTATATGAAAATTATAAGTAATCTGAGTTGCCTGTACGACGTACGATTATTTTTAACAATAAACCAACTTAATCCATCGCAACATTCTCGACGAAAACAAAGAATTGGTATTACCTGTTAAATTGGCGTTACTTAAAATATAGAATATTAAGTTACAGCTTTAAAAGTATAAAATTCGTAAGCTTAAAGAGGGTGCCAGTTACCTTTTTCTTGTTTGATTATGCAGTCTTTTCCCCATATAAAAAGCTTAATAATAAAAATGCAGACAAACAATATTATTATAGTATTGATATTACTTAAAAATACCGTTTTTATGATCGTAATGATGCCTGAAATTGGCGAGTTTAATTTTGATCTAAGTCAAATTCTTAGTTGATACCTGATTTCAGGCTGGGGAGCACATGTACTGTAACAACTACTTTAGCAGTTTTAATTGTTTATCCTTGATCAATAGCTTGAATATCGGCTATTAAATAAATATGTAATAAAGAGTTGGATTCACTAAGAAAATAGTAAAGTCAGCTTCAGATTCACCCAAATCTCCTATCAGGTAACAATCTATGTTTTAATTGAGTTTATTTGGGTGATATATTCTTCTATAGAGCTATTAATTTCTTAGAAGAAATTTTTTACAGGTAAGTTGTAATTGACAGAGCAATATTTTCACTTGGACACTAAGTAATAGAGAAATAAATGGCAATTGAAAACATTTTGGTGGTGGATGACTCCCCTACAGAGCGACATATATTACTAGAAATTCTTACCAAAAGTGGTTACAAAGTGTTGACCGCTGCAAGTGGTGAGGAGGTGGTTGCAATGACCAAAGAGCTCATGCCAGACTTGATTCTTATGGATGTTGTAATGCCGGGGCAGGATGGATTTAATGCAACCCGTACAATTTCCAGAGGTGCAGCTACTAAGCATATTCCGATCATTATATGCTCTACTAAAGGACAAGATACTGACAAAATCTGGGGGATGCGGCAAGGAGCTAAAGGCTATTTAGTTAAGCCAATTAAAGCCACCGAATTATTGCAAAAAATAACTGAATTAGGCTGAGCAGATGTCCAAGCGTATTAGTATAAAAGAATTCCAGGCGTCACTTTCTGAGAAATTAGAAAGTGCTGCTATGACTCAACCAGTGTCAACTGTGTTAGGAGTTTTAATTGGCAGAGATCGTTGGCTGGTACATATGACTGACGTGAGCGAGGTGTTACAGGTACCAAAAATTACGCAGGTTCCCTTAACTCACTCTTGGTTTTTAGGAATGGCTAATGTGCAAGGTAACCTGTACGGCATTGCTGATTTGGCAGCTTATTTTGGTGGGGCACATACTAAGGTTGAGCAAAAAACAAGGATTTTATTGGTGTCACCCCGATTTGAGGTGAACAGTGGTTTGTTGGTAAGCCGTACGCTTGGAATAAGAAATGCGTCTGACTTTGAACGCATTGAAGACGGTAATTCTTCTCAGCTAGGTGTTTCGGGTATCTATAAGGATAATCAAGGGCAGCACTGGAACGAGCTGAGCCTGCAAGATTTGGTTCGTGATGAGGAATTTTTACAGGTTGCTGCTTAGTTGTTGCATAAAGTAATCAGTCGTTCTAGTAAATTAATTGTAAAGTATACGGGTTCAATAAAACAAATTTGAGTAACACTTTATTTTACTACTACGTAAACCAAGCTTTCTGGAAAGCTAATGGAGACACAATTTAAAATGCCAGGCTTTTTATTGAAATTGCAACCTGTTTTCGGAGTAGTCAGCAAAGATGATATGGCCGGCAGTACGGTCCAGTCAGCACCGGCAGCCAGCTCTTTGTTTGTTGGTAAGCGCCTAAGAATTTTAGGTGGGTTATTCGCATTATTCCTTCTGATTGTTTTGGTTGTTACAGCTATAAGTATGCGGCAGGCAAGACATAACGCAGCATATTTAGAAATTGTTGGGCGTATGCAAATGCACAGTCAGCGCCTCGCTAAGGCATCCCAGCAGGCAGTGCTGGGCAACATATCATCATTTGTACAATTACAAGATAGCCGTGACCAGATTAAAAGCCACGTAAAAACTATGACACAAGGTGGAAAATACCGTGGTAATAATATTCCGCCAATAAGTGACGGGCCTAAAGTGACTCTTAAAGAATACGTTCAGAAGTGGCATATAGAGGAAAGAAATATAAGTCTGGTTTTAGATAATAAGTCTTCTCTTATTAGTTTGGGTAATTCGGTAGAAGTAATTAACTCTGCCAATAAACAAATATTTAAATTAATTGAGCAGCTAATTGATAGACTTAATCAATTTGAGGGTTTATCAAATGAAACTGCAGCGACTGAGGCATTAAAAGTACTCACTCAAAGTTTTGTGAAAAATACTAATGCACTGTTGTTAAATGAGGATCTGATTCCTGATATTGTTACCGATTTAGAAAATGATCGGGAGGGGATCGGGACCATTATTACTGCCTTTACTCACGGTAATGTAGGATTAAAGATATCACCGCTTAAAGATAAAAATGCTAAAGAGATACTTGCACAGGCACAAATATTGTTCAATACAATTGACGGTCATGGCAGAGTTGTTCAAAAGCAGGCTTCAAATGCAGTCGACACAAAAGTTGTAATTCAAAAGATACTTCAAAACAATGAGGGAATGCTGGCTACTACTGAAAAACTTGATAGTTTACTTCAGGAGCAGAGCGGCTACGCTTTCTCCCCTCTTAATATCATTGCATATGTTACGGGTGTATTGGCCATTATTACTCTGTTTTTATTTGTTAAAGTGTATATTGATGATACACGTAGCCGGACGCTGGCAAGTGAAAAAGAGAATCGACGTAACCAGAAAGCAATTTTACGTTTGCTGGACGATATGGGTAGTTTTGCTGATGGCGATTTAACAGTTCGTGCATCGGTAACGGAGGATATTACCGGAGCAATAGCTGATTCGATCAATTATACGATTGAAGAGTTGCACATCCTTGTGGAGGGAATCAATAAGGCAAGTACTCAGGTAGCTGAGGCCTCTGGTCAGACGCAGAATGTTTCTTCGGAGTTATTAGTTGCGGCACGAAAGCAGTCAGAAAATATTGAGGAAACTACAATTGCAGTACTGGGCATCGCTGAATCAATTGGTAATGTATCCAAATCTGCCGCAGAGTCAGCTCAAGTGGCAAAGCGATCCCTGGCAGCTGCAGAGAAAGGTGCAGTTGCAGTACGTGATTCTAGTGTTGGCATGAATGAAATCCGGACCCATATCCAAGAAACCGCAAAACGGATAAAGCGTTTAGGTGAAAATTCACAGGAAATAGGTGAGATAGTTGGTTTGATTTCTGATCTGACAGAAATGACTAATGTGCTTGCGTTAAATGCAGCAATTCAGGCAGCTTCTGCAGGTGATGCCGGGCGAGGCTTCACCGTAGTGGCTCAAGAGGTGCAGCGTTTGGCGGAGCGCTCTGCTGAAGCAACTAAGCAGATTAGCGCACTGGTAAAGACTGCTCAGAGTGACACACAAGAAGCAGTGGCGGCAATGGAGAAGAGCACCTTCGAGGTGGTTGAGGGGGGGTAAACTCTCTGACGCAACGGGTCAGGCATTAGAAGAGATTGAACAGGTAACGAATAATCTGGCGCAGCTTATTGCTAGTATTTCCGGTGCTACACATGCACAGGCTGCTGATCAAGTAGTAAGAAATATGGAAGAAATTCTCAAAATTACCCGCCAGACTACTAATGGTACTACTCAAACTACTACTTCGGTTAAACAGATTTCCGGGTTTGTCGCTGAATTAAAAGCGTCAGTTTCAAATTTTAAAATTTAAGTTTCTTATTGCTAATCGCCTAATAGTTTCCTAAATGAACGACAAAACAGATCTCAATGTCGAGTCTATTGTCTGGGTCAAGAATGAGATTGACCAAGCATTGGAACTTGTACGACAGCAACTAGAGAAATATCTTCGTAATCCGGACGATACTGCTCAGTTAAAATCTTGTCGCGAGCTAATACATCAGGTACAAGGTGTAATTGAGATGCTTGGCCTGAATGGTGTTGCGGCTGTCAGCTGGCAGATGGAAAAGATCATCAGTACTCTTATTGACAGTGAGGGCAAATCTGATTTTGATCTGGATTCATTTAGTCGTACAACTTTAGCTCTTTCTCACTATTTCGGCGAGATAATCGATGGGCTGGATAACAATCCACTTCGACTGTTTCCGGCTTATCAAGATTTAGTACAGGCACATGGGATACATGATGTATCCGAGGACATCTTATTTTTTCCAGACCTGAGTGTACAGGTTCCGTCACAAAGTAAGCTTATGTCTCAAGATTCAGCCACCCCAATCGAGGTGGTTGCAAAGAACGAACGATCCAAATTTCAAGTAAGTTTACTTAAATGGTTGCATGATACAACTGACAAAGAAAGTTTGCAGCAGATGTTTGATGTAGTGAAGTCCTTAGGGAGCACTTCTTCTCCAATAGAGCAGAGAACTTTTTGGTGGGTATCTAAGGGTTTTATCGATAGTATTCTTAACGAAGGATTGGCTATTGATTTACCAGTGCGTAGATTGTGCGCCAGAGTAGAACAAGAGATCCGTCGTCTGGATAGCAATACCGTAGTTATCAATGAACAATTAATGAGGGAAGTATTATTTAAAATTTCACGTAGCAAAATAGTATCTGAACATATTCGTGAAATTTTTGATGCTTATGGTTGGCATGAACAAGCACCGGTTATCGGGAAGGTAGTTGAAAAAGAGAAATTAGAGGTAATTCTTGAGGAGATGCGTGTTGTCATAGCGGAAGCCAAGGATGCGTGGATTCAGTTCAATAGTGGAAAGAAGAATAATCTGTCTTTATTACTTGCCCGAATCAAAAAACTTAAAGAATTAGTAGTTCAGATCAAACATAAGGCTTTAGAAAAGCTGATTACTGTAATCGGAGGTATTTCTGCGCATTTAAAAGTTCAACCACAGGTCATGAATGAAACTTTAACTCTGGAATTTGCTATTTCATTATTGCTTGTTGAAAGTGCGCTTGATAATTTTAGTAAGTTATCATCCGAATTTACTCGTCAGGTTGAAGTTGCTTCAATGCGGTTACGTTCTGCGGTTCAAGGCAAACAAATGTCAACACTTCTGTGGCTAGATGGAGCCAGCTCTAAAGTACAGGAGAGGGAGCTCATGGAGCAGATATCGCATGAGTGCAGCGCTGGTCTAAAACAGATAGAAGAAATTTTAGACAGCTTCTTTCGTGACTCTAATAAGAGCTATGAGTTGCCGATGTTGTTTCCTTTATTCAAGCAGATTTCTGGTGTTTTAGTGATGCTTGAGTTTGAACGTGCTAATGCGTTTTTAGTTGCTTGTCGTAACTTAATAGAAGAATTCTCACGTTCAGACTATGAATATAAGCACTCAGAGCATGTCCGATTAGCTGAGGGGCTAAGTAGTTTCGGATTTTTCATTGAGGGACTGAAATACGATCAGCAGGATAGAGCTAACATTATTGAAACGGCGATAAGTCAGTTTGGTAGTGATATTGTTGCGGCTGCTGTGCCGACTGTTTCCAATGAGTTGGCTGAATCGACTCCTCCTGTTTCATCTGATACGTCTTCTGATGAGTTTACTGAGTCAATCCCCCCTGCCCCGTCTGATGTTTCTACTGTACAGATAGAAGGAATCACTTCTAGAGAAGCTGATCAGGGAACGCAGGAATCCTTGCTGGAAGTCTTTTTAGAAGAATCTGAATCAGTACTATCTAATATAGCTGTTTGTGTTCAGGCTTGCCGCGATAACCCTGATGATAGAGATTCTTTGACGGCTATGCGTCGAGGTTTTCATACGCTAAAGAGTAGTGGGCGCACAGTAGGGTTACTTAAAATTTCTGAAGTAGCTTGGAACATGGAGCAAATTCTGAGTCGGTGGCTGAGTGAGGTTAAGCCTGTAAACGATGAATTAATTGATCTTATTGAAAAGGTGCACCAAGAATTTTGTGGATGGTGTACGAGTCTGAGAGAGACTGGCACAGCTCAGGTTAATAAAGAAAAATTAGTTGCAACTAAGAGAGATGAAAGTAGTCCAGAGTTAGAAACAGAAACAGAAACGGGAACGGAAAAAATTGATGCTATCCAAGATGCTCAGTCTGTAGCTACAACACATGTAACCGAAACCGAAACTGAATCAAAACTAAATATAGTGATTGGTGACGCTGTTATTTCTTCGGAATTGTTCGAGATATTTACTACAGAGGTTAACCAGCATTTAGCTACTCTCGAGAACGAGTTAAATAACCTCATAGGAAGTCCAAACAAACCAGTAAGCCATGAATTTATGCTGGCTGCCCATACTCTGGCCGGTATCTCACGCAACTTGAAACTTGAATTTATAGCCGATATTAGGCATGTTTTAGAGCAATGGCTGACAATGTTGTCAGAAAAGTCTACCCAGCCAGACCAGGCTGGCTTACAGCTCATGAGAAATGTAATTGAGTTATTAAGTAGGATGCTCAGTGCAGTTTGTAGTCAACGTTTACCAGACCAGGTAGATTTGCAAGCCGGGGTAACACTGTCGCATGAAATGGCATTAATGCCAGAGCGCACGAAACAGATAGCTGAAACTGAATACACAGATATACAGTGGGACAAAAAACCTGGCGAAGCGACTTCACCTCGTCAGGAATTAGTTTCACAAAAAGATCATGTTGATCTGGATTTACTGGAAACATTCATGGAAGAAACCCGGGAGCTGATGCCTGTTATCGGTAGTGAGTTGCGTTCTTGGCGCTCTGATCCAAAAGATGAAAATATTCGTAAGGCACTACTGCGTGGATTACATACGTTAAAAGGAAGTGCGCGTATAGCTGGTGCTATGAGTCTGGGTGAATTAGTTCATAACATGGAAAGTGGCGTAGAAGCTGCACCAAAAGAAAATGAATTATCAATGCCATTTTTTGATTCTCTGGAGGTCGAACTGGACTTGATAAGCGAGAATATTGAGTCACTGCAGGGTCCTCATAAAGACGGGGAAAAAATTGTAGAAATAGAAGAGGCAGAAGAGTCCATTGCTCCATTGAGTTCTATACCCCCTGTTTCGCAGTCAGTTAAAACTGAAGAAACAGCACTGCCCGGACAATCTGAAGAAACAGGAGTTCCCCTACAAAAAACTCTGTTGAGGGTTAATGCAGATTTGATTGACCATTTAGTAAACGAATCAGGTGAAGTCAGTATTGCGCGGTCCAGAATTGAAACTGAATTGCATAACTTCAAACAGTCACTACTTGATTTGACGGAAAGCACAGTTCGTTTACGTAACCAGTTGCGTGAAGTAGAAATTCAGGCTGAAACACAAATGCAGTCACATTTGGCGCTGACAAAAGAGGATGACGAGTCATTTGATCCGTTGGAATTTGATCAGTTTACACGTTTTCAGGAACTTACACGGCTAATGGCTGAAAGTGTGGATGATGTTTTCACTGTACAGCAGAGCATGCTGATTACTCATAATGCTGCGGAAGAAGCATTGAATCAACAAGCACGTATGAACCGGGATTTGCAGCAGGCATTGACTCATATTCGCACTGTACCATTTAGTAATTTTGCAGAGCATTTCTATCGTGTAGTTAGGCAAGCAGCGAGGGATATGCATAAGAAAGCGATACTGAGAATTCAAGGCGGCCATATTGAAATGGATCATAGTGTTTTGGAAAAAATTAACCCTCCACTTGAGCATCTGTTACGAAATTCTGTAGCACATGGAATTGAAGAGTCGACAAAGCGTCAGGAATTGGGAAAACCTGAAATTGGTCAGATTACGATTGCTTTACGTCAGGAGGGAAATGAAATTGTCATGACTTTAAGCGATGACGGTGCCGGGTTAGATATTAGCCGTATTCGCGAGAAGGCTATGCAGCAAGGTCTGATGCAGGCTAATGAAAAAATAAGCGATAAACAAGTAATTGAGTTTATATTTGCTCATGGGCTTTCTACTATGCAAGAGTTATCTGAAGTTGCTGGGCGGGGCATAGGGCTAGATGTTGTAAAAAATGAAATTACTTCTCTTGGTGGGCGTGTGGAGATTGCCTCAGAAATTAATGCGGGAGCAACTTTTACTATTTACTTACCACTTACTTTAGCAGTGGCGCAGACCTTGATGGTGAAAGCAGGGGAGCATACTTATGCGATACCTGCGACATTAGTTGAGCATGTTTCGGAGCTTGGTACTGATGCACTTAACATGGCTTATCGTGATCATAGGGTAGATTTCAGCGGAAATAGTTTCTTGTTTGCCTATTTGCCACGCTTGTTAGGCGATCAACAACCGGCACCTGAAATCAAGAAACATAATAGGGTGCTATTGTTACGTAGTGGTGCTTTGCGGCTTGCAGTACATGTTGATGAGTTGATCGGTAACAGGGAAGTGGTAGTTAAAAATATTGGCGCACAACTGGCACGGGTGCCGGGTGTCGAGGGTGCTGCAGTAATGGGAGACGGCCACATCATACTTATTATCAATCCTCTGAAACTGATGCATCGCGAAGAGGTCCAGGCAATATTTACTTCGGATATGTCAACACTGCCATCAGCACAGACGAAGCCAGACAAAGCTGCTACGGTAATGGTAGTAGATGATTCACTTACAGTTCGCAAAATAACTAGCCGTTTACTTGAAAGAGAAGGTTGCGAGGTATTGATTGCTAAAGATGGCGTAGTTGCAACTCAGCTTTTACAGGATATTATTCCCGATGTTATGCTGGTTGACCTTGAAATGCCACGCATGGATGGTTTTGAATTAATCAGGAGTGTTCGCTCCAATCCTAGAACCAAGAATATACCAATTATCATTATTTCTTCACGTACAGCAGAAAAGCATCGTAACGTTGCAAAGAACTTAGGTGTAAATGTGTTCCTTGGGAAGCCTTATAAGGAAGATGAATTACTTAAAAATCTCACTAAATTCATTAAATAATAGTTCTGATCTCCTTTTTTTTCAGAAATGACTTATCTCGTAATAGGCGTCTTAATTTGTTTCAAATCAGCATGATTACTTGTTCTTTAATATTACGAGGATTGTAATGGAAATAAGATCCAGAAAAGACAAATATAATACTAATAAACTTCATAAGCGATTAAGGCACCTTGTTGGTTCAGCCATCACAGATTTCAATATGGTTGAAGCAGGAGACAGGGTCATGGTATGTTTATCCGGCGGCAAGGACAGCTATGTGTTGCTAGACATACTACGTAGTCTTCAGTCACACGCACCATTACAGTTTGAACTAGTTGTCGTAAATCTGGATCAGAAGCAGCCCGGGTTTCCCGAACATGTATTGCCAGAGTATCTCACTAAAATTGGCGTTCCTTTTCGTATCATTGAACAAGACACTTATAGTGTAGTAAAAAGGATTATTTCTGAAGGTAAGACCACCTGCAGTCTATGTTCACGCCTAAGGCGAGGTGCATTATATCGTGTAGCCAGTGAGATAGGTGCAACTAAAATTGCATTGGGTCATCACCGAGACGATATTCTTGAAACTTTGTTCCTTAATCTTTTTTATGGCGGCAAGCTTAAGGCTATGTCACCTAAATTAATAAATGATAATGGTCAGCATATTGTGATTCGTCCACTTGCTTATTGTAAGGAAAAGGACCTGGTAGCTTATGCAGCTGCTGAAAAATTTCCTATTATTCCTTGTAATTTATGCGGCTCACAGAAAAATTTACAGCGCCAGGTAATTAAAGATATGATGCAGGAATGGGACAAAAAATTTCCCGGAAGGTTAGAAACTATGTTTACTGCATTACGCAACGTGCAGCCCTCGCATTTGGTCGATAATGTACTTTATGACTTTCAGGGACTCCGGGTTGATAATAAGCATATGGTTGGTAGTGCTGCCGTAATTGATCAAGTGTCTTTTGATCTTAAGCATGAAGAAACAGAAGTAATTGAATAATACATTAATCTGGACTCAAACTATTGATGAAGCCTCAGACCAGAATTTTCAATAGAATACTTTAAGCTTTATATGCGGCGGAAAAATATGGGATTAGCTGGTATGGCTTAGATTTATTATGTAACTATTATCAAAGAAATAAAGAATCAGGTACGGGTATTTCGATGATGTGGCGGAATCAGTAAGAATGTAGCTACAATCAAGATTGCAAATAGTAGATAAGCTGTTGTAAGCAGTCCCTCAGGAAGTTCATAAAATAGGATATGATGCAGCCATCGTTGGATAAAGCTGCTGTCAGATTCAAGTTGACGTAGATTATCTTCCCATATTGTGAGAGGACAGACTATACCGAAGAGAGATTCTCCAACGACGAAAAGAATAGCGGCGAGATGAATAATTCGGAACCAGATATTTCGTACAAGATCTAGTTTTAGCCATGCTCCGATCCAGATTGCTGGCAGCCCTCCAACAACAAAAAGTACAAAGAGAAAATGAAAAAAAAGAATTGCGTCAGCAAGCAGCATATTTTTCTAGTGACCCGTTACTTATAAAAGTTTTATATAAGCAGTTATTAAACCAATCCTGACACAAGGCAGATTAAAACCACTTTTTATTTATAGCAGACAATCTTGTTACGATTTGTCAGTCAGCTCATGCTGTCGTAAAGCCCATTGCACATGCTCACGAACCAAAGGCGAGTTATCGTTATATCGAGCTTTTAATGCGTCAGATATATTTTTGGAAGATGAAGCATTGCCTAGTCCTATTGCCAGGTTACGAAGCCATTGCTCATACCCGATTCGACGGATTGGGCTACCAGCAAGCTTAGTATCAAATTCTTCTTTACTCCAGCCAAATAACTCAACCAGGGATGAGTTATCCAGACCATTACGTACAGTAAAATCGTTTTCTCCGGTAGCAGTAGCATATTTATTCCAGGGACAAATCAGCTGACAATCATCACACCCATAGACTCGGTTTCCAATCAGGGGACGTAAAGGTTCTGGAATACTGCCTTTGTATTCGATAGTAAGGTAAGAGATGCATCGCCTTGCATCTAATCGATAGGGTTCTATGATGGCTTTAGTTGGGCATATATCTATACATTTCGTACAAGTACCGCAGTGATTATCGGTAGGACCATCTACAGGTAGTAGCAAATCAGTATATATTTCACCAAGGAAAAACATTGAACCGGCTTCACGCGAGAGTAATAAGGTATGTTTTCCGCGCCATCCAAGGCCAGATCTTTGTGCCCATTCCACTTCCATAACAGGAGCACTATCAGAAAATACACGATAGTTAAAATAACCTATTTGCGCAGTTATTTTATCAGCAAGCTTTTGTAATCGACTACGTAATACCTTGTGATAATCTCGGCCAAGAGCATAGCGAGATATGAATGCTTTCTCACTATCTTGTATTACTTGCCAGCTGTTTTTTGTTCTAGGCGACGAATAATTCATCCGTACCGAAATTACTCGTAGCGTACCTGGTATTAGTTTGTCTGGATGAGAACGCTTAATACCATGTTTTGCCATATAATCCATGTTGCCGTGATAACCTTTATTTAACCACGCTAGCAGACCTGTCTCAACATGTGATTTCTCAGCTTTGGCATCAGAGATACCAGTTTTCTGGAAGCCAAGCTCTTTGCTCCAAATTTTGATATCACTTGTCAAAGAGATTAAATCTGTAAACTGATAATTGGAAATATTTTTTTGCATAGTTCTCATCATAACAATTCCGTTACAACATGCCACCTTGAGAGTGAATCTGTAACTCTGGCTTTTGGTGCAGAGATTGCAACGATATTACGTCCGGGTCTTATTATTTTTCTGAGGGGTGACCTTGGTGCAGGTAAAACAACACTTGCAAGAGGTATCTTGCGCGGCTCAGGTTATGAGGGAAAAGTAAAGAGTCCCACATATAATTTGGTTGAACTTTATAAAATTTCTAGGTTATACTTCTATCACTTTGATTTCTATCGTTTCACTGATCCTATAGAATGGGAAGAAGCTGGTTTTCGTGAATATTTTAATGAAAATTCAATTTGTCTGGTGGAGTGGCCCGAAAAAGCTGAAAAACTATTGCCCATAGCAGATGTACAGATTTCTTTTACTATAATTGGAACGGGACGCAATATTGAAATTCAGGCTGGTACGGAGGTAGGCAGACAGTGTTTGAACGATTGGCAAGTCCAAAGGCATTCTTAACCAAGACATCAACTGATTGTCCAAGGATACTGTTTTCATCAAAGTTTTATACCATTTTGTTTCTAGTTGTATCTCAGTTTTCTTTATTTGTTGATACTGTTTCTGCTGACAAAACTGTTAGTTCTACTCGTATCTGGCCGGCATCAGAGTATACCCGCCTTACACTAGAATCAGATACGCCTATAAATTACTCACTTATTTTGCTTAAGAATCCGGATCGGGTAGTACTGGATTTAGAAGATGTTACGCTTACTTCCGAAATAAAAAAATTACCTGGAAAAATAAGTGCTGATAACTTATATATTCGTGCACTTCGTATTGGTCGATTTAAACCAGGAATTTTGCGGCTTGTACTGGATTTAAAAAGTGTAGTTAAACCACAAGCATTTGTACTTAAACCTGTGGGAGATTATGGCCATCGTTTAGTACTGGATATTTATCCTGCTTCTCCGCCTGATCCTTTGATGGCATTACTAAATGAAGGGGCAGTAAAATCAGCGCAGGCTAATGCTTATGAACATATTAAGTCTGACAGAAAATCAAGAACGACTACAGCCGGCAACAAGAAGCCTGATTCAACCGTAAGGATTATAACTGTTGCAATTGATCCCGGTCACGGAGGAGAGGATCCCGGAGCAATGAGTAAGAGAGGCACATACGAGAAGAATATTACTCTTGCTATTGCACGAAAATTAAAAGCTAAAATAGATGCTGAACCCAACATGCGGGCAGCATTAACTCGGAATGGAGATTATTTTCTGTCACTACCAATGCGCCTGGAAAAGGCACGAAAACTAAACGCAGATTTATTTGTATCGATTCATGCTGATGCTTTTGTTAAGCCTCATGCAAGAGGTTCTTCTGTATTTACGTTATCTGAACGTGGTGCAACTTCAGCTGCTGCACGCTGGTTGGCAAAGAAAGAAAATGATGCTGATCTAATCGGAGGTGTAAATCTTGATACCAAGGATCCCTATCTTAATAAAACTCTTTTGGATCTTTCGTTATCACAGACAAGAGAAGATAGTCATACCCTTGCAAGGGAAGTATTATCAGAGATTGGTGAAATAAATCATTTGCATAAGAACAATGTAGAACAGGCAGGATTTGCTGTACTTAAGTCTCCTGATATTCCTTCAATTTTAGTAGAGACCGCGTTTATCAGTAATCCGGATGAAGAGAAAAAGCTTCGAAATAAGGTCTATCAGGACAAAATGGCCAAAGCAATGCTCGATGGGATTAAGCGCTATTTTTCTAAGAACCCACCCCTGTCACGTTCAAAAATGGTAAGGTTAGAGTAATTTATAGCTAGAGAATTTTATTTATAATTCTTTCGATAGATTTCTAGCGATAGTGTTACTTCTGCGCCATAATCACCACATTGAAATTTCAAAGGTGTTCCTGTGGCTAACGAAGATTTATCCAAATTAAAAATTGATAGAGACAGCACTACTGGCGTAACTAACCGTAAGAGAAAGCCCGGCCCTATGGTTACTTTTTTAGTAACTGTAGTATTGGCATTACTTTTGTTTCTATATTTCAGGAGTATCACAGCTATTGAGATAGAATCTGCTACTGTTACTACAGCTTACCCTTCACAATCGTTCACACTACTTAATGCAACAGGATATGTAGTTGCACAAAGAAAAGCAGCTGTAGCATCTAAGGCAACCGGGCGTGTTGAATGGCTGGGTGTAACTGAAGGTAGTAAAGTAAAAAAGGGAGAGATAATTGCGCAGCTGGAGAATAAAGATGTCTCTGCCACTATGGAACAGGCAGCAGCCAATATTAAGGTAGCTGAAGCAAATCTTCAGCAGGGGAAAGCTGAACTAACAGATGCGAAGGCATCACTTAAGCGAACAGAAGATTTGTTGGCAAAAAACTTTATTTCTCAGTCAGTATATGATGTGGCTGTAGCTCGTTTTCGTAAATCACAGGCTGCCGTCATTGGGTATCAGGCCGCAGTCGGGGCAGCCCGGGCGGGGCATCATGTAGCACAAATTTCAGTAGAGCATACATTGATACGCGCACCGTTCGATGGGGTAGTGTTGACAAAAAATGCCAATATTGGCGATGTAGTAACACCCTTTTCTTCCGCACTTAATGCAAAAGGTGCTGTGGTAACTATGGCGGACATGGATACACTAGAGGTTGAAGCTGACGTATCTGAGTCAAATCTACATAAAGTAAAGCTTGATCAGCCATGTGACATTCAGTTAGATGCACTGCCAGCAGCACGTTTACGCGGTATTGTGCAGCGTATAGTACCGACGGTAGACCGTTCAAAAGCTACTGTACTTGTAAAGGTGAGATTTGTTGATCATGATCCTAATATATTGCCGGAAATGAGTGCAAAAATAGCATTTCTTGAAAAAGAAATGCCGGTTGACCAACGTACTTCTCGTACTGTAATACAGCCTGATGCTATAGTTCAGCGAAATAATAGAAACGTAGTATTTCTTATTAAAGAAGGAGAGGCGGTTGAAATACCAATTGAAACCGGCCAAGAAATCGGGGACATGATCGAAGTATTAAAAGGCCCCAAGCCAGGGGACAAAATAGTATTAAGACCCGGTGAGGACCTTGAAAATGGCGATATAGTTAAAACTATAGTGAAATAAATGGAATCTCATTAGTAGTATGGAAAATTCTTCAAAACCTATTGTCCATATTAAACATCTCACAAAATCCTATCGCCGTGGTGAGCAGACAGTACCTGTATTAACTGATATTACTTTTGATATTCCTACGGGCGAATTCATTGCTTTAATGGGACCTTCAGGCTCCGGTAAAAGTACTTTACTCAATTTGATTGCAGGAATTGATAAACCTGATAGTGGAACATTGAAAGTAGGAGGCACGGATATTGTCCTTTTATCTGAGGGGGAGCTGGCTGATTGGAGAGCAGCTAACGTTGGTTTTATTTTTCAGTTCTACAATTTGATGCCGGTATTAACGGCATTTGAGAATGTGGAACTACCATTGTTACTAACACAACTTTCATTTAAGGAGCGGCAGGAACGTGTGGAATTGGCTTTGATAATGGTCGGGCTTTCTGATCGTATGGAGCATTATCCTTCTGAATTATCTGGAGGACAGCAGCAACGTGTGGCGATTGCCCGTGCCTTTATTTCTGATCCGGTGATATTAGTTGCGGATGAGCCTACAGGTGACTTGGATCGTGCATCAGCAGGGGGAGATTCTCGCCATACTTGATCGTCTCAATAAAGAGATGGAGAAAACTATCATCATGGTTACACATGATCCTCATGCTGCAAAAACGGCACATCTAATTCGGCATCTGGAAAAAGGAGAATTAGATGTAGCAAATTAATTCATTAAATTATATTTTTTGTTTTGTTGATTTCAGAGCAGTATTTCTTTTCGGTGCATATGTACTACAAAAAATGCATTTTCTAAAACTTATTCTTCGTAATACTTTGCGTCACAAGTTACGGACTGGTTTGACTGTTCTGGGCATTATAGTAGCAATAGTAGCTTTTGGACTATTGCGAACAGTAGTGGATGCCTGGTATTCAGGTGCTGATGGCTCCTCGGAAACAAGATTAGTAACACGTAATGCTATCTCACTAGTATTTCATTTGCCCATCAAATATCAGGATAGGATAAGAAAACTCCAGGGAGTTACAGAGATTACTCATGCCAGTTGGTTTGGAGGAGTTTATATTACTGAAAAAAACTTTTTTCCTCAGTTTGCGATTGACGCAAAAACATACTTTGATGTTTACTCTGAATATATTATTCCACCAAAAGATCTAACTGCTTTTACAATTGACCGCAAGGGTTGCGTAATAGGGCGTAAGCTGGCAGATGTATACGGCTTTAAAATAGGAGATACAGTGCCTATACGAGGCACGATTTATCCGGGCACATGGAAATTTACTGTGCGCGCTATCTATGATGGTGCAGAAGCAAAAACGGATACCTCTCAGTTTTTCTTTCACTGGGATTATCTAAATGAAACGAGAAAAAGGGTAATAGCTCGCTCAGCCCGCACTACTGATTGGGTAGGTGTATATGCTATCAATATTTCTGAGCCAAGTAGGGCATCTGAAATATCAGGTGAAGTTGATAAATTATTTAAAAATTCACTTGCAGAGACTCGCACAGAAACAGAAAAATCTTTTCAGTTGGGATTCGTTTCCATGACCGAGGCAATAGTGGTGGCAATTCGAATCGTTTCATATGTGGTTATATTAATTATCCTTGCTGTTATGGCTAATACAATGGCAATGACAGCACGTGAACGAACAAGTGAATATGCAACTTTGAAAGCGTTAGGCTTTAGTCATCGCTTTATCTCTGGATTGATTTATGGCGAATCTATGATAATTGCTTTTTTAGGTACATTAATTGGTATTTTATTAACTTTCCCCGCTGCCTCCATGTTTAGTGAGAAGGTTGGGACACTCTTTCCGGTATTTGGCGTATCACTAGAAACAATTTACATGCAAGCTATCGCTGCACTTTTGATAGGCATTACAGCAGCAGTGCTTCCGGCATTTCGCTCGGCACAGATCCCGATTGTAGAGGGATTAAGGAGCATAGTATAAAAATACTGTGAGTGTAAAATATGACTATTCCATTCTCATACATATTTCGTAATTTAGTAACACGCAAACTTACTACACTACTTACCGCAGGTGGCATGGCGCTGGTAGTATTTGTATTTGCCACAGTATTAATGCTTGAGGAGGGACTTAGAAAAACTTTAGTTGAAACAGGGTCACCTGACAACGTTGTGGTCACACGTCGTTCCGCTGAAACTGAGATACAGAGTGTCATAAGTCGTGATCAGGCTGCTATTGTTGAAAGCCAGCCAGAGGTAGCATATGGCGGTAATAATATACGGTTGACTTCAAAGGAATCTGTTGTACTGATTTCTCTAACTCGCAGGGATTCCGATAAATCTTCAAATGTTTTGATTCGTGGAGTCGGGCAAACTGGGATTCTACTACGTCCACAAGTAAAGATTGTTAGTGGACGTATGTTTCGACTAGGTTTATCAGAAATTATTGCAGGAAAAAGCATTGCAGATCGCTACAATGGTGCGGGGATCGGTGAGAAGTTATATTTTGGTAAGCGTGAATGGACAGTAGTCGGTATTTTTGATGCAGGTAAAACAGGTTGTGATTCAGAAATCTGGGGAGATGTAGATCAATTAATGCAGGCATTTCGTAGGCCAGTTTATTCTTCAGTTATACTTAAGATGAATGATCCGGCAAGATTCCAGAATCTTAAAGCACGTATTGAAGGTGATCCGAGACTTACTCTTGAGGCCAAAAAGGAAAGTATTTTCTATGCTGAGCAATCACAAGTACTATCAAACTTTATCCGTTATCTAGGGGTGGCATTATCAAGTTTTTTTCTGTTGGAGCAATTATAGGAGCAATGATTACTATGTATGCTTCAGTTGCTAACCGTATAATGGAAATCGGCACATTACGTGCACTGGGATTTCGTAGAAAAAATATTTTATCCGCTTTTTTGACGGAATCGTTAATTCTTGGAGCAGTGGGCGGGGTGATCGGCCTGGTACTGGCATCATTCATGCAATTTTTTACTATTTCAACAATGAATTGGCAATCATTCTCTGAACTTGCTTTTGGTTTTACATTAAATTCTTCAATAATAATAAAATCATTTGTATTTGCATTAATTATGGGATTGATTGGAGGTTTTCTTCCTGCAGTAAAGGCTGCTCATCTTAGTATTGTAGATTCTTTAAGAGCAGTGTAAATTCATATTTAAGATTTACCTGTCTATTTAAACTTAATTAATATATACATGCTGCACAGTTACTATCACCGATCTATATCTTCTAAAGTATCTAAGTAGAAATTAGGTTGACCAGTACGGCATTCTTCAAAATAACGTTTTAAGGGCATGCTTATAATTCGGAAAGCCATTTCGTCCCAAGGAACCTCTTCCTCCTTAAAAAGTTTTACATCCAGGCTTTCAATTCCTGGTTCAAAATTTAAGTCTAGTAGTTCTGCTAAAAATAGAAAATACACCTGATTTATATCAGGAAGATTATAAATAGCATAGAGATTGCCAATTTCTACTCGGGCATTAGCCTCTTCCATAGTTTCACGAGCAGCAGCTTGCGCTAAGGTTTCAGCATTTTCCATAAACCCTGCAGGCAAAGTCCAGAACCCGAGACGAGGCTTAATAGCCCTACGGCATAGCAATACCTTGTTTTCCCATTTTGGTATGCAACCTACTACCATCTTAGGATTACGGTAATGGATGATATTGCATACTGAGCATACATGACGGGGCAGTGTGTCGCCTTCCGGGACACGTATATCCACCAGGGTTCCGCAGTTACTACAATATTTCATTGAAATATCTCAGTGGGAAGGATCACACATAAAATTGAGCTGCACATTTTATTTTAACACGTGGAAATATACCCTCTTACTGCCGCTACTAATGAAGCAATTATCAGATATTCTTTATATCACTAGAATATATTCAGTTCATATTGTATCCGCGCAGAAAGGTTAATTCTGATATGATCTGACATATACAGATAATAAATTAAATCAATCACTGCACCATGAGAATCGCCATTGCCCAGATCAATTGTACAGTCGGCGACCTTACTGGTAATGCCAAAAAAATTCTTGAATACACCAATCAGGCAAAGAATAAGGGCGCGTCATTGGTTGTTACACCTGAATTGGCTTTATCTGGCTATCCTCCCAAAGACATACTGTTGCGAGAGGGATTTCGTCTGGCCTGTATAAAGACGCTTAATAGCCTGGTAAAAGAGATAAATGGCATTTCCCTGTTGTTGGGGCATCCTTACTTTGTCAACAGTCGTATTTACAATGCTGCTTCATTAATTTGTAATGGAAAGATTGTTGCGACGTATCTTAAGAATAACCTTCTAAATGATAATGTACTTGCGGAGCCTCATTATTTTGGGACTGGTTCAGATAGCTGTATCTTTAGTGTTGAGGGAATAAAATTTGGAGTAAATATTTCCACTGATATATGGAAAGAAATTAATGTAATTTCTGCTAAAGAGGAAGGAGCGGAAGCATTAGTACTATTATGCGCATCACCTTATCATTTTAACAAGCAAGCCTTGCTTCACAAGCTGGTATGCCAGCGTGCTTATGAAATAGGAATAGCAATTATCTGTGTAAATTTAGTAGGCGGGCAGGATGAATTAGTATTCGATGGGGCTTCTTTCGTAACAAATAATAAAGGTGAGATCACTAATCAGTTTGATGAGTTTACTGAAGCACTAGGCCTGATTGAACTTCAAGGTGGTTTGCCTGTGAAGGAAATAATTCCTAATACAAGAATTCCAGAAGAAAGTATTTACAGAGCACTGTGCCTTGGAGTGAAAGATTATATTGATAAGAATGATTTTACTGACGTACTACTTGGGCTATCCGGAGGCATTGATTCTTCCCTTACGCTGGCAATTGCAGTTGATGCTCTGGGCCCTGATAGAGTATGGGCAATTATGATGCCATCGGAATACACTGCTGATATAAGTTTGCAAGATTCACGAGCAATATCTGAGACTCTCGGTGTTCGTTACAGTGAATTTTCAATCAAACCGATGTTTGACCAATTTTTAAATTCACTTATGAACAAATTCCGATGGTTCCGAAAAAATGATGAGATGGGAGTTACTGAGGAAAATTTACAAGCACGTATTCGTGGAACCATCTTAATGGCATTATCAAACAAATACGGTGCTATTGTACTTACCACGGGTAATAAGTCTGAAATGGCAACAGGGTATTGTACACTTTACGGTGATATGGCAGGCGGGCTTGCGGTATTAAAGGATATCAGTAAGACCATGGTTTATAAGCTTTGTGAGTATCGTAATAGTTTAAGTATGGTGATTCCAGAGCGTGTTATTCAGCGTGCACCTTCGGCTGAGTTGCGCCCAAACCAGGCAGATCAGGACAGTCTTCCGCCTTATGATGTTATTGATGGAATTATTGAAGCATATGTAGAGAAGGATAAATCATTATATGAAATTATTGATATGGGCTATTCCAAGACTGATGTACAGCATATCGTAAATCTAATTTGTGCAAATGAATACAAACGGCGCCAATCTCCTATGGGAATCTGTGTTACTCAACATAGTTTCAGTAGGGATTGGCACTATCCGATTACATCAAAGTATAAAGATGAGGTGTGACCGATTATTAAATTCTACATGGATTAAAAATAAGTTCATAAATCTTTATATAGTCAGGTTAATATACAAATTAAATTATCAACTCAGAATTATTAAATTATCTATCTAATTAAAGGAATGCAACATGAGAAAAATAGAGGCCATAATTAAGCCTTTCAAGCTTGACGAGGTTCGTGAAGCTCTTAATGAAATTGGAGTGAGCGGGTTGACCATCACGGAAGTTAAAGGATTTGGTAGACAAAAAGGCCATACGGAGCTTTATCGTGGGGCTGAATATGTTGTTGACTTCTTGCCCAAGGTAAAAATAGAAACAATAGTAGTTGAAAAGCTTGTAGATAGCACTATAGAGACTATTGTAAAGGCTGCTCGTACTGGCAAGATTGGAGACGGTAAGATCTTTGTCACTCTTGTGGAACAAGTAGTAAGGGTGCGTACCGGGGAACTAAATGAGGCAGCAATTTAACTTGGATGCCAATAGTAAAAGTATAGCACCATGTATTTTCAAGCCAAAGTTTAGGTATGAATGCATTAACCGCTAGTTTTTTAGAATTATCTTTTTACCTTTTAAAGTTTTTGTAGAAAGCATTTGGGGTTATCCATCATTGTATTTTCAGAAGTATTATCTTGAGGTTCGTCATAGTACCGTGGAACTTAGTATGAAAAGGGTCATCAAATCAGTATGAAAATACATTTTGTAATGACAGTTCTGCTGTTTTTGTTTGCTAAAAATATTTTTGCTAACGAATTACCCGATTTGGGTGAAGCATCTCAGGCTACCATTTCTCCGTATGAAGAAAGGCAGATTGGTTTGGAGATAATGTCTGAGATTCGTGCTGATAGCAGGTACATTGATGATGCTGAAATAGCTGGGTATCTCACTAATCTGGGTTATAAACTAATTTCTGCCTCGGATGAGGCTCATCCAGACCAGGCGTTTGAATTTTTTGCTATTCGAGATCCATCAATCAATGCCTTTGCTTTACCGGGAGGGTTCATGGGTTTTAACAGCGGACTTATTCTTACAGCACAGAGTGAGTCAGAATTAGCAGGAGTGATGGTACATGAAATCTCACATGTTACACAAAAGCACCTTGCCCGCATGATTGCAGGTCAAAAGTATAGTCTGCTGACTACACTGGCATCTATAGCGTTAGCAATCTTAGCATCACGTGCAAGTTCACAAGCAGGCCCTGCAGTTATGGCTACTACTCAAGCTATTACAGCTCAGTCACAATTAAATTTTACTCGTGCAAATGAAAAAGAAGCAGATCGTATTGGCTTAGGCGTACTGGTGAGGGCCGGGTTCAATCCTGCTGGCATGGCGACTTTTTTCGGACGTTTACAAAGAGCCGGTAGATTTCAAGGAAATGGTGCACCTTCTTATCTGCGTACTCACCCACTTACTTATGAACGTATAGCTGACATTGAGAATCGAACTCAGAGTTTACCTTACAAGCAGGTTCCTGACAGTATTGACTTTCAATTAGTCCGTGCCAAGTTACGCGCATCCGAGGGAAAATCCAGAGAAGCAGTAAAATACTTTGAATCTAATTTGCAAGAGAAGCGTTATAGTAATGAGACGGTTGAACGTTATGGGCTGATAAGTGCTTTGTTGCGAGAAGGAAATAATTCGCGTGCAGATGAGGAGTTGGCGCTACTTTATGAGTCTCCTCATTATGACATAATGAGTAAATTACAAGATAATCATCTACTAGGGGATGTTATTCAGATTGAACGGAAAATATTATACTCAAGCGCAATGATTGAAACGCTTGCAGCTCGTGTCAAATTTTCTGTTGGGCAGCATTCTGAAGCCCTGCGTATTTATAAGGTAGCGTTAAGAATTTATCCGCAACATCGGGCATTGATCTATGATTACGCCACTGCTTTATTATATGATGGCAATCAAAAAGAGATGCTTAAATTTATAAGCCAGCAGCTGCGATTTGCACCAAATGATATACGCCTATACAAATTACAAGCACAAGCTTATGAAGCAGATGGAAATAACATGTTACTACATCGTGCATTAGCAGAAGCTTATATTCGTCAGGGAGACCTTCCCAGAGCCATTAACCAATTAGAAACTGCATTAAAAAGTAAAGATGGTAATTTTTACGAGATATCTAGTGCAGAAGCACGTCTTAAAGAGTTTCGGCATCGGTTGTCACTTGCTGAAGAATAAGTCTGAAGTTTTAGGTGCTACTGGTCGTGCATAAGCTTATTTATTAATAGGCGGTAGCGACAAATAGCTATAAAGAATAGTTTTATACTGTAGCCGGAGTTTTACTTTGGTATCTATACAGTCTGTGGTACCTGTTATCCATAGTATTTCGGGCAGTATTTAAGATCAAAATATGAATGAAGAATTAAAAGATAACGCTACAAGCGGAAAGTCCCCTCAATCATTTTTGGCACGCATAAGCCTTACTTTAATAGGATTAATGACTGTAATACCTTTTTTACAGTATCATCACGCGCGTCCAATACCAGCATTTTACACTGAGTATATTGCATTTGTTCTGGGAATAGCTGCATTGATATTGTTTCTTGTCGGGAGATATTGGCGAAACATTGCGCTACCGTGGATAGCTTTTGCTCCTCTAGGGCTGTTTGTCGTAATGCTGCTACAAATGAACTTAGGTATGTCTGCATACTATGAAATGCAAATTATCGTATTGTTTTATTTGTTATGGGCAATATTTCTGGTGATTCTGGGTGCAGTGCTGCGGAAGGAATTTGGATTAAAAGTTATTAGTATTGTACTTGCCTGGTTCTTTCTTGCAGGTGGAGAGATAAGTGCAACAGTAGGCATACTTCAACATTTCAATATCCATTCATTTCTGGATATTTTTATTGCAGCTAAGAATCATGCCGCCGTATACGGAAATATTGGCCAGACTAATCATTTTGCTACATATATAAGCCTTGCTCTGGCCTCATTGATTTTCCTTTTTTCTGCCTCTAGGATGCCCGTCTGGGTTGCCATATTACTAGCCCTTCCCCTTTTATTCGTTCTGGCTTTAAGTGGCTCAAGAAGTTCAGGAGTGTATTTGTTTGCAGTACTAGTACTTTCAATATTACTTTACTGGCGTGGAACAGTTTGTACGGAAGGAGTCGTAGCAAAACGCAGATTATTAATAGCATCACTTTTCCAGATAATAGGGTTTGTATTTATGCAATGGTTAGTACAGACAAATTTGTTTGTTGCTCCAACAGGAACAATAACCGGGGTTGAACGAATTTTCGACCAAGCTACCAATTCTTCAATTAGATTTTATTTATGGAAAGAAGCCTGGCATATGTTCTTACAGTCACCAATATTAGGGATAGGTACAGGGCAATTTGCCTGGCATCACTTTCAATTGGCGGCAGTATTTAAAAACCCGGAAATTTTTGGGATTTACAATAACGCACATAATATAATTTTGCATTTATTAGCTGAAACTGGTCTGGCCGGAACTCTACCGGTTATCGGTGGAATTGTAATCTGGTTAATTGGAATATATAAGGTAAAACGTCAGTCTCTGGACCTTGCATTATGGTGGTTATTGGCGTTAGTTGGAATCGTGTTTCTTCACAGTCTGCATGAATTTCCGTTGTGGTATGGACATTTTCTTGGGATAACTGCATTCTTACTCGGAGCGGGTGAGATCCGCTTTATCCCGATTAGGCTTCCCCATATTGGAAAAATACTAATGTTTTTAGTATTAGTATTAGGTTCGTGGGTAATAGTAACAGTAGAGCAGGATTATCGTCAGATTGAGTCAATCATGCCTGCACAAAATAATCAAAACAAATCACTAACTGATACTAACAGTACCGTTTTACAGGCATTACATCAAAAAACACTACTTTCACCCTATGTTGATTATGCGTTATCAAGTGCAATGGAATTAAACCAGGAGAAACTTGATCTTAAACTGAAAGTTAACCAGCGAGTGATGAAATTTCATCCGAGTGGACCGGTAACATATAAACATGCGGTTTTACTGGCGTTAAACGGGGAAGATGAGGCAGCAATAGAGCAGGCAGAGTATGCTGCATTAGCATATCCAAATGATCTTGGAAGTTTTGCTAATTCACTTAAGCTGCTGGAAGCTGAATCCGCTGGAGTCTTGAAAAATCTCGAAATATGGGTGGACAAAAAACTTAAAGAGAAAGAAAAAGAGCGATCTGACGCGTATTTGTAGGGTCCGTTACACTAGCAGTTTAGAAATATCATTTGTAGTCTTTCAAAATAGCATACCAACCAAATAAAGCCCCCGTCCACATATATGTGGACGGGGGCGGGTATTACTAACCTGGGATCAGGCTTGTTTACTTACAAGCTGCAGGGCGATACCGCAGAGCGGTAGTTCCGTCTGTACCACCTACAGAGACAATCCCGGCTGCGTCACAGAACCATTCCTGTCCGTTTCCTGTTGCTACTAACCTCATGGACGAGCTAATTAAGCCTGCGCACTCACACCGGTAGCCTTAAACGTTGCGGTTACCTGAAAACCGGATGCCAGAGTTAGCGGAGTAACGGTAGCAACATATTTTCCGGACTGTGTGGTTATAAGTGAATTAAATTCGGTTGATGTAGCCCATGCTCCTTTATCAGCATAAAACTCAGCAACCGGTGTTTTCACACCACCCATCAGATTGATTGCTTCCGTTACTTGTGCACGGGCAATATAGTCCTGATAGGCCGGAATTGCTACAGCAGCCAAAATACCGATAATTGCAACCACAATCATCAGCTCGATCAAGGTAAAACCTTTTTGTATTTGCTTAATCATGATAAGACTCCTTTTGTAAAAATCAATGGTCTAGAAATATGTTTCTTTGCTTATTAAATACAAAGAAATTTCTATGCCAGGTATTCCAAGAACGTATCCTATATATTTAATCCTGATTCATTATTTACACACCTGCGGCAGGAATTTGAGGTCAACCCCATTCGTAACAGGTGCTTTACAAACCCAGTTTTGGGCATTTGATGTTGTTAGCTGCAATTCCTTACCTATAAGATCAGGGCTTACACCGGCATTCTTCATGGTTACAGTGACCTCATAGTCTGATACGAAGGCAGCTGACATGGAGGCGACATATTTTCCACTTTGTTGAGGGACAGAAACGGTAAAATCTGAACCGATCGGCCAGGATCCAAAATTACTGTAATAATCCCCTACAGGAGATTTGACGCCACTTAGTAAATTTAAGGCTTCTACCATTTGTGTTCGTGCAATGTAGTCCTGATAAGCCGGCACAGATACTGCAGCTAAAATACCAATAATTGCAACCACAATCATCAGTTCAATCAAGGTGAACCCTTGTTTTAACTTGATTAAAGTTCCCTGCCGAATTTTGAGGCCTTTTTTTAATAAATTTTCCATATGTACATAATATCGACCAGAAGTTAACTTAACTTTATATCAAGCAGGTTTCATGCCAGTAGTTTGTATAAATTTAGTGCTATCTCTTATTTATTTGTTTTTCTTGTCATTTTTATTACATATTCTCGGGTGAGAAAGAGCAATATTTGTGCGGAAATGGGCTGAAACTGCCGTTTTTTGTTAAATTGTTTTGCGTACCATGACGATGTGATACAAACACTCTGAGTAAATTACTGAAGAAGATCTTAAGGTATAAAGATAAATACAGCTGCTTTACGAATAAACTATGCTCTATGGGAAGTAGCCAGGTATTTTTGATTCGTCTACGGAATCAATTTGTTCTGGATCAAGGAATTTTCTGGCAAAATCTAGATAAACTTTCTCTCGTACAAAGACATCAAATAAATCAGGGTCTACGTGACCATTAAGCTTGAATTTCCCTAGAATATGGAGAGATTCAGTTAGCGATTTACCTTTTTTGTAGGGACGATCTATTGACGTAAGTGCTTCGAAAATATCTGCGATACCCATTACCAGAGCTTGAACTGACATTTGTTCTCGCGTGAGGCCGCGTGGGTAGCCTTTTCCATCCATGCGTTCATGATGACCACCGGCATATTCAGGTACGTTGCGTAAATTTTTTGGCCAAGGAAGTGATTCCAGCATCTTAATAGTGACTACAATATGATGATTTATAATGTTTCTTTCTTCTTGTGTCAGTGTGCCAGATTTGATGCATAGGCTGTTGATCTCATCCTCGGTTAGAAATGAAGCCTGTTTTCCTGCCGTGTTTCGCCAGGTATATCGGGAGCCAATTTGTCTGACTCGCTCTTGAGATTCAGGTGACATGGATTCGCCGCCTATATTACATTCCTGAAGAAATTTACAATCTTCATTCATCTTAGTGATGTGTTCCCGAAACTGCTGCTCTAACTTTGCAATATTCAGTTCTCCGGTTTTTGTATGAGTTTTTAGTTTGGCATTAAGAAATTCTATTTCGGCATCACGTTTCAATACTTCGAAACGCGTATTGATCATATGAATCTGGTCAGAGATAGTATGTAATTTAGTAGCTTTATCTACTACATGTACTGGTGTTGTAACCTTTCCACAATCGTGTAATAGTCCTGCAATTTTTAATTCTTGCCGGTCTTTTTCTGTCATATGAAAATTTTTGAGTGGCCCGTAACTGGTTAGGTTTACAGCTTCTGCAAGCATCATAGTAAGTGCTGGAACCCGCTCACAATGTTTTCCTGTGTAGGGAGATTTATCATCAATTGCGGTATTAATCAGTTTAATGAAAGATTCAAATAAATTTTCCAGTTGATTTATAAGTTGTCTGTTTGTCAATGCAATGGCAGCCTGAGAGGAAAGTGATTCGACGAGATTTTGATCAGTATCTGTAAAAGGAATAATTGAATTATCCAATCTATGTTGTGCATTAATTAGCTGTAATACACTGATGATCTCATTCTCATGATTTTTCATTGGAACAGTTAAAAATGACTGAGACCGGTATCCGTTTTTTTGTCAAAATCTTTGGTGCCTGTGAAATCAAATCCGACTGCTGTGTAAGCATCTTCAATATTGACGGTACAGTCATGTAATGCGGTATAGGCAACCACCATTGAGTTGTTTGGTTCTCCATTGTCACTAGATAATTTTACGGGATAGAACGGAATAGGTGTGCCAGTCGTGCCACCCATTGCAATTTGAAGAGAATCTGTACGGATTATTTCGAAACTAAGGGTACGATTTTTTCCTTCACCTTTCATCAAATAAATTGTTCCGCCATCCGCGTTGGTAATTTTCTTGGCGGATATTAGTATGGTTTCTAAAAGATGTGTAGTACCTTTTCCCTTTGATAATGCAATACCGATGGTATTAAGTTCTCTCAGCTTTTTCCACAGGTCATCCGTGGTTATTGTATTCATTTCTGTCACTGGTTTAGCGATTCTTCTTTACTGTGGTTTTATTTGATACATACTGTACGTACTTGTTGCATATCGGTGATACCTTGTAATACTTTTTCTACACCGTCTTGTTTCAAAGTGCGCATACCGTCGCCAAGTGCAGTAACCAGCATCTCAGCCACTCTGGCATGCTCCTGAATATTCTTTTTTAGAGCATCGGTAGCAATTAATAATTCATGCAGGCCAACCCGGCCTTTATAGCCGCTTTCGCTGCAGGCATCACAGCCCACTGATTCATATAGCATAATTCGTCCTTTATCATCACCATATTGTTTCTTCCAGTCAGCAAGAATTTCCTTCTGGGCCGCTTTAGGATCAATTTTGAAGCGGTCAATATTTTGTAGCTCTTCACAGTATTCTTTTAACAACAATTCTAATTCTTGCTCATCAGCAGCATGAGATTTCTTGCATTTGCATAACCTTTTGGCCAAACGTTGAGCAAGAATCCCTAGCAATGCATCAGAGAAGTTGAACGGATCCATTCCCATGTCCAGCAGGCGTATGATTGATTCAGTAGCACTATTGGTATGCAGGGTAGCAAATACTAAGTGACCGGTTAATGAGGCCTCAATACCAATACTGGTAGTTTCCGCATCCCGCATTTCACTAACCATGATAATATCCGGATCTGCCCGCAAAAATGATTTCATTACTGTTGGGAATGTAAGTCCTGCTTTAACGTTCATTTGGACCTGACGCAATCCTCTTTGCGTGATCTCAACAGGATCTTCAGCAGTCCATATTTTGGTTTCAGGAGTATTAAGGGATTTCAATATTGAATGTAATGTAGTGGTTTTACCGGAACCGGTTGGACCACATACGAAAAACAGGCCATAAGGCTTAGCTACAGTTGCTTTAAGCTCCTTTAAATTAAGTGGTGTGAAACCCATTTTATCAAGTGGAATAGGTTCTCCTGCCGCCAGAATACGCATTACCACATCTTCCATACTGCCAACAGAAGGGATAGTGGCAACCCGCAACTCAATATCTAACGGTCCGAATTTCCTGAATTTGATTTTCCCATCCTGTGGTTTTCGTTTTTGTGAAATGTCCATATCACACATAATTTTGATGCGTGTCACTAAAGGATTACGATAGCTTGAAGGTAATTCAATGTATGGCATTAACGACCCATCTCTGCGAAAGCGAACCTGTGTTTTTGCTTTACCCGGATAAGGTTCGATATGAATATCAGAAACCCCCATTTTATGGGCGTCAATAATGATTTTGTTAACTAGTTTTACCAATTCGTTGTCAGCTGCAGCTGAAACTTCCTCTGCTACACCTGGCATATCTTCTTCATCTTCAAGGCTGGATAGCATGTCATCAATGTTTCCGCTATCTGACTCAGCCAAACTGTTTGCACCGTAAAACAGATCCAAAGTTGAATGAAATTCTCTGGCTGGGCAAACTTTATAAATGATTTTATGCTTGGAGAAGATGTTGTTGACGATCCTTGAAGATTTGATTTTTTCAGGATCAGTAGTCAGAATCACCAGTCCTTCCTTAGTGTCATCAATTGGTACCCAGTGGTTGTTTGCCACGTAATCACGTTTCAGATTTTTAAGTAGATCTGCGGGCTTAATACGTTCAGGTTTTAAAGGCTCATATTCAACCCCGAAAAATGATGCCAGTGCTTTTCCTAGAGATGGAAGTTTGACCTGAAACTCATCAATCAAGACATCTTCCAGGCTAACCCCTTTTCTGCGAGCAGAACGAGTTGCAAGGTCGAGCTCTGCAGATGACACCACGGCGTCAGTCACTAGATGGTCATATTTTGATTTAACAGATTGCTGAACTTTCTGGCGCTGCTTGAAAGCGATAGCTAATGTTTGACAAAGTTCATTTACTCCGTCTATAGCTATTTGTGTAAAAGGTACATTAGCTTTGCTGTTGAGTAATTGAACAACCCCAAGTAACTCATCATTATTTACATCTAGTATTGGAGCTACCAGCATTTGCTTGGTACGATAACCAGTACGCTTATCTACCTCTTTCTGAAAATGGAGTTGAGGGCTTAGTTCTCTTAATTCTCTCTCATCGTAAACATCTTTTATATTGGCAACTTTTTTGCTTAAAGCAATGAAGCCGGCGATGCTTTGGTTTGCAATGGGAAGCTTTAAATCCTTAAATGAATTAAGGCCAGTCTTTACCTTAGAGATGATGCAGCTTTTATCTTCACTGACAGAGTATATGGTTAAACGATCTACGTTAAATAAAGCGCAAATATCCTTGCTTACCTCTAATATAATTTCGTCAATATTATTAGTGGCGTGGATTTTGTTAGTAACTACATGTAAATTCTTGGAGAAATCCAGCTTGGTGCTGATTTCAGAGTGGTTGTCTTGAGCATGTCTAGTTGTGCTAATTGTACTCATAACATTACTCTATCCAGACTTATAAGGATTGAAAAAACCAGTTTAATAAATCCTATAGATCAAATACATGATTATTCATGAGTCTGCTAGGACTAAATTTTGTGACGCATTCCTGTACTTCGTTCATAATTATATCGGCCTCGCCCGGATTTAAATGAGAAATAAATATTTCAGGACTACATTCCAGTTTATTTAATGATTCAGCCAACATACTTGCACAGAGATGTTTAGATTTTATTGCCAGTTCTTTATCTCGGTTACAAAAAGCGGTTTCTATGATCAAGTAACGTAGGTTTTTGATTTTGTTAATTTCTACCCAAAATGGGTCATTGGTAGTTGTGTCACCAGTAAAAACAAGGCTTGATTCACCAGAATCCAAGTGAAAGCCTACTGATGGCACTACGTGATTAGCTGGGAGCGGCGTAATTCTGCGTCCATCTATTTCTACTGTTGTACCTACAAAAATATCTTCATGTTGCATGTGCGGCTTATCTTTGCTAGGTATTTCAGAAAAATCTGGCCAGATTTTCCAATTAAACAAATGCTGCCTCAAAATCTCCTGTGTTGCTTGAGTAGAATGAATAATTAGTGGCTTGTAACGCCTAGCACCAACACTGTCAACTATGAAGGGGATTGAGGTTACATGATCCAAATGAGAATGCGTAACAAAGACATGGTCAATTTTGGCCATATCATCCAAACTCAGATCGCCCACACCGGTACCGGCGTCGATTAGTATGTCTTCATCTAATAGCATAGAAGTGGTACGAAGTTCCCCACCAATTCCACCACTACAACCAAGTATCTTTAACTTCATTTATTAGTTTCCATAAGAATCTGTACTTTAATACGGTATATTTGTCCAATGGTATTTGAGCGCCGACTTACCAGTAAATGATCCCATATCTAAGCATCTTTATAAACCGAGCCCAGATAGATTAAAAGGAAATAACTCACCTAACCAGATTTATATCGAACATTCACGTTTAATCTTTACTATTAATTATTTACGATTTTATTAGTAGTACTGGTATATTTGAATGGTGCATTACTTTACCGGTTACTGAGCCCAGCAGCAAACTCTTTACTGCTCCTAGTTTACGTGGTCCGATTATAATCAGATTACATTGATTTTCTGTTCCGTAACGCAAAATCATTTCTGCAGGATCGCCCACAGTAATGTGGAAATGGTAGTTAAGTTCGGCCTTATCCATTATTTCACGTGCTCTTTGTAACTCTTCTATTCCTTTTTCTTGGTGATATTCGTTAATACGTGATTTATCAATAAGTATGGGGGCATTTCCGTGCAATGGATATTGCACATTCAACAAATGAATTTCTGGTATTTCTTTGTACCAATCGAGTAGTTTGATGAAATTAAATACTGCTTTATTGGAAGTCTCTGACCCATCCACTGCTAACAAAAATTTCAGCATAACTATTTTCTCCCATGATCGTGGTTATACCTCTTTAAGGTTTATCTATGTCTTTTACCAGATCAACCATAGGTGTTTTCTTTTTTAGGGATTTAGCTGCCAACCATTTTCCGGTTATAACTGTTACAAGTACACCACAAACTGGTGACAACCAGTGTAAAAAGATTGCATTGATATTCACCCATTCATTGATAATTGCATCGCTTATTGCCATATCACCAGCTATCCAGCCGAGCAGTCCCGCACCAATTATGATAACAATTGGAAAACGGTCCATCAGTTTCATTACCAATTTACTGCTCCAGACAATAATAGGTACACTTATTAGCAAGCCGAAAATTACTAAACCAATACTGTCTTTGGCTGCACCGGCAATCGCAATGACATTGTCTAAACTCATTACAGCATCAGCAATAATGATAGTTTTTATTGCGCCCAGCAATGTTGTACTGGCGTTTATTTCATGTGTACCATTTTCTGGCTCAGGCTGAAGTAGCTTGACTCCAATCCAAATCAGCAACAGAGCACCGATAATTTTCAGGAATGGAATCGCCAGTAAAGTAAGTGCAAATGAAATTAGGATTACACGTAGGGCAATAGCACCAAATACACCCCAAAAGATACCTTGGTTACGTTGTTCTTTCGGTAATCGTCGACAGGCAAGCGCTATTACAATTGCATTATCACCACCAAGTACAATATCAATAGCAATAATTTGTAATACCGCGACCCAGAATTGCGGGCTAGAGATGTCCATTCATCAATCTCTAAAAATATAAATTATTATGGTACAAATGTATATTAGTCCTTAATACCATAGCAATTGTTTAAACGGTAACTTCGCTATAATCAAATATCCGCCGGGCTTTCATCATCAGCTCCAATAAACTGCAGAATTTCATCTTTGCGTGCCATTGTATCCTGGTGGCCCAATTCTATTAATGTCCGGCAGAATGGTTTTTCAAACAGTAAATAACTTAATAGTGTAGAGCCGTCACGTCCCATCGCTCCAATAGCACGATATGCTAAACGCATAGTTAGTGGAAGAGAGTGCGAGTAACGTTCTGCAATTTTATTGATTTCCTCACTTGGGGAAATTACCATTGTTTCTACTGGACGTAGTTGCATGGTATTGTTTTCTAGCACCTGTCTTGGAATGAGCTGGATAATTTCATTAATACGATGCAAACGTTCTAAATCTACATCCAGACTGTCAAGGAAAATACTGTTCATGACGTGCCCCGCTATCTGAGCCATTGGCGGATAACCGGCCATCTTAGTACGGTCTGGTTGTATAGGTAGTGTGTCGTGGACCCCAATCACAAGTACCCGCTCTGCACCTAAATGTAGTGCCGGACTTATCGGGGCAAGTTGGCGCATGGAGCCATCACCAAAGTATTCACGATTTATTCTCGTTGCAGGAAAAAGAAAGGGAATAGCAGAAGAAGCTACTAAGTGTTCAACTCCGATATTTGTTGAGACACCAAGTCTACGTTCACGGTCCCAAGCGTTTATATCTTTTGCCGCTTGATAAAATGTAACCGACTGGCCTGATGTGTAGCCCCATGCAGTGATACCTAATGCATGTAAATCACCAGAATTAATACTTTTCTGAATACCTCGAAAAGGCAGTCTATTCCTAAGTAATTTTATTAGAGGTGAATCATCCAGAAGAGATATTGCACCATGCTTTTTAAATGCCATTGAGGATAGTAACCGTATACTATTGTACAAAACTCCGATAGGGTCTGAGCGATAAACTTGATCAACATGAAAATTTTCCCATACTCCTACAAGTTGTCGTACTCCTTCATGGTAATTTCTGGCTGAAACCGCGAGACTTGCAGCATTTATTGCCCCTGCAGAGGTGCCGCATATTACTGGAAAGGGGTTGCGTGAGCCTTCCGGTAGCATAGAGGCAATTGCACGTAGTACGCCAACCTGATAGGCTGCACGAGCACCTCCACCAGTAAGAATAAGACCAACTTTAGGTGGTAATGGGGGCTGATGTCGGCGTTGTAGCCATTCTCGCCATTCTCGTCTCATTAGTCTAAAGCCAATTCTGCTTTTACCTTGTTTAGCGCATCGCGCAAGGTTTCTTCAGACAGGTCATTCAGACAGTTGGACAGCATTTCAGCAGCTTCATAAGTTCCTTCCGGCAATTTGCTACAGTCCAGATTAGCGATGAACACTGCTGCTGCGCCAGTTGTTTTGAGTAAATTTTGACGTTCGTTCATAAGTATCTCAATTTCCGCTTGTAGCATGGAAGCTTCTTGTTCTTGCTGTATATGGCTCATTGTCTTCTCCCCGGTGTGCTTTTGTAGTACATCAGAATATGCAATATACCAGAATCAGTGCATACATAAAGTTCATGCTAACGTTCATTTGTTTCACAATCTCACTATCATTACGTTATTAATATATTTAATTGTGAACTTTAGGAGGACATTAGAGATAAATTTTTTCATTGAGTATTTCCAGTATTAGCAGAGGATACTAGTAGTTTATTGTCACTTAATGGTTTCCTTAGGATGAGGCACTTGCGCTACTGTTGAGAATAAAGGTGGCTTTAGTAGTAGTTGCAGGAGGTTGAGAGACAGTCTTCACTCTTTGATATCTATACTACGTATAACTTAGTAAAGTGTATAGCAGCAAACAATGCTATTAATTTGGATTTAGATCAGCATGGGGTAACAGCAAGAGATAATTATTGCTTTAAAAGCGGACCAGATTTTTAACATTATCCTACTTATTTCACACCATATCCTTTGGTTTTATCCATGCATCAAATTGCTCCGCCGTTATATAACCTGATGTAACCGCCGCTTCTTTTAAGGTTGTACCTTCAGTGTATGCCTTTTTAGCAATATCAGCTGCTTTGTCGTAACCGATATGCGGGTTAAGTGCTGTTACCAGCATTAGTGAATCATTCATTAACTTGTTAATATGTTCAACATTAGCTCTTACCCCCACCGCACAGTTTTTGTTGAAGCTCATAATTCCATCTGATAGCAGGCGGACACTTTGTAGGAAATTGTTGATTATGAGTGGTTTCATCACATTGAGTTCAAAGTTCCCCATAGCCCCGCCCATATTGATAGCCACATCGTTACCCATAACCTGACAGCATAGCATGATCAATGCCTCTGACTGAGTAGGGTTGACCTTGCCTGGCATTATGGAGCTGCCTGGTTCGTTTTCAGGAATTTTCAGTTCTCCAATACCGCATTGAGGGCCAGATGCCAGCCAGCGAATATCATTAGCAATCTTCATCAAAGATACGGCAAGGGTTTTAAGTGTGCCATGTGCATTAACCAGTGCGTCATTTGCAGCTAATGATTCAAATTTGTTAGGCGAAGTGATGAATGGCAGGTTTGTTTGTTTTGCCAGTTCTGCTGCTGTTCTTTCAGAGAATTCAGAATGAGTATTTAGGCCTGTACCCACAGCTGTACCACCAAGTGCCAATTCACATAAATGGGGAAGAGATGACTCCAGGTGATCCATCGCATGATCAAGTTGCGATACATAACCTGAGAATTCCTGCCCTAAAGTAAGTGGTGTGGCATCTTGTAAATGCGTGCGCCCGATTTTTATGATGCTTGAAAATTCTGTTACCTTAGTATCAAGAGTCTGACGTAGTGCACAAATAGCAGGCTTTAACCTATATTCAATAGTTTGCACTGCTGAAATATGCATTGCAGTTGGAAATACATCATTAGATGATTGTCCTTTGTTTACCTCATCGTTGGGGTGAACCTTACGACTTGCACCACGTTTACCGCCGAGTAGTTCAGAAGCACGGTTTGCCAGTACTTCATTCATGTTCATGTTTGTTTGTGTGCCGGATCCGGTTTGCCATACTACCAATGGGAATTCATTTTCATGGCGGCCTTCGATTACTTCATCAGCAGCCTGGATGATAGCAGCGGCACTATCTGTACTGAGTAGCCCCAAATCATTATTTACTTTAGCGGTAACGCGTTTAACCAGGGCAAGCGCACTTATTAATGCATATGGCATTTTCTCATCTGAGATCTTGAAATTATGTAGAGAGCGCTGTGTTTGTGCTCCCCACAGTACTTTGGCAGGTACTTTCACCATGCCCATACTATCTTGTTCTTCGCGGTAGTTCATGAAAATTTTAAGCAAAAAAAGTGAGATTGGTCACGAATTGTTACATGATGGTTTTTGGTTCACAGTTTGCTGGGTAACTATTCTGGTATTTTCAAGTTATTGCCATCATTACTTCTGCCAACAAATCTGATTCCTGATTTAAATACAGCCCTCTTTCAAAAGCACGTTAATAATTTAGTGAATTGTACAGAACCAGTAATAATTTAATTAATCTTCAAGGTGGTGTGTTTCTTCTCCCGGCTCCCCAGTCTCAGGGTCAATCCAGCCGGATACACCGATCTCGTCTTCTGCCTGTTCTAGGGTTTCTCCGGGCTCAAAATCCGATTCAGCGTTATATTCCATATCTTGTGTAGCTTCAAGTAGGGTGGGAAAGGGGCCGAATACTTTGTCGCTTTCACTTTCATGATACCAGTAAAAGCCATCAGGGCGCTCTACAACATGTGTATTGTCATAATCACGTGATGTTATAGGAATTGTGGTAGTCAAAATTACCTCATTAATCTCTCTCAGGTGTACTTAAAAGTGATTCAAGTTCCATATTAACCCTGCCTACTAAGTTTTACTAGCGCAAATATAAGTAAATTATTTGTACCTTAATATTTATTACTGTAGTAACCGGACTGCTTATTTCTGAGCTACACGCTCTATTTCCTTGATGCCTACATGACGTACATCTTTTCCCTTTACCAGATAGATTACATATTCAGACATATTCTTTGCATGATCTCCGATACGCTCAATGGCTTTTGCAGCAAACAGAATCTCTATTGAAGAAGAAATATTACGCGGATCCTCCATCATAAAAGTAACAAGTTGGCGAATAATGGAACGGAACTCTTCGTCTACCAATTCATCCTGACGAGCCACCTGAGCCGCTTCTGCTACGTCAAGACGGGCAAAAGCATCCAATGATTTCCGCAGCATCTCCATTGCAATATTAGCGACATGTCTGATTTCGTGAAAGCGGGGTTTGTGAATACGGTCATCGGCATAAATCAGTTGTGCCATTCGCGCAATTTTTGCAGCTTCATCACCCATACGCTCAAGATCGGTAATAATCTTGATTACCATTATGATCATACGTAGATCACCGGCAGCTGGTTGTCGGCGTGCAATGATCTGGCTGCAAATTTCATCAATTGATACTTCCATTTCGTTGACACGGTGATCATCGGCTACAACCTGTTCCATCAAATCTTGATTTGCCGTAGTAAGTGCTTTAACAGCATGTTCGATCTGCTCTTCAACCATGCCGCCCATTTTTAGCACACTCATTCGTACCGATTTAAGATCGGCATCAAATTGTTTAGATATATGTTTCCTGCTTGCCATTCCACACCTTTAAATTACTGAGAAAAATTATATTAATAATATACACAAATTGTGACAATTCTGTTATATCTCAAATCATATATTTATAGTACGAACACCGTTATCAGAGCCAAGTAGTAACACATTGGCGCCACGCTTTGCAAACAGGCCGTTTGTTACGATACCGGCTATCTGGTTGAGATCCATCTCTAGTTCGGTCGGATTCAGAATTTTTAAACCATGTACATCTAAAATTACATTTCCATTGTTAGTAATAAACCCTTCACGTAGAACAGGATGGCCACCTAGCTGTACTATTTTTCGTGCAACATAGCTACGTGCCATCGGGATGACTTCTACTGGCAACGGGAACGCTCCTAGCACGCTTACCAGCTTACTCTGGTCAGCAACACAAACGAATTTTTTTGCTGTTGCAGCAACGATTTTCTCTCTTGTTAATGCCCCCCCGCCTCCTTTTATCATATGTAAATGTTCGGTAATCTCATCCGCCCCGTCTACATAGACGGGTATATCACTGACGTTATTTAGATCTAGCACCTCAATATGGTGGTTTTTGAGTCGCTGAGCTGTATCATCAGAACTTGCTACTGCCCCATCAATTTTATGCTTGATCTTAGCCAGTTCATCTATAAAATAATTCGCGGTGGAGCCCGTCCCTACTCCTACGATACTGCCTATAGGAATGTGCTGGATAGCAGCCTGGGCAACTTCACGTTTTTGTTCATCTTGTGTCTGGGTCATGGCTTCCCTATGCATAAATAGTATGTCTCAGTTATTAGAATAGCTCTATCTGAAGATTTTAACAATTAACTCTTATACTAAGCATGGGCTCTGACATGCTAAAATTCTTTTATATTTATGATTCCTTAAATTTTCGTACAAATGAATACTGATTATCTTGAAAGAATTCTTACTGCCCAAGTTTATGATGTGGCAATAGAAACCCCGTTAGAACTTGCGCTAGGCTTATCTAAACGTATAAATAATCAGTTGCTACTGAAGCGTGAGGATATGCAGGAGGTGTTCTCATTTAAGCTGCGCGGGGCCTATAACAAAATGAGTAAGATTTCTCCTGAGATACTTAAACGAGGTGTTGTGACAGCTTCTGCCGGAAATCATGCACAGGGAGTGGCATTAGTAGCGCAGCGGTTAAATTGTAAAGCTACAATTGTAATGCCGGTAACCACGCCACAAATTAAAATACAAGCGGTTGAAGCTTATGGGGCAGATATAGTTCTTCATGGAGACTCTTTTGACGATGCTTATGCTCAGGCAACGAAGCTTTCAACACGGAAGAAATTAACCTTTGTTCATCCGTATGATGATCCTGACGTTATTGCCGGGCAAGGAACCATAGGGATGGAAATTTTGCGTCAGCACACCGGACCTATTCATGCTGTATTTGTGCCAGTAGGTGGTGGCGGGCTTATTTCTGGCATTGCTGCATATATAAAAAGATTACATCCGGAAATAAAGATTATTGGGGTAGAGCCTGTCGATGCAAATGCAATGTACCTGTCATTACAAAAAGGTCGCCGCGTTAAACTTGCTCAAGTGGGAGTATTTGCTGATGGCGTAGCGATTAAACAAGTAGGTAAAGAAACTTTCCGACTTTGTCGCAAACTAGTAGATGAAATTATTCTGGTTGATACTGATGCCATTTGCGCCGCTATTAAGGATGTGTTTGAAGACACACGCGTTATGCTGGAACCGTCGGGAGCGCTTTCAGTCGCTGGAGCTAAACTATATTGCAGTCGGGAGGAGTCTCGGGGTAAAACTATGGTGGCAGTGACCTCTGGCGCTAATATGAATTTTGATCGGCTACGACATGTTTCCGAACGGGCTGAAATAGGTGAGCAACGTGAAGCAGTGATGTCAGTAACTATTCCTGAAAAGCCGGGCAGCTTCAAGAAATTTTGTGCCATGCTGGGAACAAAAAGTATTACTGAATTTAACTATCGCTATGATGATCCGAAAGAAGCGCGTGTATTTGTTGGAGTATCAGTTCGGAATCGTAATGAGACAGAAAAATTGATCAAAATCCTGGAAAAAAATGGCTTACATACTGAGGATCTTAGTGATAATGAAATGGCAAAACTACATATACGTTATCTGGTCGGGGGACATGCCAGTGGAGTAAAAAATGAAATTCTTTATCGCTTTGAATTTCCTGCGCGCCCCGGTGCACTGATGAAATTTTTAAATAGTATGAGTCATAACTGGAATATTAGCTTATTTCACTACCGTAATCATGGTACTGATTATGGTCGTGTGCTAGTTGGTATGGATGTGCCGCCCGGAGATCACGCTAAATTTAAAGGATTTCTTGGTCAGCTTGGTTACCGCTATTGGGATGAGAGTAAAAATCCGGCCTATAAAATGTTTCTTGGTTAGAAGTAAAAACGAATTTTTGAATTCCTTAAACTTTTGATATGTCCGGCTCAGATTTTACATCCATCCTCATCACAAATATCAGTATTTGTTTGTGATCCTACAGGTATTTCTGCGGATACAATTTTTTCGGATAGTAATGTTCCAATCGAGTATCCAAGCGTTAGATCACTTATATGGCCAAACTTATGTAAACGCAATTTTCCTGCTTTATCGATTAGAATAAGAGTCGGGGTTCCTTGCATTTGATACGCGCGCATGGTTAGCGGCAATCTCTGGTCGTGGTCACCGTACTTGTCGATACCAATTGGAAAGCGAAGCCGGTACTCGTGAACAAACACTTCAAGCGCTTCCCGGCCCATAACAGAATGATGTTCAAAGACAGTATGCAGACCAATTACAGCAACTTTTTCTGAATCGAACTCCTCGTAAATCTTTTGTGCTTGCGGAATACCAACTTGCACACAACCCGGACAGAGCATTTGGAAAGAATGTAGTACCACTACTTTTCCAATTAATGAGGCAAGTGTGATTGATTCTGATGTGTTGATCCAACCAGAGGTTTGTAATTCAGGAGCCAGACTCTCACGATTATCAGTTTTTGTATCTAACATTATAGGTTCCAATGGTAAATTTCTTGTATCAATAGTAGTTAGACATTTCTTATTCGTCAAGGAAGGCTCTTTCTAAAAAAAGCAAACAGCTACTCTAATATCAGCACAATGTATGCGGGCTCCAAAGCTATAAAATAACACCATGCTAGAATACTGTTGTAGTTTACAAAAGAAACAATTACAGCATATATAAATTTGAACACTATTACTCTTACTCGCCCCGATGATATGCACTTACATCTTAGGGATGGTGAGCAAATGCGAGCAGTGCTACCTGACACTGTAAGGCAATTTGCCCGCGCTATTGTAATGCCTAATCTCGAGTCACCAGTAATAACAACTGAATTAGCATTAGCGTACAGTTCACGTATTTCTTCTGCACTGGCAGCAAATACACGGACTAAATTTGAACCGTTGATGACGTTGTATCTTACTGATGATACGAAATGTTCTGAAATTACGAAAGCTAAAGCAAGTGGCATGATTCACGGTGTGAAACTCTATCCTGCTTGTACTACTACATACTCCGATACAGGAGTTACTGATATAGCCAAGTGTTTTTCTGTGCTAGAAGCTATGGAGCAGGAAAATATGCCCTTGTTAGTGCATGGTGAAATAAATGACACTGAAGTAGATGTCTTTGATAAAGAAAAAACTTTTATTGATAGAGTACTGGTTCCGATAACCCGGCGCTTTCCAAGTTTGAGGGTTGTGTTTGAACATATTACTACCAAAGAAGCAGTAGAATTTGTTAAAGGGGCATCGGAAAATATTGGTGCGACCATTACTGTTCATCATTTGCTTTTCAATCGTAATGCTATATTTCAAGGCGGAATCCATCCACACTACTATTGTCTGCCAGTACTTAAGCGTGAAGTTCATCACCTGGCGCTGATCGAAGCCGCCATCAGTGGTAATCCAAAATTTTTTCTTGGAACTGACAGTGCTCCTCATTTTAAAAGTGCTAAAGAATCTGATTGCGGTTGTGCCGGCATCTATACTTCTCATGCAGCTATTGAACTTTATGCAGAAGTTTTTGAGCAGGCAGGTGCTCTGGGAAAATTAGAAGAATTTGCTAGCTGTTTTGGTGCAGATTTTTATGGATTACCACGGAATAGAGACAGTATTACACTGACAAAGGAGAGCTGGAACGTGCCACCGGAGCTTACATTTGCAGGAGAAACCTTAGTTCCATTACGGGCAGGGGAAAGTATGATTTGGAAAATACTTGGCTGATAGGGCCATTATTTAGAGTTTTGTAATATATACAATTAAAACGGGAAACATTTTATTTGGTTTTTTCTATAGCATCTTTTTCCTTGGAAACCGGGTTCTGTACTGGGTTAGTTTTAACCTTGCTTTTTTGTTTACTATAAACTTCAGGTTCATCTACAGCCACATACCAAAGACAGCAGCAACCAGAAAGCATAGAAATCAAAACTAACATTAAACTCATACGAGTAGTACGCATGAAAAGATTATTTTCTAATAATCCGAGTAAAGTCTGACGCTCTTCATGAAAGAGCTTATTCACTTATTAGTAAATATAAAGTGAATAAAAGAACTATTTGAAGAAGACGGGGCCATGGTTGTCACAATGGCCATTATGTTGGTGATGTAAGTGGCCGTTAACGAGGTAGTCAACATGATCTCCATGTGGGATTGCTTCATGGCCGCATCTGGGGCCATGAATGTGATCAGAAGAATGGTCACTACATATATGGCCTCCTGTACATACAGCAGGATTGGTCGCCGCCACTTCTAAAATATGTTCTTCAATTACTCCGTCTTTACCTTGATGATGTAAATGACCATCATGTAGATAATCAACATGATTTTCATGACAAACTACAGTATGCCCACAATTGATGCCATGAACATGGTCGTGGTTTAAGTGTGTGTCGGGCATAACTTTCTCCTGGTCTCACTAGTAATAAATTGTTAGTACCAATCTATTACATATTACAAATAATCTAATAGTTTTTCAAATTATAAATTAATATTTTTTTGCTGCTTGGTATAAAGGCATTACCCTGGGTACATTTTGATTTAGATCTCTAATACGTGATGGACCAGAAGGGTGAGTACTGAGAAATTCGGGCGGGCTGTTTTTGGATGCTGCTCCCATTTTTCTCCATACGTTAGCAGCTGCATTTGGATTGTATCCAGCACGGGCCATAAGCTCAAGACCAATTATATCTGCTTCGGTTTCATTGGTACGGCTATGTGGCAGGCCAAAAGTTACATTAGCAACCATGCCTGCCAGATCAGCACTTTGTTTACCCAGCCCTAACGCTATTGCACCTACACCCACAATAGCTTGTTGACCCATTTGTTGTGACATACGCTCGCGTCCATGCTCACGAAGTGCATGGGCAATCTCGTGGCCCATAACAGCAGCAAGCTCATCATCACTTAGATTTAGCTTTTGTATAATTCCTGAGTAGACCATAATTTTTCCGCCTGGCATGCAGTATGCATTTAACTGATCGTTGTTCTGGACATTTACTTCCCAGGCCCAGCTAAGTGCATCTTGACGGAAAACTGCTGTATGAGGAATTAATCGATTTGCGATCATTCTAACTCGGGCATATTGTTTTTTATCCTGATTCAGCATGCCCTGCTGCTTAGCTTTTGTTATCTCCTGTTGGTAAGCTGTAGCTGCAGAGGCTTGTACCTGTCTTTCTGACAGACCACTAAACATATATTGTGTACGGTTGACGCCAACCCTGCCGCCACCAGTCGTATTAACTGTCTGACAGGCAGCTAGCACAGCAACCATCAACAAGAGCAAAAGTTTTTTCAACATTTCGACCCCCCAAAATAATAGATTTGACTTATTGTTCTGGTAATTGATTAATTATGTGCTGTAAAGCCGAAGGCTTTATCATGAATGTACACAAGTTTACATTTCTCGATGTATTTAGCATCATGAATTCTTCCGCCATTAATATAACCAGTTTCTCCTCTACTTAAAAAAATGCGGTCTCCGTCAGGAACGAGTCCAGTCGATCCATTTGTAAAGAACTGGATAGACATTTTTCCCTCAATGACAACAGTCATATCATCACCTGGGTGTGAATGTGGTGGTTCTTCTGTACCTGCCTCCCATTTTTCTAACATTACTTCAACTCCATCAGGATTGGCGGGGAATGTGGTTCTTAAGGTAAAGCCATCAGGAGTATTAGGAGCAGAGACATGGTTTTTCCAAATGGCACTGGTTTCAGATGTTACTTCATTGTTTGTATCAACGTTATTTTTTGACATATGTAAATCTCCAATTCTTACTCATTTAGTACTTAAACTTTGAAAGTATAAGTATAGCGGTTTCACAGATTAATATCTCAAGAATGAGTTATATAAGACGCATAGACAGTAATAATAATGTGCTACGATTTATATCGTAGAATAGTATTAAAATAAATAATCACACTTAATTTCTGAGAGTCTTGGTAAGATAAAATGAAAGCAGTTTTATGTAAACGGTTTGGTTCGCCTGAAAGCCTCGTAGTTGAAGATATCCCTTCACCAAAGGTAAATAATGCACATGTAATCGTTAGTGTAAAAGCTTGTGGTGTCAATTTCCCGGATACTTTAATTATTCAAGGTAAGTATCAGTATCAGCCTGATTTACCATTTTCACCAGGAGCTGAAATTGCCGGTGTAGTTAAAGAGGTGGGCTCGGGTGTCAGTGGCATTGCAGTCGGAGATCGTGTTTTTGCTTTTATCAGAAGCGGAGGCTTTTCTGAAGAAGTGGCAGTGCCGGCTGATAAGATTTTTCATATACCAGAGAGGATGGATTTTAAAATTGCCTCAGCTTTTATCATGACATATGGAACTTCTTATTACGCACTTAAACATAGAGCCCAACTTGAATCCGGAGAGACACTGCTAGTGCTTGGGGCTGCAGGTGGAGTGGGACTTGCAGCAGTAGAACTTGGAAAAGTAATGGGTGCACGAGTTATCGCTTCAGCTTCGACTGATGACAAGCTAATGGTGTGCAAGAAATCTGGTGCAGATGAATTAATCAATTATTCTACTCAGGATTTTCGTTCTGTTATTAGTAAAATTACGAATGGTAAGGGAGTAGACGTTGTCTGTGATCCTGTCGGAGGTGAGATCACAGAGAAGGCATTGCGTTGCACTGGCTGGAAAGGGAGATACATGGTAATGGGTTTTGCCAGCGGGAAAATTCCCAAGATTGCTTTAAATCTTCCGCTGCTTAAGGGTAATTCTATTATTGGCGTATTCTGGAGTGATTTTATTCGACGAGAAAAAGAAACATATATTTATGTATTACAAGATTTAATTTCATGGTTTTTACAAGGCAGGTTAAATCCGCTGGTCTCGAAAACTTATCCCTTAGAACAGGCAGATCTGGCTCTCAATGACATACTACAGCGTAGAGTAACCGGAAAAATTGTACTGGTGACGTAGTGGCATAATAAATCTTATTTTAGATTTTAGCTTCTGAATTTATTTAGTTTTTCTGTTTGTTATTAGCCCAAGCTATCATCCATATTCCTGCAATGATCATTGGTAGTGAAAGCCATTGCCCCATACTAACGCCCAGTGTAAGTACACCCATGAAGCCATCTTCAGGTTCACGGAAAAATTCAGAAACTGAACGGAACACGCCATAGCCAATCAGGAACATTCCAGAGACAGCACCAACTGGTTTTGGTTTTGCTGAATAAACCCATAACAGCACAAAAAATACTACACCTTCAAGTGCAAACTCATAAATTTGGGAAGGATGACGGGGGAGTGTATCCACATTGGGAAACACCATCCCCCAGGATACATCGGTTGGCCGCCCCCATAGCTCAGCATTAATAAAATTACCTATGCGACCTGCACCCAGTCCTAATGGCACTAGTGGTGCAATGAAGTCTGTGACAGCCAGCCATTGTAATTTGTATTTACGCGCCAATATTGCCATTGCGGTAATAACACCTAGAAAGCCTCCATGGAATGACATGCCACCTTTCCAAACCGCAAAGATTTCTAGTGGTTGCTGCAAATAGTAATCGAATTGATAAAAAAGCACATGCCCTAAACGACCACCGAGTATTACTCCGAGCATTCCATAAAATAGAAGATCATCAAGTATTGTGTTATTTAATGCTGTTTTCGGATTATGTTTGATACGATAACGTCCCAACAGCATGAACAGTATAAATCCGAGTAGATACATCAGTCCGTACCAGTGAATAGAAAGTGGTCCAAGATAAATGGCAACAGGATCAAACTGTGGATGAACGAGCATAGGTCTCAGCTTTATTTACTGTAAAATATAGATTATACGGCAAGCGTGTTCTCTACAATGCTAAACACATGCGAGAGAGAGCTTGCAGCTATAAATTTCTATACTTCCTAGGAGAAATCATGTCAGATAACAAGCGTAGCCAGGCTATTACCAAAGGTACGCAACGTTCCCCAAATCGTGCCATGCTCAGAGCTGTAGGTTTCGGCGACAAAGATTTTGATAAGCCCATAGTAGGTGTAGCTAACGGTTTTTCTACTATCACACCTTGTAATATGGGATTAAATGAGCTGGCGACAGACGCTGAAAAGGCACTGAAGCAAGCAGGTGCAATGCCACAAATATTTGGCACTATTACCGTATCCGATGGTATTTCTATGGGGACAGAGGGAATGAAATACTCATTGGTATCCCGCGAAGTTATTGCAGATTCCATTGAAACTGCAGTACAGGCAGAGAGTATGGATGGTGTGATCACGGTTGGTGGTTGTGACAAGAATATGCCAGGTGCAATGATTGCAATTGCACGGATGAATATTCCATCCATTTTTGTTTACGGCGGCACGATCAAACCTGGTAAACATAAAGGACGTGATTTAACTATTGTCAGTTCTTTTGAAGCAGTAGGACAATTCATTGCAAATAATATTGACGAGAAAGAGTTACTTGAAATTGAACGCCATGCCTGCCCTGGTGCGGGCTCCTGTGGGGGCATGTTTACTGCAAACACCATGTCATCTGCATTTGAAGCAATGGGAATGAGTCTGCCCTACTCTTCAACTATGGCAGCAACAGATGAGGAAAAGCGTATGAGTGCCGTTCGTTCTGCAGAAGTGTTAGTCGATGCGATTAAGAATCAAATATTGCCACGTGACATTATCACCAGGAAATCGATCGAAAACGTTATTGCCGTTATTATGGCAGTAGGTGGGTCGACTAATGCAGTATTACATTTTCTTGCAATTGCTCATGCAGCGGGAGTAGAGCTTTCAATTGATGACTTTGAGCAAATACGTGGCAAAGTTCCTGTGTTGTGTGATTTAAAACCTTCGGGACGCTATGTCGCCACCGATTTGCATACTGCAGGTGGTATTCCTCAGGTAATGAAAATATTACTTGAGCATAATCTGCTGCATGGAGATTGCCTGACCATTAGTGGCCAGACTGTTTCTGAGATACTGAAGGATATTCCCGCAATTCCGGGTAAGGATCAGGATGTTATTCGGCAATGGGATAATCCTTTGTATGAACAGGGACATCTTGCCATACTTAAGGGTAATCTTTCTCCCGAGGGTTGTGTAGCGAAAATTACCGGAGTAAAAGTCCCAAAAATAACTGGTCCTGCAAAGATATTTGAATCAGAAGAAAGTTGCATGACCGCCATAGTGGCGCGAAAAATTCAGCCCGGGGATATAGTAGTAATACGCTATGAAGGTCCAAAAGGTGGTCCGGGTATGCGTGAAATGCTCTCACCTACCTCAGCTCTGATTGGTGAGGGGCTTGGAGATTCAGTGGGACTTATCACCGACGGCCGTTTTTCCGGCGGCACATACGGTATGGTGGTTGGGCATGTTGCACCTGAAGCTTTTGTTGGTGGCGTCATTGCATTGGTGCATGAGGGAGATTCAATCACTATAGATGCAGAAAACAGACTGTTACAGCTAAATGTGTCCGAGGAAGAAATTTCTAGTCGCCGTGCGAAATGGCAGCCACCTGAGCCACGCTATACACGGGGGGTACTGGCAAAATATGCAAAGTTAGTTTCCACTGCCAGTATAGGTGCGACAACGGACTAATCATGACTTAATAGATTCTAAGTTATGTCCAATCATCTCATCAACGAAACCAGCCCTTACCTTCTGCAGCATGCTAATAACCCCGTAGACTGGTATCCATGGGGCAAGAAAGCGTTAGCATTGGCTCATACTGAGAACAGGGCCATACTTCTTTCTATAGGCTATTCCGCTTGTCACTGGTGCCATGTTATGGCACATGAATCTTTTGAGGATACAGAGGTTGCTGCAGCGATGAATCAGTTTTTTGTGAATATTAAGGTTGACAGAGAAGAGCGTCCTGACCTTGATCAGATTTATCAGACGGCTCATTACATGCTGACCCAGCGTAATGGTGGCTGGCCACTAACTTTATTTCTGACCCCTGACCAAAAACCATTCTTTGGCGGTACTTATTTTCCTAAAGAATCACGATATGGTATGCTGGGCTTTCTAGACTTACTACCTCGTGTTGCTGAAGCTTACTATGCTCGTGGCGTAGAAATAGAGCAACAGAGTTGCTCAATGTTGGACTCATTTACAAATATGCTGCCATCAAAGAGTCCATCCGTACCTACATTTTCAGAGCAGCCTTTGAAACAGGCATTGGTTGGATTAATGAAGAGTTTTGATTCTAAGTATGGTGGGTTTGGGAATGCACCAAAATTTCCTCATACATCAGAATTAGAATTTTGTTTACACCGTTACATAGTTACCAAAGATAAACAGGCTCTTCAAATTGCAGCACATACGCTTGAGAAAATGGCTAAAGGTGGGATCTATGATCAGTTGGGTGGTGGTTTCTGCCGATATAGTACGGATCAGTTCTGGAGAATCCCGCACTTTGAAAAGATGCTTTATGACAACGGACCATTGTTACGAATTTATGCTGATGCCTGGTTAATAACTGGAAATCCACTGTTTAAAAGAATTACTGAGGAAACAGCAAAATGGGTGATGCGAGAAATGCAGTCATTAGAGGATTCGGGTGGCGGTTACTATTCAACGCTTGATGCAGATTCAGAAAATAAAGAAGGAAAATTTTATGTTTGGGATCGTGATCAGATAAAAAATATTTTATCTCCGGAGGAATACGCTGTAGCTGCGCCTTATTACGGTTTATTACAAGACCCGAAATTTGAAGATAAATATTGGAATTTAGAGATTATCCAAGAACTTGAAGAGGTAGCTAAGGGTGAAGGTATTAGTGAGAAAGAGGCGCAGGAAAAGCTTGTATCAGTACGCATTAAACTTTTTGCTGAGCGTGAATTACGCATACATCCTGGTCGTGATGAAAAGATTTTAACTAGCTGGAATGGTCTGATGATCAGGGGTATGGCTCGTGCAGGTCGTATTTTGGGGAACAACGAGTGGATACATTCAGCTGCCCGTGCAGTAGATTTTATTCGCTCTACTTTGTGGAGAAACGGGCGCTTGTTAGCAACCTTTAAAAGTGGAAATGCGCATCTTAATGCATACCTTGATGATTATGCATTTATGTTGGATGGGTTACTGGAGCTAATGCAGGCTGAGTTTCGTCAGTCTGACTTAGATTTTTCTCTGGAACTGGCTGAAGTAATACTAGAGCAGTTTGAAAATAAAAAAACAGGAGGGTTCTTTTTCACTAGCCATGATCATGAAAAACTTATTCATCGTCCAATGCCCGGTCATGATAACGCTACACCTTCAGGCAATGGAGTGGCTGCAAGTGCCTTACAGCGGTTAGGCTATCTAGCAGGAGAATCCCGTTATATACAGGCAGCAGAAAAGGTATTGAATGCGTTTTATCCTACTATATCATCCCATGCCAGTTCTTACTGTAGCCTGTTGATTACATTGGAGGAAATTCTGTCTCCCCCAAAAATTGTAATTCTTCGTGGTCAAGCTTCTGCCCTTACTGAATGGTGTAATGCACTACAGACCATTTCACCTTACACCCTTATATTTTCTTTACCAGTGGAATCTGTTGGTCTGCCGCCTTATTTAAATAAACCTTGTCCGACTCATGGCCCTGTCAACGCATGGGTATGTCAGGGCGTTATATGTAAACCGGAAATTTGTGACTTGCAGGAATTGTTACAGACGTGCAAACTTCAGGGTAAAATATAAACTTCTTAATCACTTTGCTAGGAGAAAGTAAATATGAAAGCTGTTTGGATGGGAATAATTGCAGCATCAGCCCTTTTATTGGTCGGTACCGCGCAAGCAAGTCCGGACCTGGCCAAAAGTAGTGGTTGCATGACTTGCCACACTGTTGATAAGAAATTGGTCGGACCAGGATTCAAGGATGTAGCTGCCAAGTATAAGGGTGATTCTGGTGCTGCAGCTAGCTTGTTTGGAAATGTCAAGAATGGATCCGCCGCTGGTAAGCTTCGTTGGGGAACAATTGCCATGCCGCCCAGGGGTGGAAATATAAATCTTAGTGATGGAGATATTAAAACATTAGTAACCTGGATTTTATCTCTCAAGTAAGTCAGGGTCACATCAAAAAAAGCCGACGCATAATCGTGTCGGCTTTTTTGTTTTCTACACACTGAGAATCAGAGTATTAAGCTGTTATGCTATGTTATTAAATTTTAAATAAGTTTAACTTAGAATTATGAGTTGGTTTTTAAAAAACATGGCAAGCGCTTTTTTATTGCCTCCATTAAGTCTTATTGTTTTAGGTGCAGTGGGAGTCTTGTTTTTGAATAGTCGTCCGGTACTGGGTAAATTTCTGGTTATTGCCACACTTATTCTGTTTTATATATTATCCGTTCCAATTGTAGCAGAAAATGCACTACAAACTTTAATAACTCCAGCCGAATCTGGTTCTGAAATTAATAAAGTGCAGGCAATCGTAATATTAGGTGGCGGAACCTATTTCGGGGCCCCGGAATATGGTGGCCATACAGTAAACCAGTATGGATTAGAGCGCATTCGTTATGGAGCGTATTTGCATTGGCACACAGGAAAACCGATATTAGTGACGGGGGGTGATTTACTGGGTACTGGCTCTTCAGAAGCGGGGCAAATGAAGTCAGTGCTGGAGAATGAATTTCATGTTCCGGTTAAATGGACTGAGGATACTTCAAGAGATACCCGTGAAAATGCTTATAACAGTTTCTCTGTTCTAAGAAAAGACAAAGTTACCCACATTGCATTGGTTACTCATGCCTGGCATATGCCAAGGGCGATCAGGGAATTTGAGAAAGCCGGATTTAAAGTTATACCTGCTTCTACCGCATATGTGACACAGCGCAAGGAAAATTTATTTGCATTTATTCCATCTGCTAGTGCACTTTTGAAAAGCAGACTTTTTATACATGAAGTTATTGGAATACTATGGTACCGGTTAACTCCGGCTCCGGATAAATCCTAAAATTATTTTTCTAAAAAAAGAGAGTTTATTATTCAGCGTAAAATAATACCTGGAAATTTACGAATAAGGGCTGTCATGAAAATGCGTATTAAATGGAAAGATAGAGTAAGCTTTCTGGGTGAAGCGGAAAGCGGTCATTCAGTATTGATGGATGGGGCGCCGGAGATTGGCGGAAGGAATCTTGGGCTGCGACCAATGGAAATGGTGCTGATGGGGACTGGTGGTTGTACTGCTTTAGATGTTGTGATGATCTTAAAAAAAGGTCGCCAGGAAGTTAGTGATTGTATAGTGGAAATTGAGGCAGAGCGAGCAAAGGAAGATCCCAAAGTATTTACCCGCATTCGTTATCATTTTATTTTAACCGGAAATAATCTAAAGCCACAGAAGGTGGAACGGGCAATCAATTTGTCTGCAGAGAAGTACTGTTCAGCCTCAATTATGCTAGGAAAAACAGCAATAATATCTCATGATTATGAGATCCTGGGGGGATAGGTCTTCTTGTTAAATCCAATATGTTGTTTTAGTCATCACCTTCGAGCCTAGCTTCATAACCAGCTTGACAGGTGTTGGCAGCTCAATACCGCCATGAGACATGGCAGAGGTGGCATGGCCTCCTTCATCAATTTGCATTTGTGCAACAATAGCACGGCTCTTTTCGTCTTGGCTTGGTAAGGACTGTAAGTGTTTCGCCAGATGAGCTTCAACCTGACGTTCTGTTTCAGCAAGAAAACCTAAATTCCATTTGTCACCGAGCATACCTGCTGCCGCACCAATAAAAAATGATCCGCCATACCATAGAGGATTTAGAAGACTCTTTCGTCCACCTAATTCTGCAATTCGTTGCTCAGTCCAGGCAAGGTGCTCAGTTTCTTCACATGCTGCCTGATTTAAACTTTGCTGAACTTTGGCATCTTTGGCGGTGAGCGCTTGTCCTTGATACAGTGCTTGAGCACAAATTTCCCCGGTATGATTGATACGCATTAAGGCTGAGGATTTATTTTTTTCTTCTTTGGTAAGCTCAGTTTCTGAAAAATTTTTCCCTGGAACTGTCCGTATCGTTTGTGCGGGTGCTAAGAGCGTACGTAGGGCGCCATCGAAACCAATAATAAACTTTTCAATATTAAACATGAAGATCTCCAAATTGGAAATATAATTAAGTTGGCATATTCATCTGCCGTGCCAATAAAGTTACCGGATGTAGTATTTCAAGTTCTGGAATTGTATTCTGTAGTGCGCTAGAAATATGCATATTGCAACCAATATTAGAAGTGACCAGATAGTTTGTATCATTGCTTATTGCAGATATTTTATCATTTAGTAGTGCTTTTGCCATAACCGGTTGGTCGAGGAAATATGTTCCGGCAGCTCCGCAGCATTGGTCATTACCAGCGAGTGGAGTAACTTGTATTCCAGGTATACGCATCAATAATTCGTAGGGGTATTTTGAACTACGGAGAATATTACGCAGGGTACATGGATCATGTACCAGAATTTTATCTTGCAATGGAGCTATCTTTATATCGTGCCATCCGTCTGCAGTTACCAGAAACTTGCTAATGTCTATTATTTTGGCAGAAAAATCAGAATAATAATCAGCAAGTCGTATACTACAACCGGAGCTAGTAGTAATAATTGTATTTAAATTTAGTCCATCAAAAGCTTCTACATTTTGTTGAGCCAGTTGCATCGCTGTTTTTGTATCACCTCCATGTTGATGTAATGCGCCACAACAGGTCTGCATGGATGGTATATGTACTGTATAACCAAGACGATTGAGTACGTATATTGATGCATTGATTGTTTCTGCATCTGTAAGCCTTGCAACACAACCAAGGAATAATCCAACCTCGCCACAAGGTTTCCCAATCGGTAGATAAATCTTTTCCCAGGATTTAGATATATCTGTTTTACTAGAAAAAGTACGAGGCAGATTGATTTTAGGCAATTGTGCATTTAACTCAGCAAGCTTTGTTTTCTTTAGAATATCCGATTTTTTTAATAACCTTTGCAGACCAAGTTTCTGGTAAAAAAATAGAAGTAAACGCAATTTATCAAAACGTGTAGGCTTGGCAATAAATTCTTTTTCTATTAATTTTCGTAACCAAAACTTCTTAGTTAATGTTTTACCATTTGATGATGCGGGTATAGATGTGGCTATCATAGAGCGTGTCTTGTCTATTAACTGACCATATGCGACATGGTTAGGGCATACCACTTCGCAGGAGCGGCAGGTAAGACAGCGATCTATATGTTGAACAAAGCGTAGATTTATTGGAATGTGTCCGCTGGCAACGCCTCTCATTTGAGCTATACGTCCACGAGGAGAGTCAGCTTCTGACATAGTTATTCGATAAGTGGGGCAATGTGGCAGACATAGGCCGCATGAGACGCAGCGATTAGTTTCTGCGAGTAAGAAATTAGAAAATGAAGTAGGTGCTAGATTAGTAGGTTTTATGGTTATCTCCGATAAGAGAAAAAGGCATGAAACAAAATTGGGTTAGAGCCATAAATATTAGTAAAGTCTACCTGTAATCAGTTTCAAAGTGTATAGGCATATTTGATACAGATTTAAATGCAGTCCGGAGTCAAAAGTTCTTTCCAGTTGTGAGAAATAAATTTTTCGGGTATATCGACATTACGTTTAAGCTTTATTACAGCGTTCTTATAAGACATTATTCATTTAGTATTACTAATTTAAGTCTTAATCTCATCAAGTTTAATGATAATATCTTATTCGAAGCTGGCTAGGCAGTCGCTGCCTTTTTTCAGTAATGAAAAATTGGGAGAGGAAAGTCCGGGCTCCAAAGAGCAGGATGCCGGTTAAGAGCCGGCCGCCGTGAGGCGAGGAATAGGGCCACAGAGACGAGCGTATTAAGTTACGGTGAAACGCGGTAACCTCCATCCGGAGCAAGACCAAATAGGCAGACTTTGACGTTGCTCGCTGAGTCTGCGGGTAGGTTGCTTGAGCGTACGAGTAACCGTGCGCCTAGAGGAATGACTGTCCACGACAGAACCCGGCTTATCGGCCAGCTTCACTTATTTTGGAATAAAAATAAGCGTTACAATAAACAAAATATCGTTTTATTTGCCATACTTATTTGGCTGGGGTCTCAAGTCAGTTACTTGCTCAAGTTAGTTATTTCTCCCCATATCTCTCAAAGATTTACGAAGTTGTAAATTACCTTCAATTAAAGTCCTATCTCTTTTATTTATATAGTGTATTCCTATATACAAAGAAGTTTCTCCGAATTTTTCCTTAAGTCTTTGTCACATAAACAAAAATCCCGTAATTTCTCTTGACTTGGTTATATTTTTTAATTACAGTGGGCATTAGTGGGAAAAAGTGGGAAAAATTATTGAATTGAATCAAGTCATGGGCTTGGAATTTTATCTGGAACAACAAGGGACAATATGTTTCGTGGGGTCACACAACTTAATCTTGATAATAAGGGAAGGCTCGCTATACCTACGAAGTATCGAGAAAGCCTCATAGCTTTTTGTGCAGGCCATCTGGTTCTTACTGCCGATCCGGCCAAATGTTTATTGGTTTATCCCCAGCCTGCTTGGGAGCCAATAGAGCAGAAACTAAATGGTCTTTCCAGCTTTAATCCACAAACCCGTAGTTTGCAGCGTCTTCTCGTTGGTAACGCCAGTGACGTAGAGATGGACGGTTCCGGGCGAATTCTAGTACCGCCACCTTTACGTCAGTTTGCAGGATTAACTAAGAATGTGGTGTTAGTGGGACAGGGTGCAAAACTTGAATTATGGGAAGAGGAAAAGTGGAATCAGCAAATTGAGGATTCTCTGGTATTAAAAGACGGAAGCATTCCGCCTGAACTTGATGGCTTCTCACTGTGATGTTGTGGCGATGACACTCAGATGCATGTCACGGTTTTGTTACAGGAGGCAGTGGACGCGCTGAGGATCAAACCAAGCGGAATTTATATTGACGGTACTTTTGGTTCTGGTGGCCATAGTCGGTTGATATTAGAAAAATTGGGTAAAAGCGGCAGGCTAATTGCATTCGACAAGGATATGTCTGCAGTAACCAAAGGGCAATCTATCAAAAATACGAATTTTCATATTACACACAGCAGATTTTCACGAATAAAGCAGGAGCTACAGGAGTTGGGTGTGTGTCAGGTAGATGGGGTATTACTGGATTTGGGGGTGTCATCACTACAACTTGAAAATACTTCAAGAGGGTTTAGTTTCCGTTTAAATGGGCCACTTGATATGCGTATGGATACGAGTCAGGGACGGACTGCTACGGAATGGATTGCTTCAGTTTCTGAGAAGCATTTAAGGGAGGTGATAAAAAATTATGGGGAAGAACGATTTGCAAAGCAAATTGCCAGAGCAGTTGTTGCGACAAGATCGCAGCAGCCTATCAATACTACACTTCAACTTGCCGAGATCGTGGCAAAGGCCATACGCCCGGGCAAGCAAAATCAGAATCCGGCGACGCGCACTTTTCAGGCCATACGGATTTACCTCAATCAGGAGCTTGAAGAATTATCGTTGACCTTACCGGAATGTACGGGGCTATTGAAACAAGGTGGACGGCTTGTAGTTATTAGCTTTCACTCATTGGAGGACCGGGTAGTTAAACGCTTTATGAGGGAGGCATCATATCCCGATAAGTTACCTCGTAGATTGCCAATACGAGACGAAGACGTGCAACGTCTTGCTCGCCCCAAACTACGTTTAGTTGGGAAAGCAATACGCCCTAAAGAAAGCGAAGTAGTAGTTAATCCGCGCGCTAGAAGTGCAGTCATGCGGGTAGCAGAAAGGGTAAATGTCGATGATTTCTAGAGAAAAATTATTCTCAATTATTTTACAGAGGAAAGAAAAATGAAACATATTGTACAAGAAATATTATTAGTATCTGTAATCACTGTTATCTGTGTAACCGCAGCACTTTTCATTGCACAAGCAGGTAATCCTGTTAGTTATAGAGGTCTATGATCTTAGTTATAGGAAGTTGAAGTGACTAGACTGAATATTCTTTTGACTCTGATCGTTATTGCCTGCGCGCTGGGTGTTGTGACCTCACAACATAAAGCACGTAAGTTTTTTATGGAACTGGAGAAAGAGCAGGAACATGCAAGGCGTATAGCTGTAGAGTGGGGTCAGTTACAGCTTGAACAAAGCACTTGGGCAATGCGGGCACGTATTGAGAAGATTGCTACTAAGCAGCTGTTAATGAGAGTTCCGGATGGGTCACAAATTAAAGTTATTTCCTTAATGGAACCTGACAACTCAGCAGATTCCGTGGATGAGCAAAAATTATGACTCACAGTCCAACGCCACATATTATTTTACCTGCATGGCGTTCACGAGTATTAGCCATTTTTTTATTGCTAAGTTTTTTTAGCTTAATTGTGCGAGCAGTTTATTTACAAGGAATGCACAATGATTTCTTACGGCAGAAAGGAGAGTCACGCTATAGCCGTGTGATCGAGATAAGTGCGCATCGTGGAATGATTACTGACCGACATGGTGAGCCTCTTGCAATCAGCACACCGGTTGAATCGGTATGGGTAAGTCCGGGCGACGTGGATGCGACTTACAGCCAATTAAAAAAACTGGCGGAACTGATCAAGATGGATGTTGCTGAAGTTAGCAAACGAATTGGTAACAAAAAGCGAGATTTTGTTTATCTGAAACGGCATTTACCACCGGATATTACGGCTAGAGTAGTCGAGCTTAATATTCCCGGGATATTTCTTAAACGTGAGTTTCGTCGATACTATCCTACAGGCGAAATGACAGCCCATATACTTGGTTTTACTAATGTAGACGATAATGGACAAGAAGGAATCGAATTAGGATGGCAAGATACTTTGGCTGGTAAGTCTGGGAGTCGTCGTGTCATTAAGGACAGGAAAGGACGTATTGTTGAAGATGTAGAAAGTATCCTTGAGCCTAGGCCTGGAAAAGATTTAGCTTTATCTATCGATAGCAAAATACAGTATCTTGCTTACAGAGAATTGAAGCGTGCTATGGATATTAATAAAGCTAAAGCCGGAGAGATAGTGGTTCTGGATGCTCAGACCGGAGAAGTGTTAGCGTTAGCTAACTTACCAACTTACAACCCAAATAACAGGACAAGAACAAGTGGCGGGAAAGCCCGTAACAGGGTTTTGACTGATGTATTTGAACCTGGCTCAACGCTGAAACCATTCACAGTAGCAGCGGCACTTGAAGCAGGCGAGATAAAGCCAGATACGATATTTCAGACTGCTCCCGGAACTCTAACTATTGGCAGAGCAACGATCAGGGACTCACATAGAGAAGGTCCGCTGACTGTAGAGCAGGTGATCCAGAAATCCAGTAATGTTGGTTCTGCAAAGATTGCATTGACATTACCACCACAAACACTATGGGAAACATTCAATCGCTCTGGTTTTGGCACATCTACCGGCTCGGGGTTTCCCGGCGAAGTTAATGGAAAACTTCGCCCATACCAAACTTGGCGTCCTATTGAGCAAGCAACGATGTCATATGGTCATGGAATTGCGGTGAATCTGCTCCAGCTGGCACGTGCTTATACTTTGTTTTCAGAAGAAGGCAAATTGAAGCCGGTATCTTTACTAAAGATCGATACGCCTGCAATTGGTAAGCAGGTAATTTCACGTAAGACTGCTCTTGCTGTGAGTAAAATGTTGGAAATGGTGGTAAGACCCGGGGGAACAGCTCCTCTTGCACAAATTAATGGTTATCGGGTAGCAGGCAAGACCGGTACTGCACATAAGTTACAAGGTAACGGTTATGCAAAAGATAAGTATATAGCTTCATTTGTAGGCTACGCACCGGCTTCCAACCCGCGTCTTATTATTGCAGTGATGCTTGATGAACCTTCGGCCGGACAATATTACGGAGGTAAAGTGGCTGCACCTGTTTTTAGCCAGGTTATGGTTAATGCATTAAGAATTTTGAATGTGCCTCATGATGCACCCATTAATAAAGCAGTTTTATCACCAGCAATACCCGAATTAAAAGGTGATGTATGAATTCGGGGGTTAAAGATAAATCAAAAGTAAGTTTTGATCCTCATTTACTCAATGGTCTGGGTATCGATGTTGAAAATCTTGTCACTGATAGTCGTATGGTTAAACCAGGAGATACATTTCTAGCTTATGTTGGAGAGAGGGTCGATGCACGCAAGTTTATCCCGCAGGCAATTGAAGCGGGAGCAAATGCAATCTTATGGGAGCGAAACGGTTTTGAATGGAATTCGAAATGGCACACACCTAATTTGTCGGTGTCAAAATTACGAGCTAAGGTTGGCGCAATCGCAAGTCATGTGTATGGGGATCCGTCTGGAAAGTTATGGTTGATTGGTGTTACCGGCACTAATGGTAAGACATCATGCGTTCAATGGATAGCTCAGGCTCTGACGAACTTGGGTATAAAAACTGCTTCTATGGGTACATTGGGAGATGGTTTTAATGGTGAACTTCGTCCTGCTATTAATACAACACCAGACCCGGTTCTATTGCAGCAAAGAATGGCTAATTTTTTGAAACATGGTGCCCAGTATATGGTAATGGAAGTGTCGTCTCACGGCATAGAGCAAGGCAGAGTAAATGGTTCTACATTTTCAGTAGCATTGTTTACAAATTTATCACATGATCATCTGGATTATCACGGCAGTATGCAGGCATATGCTGCTTCCAAAGCACGCTTATTTCATTGGGCCGGACTTAAATATTCAGTTCTAAATCTTGATGATGCATTTAGTGTCGAACTGATAAAACAGCTTTCGGGCAGAATTACACATATTATTGGGTATGGGTTTAAAGAGCTGAGGATAAAAGAGTGTTATCCAAAACAATTCAGAATGGTTCATGGGCGTAATCTTAAAGTAAGCGGCCAGGGATTAGAGTTTGATGTTGAGTTTGAAGATGAACGTATAAAATTTGAAACAGAATTAATTGGAGAATTTAATGCATCCAATTTGCTGGCAGTAATTTCCACTTTATTAGCATGTGGTATCAGTTTAAGAGATGCAGTGAAATCTTTGCAACAAGTACAACCAATACCAGGTAGGATGGAAAAGTTTGGCGGTGGTAATTTGCCATTAGTAGTTGTAGATTTTGCTCATACTCCAGATGCTTTAGAAAAAATATTAATAGCACTTCATGAGGTTATTAATAGCTCTAAAGCTATTTCAAAAATAAAAAATAAAAAACCAAAGTTAATTTGTGTTTTCGGTTGCGGCGGTGATCGCGACCAAGACAAACGGGCGCTCATGGGGAAAATAGCAACAAAATCCTCTGATGAAGCCATTATTACCAGTGACAATCCGCGCAGCGAAGATCCTTGCACCATTATTAATGCAATAGTATCAGGTGCAGGCGTCAATCATCTTGTTGAGGAAAACAGAGAAGCAGCTATTCGTCGAGCATTACATGGTGCGCGTAAGGGAGACGTTGTGTTAATTGCAGGGAAAGGGCATGAGGTATATCAGGAAATAGGTACAAAAAGATTTCCTTTTAGTGATGTGAAGGCGGTGCAATTGATCTTGCAGGAATTAACGAACAAAGTGCAGGAACAAATATGATGATGGCACAAGCAGCAGCTCGTGTGTTACACGCAGAGTGGTGTGGAGAGGATGTGCTCTTTACCGGAGTAAGTACTGATAGCCGTACTGTGAAAAGTGGTGATTTATTTATAGCACTGAGTGGAAAGAACTTTGATGGGCATAAATTTGTTTTCCAAGCAAAGGATAGAGGTGCTGTAGCTGCAATGGTGAATCAAGAATCAGATATCAAGAAGAATCAGGATTCAAAGGTTCCCATGATAATTGTGAAAGATACCCTGCTAGGGTTAGGGCGGCTGGCAGCATATTGGCGGGGGTGCTTTGATGTACCGCTGATTGCAGTTACAGGTAGTAATGGAAAGACAACAGTAAAAGAAATGATTGCATCGATATTGCTTCAGCTTGTTGGAAAGGATGGCAACAAGGTGCTTGCAACCACTGGTAACCTCAATAATGATATTGGTGTTCCGAAAATGTTGCTGCAATTATGTAAACAGCATAAATATGCAGTAATAGAAATGGGTATGAATCACTCCGGTGAAATTTCTTACTTGACCCAACTAGCAAAGCCAAGTGTTGCTCTGATAACGAATGCAGGTGCTGCGCATATTGAAGGGATCGGTTCTGTAGAGGCAGTAGCACGTGCTAAGGGTGAAATTTTTGAAGGACTAGATAAGCTAGGGATAGCAGTCATTAATGCGGATGATCCAAATGTGCAGTTATGGCATAGGCTTGCCGGCAGTAGGCCGGTAATTGAGTTTGGGCTAAGTAAGGAAGTAAAAGTGGGGGGGTGCTATCAATTAAATTTGACTGATACCAAAATGAAATTAAAGCTTCCCGATGGCGCTATAGAAGTAAAGTTGAAAGTCCCGGGTAAACATAATGTTTACAACGCTCTTGCTGCAGCAGCAGCATCAACTGCGATAGGTATAAGTAAGGAAAATATTGCATCCGGGTTGGGACTATTTAGTGGGGTGGACGGTCGGCTGCAGAAAAAGAAGTGTCAACATGATGCAACAATCATAGATGATAGTTATAACGCTAATCCAGAATCAGTACGAGCGGCACTATCAGTATTAGCCAATTCCCCCGGGGAAAAAGTCCTGATTCTTGGAGATATGGGTGAGCTTGGTGACAATACAGTGGACTTTCATGAGTGTATTGGTGAAGAAGCTCGTCTTATTGGTATAGACAGACTGTTTACTTTAGGTAAATTAAGCGCTCATTCTGTGAAGAAGTTTGGTGTCGGCGCACAGCATTTCAAAAATATTGAAGATCTTATAGCTGCAGTTGAGGCAGTACTGGCTCCCAATGTAACGTTGTTGGTAAAGGGATCTCGTTTTATGCAAATGGAACGGGTAGTCAGGAAATTTGAGTTATAAATCGAATGGTTAACTGCAAAGAGAGTATGAACAAATTAACTAAAACTGGAATTGGAAAGCAAAGTTACAGAGCCCTGTTAGGTCAGACATGCTATTAGAACTTACACAATGGTTAGCGAGCGATATCCGGGCGTTTAATGTATTCAACTACATTACATTGCGAACGTTATTGGCAGCACTGACATCTCTGGTGATTTCTTTTATTGTTGGTCCGACCATGATACGCAAACTTACCGCATACAAAATTGGTCAAGCGGTTCGTGATGATGGTCCGCAAACACATCTTATCAAAGCCGGTACTCCTACTATGGGTGGTGCATTGATATTGGTGTCTATTGCTATTAGCACACTATTGTGGGCAGATTTAGGTAATCGCTATGTATGGGTGGTGCTGTTAACAACATTAGGTTTTGGTGCAATCGGTTGGATAGATGATTACCGAAAGGTAGTATATAACAATCCAAAAGGACTTTCTGCCGGCGTTAAATTTTTCTGGCAATCTGCAATTGCAATTACCATTGCATCTTATCTTGCTCTTACTTCAGACTCTCCGGCACAAACCAGCATGATTGTGCCCTTCTTTAAGCAAATCGTAATACCGTTGGGTGTTGTCGGATTTGTAACGCTGGCTTATTTTGTCATAGTAGGCACCAGTAATGCAGTAAATTTAACTGATGGTCTGGATGGCCTGGCTATTATGCCGACGGTGATGATTAGTAGCGGATTGGCGATCTTTGCCTATGTGGCCGGTCATTCAGTTTTCGCAAAATATCTTGGTATTCCTTATATTCCTCATGCAGCTGAACTGGCCGTATTTTGTGGTGCATTGGCAGGTGCAGGGCTTGCTTTCTTATGGTTTAACGCCTATCCGGCTGAAGTATTTATGGGTGATGTTGGCGCCCTGGCTCTTGGTGCTGCACTTGGTGTTGTTACCGTAATTGTGCGCCAGGAAATCGTACTTATTATTATGGGTGGTGTATTTGTAGTAGAAACCTTATCAGTGATGTTGCAGGTGACTTCATTCAAATTAACAGGTAGACGTCTTTTTCGTATGGCACCGCTGCACCATCATTTTGAATTAAAAGGATGGAAGGAGAACCAAGTAGTGGTTCGGTTCTGGATTATAACTATGATGTTAGTGCTACTTGGATTAGCTACCCTGAAACTGAGATGAATTTATATGGGAAGACAATCTTGGTACTTGGAATGGGAGAAACTGGATTATCCATGGCAAAGTGGTTATCACGCATAGGGTCAAATATTCGTGTGGCTGACAATCGTACTGCACCACCTAGCCTTAGTGCATTGGAGAAAGTCATACCTGCGGATCAGATATTCACGGGTCCTTTCCCAACTAAAATTTTCAAGGGAATAGACCTTATTGCTATCAGTCCGGGTATATCGCGAACAATACCGCTAGTTAGTCAGGCGATTAAACGTGGGGTTCCTGTTGTTGGTGACATTGAGCTATTTGCTTTGGCACTTAATAAATTTAATGTTCCAAAGCCAAAAATTTTAGCGATTACGGGTTCCAACGGAAAAACAACAGTGGCAGCTATGGTTGGTGCAATGCTAAGAAAGGCAGGATGGGACACGGAAGTGGCTGGGAATATAGGCCCAGCAGTATTAGATAAACTTATGCAGAGGGTTGATTCTGGGAAACTCCCTCAATCATGGGTTTTAGAGATTTCAAGTTTTCAACTGGAATCTACACAAAACCTTAATCCTGACGCAGCAGTGGTTCTGAATCTGAGTGAGGATCATCTTGATCGCTATGTAGGAATGGATGATTACGCCGTTACTAAGGCGAAAATATTTTCAGGGAAGACTGATAACGGAAACGTAGTGCAGATATTGAATCGTGACGATCCTATTGTAAGTACTATGGCATTGGCTGGTAAGAAGCAGATAACTTTTGGTATGGATGCCCCGGCCAATGAAAATGATTTTGGTTTACTGATAGACGATGAATCCTGGCTTGTACAAGGCAATACTCGGCTAATAAAAACCAGCGAGCTTGCAGTTACTGGTTTACACAATGTAGCTAATGCTTTAGCCGCTTTAGCTTTATGTCATGCTGTCGGAATAACGTATAGCCCATTACTTCATGTCTTACGTAAATTTGGTGGGCTACCTCATCGAATGGAGAAAATTGCAACGTTCAGTGGTATTACATTCTACGATGATTCGAAGGGTACAAATGTGGGTGCAACAGTTGCAGCTCTTAATAGCGTTGCTCAAAAAAAAGTATTGATTATAGGTGGTGATGGAAAGCAACAGGATTTCTCTCCATTGAAAGAGGCAGTTTCAAAGTATGTACGAGCAGTAGTTTTGATTGGTAAGGATGCAGGAAGAATTGCAGCCGTAATGGATGGATGTGGCGTGCCACTTCATAGTGCAGTAACAATGGAAGATGCGGTACAAAAAAGTTTTATTTTGGCAAAGGCGGGCGATGCTGTACTGATGTCCCCTGCTTGTGCCAGCACTGATATGTTCAGGAATTATGTTCATCGTTCTGAGATTTTCGTTGCAGCAATTAAGAGTTTAGAGCTAAAAACGTTAGCCGCAGAAAGAGCCCACACTAGATAGTTTTTGGATCACTATTGATGATTTATCAAGCTAGCATCAGCAACCAGAAAGTTATACCTGATTTTGATCAGGCCCTGATCTGGTCTGCAATATTGTTACTGAGCCTGGGTCTAATTATGGTTTATTCAGCCTCTATTTCTATAGCAGAGGCGAGTCGTGGAACGGATGGTTATGCAGCCTACTTTCTTGTTCGTCATGGAATTTATTTAGTAGTGGGGTTGTTGATTGGATTGATTGCATTCCAGATACCAATGAGGTTATGGCAGAAATACTCGCTTTATCCATTTTTGCTAGGTATGACATTACTCGTACTGGTATTGATTCCCGGTATAGGGAATGAAGTCAACGGCAGCAGACGTTGGTTATCATTATTTGTTGTAAATCTACAGCCCTCTGAATTTATGAAATTATTCGTAGTGATGTACGTTGCCAATTATACGATTAGAAGAGCTGCGTACCTGGACCAGTTTAGAAAGGGCTTCGCTCCCATTCTGATGGTAATGATGATGCTGGGATTTTTGTTGCTTCGTGAGCCAGATTTAGGAGCATTTGTCGTTATTACCATTATTGTGATGGCAGTTTTATTTTTGGGAGGAATGAATCTAAAACTGTTTGGTGGAATTATCGGGTTATCACTTGTGGGCTTGCTGGCGTTAATTTGGCTTGAGCCTTATCGCATGCAACGAATTATCGGATTTATAGATCCATGGGATGATCCCTATGGAAAAGGGTATCAGCTAAGTCACGCTTTGATCGCATTTGGGCGAGGTGGATGGCAAGGCGTCGGAATAGGTGGGAGTGTGGAGAAACTATACTATCTGCCCGAAGCGCACACTGACTTTCTTCTTGCGGTAATAGCAGAGGAACTTGGCTTCATCGGAGTAGTGGCTGTAGTAATTCTATTTACGTGGTTAGTGATGCGTGCCTTTGTGATAGGTCGTCAAGCTGCAACACGCGAACGCTTTTTCCCTGCACTTGTAGCTCAGGGTATTGGGGTGTGGATAGGAATACAAGCTTTCATCAACATGGGTGTAAATATGGGTGTTTTACCAACGAAGGGATTGACTCTGCCGCTAATGAGCTTTGGCGGCAGCAGCATTGTTGCAAATTGTATTGCGCTGGCAGTTTTATTACGAGTTGATTGGGAAAATCGTCAGCTAATGAAAGGGTACACGATATGAATAAATATTGTTACCACAAAATAGTACCAGGAGTTTTAGGTTGACACATACCATTTTAATTATGGCCGGAGGAACTGGCGGACATGTTTTCCCAGCGCTGGCAGTAGCAGATTATTTGAAGAAAGCTGGCTGGCGAATAGTGTGGCTAGGGACAAAAGGTGGAATGGAAGAGTCATTGGTTTCACAAAAAGGACACGATATTAAATTTATTGATTTTTCCGGTTTACGCGGAAAGAATTTAATGGTCTGGTTTACTCTTCCAGTAAGGCTGCTATTAGCATTCTGGCAAAGTGCAAAGCTGCTATTTCAATTACGCCCAGACGTAGTATTAGGTATGGGTGGTTACCCCGCGTTTCCAGGAGGCATTATGGCCTCATTGCTAAATAAACCATTACTAATTCATGAGCAGAATTCAATACCTGGGCTTACAAATAAGATATTAGTTAAGTTTGCAGATAAAGTTCTAACAGGTTTTCCTGATTCGATTAAAGATAAGAAAAAGGTAGTATTTTCTGGTAACCCGGTACGTAATGAAATAAGTCAGCTAGATACCCCGGATAATCGGTATGAAGGACGAAGTGGAAATTTAAAACTTTTGATAATAGGCGGCAGCCTTGGCGCACAAGCATTAAATACCATCGTACCGCAGGCACTGAAATTGATCCCGGATAGTGTACGTCCATTGGTAATTCACCAGGCCGGAGGGAAACATCTGGAGACTTTAAATAAAAACTATGTGGAAGCTGGAGTGGAAGGTGAGTTGGTAGTTTTTATTGAAAATATGGCAGTTCAATATTCTGAGTGCGATTTAGTCATATGTCGTGCTGGGGCTCTTACCATTGCTGAACTAGCCGCTGCAGGCATAGCAAGTATTCTTGTGCCTTTTCCTTATGCTGTAGATGATCACCAGACATACAATGCAAAATTTCTGAGTAGTAATGGTGCTGCAGTGTTATTACCGGAAGATGCGCTAACTCCTGGCAGTTTGGCGAACTTATTATCGGGATTAACTCGAGAGGAGTTATTGGGAATGGCAACGAAAGCACGTGAATTAGCAAAACCAAATGCTACTAGAATTGTGGCAGAAGAATGTATGGAGATGATTAAATAATGAATAATAAAATCATCTGTTTTCAGTCATCGTACTTTGCTCAACGTCTTATAAAGATAAAAGATAAAAGATAAAAGATAAAAGATGAAAGATGAAACACAAAGTTAAACATATTCACTTTGTTGGGATTGGTGGGTCGGGTATGAGTGGAATAGCCGAAGTATTACTAAATTTGAGCTACAAGATAAGTGGGTCAAATTTATCAGATAATGCTACCACAAAGCGGTTAAGCAGCTTGGGTGCAACTGTCTATATTGGTCATGCAAAGAGTTATATTGAATCAGCAGATGCAGTAGTTACCTCTAGTGCAATCAAACCAGATAACCCGGAAGTACTCGCAGCACGTGCAAGTAACATTCCTGTAGTTCCGCGGGCAATAATGCTGGCAGAACTGTTGAGATTACGCCAAGGTATTGGTGTTGCAGGAACTCATGGTAAGACAACCGCTACGAGTTTAATTGCCAGTGTCCTTGCTCAGGCTGAAATGGACCCTACTTTTGTTATTGGTGGGAAACTAGAAGCTGCAGGTTCTCATGCCAAATTAGGAAGTGGTGAATTTATAGTGGTAGAAGCAGATGAATCTGATGCTTCATTTCTTTATCTGCAGCCTGTACTAGCTGTAGTAACTAATATAGATGCTGATCATATGGAAACTTATGATCATGATTTCAATAAACTCAAGAAGGCATTTGTAGATTTTGTACAACATCTCCCATTTTACGGAATGGCAATGCTATGTGTAGATGATCCTAATGTACGTGAAATTATTCCTGCTATTACTAAACCTATAACGACATATGGTTTGTCGGATACAGCACAAATTAGAGCTACAAATATCAGTCATTGTAAAGGACAGATGCATTTTACTGCTTTGATTGGAGTTAATGGAAAGACTCGTAAGCTTGATATCAAACTTAATTTACCGGGACTACACAATGTACAGAATGCACTTGCTGCAATTGCAGTAGGCAATGAGGTAGGAGTTCCGGACACTTCAATAATTAAAGCGTTAACTAAATTTAAAGGAGTGGGACGTCGTTTTCAACGTTGTGGGGAGATTAAATTAACCAGAAAAAATAAAAATGGAAGCTTTACTCTTGTTGACGATTATGGTCACCACCCGGTAGAGATCGCAGCCACAATTGATGCGGCACGCGGTGCATTTCCTGGCCGCCGTCTCATAGTTGCATTTCAGCCACACCGCTATACCCGTACCAGAGATGTATTTGAGGATTTTGTAAAAGTTTTGTCTACATCGGACGTGTTGTTGCTAACCGAAGTTTACTCAGCAGGGGAAACATCAATCGTTGCAGCTGACGGTAAATCACTTGTACGGGCGATTAGAGTACAGGGAAAAGTGGAGCCAATTTTTGTTGAAACTGTAGAGGAATTACCCGCAGCTATTTTTAATGTTACACAAAATGGTGATGTAGTGTTAGTCATGGGAGCAGGTTCTGTGAGTAACGTGGCACAAAACCTTATGAATTTTTCATACGAGTCATAAATGGGTATGTCAGAAACAGATAAATTAACTCATATTCAATCCTTAAATACTAAGAGGGAGTTGGAAGAGGCCCTGCGTGGTGAAATGCGCATGAATGAATCAATGAAAAAATATACTTCATGGCGTACAGGAGGTAAGGCAGAACGAATTTATATTCCAGCTGATTTAGCTGACCTATCTCAGTTTCTGCTTGGTATACCTAAGTGTGAGCCAGTGCATGTTGTTGGCCTGGGTAGCAACCTTTTGGTGCGTGATGGCGGGTTACGTGGCACGGTGATATTACTCCATGCAAAGTTAAATAATCTTCGGCTGGAACAGCATAGTGATGAGGATAGGCTGATTTATGTTGAGGCGGGTGTTACTTGCGCAAAAGTTGCACGATTTGCTGCATTACATAACTTAGCAGAGGCGGAGTTTTTGGCTGGTATACCTGGTACGGTTGGAGGAGCTTTGGCAATGAATGCAGGTTGCTATGGCGCAGAAACATGGGAGATTGTTGAGCAAGTACGGACACTTAATCGATCAGGTCATTTGAAAGACCGGGATTCAAAAGAATACAAAATTAGCTACCGACAGGTGAACTTAAAATCAGATATTGGATTATCTGTGGATTCTTCTAGTGAGGAATGGTTTGTAGGTGCGTGGCTCAGGCTGAAGAAAGGGAATGATACAACATCTAAAAAAAAGATTAAGGAATTACTATCTAAGCGTATTAACAGTCAGCCATTGAGTTTTCCCAGCGCTGGTTCGGTATTTCGTAATCCGCCCGGAGATCATGCCGCACGATTGATTGAATCATGTGGATTAAAGGGTTTTAGTATTGGCGGAGCTATGGTTTCAACCAAACATGCAAATTTTATTGTTAACACAGGTAATGCCATGGCAGAAGATATTGAGGCTGTAATTACAGAGATAAGTAAGAAAGTAAAGAAAAAGACCGGTATTAAATTGATACAAGAAATAAGGATTATAGGAGAGGCAAAGTGAATTCTTATGAGTTCAAATTTTATGAAAAAATTTATTGTTACGGATAGTTGGTTGTGAGTACAAATAATATTGGAAAAGTTGCGGTTCTCCTCGGAGGCCGTTCTGCCGAGCGTGAAATTTCACTCCAGAGTGGTCATGCTGTACTTGAAGCATTGAAACGAAGTGGAGTTGACGCGCATCCATTTGATCCAGCTAAGCAACCGATAGAGGATCTGCTAAAGCAGAAATTTAATATAGCGTATATGGCTCTTCATGGACGTTATGGCGAGGATGGAACTGTGCAAGGCGCACTGGAACTTATGGGCTTGCCCTATACGGGCAGCGGTGTGTTGGCAAGTGCACTTGCTATAGACAAATGGCGGACCAAGTTGCTATGGCAATCAATAGGTGTCAATACTCCCCGCTATACGATGCTTAATGCAGAAAGTGATTTTGATATGGTAGTAAGAGAGCTGGGACTACCGCTTATTGTTAAGCCATCACGAGAGGGATCAACAATTGGTTTATGTAAAGTAACATCTGCAGAAGATTTGCCAGATGTATATCAAGCAGTAGCGAAACATGACCCGATGGTATTGGCTGAGCAGTTTATAGAGGGTATGGAGTTAACTGCTGCAATTCTTGGGGATACTCCACTACCTCTGGTACGGATCGAGGTATCAGGTGAACTGTACGATTACAAGGCTAAATATCTTTCTCATGATACCGGATATTTTTGTCCAAGTGGTTTGTCTGCTGAATTGGAAAATACAATACAGATTCAAGCCTTGCAGGCACATAGGATTCTAGGGTGTGAGGGATGGGGAAGAGTAGATGTAATACTGGATAACTCTGATAAACCATATTTTCTTGAGACTAATACATCACCAGGTATGACTGGCCATAGCCTTGTACCAATAGCAGCAAAAACTGCAGGAATACCATTTGATGATCTTGTAATAAAGATACTGGAGTTAGCTCATGTGGGATAACTATCGGGTACTAAATATACTGGCCAATTGTCTGTTTACACTTGTTGTGTTAGCAGCAGCAGCTGTCATTAGCCCGTCAGTAATGAATTTGCCAATATTTGCATTAAAAGAGGTAAGTATTACTGGAACTTATAAAACTGATGGAAGATTTAAGTATATAACCCGAGAACAAATAAACAGTCTTATAAGTAGTCAGATAGCCGGAAGTTTTTTTACAGTAGATCTGGATACGATAAGTAATGTATTTGAAAAATTACCTTGGGTTCGTGCTGCAAGTGTACGGCGGCATTGGCCACATAGCCTGGATGTAAAGTTAGAAGAGCATGTAGTACTTGCAAGGCGAGGTAGTTCAGAACTTGTGAATATCTATGGAGAAGTATTTACAGCTACAACTAATAAGCGACTGCCAGAATTTACTGGGCCAGTAGAAAGCTCGTATGAAGTTTCGCAGCAGTATGTAGTTTTTAGAAAGTTGTTGAAACCGCTTCAGAAAAACATCGCTCAGCTAGATTTTTCGCCGCGCCGTGCTTGGCGCATACATATGGAAGATGGAATTGTGTTGGAGTTAGGGCGTGAGCAAGTTGAAACTCGATTAGGGCTTTATGTGTTGGCACATGATCATATAGTTTCACAGTTTAGAGAACAAGTTACATATGTAGATTTACGCTATCCAAATGGTTTTTCTGTACGCGCAGTAGATTCAGCTCAGAAGAAGCTTCACGATCAGGTCCTTAAGAAGACCGGATAATGAGAATGAGGACTCATAAAATAAAATGAATAAAGCAAATGAAAATAGAAATTTAATCGTAGGCCTCGACATCGGTACTTCAAAAATTGTTGTTATTGCTGCCGAAGTTACATCTGATGGTGAGTTTGAAATTATTGGTATGGGAAGTCATCCCTCTAGTGGCTTGAAAAAAGGTGTGGTGGTTAATATTGAAACTACAGTCAATGCAATTCAACGCGCACTAGAAGAAGTCGAATTAATGGCAAATTGTAAAATTTATGATGTATATACAGGCGTAGCTGGGAATCACATTAAGAGTTTCAATTCACATGGAATGGTAGCAATTAAAGACAGGGAAGTGTCACAGTTAGATGTCGAGCGTGTAATGGAGACTGCTAAAGCAGTAAATATTCCTGCAGACCAACAGGTTTTACATATCCTCAATCAGGAATTTATTATAGATGGCCAGGAGGATGTACGCGAGCCAATCGGTATGAACGGAGTAAGACTTGAAGTAAAGGTACATATTGTTACAGGTGCTGTCTCAGCTGTACAAAATATTATGAAATGCGTGCGTCGTTGTGGGTTAGAGGTGCGAGATGTTGTATTACAACCGCTTGCTTCAGCAATGGCAGTTCTGTCTGAAGATGAAAAAGATCTGGGTGTATGTTTGGTGGATATTGGCGGGGGTACTACGGACATTGCTGTTTTTTCTCAAGGTGCTATCCGTCATACAGCAGTAATTCCAATTGCCGGGGATCAGATAACGAATGATATTGCAATGGCATTACGTACTCCTACAAAAGATGCTGAAGATATTAAGTGTCGTTATGGTTGTGCTTTAAAAGGAATGGCTGATACTCAAGAGATGGTAGAGGTATCGGGTGTAGGTGAACGTGGAACACGTCAGTTATCCAGGCAAACACTTGCAGAAGTAATTGAGCCACGGGTGGAAGAACTTTATCTGCTTGTGCAGGCTGAACTGCGTCGTAGCGGTTTTGAAGAATTGCTCTCTTCCGGAATAGTTATTACTGGCGGTAGTAGTTGTTTACTGGGCATGGTTGAACTTGGTGAAGAGATCTTTCATATGCCGGTCAGATTGGGACTGCCGCTTTATCGAGGCAGCTTGGCGGAGGTGGTACGTACGCCACGATTCTCTACTGGTGTCGGGCTAATTATTGCCGGTATGGAACAGCTTCAACATCATCAGCAAGCCAGACTGCAGGGGAATTCATTCAAGCAGATCCTTGAACGAATGGGAAACTGGTTTCAGGGAAATTTTTAGGGGCAACTATAGGAATCTGATTATTGTACTGGCAATACACATGGAGCTTAGCGATATTTAAGGGCTGAATATCTGAAACAAGGTAATTATTATATTAACTTATCAAAGGAGAGCTGTTATGAAGTTCGAGATCATGGAAGCAGAAGACCAGGAGGCGGTTATAAAAGTTATAGGTGTCGGTGGTTGTGGTGGTAATGCTGTAGACCACATGATTCAGAACGGGGTACAAGGTGTTGAGTTTATTTGCGCCAATACTGATGCACAGGCGCTAAAGCGTAATCAAGCACGTATTCTATTGCAGTTAGGATCTGCTATCACTAAGGGATTAGGAGCCGGAGCAAACCCTGAAATCGGGCGTGCAGCTGCACTGGAAGATCGTGACCGTATTGCTGAGTTAATTGATGGTGCAGATATGTTATTTATTACTGCAGGCATGGGTGGTGGGACCGGAACTGGTGCAGCACCAATAGTGGCAGAGTTAGCAAAGGAAATGGGTATTCTAACTGTAGCGGTTGTGACAAAGCCATTTGCATTTGAGGGCAGGCGTTTAAAATCAGCAGAGTCTGGAATGGAGGAATTATCACACCATGTTGATTCATTAATTGTGATTCCAAATGATAAGTTAATGCTGGTACTGGGGGATGATGTCAGTATGCTGGATGCTTTTAAGGCAGCAAACAATGTACTTTATGGTGCGGTTGCAGGAATAGCGGAGGTAATCAACTGCCCGGGTCTTGTAAATGTAGATTTTGCTGATGTAAAAACTGTAATGTCAGAAGCGGGCATGGCTATGATGGGGTCTGCATTTTCAACAGGGATTGACCGTGCACGTTTGTCAGCTGAACAGGCAGTTGCAAGTCCTCTGCTGGAAGATGTAAATCTTTCCGGAGCACGTGGTGTGTTAGTAAATATTACTGCTAGCTCAGGACTAAAGATGCGTGAAGTTCACGAAGTAATGAATACAGTTAAAGATTTTACCGCTGAAGATGCTACCGTGATTATTGGTACAGTGATAGAAGAGAATATGCAGAACGATCTGCGAGTTACGGTTGTGGCAACGGGGCTTGGTGAATTAACAAACAGTACTCAGACTAAACCACTAAGTGTTATTCATACCCGTACTGGAACCGATGATGCTACATCAGAAGATACAGTGAATTGGAGAGAGCTTGATATTCCTGCTGTAAGCCGTACAAACAGACGTGATGCAACAGTAGAAGCGATGAAACAATCCGGTGTAGAGGCATTAGATATTCCTGCATTCTTACGGAAACAAGCTGATTAAGCTTTGTATGTTATAGCCAGATAAATTTTATATATACAGGATAGATTCAGTGGAAACCAATATCTAAATATTCATATTTATAAAATATAGTATTATTTTTTCTTTACACTAAGTCGAGTAATACCTCCCATATAAGGGTGCAGGACTTTAGGAATAGAAATACTACCATCAGAGTTTTGGTAGTTTTCTAAGATTGCTACTAAACAGCGACCCACTGCCAGACCTGACCCATTCAGAGTATGTAACAGTTCCGTTTTTCCGTATTCATTACGAAAGCGCGCCTTCATACGCCGTGCCTGGAACGCCTCACAATTGCTGCATGAAGAAATTTCTCTATAAGTATTCTGTGCTGGTAGCCAGACCTCAATATCGTAGGTTTTAGCTGCAGAAAACCCCATATCTTCAGTAGATAGCAATACTACCCGGTAAGGTAATTCTAGTTTCTGTAAAATATTCTCAGCATGGCCAACAAGCTGCTCTAGCGCTTCATAGGATTTCTGAGGATGAACAAGCTGTACAAGTTCCACCTTCTCAAATTGATGCTGGCGAATCAGGCCGCGCGTATCTTTGCCGTAGCTTCCTGCTTCAGAACGAAAACATGGGGTGAGTGTTGTAAGTTTGACAGGCAGAGAATCTAAAGAAACAATCTCATTACGTGCAGAATTAGTTAGCGGGATTTCTGAAGTAGGGATTAAATACAAATTTTCTTCTTGTAATCCTTTTCCAGATTTACTTTCTACGCTTTCATGTTTTTTCTGACAGAGCTTAAATAGATCTTCTTCAAATTTAGGTAGTTGTCCGGTTCCATACAAACTGTCCGTATTTGCCAGATATGGCACATAGGTTTCGGTATAACCATGTTCTTGAGTATGTGTGTCCAGCATGAACTGTGCCAGTGCACGGTGTAGTCGGGCAAGCCCGCCAATCATCAAGCTGAAACGTGCGCCACTGAGCTTTGTTGCAGTTCTGAAATCCAATAACCCCAGATCTTCACCAATACTTACATGATCCTTTATTGGGAAATTAAATGAATTAGATGTTTTTTTTGTTCCCCAGTTTCGTACTTCCTTATTTTTACCTTTAACTGGGACAGTACTGTGTGGAAGATTTGGTATTTGCCCTAAAGATTGCTGTAATTCGTGTTCAATTATATCTAGTCTTGCCTTAGTTTGACTTAGTTCTTTATGTATTCCCTTCATTCTGTTCTTTAAGGATCCAACTTCTTCCTGTGCACTTTCATTTCCGGTCATACTAAGCTGGCCAATCTTGCGTGAAATCTTATTTCTTGTTTCTTCTAGGTTCTGTGTTTCAGTCCGTATAAGTCCACGCTCATTAATTAATTTCTGAAAGTATGTCTTATCCAATGTGAAGCCACGCGTATAAAGCTTTTTGGTCGCATCATCTAGATTAGTACGTAACAAATTGATATCTAACATGGAGGTATTTCCTAAATATAAGGTATTTTAATTTATAACTTTGAGTAAACAATATTTCTCTACTAGCACGGATTTCTTTTTGCTTTCTTATCTAGTTTTCGTAAATATGCTAATTTCTCAGTAATCTTTTCTTCAAATCCACGAGAAGTCGGCATATACAACTTTACGTCTGGCATATCAGTAGGAAAATAATTTTCTCCGGCGGAGTAGGCTTCTGTATCATCATGAGCATAGCGATACTCAGATCCAATACCTAATTTCTTCATCAGACTGGTTGGCGCATTGCGTAAATGATTGGGTACAGGATAGGACTTATTATTGCTGATAAGAGTCCGGGTTGTATTATACGCGAGGTAAGTAGCGTTGCTCTTAGGCGCACAAGCTAAATACAATACCGCTTGTGCAAGAGCAAGCTCGCCTTCGGGGCTGCCCAGGCGCTCGTATACCTCAGAGGCATTCAATGCCATCTGTAAGGCACGAGGATCAGCGAGTCCGATATCTTCGGTTGCCACACGAATTAATCTCCGCCCTATGTATAGCGGGTCAGCACCACCGTCAAGCATACGGCACATCCAGTAAAGTGCAGCATCTGGATCAGAGCCGCGCGTAGATTTATGTAGTGCAGAAATCTGGTCATAAAATTCATCCCCGCCCTTATCAAAATGGTGTGAGGCATAAGTAAGCATATTACGAACATAGTCCGCATTAATATCTACAATTTTCTCGGTTTCAGCTGCAATTCTTGTTTGTTCCAGTAAATTTAGTAAACGTCGCGCATCTCCGTCAGCAAATCCTATCAGTAGACACTTCGCATCATTGGATAAACTTAATCCTCTCAAGGCAGACTCTCCTGCCCGATTAAACAAAATACCAAGATCATTTTCTGATAGTGCTTTAAGTACATAAACATGAGCACGTGATAAAAGTGCGCTGTTGACTTCGAATGACGGATTCTCGGTAGTAGCGCCAACAAATGTTACAAGTCCTTTTTCAACGTAGGGCAAGAATGCATCTTGTTGAGATTTGTTGAAGCGATGTACTTCATCTACGAACAAAATGGTGTGTCGGTTCGACTGTTGCAACGTCATATGAGCTAATTCAATTGCATCACGGATATCCTTAACTCCTGACAATACTGCTGATAATGCTATAAAATTAGCGTCAAATTTAAGTGCCATTAGTCTTGCTAGCGTAGTTTTACCGGTTCCGGGAGGCCCCCATAGGATCATTGAATGGGGTTTTCCAGATTTAAATGCAATATACAAGGGTTTGCCTGGACCAAGCAAATGAGCCTGACCAATTACATCTTCCAGCTTTTGTGGGCGTAATTGTTCTGCTAACGGGGCAGTAGAAATATTTTGCTTCTCAAACAAGTCAGTCACTAATTACATCCGAATTCTTGGGTGGGGTAAATTTGAATAGTTCTGGCTCTAGATGTGGATTTTTTTCCATTCCTGAGAAGATAATAACTGTTGTCTGGCCAAAATGATCATGCAGGACAACTTTTTTTAGAACACCTGTTGGTGTAAATCCCAATCGTACCGATTCAAATGATCCTTCTCTTACTTTAGGCTTGGCTTCTAACCATTCTAGTTCTCCCTGTAAGCCAATTTCGTCCAGGTCGAAATTTGATTCGATGGTATTCTCACCAGCAAGTAGTGCGGCCGGGCTACTACCAATAGCTATATCCAGTTTCCGGACCGTTACTTGGTTCAGATCAATATCATAAAACCATACTGTTTCACCATCTCCGATAATTAATTGCTCATATGGATTTTCATAATGCCATCTAAATTTTCCGGGGCGTTCAAATTGCATGGTGCCACTTGCTTCTTGTATTATTTTTGCATTCTTATCAAGCAAAATTTGTGAAAACATGGCGCGTGATTTACGCACATCTTTAACAAATGATTCTAAACTGTTCATGGCACCAGCCTGTACCATACAAGGAAGAATTAAGAGAGACAGGAAATAAAAAGTTCGTTGATAAATATTCATTGCACTTTTGGTATGGAAATTATTCGTGAATTACTCTAGAAAAATAATAAATTTATTTAGAGAAGCTATTTATTCATTCGAGTCTTGAACCAAGATCTCTCTATTACCATTACTTTGCATGGCAGACACTAGCCCGCTGTTTTCCATCTTTTCAATTAACCGTGCTGCGCGGTTATAACCAATTCGCAGATGTCTTTGTACAAGTGAGATTGAAGCACGACGAGATTTCATTACAACTGCAACAGCATCCTTGTATAACGGGTCAAACTCACCATCTTCTTTTAAAGTTATTATGCCATTCTCATCATTCTCCCTGCCCCCTTCTTCGAAGGAATCAAGCACGCCATCTACAAAGTGTGGTTCACCATTCATTTTAAGATGTTCGACTACCCGATGTACTTCCTGATCAGAGACAAAAGCGCCATGCACTCTTTGCGGATAGCCGGTTCCAGGAGGAAGATAGAGCATATCTCCTTGTCCTAATAACGTTTCAGCACCCATTTGGTCGAGGATAGTTCGTGAATCTACCCTGCTTGAAACCTGAAACGCAACTCGTGTCGGAATATTCGCTTTTATCAGGCCAGTGATAACATCTACTGATGGTCGTTGAGTAGCAAGCAGCAAATGTATCCCTGCTGCCCGAGCTTTCTGAGCAAGTCTTGTTATTAACTCTTCTACTTTCTTACCTACCACCATCATCAGGTCTGCTAGTTCGTCAATGATTACCACAATCAATGGCATCTCCTCTAATGGTTCTGGCATGTCAGGCGTCAGACTGAATGGATTAGTTAGTGGGGCCTCGTTTTTAACCGCATCACGGATTTTCTGATTGTAACCACCTATATTACGTACTCCTAACAACGACATTAGCTTATATCGTCGTTCCATTTCTGCTACACACCAGCGTAATGCATTTGCTGCTTGGCGCATGTCAGTTACAACTGGTGCTAATAAGTGTGGAATACCCTCATAGACAGAGAGCTCTAGCATTTTCGGATCCACCAGAATCAGGCGTACCTGTTCAGGTGTTGCCTTATAAATTAGACTTAGGATCATGGCATTAATTGCTACTGATTTGCCCGATCCTGTAGTTCCTGCTACAAGCACATGTGGCATTTTTACAAGATCAACTACAACTGGATGTCCTCCAATATCTTTTCCTAACGCAATCGTTAACGGTGAAGTCATATCAGCATAGGATTGCGAACTAAAGACTTCGGACAGCCGTACTATTTGTCGCTTGGGATTAGGGATTTCCAGACCCATGCTTGTTTTGCCAGGAATAATTTCGACAACACGTATGCTCGCTACTGACAGTGCTCGTGCCAGGTCCTTTACCAGGTTGAGAATCTGGCTTCCTTTTACTCCTACTGCAGGTTCAATTTCGTAGCGGGTAATAACCGGACCAGGATAAGCAGCAACCACTTTAACTTCCACACCGAAATCGATTAACTTGCGTTCAATCAGACGTGATGTAAATTCAAGTGTATCAGTAGATAGTATTTCTATATCTTTTTCTGGTTCATCCAATAAATGCAGAGGTGGTAATGGTGAATCTGGTAGATCAGCAAACAAAGGAGACTGCTTTTCTTTGACTTCACGTGGTGATTTCAGAATTGTACTAACGGGTGGAGCAATATAAAGTGGCGGGTGATCCTCAAAACGTTTTTTCTCTACTTCCACCATTTCTTTACGTTTTATCATCGAAACTGTGCCCATGCGTCTATCTTTCCTGTCTTGCCAATTATTTTTAAGACCAAAGAAGAAATTTTCAATTATACCTCCTAGCTTCTCAACAAGGCGTACCCATGAAAGCCCTGTAAATAAGCTAAAACCAATAGCAAGCAGTATTAACAAAGCAAGAGTCGATCCGGTAAAACCTAGCGCCTGAGATAGACTTTTTGCGATTATATTACCCAACATCCCACCAGACTCATGGGGTAAGAATATGTTAGGAGTATAAAGCTGAAGTGCTTCAAGCCCACTGCTTGCAACCAGAAAAGCAATAAAACCTGCTGCTGAGACTAGTAACGGACGCCGGTCAAAAATTCCTACTGTATCAATACTTCGATAACCCCACGATACCAGGTAGATGAAAAATAACACCCAAAACCATGCAGAAACACCAAACAAATACAAAAGTAAATCAGCTAACCATGCTCCTACATGTCCACCGGGGTTTTGTATAAGACTATATCCACTAGCATGTGACCAGCCAGGATCGGTACGGTCGTAACCATAAAATATTAGTACCAGATAAAGTGCAACACCCAATAATGCCAGCGAGCTGGATTCGCGTAGCAGCCTTATGATCTTTGGTGGAAGTGGATTTGACTCAGTTTTTTTTGCCATCGACTTGTTACCGAGACTTATTAATGGTATCGAGGGAAAATAAACCTTGATTGTTTAGGGTTAAATTGACCACAAAAAACTCTTATACGGAAGCTACTGAGCTTTAAGGAAGCCGATGTTCGTTTTTTTAGACATTTGTACTGTGGGCATGAGCACGTCCTATTTCTTGTGCATATACTTCAAGTTTGTGATGAAGAACTATGCTTCTTCTTTCGATACTGATGTATTCGCCGTCAACTAAATCTCGCATTACTCGGGTCACCATTTCACGTGATGCACCAACCATTCTTGCAATATCCTGATGAGTAAGTTTGTCGTCAATTACTAATGTATCTCCTTGTTTCTCTGAAAACTCTAGTAATGCCTGGGCCACTCTTCCATATACGTTGACAAGAGCCAGGCTTTCTATTTTTCTATCCGCTTCTCTTAGCTTCTGTACCAGACCAAGCATGATTTGCATTGATAAGGCCGGGCTTTCAGCAAGACATTTCCTAAAATCATCTTTTCGGATCATCATAAGTTCGCAGGGGCCACGTGTAACAATGTCTGCAGAACGCGGGTGGTCATCAATTAAAGCCATTTCACCAAAAATATCCCCTTGCTCAAGTAGCGACAGAATTACTTCTTTACCATCTATATCCACGATACTTACTTTTACGCTCCCAGTAAGAATTATGTAAAGAGAATCCGCTTTATCACCAGCAGAAAGGATAAAAGTATTTTTTGGATAATCTCTTGTATTTACTACGTCTGCTAATAACTCGATCAATTCAGACGATAGTGAGGAAAAAAGGGGAACGTCATGTAACGCTGCAGAAATATGTTCTTTGGTTAATTTTTCCATGTGGATAATTTCTCCATTTGATTGAAGTGGTCAGTGCAGATTATTTTTCTGCCATATTTCTCGCTGCAAATTTAGAAGTCTAAGCATAATAGCCATTCTACCATTCTGTTGGGAAATGCAAACACTATCTATATATTAATAACTGCGTAGTTTCTCATCTAGTATCTCGATCCAATGCTTAATTATCAATGGCGTACCACTTTGTAGGTGCGTAAGACAACCAATATTTGCAGTAACTATCTGAGCAGGTTTACTAGATTCAAGTGTTTTTATTTTATTTTCCAGTAACTGTTTAGACAATTGAGGCTGCAGGATTGAATAAGTTCCTGCTGAACCACAACAAATATGACCATCTTGAACAAAAGTTAAATCGAATCCTGCTGTTGTTAGAATATTTTCTACTACCCCATGAATCTGAAGCCCATGTTGTAAAGTACAAGGAGAATGGAAAGCTAAATTTGATCTTTTAGTACAAGATCCCGTGTTATTGAAAAGGGGAGTGAGTTTTTCAGCCTCATCTTCTAAAATTTCACTAATGTCTTTGGTTAGCTCCGAAATGCGTGCTGCCTTTTCTGCATAGATATGATCATGGCTCAAATAATGCCCGTATTCTTTTACAGTTACGCCACAACCACTTGCTGTCATTACAATAGCTTCAACTCCATGGTCTACATGGTTATTAAAATACGGCCACCAAGCGTCTATATTACGTCGCATATAATCCAGACCTTCTTGCTGGGCGTTTAGATGGTAAGAAATTGCACCGCAACAACTTGCTTTTTTTACTTTAATTAGTGAAATACCAATCTTATCTAATATTCGTGCAGTAGCGGTATTGATATTGGGGGCTATTGCAGGTTGCACACAACCGTCAAGAACCAACATTTTGCGTTTATGTCTTGCTGGCGGCCATACCCCTGCGTCTCTGGCTTTAGAAGGTACTGAATTTCGAATTCTTTTTGGTAATAAGGATCTGACAGCCTGTCCTATTTTGAGTAGTATCATGAAAATGCCAGGGTTGGGTAATATCTGCCGCAGAGCGTATCTTATTGTCTTAGTCCTTACACTACGTTCAACTTGTTTTTCAACAACATTACGACATATATCTACTAATCTCCCATAGCGTACTCCGGATGGACATACAGTCTCACATGCTCGGCAGGTGAGACAGCGATCCAGATGTAATTGAGTTTTTTGGGTTGCTACCCGCCCTTCTAGTACTTCCTTCATAAGATAAATACGTCCACGTGGGCTATCTAGCTCATCGTCCAGTAACTGATAAGTCGGACAAGTAGCTAAACAGAAGCCACAATGGACACAGGTTCGAAGTATAGCGTCAGCCACTCTTCCTTCATGGGTATCTTTGATTAAGTCAGCCAGATTGGTCTGCATTTCTTACAGTTCCCGATACATTCGGCCGGGATTAAATATACCTGCAGGATCAAATTTTTCTTTTATACGTTGGTATATTTTTATCATCTGGGACCCGGGAGGATGAAAGACAGAATCAGATTTCCTGTTACTACGGAATAGCGTAGCATTTCCATCCGCCAGGCTTGATTCTGAGCGAACAACACTTTCTTCAGTATTCATATCTTCACCACTACAAGCCAACCAGCGTAGTGCTCCACCCCACTCAATTAACTGTTGCCCCGGCAACTTTAGTGGCGAAGTATTGGACTTTAAGGACAAACGCCATAGTGAGCTGCCAGACTGAAAAAATGTGTGGGTTTGTTCGCGTATCGAATTCCAAAAGGTAGATCCGTCGGATATCAATTCGCCGCCCAGTTTAGTGTGGGCTGCACGTACAGCAGACTCAGCACCAGAAAGTCTCAATGTCAGGCTATTCTCATAGAAACACGTTGCGGAAATTGGTAGTGGTTTTCCCGCCCATTGATTCATTTTTTCAATAGCTGCCGCTTCTTTCATTTGCATACGTAATGTTAGTTCAATAGGTGGTATTGGCAGTACCTTGATAGAAACCTCTAGTAGTAATCCAAGTGTTCCCATTGAGCCTGTCATCAAACGTGAAATGTCATATCCGGCAACATTCTTCATGACTTGCCCACCAAAATGCAGGTTGTTTCCATTACCATCTATCATACGTACTCCTAATACAAAATCCCGGGTAGCGCCGACAAATGCTCTGCGCGGACCAGATAATCCACTGGCTACACAACCACCGAGAGTGGCTTCAGGCCCAAAATGGGGTGGTTCGAAGCCTAGCATTTGATTTTGTTTTTGTAATTCAGTTTCAAGGTCAGCCAGGGAAGTGCCAGCGCGTGCAGTCACTACCAGCTCGGTCGGATCGTAATTAATAATTCCAGTATAAGCTGCAGCACTAAGAATATCATGACCATCTCTATTAATATTGTTGCCATAAAAGTCTTTACTACCTCCGCCACATACAAATAATGGAGTTTTACACTTTGCTGCTGCGCGAATGGTATTTGTATACTGGCCAATAATATCTTGCATGGATTTTATTTTAAGACTTGTCTTAATTCGTTCAGTCAGTTTTTCAGAATCTAGGTAAATCCGGAAATTTTTCTTGATTCTGATGTACATGCATAGCGCCATGTTCTGCACAGCGGCGCAAAGACGGTACTGCTTTTCCTGGGTTTAGTAACCTATCAGGGTCAAACGCTGATTTTACAGCATGAAATATTTCCAGTTCTTTTGTATCAAATTGTGAACACATTTGATTAATTTTTTCTATACCAACGCCGTGTTCACCGGTAATTGTTCCACCAACTTGTATACACATCTCCAGTATTTTTGCTCCGAACTCCTCAGTTTTTTTTAGTTCTCCCGGCTGATTAGCATCGTATAGAATTAATGGGTGTAAATTACCATCACCTGCATGAAAAACATTCATACAACGAAGACCATATTTTATAGAAAGTTTTTCAATGCCAACTAATACACGTGCAAGATTCCTACGCGGTATAGTGCCATCCATGCAGTAATAGTCAGGTGAAATACGGCCAGCTGCAGGAAATGCAGCTTTCCGTCCGGCCCAAAATTTAAGCCGTTCAGTCTCGTTATTTGATATTTTTATATCTACTGCACTACTTTTTTTCATAATTTCATTAATACGCTGAATTTCATCCGTTACCTCTTCTTCTGTACCGTCAGATTCACATAGCAGAATTGCCTCTGCCTCAAGGTTATAGCCGGCATGGACAAATTCTTCAACAGCACGAGTAGCTAGTTTATCCATCATTTCCATACCAGCAGGAATAATGCCTGCTCCGATTACATTGGCTACCGCATCCCCTGCCTTTTGAATATCATCAAAGGCAGCCATAACTACCTGAGCTTTTTCCGGTTTAGGTAAAAGCTTCACTGTAATTTCGGTAACGATCCCTAGCATACCTTCACTACCAGTCATAAGTGCCAACAAGTCGTAGCCCGGAGTATCAAAACAGGCGCCACCAATTTCAAGGCATTCCCCTTCAATAGTAATTACTCGAAGTCTAAGGATATTGTGTACGGTAAGTCCATATTTGAGGCAGTGCACACCACCCGAATTTTCAGCTATATTACCGCCAATGGAGCAAGCAATTTGTGAAGAGGGATCAGGTGCGTAATAAAGACCATATACCATTGCAGATTCACTAATTGCAAGGTTACGAACTCCTGGCTGTACTCGTGCTGTTCGTGTAATTGGATCGACTTCAAGTATTTTCTTTAATTTGGTAAGCGATAATAAAACTCCCTTTGCATGAGGTAGTGCGCCACCAGATAACCCTGTACCTGCACCTCGTGCGACAACAGGAGTTTTTGAAGCATGACACACACGTAGGATTTTTATAACTTCTTCTTCAGTATCAGGCATTACTACAATCATTGGTGTTTGCCGGTAAGCTGATAAGCCGTCACACTCATATGGTTTTAGATCCTCTGTTTCATATAGCACAGAGTCAGGCGGTAAAAAATTACGTAGATTGCTGACGAGTTCGAGAGGGTGCATAGATTTAAGTTTCCTTAACATTTAGATCTGTTAGTTTTTCCAGAGACCGGATCATCACAGAGCTGTCCAGTTTGGCATCACCCTGAGCAATACAGGTGTTAAGTAATTCCAGTGTTGCTGTGGTATTAGGTAAACTTATTCCTAGTGTATGTGCATTGGAAAGTGCAATATTCAGATCCTTCTGATGTAGCTCTACACGAAACCCTGGGTCAAATGCTCGGTTGATCATACGTTCACCATGAATTTCCAAAACACGAGATGAAGCAAACCCGCCTATTAGTGCCTGACGTACTTTGTCCGGATCTACGCCTGCTTTAGATACAAGCAGGAGTGCTTCGCCAACTGCTTCAATAGTTAGTGCAACGATAATCTGATTTGCAATTTTACAGATTTGTCCGGCACCATTGCCGCCTACCAGAGTGATTTTTTTACCCATTAGTTCAAGAATAGGTTTTACATTTACAAAAACCTCCTCTTGAGCGCCGACCATAATTGTAAGCGTTGCATCTTTTGCTCCGGTATCACCTCCCGATACCGGAGCATCTACATAATAACAATAAAGACGGTTGATGCTGGTAGCAAATTTCCTGGTTTCAATAGGAGAAACTGAGCTCATGTCCATTACGATTTTCCCTGGGCCTAATCCTTGTGCAACACCATTTTCACCAAACAGCACTTTCTCTACGTCCGGTGTATCAGGTAACATAGTGATGATAATGTCAGCTTTCTGTGCTACTTGTTTGGGAGAGACACAAGGTTTTCCACCTTGTTCGATTAACTCTTTAGGTATGCCACTTCTGGAATAGAGGGATACCGAGTGACCACCTGTAATAAGATTCTCGGCCATGGGCCTTCCCATAATACCCAGACCGATAAAGCCAATGTTTGCCATAATCTTACGTTTAATAAAATACAAAGTTTATTGTTGCTATTACCCACACACTGTTAAGAGCATTCTCTAGTTTAAACTTTTTTGAATTTTAATGCTTTATGCGAAATTTACCCAAACAGTCTGGCTAATCCGATACCGGGGTCATTTGAACGCATTAGAGCTTCTCCCACCAGAAATGCTTGGATATTATGATCACGCATCATAGTCACATCAGACGGTACTAATATGCCACTTTCAGTGATAACGATGTGTTCTGTAGAAGTTTCGGTCGTATTTTGTGGAAACTGGCTAAGAAGATTTAACGTAGTGTCTAGCTTTGTTTCAAAAGTATATAGATTACGATTATTTATACCAATTAATGGAGTATTTAATTGAAGTGCAATTGTCAGCTCAGTGTCATTATGTACTTCTATCAGGACCGCCATACCAAGCGAATGAGCCAGGGATTCCAGTTTGAGCATTTGGGAAACTGCATTATTTTTCGCTCCATTTCCCCCTGTAAACTGAGGAAAATCTAAGAAAACTGAGACGATAAGTAAGATACAGTCTGCTCCCATGGCACGTGCCTCAACAACCTGATACTCATCAAGCATAAAGTCTTTACGTAAAACCGGTAGATTACATGCAGCACGTGCCAGTTTTAAGTCTTCTGCACTACCCTGGAAAAATTGCTTGTCAGTCAGCACTGATAAGCACGTTGCACCATGTGTTGCATAGCTGCCGGCAATGTCAGCAGGGTTGAACTGATCTCGTAATAAACCTCTGCTGGGGCTTGCTTTTTTAATCTCTGCAATGACTGCAGGAGACCCGGCAGAGATGCTATTACGGATAGCGCCGGTAAAGTCTCGGGGTGGTAAAGCAGATTCAGCTTTAGCATTAATTGTTACCAGAGACTTCCTGATCTTTGCAGCAGAAATTTCTTGTATTTTTACAGCAAGTATTTTTTGTAGGATATTAGTCATCTACAATCTTCATCAAAAATTGATAAGTAAAAGTCTATTGAGTTGGGAAGAACAGTAAACGAAGGTAAGTTTTACTAATTATTCTTATTAGTAAATTGTATCAGTTCTTGTAGTTTTTCTCTGGCTAAGCCTTTTTTTATTACTATACGGGCTTTCTCCACACCTAGTTCCAGAGAATTTGTTATACCGGCAACGTAAATTGCTGCTCCGGCATTAAGTAGCACAATATCCAGCGCTGTTCCGGGTTGATTTTCCAGAACAGATAGCAATATGTCCTTAGACTGCTCACTATTCTGAACCGTAATAGTTGAAATATCAGCAACTTTTATACCAAAATCCCCGGGTTTAATGGAATATTCAGTTATTTTTCCATTCCGAAGTTCTCCCACTCTGGTCTCACATACAGTCGTGATTTCATCTAGTCCATCATGGCCATGCACAACCATCACATGTTGGCTATTCAGGCGTTGCAGGACACGAACTAATATTCCAACAAGTTCAGGACTAAATACACCTAGTACCTGATTTTTTGCTCCGGCAGGATTCGTTAATGGTCCCAGTATATTAAATAGGGTGCGTACTCCAAGTTTATGACGTACCGGTGCTACATTTTTCATAGCACTATGGAAATTAGGAGCAAACATAAAGCCTACGCCAATTTCATTAATAGCCTGAGCTACTTGTTTTGACGTTTGATTAATATTGACGCCCAGAGTTTCCAGTACATCAGCACTTCCTGACTTACTCGAAACCGAACGTCCTCCATGTTTGGCAATACGAGCCCCGGCCGCCGCGGCTACAAATGCTACAGTAGTGGAAATATTGAAGGTATGTGCAGTATCACCACCAGTACCACAAGTATCTACCAGATTCTGAGAGTTGGTGAGGTCTACCTTTGTAACAAGATTACGTATTACCTGTGAGGCTGCAACAATTTCTCCGATAGTCTCCTTTTTAACTCGTAAACCAATAATGATGGCAGAGATAAGCTCAGGCGAAATTTCTCCTTCAATGATCTGGTGCATGAGTGAGAGCATTTCATCATGAAGAATCTCATGGTGATCTATTACGCGCATAAGTGCTTCTTGCGGTTTCATGATTAAATCCTCTGCTAAGATTCCTAATATTATTTACGCTTCTATTAATTACCGGGCAAGAAAATTCTTAAGTAATTTATGTCCATGTTCGGTTAGGAAGGATTCCGGGTGAAACTGTACACCCTGAACTGCCAGATCTTTATGACGTACACCCATAATTTCACCATCTTCAGCCCTTGCAGTTATTTCTAGGCAATCTGGCAGGCTTCCTTTTTCAATGGCCAGAGAATGGTATCGGGTGGCAGTAAATGGATTCGGTAGATCATGAAATACACCGCAACCATTATGAGAAATTAACGTAGTTTTTCCATGCATTAACTGCTTAGCATGGATAATTTTGCCACCAAATGCCTGCCCTATGCTTTGGTGGCCCAGACATACGCCTAAAATTGGAATCTGCTCACAATAGCGTTCAATCAACGATATCGACACTCCTGCTTCCATGGGTGTGCAGGGACCCGGAGAAATTACAATAAATGACGGCTCAAGCTTTGTAATCTCATCTGGCGTAATTTCATCGTTACGGTATACCATCACTTCTTCTCCTAGTTCTCCAAAATATTGGACTAAGTTATAAGTGAAAGAGTCATAATTATCGATCATTAGCAGCATATCGGCCTGTTCATAGGGTATTCACTAGTATAGTAACTGAATTGTTGATTCAGTACTCCCACTAATACCCCCATTTAAATTTGGCACCCTATGATTACCAGGTAATTTGGAGCTGGATGTGTTCTCCGTTGAAGAGTATAAATAAAGCGTACCTGAATTATGCCATGATAAACTGAAAGTATCCTGGCTGGACTAGAGGATTCTATATGAAAAAACTAATATGTGGCCTCACAACGTTTATATAACTAGAATTACTTACTTAAATTTAAACACAATCATTTAGCAATGACTACTTTGTACCAAAACTGGATTTCATGTTTTGATATAAGGTATTTTCAATAGTTTATTCTCTATAAACTAAATATGATTTTGATTTAGAATAAATATAGTTTACAAAGGTTTACTATTAGTGGTTGGCCGGCAAAAATTTGATCAGCTCGTAACCATTTTCTTATTATTGCCCAACTTATTTGTTTTATTAAGAAAGAACAGGAAGTATTACTTAATTTTAATCAGATAAAAATGAATATAACTTTTATTGGACATGCTTCTATTTTGATTGAAACTAGAGGTATCAGGGTTCTGTCAGACCCATGGTGGCGCGGTCCTTGCTTTGGAGCCCAGTGGTGGAATTGCCCTCCACCCTATCTTGATCCTGTGCAGACTAAGTTAGATATATATTTATATATCGCACGGTCATCACGACCATCTGCATCCTGGCACCCTATTATCCCTAAGTTAGATATATATTTATATATCGCACGGTCATCACGACCATCTGCATCCTGGCACCCTACTATCCCTAAAGAAGATTAATCCCAGTGTGACAATACTGGTGTCCAAGAAAATAAATATAGCAGATTCGATTCGTAAACTTGGGTTTAATGTTGTCGAGATCGAAGATTGTAATGAGTATTTGATAGCGAAAAACATGCGAGTAAGGATTGCTGAAACGTGTTCATCAGATACCCTATTTACTATTGATGACGGTGAAAAGGTATGTGTAAATCTTAACGATGCACTACACGCTGCTCCTAAAAATATCCAAGATCATTTTATCCGGCTATTAGCATCTTGGCATCCACAGATTGATTATGCATTTTGTGGATATGGTATAGCATCCCACTTTCCAATTTGTTATCGGATACCTGGCAAAAATCAGGAATCTACTATTGCAAAGCGTAAAGCATACTTTAATCGCAGCTGGTCGGAGATTATGGGACGTTTTAAACCACGATTTGGATTTCCCTTCGCAGCCAATGTAGTTTTTCTAGAAGAAGATCTTATATGGGCAAATGAGCCTACACATAACGGTGAACGTCCAACTGATGTATTCCAAGCCACTCATTCTGGATCACAAACACGTGTTTTGGATATTGCTCCTGGCTTTCAAATTTCTGAAGAGGGAATTTTTCAGGCTGTTTATAGCCAGCCATTTTCTCTTGCCCAACTACAAAATGAATACTCTGAAGAAATAGAACGGGCAAATAAATATGGAACCGTTACAAAACATGTCTTCGATGAAAACATGAGGCTCGTTCGTAATAATGTACAAAAATGCCTAGATTATTTACAAGAATACAAAGGTAACTACCGTTTTCTGATTCGTTTTAGAAACCATCTGAACGGGATGTCGATTATTAAAATTAATGACAATATTACAATTTCAGAGGACTCTAGTCCTCTGGCCTCATCCTATGATTTAATATACATTACTAGAGCGCATTATCTTAAATCTAGCCTGACCAGTGAATATGGAGACGAAGTTCTATTCGTGGGTTCCGGTGGTATTTTTGAATATGCCGACAGTTCAGAAATTAAACTTAACCTTCATGGGGAACTAACAGTGATGCTAAAACCTCACGATTCTCCTCCCCTTTCCCGCTATGGCAACAATTCACCTTTCATGTATTGGCTTAAGCAAAAAATTAAGGCCCTGCTTGGACAGAAACCTGCCAATATCAGCGATCTTTATGATCTTGAGGCTTGGACCGTATGGCAAAAGAAGCTGCCTTAACTGTATTTGGCTTCAAAAATAATCCAAAAAATACGGTGACTTATGTGACTTGATCTTGATGGTTCCATAAGAGAGAGTTAACGTTGCTACAAGTGCAATGATGGAAACCGGGGACTAAAAAAGTACCGCTTTATTACCACTGAAAAAATACTTACTACTATTTGTCCTCTACTAAGTAAAATAGAGCGTTCAATCTCCACCTTATGGTTATCTAAATAGCTTATAGCAGAGGAAGACTGCTCAATAAGACAAAGACAAGCATCAGAATGCAGATAGTTTCACAGGTGTTCGTCGTTTTCTGTTCTTAATTCTTCCGTAATAGCAATTCGATATGTGGAGAAACCAATCCTGGTGAGATTCCCATTGTGCGCCATATCCGGTCAAATATACGCATAGAAAATGATAAATTACCATGAATAACTACTCGCCCTTTTCGCCAGACAGGGCCCAACGTATGTGTAAAATACCCGTCGATAGAGCGGGCCAATAAAAACGGACTCAAGCCACGTTCTAGGTTTTTTCCCATTAGCCGATCAAATACACGTGGAAGGTAATTGACGAACCATAGCCCAGAATGAACTTGTTTGGGTGCTACTCTGCTAGCTGTCCCGCATATGAAGAGTTGGCCATCTGGTTTTAGCACGCGGTAAATTTCCCGAATAATTGCGGGCAGCTCATTTGGTTCCACATATTCGAGTACACTATTTGCCAATACTAAATCAAAGCTATCATTATCGAAGGGTTGATCACGGGTATCTGCAACATGCTTAATTACTATTTTGTTATTCATTCCATGACGCTCAACATTAGCACTTGCAATCGAGACCATGGACTTGTCTATGTCAATCCCTGTTACATCGCTACCCAGGGCCGCCATAACAAGGGCTGACGCACCTATATTGCAGCCAAGCTCCAATATCTCGTCCAGAGTACGGTGCCAAATCATAAGCGTATAATAAAGGACGCAAATGCGTCCATTCATAATCGAAATAACCACCTATCCACTTATCTTCTGGGTCAAGACCTGCTGCTCGCACTGCTTCTTCAAATTTATTCTGTGCAACAGATCGTAAATCTGGTTGTGGTTTTATCAACTCATCACCGGGCACTTGTGTCTCCAAATCAAAAGTTGATAGCCATTATTTTGTTGCTGGGTTTATAGATTAGCAAAAATACAACGGCAACACTATGCTATCCAGAGATCTTATATTTAATTTTCATCAATAAGATCGTTAACGCCACCTGTTTGTCGGACCTCGCTGCGGACATAAGGGATTCTTCTTTCCCGGTGGCGTTCTGCTACCCATTTACCCCTGTTGTGCGCCCTGGTTTTATTCATTTGCTGGCTGTATCCTTTTTCATATGCGCGATTGGATTGTGAAGAGTCCATTTTATATGGTGTATATCCCTCCGTAGATTTTTTATAGCCATGTGACGAACTATTATAACCGCCGGATTTTCCATAGCCGCCGGATCTTTCATAGCCGCCGGATTTTTCATAAAGTGAACTTGGTTCATTAGCAATAACTGGATTTATAAATAGGGCCAACAAAATTACAGTAAATATTTTCATAATGTTGCCTCTTTTCTAAGGACTATTTATTAAGTTTTGGTAATATTATTGTACACAAGTGTAGTCTGGATCAGTTTCTTCATCAAGGTGCTCTCAATGTTCAGCAAAATAGTTTATAAAATATTATATATAGTAGACGAACTTAAATAGAAAGTTAATTTCTCACATTAAGAGTTTATTTTCCTTTGCTTATACCATTGTTCTAGCATCATCAATACCCAAACCATCGTACCGTGATAACTGGCATGTTCATTCAAATGTTGTTCAAGTAATTTATTAATAAAGTCAGTACGAATAATATTTCGTGACTTTAAATCACTTAAACTGTCTGTTGCCAGGGCTTTTAGTGGTTTGTGATTTTGAAGCCACACTCCAAAAGGTAGGCCAAATCCGTGTTTTTGTTTAGTGATAATTTCATTTGGCAGGAAGTCTTGTAATGCTTCTTTAAAGAAATAACGTAGTTTTGTTCTTCTCAGTTTAAGATTTGGCTCAAGCTGTGCCGAGTAAGCCACAATTTGATCATCAAGAAAAGGAAAGGCTACCTCGACTCCGGCTAACTCACATGATTTGACTACCTTAGGCAGATCATTGTCAGCAAGAGTAAATTTAAGATCAAGACTAAGCATACGGTTGATTAGACTTTGGGCATGAGTTTGGTTATATGTTTCGTTTATAAGTTCTATAGGTTGTCCGGAGTTAACGGTGTCCAAGAATTCATCGGTAAAAACTTCTTTATGACCATATCGACCTAATAAGTTATAAGTTTCAGTACGAGCCGGCATTGGTATCTTTGCTTGTTCAATATAACTACGGGCTTTTGAAATTATGGGTAAATTTGCACCATTCGGAACACCAAAAATCAGAGGCTCAATAATTTGCTTACGTAAAACTGGAGGAAGATGGTCGTAAAATGAAAAAATATATTGTTTCGCATAGCGTACGTTACCACCAAATAACTCATCTCCACCATCACCACCATCACCACCAAGAAGTCTGGCTATACCATCAGATTTGGCTTTACGTGCACAATAAAATGTTGGTATAGCAGACGAATTGCCAAAGGGTTGGTCAAATATCGCTGCAATCTGTGGGATTGCTTCAACTATGTCATCCGGGGTGACATAATATTCATGATGTTCCGTAGAAAAATGCTGAGCTGCAATCCGGGCATACTCCATTTCATCGTAGCCTGCTGCTTCAAAACCTATGGAATAAGTACGGGCAGGACGGTCATTAATTTCACTCAAAATTCCTGCGATAGTTGAGCTATCAGTTCCACCACTAAGGAACGCACCAACTTCTTCGTCTCCGGCAGCTCTCTTTACACTAGAACGTAACCCCCCAAGAAAATCTTGCTTTAGTTCTTCAAATGGCCGTTGTTTAGATTCAAGAAAGTTTATTTCCCAGTATTTGCCTGACCTCACTTTTCCCTGTTTGTGAACCAGGAATTCGCCTGGCAGAAGGCGTTTTTGGCTCTGATATATGCTACCAGGGCTCGGTATCATGTGGAAATAGATATAATTATATAAACTCTGAGGATCAATTTCGGATTTTGCCAATGGGTTCGTGATGATCGCATCTGATGATGTGCCAAATACAATTCCTTCTCCTGAAATTTGGTAGGAAAGGGGTTGGGTTCCCATGCGGTCTACCGCCAAAATAGTTTGGCCTGAACTCTCGTCCAGAATACAAAGTACAAATGTACCAGTCAGCTCTGCAAGTACTTTTTCCCCATTCTTCAACCAATTCTTTGCAAGTGTTTTTGCCATTCCTTCAGTATGCGAAAGTTGGGTCAGATGGGAAGCTGAGAATTTAATCCGCCCCCATATGGCAACCATAAGTCCCTTGTTCTGATAAATATGTGCATTTTCACCATTGGTGGCTACTGCTAACGCACTATTTCCTCCGACTAATATCTGAACGTTACTGTCATCAAAGAGAACAAGTGGTCTGACCATCTGTTCAGCAAGTTGCCTGTTTTCAGTGGTTGTCGAACCATAACCTATCCAGCCACATAGCCCGCTCACAACATTTCCTTTGATATTGTCTGCATTTCTATCCTATTATTAAAATAATTACTTTTTAAAAGCATTCACTGGTCAATATTCCAACCGGATTTATAAGATAATTGTATGGATAAAGATAATTGCTTGAATTTCACTCAGCTCTAAGATTGTGTTTTTCGTTAAACCAATACTTCTACTGGCGCCGGGTGATTAAGGAACGCTGTCGGACTTGCTGTTAAGCCGTAAGCGCCGGATTGGAATACAACAATTAAATCTCCAATATCGGCTTTTGCCATTTCCACTTCGTCTGCTAATAAGTCTAGTGGAGTACATAGCGGCCCTACTACCGAGGCATACTCTCTTTCTTGTCCCATGACTTTATTACCAACAATTACAGGAAAGTTTTTACGGATTACCTGACCAAAATTACCGGAAGCAGCCAAGTGGTGATGCAAGCCACCATCAGTCACTAAATATATCCGTTCTCTTGATATTTTGCGCTCCAGTACACGGCAGACATAAATACCTGCCTCAGCTACAAGATATCTTCCAAGTTCAATTGCAATTTTTGTATCAGGCAGATATTTTTTAGTTTCTTTGACCAGCCGATTTAAATTTTTGCATACAGATATCAGATCTAGCGATTTTTCGCCGGGAAAGTAAGAGACTCCGAATCCACCACCAATATTAAGCAAGCGAACAGAGTTAGGAGCATGTTTAGCCAGGCGAAGGCCTAGCTGTATGGTTTTCTCCTGTGCTTCCTGGATGGCAGCAGCATTCAGGTTTTGTGAACCACAAAATATATGGAATCCCTCAAAATCTAACTTTAGTTTATTACAACGGGAAAGCATAGACGGAACACGCTCTGCATCAACACCAAACTGCTTAGGTCCCCCGCTCATTTTCATGCCAGAGGATTTTAATTCAAAGTCCGGATTAACTCGTATTGCTACTCTGGGACAGATATCAAGATTCTGCCCAAGACTTGCAATACGTTCCATCTCTTGTTCGGATTCCATGTTTAAAGTGATTCCGGCAGCAATAGCACAGCTGAGTTCACTATCTTTTTTCCCGGGGCCGGCAAAGCTAATCTGGTCCGGAAGTATCGGGGTATCAAGGGCAACTCTTAATTCACCTGCTGATGCCACATCTATTCCGTCAACTAAGTTAGCCAGATGTTGTACAACTGCGGGCATGGGATTAGCTTTCATTGCATAGTGAATTTGTAATTCAGCAGGCAAGTGTTTGCGCAAAAGAGCAACTCGATCTGTAATCAGTTGTCGGTCATACGCGTAAAAAGGAGTTGTACCTACTCGTTGTGCTAACCGAGTCAGCGACATACCGCCAATCTGGAGACAATCTTCATTCAGAGAAAATTGGGCCATAGGTGCATGTTGTAAAGGTGTTTTTCTCATGATTTAGTTTTAATGGTATCGTCTTGTACTTCTTTGGCAAGTAGCTTCCGGTCAATCTTGCCGTTTGGATTACGAGGTAAGGGTCCTTCTCGGAGCAAAATCTGGCTGGGTACCATAAAGGAAGGGAGATTAAGTTTGCAAGCTGTCAGTAGCTTATCTGTGTCAAGGTTTTTGCCTTCTGGTGGCGTTACAATTACGATAATAGCTTGACCCAGCACAGGATGGGGGACACCAATAGCAATGGCTTCTCCTACAAGCTCTGTTGCATAAACTGCCTCTTCTACTTCGGTGGGGCTTACACGGTAACCTGAAGTCTTTATCATTTCATCACGGCGGCTGATAAAATATAAGTAACCTTCTTCATCCATACTTACTGTATCGCCTGACCATACTGCAATTTCTGGTATGGTAAGTCCGCTTTCCTGCTGAGGGAAAGGTCGGAAACGCACTGAGGTTTTTTCAAGGTCATTCCAGTATCCCATAGATACCAAGGCACCTCTATGTACTAATTCTCCCGGTTCACCGGGCGCACAGCTTGTCCCGTCTTCCCGTAGTACCAGAACCTCTGCATTTGGAATAGCTTTACCAATTGAATTTGGTTTGTTATCTACTTCCTGTGGAGGTAGAAATGTAGAGCGAAAAGCTTCGGTAAGACCATACATTAGAAACACTTTAGCCTTTGGAAAGATACTACGTAGCGTATCTAGTGTGGCCTGAGGCATTGCGCCTCCAGAATTTGTAATATATCGCAGTGATGTAATTTTCGGCCAGTTTAATTGAACTAGCTGCATCCACAAAGGTGGCACTGCTGCCAGACCGCTGATGTTTTCTTCCAGAATTATGTCGACGACATCTCGTGGTAAAAGATGGTTCATTAAGACACAAGTAGCTCCGGTGTGGAATGCTGTAGTTATCTGATTAAATCCATAGTCAAAACTTAGTGGTAATACTGATAGAATTCGGTCATCAGGGCTATTTTCTAAATACTGAGCAACACTTTTCGCCCCTGCAACTATATTTCGGTGTGAAAGGACTACCCCCTTGGGTTTTCCTGTACTACCAGAAGTATAAAGAATTGCAGCCATATCACTATCAATTATATGAGATCCTTTAACGGAGGCAGAGGGAGAACATACCTGCTTCCAAGGTATGATATTTAAGCCAGAAATAACAGGTAAATTCTCTGTTGAACCAACTACAACCACAGTGTGTAAGTCATGACATCGTGGTAGAACAGCAATAAGTAAATTCAGTCTGTCAGCTGAAGTTACTATAATTTTTACATTACAATCACATAAAATGTAAGCAACTTGTTCTGGTTTGAGTAGAGGATTAACAGGTACAAATACTCCACCAGCTGCGGCGGCTCCAAATATGGATATCACTGTTTCATGGCGTTTTTCAAGATAAACAGCCAGTCTCTCACTGCGGCTGAGTCCCAGGGAAAGTAGGTTCGAAGCAACGCTTTCTACCTCACTGGCTAATGTGGCATAGTCCTTCCGAGATCCCTGATAGATCAGAGCATCTGAATCTGGAGTTTGGTCTGCAGATTTAGAAATTAGTTTATGAATAAGATCGGACATTTATATATGTTTGGTTTATATCAAATATATAGGTAAATAAACATTTGCATTCAGACGGTTAACTAATTATTTCATTCCATGTCGGTTCATGAGGTCATAAATAGTAGGACGACTAACACCAAGTAATTCAGCAGCTTTTGCAATATTTCCGTTAACTCTGGCCATAGTTTTTACCAAAGCATTTCGCTCTGCATCTTCACGAACCTGGCGCAGGTTAATTGGCTCTATTTGAGCTTTGGGAATTTCCAGCCCAAGATCCTCTGCACTTATTTGTACACCATCGGCCATAATGACTGCACGCTTGATACAATTTTCCATTTCCCGTATGTTGCCAGGCCACTGATGGCTTTCAATTGCTGCCAGTGCCTCTTGACTAAAGTTTAAAGAGGGCACTTTTTCCTGTGCACTAAACTTTTTTTTAAAGAAATGTGCTAGTAATACGGCATCACCTAACCGGTCCCGTAGAGGGGGAATCTTAATTAAGATTTCACTCAGGCGATAGTATAGATCCTTACGGAATTGATTCGTTTCAATTAGTTCTTGTAGGTTTTGGTGTGTTGCGCAAACAATACGTACATCTACTTGAATTTCTTCACGTCCACCAACTCTTTCAATAACCCTTTCCTGCAAAAAACGTAACAGTTTAGCTTGTAGCGCAATAGGTAAATCACTTACTTCATCAAGAAAAAAAGTACCTCCGTTAGCAAGTTCAATTTTACCTAAGGTTTGTTTGGCAGCTCCTGTATAGGCCCCTTTCTCGTAGCCAAATAGTTCACTTTCTAATAATGTTTCCGGGATAGCTGCACAGTTGATCGCAACAAATCGCTTATTTTTTCTTGTACTCAAAAGATGGAGGGTTCTTGCTAATACTTCTTTTCCTGTTCCACTGTCACCTAACAGTATGACTGAAGTATCTGAGGGAGCTATTTTTTTAATATTACGACAAACTTTAGTCAGAGCAGGATCTCGTGTAATAATTCCGGATATTGGGCTCACCTGCCTCCCTTTCCCAATAATCAGAGCAGTTTCTCGTGTAATAATTCCGGATATTGGGCTCATCTGCCCCCTTTCCCAATACAACTACCTCAATAGTATCTATGATTATGATGATATCGAGAAATAAACTATGATTTTTTACATAGTAAAGATCATACTGAAGTTTCTCGATTGCATCTTCCACTGACGAGCCGTACCTATATCGTACTTGAGCCCATCCGGTTATACCTGGTTTGATACTATGTCTTGCATTGTAATAGGGAACATCGGTACAGAGTTGTTCTACAAAATAAGGTCTTTCAGGACGGGGACCTACGAAACTCATCTCTCCTTTTAGTACGTTTACTATTTGTGGGAGCTCATCTATTCTTAGTTTCCTGATAATACTTCCTACTCTGGTTATCCGGGGATCATTTGTCTCTGCCCATTGTGGTTTTCCTTTTTTCTCTGCGTCGTTCCTCATGCTGCGAAATTTAAGTACCATAAATGATTCTCCACCTCTTCCTACTCTTTCCTGGCGATAAATTATAGGAGCGCCACTTTCAATAAAGATGCAAATTGCAGCAATCAGCATAATAGGCAGAGTAACTGTAAGGAGAATTACACTTGCAATTAAATCAAAAGATCTTTTAATAGCTGATCTAAGTGAACTTTGATCAAATCCATCGCCAAAAATTAACCAACTTGGGTAGAGAGAGTTTACTAGGAGCTGACCTTTCTCACGTTCAAAGAAATCTGCTTCATTAGTCACCCTAATTCCATGGAGCTTACATTCCAGTAATTCCTGGATAGGAAAGTTATTGCCTCGTCTATTCTGAATCGCAACAATAATCTCATTTACGTTGAATCGTTTAGCTAAGGACATTAGAGATTCTGATTCTTGTCTTACTTGTATTCTTGAGGGATCAACACAATTCTCTTCACCGGGTAACGGGATGAAGCAAACTAACTTCAGATTTTTTTGTCCGGATTAATTTTTAGTAGCTCGATACATTTCTGTGCTTTTATACCTGCACCTAATACTATTGCCCGGGATTCTAAAATTTCCAGATTAAGCCACATTAGAAGGATACAACGAGTAATAAGTAGAGAAGGTAAAGCAAGAAACATCGCTATTCCCAACATCCCACGACCAAAATGCAGATCGGGCAACACATAAAAAATTAAGGTCATTAGGCCGAAGCCCAGTACTAAAGAGGGCATGAGGCGAATCAAAATAGCCTTGATATCTGGTCTGGACTCCAATTGGTACATTCCAATTGCAGCCATACTAAATATCATGATGAGTGTGAAAGTAATGGCTTCAGGAAAAAAAGTACAAAGGTTTCAAAAGAGACAGACACGTCATCTTCATTAGGAAAACGAAGTAACATACCATTATAGAAAACCGTCATTAGTACGATAATTTCCGTACTAACGAGTAGGAAAACAGTCCTGGAAATGTAGTGATTATAAATACGAATCATTCTCTTCCTTGCTGATTGATCAACATAGGAGATATATCATGGTTAAAAGATATTCTCTGTTAAGAATTCACGCTTCTTATAAAGCAGATATGAGTTATTTATTGAACAGATAATGTAAATTTTTCACATAATTAGATACTTACTAAATTTTGTTACTAATGCTTTTGATTAAGCTATTGATTCAATGCTATATATAGAATGGTATTCTGATAAATTATCTAAAGCGTAAATGGAACTGATTGGAGGGAGAGGATGCCAGAGAGTCATCATATATTTTGATGAAATATTTATCAAAGATATCTACTGGAGATGATGAAGAGAATAATATTATTTTCCTGCTCATATTCGTATTCAACTAAATCTCCCTAGTCCTTGTTCAGCAAAACGACATGCAGTATGTATAAGTCGGGAACGGAGGGGAGAGGTAAGATGTTCCTTAGGCATTATTTTAGTATCAATTTCAGAAAAAAGTGCAGTACAAAACTTATCTTGATTAGCAGAAAGGAATTCACATAGAAGTTGAAAACGTTCGATATTAATCTTGTCAGGTAAAGGCAGAAGTGAAGCTTTTCTTTTTTTGATTAGTTCAAAGCTATGAAGCACGATAACAAAAGAAAACCAACCAGCTTTCCAAGCATCTAATAGTGCTGTTTTTAGTTCATAAAAAGAGCATGCGCAAAGCTGAGTATGACGATGGTGCCCCGGGTAGTCTTGAAAAAAAGCAATCGGAAATTCCCAAACACCTTCTATTTCTTCTGGCTGGAGAAGAAGTTAATTAGTTTGAATAGCACAATCAGACCCAAGATAGCATGGGTTGTAGCTTGTGTCATAAAGAATACCGTTTTGTAAAAGGGCGCGTAATGTGTCGAGACTTGCACCATAGCTTCCTGCCCGGAAAGCATGGACATTTTCAACTCCAGCAGCATGTAGATTTTGTATTCCTTTTTTAATCAGTGCTGTTTGTTCATCAAGTGAGAATTGATGCATGAATTCTTTGAATTTTGCAGGAACATCCTGATCTCTTATTTCACTTAGCCATTCGGTATGTAAATGTAGCTGAACATCATGGCCGTAGTTTTGGATCAGACTAACAATATCAGTTAAGGTAGTACTTCCCACTCGACTGGAGAAAAGTGTTTCGACAAAATAATTAGCCTTTAAACCATGCTCTTTGAATTTTTGTACTTGATAAGGTAGCCCAAAGTCTCCTTTTGGAGTTGTGCCATAAATATAAGTTGCAATTTCTTCAGTAAAATCAGATTTATCTGAAGGCAATTCTTTTACAGGCCAGCCCTGCGAATGAGGCCATATTTCAGTATCAATTGTGAGAAAAACATTTAGCAAAGTAGCTCACCTGTCTGTTGGTTATGATATTAGTCCTGACTTATATCATGCTTATGCATAAGTAATTTATTTTTGTAGGTCCAGGTTGCGCAGAAAGGACTCAAACATCAGTAAAGTCCACAGTGGCGCACTATAATCACGCCTCTCTGATTGATGCTGATCAAGCATTTCTTTCAGGAAAGATTGATTGAAGATCCCTGTATTGGCTAATGTAGGCCCCATTAAAGCTTCGTATACTCTTTTACGTAACGGGCCACGAAACCAGTTAGCTAAGGGTACTGCAAATCCCATTTTATCTCGATACAGGATGTCATCCGGAAGATAGCTCTCAAGTGATTTTTTGAAAATATATTTTCCCTCATGGCCATGAAGTTTCAACGATGGCGGAATACTGGATATCCATTCGACTAATTTATGATCAAGTAACGGTACACGTACCTCTAACGAATGTGCCATACTAGCTCTGTCGACCTTAGTTAGAATATCTCCGACAAGATAAGTTTTCATATCCAGGTATTGAACTTGTGAGAGAGAATCCTCTACAGGGCATTTACCAGCATGGAAGCGCAAGACTTCAACTGCCTGGTATGATTGCAGGCTACGTTTAAATGAACTGCTGAATAAGTTTCTACGCATTTTATCTCCCATGATAGAAACTATATGGAAATAGCCTTCCACAGAATCACGAGAGAGTGATTCAAATGTTGATTTTGCCCGTAAGAATTTAGGAGCCCAATCAGCTTTTGGATAGAGATTCCCCAATAAACTAAATAATGGTTTTCGTAGTCCGGGAGCCAGGACAGATCTCAGTCGTTCTTCATTTAGATGCCAGCGATAACGGCGATAACCTGCTAAGTTTTCGTCACCCCCGTCTCCGGATAGTGCAACTGTTACACGTTTCTTTGCGAGCTCACATACCCGGTAGGTAGGCATAGCTGAACTGTCTGCAAATGGTTCATCGTAAAGAGAAGCTAACTTGTCAATTAGATCAAAATCATTTTTATCTACCTGTTCTACATGGTGCTCAGTGTGATAGTGGTCAGCTACTTTTTGTGCGTGTTGTGATTCGTTAAATGCCGGATCACCAAAGGAAATAGAACATGTATTGACAGAATCTTTCATCAGACCAGCCATCATTGCAACAACAGCACTAGAATCAACCCCGCCTGAAAGAAAAGCACCCAAAGGCACTTCGGACATAAGGCGAATTTTTACTGCCTCTTGCAGACGAATAACCAGTTCTTCTTGTGCCTCCTGTTCACTGACGGAATACTCAGGAGAAAAAGGTACGTCCCAGTATTGACTTGGATTCGGTAAGCGTTGGCCACGGTGTAGTGTCAGGCTGTGACCAGGCGAGAGCTTGAACGCTTGTTTAAATATAGTTTTTGGTTCAGGTACATAACCAAAAGAGAAGTATTCTTCTATAGCATGGGGGTCCATTTCACGTGAAAGATTTGAGTGGGCAAGTAACCCTTTTAATTCAGAAGCAAAAATGAATGTACCATCATCAAGAGATGCATAATAAAGGGGTTTTATTCCAAGACGGTCTCGAGACAGAAATAAGACTTCTTGATTTCGATCCCATAAACCAAAGGCGAACATTCCGCGAAAATGATCAACACAGTTCTCTCCCCATTCTTCCCAGCCGTGTACAATGACTTCAGTATCAGAATGGGTACGGAAAGTATGACCAAGTTCAGTAAGTTCTGCGGCAAGATCCTGGAAATTATAGATCTCCCCATTAAAAACCACTACTACACTACCATCTTCATTAAAGAGTGGTTGCTGTCCGTCAGAAACATCGATTATAGAAAGTCGGCGATGACCAAGGCCCAATCCGGGTTCTGTATATAGCTTTCCTTCATCTGGCCCACGATGGAATAAGGTTTGGTTCATATGACCAAGAAGTTTTCTGTCAATTTCACTTTTTCCACAGGTATCAAACAAACCGACGATTCCACACATACTTATTTCCTCATTTGGGTAACAATTTTTTATCGTAAGGCTTCGTCATAAACTTTAAGATAACTATTGGTCATAGCTTCCATACTGAACCTTGATTCAATTAGTTTCCTTGCTGATTTTCCATGAGTATCAAGCAGGCCAGAGTTTCTATAATAGGCAGATATTGCGTCAGCCATCGTTCCGGGTACACCAGGGGGGACAAGCTTGCCTGTGCATTCTTCTTCTTTCACTAATTCTGTATTCCCTCCAACCCTGGTTGCTACTACAGGCAAACCAGTCGACATAGCCTCCAGAATGGTATTTGAGATTCCTTCTCCAAGGGAGGGGAGTACAAATAAATCCATAGTGCGCATTAATTCAGGAATATCGGAACGTTTTCCAGGAAGCCAGGCCTTGGCTTCAGCGCCGGCTTCACGTAACATTTCGATGCATTTATTTCGAGAGACACCTTCACCAACGATCAGAAGGCGTAAACGATTTTGTAGCGCAGGCTCCTTTTTTAGTAGCATTAGAAAGACTCTGACTAAATTTGGATAGTCTTTTACAGCGGCCATTCTTCCAACACTTCCTATAACAAATGAATATTCTGTAAAGAATCCTTCCGGGCCAATATTATTTTCCGGCCTTTTATTACGTGGGTAAAAAGTATAACTATCAACACCGTTATAAATCTGGTCAATACGGTTTGGTTTTACACCTATTGTATTGATTAGCCAGTTTTCAAGATCCTTACTTACAGCTATGAAGTGATCAATAACAGGACAGATTGTTCTTCTTAATAAATTGTATTTTAGGTTCTTTCCATAAAGATCAAAAATATCCCTGCCATGTTCTCCATGTATTCGTGTCCTAATTCTTGCTGCAGCAGCAATTACTTGTCCCTCAATAGTTGCAAGATTTCTTGTATGTACTATGTCAGGGTTAAGTTCTTTCAGTGTTCTGAAAAGGTTTATATAAAGCTTAAAATCCCATCCTTCACGCTTATTTAATGCAATAATTTTTACATTCTTTCTGGTTATACGCTTACTGAAATCAGTATAACCTTTCAGGCATATGATGGCATGTCGGTAGCGCTCTGAAGGGATATGATTGATTAAGTTTACGAGGCCGTTTTCTAAGCCACCAACATCTAAGTGATGAATCACATGGACAATGAGAGGTGGTTCTTTAGTAATTTCCGGTGGTTCTGTCGGACTTTGTGCGGGGTTAGCGGCTCCTTGCATCTTTGAGGCCTTTTATTATGATGGTCATCATATCTGGAAAACTATAGAAAGCTCATTCGGTTACATTTGGGTAAGAGGCAACAATAATTAACGTCACTTCATTGTAAGCGGCACCTGAGAGTTTAATATTAAATACTATAAATTGATCAGTTTTACTAAGGTTTTTATTATTCAATATCATAATCAATTATTTTCCAGATTCTTTATAAGATCAGCATGATTATGCCACTCTGTATCCTTATGATATAGATAGATCCTGTATACTGTTAAGGCATTCTGTATCAGTAGTATTTGTCTCTTCCTGGAGTAGTAATTTATCAACCTGATTCAGAATTTTTCCCCAGCTGTAATCCTCCAGAATACGGGTTCTTGCGGCATTACCTACTTTCATATCTGGCCCGTCTTTAATCTGAGTAACAACACGATCAGCAAAATTTTGTTCGTCATCTTCTATAAATAATTCCTGACTGTGAAGAGCCCGGATACCCTCTGCTGCCTGGGGAGATGCGATTACAGTTCTCGCCATTGCCATTGCTTCAAGTACTTTGTTTTGTATACCGCGCGCAATACGCAATGGAACTACTATTAAGGTTGCATGAGCAATGTAGGGCCTGATATCTTCAACTGATCCGGTTACCGTAACCCCGGGTAAAGAAGAGAGTGCTGTGACCTTGCCAGATGGCCTGCTACCTACAATATAAAATTCAATTGATGGGAGTTGAGCACGAATCAGGGTGAAAATGCTGTGAGTAAACCATTCAACTGCATCAATGTTGGCCCAGTAATCCATTGCTCCAGTGAAGACTAATGTATCTGTATTACTTTGGTATGGACTGGTATTGGCTTTTTCCGGCGAGAAATATTCTGCATTGACACCATTATTAAAGTAGGTGACTTTTGCTGCTGTTTCAGGCGCAAGCTTTTTGAAAAATTCTGATTCTGTTTCAGAAACAAAAGTTGAGGCATCAAAGGCTCTAGCTATTTTCCTTTCATATTCTAATAGAAGTCTTGATTCTCTCTGGCAGAGCCAGCTTAGTGGCCAGGGTCTTGTCTTTGAGTATTGTTTCCATTTATCTGAGTCAACGTCAACAAAGTCAATTACACAATGAGTCGAATAGGGCTCTTTTACATACTGTGCCATAGCTGAGGAGAACACCAAAATATTTTTAATATTTCGTGTATCCAGTATATTATTTACCCATTTTTGTAAAACTTCATCCCGGTAATAAGGTAAGGTTAAAGGTTGGTTGGTAACCATACCTGAGAGACTACGCATACGGGAAATTTGTGGATGAAGTTTTACAAAACAGGTTTCGCTACAGATCTCTTTAAGTTTTTCAACATACTCCCAGTCTCTCTCATCATCTATGAAGGTTCCCAGATGAATTCTATGGTTCTGACTTAAGTGCCTGAGTATGTGGTAGGAACGTATCTTGTCTCCTTTATTAGGCGGGTATGGAATTCGGTGAACGAGATATAAGAGTTCCTGCATTTGTCTAACCCAGGCTTCTTACAATATGTGGTCCAATGAGATTTGCTACGACAAGAGGTAGCTTTTGCCAGGTCTTAATAAAGATCTGATATTTGGGATTAAGTGGATTATGATCTGGTATCTTATCAGATTGATGAAGTTGGTATTCGTAATGGAGTTGCTGTGGTTCAAATCCCCAGTTTTTCTTGAAATCAAAAGATCCGGTATCGCGTTTACTACGTCCAAAATCGAAGATTTTATATTCTCTCTCACAGGCACGTCGCATAAGTTCCCAGTACATGAAATCGTTACCTGCTAAATTTCGTGCTTCATTTGTACCACCACCATAATATGGCAATACCTCATCACGAAAATAAAAACTCATTACACTACTTATAGTACGTCCGTCCTTAGTGATAGTCAGAAGTTCACAATCATCAGGAAAAACTTGTTTGAGTACACGAAAGTATTTTCTCGAAAACACCGGTGTACCAAGACGGTGTACACTTGTCGAATAGGCAGTAAAAAACCGTTCGGTATCCTGATCTATGACGCTTTGTAGTCCTGCTTTTATTCCTTTACGCACCATTGCACGTTGTTTTCTAGGGATAGCTTGCATATTTAGCTCTGTTTCAGAATGTATCTCTTTGCGAAAGGTTACATACAGATCCTTAGTCGGCCAATCTTGATGTCGCGCCCGAATATTTCTGTATTCAAGATAGTCAACTCCTAGCTGTGAAGCAAGCGTCTGTGCAGCCTGATCAAGTGCTGTCCTTGCCTGTTCAGAAGTTGCAGCGATACCACCGTAGACACAGAACGGCAGGGAACTCAGGGAGTGGCCAAAAAGATAACTGTTGATTTCAGCTAAGGGTAATACACCTTGAATAGTTCCTTTTAAAGTAACGTAAAGGAAATAAGTTTTATGTCCCAGTGCATGATTAATAACCCTTTGCCAACCTGCACGGTGGAAGAAGGTGGCGTCCGGACAGGATAATACAAATTCATCCCATTTTTGTACATTCTCAGTTTGCAGCTGATGGACAGATAATTCAGTAGTTTGAGAAATATCCTGGTTTCGATTATCAGGGCTATCAGAGATTGAACTCATTCGCCTTATTCCAGAAAGATCCGGTCCATTCGATCCCAGCTGAAGTCTCTAGTGAGAGATTTGACCCGTTTTTCCATATGACGAAGATTGAAATAATGGCGAAACCTTGTCTTAGCATTAATACCTTTCTGACGGGGTTGCTCATAGTCAATTTCCCAGGGGTGGAAATAGAAGATTGCAGAATGTTTTTCCAGATGATTGATTCTTTGTAGAAGCCAATGTGAAAAAGCATACGGCCAGAGTCTGAAATAACCGCCGCCGCCAGCAGGGATATTTCTTTTAAATAGGCGCGCTGTAGTTATAGGTAGTTCCAGTAGTCCGTTATTATTTTTTGGATAAAATGCAAAACGGGGTGCATCCGGCATTCCATAATGATCATGCTGGATAGGATAGATGCTCGAACTGTAGCGGTACCCGGCTTCTTCAAGTAAGTCCAGCGCCCATAGAGTATTACTACCTATGGAAAAACTTGGTGCACGGTAACCAATTACCTTCTGGCCACTAATATCTTCAAGCAGAGCCTTGCTCCGGACAATGTCATCAAGAAATTCCTGTGGTTCCTGATCAGAAACGCGTTGATGAGCCCACCCATGACTGGCAAGCTCATGACCATTAGATACGATGCGCCTTACCATAGCGGGATAACGCTCAGCAACCCAGCCCAGAGTAAAAAAAGTCGCTTTAGTTTGTTCTTCATCAAGCAGGGCGAGGATACGGTCAATATTTTTTTCTACACGACATGGTATAGATTCCCAGGATTCTCTTGGAATGTGTGCAGCAAAGGCTGAGACCTGAAAGTAATCCTCTACGTCAATAGTCATTGCGTTACGTATAGGTGTCAAGCCCATTTGTCATTCCCTAATTGGTGTAAACATGATCATCGGCTCTAATTGGCCAATTCTTTAATCATAAAATCGCCTCAGTTTTGCCATTACATTGCCTGGATAAGTATGTGCAATGCAGATTATGTTATTAATGAACTGGCTACTTAGCGCGGGAATCCGCATTAAATTTTATTGGTCCCGGTTTTCTTTTCAGGAATTTTTTTTTTACTTTAGATGAAGAGAGTACTTTTTTAAGTAAATCCAGTACTGAGGAGATAGAGCTTTCCATCTTGATAAGCCGGTCATCCATTTTTCTGAGTTCAGGGGCACTTTCTACTTTACCTGCATTAGTTGTAACTTCTGATACCTCAGGCATTTTTGTTTCGACAATGGGCATATCGTATTCTTGCTGAATATCACGAATGACATCATTAATTTCTGTGGCGCCAAGTTCATGTATTTCTTCGAGACAACCCATTAAAAGCACTCGCTCACAAAGGGTATTAATCTTACGTGGGATTCCGCCAGTATAGTCGTAGATTGCAGTAAAGGTATCTTCACTGAAGGAAGGATCATTGTTCCAGCCGGCAGTACTTAGCCGATGTTTAATATAGGACTTTGTTTCAGCGGGGTTCATCGGTCCCAGATGATAGGTAGCGGCAACTCTTTGTCGCAGCTGTTGCATATCTTCACCAAGTAAAATTTTTCTGAATTCGGGCTGCCCCAGCAAAAATGTTTGTAACAAAGGTTTTTTGTCTGTTTGATAGTTGGACAACATTCTCAGTTCTTCTACTGTGTGGGAAGAAAGGTTCTGAGCTTCGTCTACAACTAGCAGCGCACGTTTTCCATTCTGATCACATTGATGAAGGAATTTTTCTATCCCAATCAGTAAAGAGGCTTTTGAAAGACCCTCATACTCCAGACCAAAAGCAGCAGATACTATTCTCAATGTATCATCTGAATTAAGGCTTGTATTAGCAATTTGTGCGGCTACGATTTTGTCAGACTCCATCTTTTTGAAAAGATTTCGTACCAGAGTAGTTTTTCCTGCACCAACTTCACCGGTAATAATAATGAAGCCTTCTTCTTGTGCCATTCCATATTCAAGGTAGGCCATAGCACGCTTGTGGCCGGCGCTACCAAAAAAGAAATCCGGATCAGGATTCAGTTGAAATGGCTTCGCGCTCAGATGATAGTATTCTGTGTACATATTAGAATCTCGCACTTAATGCTGCTGTAAATCTATTCTCTATAAATTCAGGAGCGAGAACACTGTCAGACGTGCGTTCCCTTCGACGATAGCTGAGTAAGGCAAAAATATTTTCTGTAAGTTTCCTTGAAACACTAAGCCTATATGCTTTGATCTGGTCTCTTCTATTAAGCACAGGAAAAAAGAGTCGATTAAAAAGGAAACTGGCGTTGACACGGGTGCGAGGTGAGATCTGATGACTCCAAAAGGCATTGAATCCATTTTGTGTTACATTTGCAAGTGAAGCACCTCCTCCAAGCAGAATATCTAATAGTGGGCTGTCTAGTGGCCTGCGTGTTGTATGAAATACCCTGACTAAGACGGTATTTTTTGCAGTGTTAAGGGCAACGGATGATTCAAAGTTTTTCTGAAGGAAAAACCGGTTGGTGAGTTGAGCTGAAGCAAATGCAAGATTAGGAGGAAGTCCAAGTTCTAAAATAAGAAGTTGGACAAGTTGTGTGATTTCTGCAGGATCAGTTCCTGGTGGTGCTTGTCCTGTAAAAAGATTAGTCAGAACAGTTATTGTGTTACCGGTTGCATCAATATTTAATGTGTTAAATACACTGTTGATACTTTCTTTATATTGAGCATTTATCGCAAATAATCGGGTGCGGTGGCTTGCGTCACCAAAATACGTATCACCGAAGAATCTTTGTCCGGCAGATGCCTCTATACTTGTTCTTGGTGTTGGAGTCCAAATAAAACCTGCTGACCATCTGGACACCCTTTGGTTTATTTACAGAGCCGCCACCAAAAGTATTATTTTCGTAGCCCCCGGTTCCGGTTATTCCAAATCTTCGGTTTATATTATAACGGGCACTGGCTATTCCGGTTTCTATTCTGACATCATCATTCCTTAGGTCAAATGCAATATCCTGCCTGGTATAGTTAAGCCCCCATTGTAAAATTTGGAAGGCAGGGCCGCTTAGGATTGAACCAGTATAAGAATTGGCCTGACTGTTAAAGAATGAAGTGGATATATCTGAATCTGTCATAATTCGAGCATAGCGTATTTCAGAAGTTGCTACATCCCCAAATCTCCTGCGTATATAAGGGCCAGCACTATATTGTCTTATGCTTTGCAGGTTACCTGTAAAATTAGCATCATCTCCCTGTGGGCGAAGTAAGGATCTGTTTATTTGTTGTATTCTGGCATTTCCGTCAAAAAATAAGAAATTGTCCAATACTTCAAAAGTATTTTTTGCATTTAGGTTATGCAGGGACCGATTCCGGTCAGGTGTATTCCGGTAGATGACATTAATTAATCTGTAATTAATGTCACTTTGAATCCGGCGTGAATTGTATTTTGTGTGTATCCAGGGAACGAGCCTGGTAACGAAGTCAGCTTTTTTGTTCGGGCCTTTAGGAACCAGACTTACGTTATCAGTAAAGATCAGCTCGGTATGCATACTGGGGACGATCAGGAGCTCACCGGCATCAGAGTCAGATGGTAGGGACAACAGTATAGCTGTCGTAGCAGAGTATATAGCTAAGAATAATAAAGTTCTATAGTTGCAGCTACTTTCAGTATTGTGCGTAGGTGACATACAAATCATTATCAGCAAATGATCTTGCTTTGTTAAAAATTTAAATTATATAACGATTTTGCAAGATTCTGTCTTCCTGAGAGTCCCCCTAACGGTTTGTTACGTTGTTATTTTTTCGGCTTCTACTTTTTTAGTATTGTTAATAGGCGGCATACAAGTCTTTATCAGCGAATGATCTTGCTTTGTTATATACTAAATTTACTACTTCACAAGATTCAATCTGCCTGAGAGTTTCCCTAACAGTTTGGTGTGTTGTTTTCTCAGCCTCTACTACTAAGACAATTTGCCCCATTTGGCTTGCCAGGACCCGCGCTTCGCTTGTCAATAGCAGAGGCGGCGAGTCAAAAATTATAATACGATCTTCATAACGATGTACTAATTCCTTTAGTAATAAACCCATACTTTGGCTTGCTAATAGCTCATTTGCATTCGGGTGTTGGCTCCCTGCTGTCAGGATAGAGAGTTTTTCAATATTGGTTTTGATTAAAACTTCTGTCAGGTCAAGTTTATCATCGAGAAGAACATCAAGTAAGCCCTTATCGGCTCCTACTCCAAGAATTTTCGGAACCATAGGTCTGGCAACATCAGCATCTACTAAAAGAACCGTATGGTCCATCTCCATTGCGATACTCATTGCTAAATTGACAGCACAAAAACTTTTACCTTCACCTGCAAGGGAACTGGTAACCATAATCAGGTTGCCATTTTTGATTGCTCCGGCACCTTTGTTGAAGTAATTTGCGAGTAACGGTCTCTTAATTACTCTGAATTGCTCAGTTATAGTAGTTTTTTTATCCTCAGGAGTAATAATGCCATAGTGACGTAACTTGTCAAAATTTAGTGCGAGTCGTTTTGGCTTTATTAATTTAGCATTAGTATCTGGTGCCCGGGATTTGGTAATTTTATCTCCGGGTGCAATTTTCCCTATGGCAGCAGATTCTTGCTTGACATCAAGTTTATTTGTCACATTCTCGATAATGCTGGCATTATCTTTCGAAGTTCTGTTATCAAGCTTAGCAGCTGCTTTTTCAATAATACTCATATTGTCTCTCCGGATAATCCTTATTTTGGGTCAGGCTGTACCAGTGTAATTTTTTAATTTAAATTTCCAGGAATAACGCGAGATTCCTATGTCATTTTTACCATCAGGATTCCATATGATCCCAATAAGGATAATAAAGACAGACCAAGGGCATACAAACGCTTTTTACGTTCTGTTTTTTCTTTGTTAGTCCAAAATCATGGGAATCGCACCTAATACAGGCATACCGGTTATTTCCCTTAGCTTACCCTGGCTATGAAATGAGGGCCGGAACTGAGTCAGGATAAATGCAATTCCAATTCCTGCAGCCAAAGCTATAAAGAATGCTATGGAATAGGACTTTGCACGATCAGGACCAACAGGTATTTTAGGAACGGCTGGCGGGTCAATGATCTTGAATGATATTAGCTTAGAGGCTAAGCCTAATTTACCAGATATTTTTGCAGATTCACGGCGCTTAAGAAGTTCCTGATAATTAGCCTTATTTACCTGATAGTCACGAGTTAAATGAGCAAGAGATGCTTCTACTTCAGGTACTGAGTTGCTTAGGGATTTAAGATTATTATAGCGCCTGGTAAATTCTTCCACACGAGCCCTCATGGCGGCCACTTTAGCCTGACTTTCTGTAAGCGCAAGATTAAGTTGTTGGAGCATTGGGCTGTAATTTCTTCCAACGTCAAAACCACGCGATTTCATAAGCTTGGCTTCTTCTATCTTACGTCCCTGGAGTTGTGTAATCAGACGTTTTGTAGCAACGATATCGGGATGCTTGTCAGTATAACTTAAACTAAGAGCATCCAGTTTTCTCCTTAGTACATTGATTCGGCCATCAAGCTCTACATTAACTATAGTTGATGGATCAACAGTATTGGAACCTTCTCCTACTTCAAAGAGTACTGGTTCATCACCGGTTATTTGTTGCCGGATAGAATCACGTGCGCGTTCAGCTTCCCGTAGCTCCAGTTTTGTTTTATTGAGATTCTCTGTAGCCTTCCCTATCTGAGCGTAATAGTCACCACCTTGTTGGGGCATCAGTCCAATATTCTTTTGTTTGAATGATTTTAGTTCATCTTCCTGTTTAATCAGTTTTTTCTCATAATCTTCGATCTGTTCATCAAGAAAGCTAATTGCAGAAGCCCGGTTTTTACCATTATCACTGCTCATTCCCATGAATATGGTTAACAAGGACTCAACAACACTTTTAGCTAGATATTTATCGGAGTTGTTGTAGGTAATCGTAAACAAGTTGTCAGTACCGGTTGTTTTGAGCTTGATATTTTTCATAAGAGCACTGACAGTCAACTTGTGGTTTTCCCCTTTCTTAGGTTTAATGTCCGATTCAACCATATTTACTACTCTTTCCACATTTGGCCGGTTGATCAGGGTACGACTCATAATAGAAACTTGCCGCTGCATATCATTGGGAATCGTCAATCCTCGCATAAGCGGTTTTATGACATTCCCGGTATCTACATGGATTCTTGCCGAAGCCTGAAAGTTATCGGGCATGTTGTAGACAACAGACCATCCTACAATGGCAACCACCTAGGCTGTAATTACTGCAACCCAGCGATATTTCCATATCCCTTTTACGTAAGCTAATAGTTGAGTAGACAGATCATCCATAATATTAGGTGCTCCAAGATATTATTTTGCAGGTATTAGTTTTCCAAAAAACTGTTTTCATTAATTTTGTATCCTTTTTCCCAGCCTTAAAACATGACTAAGGTGGTTATAATTTAATCAGAAGTAACTTTCTGGTATGACCAGAACATCTCCCTGACGCATAGTTACGTTGGCAGATACATCACCATCTCTGACCAGATCACCTAGCCTGACTCCATACTCTTTTTCTTCTCCGTCAGTTTTACGAATGATTCTGGCACGGTTGCCGTCTGCAAAATCTGTGAGGCCACCTACTGCAATCATAACGTCCAACAAAGTCATTTTCTCGCGATAGGGTAGGGCCTGGGGCTCAGAAGCTTCACCTACAACCCGAATTTGTTCGCTATACGGACCAACAAATCTTTTTACGATAACTGTTACTACTGGCTGCTGAATATACTTCGACAGCCCTTCTTCAATGTCTCGCGCCAATTGTGTTGAAGTTTTTCCGCTGGCTTCCAGGTCTTCTACCAGAGGGGTAGTGATTTTTCCATCCGGGCGAACTTGAACCAACATAGATACTTCAGGATTGCGCCAGACAATAATATCTATATCGTCACCCGGACCAATCAGATAATCATGTTCAGCGACTTGTTCCTCTCCTTCAAGAGAAGCATGCGGCCAAAGGAGTGAACAGCCACTAAGTGTGAAGATAGGAAGAATGATAATAAAGCAGGATAACCATTTCAAAGTTTTGGTATACAGAGCGTTCACTTTACTTTCCTTATTAAGTTTATGAAGATGCACCAGATTTCATTGGAGCAGATTCAAATATTGTACACGAAAACAATGTCCTATAATGGTTTTTATTCTTTTGGTAAAGTGTCCGGGTTGCAAACCAAAAGACAGGAATCGTTATCCTTATTAGCTGCCATCTCAGGATGTTACGTAAGTAATTAACTACTTCAATACCAGTTATTGGGACCTTTCTAAAATTAATATAAACAATAATTATCAAGTGGCGAATAATATAGTATTAAAGAATAATATTATTGTGAGCAGAGTTCTGTGAGAAAAATCACAACGCCACTAAATAAATAATTAGTAGGATCAGGTTTTTCATAAAATTATATGTAACTAGTTGTCTTAGAAATATAAAATAACTTCTGACCTGTAAAAATTAAGTTGATATTAGCTAATAACGTACAGTGTAGTAATCGGCAAAATCAGCGAAAGATTAATTAGAATAATCAGGGTTAGATAGTTTCTGGATTTTTTAGCATGTTCTGTGCCATGCGTAACATGAAGTGTGCTTTCTTTTGATCCCAGGGGCCAATGCGAGGTAACTGATATATATCGCCGGAATTATTTGCGGCACCTTGAGATGTTGAAACCGCTGCTTCAAATCCCAAATCCCTGACCATTTCGACATGCTTAAAAAGATAGTCTTGTCCTGGCTTCCCATTTGGATAAGCAAAAGCCCGAACCGGTGAACGGATAATACTTTCAAGCGTTTCCTTGCCGTTAGCGATTTCTTCTCGGGCCAAAGTATCCTCTGTGCATGCCAGAATCGGGTGGTTTACTGTATGTCCGCCGATTTCCATCCCGGAATTGTGCAACAATTTGACTTGTTCAGAAGTCATGATTAAATCATTTGGCAATTTTACCGGATAATAAGTGCAAACCTCCTCTATTTTTAATTTTCTGGATTTAAGAGGTAGATATTTAAGATTATTTAACAAAGCGTTAATAGTTTTTTCACGCTGAGAGGAAGTGCTTATCTCAAATTGTCCCAAACCTATTTCACTCAGATCAAGTGCTGGCTCCGGTATTTTTCGCACCATCTCAATTATCGTGTCATTCCACATTCTGCCTCCATCGAGAAAGCCGGTAGACACAAAAAAAGTGGCAGAGATACCATACTTTTGTAAAATTGGGAGTGCATTTGTAGCGTTATCGGCGTAACCGTCATCGAAAGTGATACAAGCTGTGCAAGGCACCAGCTTATTCTGGCGTAATTTTTGTACAGCTTCATGTAGCGGTATTATATTAAAGCAAGAGGTAAGCCAACTCATTTGCTGATCAAATGATTCTGCGTAGTCTTCTTCAGGAGACAGGGGGTCAGGTTGAGCCAGTACCCGGTGGTATATCAGTATGGAAAGTCGTGTACTAAATCCACTTAGTGAAAGTAGGTTTTTGAGGGCAAAGTTTGCCAATGAAAACCGAGATTGATTAGGTTGCATGGGATTTTTCAAATTATAATCCGTAACCAGATTTAAACATTAATCCAGAAATATTACTTAAGAGCTCTAAACCAGGCTTTTGCTGAATGACTAGCTTGTATCTCTGATAATAGGTCGTAAATTAACCGGATTTCCAGGTTGTTGTGAAGAGCCGGTAGTCTTAATAGGATTATCAAGTGCAGCTTTTTCTTTAAGTGCTTTTTCTACTATGATGCGAGTCGCTACCATTGCTACCATGAGAAAGTAAGGTACATCAAAATAAAGCAGACTGAGAAACGCTCCACCTGTAGCAAAACCGATTAAACTTACCTGAATCATGGAAGCCAGACTGGAAGCCCATCGATACTCTTTCAGACCCTTTGTGTTACGAATGATCCAGACACCTGATCTCCAGGTTAAGAATCCTAGTAAAAGATATAAACCCAGACCAACATAACCATGCTCGCCTAGGGCTTGGAAATATATACTGTGGGCAGCACGTGGTGCATCCCCTGTGTTAGCGGCATAACGGGTAAATAACTCACGTGTAGTCACCACAAAACCACCACCAACAAATGGTCTCTCGTTGGCAAGATTGTAGGCCATTCCCCAGGCGTTGAAACGTCCCATAGCTGACTGATCCTGCTCATATGTCTGAATGGTATCCATCCTCTGGGTCCATTGTTCAGGCATATATGCGAGCATTAGTGGAATAGAAAAAACAAATAATAAAGCGATACGGACTTTATGCTTACTTTTTAGCCATAAAAATACTCCCATTGCAGCAAGTGCCAGCAAAGCACCACGTGAATAGCTACCAAGAGCTGCAATTGCACAAAGAAGCATAGCAACCACCAGACCATATTGTGCCAGTTTGTTCTTGGCAATTACCTGAAGATAGTGTAACAGGGGAATAGTAATAACAAGAGCCAGAGCAACTTCATTATTTCCTGCTATAAATGAGTTACCAGGTCCCCATACCAAATGTTGTCCACCACTGGTTAGGGTAAAGATTCCTCCCTTGACCCCATAATAGGCTAATGAAAAAATTATCATTCCGACGAGAAGTTGTACTTGTCTTTTATCTCTTATAAGAATAAAAGTTACATAGGTCATCAACATGATCTTCATCACTTTGATCCACTGATCAGTTACCAGATCCGGATGTATAGCAAAAAGCGTAGTTACATTCATCCAGAGGATAAAAGCGATAAAAACAATGACAACGGGAACATTAGGGGCAGTTTTAGGAACTTTATTAATAATAAGACTGACCAGAGTCACGGCTACTGTAATTGCTGCAAAAGGAAACTCGACAGCAAATCCCCATCCTAGTGTATGAGGGTTCATGACGCTGAACCACACCCACAACAAAACACCAATATAAGGCCTCTTAAAAACAAAGGGCAGTGCACCTGCAAAGATTAGAGTGACGAGAATATCTCTCATATGAACCCAGTTAATTATAATTTATAAATACGGTTATATTCATGTTTACAGTAAGAAATACAATCAAACTAAAATTAGCTATAGAGTTCGCGTAACATGTCGGCGAATTCACCATCCAGTGCATGCAGGCGTCGATACCATGTCTTAAAGTTATCCATACTTTGACGATAACTGACTTCCGGGGAATAACCCAGTTCACTACGCGCCTTGTCAATGGAATGACGACCCTCGCGAAGCTGTTGTCCACACAGGCGTAAATTGAATTTCAGCCCCTCTTTGCGTTTATTAACCGGCATCGAACCCTCTATCGACAGGCGCAAAGTATTTTCTATCTTGCTGCCCATCTTTGCGACCAAGCCGCGCATCGTGAGGTCGAATTTTTCCCACAGTGGATCTTTGCGCAGAGCTTCGCGGATATGGCTGGAGAGCAGGTGCTTCATGCTAAGCCCGATCGAGCTCTTAGGTGTCTGTGGTTCGAAGACTACCTGTTCCAGTTCGCTGCGGCTGATCGACATCATCTCGGCTTTGGTTACCTGCAAGTCCTGCAGATCGCCGATTATGTCGCTCCAGGTGGTTGTTTCATCATCAGTGATGAAATATCGACTTGCATCGTCGCGACCTTCAGTCATTGCCAGTTCTATAGCTTGGCAGAGATTCTGTACATCGACCAGATTGTTTGGTGCAACGCCATTGTCCATCAGCGCAAATTGACCGGAATTGACAGTACCGAGTAATCCCACCAGATAATCGGAATATGGCCCGCTGATATTAGGCGGAACCAGGATGGACGCACTCAGACCTTCTTTTGCTGCGGCAATGACCATCTTGTCCTGCTTCAGTTTTACACCACCGTAGGTTTCGACCGGCTGTTCGACAGTTGGACTGTCCTCGGTCGGAGCTAATGGTGGGTCGCCAAAGACCATGACACTACTCAAATGTACCAAGCGTTTTACCTTGTGCTGTTTACTTGCCTTGATCAACTTATCCAGGCCCTGCAGCATGTCGTCGTTTGTGCCACGAGTGCAGTTAATGACGTAGTCAACACCTTTCAGAGCCTTATCCATGCCCTGGCCAGATAACAGATCGACCTGACACAAATCAATATTGTTGTATCGTGACAGGCGCCAAGCATTGCCTGGGGAACGGATGATAGGCACGATCTCGTGCTCATTCTTTTCCAGCATACGCTCCGTAAGGGTTGCACCGACAAAACCGGATGCACCGAATATTGCTACCTTACTCATAACGAGGCCTCCTGTACAAAACAGTCTTCCGGCAGGGGTTCCGCGCAGTCATAGAGTTTTTTAATCAGGCGCAACGATTGTAAGCCCTCTTCACAACCTACCATGGGTTCTTGTCCATCTAGGCAGGCGGAAACAAAGTCATCCATTTGCATGTCGAAGGAGTCAGCATCTGCTGGAAAGGTCATTTTGTCTTTCTGGCGAATCACTTCTTCCATGTCTGGCGAGTTGTGTGGTCGGAAAATAATCTCGGAATCGTCAAATTCACCGAGCATAATAAAACCTGATTCGGTATCGATCACAGTACCTGCAGGTAAGGCAGTGGTTTTGGAAAAGATTGCTCCACCACGAAGACCTGAATCATATTCAAAGGTGCAGTGGCAGTTGGCCTCGGGGCCACCCTTGCCGTCGGCCAGCATGGAGGCCTTGTCGGGCATGCCCCAGAAATACAGCATACGGTCGATAAAATGAGTGCCGGACACAACTAGGACACCACCACCTGCAGAATCCTTGGTCAGGTTATAGCCAGACATTGGTGACCAGCCACCCGGAGAACCGAAACGGTTGACAAAGCGATGTACCTTGCCAAAATTGCCACGATCCAGTAGTTTCTTTAGGTATATGATGTTGTTACGGAAACGCGTTGAAAACCCCACAGCCAGCACGGCACTAGATTTATTTGCGGCGGCCATGATGGCTTCGCCTTCTCTTGTAGATATGGCTAGTGGTTTTTCAATCAGCACAGATTTGCCATTTGACAGGCTGGTAATTGCAATGGCCGCGTGACTATCATTCGGAGTAGCAATTACCGCAGCATCAATCTGGTCGAACACTTCGCTGATGTCTTTCGCAGTAGTTACTTTGATGCCGTACTCGCGTGCCATGTTGTTGGCACGCTCAATCATAGGGTCAATAATCGCGGTTACTTTCACACGCGATGAACCAAGAGCTGCGGGCAAATGAGAGCCCTGGGAGATCATTCCGGCCCCTATAATGGCTAGTCGTAGTTTTTTCTTATTCATAATACTCACATATAAAGTTTGGATGGGTAGTGTATTACTGTTTAGCCAGGTAATCTGTGTAAAACATCACAATGTTAGTGAATAGGAATAGGTTAGAATTTCCAAAAAATTGGAGAGTAACAAATTCTACAATTTTAACTGATTAATTTCGAAGAAATATCATAAATATGATAAGGGCATTGAATAAATTTGATGGTCTTAGGTTGTCTTTAATATATTTCAATTGATTTCCAGATCAGAGATGTTCATACGCTATGTTAGTAGATTGCTAATCTGACCATTAAACGGATCAGCGACATAGCCAGAATCATATAATAGTATCAGTAAAGTAAATTGTAGAAACCATAAAATCATTTAAAGGAAAACAAAAATGTGTGGTATAGCAGGCGTATTCGGTCCTTTTACTGAAAATAAGATCTCAAGAAAAATAGAAAAAATGTGCACAGCGATTCACCATCGTGGCCCGGATGATCGCGGTTTTTCAACTTTTCCTCAGCAGGGCATAGGTATGACCAGGCTAAGTTTTATTGACCTGGAAGGTGGCCACCAGCCAATCTGGCTTGATGATAAAGTTGGTATCGTATTTAATGGTGAAATATATAATTATATTGAGTTAAGAGAGGATCTCATTAAACAACGAGGAGCCTCATTTCGCACACATTCAGATACCGAAGTTATTCTTCAACTCTATTACTATGAAGGAATAGAAGGGTTGGATAAGCTAGAGAGGATGTATAGTATTTGCATACTTGATCATAGACATGGGAGAGCATTCTTAATTCGGGACCCTATTGGTATAAAACCTTTTTATTACGGAAATCTTGATGGAGGGTTTTACTTTGCCAGTGAAATTAAATCTATTCTTGCTGCTTGCGAAAATAAGCCTCAAGTAAACCTACAGTGTATTAATGATTATCTGTCTTTCAGATATGTACCAGCTGGCCCACAAACTGTTTGGAAGAATATATACAAGCTTCAATCAGGTCACATGATCGAATATGATTTAAATAATCATACTTATTCGAAAAATCAATATTGGTCTCCGGACTTCAACAGCGCCTCTTTAGATCCCTCCCGCGACTATAAAAAAGAATTCGAGGATTTATTCCTCAAATCTGTCAATCAACAGTTATTGGCATCCGATGTTCCTGTAGGAGCCTGTTTGAGTGGAGGCCTTGATTCAAGCGCAATTTGTGCTGCCGCAGTTGAATTAGGCCATAAAAATTTTCATACATATAGTGTTGCTTTTCAGGGGGATAAAAACCATAGTGAGCTTGATTATGCCAATATGGTGGCTCGTCACTTAAAAACAAATCATCATGACGTATTCGTAACAATTGAGGATTTTAAGGAATTTATGGAGGTGCAACCTTGGTATACAGATAAGCCTTTAGCCGACCTTACTACGGTTCCCCTATATTTTTTATCAAAGGAGGCCAAAAAAGATGTTAAGGCTATTCTTACTGGAGAAGGTGCAGATGAATTTCTTGCTGGATATGAATATAATGAATTTGCTCAAGTCTCTTATAAGAGACAAATGCAATTATCCGGAATTCCCAAGTCCGTATTTTCCGTGATGTCTAATATTTATTCTAAAGGGACTCAAAGACAAAAATTATTTGACTCTTTAAGTCGGTTTGGGTGGGAAGGATATATAAGGCCATTTTTACAAGATCATTCTCCACAATTTTCCGAAGATGAGAAAAAAAGCTATGGGCTCATGGAAACTACGAGAGCTCCTGTAGAATTAATGAAGATTTACTTGAAAATTGCTTGTCCAAGAACCCCATAGATTTAGATATGTCAATCAAGGCGCATGATTGGCTTGTCGAACAAATGCTTATGAAGGCAGATAAAATGACCATGGCTGCATCACTGGAGAGCAGGGTTCCATTTCTGTCTCGTGAATTAATGGAATGGTGTTGCACATTACCCCTCGAGTGGAAGGTTGGAACTAATAAACAAGGATTTACAACGAAAAAAGTACTCCGTGAGTTCTCTATAAAAAGGTTGCCTAGAGAAATTATTTACAGAAAGAAACAAGGCTTTCCGATACCTATTTACGAGTGGTTGCCAGATCAATTAAACGGATGGGCCAAAGACGTTTTATTCCGTCAGGGCCTCCTTGATGACTGGTTTGACATGCAGGAAGTCAGAAACATATTTGATAAAGCTATGCAAAATAGTATAGATCATCAAAATAATGTTTTTGAATTGATTACTCTAGCATTTTGGAGAAAAAACTGGGATTAAATAACAAAATATACAAACAGAAATTCTGACTTAGAAAATCTATGGTAAATGATTTATAAAAAATGCCACATTTGCCATAACGTGGCATTTTAAATTTGGAGAAAAGAGAGAATTTTAGCTTCTAGGCGCAGATTCTCTTCATAAAATTTAATCATGCGAGCCATGAATTTTATTTATCCTTCTCATCTTCATCAGATATCTTCTGATGAAGATATTCCTTTTTAAGAAGTAGATTATTTAGCTGACTCAAAATAAGACCAAACTTGGTGTAAATACTATTGCACAAAAAAATTTAATTTAATGTCACAGCAAAATTCAAAAAATTTATCCGGAGAAGTATTCAAGGGCACTAAATGGTACACCGCCATGCGTTGGTCTATAAGGGGTCTTGGGTTTATCAGCTCCGCTATTCTGGCAAGGCTGTTGCTTCCAGAAGACTTTGGGTTTGTTGCAATCGTTATGGTTATATGTGGTTTTCTTTCACTTATATTTGATTGTGGTGTTAATTGGGCTCTTGTTCAAAATAGTAAAGTAACTGACGATCATTTTGATACAGCATGGACCTTACGGTTTATTGAATCTTTAGTCATCGCGGCACTTCTAGGTGGTTTTTCGACATTAATTGCCAGTTCTTACGGCGACGTCAGACTTGAGACTATCTGCCAGATTCTGGCAGTAGGTGCTGTAATCAGGGGACTTGAGAATATAGGCACTGTTAAATTCCTAAAGGACATGAAGTTTTCCAAAGACTTTTTAAATAATGTCCTTCCTAAAGTTGTCTCTACATTTATAACGATTGGCCTTGCGTTCTACTACAAGTCCTATATGGCCCTGGTTTTAGGAACAGTTTTACACAATATAGTAGTCGTAGTTATAAGTTATTTAATAGTGAGCTACAGGCCAAAATTCTCTTTAAAAAAATTATCAGATTTATGGGGTTTTTCTCAATGGGTGCTAGTACGAAATACTGCAGATTATATTTGCGAGCAAGGTGACTTGCTGCTTCTGTCAATGTTTACGACACCAAAGAATATTGGGTTTTATAGATGGAGCACGGAGCTTTCCTTCATGGCTATCACAGAGGTTCAAGAGCCTTTTGAACGGGCGGTAGTACCCGCAATGGCAAAAATCAAAGATAATCAAGATCGATTGATAGGAGCCTATTTGAAGGCCATGAGTATGTTGGTTTTGGTTGCCACGCCAATTGCTCTCGGTTTTTTGGGGGGGTAGCTCTGGAATTTATTCCTATCTTTCTGGGGGGAGGAGAAAAATGGCTCCCGATAGTGCCCATTGTTGAGGGTCTAGTTGTTTTTGCTATGTTCACTTCACTGTATCAGACGTCCATAGATTTATTAACTATTGCAGGGAATGTTAAATATACTGCTTATATATTCTGGGTTCAGGCTGTTGTTACAATGGCATCGCTATATCCGGCATACACTCTGCTGGGACTTGAAGGAGTTGCTTATTCAAGAGCGCTGATTGGCTTCATCATGTTTTTTGTTGTGAGCCGAGTTGTGGTCCGAATATATCAAGTTGCATTTCATCAGATAGTCGCAGCTGTTTGGCGACCTGTTGTAGCTGGGGGTGTAATGTACATAGTTTTGGTCAATATCTCCGGTTTGTGGTTGCTCGAAAACTGGCTTATTTTAATTATTAAGATAATACTTGGTGCTATCATTTATGTATCGCTTATACTCATTTTATGGTGGTTAGCTGGCAGGCCTGAATCAGGTGAGAAGATGCTTTTAGACTCTGTAGTGAAAAAGGTTCTATAGTATTACTGATACTGATAGAGTCAGTTAGGTGTAACTTTGCTTACTACATAGCGGAACTTTCCTGATTTTTCTGCAGAGATGTTCGTTACCTCTAGAATGGAAATCTTTACGTTTTTTCCTAATCGATTCCTAAATCCTTGCTCGATTTTCTCTCTGATTTCCTGGGAGAGTCCATTCTCTGAAACTATATATACATTTGTTAAATCCAGGCTTTCCTGAACAATTTTAAAAGCACGAATTTGTGGTAAATCCCGCTAGAATGTAGACTAGCGCCAAGCCATGCATAATTGTGCCATCCTGAGCAGTCAGGAAGTCCGTACTTCGTCCTTGAATCTCCTTAAGCATTGGTAGTCCACGACCACAATTGCAGATATTGGTATCAAGAATACCAATATCTCCCGTACGGTAGCGGATAAAGGGGAAATCTTCTGTGGCCAGGTGTGTTACAACAATTTCACCGGACTCACCTGGTGGCAGGCTTTTTCCGTTTGGATTCACAATTTCGACTATGATGTCTTCAGCAGTGATATGCATCCCTCCTTGAGGGCATTCATGGGCAATAAAGCCTGCGTCGCGGCTACCGTAACCATTGGCTACCGGACAGCCAAATGTCCTGTTAATTTGTAAACGTTGTTCGTCATAGAGTCGTTCTGAGGTTACAAATGCAACCTGAATACCCAAATCATTCATGTTCTGACCCTTTGCCTCTGCATGATTGGCAATATGAGAAAGAGCAGAAGGGTAGCCAAATAGCATTTTGGGGCGCATAGCACGGATTTGTTCAAGAAAGCTATCAAGTTTTTGTTCAGACATTTCAAAAGCTGGCAGTAACTTGGTCCGAAACAGCTGATCACGAAGAATACGGATATTATCTTGTACGTTAAGCTCGACAGGGGAACCCCAGACAACAATTTCCGGATCACCAATGTCCACTCCCCACCAGCGTGTAGCACGCCATTTTGCAGCAACATCATGACTGACACGTTTTTTTCCTATATAAAATATTAGTGGTTCACCACTTGAGCCACCAGTATTAAATCTGTCTAAATCCCGTGCAATTTCAGACTTAATTTCTTCAGAATTAGTACGAATTATTGGTTTGTCAAGTAAGGGTATTTGTGTAAGATCAGAGATTGATTGTATATTTTCAGGCCTAAACCCGGTCTCCGAGAATAGCTTACGATAATAGGGCACATGTGCCTGAGCATGTTTGAGAAGCTGACATAGCTTGGAAAACTGAGATTCCCTCAGAAGCTTATCGTTCCACCACTGTGAGGACTCCATTTCTTTCCGCACTTTAACACTGTCATGTTTCTTGATGCGTTCATGAAAAGGAAAAAGGATGCCGGATATAAGCGATGTATAGATACTCATTTTTATTAATAAATCAACTTATCTAAGACTCTTTTTTAAAGTCACCTGTCTTTTTTAACACATTTTCATATACGCCTAACAAACGGCCCCGTACCTTAGGCCATGAATAACTCTTAACGGCATTAAGTCCTGCTAACCTGATTTGCCGGGCCTTAGTTGGGTTGTTTAGTAGTGCAAGAATGGCATCTGCCATAGCTTCCGGGTCTTGTACGGGCACCAATAATGCTGTGTTATCATGTATAACCAGGAAAGGCACTCCACCGACGTTAGTACTTACTACCGGCACCCCGCTGGCTAATGCTTCCAGCACTGAAATAGGCATGTTGTCTGCTAGGCTTGGATTTACCATAATATCTGAACTTTGGTAAAGTGCCGCCATGTCATTGTTATCCACTCGTCCTGTAAAGGTAACAGCATCTTGTAGTCCAAGTTCAACCACAAGATTCTCCAGAGTTTGTCGTTCGGGCCCGGAACCAGTAATGGTAAGTTGGGCGGAGAGAAAGTGTTTTATAACTATACTAAAAGCACGAAGTGCAGTTACATTGTCATAAATTAGTTCAAGGTTACGTGCAACTAAGATGTGCGGAGAATTTGTTTTTGACAAATTTTTAGTATTAGTTCCTACCGAGAAACGACTTAAGTCTATAATATTAGGTACGATACTGCTTGAGAAACCACGTTTTTGAAACACAGCTTCAAGGAAACCGGATGGAACAATAATAGCGTTTGTTCGGTACAAACTAGGCCTGACCCAGAAAAAATCTTTGTCAAAGAATGCGTCTGCCTCACCTCCATGATAATTAATAATAACTGGTTTTTTTTTGAGTCTGGCTATCCAGATAGCAGGAGCAGCAAAAAGATGCCAGGACCAGCCTGAATTAGCAAAAACATGAAATAGCTGGACTTTATTTGCGCTTTGCCAAAGATGGATAAGATAGGGAAGCAGTCGGAATACTGCTCTAATTCCTTTTATTTTTCTTATCCACTTTGGGTGATAGGGGCTGTTGACCTGAATTAGTTCCACTACAACACCTTCATCACGCAGAAATTGTGCCAATTGTTGCAACTGGTTTGCCATTCCTCCAAAAAGGAGGGGGTAAGGGTCCAACCAATCCAATGCGTAAACCGGTTGTTTTCATCCCAATTTTTCTTCATTTACCAGTGAGCCATATACATCTTTGTAACGAGCGACACTAACTGGCCAATTACGTTCTGTTTCTACATAGTTCCGTGCCGCAGCACGTAAAGCAGACCAGCTGTCGTGTCTCGACAGGAGATCTAATGCTTCAGTTACTAAGGCATCCGGGTTATCTGACTTAAAAATAACACCGGTTTTTTTATCCTGGATAAGCTCCAAATGGCCACCGACATCTGAGGCCATAAGTAGCTTACCTTGTGCCATTGCTTCAAGTGGTTTAAGTGGTGTCACTAGATCTGTAAGTCGCATTTTTAGTCTTGGATAGACCAAAATATCGATTAAATTGTAGTAACGTTGAACCTGATCATGAGGAACACGACCAGTAAAAACCACCTTATTTTCTATTCCAAGCTGTATTGCCAGAGTCTTCAGCTTACTTTCCTGGGGGCCTCCGCCGACCAACAAAATTCGAATATCTGGATTTTGGGCGAGCATCTTTGGTAGAGCATGCAACAGAATATTTAGACCTTCATACGCATAGAAAGAACCGATAAAACCAAGCAATATTTTATTATTAAGACCGAGATCTTTAGCCAACCGCAGATCTGCTTCTTCACCTATATTAAAGTCTTCAATATTAACGGCATTTGGGATAACGGTTACTTTTCCGGGTAATATACCTCGTCCCAGAATGTCGTTACGCAAACCTTCACAGATTGTAGTTACAGCATCAACATGTTTAAGGGCGTAACTTTCTAACGCACGTGTAAGACGATAGCGAGTTCCCCATTCTTTGCTGGTTCCATGATCTACTGCTGCATCTTCCCAAAATGCTCTGACTTCATAGACTATGGGTATATTAAGACTGCGAGCAACACGTAAAGTAGGCAATGCATTAAGTGCAGGGGAATGAGCATGTAAAATATCCGGCTTAACAATTTTAACTACTTCATTCAAACGACGAGTCAGATTATTAATTACCGAAACCTGATTCAGAACAGGTAGTTTTGTTACAGCTTTTGATGTGATTGGGGTTCGATAGAAATGCCAGCCATCAATACTCTCCTCAGAAACACTACAATCTCCCTGTTTTTGGCCTGTCAAATGGAAGGTCTTCCAACCCAGACTACGCTGTTCCTTTAGAATGGATAAAGTGCGAAAAGTGTAGCCGCTGTGAAGTGGGATAGAGTGATCAAGGATGTGCAGGATTCGCATTAATTATCAAGATTTCTACGTAGTATAACCAGCTACTATGTGATTAATCTACGGTAAGTTAAATCGGGAAAGACATGTCATTATATAGATAAGCATGTCTTTATTTATATTTGTTGCCAGAAGGTCTTAGTCAAGCTAATTATTTATTCCAATCTTATACTGTATACGACAAAAATAATGTTGTCGGAAAAGGCAATACGATCACCCGGATAAAGAATGTAGTACAAATAAAGCATGTGGTGATTGCAATAGCTTATAAAGGCTGGAATTCTAATCCTTTCTTCTTATAGAATCTACGCTCAACAGATTAATGTGTCAACGCAATCATGAGTTACAAATAAGCATAATAAGTCAAAATACTATCTTCATCACAGACAGATATTTTTATCATAAAAAGTTAATTCATAACTCAGAAGAGTTTCAAATATTAGTACATAGAAATTTAGTTGATAAAACCTAGACTTGCCTGTCATGAACAGGCTACAATTCGGGCTTTTAGGAATCTTTAGTGTCATGCGTGTTTTTCGCGGAACTCCCATTCAGGCTGAAGATTCCACTGCACTTACTATAGGTAATTTCGATGGAGTGCATCTTGGCCACCAAGCTATGATTGTTCGTCTGAATGAGGCGGCCGCCCGGCTTAACCTTACTTCCTGTGTCATGATTTTTGAACCCCATCCACGCGAATTTTTTACACCGGATCAAGCGCCAACAAGGCTTACCAGTCTTCGGGAAAAACTAGAATTACTGGCAGAGTTAAATGTCGAGCGTGTGCAGGTTTGTCACTTCAATTTTGATTTTGCATCGATTAGTGCAGAAGATTTTATAGCAAGAATTTTAAATCGGGGACTTGCTGTCCGCTGGATAATAGTAGGCGATGATTTTCGTTTTGGTGCTCTTCGTAGAGGTGACTGTACGATGTTAAAAGCTTCTTCCGCACAACATGGCTTTGAAGTAGCAGAAATGCAAAGTTATACCTTGGGTGATCTACGGGTTTCAAGTACAGCGGTAAGGGAGGCGCTGATTGCAGGTAATTTAGAACGTGCCAAATACCTTCTGGGCCGACCCTATAGTATTAGTGGCCGTGTGATCGGAGGTGACAAACTAGGTAAAAAGATAGGTTTTCCTACCGCTAATATTCAATTGAGGCACAACCGGCCACCAGTATCTGGTATTTTTGTAGTCAAAGTATATGGTACGGACAGGGCATCGTCACAAACAGAAGTACATGGTGTGGCCAGTTTAGGTGTAAGACCTACAGTATATGAGGATGGTAAGCCAGTTCTTGAAGTGCATTTATTTGACTTTGAAGAAGAGATATATGGTTGTCATTTGCGAGTAGATTTTTTACAAAAACTCCGGGATGAAGAGAAATACCCGGACCTTGAAGCACTTACCAGGCAAATTGGATATGATGTGGAAAATGCAAAAAAATATTTCTTAACCTCACAATCATCAGAAAATATAAAGAATAATATTTCATGACAGATTACAAAAAAACACTTAATTTGCCTGATACACTTTTTCCAATGCGCGGCAACCTTGCCAAGCGTGAGCCCGTGATACTCAAAAACTGGGAGAATAAAAAACTGTATCAGAAGATTCGTGAAGTTTGTAAAGGACGGCCAAAATTTGTTTTGCACGATGGTCCTCCATATGCCAATGGAGATATACATATTGGTCATGCAATCAATAAAATTCTGAAAGATATCATTATTAAAAGTAGAACACTGGCAGGTTTTGATGCGCCATATATACCAGGATGGGATTGCCATGGGCTACCTATTGAGCATCAGATAGAAAAAAAATATGGCAAGAATTTACCTGCGGATAAAGTGCGAGAATTATGTCGAAGTTTTGCGCAGGAACAGGTTGAGAAGCAAAAGGCTGGTTTTATTCGGCTTGGAGTGTTGGGAGACTGGGATAGCTCTTATCTAACTATGGATTATCAGATTGAGGCTGGAATCATTCGCGCACTCGGAAAGATTCATAAACAAGGGTATCTTTATCAGGGACAGAAGCCTGTCAATTGGTGTATTGACTGTAGGTCTGCACTTGCTGAAGCGGAGGTCGAATATGAGGATAAAGTCTCATCTGCGATAGACGTGGCGTTTCCGGTTAACGATAACGACGCTCTTGCCAAAGCAGTAGGTGTTCCGGTGATCAGTGAACCGGCTTTTGCTGTAATCTGGACGACTACACCTTGGACCTTACCAGCTAACCAGGCAGTAAGTGTACATCCGGATCATAATTACCACTTAATTCGTACGGATAAAGGATTATTGATTCTGTCGGGTGAGCTTTATACCGGAGTAAAGTCTGATGAGTCATCTGTAGTCGGCGAAAAGCCAATCCAGCCAGTTTCAGAAAATTCATCTCTTGATAAGTTTTGTCTAACCAATTATGGCCTGGAAAATTTGGGAGTGCTTGGTACCTGTAAGGGGTCAGCGCTTAATCTGATCAAGTTGAAACATCCATTTGATGATCGTTCAATACCAATCGTATGTAGCAAGCATGTTACAACTGATGCAGGAACAGGATTGGTACATATTGCTCCTGCACATGGTGTTGATGATTATGTTGTTGGTCAGAAATATGGTTTGCCGGTAGACAACCCAGTTGATGATGATGGTAAATTTTACGACCATATTCCACTTGTGGGTGGGTTGTCAATTTGGAAGGCTACGGAAGTGGTAGTCCGGGAATTGAAAAAAAATAGTTTGTTACTGTATTCAGGCAAATTGCAACATAGTTATCCTCATTGCTGGCGACATAGAACACCAATTATATTTCGTGCTACCAGGCAGTGGTTCATAGGTATGGATGTTCCTGTACACAATGATACTTTGCAGGATTCAAGATCTGTGACGGGGCTGCCAGATGGTCAGGATAATCTTCGGAATCGGGCTAATTTTGCAGTAACTTCGACTGAATTTTTTCCAGTTTGGGGTCGTGCCCGTTTGGAATCTATGATTAAGAATCGTTTCGATTGGTGTGTATCTCGTCAACGAAACTGGGGCGTACCAATGGCATTTTTTGTACATAAAGAAACTCATGAACCACATCCAAATACTGAGTTATTTCTTGAGAAGATTGCGAAAATGGTTGAGCAGAAAGGGATTGAAGCATGGTTTAGTTTGGATATTACAGAGTTTCTGGGAAAAGAATCAAAAGATTACCAGAAATTGACGGATACACTAGATGTTTGGTTTGATTCCGGCACTACACATGATACCGTTTTGAAATCATCTGAACAGCTTGAATTTCCTGCGGATCTTTATCTGGAAGGCTCTGATCAGCACCGAGGGTGGTTTCAATCGTCTCTTCTGACTAGCTGCGCAATTAATGGAAAGGCCCCCTACAAAGCATTGCTTACCCATGGTTTTGTAGTAGATGGTGATGGTCATAAAATGAGCAAGTCAAAAGGTAATGTCATTGCTCCGCAAAAAGTGGTAGATACTTTAGGGGCTGATATTTTAAGGTTATGGGCTGCATCAACTGATTACTCTGGTGAGCTTTCTATTTCAGACGAAATTCTGAAACGAGTGGTGGAGAGTTATCGCCGTATACGTAATACACTACGATTTTTGTTAGCTAATCTGGCTGACTTTAATTCTGATACAGACTTTGTGGAAGAAGAACAATGGCTCGAGATTGATCGCTATATGCTGGCGTTTACCAGAGCGTTCCAGGATGATCTGATACAGAACTATCAGCGTAATGAATTCCATGTAGTAGTATATAAATTGCACTACTTTTGCTCCGAAGATTTAGGCGGATTTTATCTAGACGTTCTTAAAGATCGGCTTTATACCGCTACAACCACAGGTGTACCGCGTCGTTCGGCACAGAGCGCACTATTTCATATCACACATAGTTTAGTTCGTTTACTTTCACCTATTCTAAGTTTTACTGCAGAAGAGGTGTGGGAACATCTTACGAGTAAAGATGGTGACAGTGTATTGCTGCATACCTGGTATAAATTTCCGTCACAAACGGATACTAAATTATTATTGCAGCGTTGGACAAGACTTCGAGAGTTACGCTCTGAGGTACAAAAACAATTAGAGGAATCACGAGCGCAGGCAATTATTGGCTCATCACTTTCAGCAGTTGTAAAGATTTATACCAGCGGCGATGATTTCACCCTTTTAAATAGCCTTGGAGACGATTTACGGCTAGTCCTTGTAGCTTCAGAAGTGGACCTAATCCAGGTTGAAAATTCTTCGGAAAAAGGTATTTTTGTAACCCCGAGTGCTCATTCTAAGTGCGAACGTTGTTGGCACTATCGTAAAGATGTCGGTTATAAGACAGACCATCCCACTATATGTGCCAGATGTGTATCTAATCTTTTTGGCCCTGGTGAAGAACGTAAATTTGCCTGAGCTTAAATTTCTATGAATATTTATTTGATTTTTTGAATGTAGGCATAGCGGTTATATTTTATGATTCTGATGAGGATTAATTTGGATATTAGTTATTCACAAAAAAATGGATTATGATGAAGCTTCGTACTAGTTTAATCCTTGCATTAGTTATCCTGATACTGGATTTTGCTACTAAGCGTTGGGTAGAATCAGAGTTGATTTATGGGCAACGGGTTCTATTGACAAGTTACCTTAATTTAGTACTGACATTTAATACTGGAGCAGCTTTTAGTTTTTTGAGTGACGAATCTGGTTGGCAACGGTGGCTCTTTAGTGGAATTTCTATATGTGCTTCAGTTCTGATTGTTTATCTTCTACAAAAACATACGTCAGAAAAATTATTTTGTGTTTCATTAAGCTTTATATTAGGTGGTGCACTAGGAAATTTATGGGACCGTATAACTCTTGGTTACGTAGTTGATTTTCTGGATTTTCATTATGGTGGCTACCATTGGCCCGCATTTAATGTGGCTGACTCGGCTATATTTATAGGGGCGTTACTTCTAATAATTGAAAGCTTTAAACATAAAGAAAAGTAATTAATAATTGTTCATTGGTTATCAAATCGCATTTCCTGTACCGACAGAGCTTCAGTCCGTATACTTTATACTCTGGAAAACATATTTTAGCTTCCTGACTGGTCCCCTTTACTGTTAAATAGGGTGCTTTTATCTGTCTGTTGGCTACAACACAGTATAAAGGATGGATGATGAAGTTATATCAGAGTACGGATCTACTTATTTAGCTACTTAATTTGTTTGGGCTTATTTACAGAAGGAGGCATAAATAATGCAGGTTGAGGCTTTTCTTGCTGCTTATTTTTAGGGTGAGGATCAGGTCGGTTTTTAATCAAAGATAGTGATGACACGGTTGTAGTATCGGATGTTGATTTGTTTTTTGTGGGATCAGTCCCCGCGGGCACATAAGGTTGACTGAATAACGGATCCTGTGGTTTTTTAAATTGTTTTTCTTTAGCATACATATGCTTCTTAGAATCAAATCCTGAACTTGTTTTATTTTGATTCTTTGTATGAGTATTAGAGGTTCCTTTTTCTTTAGTGTAGTTACGACGTTCTTGTTCATGAGATTTACTTGTGGATTTTGTTAAACTATCTTTAATTGTTGGTTCAAATCCAGCAATTATTCTTTTTGTAAGCTTAACTTTTAGAAGCTTCTCGATACCTTCAAGTAATTCATTCTCATCGTCACACACTAGTGAGGTTGCACATCCTTTTGTGCCGGCACGACCAGTTCGACCTATACGATGAATGTAATCTTCCGGTGTGTTTGGTAATTCGAAGTTTGTTACATGCGGTAAATCTTCAATATCAAGTCCACGTGCTGCAACATCAGTTGCAACCAGAACACGTACTTTCCCTTGTTTAAATTCTTCTAAAGCTTGGGTGCGCTGAGGTTGGCTTTTGTCTCCATGAATAGCAGTAGAAGAGACACCATCTTTTTCTAATTGTCGGGCAAGGTTATTTGCGCCATGTTTCGTTCGCACAAATACCAGTACCTGTTCCAGATTCTGAGATTTGATTAGATAAGTCAGTAGCTCTCGTTTGTGCTCTCGATCGACAGGGTGTACCACATGTGTCACTAGGCTAGAGACGGAGTTGCGCTTTGCTACTTCAATTAATATAGGTTGTTTTAGTATATTGTTTGCAAGTTTTTTAATTTCTTCGGAAAAGGTTGCAGAGAACATTAAACTTTGCCGCTTCTGTGGCATCAATGCAAGGATACGCTTTATATCCGGCAAGAAACCCATATCCAGCATCCTGTCAGCTTCATCTAGTACCAAGATTTCTACCTTAGAAAGACGCATTGTTTTTTGTTGAACGTGATCCAGCATACGCCCGGGAGTGGCTACTAAAATTTCTACTCCGGCACGTAGGTCAGTAATCTGGGGATCCATGCTGACACCACCATAAACAACAGTACATTTGAGCGGCAGATATTTTCCGTAAGTCTTGACACTCTCAAATACCTGAGCTGCTAGTTCACGCGTAGGAACCAGGATCAAGCAACGAATCGGGTGTCTGGCAGGCGATACGCTTGTGCTTGCATAGGGCTGTAACCGATGCAGCATTGGCAGAGTGAATCCTGCAGTCTTTCCGGTTCCTGTTTGTGCTCCACCCATGATATCTTTACCATCAAGTATTGGTGGAATAGCCTGGGCCTGGATAGGCGTAGGATCTGTGTAGCCTTGATCATGGATCGCACGAAGAATCTCTGCCGATAGACCGAGTTGATCAAATGTCATTCGCATTACTCCTCAACAACCTACAAAAGTTTGCCGGGGCTAATGTACTAAAGATAGCATTCATATTTGATTTGTTATATGGATACATTTATTTATTTTCCGTCGTTTCCTGAGGAATTCCCCTTCTGGATTTTTTTGTAATCCACTCGCTGCTTTTTTTAATCCAACTTAATAATAGCGGAGCGCCGCTAATTGCAGCTGCATCAACCAAACAATACCAGGCAGCAACACCACTTGGAGGGTTTCCTTGTGGTAGCCCAAAAATAGGTTCTAATTCAACCCATCTCCATGTCCCGGCTGCCGTACCAATTAATTCTAGCCAGGTAGTGATAAAGAAAGCTGCGAGATAGACTAACGGCGAACGACCATTAAATAGATAAATTAAGAAAACACAGAACAGTATTGCACCTACCGCATCTCCCTGCTCAGGAATACTACTAATCCCCCAAATTGACCATGCACCACAGACTAACACTACGAACGTTGCAATTTTTCTTGCATGATTCAGGAAAAATCCGGAACGGGCGAGTACAATAGCAGTTAGATAGACCATACCATGCCCGGGTGGTACATAAGCTGGTACATTTTCAAACCGATATATATACCCACCCATATAAATAGAAGCAAAATGTTCGCCAACAGTTGCAAAAGCAACTGCTATTACAACCTGCGTTCGTACATCTTTGTTTTCACCAATTAGTAGTCCTATCAAGAAAATCCAGGCAATAATCCCCATAAGATTCTGCTTTTCCAGGCTTCCACTTGCATCAATATTTAAACTTATTGCAACACAAATAAAAGTAAATGCAGCTATTAAATAATCTCGTTTCCTATGAGCATAGGTAATATTATTTTCAGGGAAATAACGCAACATCTCTATTTTGCCGAGTTTTTAAGTGGAAATTATGTTGGGTTCGGGGACTGGAATTTGTTTCGTACACAGGGAATTTAGCTATTCGTTTGCAAGTTGATATAACTGATCAGACTGAAGTAGTCAATTTTCATTGCTTGAATATTTGGTAATCTCTTTGGTAGTTATTTATAGGAAAATTAGTTTAGAGTGTATATATAGTCTGAGTAGAAATAGTAGAGGCTGTTAACAAAAGTATGTAGTCTTACGCTTCCTCTTCCTCTTCCTCTTCCTCTTCCTCTTCCTCTTCTTCTTCCTCTTCTTCTTCCTCTTCCTCTTCTTCTTCCACTTTCACAACCATTTTACCTTGTAACTTGCTGGCATTGAGATCGGTCTCGTCAACTTCCTTATGTACAAGGTTTTGGTGACAGTCGATACAGGTTGCACCTTCTGTTTCCATCTTTTTGTGCGCAGCTTTAGCATCATCTCCCGGTGGCTGCGGATTACTATGGCACTCCCGGCAAGTAATACTGTCCCATTTCTTCAGATTCATGCGCGCATCATGTGCCATTATCAGCCGGCGCTCATTGAACTTCTCCAGAGTAGAGTAATCATTAGTAAACTCCAGATACAGCTCCCTTGCACCATCCACGGCATGTGTTGCTATTGCTAGATGAAGGTTTTCAAGGCCTTGTGGAATGTGACAGTCTTTGCATCCCGGATTAGCGCCCAATGCACCATAATGGGAAGAATCTTTTAATTCTTTTTCCGGGTATGTCATGGAATGACAACTGGTACAAAACTCATTGGTAGAAAGAGCAGCCTCACCGGCTAATACCACGGCAGTCATGATGATACCAAGCACCGCACCAATAAGCAGACTACTCCCGAATATACCTGTTCTTCGTCCCATCATTTTGCCTTACTTTTTTTGTCTTTTTTGGCTTTGGACTGGAATTCGTCATGCATCTTGAATATGGGGTCTCCCGTAAATGTGCCGTCAAGCTTGTAGTGCTCATGCATAGCTTTGGCATCTGCTACGTATTTATCAAATTTGAATGTGTATTTCTTGTCTACTTCGGGAGTAAAAGGAGTGTACGGTTTTTTCGTGCCCTTCCACCCTGATCCTTCATAGTTCAGGTGGCAAGCACTGCAACGCTCAACAAAGTCAAAGTCTTCTCCGGCATCCGCAAGAACCTTGCGTGGCGTGGTCTTTTGCTTTTTCTCAAATTTCGCACCTGCCTTGCGATGAATCCCACGATATTTAGAGCCTGGTCCATGACAAGATTCGCAACCTACGCCTTTGGTCCATTTGCTCGGATCTTCAACGGTGTAACCGCCTTTTTCACCAAACCCGTCTACATGGCAGCCGACACAATCTTTGTCCTTGGTGTAATCCTTGGTAGGATCAAGATCAGCTTTCTTTTTAGCCTTGGCTTTCTTATTCGGCTTGAGCGAATTCATTGCTTTAGCGTGAGCGGTTTTTTTCCATGACTTAGCCTGACTTTTGTGGCACGAACTACATTTCTTCCGACCTTCAAACTTTGGATCAGCAACAGCGTTTCCGGCAAGAAATGTAAATAGTGCAGCAACAGCAATTGCGTATGTCACAGGATGTCTCATAGTTCTTCCTTCAAAAGAAAATATTCGTAATAATTAAGTTAAGAATTAAGACTAAAACTGGTAGCTATGTTCATTTAACGCTTTAACTCTGTCTCCAGTTTACATAAACTTACCAAACCAGTTATACCGCCATTTCCAGTACCGCGAGTATCGCCTGAATTGCCAAATAAATCAACCGGCAGGCGGCTCTGTGGCTGGAATTTTATATACTAAATTTATTGGGTACTGAATTTATGAGGCCTGATACTGCGATTAGTTTAAAAGCTAGATCTATGTTAGAACTGTGTATATGTCTTCGTTATATGGCACTAAGTCAATTACAGGTCTGAAAAATAGCGTGATTTGATGCGGGCAACAAAATTTATCAGATTATTTTTTGATAAACCATGATCCTTCAGTGGTGATTCAATTGGGCACCCCAAGGTATTAATTAATATTCCAAAAGCGCTGGCATCCAGAGTACTTGGTTTCTCCCCTAGAAAATAGTTATTTTCACCTAAAAAATCTGATATTGCATCAATATCTAGCATACCGATTTTAAAGATTTCTTCAGCTTTATGTCGTCCTATACCATGTCCATAAATCTGTTTATTAATTTTATTGCGAAAATAAGTAGCTGCTATGTCACGAATAACAGGTGGCATCATCCCAAAAATGGCTTTTTTATTAATTTGCCAGTTTGCATCCGTATATTGCCATCTCGAGTACATTGTGGCCCAATATAAATGCTCTTCAAGCAACCGTTGCATTGCTAAGGATAGCGCCTGCTCCTTATTATTTAGTGCTTCATCAAGATTCTTATAATTTGCTTTCAGATAGTGGATGATGAATTGCGAGTCTCCTAATTTAGCGTGGTTATCTTCTATATAAGGTAGTTTTCCCTTTGGGGCAGTTAACGGAAGGGTTGGTTTAATTTCATACTCGATGCCAGCCATACGCAGATATGTTTCTATCTTGCAACAGAAATGACTAAGGTTAGGTATGCCCCATGTGCGTTCTAATTGGTAGAGCCTTAACATTACAGAAGCTCCTGTTAGTAGTATGTATGACTAAAATTTAAAATCGTAAAGGAGTAATACTACTTTACCCCGGGGGGTATCCCTGCAGCATAGATTGAAGGTATTATACTGAGTTATATTACAAAGTTTAATGAATGGCGCGCCCAACACGATTCGAACGTGTGACCCCCGCCTTCGGAGGGCGGTACTCTATCCAGCTGAGCTATGGGCGCTATTAATTTGATAGTGTGGCAGATATTATATTTGGCAACAATAGCACATTTTGGTGTGCTTCCTGTCCTACGTAGTTGATATGTATTTTTTGTATCAGACAGGATGTAGTCATCTAACTTTACCTCATTCTTAATTATGAGGTTTATTGAAAGGAAAGGTACGTTGTGAGCAATAATGAAGAAAACTCCTCGGGCATAGAAACACCGAAACAGTTAATTACGGTTGTTCTTTGTGCCTTTGTGTTTCCGATCACGATAATTGTGTTGTTGGCTCAGTATGCGTCTGGAGGAATCTCTCCGGATAAAAGTGACCCGGCTTTGTCTAAGGAGGTTGTAGCTAAGCGACTTAAGCCGGTAGGCTCATTAGTACTGACAAATTTATCGCCACAGGCTGGAAGTGTACAAAATAAAAAAACCGTCCCAGCAAAATCCATGGCACCCCCGGCAGTAGTTTCTGGCGGACCAGGCAAAGTCCAGACAATTTATTCTGCCAGTTGTTCTGCCTGTCATGCAAGTGGAGCTGCAGGCGCTCCTAAATTAGGAGATAAACAGGCATGGGCTCCACGTATAAAGAGTGGAAGTGAAGTACTTTATAACAGTGCAATCAAAGGTAAGAAAGCAATGCCACCAAAAGGTGGTAATGTTAGTTTGTCAAATGAAGATGTTAAGGCAGTAGTAGATTATATGGTGAGTAAAGCTGAGTAAATCTTGTGGAATTTAATATCTGAAAATAAGGGGTAGCTATGGGCTGCCCCTTATTTTTAGTAGGGCATATTATTTATGGCTACTTATGCAGTCGGTGATATTCAAGGTAGTTACAATGAGTTTAGGCGGCTCCTTGATTTAATCAATTTTAATTCAAAAGATAAACTGTGGTTGGTCGGGGACATTGTCAATCGAGGACCAGATTCTCTTCTTCTTCTGCGTTTTCTCAGAACAATAAGTGATGTGGTCGTTGCCGTACTAGGAAATCATGATTTGCATCTGCTTATGGTTGCAGAGGATTGTGCTAAGGCGCAACCCGGCGACACTTTGCAGGATATTCTCAATGCACCTGATCGAGATGAATTACTTCATTGGTTAAGGCATCAGAGGTTGCTGTATGTTTCCGGTGAATATGTCATGGTACATGCCGGTTTATTACCGTCATGGAATGTAAAGCTAGCTGCAGAGCTGGCACAGGAAGTTGAATCTTTTTTACATGACGAGGATCAAAAGAATTTTCGCAAATTTTGTTCTTATATGTATGGTAATCAACCTGATCAATGGAACAGCAACCTAAAAGGTTATGAACGTATACGAGTGATTATCAATGCTATGACACGTATGCGCGTATGTACTCATAACGGGAGAATGGATTTTATTTTTAAAGGTCGGACAGAGGATATTCCGGTTGGCTATTTGCCTTGGTTTGATGTGCCGGGCAGGGTTAGTAAAGAAGCAACTGTTATCTGCGGTCATTGGTCTGCACTTTCTTTGCAGGTGAAAAGTAATTTGATTGCACTGGATACAGGTTGCATGTGGGGTGGAAGCCTTACAGCTATTCGGCTGGAAGACAGGAAGATTTTCCAGGTGCCTTGTGCGACGGTATTTGAAGGGACAGCGCATGAGTAATAACTTGTTGAGTAGCACGGGCAAGTTCCCGACGATTCTTTCCACTGCTGTTAACGGGATCAGAAAATATCAATTCAACTTCAATCCATGGCTGTTGGAGTATCTGTCTTAATGATTCAAGTAATGAAACACCAACGTATACAGCTGCTTTACTAACTTCTCCTGACGCATCGTGGTAACGAATTGCTACCGGGTATAATGCGGCTTCAACTGTAACAGCAGATTGTAATAGTGATGCATGAAAATGCTTAACTGTAGTTCCGTCGCTGGTTGTACCCTCCGGGAATACCGCGACAAGATCTCCGGTAGTTAGTGCATTACCAATATCCTGATTAATACGTACAATATCAGTAATTTTTGTACGCTCGATGAACAAAGTTCCTACATTTCGGCTTAACCAACCAAGTAATGGCCAGCTTCGAATTTCTGATTTAGCAACAAAACGGGAAGGACAAACTGTATTCAGAGAATATACATCTAACCAGGACACGTGATTAGCTACCAGCATTACCGGTTGATCCTTAGCAACAGGTAGAGCACCGCTTAAGCGTAATCTGATAGAGAGAATAGCAAGCAGGCCCACGGACCAATTTTTATTCATGCGTTTTTGAGCTGGTTGGCTGAGATGTGGATAAAGTGCAGATTGTGCTAATCCTGAAATGATATGAAATATCAGACGACCGGCACGATAAATTCGTGTCAATTTACTAGTAGTGGCGTTGCTCATATCCTATTATCACATCAATAGTGGTGAAAAGTCTTGAGATTGGCTGATAGTGTTTTTAAAATATATTACTTGTAAGTAACTAACAGAATCTATAATTGTCCTGTTATAGGCATAACCGGCTTATCAATACAGATATAACATACTTAATAAGAGTTCTGAATAGAATTCTTTCTATGGTAAATATTTATTATGAAATACGACTACCAAATGTTTCAAAATATCGCTGAGCAATTTCTTCGCTGCTAAAATTATGATTTTGTCCCCCGCGCTGTGCAATTTTCAACGCCCCCATAAGCGAACCAAGTTGTCCGGTTGTCTGCCAGTCCATTTCATTAGCAATGCCATATAGTAATCCCGCACGGTAAGCGTCACCACATCCTGTTGGGTCAACCTGTTCATCTGACTCTACACATGGAATTTCAATTTGTTTATCATTGGAAAAAATAACAGATCCTTGTGCCCCCTTTGTGACAACTAATCCTTTAACAAGCTTTGCAAGCTCTTGTAATGTGCATCCAGTTCGTTCTTGTAGTAACTGACCTTCATAGTCGTTAACAGTGACATAATCTGCTTTTTTAATAAAATCATGTAACTCTGTACCACTAAACATTGGTAGTCCCTGGCCGGGATCAAATAAGAAAGGAATTCCAGATTCATAAAACTCTCTTGCATGTTGTAACATACCATCACGCCCATCCGGAGAAACGATACCAAGTCCGATATCTTTTGCATCAGGCACATGATTCTGATGTGAAAAATTCATTGCACCGGGATGAAACGCTGTAATTTGATTATCTGCCAAGTCAGTTGTTATAAATGCTTGTGCAGTAAAAGTATCTTTCACATGTTTGATATGAGTCTGCACCAGGTTTAATTTTTCCAGCCGATGAGCATATGGCTGATAGTCGTCACCCACTGCTGCCATAATAAGTGGTGCCCCACCAATCATCTGTAGGTTATAGGCAATATTACCAGCACAACCACCAAACTCGCGTCGCATATCCGGGACCAGAAAAGCCACATTCAGAATATGGATTTTTTCAGGTAAGATATGATTTTTAAAATGATCATGGAACACCATGATGGTATCGTATGCAATGGATCCGCAAATGAGAGTACGCATAGTTTTTAGTGCAGTATCAGAAATTTTATTAGTAACGGCCTGAATAGATCCAGGCTCCGGGGAGAGAGTTTTTAATAGAGATGAGGATACGGAAATTTGTCTTCATTTCAGCAAAAGTTTATTGTTTCCAGGTTAAATCTAATTCACGCGCAGCTTTAACATCATCTAATCTTTGCAGGCTGGTAGTGTGAGGTGCGTTCTTTAATATTTCCGGGTTTGTATATGCTTCTTCTAAGATTTCTTTCATAGATAAAACAAAAGCATCAAGGGTTTCTTTAGATTCAGTTTCAGCCGGCTCTATTAGTAAGCATTCAGGAACCAGAAGCGGAAAATAAGTAGTAGGGGCATGGAAACCTTTGTCAATTAACCGTTTAGCTACATCCATTGCGGTTATACCGGTTTTTTCTTTCAGATCTTTTAATGTGACAATAAATTCATGACTGGCCCTGCGATTAGGATAGGCTATTTCAAATCCTGCTTTACTCAATTCTTTCATCAGGTAATTTGCATTGAGAGTAGCAAACTCAGCTACACGATGCATGCCTTCTGCTCCTAGCAAACGAGAATAAATATATGCTCTTAACAGCACTCCTGAATTCCCCATATGTGCTGAAAATCTACCAATGGACTGAGGTATTTCTTTTTCAGTTAACCAGCGATATATGCCTTTTTCCATGGTTACCACTGGAACAGGTATGAATGGAAGCAAACGTTTTGCAACTCCCACTGGAGCAGAACCCGGGCCACCACCGCCATGAGGAGTAGAGAATGTTTTGTGAAGGTTTATGTGAATTACATCAAACCCCATGTCACCAGGTTTTACCTTACCTAATATTGCATTGAGGTTTGCTCCGTCATAATACAATAATCCTCCTGCCTCATGGACTATTCTGCTCATTTCTGCAATGTTCTTTTCGAATACACCAAGTGTGGAAGGATTGGTTAGCATCAATCCTGCTGTCTGAGGACCTACTGCTGCTTTCAAGGCGTCCATATCGACGTCACCTTCTTTATCAGTGGAAATTTCCACTACTTTATAGCCGCACATTACTGCTGTTGCAGGGTTGGTACCATGAGCGGCATCAGGTATGATAATTTCAGTGCGGGCATGATCTCCGCGGGATTCATGATAAGCGCGTATCATTGCCACACCAATAAGCTCGCCTTGAGCACCAGCCATTGGAGTAAGGCTTACACTTTTCATGCCGGTCACATCCTTCAGAATTTCCTGCAATTCATACATACAGGCAAGATATCCTTGTCCAGTATCTTCGGGTGCAAGCGGGTGTCGTGCAAGAAATTGAGGGAGCATGGCCAATGAATTACATGCCCGTGGATTATATTTCATTGTACAAGAGCCAAGCGGGTAAAATTGTGTATCTATGGAAAAGTTTTTTTGCGACAGCCGGGTGTAATGCCGTACTGCATCCATTTCAGAGACCTCTGGCAGCATAAGAGGCTTTTTACGCATAAGGTTCTGTGGAATGCTTTTAGTTTTTGTTTCAGTGGCCGGAGATTGAGAATAATTGCATCTTCCGGGGCGTGAGTGTTCAAATATCAGCATGGTGAAATTTCTCGCCTTATCTGGAGATTATTTTAAAGCAGCTAAAGCTGCATCATAGTTTGGTTCATCTTTTATTTCTGGTACTAGTTCAGCATGAATCACATTATCGGATTCATCCAACACGATAACAGCACGTGCTGTAAGACCGGCTAAGGGACTATCACTAAGAGCAACACCATAGTTCTTCTTAAAATCCGCACCACGCATGGTAGACAATACTACTACTTTATCTAAGCCTTCAGTTGTGCAGAAGCGGCTCATTGCAAAGGGCAGATCAGCCGAAATTATTAGTACGACAGTATTACTCAGATTGCTGGCTTTTTCGTTAAATTTGCGGGTAGAAATTGCACAGACTGGTGTGTCCAGACTAGGTACTATGTTAAGTACTTTTTTCTTACCAGCAAAAGTTTCAAGTGAAGTATCATTTAAATCTTTGTCTACTAAAGAAAAAGATGGAGCTTTAGTTCCTATTTGTGGGAAATCACCTTCTATCCTGACGTTGTTACCTGCAAACGTGACCATAATTTTCTCCTTAATTGAGAGTGAAACAGAATCAATCAAAATTGCGCTGGTTCAATAGTAGATGTGCCTTGTTTAGATAATACATGGTTCAGACACTCTGTAAATTTAACCAGATCAGCCGGAATTTTTGTTTCAGTTGCGCACAATAATATTGTTTGTCCAAGTTCTGGATAGTATTCCTTTAGATCTAGTCCGGCTAAAATCTTTTGTGCCTTGAGTTTTTGTAATACATTTTCTACCGGCATTGGTAACGTTATTGCTGCTTCATGAAACAAAGATCCGCTGAAGGTTCTTTTTACTCCCTTTATAGTTTCTAGTTGCGCTACAAGAATCATAGTATTTGCATGAGATTTCTCGGCTAGCCGCCGTAATCCTGCGGGCCCTACCAAAGCCATATAAATGGTTGCAGCTGTAACCATTAATCCCTGATTAGTGCAGATATTGGAAGTTGCTTTAGAGCGTCGTATATGTTGTTCGCGTGCTTGAAGTGTTAAGACAAAGCCAGACTTTCCATTTAAGTCTGTTGTGCGGCCTATGATACGTCCAGGCATTTGTCTGACTAATTTCTGTTTACAGGCCATAAAGCCAAAATACGGCCCACCACTAGAAAGTGGAATACCTAATGGCTGGCCTTCACCAACTGCTATATCTGCGCCTTTACTACCCCACTCACCAGGCGGGGTAAGCATTGCCAGAGCTAAGGGGTTAACTACACCAATAGCTAATGAGTTGTTGTTGTGTGCCCAATCAGTTAGTGCATCAACTTGCTCGAGTACTCCAAAGAAATTTGGTTGAGGAATAACTAGTGCCGCAATGTCCTGTCCATCAAAGGGAGTCAGGCTTTCTAAAAGCATATGACCACATTCTGTGCAGTAAGGAATTTCTATGATTTCAATATTTTGATTTTTTACAATAGTATTTACTACCTTACGATAAACAGGATGAATCGTAGATGGCATTAATACTCGATGTGAGCTCCTGTGAGAACGTACAGCCATCAATACTGCTTCAGCTAGTGCAGAGGCACCATCGTACATACTTGCATTTGATACATCCATGCCGGTAAGGGATGCCATCATGGTCTGGTATTCGTAAAGTAGTTGTAGTGTTCCTTGGCTTGCTTCCGCCTGATATGGGGTATAAGAGGAATAAAATTCACCCCGAGTCGTAATTTGCCATACTGCAGCAGGAATGTGATGTTCATATGCACCTGCACCAATAAAATTGAGATAGTGACCATCTGCTTCGGCTCGTTCCGACATCAGCCTGGAGATCTCCATTTCATTCAATCCTGACGGTACTTCTTTTAATTTTCCGGTTTTTAAATCAGGTGGAATTTCATCGAATAGCTCTTCAATTGAGCTTGCGCCTATGCTTGCAAGCATCGCAGTTACATCTTCTTTGGTATGTGGAATGTATGGCATAGTCTGCTTCAATAAATCGTATTTAATAAGTATTCAATATAAATACTGGAAGATAATACATGGAGTGTTATCTATTCAGCATTTATTTCTTGTTACAACCTTTTCAATGTGTTTCACTTTCTAGAACTTTCTGATACCCAGCTGAGTCGAGCAGGTCATTTAGGTCTTCTATATTAGAAGGTTTTATTTTATACAGCCATGCTGAATAGGCATCTTCATTAATTTTTTCTGGCGCTGATTCAAGTTCAGGATTGGTTGTAATCACTTCTCCTGATATTGGTGCATACACGTCAGCAGCTGCTTTAACTGATTCAACAACTGCACACTCTTCTCCTTGTTTGAGATGACGCCCTACTTGCGGGATTTCTACAAATACCATATCACCAAGTAACCCCTGGGCATGATTTGTAATTCCAGTCGTAGCAGTACCGTCTTCTTCAAGCTTTACCCATTCGTGGGATTTTGTATATTTAAGATGGGTTGGAATATTCATGTCTATGCTCCGATATTAAATAATGTCATTTTATAATTCAGTTTAAATTAGGCTCTTTCCATTCCGAACAAAAGGATATTTTACTACTCTTGCTCGTAGTGCTTTATCCCGTATCAATACCTGAACCTCATCATCTATAGATACCTGAATTGGTAGCCTTGCAAGTGCAATAGATGAATTTAGTGTAGGTGAAAAACCGCCACTAGTAATTTCACCAGCACTTCCTTCAGAATTTTGTTGAATTGAGACTTTCTGGTGGCTTCGTAATACACCACGATCCAATAACAACAAGCCGAATAATTGATATTTAGCCTGTGTTTCTACAAGTACTTTTTTACCAATAAAATTACGCTCACTTTTTAAATCAACCGTCCAGGACAAACCTGATTCTAATGGACTGGTAGTTTCATCCATATCTTGCCCATAAAGGTTCATACCAGCTTCAAGCCGTAACGTGTCACGCGCACCTAGTCCTGCAGGTGAAACTCCTGCTGTATGGAGAGAATTCCACAAATGCTTGGCATCACATTCAGGCAGTGTGATTTCAAAACCATCTTCACCAGTATATCCAGTACGTGCAATAAAATATTTCTCAAACATAATCGACTGGAAAAGCTTTAAATTTTCAGTAGCAGTTTGAGCTCCGGGAATAACTTGCCAGACTTTTGCGCGGGCGTTTGGACCTTGTACTGCAATCATAGAAAGATCTCTGCGTGGGGTAATTTTCAATTCTGGAGCAAGTTCATTGCGCTGGGTTTGTATCCAAGATATATCTTTATCTGAAGTTCCTGCATTTACAACCATACGAAACCATGATTCAGATAGAAAATAAATGATGAGATCATCTATTATTCCACCTTCGGGATTGAGCATACAGGTATATAGTGCTTTACCCGGCTGAGTCAGCTTATCAACATTATTGGCGACTAATTGGCGTAAAAAGTTACGTGCATTTTCGCCTTTAATATCAACAGCAAGCATATGTGATACATCAAACATACCTGCGTCTTCTCGTACTTTATGGTGTTCGTCAAGCTGGGAACCGTAGTGTAGGGGCATATCCCAGCCACCAAAATCAACCATTTTTGCATTCATGTCACGGTGGGCTTGATTGAGCGATGTCGTTTTCATTACAAATAGTTTTTAAAAAAAAAGGTGAAGCCATAACTTTATGACTTCACCCCTCTGTCCTTTTTACCTGAGAGATTACGGATAGTTTATCCCGTGTACCCTTTCGGTGGCCGATTTTTTCGACACTCTCCAGAATAGCCTGTAGCAAGCGGTCCTTCAGGGATCAAGGTGGATCTGATCTATGCCTGAGCGATTCCGGGGGGGGGGTTGCGCCTTCGGCGGCGCTGACAAAGCAGGCGCACTCTTCCGTTTTGATACAAATGGCTAATCAATTATTATACTCTAGCGAGAGTGATTAAAACAAGGCATGTATGCTGCGTTAAGAGTTGTTTTTGATCCCTTAGCATTTAAATATAGAATTTGCTGATCTCAAAAATTGCAAAATTATGTAGCGTTGTCATACTTAAAATTCAGATTTTAAAAAAAACGATACAAATTTTTATTTTACATACGATTTATGTAGGCCATAATAGACGTATATTATGGATATTCTGACAAATAAATGTGGCGATATTACGCCGACGTAATTCTTTAAGAATGACACCAAATTCAGTTAAACCACTACTTCTGCTAGTTGACGACGACGTTCTTATTACTGAAACGCTAAGTTTCATACTGAGCCAGGAATTTGAGGTGCATGTAGTTAAATCACGGCCTGAGGCTATTGAGCTAGTAAGACAACTGGCTGTACCTCCACAATTAGCATTAGTTGATCTGGGATTACCTCCCCTTCCTCACCGACCAGAAGAAGGCTTTCAACTCGTTACTGAGCTTCTTGCACATTCTCCTGAGATTAAGATTCTGATTCTCTCCGGTCAGAATGAAGAGTCTCATGCACGCCATGCCCGTTCGCTGGGAGCGGTAGATTTTATAGCCAAGCCATGTGATCCACAGGATTTAAAGGAACATCTGTTTAATGCACTAAAAACACGCAAGGCTGAGATTGATGCAAAAACTGTAGGAGAATCCGGGGATCTAAGGTTAATTGGAAATAGTGCGCCAATTGAAAAAATGCGCAACCAGATAATCAGCTATGCATCTGCTCCGTACTCCGTACTAATTGAAGGTGAATCAGGAAGTGGCAAGGAGCTTGTAGCAGCTCAGTTGCATCGTCTGAGTAAGAAATCTAAAGAACTTTTCCTTGCGTTAAATTGCGCTGCTATTTCTCCTACGTTAGTTGAACCAACACTATTCGGGTATAGCAAGGGAGCATTTACGGGTGCTACCAGTGCCAAGTCTGGTTATTTTGAGGATGCCGGAGAAGGAGCTCTGTTTTTGGATGAAATAGGTGAATTACCATTTGATCTGCAGGCTAAGCTGTTGAGAGTGCTCGAGAATGGGGAATATCAGCGAGTGGGTGAAACCCGGACGCGTAAAAGCTATGCACGTGTGATTGCTGCAACAAACCGTGATCTTCGCCAGGAAATACACTCTAATCGTTTTCGTTCTGATCTATATCATCGTCTGAGTGTATTTACAATAAATGTTCCGGCGCTTCGGGAGTTGGGTGAAGACCGATTATTATTACTGGATTTTTTTCGGGATTTTTATGCTACCCGGGGGAATAGCGATCCGTTTAATCTTGATCATGAAGCAACAGTACGCTGGCAAGACTATCATTTTCCAGGTAATGTGCGGGAATTACGCAACATTATTATTCGACTTTCTACCAAGTATGCTGGTCAAACAGTAAGTTTGGAACAATTAGAGGGCGAGCTGGATACCGGGAAAAGTAACATAGGATTAGCAGACTCACTTATACCCGGAGATCTTGAGTCACAACAGGAATTAGCAAGAAAACATTTGCAAAGCCAGCAAAACTTTAGTCTTGATCAAACACTTAAAGAATGGGAACAAAGCTATGTTGAGGCTGCACTCAAAGTGACTCACGGTAATGTTAGTCAGGCAGCAAAACTTCTGGGATTAAATAGAACTACTCTATATAGCCGTATGGAAGCTGCAGGGAAAGCACAAGATTAAAATGGAGGTTAGTTACCATTGCTTCCAGACGAGTATAACCTGACAAGTGAGGGCATAACTTATTCCTACATTCGTGATTATCAGTTTAAATTCGTTACCAAATTTATGAAGCACATGGGATAGAAGAATGTACCTTAGTCATTTTGGGCTTACTGAGCAACCTTTTACTATTACTCCGGTCATTGACTTCTTTTATGATGGAGCTAACCGCGGTGCGACATTAGAGGCACTGATTTATGCGATCACGCATGGTGAGGGCATAATTAAGGTAACAGGCGAGGTTGGAAGTGGAAAAACTATGCTTTGTCGCGTACTGATGGAGCGTTTACCAGAAAGTGTTGAAACTATATATCTTGCCAATCCAAGTTTGTCCCGGGAAGAAATTCTTTATTCCATAGCCGATGAATTGAGCCTTGATCTTGCCGGAAGTCGTGCAAACGAAGCATTGCGTGCTCTACAAAATATACTGATAGAAAAGTACGCTGCTGGTAAACAGGTAGTGGTATTAATAGATGAGGCCCATGCGATGCCAGCTGATACACTAGAAGAAATACGACTACTCTATAATCTTGAATCTACCCGTCATAAGTTGCTTAAAATTGCTTTGTTTGGTCAAACTGAATTAGATGCTACCTTGTCTCTGCCTAACATGCGTCAGCTCAAAGATCGAATTACTCACCATTTCACTACGCAACCATTCAGCGTAGAAGCAGTAAATGAATACTTAATGTTTCGTATGCGTGCAGCCGGTTATCATGGCCCGGACAATTTTACTCCTGAAGCAGTAAATTTAATTGCTAAAGCTTCGGGTGGGCTTACGAGACGGGTAAACATCTATGCTGATAAGTCTTTACTGGCAGCTTTCATTGGTAATACACACAGCATAACTGTAACTCACGTCAAAGCGGCGATTGAGGATTCAAATCCCAGACATGACCGAAGGTGGCTCGACAGACTTGCTGAGCGCAGAAATCCAACTACTCCAAATTGGCTAAACTACTGGATAGTAGGTGCTGCAGCCCTGATAATCGGTGCAATATTAGGCGGTGGATTTGGTTGGTAAGTATTTTATTTCAAGCCAGAGGCCATCACTGGTATCTAATTTTTTGTTCCGATTTTTTCTACAGTACTTAAAACTCGCTCTGACACAGTGAAAAAACCACATAGAAAGATAGTATGGCAAGAGGTTTAAGAATCACTAATTTTATATTTAGTTACATAGCCAATCCGGGATGGGAAGTACAGGGGCCTTTACATTTCTTGAAAATACATGCCATGAGTAATAATTATCTGCGGCAGACAACAGAAGTAAACACTAGGGTAACTTGCCGTGATCATCAGTAACGATGGTTCAGGCGGTATCCAAAGGAAGTTTATCAAACAACCTGGTGAAGGCCATCAATAATGAATGTGGCAGACACTGGGGAGAATGAGGAGGATATGTGTAGGAAAAATAATTAGAAACTTGGTTAAAGGAGTCAAATTTGATGCCGATACATATAGTTAATTGTATCGGCTTTTTTATTTGATAAGCCAGCGATAGAAACTATTGCTTTAGGAAACTAAGTTATAGTTTTATATCTTATTTATCAGTAAATTAGATTAGGTTTCATGTTTTATTAAGGTAGCTGTAAATAAATATAACTATGAATCATACGTTATTAAAAATTGCTTGTTTATGCTTGCTGCTAAGCTCTTGTGCTGTGCGGCCACCTGAGTTATCAGAAGGGCACATTGGTGCCGAATCTAAGTCTTTACGCTCAGGTGTCATTCCTCAGCCTGTAAAACAGGCAGCTCCACTATTACCACCTAAACCCACCACTAAATTAGATACTTATAGTGTGGCAGTAACTAGTGTTCCTGTTCCGGAGATTCTTTTTGCGTTGGCACGTGATGCCAGACTTAATCTGGATATTCACCCCGGTATTAGAGGGACGATTACACTCAATGCCATTGATCAGACTCTGCCACAAATTCTTAAACGTATCGCCAGACAAGTGGACATACGATATGAAGCGGACGGGGCAAATTTATCAGTAATGCCTGATACACCATTCCTTCGTCATTACAAGATTGACTACGTGAATATGTCGAGAGATGCAACCGGCACTGTAGGAATTGCCACTCAGATTGCCACACCAGGATCTACAGGAAGAGGGGGGTGCAGGGGGAGCATCCGGGGGAGCATCAGGCGGGAGTGGTGGCAGAGGTAACATCTCACTTACTTCAGTTTCAAATATTGCTAAAAACCATTTTTGGGAAACTCTAGAGGGGAATTTACGTGACATATTACGGGAAACAGACAAAATCCTGCCTGAAGGTTCACCTTCTCCAGAAGAAGAAGAGGCAGAAGCCGCATTAAATGACGCAGAAAAGCGTAGCGAACAGCGAAAGAATGGGTCTAATCAGGACGACCAATCTCCAGATTTTCAGACTGTTCAGAGTGGTGAGTCAGAAATACAGCAGGATGATGATGCTGCAGTGAAAGCAGCAAAACGGGCATTATCCAGAGCTAAAAATATACCGACCTTCCGCGAAGCTGCTTCTGTTATCGCAAATCCAGAAGCAGGAATAATTATGGTTCGTGCTACTGGTCGTCAGCATGAAAAAGTACGGGAATTTATTGACCGCGTCATGTCAAGTGTACGTAAACAAGTACTAATTGAGGCAACTATTGTTGAGGTGTCACTTAACCAGAATTTTCAGAAGGGCATTGACTGGCAGTATTTACAGTCAAACAATCCCCAAGTTGCTGTTGGTCAGGGCCCGACCACTCAAGCTATTGATGCCGTAACCGGGGCCCTGATGCCGGTGGCAGGACCCGCAATAGTCGCCGGACAGCTCTTTACAGCAGCTTTTCGTAAAGGTGGTTTTACCTCAACTCTTAAACTATTAGAGACTTTTGGCACTATTAAAGTTGTTTCAAGCCCAAAACTATCTGTACTCAATAATCAGACAGCAATCTTGAAAGTAGTAGATAACCTGGTTTATTTCACAGTTCGTGCTAATGTCTCACAGAGTCAGTTTAATGTAGTGAACACTTTTACTTCGACTCCTAACACAGTATCGGTAGGATTTGTGATGAGTGTTACCCCCAAAATTGGAGATGATGATTCGGTTCTGCTGAATTTGCGACCCACTATTTCCCGTACCATTGGTCCCGGAAAACAGGATCCCAATCCACAGCTTGTCAATGTAGTCAGTATTATTCCTGAGATCCAAACACGTGAAATGGAATCTTTGATAAGAGTGAATAATGGGGACATAGCAGTAATGGGCGGCCTGATGCAAGACGATGTGGATAACAGAAATGCCACTGTTCCCGGCGCAGCGAGCCTCCCTCTGGTTGGATATTTATTCCAGCAACGTAACGAAACTGCACGTAAAACAGAATTGGTAGTTTTCGTACGACCAGTTGTGATCAAGGAAGCCAGTTTGGATGGTGACTACAAACATTTACGTGAATCACTTCCCAAAGAAAATTTTCTCGTTAAACCCCGTCCTACAGTAGGTGAATTTGGGGACCTGGGTGAGTTGGGAGCTATGGGTGAGCTTGGAGGCAGATAGTTATGAGCCTGTTACTGGAGGCTTTGAAAAAAGCTGAACGGGATAAACTGGGTGAAAAAGAACTAGATGCTCCGGTTCAAGGCAATGCGGTAGAAAAAATGGCTACCACAAAGCTATTTTCTGACCACACTTCTGGTGAAACACTTGAACTTGTTCCTGAGAATACGCCCTCTTCGAGTGATATACCTAAACAACAGACTGAAACCGAATCGTCTCAAAATCGTGCTGCTGCACAAAATATATTTCTTGCAAAGCAAGATCAATCCAGTCGTATCAATATAGGGCGAGCTGGTAAGTGGTTAATTTTCTCGGGAATCTTACTGATTGTAATGATTGGCGGAGCCTATTACGTGTGGCAGGAAACAACATATGTTTCCGGAGTTGCGCCCCAATCCAATGAGTTTAAGTTGGGTTCTGTCCGTCAGACAAGTAAAGTGCCTCCGGCATCCTCACAGGCTAAAACAATTACTTCACCTGAACCGGACGATCTTGGTAAGACATCTATTGTTTCACGTTCAGCAATATCAAGTGATAAGGTAGATGGAGATAAAGTAGCTGCGTCTCTTCCCGAAAAAAGTACATTAAATACCGATATTATCGATACATCTGCATCATTGTCATCTGATGTCGTAGTAAAATCTTCCGGGTTGTCTGCAAATGAAATACAGGAGGGCATACAAAATAGTGCCGGTATAAACTCATACTCTTCCAAAAATCCTATTGAGATTAAGCGCAATCCAACTAAGAACGGAGTTTCTGAAGAATTAAAAGCTGCGTATCAAGCATATATTACGGGTGATCTGGAGATTGCTAAGCAATACTATTTGGAAGAGCTGGAGACTAATCCGAGAAATAAAGATGTGTTGTTAGGGCTTGCAGCGATTGCTACGCGTTTGCAGCTGGTTAATGATGCACAAGCTTATTACCTGAGAATATTAGAATTAGATCCACGCGATTCTTCAGCAATCGCCGGTATGGCAGGTCTTGTACAGGCAGACCCCAATCAGACCGAGAGTCGGCTAAAAAATATTTTAGCACAGCAACCTGATGCCGCAGCACTACATTTTGCACTGGGCAACAATCATGTAACTCAGTTACGTTGGGCTGAGGCACAACAATCTTTTTTTCGTGCACTGAGTATTGATCCGGCCAATGCCGATTACGCTTTTAATCTTGCAGTGAGTCTGGACCATTTGAAAAAGAACGAACTTGCGACTAAATATTACAGAGAAGCACTCGTACTTGCTGATAAAGGTCCTGTTGGGTTTAAAGAGGCACAAATAATCGAGCGACTTAAAGAATTAACAAAGTAGTAAATTTCATACAGCTAGCTTATATAAAAATATGTCAACCTCATCAACAGAAGAGTCATTAGAAAATCCATCAGGAAAGCCGTTGGGCCGATTGCTGGTCGAACAGGGTGTCATCAGTGAGGATCAGTTACGTATTGCTTTGTTAGAGCAAAGTAAGCGTCATTTACCACTCGGACGATTGATGGTCGGTCTTGGTTTTCTATCGGAAGCAACCATCCGAGATGTAATGGCTGAAAGTTTGGGTCAGGAGAGTGTAGACCTATCAAGTAGTATTGTTGATGCGACGGCTATTAAACTGATTCCAAAGGATATGGCGCGGCGTTTTTTGTTGCTGCCTTTAGCGCTAGACAAGAACGAGAAAACACTAACTCTGGCAATTGCAGATCCAGATAATATCATTGCTTTGGATCAAGTACGTGCATTGATCAAAGATGAATATCGCCTGATTATTCAAATTGCTCGTGAATCAGAAATTATCCGTTCAATAGACCAGTATTATGGTTTTGAGCTTTCGATTGATGGAATTCTGCACGAGATTGAGCCGGGCGAAATGGAGTACCAGTCCCTGCAAACGGGGGTTGATGAATTCAGCCAGCCGGTTGTACGTTTGATTGATGCTTTATTATCAGACGCAGTACAGCGTGGTGCATCTGACATACATTTCGAACCGGAATCTAGTTTTTTACGTATCCGGTACCGTGTTGATGGTGTATTACACCAAGTACGCAGTTTACACAAAAGTTTCTGGCCAACAATGGCGGTTCGGCTAAAAGTCATGAGTAATATGAATATTGCTGAGACTCGCGCGCCACAGGATGGACGTATTTCATTACGTCTGTCGGGGCGTCCCATAGATTTTCGTGTAGCTTCACAACCTACTACTCATGGTGAGAATTTAGTTTTGCGCATCTTGGATCGGCAGAAGGGCATCGTACCACTGGAATACCTGGGTCTGCCGGAAGAAACAGAAGCCAACCTCAGGCTTATGATTGCCCGGCCAGAAGGGATCATTCTTGTAACCGGACCTACTGGAAGCGGAAAAACAACCACACTGTATTCTGTACTAAGTCACATTAATAATGAGGGCGTTAATATCATGACCCTGGAAGATCCTGTTGAATATCCAATGGTGATGATTCGCCAGACTTCAGTGAACGAAGCAGCTAAGCTGGATTTTGCCAGTGGTGTACGTTCTATGTTGCGTCAGGATCCGGATATTATTCTTGTGGGGGAAATTCGTGATCACCCAACAGCTGAAATGGCATTTCGTGCTGCGATGACCGGGCACCAAGTATATTCTACTTTACATAGTAATTCTTCAATCGGTGCGATTCCGCGTCTATTAGATATTGGCATGTTGCCGGACATTATGGCTGGAAATATTATTGGGATTGTCGCACAGCGGTTGGTGCGTGTGCTTTGCCGGCATTGTAAAGAGTCTTATACGCCAAGTGAAACTGAGATAAGACTTCTTGGTATTTTGCCGGATCAACCAGCCCAGACTATATACCGTCATGTAGGCTGTGATTTGTGTGAGCATATGGGCTATAACGGTCGGGTTGCGATCATGGAATTATTGAAAATGGATCAGGATATTGATGAACTGATTGCACGACGTGCTACTGGACGGGAGATCAAGACTGTAGCGTTGGAGAATGGGTTTCGTCCCCTTATGGAGGATGCAATTCAGCGTGTATTGGACGGAGTAACTTCACTAAGTGAAGTATCAAGAGTAGTTGATCTCACTCAGCGGGTTGTTTGAATATGACAATGTATGCATACAAAGCAGTCAACAAATTAGGTCAGAGGCGTACCGGCCTACAGGATGCATCTAACCTGGTAGATTTGGAGATGCGTCTCAAGCGTACTGGCCTTGATCTTATCAACGGCAAAATTGCAAAGAAAAACCGGATTGCAACAGGAGCAACTGTTACCCGACGGGAGCTGATCACTTTCTTTTTTAACATGGAGCAGCTTACCAACGCAGGGGTGCCTTTGCTGGAGTGTCTTGCTGATATGCGAGATACTTTGTCTAATCCGTTGTTACGTGAGGTTGTTGCAAGTCTGATTGAAAATATAGAAGGGGGCATGAGCTTATCTCAGGCTATGTCCGAGCACCCGCGTGTTTTTGAGAAAGTGTTTGTTAGCTTAATACGTGCAGGTGAGAAAAGTGGAAAACTTCAGGAAGTATTTCTACATCTTACCGACACTCTTAAATGGGAAGATGAAATGGCTTCTCAGTCTAAGCAGGTATTGATTTATCCGGCAATTGTATTGCTAGTGGTAACTGGCGTAGCTTTTTTTCTGATGATATATCTGGTACCACAGTTAACCGGGTTCATCAAAAATATGGGGCAGACTCTCCCGGTTCATACCAAAGCTCTTTTATTCGTATCGTCCATATTCGTACAATACTGGTATGCGATGTTACTGTTTCCGATAATTACATTTGTTATTTTAAAGCTCATGGTAACGTTCAACAAACAGGCCCGATATCATTTTGATGACCTGAAACTAAAGATATGGCCAGTCGGCCCGATTTTAAAGAAAATTATTCTAGCGCGTTTTGCTAATTTCTTTGCGATGCTTTATGCATCTGGAATAAGTATTTTGGAATGTATTTCTATTTGCCGTGATATTGCCGGCAATGTAGTAATTGCAGAAAGCCTGTCCCAGGCAGGAAGGGAAATTGAAGAGGGTAAGAATCTTACTCAAAGTTTTCAAAGCGCAAATATATTTCCTCCATTAGTTTTACGCATGCTAAAGGTGGGTGAATCTACCGGGGCATTAGACAAGGCATTGCTTAATGTCGGATATTTTTATGACAGAGATGTGAAGGAAGCAATTGCAAAGGCACAGGCCATGATAGGCCCCGCTATGACTGTGTTACTGGGTGTAATGCTGGGTTGGATTATGTTTTCAGTGCTCATGCCAATTTATGATGTCATAAGTAAGGTGAAAATATAATGGTAGATAAATTACTTTTCTTTCTTGGCGCTGAATGGCTCAGTGTCTATCCTTCTAAGTGGGGTCAGTTTCTGGAAGGTGAGCAGCAAAGGTTTGCAAATGACGTATCAGGACATACAGCTCTTGCGTCTTTACTAAAGAAATACCCAAAAGCAACCTGTTATTTACTTGCTGATTTGGTAGAGGAAGATTTTCGTTCTGAAGGTGTTCCTCACGTCAGCGGTAAAGATCGTAAACATATAGTAGATAGAAAATTTGAACAATTTTACCGAAATACCCCATTCCGGCATGCTCAGATACTATATCGTGAACAGGATGGACGACGTGATGATGTGACATTATTTTCGGCATTAACCAATCCTGATCTGGTTTCACCCTGGTTGGATATTATGTTGGAACAAGAAGCCTCAATAGCCGGAATTTATTCTGTTCCACTCGTTAGTAAACAACTTGTCAGTCACATTCCTTCTTCCCACTTACTGCTAATTTCCTGGCAAAAATACTCAGGGCTTCGTGAAATCTTTTACCGGGACGGTCATATCAGTTTTTCAAGGTTAACTCCATTGGTAAATTCTGATGTTATTACTAAGTCATTACAAGTTGAGCTAAACCGAACTTATAAATACCTTAGTAGCCTTAGTTTATTACCAGTTGATCAGCCGCTTGATGTTTGCATTATTTGCAGCAAAGATGACAAGAATAAACTACAAGAGATGCTGCGAGACTCAGATAACTTGCGTTACATAATTGAGGACATTGATGTACTGGCAAACCGTATCGGGCTTAAGGTAGAACTTAACGATTCTGACGCGACTCCGCTACTTCTGCATTTACTTGGACGCAGACCACCAGCTAATCAGTATGCTATTGCTGATTACATGCACTTTCATGATTTATGGAAAGCCAAATCCTTGCTTAAGATTACTGTAGCCACTGCAGCAATCATCTGTGTAGCATGGTCTGGCATTAACCTATGGGATGCATCAGGATTACATCAGGATACAAAATCAATCAATACGATGAAAGCTTCCATCAAAGCTCAAGAAAGTCGGATTGAAGCAGAATATCCACATTTTCCGGTTTCAGTTGACCGTATGAAGGCCGGAGTATCAGTTATTCAAAAACATTCAGCTTCCGCATTATCACCAAAGCAGTTTTTAACAAAGATTAGCCGGGAGTTAGAAAGTTTTCCTATGATCCAGGTAAATAGTTTGTCATGGCGGGTCACATCTGGTTCGGGAGCTGTACAAAAAAATGGTAGTCAGTTGATAGCTCAGGTTTCATTACCCGACACTTATCAGGAAATTCTTATTGGCGGTGAGGTTTTGTCCTCACTCAATTTGCGAGACACGATTGATTCAATTCATCAGTTTCGTCATGCGTTGGGTAAAGAAGGGTTATCAGTTACGCCAGTCACAATGCCGGTCAATCTTGATTCTAGTGCCAGTATTGCTGGGGATCTTGATAGCGAGAAAAAACTTCGGGGTAGTGCCTTTGTAGTGAAGGTGGTAATGAGTAGGAAATAACGAGTTGAGAAATAATAGAGTTAGAAAAATTTGGAAAAAATTGTATGAAATTTTCAACTAAAGACATACCGCGTATACGCGGATTACTCGTCATGGTGATCCTGACATTGATAATAGGTACTATTTCAGTTTACGTAAGCGATGATATGCTAAATGAGGCTCAGCAATCTAAAACTACAGCAGACCAAGAATGGTCAGATGCTGTACGTAAACTGGAACGTACCAAGAATGAGCAGGAAGATTTGCAGGGTTATTACCATCAATATCAGAATTTAGTTGAACAAAACATAATTGGCGAGGAAAAACGTTTAGACTGGATTGAATCAATTGAGAAAATCCGCAATAGGTTGAATATCTTTAGTGTGAAATACAAGCTGGACCCACAAGAAACATTAGATATGGTGGGAACTGACCTTTCTGGCAGTAGCTTTGATCTTCGTCGCAGCAATATGACACTAGGTTTAAGCCTGTTGCATGAAGGACAGTTGCTGAATTTCATCGACGCTTTGAGTGAAGAGGCAAAAGGCATGTACCTGATAGATAGTTGTGTTCTCACACGTAACGATTCAATAAGAAAACTTAAATTTACTCCAAATTTAGAGGCTGAATGTACTTTGGGTTGGATTACACTTAACGAAAAAAATGTAGATAGTATTTAAATGAATCAGAAGAAAATAATTTTTAGTTGCGCGTTACTTATAATTTTTACTTTGCCATATGTTGCGGTTGGTGAAGAGAAATTAGGCAGGTTATTTTTTACACCACAACAACGTATTCAGCTTGAGCAATTAGAAAACAAACCTAAGGGTGAAACTGAAATTATTATTAGTGACAAAATTATAGTAAACGGAATCGTGCAACGGAATGGTGGAAGTCGGGTGGTCTGGATTAATGGTATTCCACAAAGTCGGGAAAGTTCTAATGGGATATCAATTGAGCGTGATATAGAGCCGGACTCAGTACCGGTTAAAATATTAGGTGCAGACAACACAATACGTCTTAAGGTAGGTCAGAGTATAGACCTAGATAGCACTGAGTTGAGAAATACAAGCTCCGACCAGGGGGTTTAAATCATTGCAGCAACCCGTACGAAAAACAGAAAAAGGATCCATTCCGTCTAACAGACGAATGGATTAAGTAAGTATGCTGTCTACTGTTTTTATATCTCGACAGCAATACCATTTTAGTTGTTCACCGCTGTCTTTCAGACAAAAAGGAGCGGCGTTGATGATGCTTCTCACAGTTCTCGTTCTTGGTTCATTGACAACACTAGTGATTTCGCTAAACGTTAGTAATGGACGAACAGAGCAAGAAATGAAAACGGCCAAAGCGCTGGCACAAGCAAAAGAAGCACTTATAGCCCATGCTGTTAGTGTCATTTTACCTACTGTCCCCGGTGCTATTACTACAGCTCGTCCAGGAGATTTGCCCTGCCCCGCATTAGATAATAGTGGAATTGCTGCTGTAAGTTGTGGTGATGCCACTGGCACTACAGGCCAGTCGCTCCGACTGGGAAGACTGCCATGGATGACATTAGGTTTGTCCGATTTACGTGATGGTCATGGTGAACAATTGTGGTATGCCGTATCCAATAACTTTAAGGAAAATGTCCGAACTGTCTGTACAAACCCAGACCAGTTAGGGTGCTTAAATGGTGATTCACGTGGCACTATTACAGTTCGTAAATCTTCCGGACTGATAGTAAACAATGGTGCTAACCCTGATGTTTTTGTGCCCAGTGGAGTAGTAGCGGTCATAATTGCTCCCGGAGGTCCGTTAAGCGTGAGGGAGCATCATCATTACAGGATCGCAGTGCAGCAGGAGTATCTAATCCGATAAATTACCTGGATGTGGGTAATGGCGAAGATAATGCGGCTTTTATTGATAGTAGTTCCACAGATGGTTTTATCAACGGACCCGTTCTGGATGTTAATGAGAATATTATTGTAAATGATAAACTGATCAGCATTACTTACCAGGATTTATTGCCAAAATTGGAAGAAAGAGTAGCAGGTGAAGTGTTGAAGTGCATGAAGGATTATGCTTTGGCGAATAACGGCCGATATCCATGGGCTGCAGATAACACAGCATCAGGCAGTGGTAACTACTCTGATGTTACTGATAATCTGTTCGGACGAATTCCTGATACTCCCTTTACAAGAACTAATACAAGCAGTAGCGGAGGGATGAGTGATCTCTGCCCAACGAGCTGCAATATTTTTTCTTTATCCGATTGGTGGCTAAATTGGAAAAAACAGACTTTTTATGGTTTGGCAGATGGTTACAAGCCAATAAATCCACTTATTCCACCTGTTTCCAATGTATGTACTTTAGGTGGTGCCTGTAGGGTGGTTGATCCGCCATCAAATGCGGCCGATAAACAGGTAGTTGTGATTCTCTCAGGTAAGCAGTTATCCGGAGTAGCTGGCGGACAACCTCGTGTAACAACGGGGGATATAGGAAACTCAGCTAATTATCTGGAAGATGCTAACCAATTAGGTGTAACTTTTTCGAAAGGTTTGCAGACACCAACCTTTAACGATGTTTTGGTATACCAATGAGAAAGAATTCCATACATATTTGGCAAAAAATGATTCCAAGGGTAATTCAGCATGGGTTCAGCTTGGTGGAAATGGCAGTAGTAATGGTTATTCTTGCAATGTTAATTGGTGGCTTAATTTCACCATTAACTGCACAGATAGATCAACGGAACATGAATGAAACAAGGAGATCTCTTTCTGAGATAAAAGAAGCTTTAATTGGGTTTGCGGTTACCACCGGGCGGTTGCCTTGCCCTGCTGTTTCAGCTGCCGATGGTGATGAGAAGGCGGCCTGCATTGCTGTGGCAGACAGGCATGGGTATATTCCCTGGGCTAAGTTGGGAGTGCCTAAGTTGGATGCATGGGGTAATATTTTCCGCTATAGCGTAACTCCGGCTTTTGCAGGAGCAGCCGGTACATTGGTTTTATCACCTCCAACAGCTAGAGATATTACGATTCAGACCAGGGATATAGCGGGTGCACTGGTTAACGTTTCAACTCCTGGCAATATCCCAGTTATTGTATTGTCCCATGGTAAGAATGGCTATGGTTCAACTAATGATCAGGGTGTAGTTGTAGCTGTACCTGGTGCTAATATTGATGAAACTACTAATGCAACCAACCCTACAACATTTGTTGATCAGGTACCTACAGTAGCAGGTACTCCCGGGGGAGAATATGACGACATTGTTACCTGGATTTCACCTAATATCCTATTTAGTAACATGGTAGCAGCCGGACGATTGCCATAATTTTTTCAAATTATGTTTGATTCATACAAATAGTTATGTAGCGCACTAACTAGATGTGACTTGGAGGTGTCGTACCAATCTCTTTTTTTTCAAGTTTAAAACATACTGCGCCCTTCTCATTGTTTTTCAGGCTTAACAAGTATCCGTGCTGTTCCGCCCAGTGATAGGCATGGTATAAACCAGTACCAAGACCAGTTTCAGAATCAACAGTATCATGAAATAGTTTAGAAACGACTATTTCTTGAATTGGCTCACCACTATCACATACTGTAAATGCTACTGAATCGGTTCCGCTAAAGTGCACTACAACTTTAATATTCGTTTCTGTCATACGTTTCTTTCTTGCATTGTCTAGTAAATTATCAGCAACATTTTCAAATACTGCGGATGGAATTAATTGTGTTGAAGTAATTGTATTTTTAAATTCAATATTACGATTATGATAACGACTCTTAAGTAGATCCCACCAGTCTGTAGCAGATATATATTCACCACTAGGTTCCTTCTGTGGTGCGCTAAGTTTTTTTAAAGTAAGTTCCAGGCGATGAGTTAATGCAGGTAACTGACGGTTTAGCATTTTCTGAAAATCTCTGGTCTCTCCCGTCTGAGTTGCCTGTTGCCCGGCTGATATCAATGTATAAAGTGATTGAAGAAGATTTTTGACATCATGTGTGAGACGTGATCCGGTTTCATAAATTGTTTGTAAACGTGTCATACGCTGCAAAATATTTTCTCTGTATTTCGTCTCGTAAAATTGGCCAATAATCTGTGCTAGTAAACGAGTGTGTAACAGCACAGCTGTTTTTACTTTGTATTTGGCAAAAATATTCAGACGAAGTTGTCCTGCCTCCAGTTTTATTGGATATTCACTGTTATTTCCCAGTTTCCCATCATTACTTGGCGATTGCCATGTGACGCCCTTAACCCAGGGTAATTCCGATAACTGACGCATTGCTGATTTCAGGAACCCTGTAGCTTCTTGTTCCTGCTCAGATGCTTGCGCGAGGGCTGAAAGCCATTCATCCAGTGGTGTTCCCACATTTAGTAAATAACGGGAAAATAAATGCTGTAATCCTGAGAATCCAAATCTTGGATTCCACAACCACCCGAGTGTCAACAGAAGAACAGCTAAAGAAAACAGTGTAAATGACAATGCTTCTAGATAATTATCGTTTTCAAGAACCATGTAGGTAAAGCTACCCAGTACCAGCACTACTACTAACAGGAACAATAAAACACTGTAGAAAAGATCTATCGCATGACTTGATATGATGGGTTCGTTTTCTACTGGCATAGCTGCCATACCGATTAACACAATCAGTAATCCATACTGAGTCAAATATCTAAGCATTTCCGTGATCATGTTTGAAGCGAACAGATGTGGTGTTACCCATAGTAGTAACAATGCTAATAAGTAAAGCATCGCGGCTAAGTAAAACAGTTGTAGCCATTTAGAACGAAATGAAAATACTCTGCCACCTACCAGGGCAAACAAAACTGCCAGCCAGAATGCAACAAGCCACCAATTAAGCCATAGTAATACGCTCGTACAGGCAATCCCTATAAGCGTGAGAACACCTGCAGTAACTTTATGTTCTCCACCCCACATTGGTTGCCACAAAAGAAATATACCCAAATGTGAAACTAATAATGCAGGCATCCATGGGTCGCTAATTTCCAGTAATGTTGCAAAGTGCAGCAGTAGGAGCATTGCAAGCATCAGCCAATGTCTACGTTGCACAAGAGCAGAGATAAATGATTGGTTAGAGAAGGGGGTCATATTTTATGATAATTTAAACTTAAACTATGTTACACGTACTAATTATAGCTGGGGCATTGGGAAATCTGAAAAGCATTTTGTCTCTACTAAATTAATAAAAAAAGTAATCAGCTGTTGAGAATTCAACCAGTGTGTCAAATATTCAACACATTAATCTGGTATCTTAATAGAGTTTTAGCTGCTATTCAGCAAAAATCCTTTATTATATATATGGTTACATTTCTGGCACGGATATTGCTTAATATCTCTGTGTCAGATAATGAATAGAGGAATAACCATGAAAACCATATCGAAGAACAGGCAATCAGGCTTTACTCTGATTGAAATTGCTATTGTGCTAGTTATTATCGGCCTATTGCTAGGCGGTGTCCTTAAGGGCCAGGAAATGATTAACAGTGCTAAGGTCAAGAATATAGCAAACGACTTCAGACAGATCCCTGTTTATATTTACGGATATCAGGACAGGTTTAGAGCAATACCGGGTGATGATGCCAGAGTCGTTGCAAATATATCAGGCACACTCGCTACTTCTCCGGCAGGTCTTCAGGGCAACAGTGTAGTAAATGGGCTCTGGAATTCATCAACGAATACGGATGAATCTTTTCTATTCTGGCAGCATGTACGTTTGGCCGGGCTTGCAGCCGGGCCAACCAATATTGCAGATGCTACCTATATACCACGTAATGCTGATGGTGGTATCATGGGTATCCAGAGTAATGTTGGTTTTGTCACAATCACAGCGCCAACTGCTATGACTGGTACGTATATTATTTGTTCGGACGGTATTATTGGAAAATTCGTCAAACAGTTAGATGTCACGCTTGATGACGGAGAAACCAGTACTGGTTCGGTCAGAGCAGTTCTTCAATCTGCTCCTGGTACAGCTGTTCTTAGTACTGCTGTAGTAGACGCGAATTCATATACAGTGTGTATGGGCGTCTGAACTTTACAGCATAATAAAAAAGCCCGTAAACGTACAAGTAAACGGGCTTTTATTATTATCCTTAGTAGCATTAATTAAGTAAATTTATCCCTGCAGTAATTTTATTTCAGCAGCAGCCAGATTCTCCTGTGTCCCGAGTAACACAAGTACATCGCCGGCTTCTAGTCTGGTTTCTTTATCCGGCAATAGTTCCCGTACATTTCTTCTTCGCACAGCAGGAACCTCTACTAAGAAACTCCCTAAATTTAATTCGCCTAAATTTTTTCCGACTGCTGCTGACCCGGGTGTAATCATCACGTTGAGTAAGCGTGGTTGCATTTTTTCTCCAGGCTCTTTTATTTCATCAGAGAGACCATGATAAAAACCACGAAATAAACTGTAACGTTGTTCTCGTGTTTCACGCATGCGACTTAGTACACGGTTAAATGGTACGCCCAGGTGCATGAGTGCATGGGATGCAAGCATAATGCTGCCTTCCATAATTTCTGCGACTACTTCTGCTGCGCCAGCTTCTTTTAATAGATCAATATCTGAATCATCTAATGTACGTACGACAACAGGTAATTCCGGACGTATTGCCTGAACCTGTCTTAGAACCTTAAGGGTTGAAATAGTGTCTGTATAGCTTACAACAATCAATTTGGCGCGCATCAATCCAGCAGCAATGAGTACTTCATACCTTGCCGCATCTCCGTATACTACTGATTCACCAGCTGCTGTTGCATCTCGAATATGTCTTGGGTCAAGATCCAGGGCAATAAAGGGTACGGATTCCTTTTCAAGTAAGCGGGAAAGATTCTGCCCGCTACGTCCATAGCCACAAAGAATGACATGTTGTTCTTCAGACATAGTTTGTGCAGCTATGTTAGTAAGTTGCATAGCACGATTCATCCATTCAGTAGCTGAGAAACGCCGGGCCATATTTTCGCTATGCTCAATGATGAAGGGTGCTATCAACATGGATAAAACTATAGCTGCCAATACTGGCTGCATGGTAGCGTTATCGACTATATTCAGAGAATTAGCTTCGGCTAGTAAAACAAACCCAAATTCTCCGCCTTGGGCAAGGCTCAGGCCAGTGCGTACTGCGGAACCCGAATCGGATTTAAATAAGTGTGAAAGACCGGCAATTAATGAAGCCTTTATTGTTATTAGAGATATGAGTAGTAACATCACCCATAAAAAATTTTGTAAAACTGATTGTATATCCAGAAGCATGCCTATTGTTACAAAGAATAGGCCTAGTAATATATCGCGGAATGGTTTGATATCATCTTCAACTTGATGACGATATTCAGTTTCAGAAATTAACATCCCGGCAAGAAATGCGCCAAGGGCTAATGATAAGCCCGCAATTCCAGTAAGCCAGGCTAGTCCCAAGGTGATAAGTAACACATTTAGTACAAATAGCTCAGAAGATTTCTGTCGGGCTACCAGATGAAACCAAGGGCGCATCAGTCGTTGTCCAAGGAACAGGATCAATCCAAGTACCATTCCGGCTTTAAGAAGGGCCAAGATAATCGTAACTCCAAGGTCTGCATTACTGCTATCTATAGTATTTACAAGTGCTGGAATTACAATCAGAAGTGGGACGACTGCCAAGTCTTGGAATAATAAAACACCTATAATCTGTCTGCCGTGGGCCGAATTAAGTTCTAGTCTTTCCGAAAGCATCTTACTGACAATAGCGGTAGAAGACATAGCTAAAACTCCGCCCAATGCAAGTCCTACACGCCAGTCAATCCCTGTCATCCAAGTTACAATCATAACAATGATCATGCTCGCGCAGACTTGAGCTGTACCAAAACCAAACACGACATTCTTCATGGTAACAAGCTTAGGTAAGCTAAATTCCAAGCCAATACTAAACATTAAAAATACGACACCAAATTCAGCCAAATGATGAGTTTCTGCCACTTCAGGTATCAAGCCTAATGCATGCGGACCAATAATAACGCCAGAAAGTAAATAACCCAGCATGGGCGGCAGGCGTAGAAGACGAAATACAACTACAGCCAGTACAGCAGTAGTAAGAAGAATAAGGACAAGTTGCAGCGTGTTATACATAGGTAAAATTTTGTGAAAAAGACATTATGTTTAGCCTGCTAATAAACTAAGATAGAAACTTAATAGTATCGATTGTCGCACATTCACAGTATCCAACAATACGTGGTGTTAAAATAATGATTTTTATTTTGTGCTATCTTCATTTCCATGACAGTGCCCCACCTTACCACTGCCTTAAGCGGCGCAATTCTTGATCTTGAGAAACGTATACTTGAGGCTATGCCGACAATCGAGTATTGGTTGCGAGGCCAATTACAGGATCACGTTGTACCATTTTACTGCTCTGTAGATTTACGTAACAGTGGTTTCAAGCTGGCTCCGGTAGATACCAATTTATTTCCTGGCGGGTTCAATAACCTCAACCCAGATTTCATGCCATTATGTGTACAGGCGATGATGGCAGCGGTGGAAAAAATCTGTCCTGATACTCATAGTTTATTACTGATACCAGAGAACCATACACGTAACACTTTTTATTTACAAAATGTAGCAGTATTACAAACTATTTTGCGTCATACAGGAATGAACGTTCGTGTTGGTACCTTATTACCAGAAATTTCTAAAGCTTCAACAATAGATCTTCCTAATGGTAGCAGTTTTATGTTAGAACCGGTTCAGCGAAAAGGAAACCGTCTGGTTTTAGAGAATTTTGATCCATGTGCTGTGTTACTTAATAATGATCTTTCTACAGGTGCACCTGATATTCTTCAGAATCTGGAGCAGACAGTTATTCCACCTATTCATGCAGGTTGGGCGACACGAGGAAAGTCACGTTTTTTCACAGCATACGACTGTGTAGCAAAGGAATTCTCTAATCTGATTGGCATTGATCCGTGGCTTATTAATCCTTATTTTGCATCTTGTGGAAAAATTAATTTTAGTGAAAAAAAAGGTGAAGACTGTGTAGCAAAGAATGTAAATGAAATCTTGCTTGAGATTAGAGAGAAATATAAGCAGTATGGTGTTAAAGAGGACCCTTTTGTAATTGTTAAGGCTGATGCAGGTACATATGGGATGGGTATCATGACAGTCAAGAACGGTGAGGAAGTACGTACACTTAACCGCAAGCAGCGGAACAAGATGTCAGTTGTAAAAGAAGGCCAACCTGTGACCAAAGTGTTGGTACAGGAAGGAGTATATACTTTTGAGAGTATTAATGCAGCAGTAGCTGAGCCTGTGATATACATGATTGACCGTTATGTTGTAGGTGGATTCTATCGGGTACACACGGGGCGTGGCAAGGATGAGAATCTAAATGCTCCGGGTATGCATTTTGTACCTTTATCTTTTGAACCATCATGTCTGTTACCAGATCATAAAATTAGCCAAGATTCTGCCCCTAATCGATTCTACGCTTACAGTGTAATAGCGAGACTAGCTCTATTGACAGCAGCATTAGAGTTAGAGAAAGGTGCAAATTCGACTGTAGATTCGGTATCCAATTTTAGTAGAGAAAAATAGTAATTACTAAAAATGTAATGATGAAATTTGCATTTATTCTTGACCAGTTGAATTCAATTAAAATTGATAAGGATTCGAGCTTTGCCATGATGCTCGAAGCAGCCTCGCGTGGTCATCAGTTGTTTGTAATTCAGCAGGGAGATTTGGCGTGGAAGAATGGTGAGACTGTTGGAGTTTCATGTGCGCTGGAATTAACCGGACGGACAGATATTGGGAGTAACTGGTATAAGGATATGGGGACAGATGAAGTGCCGCTACAAGAATATGATGTTGTGTTAATGCGTAAAGACCCACCTTTCGATATGGAATATATATATAGCACGTATTTGTTGGAATTAGCAGAAAGACAGGGTGTGCGTGTTATTAATAGTCCACAGGGAATACGTGATCACAACGAGAAACTTTCCATAGCAAAATTCTCACAATTTATTGCACCCACTCTTGTGACAAGGCAAGAGTATCTGATAAGAAAATTTTTAAATGAACATGGTGACATTGTATTAAAACCCCTTGATGGTATGGGTGGGGCCGGTGTGTTCCGTGTTAATGATGCTGACCACAATATTAGTGTGATTATTGAGACTCTTACACATTATGGTACTCGAACGATTATGGCACAGCGTTATATACCTGAAATTTCACAAGGTGATAAGCGTATCCTGTTGATAGATGGCAAACCAGTGCCTTATGTGTTGGCACGTATTCCCGGGAAGGGAGAGTCCCGTGGTAATTTAGCAGCCGGTGGTTTTGGTGTGGCTCAGCCATTAACTAGTCGCGATCATGCAATAGCTAAAGCTTTGGGGCCATATTTGTATGATCAGGGATTAGTGTTGGTAGGGTTAGATGTGATAGGAGACTATTTAACTGAGATTAACGTCACAAGTCCTACTTGTATGCAAGAGATCACAAGTCTGACTGATTTTAATGTAGCTGGAATGATGATAGATTCAATTGAAAAAAAGCTACAGGACTCCGGATAAAAGCAGCTAGTTCTATCTATATTTGCCAGTGCGTCAGTTGGTTTTCCGTTGAAGCTGCTTTAAAAAGTATTCTGTTGTTTCAGTAGATAGATTTTATAGCATGAAAAATCATACGTATTTGTAGAATTATTAGAGGTCTTGCCCACTGTGGTAGAGATAGAAATATACATCTGATCAATCATGGAGTGTCGGCAATGATAAAATATAATGTATTGAAATTTGTTATTTATTAGTAGGACTAAAAAATGGTTGGAATTCTAATTATTTCTCATGGTGATCTAGGAAATAGTTTAATACATTGTGCTAATCACGTCATGGGAAAAAGGCCAGAGCATCTAATGCATCTTGGCGTTACTATCCAGGATGATCCAGACGTTATTATTCCTAAGGCACTAGAATTATTAAAGCAGCTGGATTGTGGTGATGGGGTGTTAATTTTAAGTGATATCTGTGGTGCTACACCATGCAATATTGCTAACCAATTAGTTAATCCAGGTAGAGTGGAGTGTCTGTCAGGAGCAAATCTATCGATGCTGGTACGGGCGCTTACTTACCGTAACGAACCACTTGAATCATTAGTAGAAAAAGCATTATCTGGTGGTAAAGAAGGAGTGATGCGTATTTATTCGAGATCTGGTAATGCAAAACAAAGAAGTTGAAATTATAAATAAATTGGGTCTCCATGCGCGCGCAGCTGCAAAGATCACACAGTTAGCCGGGAAATTTCAAAGTGAGGTATGGTTGTCTAGAAATGAACATAGGGTTAATGCAAAAAGTATCATGGGGGTAATGATGTTGGCTGCGAACAAAGGTTCTAAAATAAATATTGAAATTACGGGCACGGATGAAACTGAGACGATGCTTGCACTTATTAATCTAATTGAAGATTATTTCGGGGAAGATGAATGAGCTTTGTACTATACGGCGCAGGTGTTTCTAGGGGCATTGCTATAGGGCATGCACATCTTACATCGCATGCTGCTTTGGAGGTTGCGCATCACATATTGCCACGAAATAAGGTCAGTAATGAAATATCCCGCCTTGATGCCGCATTCACAACAGTACGTGAGGAACTTGAAACGCTACATGCTTCTGTTATCGGTGGCCCTGCATCAGCTGAGTTTGGCGCTTTTCTTAATTTACATCGTATGATTCTTGATGATCCAACTCTTTCTTCTGCAGCTAAAACCTATATTTCTCAGAATTTGTGTAATGCTGAGTGGGCTGTTACCCAGCAGACAGATGTATTGCTTGCGCAGTTTGAAGAAATTGAAGATGCTTATTTGAGGGAGCGTAAAACTGATGTGATTCAGGTAGTTGAACGAGTACTAAAGGCATTATTAGGGCATCCGGGCTATATTCCACCTCCCGTAAAGCGTACTGGTGATAGCATTCTGGTTGCCCATGATTTAAGTCCGGCTGATGTGCTTCAGTATAAGCAACATAGATTTACTGCATTTATTACTGATTTGGGTGGGTCAACATCTCACACAGCTATAGTGGCACGAAGCTTAAATATCCCATCTATCGTGGCGTTGCATAATGCACGCCAACTGATTCATGACAATGATATTTTGATTGTTGACGGGGATCAGGGAGTAGTAATTGTTAATCCGGATAAGCGAGTATTTGCTGAATACCGGTTACGCCAGAATCAACTGGAACTTGAGAAACAGAAGTTAAAACGTATAAGGACTACAGTTGCTACAACACTTGATGGGATAACAGTAGAATTACACGCTAATATTGAACTACCTCAGGATATTGAGCAGGTAAAAGATAATGGCGCCACTGGAATCGGTTTGTTTCGTAGTGAATTTCTTTTTCTTAATCGAGATAATTTGCCTGATGAAGATGAGCAATTTGAAGCTTATTGTACCGTTGTGAAGAAAATGCGTGGTTTGCCAGTGACAATTCGTACATTTGATTTAGGTGCTGACAAAAATCTTGATAGTGATAAGCGTGTTGCTGCTAATCCAGCGCTTGGGCTACGTGCTATTCGTCTGAGCTTAGCTGAGCCAAAAATGTTTCACACACAGCTTCGTTCAATTCTGCGAGCTTCATTTTATGGAAAAGTACGTGTTTTGGTGCCAATGCTTTCTAGTGTTTCTGAAATAAGCCAAACATTGCGATTGATTGAGCGCGCTAAAGAGAGTCTTCAAAATGAGAGAATTCCATTTGATACTGATATTCAGATTGGGGGCATGATAGAAGTTCCTGCAGCGGCTCTGAGTCTCGATACTTTTATTAAACAATTAGATTTTTTATCAATTGGAACCAATGATTTAATTCAGTATACACTGGCCATAGACCGAACAGATGATGCTGTCGCACACTTATATGATCCACTGCATCCGGCAGTATTACGGTTAATAGCACATATTATACGTAGTGCAAATCATGCCGAGATTCCTGTAGAGGTCTGTGGGGAAATGGCTGGAGACACGTCCTTTACTCGTCTATTGTTAGGTTTTGGATTACGTCAGTTTTCTATGTTTCCAACACAATTGTTAACAGTAAAACGTCAAGTATTAAGAAGCCATCTACCAGATATTATCCATATTTCACAAAAAATACTTAAATCTGATAGCCCGGAAAACATTCGTATATTATTGACGAAGCTCAATAGCTAGTTCATTTGACGATATAATCTTTTTTTGTACAATAAATAAAAGACAGATTACTTTGATTTAACTTAAAAATTAAGGATGCAGGAAGTCTAGATAGCTATTGATTTTTTTGGTATTCAATTTGATTAGTTTTTATAAATATATTAATGCGAGATTTAACATCAGTTGGAATTGTCACCTCACAGAAAGTTCAATTTGACAATCCGTTACATTTAAAGAGTGGCGCCGTCCTCGATAGCTACGAATTAGTGTATGAAACTTATGGCGAGCTTAATGAGGATAAATCTAACGCTGTACTGATCTGTCATGCTCTTTCTAGTAATCATCATGTGGCTGGTTATTACGCTGATGATCCTAAGAGTATTGGCTGGTGGAACAATATGATTGGTCCTGGAAAGGCTATTGATACACGCAAGTTTTTTGTTGTGGGTGTAAATAATCTTGGGGGTTGCCATGGATCAACTGGTCCTGCCAGCATCAATACAGAGACAGGAAAACTTTATGGTGCTGATTTTCCTATGGTAACAGTACAAGATTGGGCTGTTACTCAGGTTCAACTGGCAGATTATCTTGGTATCAAACAGTTTGCAGCAATTGCTGGAGGTAGTTTAGGTGGAATGCAGGCTTTGCAATGGACGCTCGATTTTCCTGACAGGGTTCGGCATGCGTTGGTCATTGCTGCAGCTGCTAAGCTAACTGCACAGAATATTGCATTCAATGATGTTGCGCGTCAAGCAATAATTACAGATCCAGATTTTCATGGTGGAGACTATTATTCTCACAATTCAGTACCTCGTCGAGGCCTGCGGCTCGCACGAATGTTAGGACATATCACATACTTATCAGATCATTCGATGGCTGAGAAATTTGGACGAGAGTTGCGTAATGGGCCGCTTGGCTTTGGTTTCGATGTAGAGTTTGAGATCGAGTCATATCTACGTTATCAGGGTGATAAATTTGCTGATCAGTTTGATGCTAATACCTATTTACTAATGACTAAAGCACTAGATTATTTTGATCCGGCGCATGATTTCAATGGGAATCTTAGAGAGGCATTTAGTGTTGCGAAATCTGATTTCCTGGTCTTATCTTTTACTACAGACTGGCGCTTTTCTCCTGAGCGTTCACATGCGATTGTAAAGGCACTGTTGGATAATGAACTAAATGTTAGTTATGCAGAGATTACTTCCAGCTATGGTCATGATTCTTTTTTAATGGAGGATCGTTATTATCATGAGTTGGTAAAAGCTTATATGAATAATATTATTGTTTAGAATATAGGTTCCGGATCCTGATATTTCTTTAATAACGTATACATATATCCTTACAGGAGTTATGTATTTGGAGTTACAGCAGACTAATATAGTTGCTAACCCTCAATTGTTACAGTATAAAGTTATGTATTGCAATTATCGAAGATAATGACAAATACAAATATTCCATCTACTATGTCCAGGCCTGATTTTGCTGCCATTGCTACTTTAGTTAAAGCTGGTGCAAAGGTGCTTGATCTGGGCTGTGGTGACGGATCATTATTACGTTATTTGCGAGATACAAGAGATATCCACGGCTATGGTGTAGAAATTAATGATGAAAATGTACAGGCGTGCTTCAACAATGGAATAAATGTGATTCAGAATGATCTAGAATCAGGATTATCAAGTTTTGGATCCGGATCTTTTGATTACGTTATTTTGTCGCAAACATTGCAAGCAATGAAACATACTGAGAATCTGATAAAGGAAATGATGCGGGTAAGTAAGGAAGGTATTGTAACATTTCCTAATTTTGGGTATTGGAAAAATCGTCTGCAAGTATTATCTGGTTACATGCCTGTTTCAGAAGTTTTACCGTATCAGTGGTTTGATACGCCGAATATTCATTTATGCACACTTGGCGACTTTGAGAGATTCTGTCGTCAGCATGGTGCAAATATTCTTGAGCGTAGAATAATGAACGGAGATCATCAGATCTCTTTTGCACCAAATTTATTTGGGATGCTCGCATTTTACAGATTTGAACGGCAGAAGTAATTGTTACTGAGTTTATTTGGAGTATAGGTTTATATCATCTTTTTCTGGAGTGTCAAATTTCTCTTTCCCGGCAAGCCATACTAATACTAGTACTGGTAAACCGAGTAGTGCGGTTCCAGTAAAAAAATTAGCATAGCCATAAGTATCAACAAAATTTCCACTAAATCCAGCGATAAATTTTGGTAGTAACAGCATCACCGAACTGAATAGCGCATACTGTGTGGCAGAATATGCTGAATTAGTAAGTCCAGAAAGATAGGCAATAAAGGCAGAAGTAGCAATACCAGCTGAAAGATTGTCTGCGGAGATAGTAAAGACTAATCCTGTTACATCATGTCCACGTCCAGCTAACCAGACAAATAGTAAGTTGGTCGCCGCAGATAGTAATGCTCCTAGGAACAGTGTTCGCATGATACCTATTTTTGCCGTTAGGACCCCACCCATAGCTGCGCCTACGATTGTCATAATTACTCCATAGACTTTAGATACAGTAGCTACTTCATTCTTGGTATAACCCATATCTACATAAAAAGGGTTACTCATTATTCCCATAACTACGTCTGAGATACGATAAACAGCTATTAATGCAAGAATTAATAATGCACGTTGGCCATGGCGAACAATAAAATCACGGAATGGTGCAATTATTGCGCCATACAACCAGGCTAATATTTGTGTCAGTTGTTTATTTAGATTCCAGTGTGCAATCGTTTTTCTAGCATGATTTTCATTCTCAGAAATAAGGCGATTAACAGGAACTTCCGGTTCACGGATGACGAGAGTAGTGATTATACCTACAGCCATACATGCAGCCATTACCAGATAAGCAACGCACCAGGGTGAGTAGTCATAAGTAGTCTCTGATGGATCCATAGCTGCTGCTATCCAGAGTACTCCTGCAGAAGACAGTATCATGGCTATACGATAGCCCGCCTGATAGGTTGCTGCCATGGCTCCTTGTAGTCGTGGTGCGACAGCCTCAATCCGATATGCATCAAGTGCAATATCTTGTGTTGCTGATGCAAAAGCTACTGCCAGGGCAAAAAACACCATGTGTGTGAGGTTATCTACAGGATCTGTGTTTGCCATTCCGATTAGTGCGATCGTAATGGTTATTTGTGATAGCAGCATCCATGCGCGCCGTCGCCCTAGTAACCTAGTTAGTAATGGTAAAGATAAACGATCAACTAGTGGTGACCATAGCCATTTAAAGCCATATGCCAGTCCAATCCAGCTAAAGTAACCTATGGTCGACCGGTCAATCCCTGCTTCTCTTAACCAGAATGACAGAGTACCTAGTATTAAAAGTAGTGGAAGTCCGGCGGAAAAACCTAATGTAAGCATCCCCAATACTCGCGGATGACTGTAAATGCGGAAAGCATGCAGCCATTCTGAAAGGGCAGTAGGCATCATAGTTTATAGTCGTAGTCGATAATAAGAGGGGCATGATCAGAGAAGCGTTCAGATTTGTAAATTGAAACTTCTGTAGCTTTCCTTGCAATACCAGCCGTACTTATCTGATAATCAATACGCCAACCTACATTTTTGTCCCATGCGCTTCCCCGATTGGACCACCATGTATATTGGTCTGGTTCTTGATTAATTGTTCTGAACACATCAACAAATTTTAATTTGTCTAGAATTTTGGTAAGCCAGGCACGTTCTTCTGGTAGAAATCCAGAGTTCTTTTGGTTAGGTCGCCAGTTTCTTAGATCCATTTCTTTATGTGCAATATTCCAGTCGCCACATAAAATAACTTCCCTACCACTTTCAGTGAGTTTCTTGAGTAATGGATAAAATCGTTTTAGGAAGAAGAATTTTGCTGCTTGACGGTGTTCGCCACTAGAGCCAGAAGGAAAATAGACTGAGATTACACTCAGATTATCAAAGTCAGCACGCAGATATCGTCCCTCAGTATCAATCTTACTAATGCCAACGCCCTCAACAATTTTGTTAGGTTTGTGTTTGCAGTATATGCCTACCCCACTATACCCTTTTCTTTCAGAACAGTGAAAATAGCCACGATAGCCATCAGGTGCAAGTATATCACTGTTGAGATCAGTAATTTGGGCCTTAAGTTCTTGTACGCACACAATATCAGCCCTCTGTCTTTGTAGCCAGAGGAAGAAACCTTTATTAGAGGCAGAGCGTACGCCATTTAGGTTAAGCGTTATAATTCGCATGTTTCCTTTTTTAACTAGCTATTGCTATGTCTGATTTCAAGCAAGAATTTATCGAGTTTGCAATTAGCCACAATATTTTACGTTTTGGTGAATTTAAGACCAAAGCAGGTAGACTGTCGCCGTATTTTTTTAATGCAGGACTATTCAATGATGGTGATTCCCTACGTAAGATTGGACAATTTTACGCGAAAGCTATTCTTGCCGCACAGCTTCCTTTTGACATGCTGTTTGGTCCGGCATATAAGGGTATTCCTTTGGTTAGTGCTATTTCTATCACTCTCTCTGAGATTGGGAATAATTATCCCTTCTGTTTCAATAGAAAGGAAGCAAAAGATCATGGTGAGGGCGGCAATTTAATTGGATCACCACTTTCTGGGAGGGTGCTAATCATTGATGATGTAATTTCATCGGGTACATCAATATGTGAAGCAGTAGATTTTATTTGTGCAGTTGGTGCTAAACCCTGTGGTGTAATCATTGCTCTTGACCGAATGGAGCGGGGGAATAATGGTTTGTCGGCGATTCAAGAGATTCAAAAGATGTACGATATTCCAGTTATTAGTATTATTAACCTGGATAATTTAATGAGCTATTTACGGGACAGGGATGATCTGGTGCTTAATCTGCGTGCTGTAGAAAGTTACCGTTCACAATATGGCATTGTCTGATTAAAAGACTTAATAGGAGAAATCAATGCGCTGGTTTACCATAATTACATTTTTCTTTGTATTTTTCTTTATTCAACCAGCATCTGCTGCGCTTAAGAAATGTATTGACGATAAAGGGAGAACTCAATACTACGACAAAACTCCACCACAAGAATGTCTTGGTAAAGCAACTGTTGAGATGAGTGACCATGGGGTGGTTCTTAAAAAAACAGATGAAGAGGTGGGAGTAAAAGAAGCAACAGAGCGAGCCAAACATGAAGCTGCAAAGAAAAGAAGTATTCAGGAAAAGAAAAGGCTTGATACTGCACTACTTGCTACTTATACCGATAAAAAAGAAATTGATTTAGCACGTGACCGAAATATTAAGCCGGTAGAATTAGCTATCAAAGGAATTGAGCCACGACTTAAAGTTTCCCAGTCTCGGCTGGACGTCTTGCAATTACAATTAGTAGAGGCTCGGAAAACTAAGAGTTCTATACTTCCTACAATCAATATGGAGGTAGCCACAGCAAAAAAGGAGGTAGATCGCTTAAAGAACGAATTAGCGAAGAGGAAAATAGAAATAAAAAAAATAAAGGACAGATTCGACTCTGATAAAAAGAGGTTTATTGAGTTGAAGCAAGGTAAGCTCTGAAGAATGGTGATCTGAATAAATACCTATCTTTAGCTAATATAATATTACCATTTTCTTCTGGAGCAATTCCAGCGGTATAAGAGATTAGCGAAGGAGTTATACATCCAGTGTGAAGATTCCTTAAAAACAGGGAATCGTAACAATTTGGCAAGCCAACGCTGCCCGTTAGTCTGTGACCACAGGCATATGAATGCATCTACCCCAACATTAAGCTGGCCATTAAGATTTTCAACGTAAAGTTTTTCCCGAACTTGATTCAACGAAGCATCAATCTTAGACAACGCTCCTGGATTTGAATGTACATCAATCCATCTAATGTTATTAAGTCCACATGCTTCCATACGTTTACGTTGATTCTTAATACCTGCATTACAAATAGGGCATGCACTGTTGTAGTACACTTTATCGGGCATAATTTGATATATATTTATACACATAAATATACAATTTAAATATTTCTAATTTATGTGCTGATACTAAAGAAGGATGGAGCTTTTTATTATTTAGATACTTAAAGACTAAAATAAGAAGTCAAAATTAGTCAAACGGATGTTGTAGTACAATAGTTTCTTCTCTACCTGGTCCGGTCGAAATCATGTCGACTGGAATTTCACATATTGATTCGATACGTTTCAGATAATTTTGTGCTGGTTTTGGTAATTGTTCAAAATTTTTAATGCCTACTGTACTTTCCATCCATCCTGGCATTTCTTCATAGATGGGTTTACAGTTAGCTAATTCATCTGCACCTATTGGCAAGATACCTCCTGATTTTTCTTCTTTTCCATTTTTATTAAATTTATAGTCTACGCCTATCTGTAAAGTTTCAATACCATCTAAAACATCCAGCTTAGTTACGCATAACCCGGATATACCATTTATCTGAACTGATCGTTTCATAGCTACTGCATCAAACCAACCACAACGACGTGGGCGACCAGTTGTTGCACCAAATTCATTTCCACGTTTAGCAAGATGTTTTCCAATGTCATCATTTAGTTCTGTAGGAAAAGGTCCCGCACCAACCCTTGTAGCATAGGCTTTAGTAATACCTAAAATATAATGTAATCGTTGCGGGCCAACACCACTTCCTGTTGTTGCAGTACCTGCAATACAGTTACTAGAGGTAACATATGGATAGGTACCATGATCTATGTCAAGCATAGTCCCTTGCGCACCTTCAAATAACAGATTATTACCTATTCTGTTAGCTTCAAATAAAAGTTGTGAGACATCTGCAACCATTGGTTTAATGCGCTCAGATAAAGATAGCGTGTCATCCAGAGTTTTCTGGAAATCCACAGTTGGAACATGATAATAGTTTTTCAGTACAAAATTATGATAATCCAGTACTTTCTCAAGCTTAGTAGCAAAATAATCCTGATCAAACAGATCCTGTATACGTATTGCTCTTCGTGCAGCTTTATCCTCATAGGCAGGGCCAATCCCTCGTCCGGTAGTTCCAATCTTGTCGACTCCCATAGCTATTTCTCTGGCGTTATCAAGTTCACTATGGCTAGGTAGTATGAGTGGGCAGGCCTTGCTTATATGTAGCCGGTCCATTACGTTAACACCTGCCTGTTCTAACATGTCTACTTCTTCAAGCAATGCTCTTGGAGATATCACTACGCCATTTCCAACATAACAGGCTACATTATTACGTAAGATTCCAGATGGTATCAGATGTAAAACTGTTTTCTTACCGCCAATGACTAGCGTGTGCCCAGCATTATGCCCACCTTGGAAGCGTACTACCCCCTGTGCATGATCTGTTAGCCAATCTACGATTTTTCCTTTTCCTTCGTCGCCCCATTGGGTGCCAACTACTACAACGTTTTTAGTCATATTGGTTACGTATTATGATGTCTTCTATCAAGAATCCTATACTGTAGTTCCTAAGAAAATAATTACTCTACTACTAAGTATTTCAAAACTTAAAATTTATGGGAATAAAATTAGATATCAATAATTCTCCAGGTTTTATTTTTTAGTACTAGTTTCCTGTCACAGTTATATGTATCTTTGTTTCTCCCATGCCTTGGTAATTTCACTACTACAATTTTGCCAATCTTGCGTAGCTGTGTAATTTTCTTCTCAAGTGCTTTGTCATTCTTTCTATATGGTGCCAGAATTCCTTTAGGGCAAGGATCAGGTGGTTGCTTTAGTCTAGATAATTCACGTAAATCCATACTAAATCCGGTAGCCGGACGGGCCCTTCCAAACACTTTACCAATTTCATCATAACGTCCACCTAGTGCAATTGCGTTGGAGCAATTATTGGCATACGCCGAAAATACTATACCACTATGATAATGATAGCCACGTAAGTCTGCCAGATCGAATGCTAACGAATCCACTGCTAACTTTAATTCTGCTGCTACTACTTCTAATTCATCTAGTGCTTTTCTAATTTCCGGATAATCAGGTAAAAATTTTCGTGCTTGAACCAGTATATTTTTATCTCCGTATAGCTTTGGCAATAACATTAAAGCCTGGCCCACTTTTTTTCTTATATTTTTATCAAATCCCGAGCAGAGTTCCTGTAATGCCGGGATATCCTTAGCTTGTAGTGCGCTAAATAATTCTGCTTCTATGTTAGTTGGGATATTTGCGCCTCTAACAAGGCCGCGAAATACAGCAACATGGCCAAGATCTAAATGGACTTTATCTATTCCAGACGTTGCAAGAATTTGTAACATGAGCCGTTGGATTTCTATATCACTTTCCAGTCCAACGTGCCCATAAAGTTCCGCGCCAATCTGGAGTGGTTCACGAGTACTGGTTAATCCTGATGGCACAGTGTGCAGTACGCTACCTGCATAGCATAAACGGGTAATACCATCACAATTTAGTAAGTGGGCATCAATACGTGCAGTCTGAGGTGTTATGTCCGCACGCAAACCCATCATTCTGCCGCTCAACTGATCAACCACCTTGAACATACGCAAGTTCATATCACTTCCGCTACCTGAAATCAGTGATTCTACAAATTCCAGCATCGGAGGAGCTACTAGTTGATAACCATATACTAATAGCAAATCCAAAATTTGTCTTCGCATTGATTCTATACGCAGTGCTTCTGCAGGTAGAATATCTTCGATGTATTCGGGAAGGACCCAATTACGCATATTTATTGTCTGGACAACTTTGGTTTAGAAGTGTGACGATGTGAGTTTATTTAACAAGGTATAGCAACAGTAAACCTAGTAGCATTGACGTCAGGCCTATGAAACGCACCTGGTTATCACCAGTCTCAGTCAGTTTCTTGAAGGTATCACGCCAAATACTAGGAAGTAAGAATGGTAGTATCCCTTCCAGTACCAACATCAAAGCAAATGCAATTAGCAAAGTGTCCCACATACTTTTAATAACTCCAATAGTACGCTTTTATATACCGAAGCTTTAAAAAAAGTTTTTGCTAACCGAAACTAATAATAAAAATGGAACAAACGAATGCAAGAGTTTGAGTTAACTACGATTCTTGATATTTATTTTCTACTGCTTCCTGGATTTTTCAAGTACTTGAAAAATTCTGAATTTGGCTCAAGTACCATCATGTCACTCTTGTTCTGGAAACTTCGTTTATATGCCTCCAAGCTGCGATAGAAAGAATAAAATTCCGGGTTTTTCTGAAATGCTTCAGCATATATTTTTGTGGCTTTTGCATCTCCCTCACCCTTGGTTTTTTGTGCGTCCCGGTATGCTTTTGCCAGAATTACTTCACGTTGACGATCAGCATTGGAACGAATTTTTTCAGAATCTGCAAAACCAGTAGAACGTAGTTCATTAGCTACACGCGTTCTTTCTGCTTCCATTCTTCGGTAGACTGATTCACTTACTTCTTTTGGCAAGTCAACACGCTTTAGACGCACATCCACCACTTCTACCCCTATATTACGGGCATCTGCATCAGCCTTCTGGCGCATTATTTCCATAATTTTGTCACGTTGACCAGAAACTACCTCATGTACTGTGCGATTACCAAACTCATCGCGTAAACTAGAGTTCACAGTCTGTGCCAGGCGGACTCTGGCTAATGTTTCATCACCCCGTACACTGATGTAATATTGTTTTACATCAACGATGCGCCATTTAACAAATAAGTCTACCAGCACATTCTTTTTCTCTGAAGTGATAAACCGTTCTGGTTCCTCCGCATCCATGGTCAATATACGTGAATCAAAAAAACGTACATTCTGTACCATAGGAATCTTAAAATATAATCCCGGAGATGTTTTTACAGAGACAACTTCACCTAGTTGAAAGACGATCGCTCTTTGGCGCTGGTCGACAATAAATAGTGAAGAGCTTACCAGAAGGAACAATACGACAATGATGCCTAATAATGTTTGACTTTTCATTTATCTGGACTCCCGTTCGCGAATTCGGAATGCTTCACGAGAACGCTGTGTACGAGCAGCACTGTTCATAGGCTCTGGCAAGATTACCTGAGGAGGAGGTGCTGGTACTACTGGAGCAGGTGTTGTAGTAGGGGTACTTTTCTCTATCAGCTTATCTAGCGGCAAATAAAGTAAATTATTGCTGTTTTTTGAATCCACCAATATTTTATTGGTATTTGTTAGTATTTCCTGCATCATATCAAGGTAAAGGCGATCACGGGTTACGCCAGGCGCCTTATTATATTCAACCAATATTTGTTTAAAGCGGTTAGCATCACCAGTAGAGCTTTCTATCACTCGTTGTTTATACCCCTCAGATTCTTCCATCAGGCGAGCAGCATTACCTTTGGCTTTTGGGATAACATCGTTAGCATAAGCTTCCCCTTCATTTTTTTGTCGTTCCTTATCCTGTCCTGCTTTAACTGCATCATCAAATGCTGCCTGAACCTGCTCCGGCGGTTGCGCATTCTGCATAGTAACCTTGCTGATAGCAATCCCTATTTTGTAATGATCAAGAAGTCGTTGCATCAATATAGTTGCTTTTGCTGCCACATCTTCCCGTCCTTCGTAGAGAACGTAATCCATACTACTTTTTCCAATAACTTCACGAATAGATGATTCTGCAGCCTGTAGTACTGCTTCATCCGGATCACGGTTATTAAACAGGTATTCTTCAGGATTTTTAAGTATATATTGCACAGCAAACTGAATATCAATGATATTTTCATCATCAGTTAACATCAATGACTCTTTCAGTACCTTACTTGCTACATTTTTACGGTAGCCTATTTCAATTGTTCTTACCTGACTTACGTTAACGAGCTCAACAGTTTCAGCTGGATAGGGTAAGTGCCAACTTAATCCTGCTTGGGTTGTTTCACTATACTGTCCAAAGCGCAGGACTACTCCTCGTTGACCTTCATTGACAATGTAAAAGCCGCTGGCTATCCATAACAATAAGAGAAGTCCAAGGAGCACGCCAATACTTAAACCACCACTAAACCGTTTAAAATTGCCACCTCCACCTCCATCTCCAGAACCATTGCTACCAGGACGCTTACGCCCACCAAAAAGGTCGTTAAGCTTTTTATTAACGTTACGTAACATTTCATCCAGGTCAGGTGGACCGGATCCACCTTTTTTTCGCCCCCACTGCGGGTCATTTCCCATAATGATATTTCTTCCAGTTATTATATTAATCTTATTTCGACGAATAGATAGTCTAGTAAGTTCCCTTGGAGCTTAGCCATGATGTGAATATTAGTTGTAATATTATAGTTGGCTAACTCAATAATTGACTATAGAGACTCTCGTCATCTATCGCTTCAATTTTTGGCAACATTTTACACCATTGCGAAGTACACTGTTTAATTGTTTCAGCTAGCGCCATCCTAATAAAATCGAGCCCCTCACCGGTTTTTGCACTTAAGCGGATTTGTACTATTCTACCATACTCGTTACGACGACACCCAGACGTTCTTAATGATAAATTTGCTAAATCAATTTTGTTTAGTACCAGAATCTGCGGAACTGTATCAGCACCGATTTCTTGTAGCACTTTATTCACTTCTTCGATTTGTTCTTCTCGATTAGGGCTACTCGCATCTACCACATGTAATAGTATATCTGACTGTACAGTTTCTTCTAATGTCGCCCTGAATGCGGCAACCAGAGTGTGTGGTAATTCGCGGATGAAGCCCACAGTGTCAGAGATAACCAGCGGACCATGCTCCGGAATATAAAGTTTACGAGTGGTTGCGTCTAATGTTGCAAAAAGTTGGTTGGCAGTATAGGTTCGTGCACCAGTGAGGCAATTAAACAAGGTAGATTTGCCTGCATTAGTATAACCAATAATGGAAACTGAAATAACTTGGGCGCGTTTCCTCGTACGTCTTTGAACATTTCGTCGAGATTGGAGTTTTGTAAGCTTTTCCTTAAGTAATTTAACCCGTTTTCCAAGTAATCTCCGGTCTGTTTCAAGTTGAGTTTCTCCGGGACCACGTAAGCCTATACCACCTTTTTGTCGCTCCAGGTGAGTCCAGCCACGTACTAAGCGAGTAGCAAGATACTGGAGCTGGGCTAGTTCCACTTGAAGTTTCCCTTCATGACTTTTAGCACGTTGAGCAAATATATCTAAAATTAGACTGGTGCGGTCGATTACACGGCATTCTAGGAATTTCTCCAGATTACGTTGTTGAACAGGAGAGAGATTATTATTAAATATTACTAACTGGGCACCAGTTTGTTTCAGTATTTGCGCAATTTCATCTACTTTTCCTTTGCCTGCATAGGTAGCAGGGCTGGGCTTATAGTGTTTGCTCTTAACCTCTGCAAGAATTGTAAGTTTATCGCTTACGGCTAATTGTCGTAATTCTTCTAAATCTTCTGAGTGACTATTAATACCAATATTTAAGCTGACCAGTATAGTGGTATTTGCATCACTTATAGTGTTAGTGCTGCCGGCAGAATTATCAGGCATCGGGTATAACTGGTGTCTCAAACGAAGTAGAGAAGGTTTTAGTGGGGACAACGGTAGAAATAGCGTGTTTATATACCATTTGTGTAACTGTATTCTTTAGAAGTATTACATATTGGTCAAATGAGTCAATGTGTCCCTGCAGTTTAATACCATTTACCAAATAAATTGATACTGGAATATGTTCTTTCCGTAAGGCATTTAAAAACGGATCTTGTAAGAGTTGTCCTTTAGCTGTCATGGGAGTCTCCGTGTTTTAATTATTCGAGAGTTCACTTTACTTGATTTTTTGGAGTAAATCTATATTCCTAAAATTATGAAAGAATAGAATTAATACCATGAGTTCAGTCATGTAATTAGAAAATTTTTATTCAATATCTATCTTATGTAAAATGAGTTTAAAAAAGAAAATATTAATAGTGATTATTATAATTAGCTCATTAGGAGAGAGCGCAGATCCTGTCTGACATTATATATCTATAATGTCAGCTATTTATTAAGGTTAGTTTTTATTAAGCTTCAGGATAAGTACAATCAATTTTATACTGTAATTTATTGCAATTCTATTTTATAGAGTACAGAAGAATTGATTTGTAAATTTAAGAAAATATCGGCTTATTAGTATCTTGTTTCCAGATAAAATTATTTAGCCCTATTACTAGCAGGTATGGCCGTGTCTAAATTCATCTTTTGTACATAAATACGATTATATTTTCCATAGTTATTAATTTCATGAGATTCACGGTTAAGTAGGCGTGCTAACTCAGTAAGAGCTTGATAGTAAACTTGACGTTTAAACTCAACCACCGACTCGAGTTCAATCCAGTACTGGTTCCAACGCCATGCATCGAACTCCGGGCGAACATTTGTGCGTAGTGACACGTCAGAGTCACGCCCTACCAGGCGCAACAAGTACCAAATTTGTTTTTGACCTTTATAATTCCCACGCCATTCACGCTTTATCCACTGGTCCGGTACTTCATAGCGTAACCAGTCACGTGTGCGCCCAACGATTTCGACATGACAGGGATGAAGGCCTGTTTCCTCTGTTAACTCTCTGTACATGGCCTGTTTTGGACTTTCACCAGGATTGATTCCACCTTGAGGAAATTGCCAGGAATTTTGTTTAATGCGTTTTCCCCAGAAGACTTCATTCTTCTTGTTCAAAAGAATAATACCAACATTGGAGCGATATCCGTTGCGGTCGATCATATGATTCACCCGTGTGATCCGTTTCGATAAGATTGATACGGATTTTTTCATATTTTATACTAGAATGAAAGTAATCGTTAAATTAATAAATAGCTTTAGCTTAATTTATTACATTTAAATCTATGTCTTTTATTAAGCGTGATATTTGATTTTCCATTTAAGTTTGAAATGCATTTTCTATGTTGTTGTCATTGTCATCATGGCAAATATCTCTCTTAAAAGTTATTTATTAAGGTGCGTTATGTATAAAGTGTGATAATAAGCTTTCTTAACTAAGTTAACAGGTATGAATGTTGTGGGTAAATAATACATATTGAATCCTTTCAAGGTAGAATTACTTCGATTTAATTGTTTTGATGGAGCCAGGTGATGCGTGTATCACAATTTTTTATTTCTACCTATAAAGAGGCCCCTGCTGAAGCAGAATTAGTGAGTCATGGGCTAATGATGCGTGCGGGTCTCATTAAGAGACTTGGAAGTGGATTATATACTTGGATGCCGCTGGGTTTGAGAGTCTTGCGTAAAGTTGAACGTATTATTCGGGAGGAAATGGATAGGAACGGTGCAATAGAGCTACTTATGCCCGTAGTGCAACCGGCAGAATTATGGAAAGAGACAGCACGCTGGGATAAATTCGGGTCACTGATGCTGCGAATTAAAGATAGGTATCAACGTGATTTCTGTTTTGGACCTACGCATGAAGAAGTGATTACTGACATTGCACGTAGAGAAATAAAAAGTTATCGTCAGTTGCCGCTTACTCTATATCAGATTCAAACTAAGTTTCGTGATGAGATTCGTCCCCGCTTTGGGGTGATGCGTGCGCGTGAATTTGTAATGAAAGATGCATATTCATTCCATGTTGACAATGCTGACCTTGAGGAAACATATAAGGCTATGCATGATGCCTATACTAGAATATTTAGCCGATTAGGATTGAATTTTCGTGCTGTAGAAGCGGATTCAGGAGCAATAGGTGGTAGTAGTTCGCACGAGTTTCACGTATTGGCTGATTCAGGTGAAGATAGCATTGTTTTTTGTCCAAATTCAACTTATGCAGCCAATATTGAATTTGCTGAGGCGTTACAACCGGATAAATTGCGTGAAGGAGCTAATAGTTCCATACAAAAGATTGCAACACCTATCAAAAAAACTTGTGAAGAGGTAGCAAAATTTTTGAATGTACCAGTTCAGAAGACCGTTAAAACTTTAGCGGTGATGGTAAACCATGAAATGGTTTTATTGTTGTTACGTGGTGATCATCATTTAAACGAATTAAAAGCTAAGAAAATTCCATTACTGAGAGATTTTCGGCTGGCAAGTGAGGAGGAAGTTTTTAACAAAACAAGTTGTTGTACAGGATATACAGGTCCAATTGGTCTTGAGCTAACCATTATTTCAGATGTATCGGTTATAGAAATGAGCGATTTTATTTGTGGCTCAAATGAGGAAGGCTACCATTACACTGGTGTTAATTTTGGTCGCGATATGAAAGAACCTGACCATGTATTTGATATTCGCAATGTAGTTTCAGGTGACTTATCTCCCGATGGAAAAGGTAAACTCGAAATCTGCAGAGGCATTGAAATCGGACATATCTTCAAGTTACATACTGAATATTCCAAGGAGATGAGAGCTTGCTATTTAGATGAATCTGGCCAGTCTATACCCATGGAAATGGGGTGTTACGGTATTGGCGTATCACGTATCGTAGCTGCAGCAATTGAACAGAATCATGATAAGCATGGTATTGTCTTTCCACTTGCAATGGCTCCTTTCCATGTAGTAATTGTGCCCATCGGAATGAACAAGAGTACATTGATAAAAACTGAAGCGGAAAAATTATATGAAAAGCTCTCTGCTGTCGGTATTGAAGTGTTGTTTGATGATCGTAATGAGCGTCCGGGTGTGATGTTTGCTGATATGGAATTAATTGGAATTCCCCATCGTATTGTCATCGGAGAGCGTGGTTTGAAAGAGGGAAATGTCGAATACCAAGGTAGATGTGATGATAAACATAAGGTTATACCCTTGCAAAGTGTTGTTGATTTTATAGAATCAATAATATGTTGAGTATAGTTGGGATAATGTTATTGCTTTTTCCTGCTTTTGCCCAGGCCGGAGCTCAAATGTATGAGCCGCTATCTGCTAGTGTTAAGGCGGGCTTGCATATTAAAGTTAGCGATAAAGCTATTTCATATCAAAAATTTATATCTGTATTTAAAAATAAGGAACAAGGAGCTGCATGGTTAGCTGCTATGTCTAAAAGGCTTGAGAAACGAATGCCTGATCCTGAAGAGCGCAATGATTTTTTAATGACGGTGTATTTCGAAGCCACACGTGCTGGCTTGGATCCGCAATTGATATTGGGCATTATTCAAGTTGAAAGTGGATTCAAGAAGTATGCTGTATCTAAATCAGGCGCATATGGCTATATGCAGGTTATGCCATTTTGGCGCAAATTAATTGGAGGTCCTACTCATGATCTTTTTCATCTGCGAATAAATCTACGTTATGGCTGTACCATCCTGCGGCATTATCTAGACATTGAGAAGGGGAACTACTTTCGTGCGCTTGGACGATACAATGGGAGCTTAGGGAAGGCAGCTTATCCTAATTTAGTAAAAAATGCCTGGCATGATAACTGGGCTTACTCATCATAAGCAGCAACAATTACTGCATAATTGAGTAAGCGGCTATCTTATCGCGCAGACATCACCAAGAGTTTTCCTATACCTGAGGATGCGCTCTTTCCAACTTACTATGTAGTTTATTGAGTGCACTGAGATAAGCTTTTGCAGAGGCAACCACAATATCAGTATCCGATCCGTTACCATTGACGATGCGCCCTGATTTTTGTAATCGTACAGTTACTTCGCCCTGTGAGTCAGTGCCACTAGTAATATTATTTACTGAATATAATTGTAGTTCGGCATCACTGGAAAGAATCTTCTCAATTGCACGGAAAGTGGCATCTACCGGCCCGCTACCATCTGATTCTGCTCGTAATTCTTTACCCCCCTCAGCAATTACCACCTTTGCATATGGTGTTTCACCGGTCTCGCTATGTGCGGTCAGAGATAGAAGCTTGTAATGCTCCTGTAGATTCATGGTCTCATCTGAAACTAGCGCATGTAAGTCTTCATCGAAGATATCATGTTTCTTATCAGCTAGTTCTTTGAAACGGATAAATGTGGTATTGAGTATTTCTTCCGATTCCAATTCGATACCAAGTTCTGTCAAACGACTGCGGAATGCATTACGTCCAGAATGTTTTCCAAGCGATAATTTATTGGCTCCCCAGCCAACATCTTCAGCACGCATGATTTCGTATGTTTCACGATGTTTCAGTACACCATCTTGATGAATTCCAGCTTCATGTGCAAATGCATTTGCTCCGACAATAGCTTTATTAGGTTGTACCGGAAAGCCGGTAATACCCGAAACGAGTTTGCTGGCTGGCACGATGAGAGTAGCATCTATAAATGTCTCGCAAGGAAACAGATCCTGGCGAGTACGAACTGCCATCACGATTTCTTCTAGAGATGCGTTGCCTGCACGTTCTCCTAAACCATTAATAGTACATTCAACTTGTCGTGCACCGTTCATTACCGCTGCTAATGAGTTAGCGACCGCCAAGCCTAAATCATTGTGGCAGTGTACTGAGAATATTGCTTTGTCAGAATTGGGTATGCGTTTATGTAGAGTTTGCATGAGCTTGCCAAATTGTTCCGGCATTGTGTAACCAACAGTATCAGGAATATTAAGGGTGGTTGCTCCCGCCTTAATGACTGCTTCTAATACACGACAAAGAAAATCAATTTTTGAGCGTCCTGCATCTTCAGGAGAGAACTCTACATTATCAGTATATTGGCGCGCCCATTTTACAGCCTTAACGGCTTGCTCAAATACCTGATCAGGAGACATACGTAGTTTTTTCTCCATGTGAACTGGTGAAGTGGCAATAAAGGTATGGATACGTGCTGAATTTGCATCCTTTAGGGCTTCACCGGCACGGTCAATATCATCTTTAGTAGCACGTGCTAGTCCACATACAGTACTATCCTTAATAGTATCAGCTACTGCTTTTACTGCTTTAAAGTCACCGTTGGAGGCTGCTGGAAATCCGGCCTCAATAATATCAACTTTCATACGCTCTAGTTGTCGTGCAATACGAACCTTCTCTTCCTGGGTCATAGATGCACCAGGACTTTGCTCGCCATCACGCAGGGTTGTATCAAAAATTATCAAATGATCTTTCATACTTTCTCCATCATAGATCTATCATATATAGGAAAAATATCTGAGTTGAAATGCAGAATTTGCAAAGCAGATTCTGTTGGATAAAACACTAGAATAAAATGAATAGTCAGCGCGCAAGGCGCAGCAGAGGTCCTGACAGTAGCGGCAGGCTATGTGAAGGGTAAAACCAGAAATGACTGTAAATTTGTTTCATATGGTTAAATATAAATGTTTTTTTATTTTTACGCAACAAAGATCGAGTCAGTTTTTCTGAATGCCGGCAGTTTTTTTCTTTTTTCTCCGCCGCAATATCCACATAAAATAACCAGATAATGCGTAAAGCATAAATAAACAAAAAAGCACAACAGGTGGTTGACTTGGAATTAGTACAAAAAAGAATAGTGCTAGCAACAACACGGTTATAAATGGTACGCTCTTGTGTAGGTTTATTTCCTTTCCGCTGTAATAAGGCAGGTTGCTTACCATAGTAAAACCAGCAAATACCGTGATACTCCAAGCCAGCCACTTTATATCCGGCCCTGCAATCTTAAAGTCTAACATTACCCAAACTAATCCTGCGATTAGCGCAGCAGCAGCAGGACTGGGTAGCCCTTGGAAGAATCGTTTGTCTGCTACTCCTGTTTTTGTGTTAAAACGTGCAAGACGTAGTGCGGCACAGGTACAATAAATAAAAGCCGCTATCCAGCCCCACTTTCCCATGCCCTTTAGAGCCCATTCATATATAACCAGTGCAGGGGCAGCACCAAATGAAATCATGTCTGATAGACTGTCATATTCAGCCCCAAATTCACTTTGAGTATGGGTGAGTCGTGCTACACGTCCATCCAGTCCATCCAGTACCATAGCAATGAATATTGCTACTGCAGAGTACTCAAAATTCCCGTTCATTGCTTGTACAATGGCATAAAAACCAGCAAATAGTGCTGCCGTAGTAAACAGGTTGGGAAGTAAATAGATTCCACGCCGCCGTAGCTTTGATTTAAACATTATACGAGGTTGGTTAGGATCGTACATTATTTGCGCATTACAATAAGAGACCAATGCATGGTAAACCGTTACGTTAGGATGGTAAACAGAAGACAGTTATTAATGAGTAATAAAAGATGAAGTTATGACAGATTTAAGGCACTAGTTCCGCTAGTATAGTTAGTGTTGCATGAACTTTGTCTCCAATATTCACCTTTACTTCAGTATTAAGTGGCATATAAACATCTACTCGTGACCCAAAACGGATAAAACCAAAACGTTGTCCACGTGCAAGATGTTCGCCAATTTTCGTATGGCACACTATACGCTTTGCAATCAGACCGGCAATCTGTACACAAGTTATATCGAGGTCATTATCGGTTTTTATCCATAGCGCATTTCGTTCATTTTCAAGTGAGGCTTTGGGTAGACTAGCGTTGATAAATTTTCCAGGGAAGTACCATTCGTTATACACCTTTCCATCTACTGGGCTGCGGTTGGAATGGACATTGAACACATTCATAAATACACTTACTTTTATGGCATCACGTTTGAGATAGGGATCTTGTGTATTTTCAACTGCTACTATTCTGCCATCAGCAGGTGACAATACAGCATTAGCTTTTTGCGGAACAATACGAGGTGGGTCACGGAAAAACTGTAAAACAAATAATGCGATAATCCAGAAGGGGATAGACCAAATCCAGCCTGCAAACATGCTTACTAATGTTGCAATTGCAACAGCTCCTGCTATAAAAGGCCAGCCTTCACGGGCAAAAAAGGGATGAGGGTAATTCATCAGGGTATGAATAGTTTAAGTAATCTGTGATTTTTTATTAGAGCGGGATCAGCATCAGCATTCTATGGTTCATGCTTTACATATCGTCAGCCATTTCACATTAATTCTTTTTTTGGTCAACAAGCTTATTCTTTTTGATCCATGGCATCATGCTTCGTAGTTTTGCCCCAACAACTTCAATTTGATGTTCGGAAGCAAGACGGCGACTGGTTTTAAGCATAGGTGCGCCTGCCTGATTTTCTAATATAAATTCACGAGCATATTCGCCAGTCTGAATTTCATGAAGAATTCTACGCATTTCAGTACGGGTCTCATCTGTCACAATACGTGGACCACGTGAAATATCTCCATATTCAGCATTATTAGATACAGAATAACGCATGTTGGCAATTCCCCCTTCATAAATTAAATCAACTATCAATTTCACTTCGTGCAGGCATTCGAAATAGGCCATTTCTGGAGCGTAACCTGCTTCAACTAGTGTTTCAAAACCTGCCTGAATCAGGGCAGTAAGTCCTCCGCATAGTACAACCTGCTCACCAAATAGATCAGTTTCAGTTTCCTCGCGGAAGTTTGTTTCGATCACTCCTCCACGCGTACCACCATTTGCTGCAGCATAGGAGAGTGCTAATTTACGGGCCTTACCAGACTCATTCTGATGTACGGCAATAAGAGAGGGAACACCACCACCCTGTATATAGGTTGATCGTACAAGATGTCCGGGTCCTTTTGGTGCAATCATAATTACATCAAGGTCATCTCGTGGTGATACCTGGCCGTAGTGAATATTAAATCCATGAGCAAATGCAAGTGTCGCTCCTTTTTTGAGATTAGGTTCAATCTCCGTTTTATAAACTGCAGCAATCTTCTCATCAGGTAATAGAAGCATCACAATATCTGCACCTTTAACAGATTCAGTTATACTTTTTACCGTGAGACCAGCTTTTTTTGCTTTGCTCCAAGATGCTCCATTCTTACGTAAGCCAACAGTGATTTTTACACCAGAGTCATTTAGATTATTCGCATGAGCGTGTCCCTGTGAGCCATAGCCAACAATGGTGACTTTTTTTCTTTTGATGAGTGATAGATCAGCATCTTTGTCGTAATAAACCTTCATAGATTTCCTTTCTAAATATAATTGGAAATAGATATCGAAATACTATTGATTGCAGACAGAAAAAAGCTCTTTTCTACAATTCATGTCAGACCTTACCTTACTTTACTTTTAATGTTCTCTCGCCACGGCCAATCCCAGAAGCACCGGTACGAACTGTTTCCAGTATGGTATTGTGACTCATTGTATCGAGAAATGCGTCAAGTTTTGAACCGGTACCAGTCAGTTCAATAGTATAAGACTTGTCAGTAACATCAACAATGCGACCACAGAAAATATCAGTTGTAGCTTTTATCTCCTTACGATTTTTACCTAGAGCGCGTACTTTCACCAACATCAACTCACATTCAATATGGTCCCCATCACTTAAGTCAATAATCTTTACCACATCAATTAATTTATTCAACTGCTTGGTAATTTGCTCGACTACATCATCTGAACCAACAGTAACCAGAGTCATTCGCGATAATGTAGAGTCCTCTGTAGGAGCAACTGTGAGAGACTCAATATTATAACCTCTTGCAGAGAACAACCCTGCCACGCGTGATAGAGCACCCGCTTCATTTTCCATCAACAAAGAAATAATATGTCGCATCTTTATACCAGAATCATTTCAGAGAGACCTTTTCCACCTGGTATCATAGGAAATACATTTTCAGTTTGATCGGTAATGAAGTCCATGAATACTAATTTATCTTTGAGTTTAAACGCTTCTTTTAACGCATCTTCTATATCACTGGGCTGTTCTATTTTTATACCTACATGACCATAACTTTCTGCCAGTTTGACAAAGTCTGGTAAAGCATCTACATAGGATTCAGCGTATCGATTGCCATGGAAGAATTCTTGCCACTGGCGTACCATGCCCATATAGCGATTATTCAGGTTAATAATTTTAAGTGGCAGATTATATTGCTTACAGGTTGATAGTTCCTGAATACACATTTGTATACTGGCTTCACCGGTGATACAGGCCACAGCATTTCTGGGGTTGGCAAACTGAACACCCATTGCTGACGGCAGACCAAATCCCATAGTTCCCAATCCGCCAGAATTAATCCACCTTCGGGGCTTATCAAATTTATAGAATTGTGCGGCCCACATCTGATGTTGACCTACATCGGAAGTAATAAAAGCATTACCTTTTGTTATCTTATAAAGTTTTTCAACCACCATTTGTGGCTTGATTATAGTGCTTTTTCGGTCATACTTTAGGCAATCCCGTGTACGCCACTGATCAATTTGTGCCCACCATGACTTGAGTTTCGCTTGCTTAGGCTTCTCTTTACTGGCCATTAGTAATTTAATAAGTCCGTCAAGTACATTTGAAACACTACCAACGATGGGCACATCTACCCTTACACGTTTGGAAATGGATGAGGGATCTATGTCAATGTGTATAATTTTTCTATCTTTGTTAGAAAAATGTTTGGGGTTACCAATTACACGGTCATCAAAGCGTGCTCCAATAGCTATTAATACGTCACAATTCTGCATTGCCATATTTGCTTCATAGGTACCGTGCATGCCCAGCATGCCGACAAATTGTTTGTCAGTTGCCGGATAGCCACCAAGTCCCATCAACGTATTTGTACAGGGAAAATTTAACATTTGCACAAAGTGTGTAAGTTGTGAAGCAGCGTCACTCAATATTACACCGCCACCAGCATAAATCATTGGTCGTTTTGAGCTCAATATTAATCGCATCGCTTTTTTTAGCTGCCCCGGGTGACCTTTACTGCTTGGGTTATAAGAGCGCATAGATACACTAGCAGGATAGGAAAATTTACATTTTTCTTGACTTACATCCTTAGGAATATCTACTAGTACTGGTCCGGGGCGTCCAGTTGAGCATATATAGAATGCTTTCTTGATGGTAGCAGCTAACTCTGTAATATCTTTTACCAGGAAGTTATGTTTAACACAGGGGCGCGTGATGCCCACTGTGTCAACTTCCTGAAACGCATCTAGCCCAATAGCATGGGTTGGTACTTGTCCGCTAATAATGACCATTGGAATTGAATCCATGTAGGCAGTAGCAATACCGGTAACAGCATTCGTTACACCGGGTCCGGATGTCACCAATGCGACTCCCGGTTTGTTGCTGGATCGAGCATATCCATCAGCTGCATGTATTGCTGCTTGTTCATGGCGTACTAATATGTGTTTTACCTTATTCTGTTTAAACAATTCGTCATATATGAACAGCACTGCGCCGCCAGGATAGCCAAAGATATGTTTTACTCCTTCTTCCTGTAAACAGCGAATTGTGATTTCAGCACCAGTTAGATCTTCTGCACCCATTTTTTCTTATTTTCCTGCGTTGAGAACCATAAATATAATAAATAGAACGATGAACAGTAGCGGTTAGCTGACTTTTGGTCAACCCCTTGTTAGTTGTTACTTTACATGCTGCCAATGGTTTTATTCACTTTCTTTTAATAGTCGTCATTACTGCTGTCTTAGACTATCTTGTATGTGTTTGTCATTAGACTAGAATATTTAGGCTGTATTTGAAGAATGGACTATAAAATCGGAGGGGGGAAATGTTTCAATTTGTGCAAATTTAGTTACTTTACATTAAAGTTTTAAGCGTAGGTTGATACCATTTGCTTGGGGTTAGTGCATTTTCTATAGACTTAACTTCAGAATAGATAACAGGCCCGTTTATATTCTAAATATTTACTAATGTTAAAAAAAACGGCACATTACTTGAGAATTCACCTTAATAAAGAGTAAAATAGCGCCTTTTCGTATTAAGGGTTTAAATTGGAGAGTATGCATGCTCGTTACAACCGATAAAAAAGCGCAGATAGTGAGCGATTATCAAAGGGCCGCTGGAGATACTGGTTCCCCGGAAGTACAGGTGGCATTATTGACTACCCGTATAAACGATTTGACCGGTCATTTCAAGGTTCATGTTAAGGATCATCATTCCCGTCGTGGTTTATTACGTATGGTGAATCGCCGTCGAAAGTTACTTGATTATCTGAAGCGTAGTAGCGATGATGCTTATCGATCGCTGATCGAGCGCCTTGGTCTTCGTAAATAGACTTTACTTCCCTGCTAACCAGATAAACAGAAATATTTTAATTATTTGTAGTCTTTCATTGGACGAGAATAATAAACATTATATTAACTAGTCGGATATGGGCACAAATAAAGATAATCTCATCAGAAAGGAAGGTAAATTGAAACCGATCAAGAAAAGTATTAGTTACGGACGCCATAAACTGACGTTGGAAACCGGGGAGATTGCAAGACAAGCTCATGGAGCAGTAATCGTTTCAATGGATGACACAGTGGTGTTAGTTACGGTTGTAGGTGCTAAAAGTGTCAGGCCGGGGCAGGATTTTTTCCCGTTAACTGTGGATTATCAGGAACGTAGTTATGCTGCAGGCAGAATACCTGGTAGTTTTTTTAAGCGCGAGGGGCGCCCTTCAGAAAAAGAAATTCTTACTTCTCGCTTAATTGATCGCCCCATTCGTCCACTATTTCCTGATAGTTTTTATAATGAAGTACAGATCGTTGCCACAGTTTTATCTTCTGATAATGAAGTAGATGCGGATATTCCTGCAATGATTGGTGCTTCTGCTGCGTTAGTACTTTCCGGGATTCCCTTTGACGGGCCAATTGGTGGTGCACGTGTTGGTTATATTAATGGGGACTATGTACTCAATCCAACGGCAACTGAGCTTATTGAGACAGAACTTAACCTGGTGGTAGCGGGGACTGAACATGCAGTGCTGATGGTGGAGTCTGAGGCAAAAGAGTTAGCTGAAGATGTGATGTTAGGTGCGGTTGAGTTTGGTCGTAAAGAAATGAAAGCAGTAATCAATGTGATTAACGAGTTAGCTGATGAAGCTGGAGTTACTGTATGGGACTGGGCTCCTGCAGAGCAGGATACGAGTCTTACTGACAGGATTACGCAATTGGCAGAGGCAGATTTACGTGCAGCATTTGATTTGAAGCAAAAACAAGCGCGTACCGAGGCCATTGATAAAGTCTGGGAAAAAGTTAATACAGAGATGGGGGTCGGTTCAGAAGATGGTCCAGATGGACAGGCCGTCAAGAAGGTTTGTTTTGATCTTGAATCAAAGATTGTGCGTACCCGGATTCTTAATGGCGAGCCGCGAATAGATGGACGCGATACTCGCACCGTGCGACCTATATCTATTCGTAATGGTGTATTCCCTCGTACCCATGGCTCTGCTTTATTTACGCGTGGTGAAACTCAGGCACTGGTAATAGCAACTCTTGGTACAGGACGGGATGAACAGAGAATTGATGCTCTGCAGGGGGATTACACTGATCGTTTCATGTTTCATTACAATTTTCCACCCTATGCAACTGGAGAGACTGGTAGGGTTGGCACACCCAAGCGCCGTGAAATTGGTCATGGACGTCTTGCAAAACGTGCGCTCCTTGCAGTTTTACCTTCTGTTGAAGAATTTGGTTATTCGTTGAGAGTTGTATCCGAAATTACTGAGTCTAACGGTTCTAGTTCTATGGCTTCAGTTTGTGGTGGGTGCATTGCATTAATGGATGCAGGTGTGCCACTTAAAGATCATGTGGCAGGTATTGCAATGGGTTTGATTAAGGAAGGCAACCATATTGCTGTACTAACTGATATTCTTGGTGACGAAGATCACTTGGGTGATATGGATTTCAAGGTTGCGGGTACTGAGCATGGTATTACGGCACTGCAAATGGATATCAAGATTCAGGGTGTCAATAAGGAAATTATGCATGCTGCGTTGGAGCAGGCTAAAGAGGGACGATTGCACATTTTGGGAGTCATGAAGCAGGCCCAGCCTTCAACTCGTGAAGAAATTTCTCAACATGCACCGCGTATTATTAAACTTAAAATTAACCCTGAGAAAATTCGTGATGTAATTGGTAAAGGTGGTGCAGTGATTCGTGCATTAACTGAGGAGACTGGTACAACTATAGATATCACAGATGATGGAGTGGTCATGATAGCTTGCATCAGCGCTGAAGGTGGCGAATTGGCCAGAAAACGTATCGAAGACATTACTGCTGATGTAGAAGTAGGTAAAATTTATGACGGAACTGTTCTGAAACTTTTAGATTTCGGTGCGATTGTAAGTGTTTTACCCGGTAAAGATGGATTGTTGCATATCTCACAAATTGCCAATGAACGTGTTAACAGTGTAGCTGATCACCTGAAAGAAGGTCAGGTCGTACGTGTCAAAGTGTTAGAAGCTGATGACAAGGGACGACTACGCCTTAGTATGAAGGCAGTTACAGCAGAAACTACAGACAACGTGGTTTAGGAGTTGATTGTAAAGAATCAGTCTAAGTTGCAGTATTTGGTTTTTGCTTATTTGGCTAGTTGTCTTTCTCTTATCTCATCTAGTGTTTTACAGTCTATACAAAGAGTAGCTGTTGGGCGAGCTTCAAGACGTTTCAGGCCGATTTCGATACCGCAGGTATCGCAATAACCATAATCATCAGAATCACCAGAATCAATTTTAGCAATAGTCTCGTCAATCTTCTTGATAAGTTTACGTTCACGGTCACGATTACGTAGTTCCAGCGCCATATCAGATTCTTGACTTGCACGGTCGTTAGGGTCTGCAAAAACTGTAGCTTCATCCTGCATGGTGTGAACTGTACGATCTATATCTTGTCCTAGCTCAACTTTAATACCTTCAAGTATCTTACGAAAATGTGCAAGTTGCTTTGCATTCATGTAATTTTCTCCCTTTTTCATCTTATAGGGAGTGGTTGGTTTAGGTTGTTGTTGCGGCATTTCTTAGTATTCCTTTTTCTTTTCTGGTTACAAGCGAAGACGCTTTAATATCAGAAATTACAGTATACAGCAAGTGGTACTGTAATTATTTTAAGTAATTTGTACAAAATTAATTTTATATATGAATATTTTATATGCGTGTAAATTTAAATAACCTAAGATTAGGTCGAAGATAGGTAACGAGCAGAGAACTGTAAAATTTTTCAATCCAGAAATAATTCCTGATGAAGATCTTTGAATCCAAGTGGTTAATAAACTTTTACGTTGAAGTGCTTTCTGCTTGCAGCCCATTCTTATGTTTGAGTAAACTGGATAAAATAGATAGAAAAATTGACCTTTTATCAGTGGAAAGGTATAGTGACGCCCTTTCCGGGGTGTAGCGTAGCCTGGTAGCGCGCCTGGTTTGGGACCAGGATGTCGGGAGTTCAAATCTCTCCACCCCGACCAATTTCGCCCAATTGATTTGGGTATGCCCGGTTTGAGTAGTGCCCGTAGCTCAACCGGATAGAGCACCAGCCTTCTAAGCTGGGGGTTACAGGTTCGATTCCTGTCGGGCACGCCAGAGAGTTTCTGAAATAATTTATTTCGGGTTTTAAAACCAGAGTGATTTTTAGTTTTTCGGATGGTGGCTGTAGCTCAGCTGGTAGAGTCCCGGATTGTGATTCCGGTTGTCGTGGGTTCGAGCCCCATCAGCCACCCCATCTATATTATTCTCCAGTATTCATATCTTTGTGATTCGCAGGTTAACTTACAGTAAAATTACTGTATCTCACCATGTTGGTTATTGGAACGGGAAGAGTGCTCTGTAACATGAGCTTAATTCCATGCTACAATAAATCGTTTGTCTTAATATAATTTCAGTTTGAATTCCTCTGTTAGATGTTAGGAATATAGCAATAAGGTTCTTAAATACCCTAATAACCATAGTTATATTACGGAGATTTAACTAATGAGCATTGATATCGCGGCACCAGACTACGTAAAAAATTCAAAGCTAAAAGAATGGGTTACTAAAGTTGCTAATTTAACAGAACCTGACCACATCGTTTGGTGTGATGGTTCGCAGGAAGAATACGATCAATTGTGTTCCAACTTGGTTGATGCTGGTACTTTTGTCAAACTCAATCCAGCCAAGCGTCCTAATTCTTATCTGGCCTGTTCTGATCCATCCGACGTGGCACGAGTAGAGGATCGTACTTACATTTGTTCTGAGAATCCTAATGACGCAGGTCCTACCAATAATTGGGAAGATCCAACAAAAATGCGTGAGACTCTTACAGGGTTGTTTAAAGGATCAATGCACGGTCGTACTTTGTATGTTATTCCGTTTAGTATGGGACCAATTGGGTCACCTATAGCACAAATTGGTGTCGAAATTAGTGATTCACCTTACGTAGTAGTAAATATGCGTATCATGACGCGCATGGGTAAGGCGGTGTACGACGTACTTGGTGCAAATGGGGAATTCGTGCCATGTCTGCACAGTATTGGAGCACCTCTAGAGACTGGTGATCAGGACGTTAAATGGCCGTGTAATCCGACTATTAAATACATCGTACACTTTCCTGAAACGCGTGAGATTTGGTCTTATGGTTCCGGATATGGTGGTAATGCGTTACTTGGTAAGAAATGTTTTGCCCTACGTATTGCTTCAACTATGGCACGAGATGAAGGTTGGTTAGCTGAACATATGTTGATTCTTGGAATTGAGTCACCTACCGGAGAAAAGAACTACGTTGCAGCAGCTTTTCCTTCCGCTTGTGGAAAAACTAATCTTGCTATGCTGATTCCACCAAAGTCATTTGATAAGTGGAAAGTTACCACAGTGGGAGATGATATAGCCTGGATTAAACCTGGCAAGAGCGGTAAGTTCCACGCTATTAATCCGGAGGCTGGCTTCTTTGGTGTTGCTCCTGGTACTTCTGAAAAAACGAACCCAAATGCCCTGGAAACCCTGAAGGAAAATTGCATTTTTACTAACGTCGGACTGACTGATGATGGTGATGTATGGTGGGAAGGCATGACAAAAGAGCCTCCGGCACATCTAATTGACTGGCAAGGCAAAGACTGGACTCCAGAAGACGGTAAGTCAGGTCGTAAGGCAGCTCATCCTAATTCAAGATTTACTGTCCCGGCTAGCCAGTGTCCGTCTATTGATACTGCATGGGAAGATCCGGAAGGGGTACCAATCTCTGCATTTATTTTCGGTGGTCGCCGTGCCACTACTGTACCATTAGTTTATGAAGCATTTGACTGGAATCGTGGGGTTTACATGGCTTCTACTCTCGGTTCCGAAACTACCGCTGCTGCGTTTGGCAAACAGGGCGTAGTACGACGCGATCCTTTTGCCATGTTGCCATTCTGTGGTTATCACATAGCCGATTACCTTAAACACTGGTTGAAGATGGGAACGGTAATTAAACAGACCCCTAATATTTTCTGTGTAAATTGGTTTCGCTTAAACGAAAAAGGAGAGTTTATGTGGCCTGGCTTTAGCGATAACATGCGTGTATTGAAGTGGATCATAGATCGTGTCAAGAGTCGTGTCCCAGCTCAGAAAACTGCTTTGGGTTGGATGCCGCGCTTTGAGGACATTGACTTGTCTGGAGTTGAAATTAATGAGGCCGAGTTTGGTCAATTGAACCAGGTAGATGAAGAAGCATGGAAACAAGAGTTAGTTCTGCAAAAAGAATGGTTCGATAAAATGGGGGATAAATTACCCGGTGAATTAGTACAGAACCGAAAATTATTTGAATCAACGCTATCGACTTAACCTGACTTGATTACTTCAGGTGCAATAATAAAATGCCAATATCACTGATATTGGCATTTGGCTTTCTGGACTTTAAAAGTCTTGGCCTATTTATTACTCTGGTGTGCAGTTGTAGATTGATTGGGTTGGATTCCTAATTCCATACTTGCATGTAACACGACTGTTGACAGAGTGGAGCGAGCAGTACGTACCTCTCTGGCAAGGCGTAGCAATGTATTCAAAGTCACAGACCGTTGTAGTAGTAAAGATAGTATTTGGCTTAGATTAGCACTACCATCAGGATTTACTGCTTCTAGTAGGGCCAGTGGTGGTGAAAATTCAATAGGGTCTGAAATTGCACGTATTGCAAGGAATGGCATGTCTGAATTTTCGGCCACTTCAGCTACCGCACCGCTTTCTAAATCTACTGCACAAGCTCCGGTAATTTTTGCAAACTCACGTTTTTCAATCAATGAAGTAAGAACTTTCTTGCTCGTTGCTAATTTGCCACCAATGACGCGTAAGTAAGAAGGCAGGCGTTCTTGTACTCGATCTCTCCAGGTTAAGGATACAGGCAACAATCGTCCGCTATAAATTGACTCAGGAAGTACTAAGTCACCCGGACGTAACTTAGAATCTAGTGCTCCAGCAAACCCGAAGCTGATCAGAGAAGTTGCGCCTCCTGCCTGCAATCTTATTGCTGCTTTTCGTGCGGCATTTTCACCCATACCACATAAACATATCGCTGAATTATCTCCCAGATTTATTATTTCACTAAGAGGCAAGTCGCGAGTAGTTATACAGCGGGATTCAATTCGCATGGCTGCGACAATACCCACAAAATTCACATAAGATCCTGTTGGGTAAATGCCTGGTATCTTGCTAGAGCCCACAATGGGAAATACTTTGAATATCCATGATATTTTAAATAGAAAACCCTCGGGAATCCCGGCGCTGTAAACCATGGATCATCCCATAATCCATCATTTCCCTGTCTGCTTAGAAGATATTTGATTCCTTTACTGACTTCTTCGCTATGTGTTTCTCCTGCTGCCATTAGGCCAAGTAAAGCCCAGGCGGTTTGAAACGAAGTACTTGTTCTGAACCGTCCTGCTAGTTTTGGTGCAAAATAGGTATCATTGTTTTCACCCCATCCTCCATCCTCTCTCTGAACTGACTTTAACCATTTTACTGCACGAATGATAGATACATGAGAAGTATCTACTTTTACCAGTCTCAAAGCTTCTAGAACTGACCAGGTTCCATAAATATAATTACTCCCCCAGCGGCCAAACCAGGCACCACTTGGTTCTTGCTCATTGAACAAATAGGATAATCCCTGCTTCATCGAACTTTGTTGCTCAGGTTTTCCGTATAAGGCCAGAAACCCGGTACAACGTGCACTGACATCACTAGTGGGCGGATCAAGTAAAGCGCCATGATCAGCAAATGGAATTTCGTTAAGGTAATAATAAGTATTGTCGACATCAAAGGCAGCAAACCCGCCGTTTTTGGATTGCATGCCGCTAAGCCAGTTTGCAGCTCTTGATAGACTCTCACGATAAGCATGAGGGTCTGCCTGGTACATTGCCCAGCCTACCGCTGCTGTATCGTCAAGATCAGGGTAATGTGGATTGGCGTATTGAAAAGCCCAGCCACCACCAGCTAATCTTAGATGTTCTTCCCGCCAGTCTGCAGGCGCATCTAGTATCTGGAGAGGTACTAGCCAGTCAAGAGCATTTCGGACCGGCTTTTGATCTGCACCAATATCTTCCTGTAATGACAGGCTTGCAAGGACAGTATCCCACACAGGCGATGTGCATGGTTGACACCAGACTTGTTCACCATCATCAACCAATAACCCTAATAAAGCTTGACGGCACTGTTCCCGGTACGGATGTTCATAAGGATAACCTAGCAGTGAAAGTGCCTCATTTGCATTTACCATTGCAGGAAAAATTGCTCCCAGACCGCATTCGCCATTAAGTCGTTCTATTATCCAGCGCTCTGCTCGGCGTAGAGCAACACGACGTAGGATATTTGGAATAAGTGGTTCAAGTAATGAAGCAGTACGCTCAATAAATAAAAATAAGCGGTTCAGAGGAGTACGCACTGAAAAATAATCACGCTCTTCTTCCGGGTCTATGGTGAAGAGCTCACGAATATTAATTTTATGTGGATTAGCAGCTTTTGCTCTTAAGCTGCATAAGATTGTCAGTGGTACTGTCACAGTACGTGACCAATAAGCAATTTTACTCAGATGAAATGGGAACCACTTCGGTAATAAAATAATCTCTACCGGCATAAATGGTACACCACGCCAGGGGAGTTGGCCGTACATTGCAAGTAAGATTCTGGTAAAAACGTTTGCTCTTGATGCACCGCCATGTGACAGGATAGCTGTACGAGCAGTTACCATATGTGGAGCATCCGGGGGGTCACCGACTAGCTTTAATGCATAGTAAGCTTTGACAGTACAACTCAGATCAAAGTGACCGCCATAGTATAAAGGCCAGCCACCATGCTTTGTATCCTGTTTTTCTCGGATAAACCGAGCTATCCTTATTTCGAGCTCTGCATCTATATCATCCATGAAATGCATCATCAACACGTATTCGGCTGGAACAGTACAATCTGCCTCGAGTGGGAAGCACCAGTGACCATCCTTTTTCTGCAAGGCTAGTAGTGCTTTGCGCGCTGATGCCAAAGCATCCGGTAGTTTCTTTATGTCATGACCCGATGGTTGCTGGTAATCAGAGGTAGTCGTACCAAAAGTAGAATCAATATCTTCCTGACTCAGATCAGTGAGAGTGTTATCTGTCTCCTTCATTTAATTTCCTTTCGGTGTGCCAGACTGAGTAGATTTGTCTTTGTGAACAATATGTGGACAGACTTTTTTATTATAGCTGTCGAAATTATCTCTCCTGATGTCATTTTCTTCTTGTATAAGAAGTGGATGCCAGGCTTATTGTGTAGAAAAATTCTGTACAGGTTCTTCAGGACAGGGCTCATTGGAAGAGCTGGTTTCAGATGTATCGTAAAGGTCATCATCATTAATAAATAGATTATCATAGGTTTCAACTGGTGGCGTACCATCAAAGACAAGATTTTCTCGTTGTTGCCAATATGCCTCACGAGTGAATAAATAAGGGTCTAATGCTGCCTGATCACGAAGACGTATCGACTCCGCATACCGCGCACGTTTATCAACTACTGCCAGAACACCCAAGGGGATAGTTACTGGGGCAGCTAAAAAGAACCCTGCATAAAATAGCATATTTGAGGCTACGGTGACAGGGATGCCAAGTACATCACGATTACTGCTCGGTCCCAGAATAGGCAGATACATATAAGATGTATTATCAACTCCCCAAACTCCTAATGTCTGCCCGAAATCTTCATTGTGTTTTGGCAGGCCCAAAGGGGTTGCTGCGTCAAAGAGCCCGACTACGCCTACTGTAGTATTTACAAGGAAACGCAAACCATCCCCCATTCCTTGCTTTACTTTGCCTTGTAGCAAACCGTTTATAACCACATTCGGATATGCAAGGTTATCATAGAAATTTCCAACCGAGGTTCGCACGGGATCAGGAATATTATCTATGTAAGAGTCGGCAACTGGTTCTAATACATTTCGGTCAACAGTCTCGGTGAATTCATAAAAGGGGCGGTTAAATTTTTCATAGGGATCAATTGAACAGGGATCCTCATCAGGTGGCGTAACTTCTTGATTGCTTTCAGCTGATTTTGTGTCCTTATTTGAGAGTGCGGTACTATTATTTTCTTTGGGCGTGATAGCACAGCCTGCAGCCAGTGCAGCAAAAAATAGTAGCAGAATAGAATTTAAGCAGCTTGATTTCATACCGGGATCCAGTCCCATTTTCTATTTGTATTATAGTAATTCGTTTTGAGATATTCTGTACAACAAAAAAAGACTACTTTTACACTGTATTTTTATCACAGGTTTAGTTGTATATATATTGCTATATGGGGTGGTTATAAGACTATTCAAATATATTAACCATTCTAGTTTGGTACCAGTGGATTACTGGCCTGGTATAGAGTAGATTCAGTACACTCAGTAATAATAGCGGATTCGCTACTTTAAGACTTTACTTCTTTGGTCGAAGCATTTAACAATACAGGCAATATAACGAGTGTACAGATAAGAGTGAAAGTCAATCCTACGGCGAGTAATATTCCCATGCTGGCAGTGCCCTGATGGGATGAGAACATTAAGCTTGCAAAGGCGACCAGGGAAGTCAGAGCGCTGTAAAAAACGGCGCGTACTGTACTAGTATGGATCAGAGTTCCACCTGCTAATTTATCAATACGACTTCGGTGAACCATATGTAGACTACTATCTATTCCAATACCAAGTAGCAGCGGAAGGGCAATAATATTCGCAAAGTTAAATGGCAGGTTTAACAATACAGTGAAAATACCAATAAATATACTTGAAAGAAAAAGCGGAACCAGTACCAGTAGCGTATATTTCACACTCCGTAATAAAATTAATAGCGCCACTACAATACCAGCTAAAGCTAATGAAAATGCTTGTATGAACGCTTGTACGACAGCCTCACCGGCTTCCAGGCTTACCATGGGAGCGCCGGTGGCCTGTGGCGCAACTTTTTGTACTGCCCGAACAAAACGTCTTAATGCCTCGTTGTCATTTATGTCTTCTGACGGGTAGACAGCAATTTTGTATTCTCCCGCATGACTGTGCCAGCGGCTTGTTAAAGATGCCGGAAGGTCTTTCTTACTGAATGTAGTAGAAGCTTCAATAGCAGTCTGCATCCGTTGTAAAGAAGTAGGTAAAGTTACGAGTAAATCTTTCTCTACCGAATGTAATAGCTTCTCTCTATTTGCGGTATCATTTTTGTTGAGATGTTCAAACAGTACTGCCAGTGAATTCTTCAGAGTACGGACAGGAATCAATAAAGTATGGCCAGGTTTTTCAGCAATGAATTGATCCAGAGTGATTCTAAGTTTATCTAATTCATTTTTTTGTTTTATCGACGCTTGATTATTATTCACTTTCAATGGTGTGGACATGGTGATCGGCCCCGTGGTAATTGCCATGTCTGCAATAAGTGGAAGTTTCATTTCCTGCTCTTCTGGTACAAAATCAAAAATTGTTACTACTTTTTTTACCTCCTGTAGTTTTGTTAGATTTTCTACCAGAAGATCAGTTTCTTTACGATTGTCAGCCAGTACAGCTATATACCAGGGTGAGTTTTCTACTTCCGATAGTAATTCCTTAAAGGTTTTTACAGCTTTTCCTTTAGGATCTTGCATATTTAATAAATTATAGTCAAATTTTAACTGAGGAAAGAGTGAGACAGCAGATAATAGTCCAATGAAAATAGCTGCATATGTCAATTTTTGCCATTTAAATGATGTTTCAAGTATTCTGCTAAGAGATATAGTAATGCCGGACTCTAATTTAGGTTGTTTGGGTATATAGCGTAGCAGAGCAGGGCCAATAGTAAGGGTAACCAGTAGACTAATCAGCATTCCAGTACCCGAAATTACTCCTAATTCAGCCACTCCGCTGTAATCAGTAGGTATAAAAGCATAAAAACCAATAGCGTTAGTTATGGCGCATACAGTTAATGCACCTCCGGCCACACTTCCGGATTCGTAGATCGCATCTTTTGCCGGCAGGCCTCTTTCTGTTACTTCTCGGTGTCGTAGTAGAAAGTGGATTGCGAAATCAGCGCCAAGACCAATGTACAACACTGCAAAAGCGATAGAGATAATATTCAGATGGCCGATTGCAGCAGTAGCAAAGGCAGCGGTAAGAATCAGGCCTAAGATAAGACAGATTATTACAGCTAGTACCAGCCTAATCGTACGCATTGCAAAAAAGAGTACCAATACAACCATTACAAATGTAATTATTCCGGCATACTCCATGCCACGCAGTGAACTGTTGAGTTCTTCGTCAGCTAAAGCCACTTTACCAGTAATACGCATTTGTACAGGGCTATCATTTGTTAAGCCAATTTCAGATGCAGCAGTCTGTAATGCAGAAATGGCTTTTTCAGCTGGATATAGCTGGGTAAAATCCTGTTTTGGTTTTACCATAACAAATTCTTGATATCTGATTTTCTGTGACTCGCCTCGGAATAGTTCTTGCCACGAAAGAATACGCGGCACTCCTGCAAGCCTGGCGTTTAAAGTTTCACTCAAGCTATTAAGTAAGGGTCCCAGTTCCAGACTACGCCCCTTACGTAATTCATCTATTGCTCCAGAGAGTACAGAAGCAAAAGTTTGTAATGTCGGGTCTCGAGCAATATGGGCAATCAGCGGTTGTGCATTTGCCATATGATCAGCAATTCTTTCCAACTCAGGAATACTTTCGTAAAGTAGGCTATTGTGTATGAAGAAAGGATTTACATTTGGGGCATAGACATCTTGAAAATTCTGCGTGTCATTTTTCAGGCGAGCGGAAAGAAGACCGGCGGTAGCATATGCTTGTTCCGGTGTAGGGGCATCTAATACCACTAACAAGCTATCCATTTCCTGGGGGAACGTTTTATTGTAGTGTTTCAAATTGACACGAAACGGCAAATGCTCTGCGAGCATATCTGTGGTATCTGTATTCATACCAAGATTGCGTGATATATATACGGAACAGCTCATAGCGGTAAGTACCGCCACAAGAAGTATCCATGGTGCGTAGAGATATGAGGCAGCAGCCCAACGCGCAAAAGCGCTATAGATATGTCCTTTCGAGGCTTCCACTATCGTGGGTTGTCCTTCAGGGGGGTGGTTTGTATGATTAATTCTTAATTTTTTTCAGCTAATTCAATCTTTTTCTTGAGCATATCGATAAAAACCTTAAAGCCTTTTTGTCCAAGAATAGAACGGTACTCTACATGTTTCAGTGCAAGGTCACTGACACCATCTGCCAGAACATTAATGATCCTCCAGTATTTTTTATCCTGACGTAGTAGGTAGTCAAGACTTACAGTATCGCCATTAGACTGGATTAATTGACTGCGTACCAACACATAATTTCTAGGCATTTTTTTTTGATCAATATATTTAAAGTGCTCACCATCATATTCCTTGAACCATCCTGCATAGGTGCTAATACTTAGTTTGTGAAAGTGACTAATAAAAATTTGTTGTTGCTCACGGTTTAGTTTAGTCCAATGCTTTCCCAGAATAGTTTTCGCAATGAAATCCAGATCATGAGAACGTTCAACTATTGGAGCTAGTAGTTTAAAACGACCTTGGAATCCAAGCTTGTCTCCTCCCTGCATTCCCTTTAGCAAGGAACTATGCAGACTATTTACAGTCTTTGCAGGGTCCGTAGCATCCAGTTCCTGCGTCCAGACTACTGGTATGTACAGAAGCATTGCTGTCACAATCAGAAGGTGTAGTGCTGATTTAATTTCTGGCCAATTTTTCATAACTGCGGTCCTTCCAACAAGCGTAATTCAAATCAACTATATATTGATTGTTGAATTCGTATTATATCTAAGTATAAAGTAAGGATGATGAGCAGGGAAATGGCAGGCATGGATATGACAGGCTTGAATAAAATAATATTACCAGCAGGGCAAAAAATACAGCCAATTAATGTATCTGGTAAAAATTGATCAGTCTTGTTTTGTACAAACCAAACAAATCTATACTGTCATGATAGGCAAACTAATGAATCAGTACTTTCTTATTAGTTAACAATAACTACCGTACAACCGTAACAGGAATTCCTGAAAGTTTATTCTGTTTTTCCTGCTCCTCGGTTATCCATTTAGGAACTGGTTCAGCTACCATTGGCCCCACAGTTTTTGGACCCCGTATAGATGTAAGTAGTCCTTTCAGAGGATGTTGCAACATATCTTCAACTGCAGTTGCTTCATAACCACAGTGCGCCATACATTGCACACATTTTGGATTATTAGTATTCCCATATTTCTCCCAAGGAGTATCATCCAGAAGCTCTTGGAAACTAGACACATAGCCCTCGTCTGATAGTAAATAGCAGGGTTTCTGCCAGCCAAACACATTACGGGTCGGGTTTCCCCATGGAGTACAGTCATAGCTTTGATTGCCTGCCAGAAAATCAAGGTAAAGCGTGGAGTGGTTTAATTTCCAGTTCCGTTTTTTGCCAAGCTTAAAAATACCTCGAAATAGATTTTTGGTGTCTTCACCTTTAATAAATACATCTTGCTGGGGTGCTCGCTCATAACTAAATCCGGGTGCAATAGTTGCGCCTTCTACGCCTAGTGTCATAGCGTAATCAAGAAATTCAGCAACATCTTCCGGGGTTTCACCTTGAAATAGAGTGCAGTTCACAGTGACTCTGAAGCCTTTCTTTACAGCTATTTTTATTGCCTCAACTGCCCGATCAAAAACCCCTTCTTGACAGACGGAATTATCATGCCTTTCTTTCATTCCATCCAGATGGACAGACATAGTTAAATAGGGGGATGGCTTATAATCGCCAATTTTCTTTTTCAATAAAAGTGCATTTGTACACAGATATACGTATTTTTTACGCGCGACAATACCCTCAACTATTTGTGGCATTTCTTTGTGGATTAATGGTTCCCCGCCCGGAATTGATACCATTGGCGCACCACATTCATCGACAGCCTGCATACATTCTTCATATGAAAGACGCTTGTCTAGAATTTCATCAGAATAATCTATTTTTCCACAGCCCCCACAAGCCAGATTACAACGAAAAAGTGGCTCCAGCATTAAAACCATTGGGTATTTCTTTACCCTATTCAGTTTTTGTTTTAACAGGTAACTGGCCACAGCTAGTTGTTGACGTAATGGAACTCCCATAAGAAAGTCTCTCCAAAATTAATTTAATAGGCCGAATGATAGTCATTCATAGAAAAAATAGCTACTCTTATATTCGATTTTGTTACACAATTACAACGGTTTCTGTTCCCGCAATAGTGCTGCGGGTAGTTTGAACGTGATGTCTTCCGATACTCCTTCCATCTCTTCGATACTGCTTACTCCAAGACTCCGCAAACGATCAAGAACACCCTGTACCAATACCTCAGGAGTGGAAGCGCCAGCAGTTACGCCTATTTTGGAGCTATTAGCAAACCAGTCCAGTGAAATCTCATCAGCATCCTGAATTAAATAGGCGTTTACACCACTCATTTCACCTACTTCCTGTAAACGCGCAGAATTAGAGCTATTTCGAGCACCCACCACCAGAATGACGTCAACTTTTTCTGCAAGACTCCGCACAGCATTCTGACGGTTTTGTGTTGCATAGCAGATATCGGATAACTCAGGACCTTGTGCGTCCGGAAAACGACTTTTCAGAGCCTGCACGATGAAACGCGTATCATCTAGGCTAAGGGTAGTTTGGGTTACATAGGCCACTCGTTTTGGATCAGAAACTACAAGAGTTTGAACATCTTCTACAGAACCAACCACATGTACTGTTCCACGTACTCGTCCGTATGTGCCTTCTACTTCAACATGACCCCGATGGCCAATAATTACTACTTCATATCCATTCTTGCTATAACGCTGAGCTTGTGAATGCACCTTGGTAACAAGCGGGCAAGTTGCGTCGATAATTTCCAGATCTTGGGCTTGGGCAGCTTCCATAACGGCATCGGATACACCATGAGCACTGAGAACAGTTACCGTTCTGGGTGGGATACTCTTCATATCTTCGGTAAAAATAACTCCGCGTGCTTCCAAATCGTGGATTACCTGCTGGTTGTGAACGATCTGGTGCAGCACATAAATTGGCGCTCCATAAAGTACCAGTGCTTGCTCGACGATTTCTACGGCGCGTACTACGCCGGCACAGAATCCTCTCGGGTTAGCAAGTATGGTCTCTATGTTGTTCTCCTTATTTAATATTTTGTTAAACTCTCTCTACGACAGCATTTTAGCACGTAAGTTGCATAAACTAAACACGAAGGTCTGCCAACCATATAGGTTAACAGGGTATCTCTGGCTTAATTATCAGGAGTTCTGATTTATCGGCAAATCAAGTTTATGGAGTTTTTGCAGAGTTTGAGAATCAGCTGCTGTATAAGTTAAGGAAATTCAGCCCTGGTTCAGAATTTCCTTATATAAACCGATTAACCACTATCAAATCATTCCAGCTAGTCGTATATCCCGGGCTCCTGTTACTTTGTCTCATCTTCCATGGTTGTGTTATACCCTCGGCTGCAACTGTCAACATTTTCTTTCCCATCAGTGTGTTGATCTGATCTAGTACTATCATTAGATTATCTGATTTTCCTTGTCCCTCCTTTTTACTAAACAGGTCGGGTTGGTATTCTTTGCTTGATACAATTTTGGATAGCAGGACTCCCGCCTTTTGGTATTTATATCCGCTGCGGTAAATTTTACGCAGTCCAAATGATGCAAATCGTATAAGTATCAGGGTATTGTCTGTTTGTTCCGGTAATGGGATGGCCACACTGTTAGCGTAGCAAGACTCTTTCTTGTTGAACGGGCTGGTACGGATGTAAATATGGATTGCTCTAGATTTTTAAAACTAGTTATCAGTACACTAAAAGAGCGGGAGTAAATTATTTGTTTCTTGGGCGTGGTTGTTTCTTCCAATTCAAAACAAACTATATTATTAAGCTCGTAGATAGTTCTTTTCAAAGAGACAGAAAACTGTAAATTTAGTGTTTCCGGATTAGCATGTTTCAGATCAGATGCGTTGTAAATACCAATCTGTCGTAATTTTGGTGTAAGTTGTTTGCCAATACCCCATATCTTTCCAACTTTAATCTTGTGTAGCCATTTATTTTGTTCTTGTACTGTCATAACGTTGAAGTTGCATATGCCCTGGATGGATGAATTCTTCTTGGCAATGTGGTTCGCGAGTTTTGCTAGTGTTTTTGATGTTCCAATTCCTATGCATACAGGTAATCCCGTTTGTTGTTGAATACACCTACGAATTTTTTGCGCATAATTAGTCAGGTCATCTCTGCAGAACCCTGTGAGATCCAGAAAACATTCATCAATGGAGTATATTTCTTGATTAGGGCTGAATTCGGAGAGGATGCTCATCACTCGATCGGACATGTCAGCGTATAGTGCATAATTGGAAGAGCAGGTAATGATGTTATGTTTTTTTACTAAGTCTTTAAACTGAAACCAGGGCTCTCCCATTCTCACACCAAGTGCCTTCACTTCTTCGCTTCTGGCAACCGCACAACCGTCATTATTGGAAAGTACTACCACTGGTTTATTTTTTAATTTTGGATTAAATACTCGTTCACAACTTACATAAAAGTTATTGCAGTCGACGAGAGTGATGGAGCGATTCATTTAAATTTTCGCATGGACCCGGTGACAACACCCCAGATTTCAAGGGACTGTTCTTTTTTGATTTCAATAGCAGAGTAATTCCGGTTAGCCGGGATAAGGTTCACGCCTTTTTTAGACTGCTCCAGAATTTTTACGGTGAATTCCCCGTCTAGCATTGCAAGGACAATATCGCCGGTCTGCTGGGTTCTGGAACGGTCAATAACCAGCACATCATTATCGAAGATACCGGCTTCTATCATTGAGTCACCTTTGACGCGTACGAAGAAGGTTGCGGTATCGTTTTCCACGAGATAGTCACTTGGATTGAGCCGTTGCTCAACATGATCATCAGCCGGAGACGGAAAGCCGGCGGCTACTTTCGATGTATAGAGTGGAAAAACGATGTGTTGTTTAGCCCGTACGAATTGGATTAGATCAGAGAAGCCGGCGTGTGTTTGTAACGCGTGTTCTCCTGTTAGAGTAGAAACAAAGTTCTTGATAATTTTAATCGTGTTTACCGGAACACGTATGACTGTAGTGGGTTGAGCCATGTTGTTGCCGGGTTTGCGCCCGGCGCCCGGGCGTCTGCCTCCGTGGGTTCTTATAGTATTAGCCATCATAAAACTTGATTTCGTAACAATTAATCAAGTCTACTCTTAAGTTTTTTGGATGGCAAGAATTAGTAGTTCAGAACTCATATCTACTCGTATAGTTAATTTATTTATTCAGATATTCGTTTAGGCCAGGATGGTGAAAGTGGGAGCAAGATTCTTCTCCCTTATTCCACCCGCTTCTTAGCTTATTTGAATGATATAATCTTAAGCAAAAGCATAACAACTAATAGTTTTTTACATTACAAACAGGGACAAGGAAGGAATAATGGAACAAGCCTTACCAGATAATATGGTTCTATTTGGGTACCAAATTTCGCCAATAATTATGACAGGTTTGCGCATTGTGTTAATTGTTGTAGCGGGGTGGATTATTTTAACCCTTATTCAGAAACTGATCCGTACCTTCCGGGCTAACCTTACACAAAATTACCTTGAAGATCCTGAGGAGGTGAAGCGTGCTGAAACTCTCGGTCGGGTGTTTCGCTATATTGCTTCAGTTATCATTTGGCTGGTTACCGGCATCGTGGTATTAGGGGAGTTAGGTATTGCCATCGCACCTCTACTCGGTGCTGCCGGTGTAGTAGGTTTAGCGATAGGTTTTGGTGCTCAGAGTCTTGTTAAAGACTATTTTAACGGCATATTTTTATTGTTAGAAAACCAGCTTCGCCAGGGAGATGTGGTTGAGGTTGGCGGAAAGTCCGGCATAGTAGAAGAGGTCACGTTACGTTACGTACAGATGCGTGATTATAATGGTAATGTCCATTACGTACCCAATGGTTGTATTACCACGGTTACCAATATGACTCGTGGTTATGCTCGAGCGGTAATTGATGTGGGGATTGCTTATCGGGAGGATATTGATCAGGCACTAAAGGTAATGTATGACGCGGGTACTGAACTGCGTGCTGACCCAACATTTTCTTCCAAAATTTTAGAGGATATAGAAATTGCTGGTGTAAATGAATGGGGTGACTCAGCAGTAATTTTACGTTGTCGTTTTAAGGTTATACCTATTGAGCAGTGGGGCGTACGCCGCGAATATTTGCGCCGTCTGAAGTACGCCTTCGACGCTGCTGGTATCGAGATTCCCTTTCCTCATCTTACACTCTATGCCGGCCAACTCAGGGATGGTTCAAGTCCACCTTTTAACCTGTCCCGGGATACAGGCACACAGCTATCTCGGGATAGTGGTGAAGAGCCTGGAGGTGCACGATAAATCTTAAAACTGCTGTACTTTCGCATACCCTTTTTAATAAGCATGACATTTACCTTTTTCGTGAGGGTACCCACAGTCGTCTCTACAAGTATTTTGGTGCTCATGTAGCTAAGAAGGATGGCCAAACCGGTTTTCAGTTTTGTGTCTGGGCTCCCAATGCTGAAAGTGTATCGGTTATCGGTGACTTTAACGACTGGCAGGCAGAAAGCCATATTTTGTATCGTCGGGACGACGGCTCGGGTCTTTGGGAAGGATTTATTTCAGGACCGGCTATAGGCGATGGTTACAAATTTCATATTACCGGTACTAATGGCGAGAAAATCGAAAAGGCTGATCCCTTTGCTTATTATGCCGAAGAGCCACCACATAGTGCTTCGCGGCTCTGGGCATTAGATTATGATTGGTGTGATGGGGAATGGATGGCTGAGCGCCATTCCTTTAACGCACTTGATGCTCCTATGTCCACCTATGAGGTGCATCTGGGTTCCTGGCAACGTGCTCCGGAGGAGGGGAATCGTTTCCTCAGTTACTGGGAGACGGCCTCCCGTCTCGTGGATTATGTGAAGGAGATGGGTTTTACCCACGTGGAATTACTCCCGGTTGCAGAACATCCTTTCTACGGTTCCTGGGGCTACCAGATTACGGGTTACTTTGCCCCAACAGCCCGTTATGGCACACCTCAAGATCTCATGTTCCTGATCGATTCCCTACATCAGGCTGGTATCGGCGTCATCCTTGACTGGGTGCCCGCACATTTTCCTACTGACGGACATGGACTTTCCTGCTTCGACGGCACCTGTCTTTACGAGCATGATGATCCGCGACAAGGGTTCCATCCGCATTGGAAAACCTCCATATTCAATTTTGGGAGAGATGAAGTACGCGCTTTTCTCATATCCAATGCTCTGTTTTGGCTCGACAAGTACCATATTGACGGGCTGCGTGTCGATGCCGTTGCCTCTATGCTCTATCTCGACTACGGACGTAAGAAGGGTGAATGGATACCTAATGTACACGGTGGTCACGAGAATCTAGAAGTCGTAAGTTTCTTGCGCAGCTTTAATGAGTCCGTATATCGGGATTATCCGGACGTACAGATTATAGCTGAGGAGTCCACAGCCTGGCCCATGGTTTCCAGGCCCTCCTATATGGGGGGGCTAGGCTTTGGTATGAAATGGAATATGGGTTGGATGCACGATACGCTGAAGTACTTTCAGCAAGATCCACTGTTTCGTGAACATCATTACGACCAAATTACTTTTGGCCTTTCTTATGCTTTTACCGAAAACTTTGTATTACCTTTGTCCCATGACGAGGTTGTCCATGGTAAGGGCTCGCTTCTCGGCAAGATGCCGGGTGACGAGTGGCAAAAATTTGCTAATCTACGCTTGCTATATGGTCTGATGTGGACTCACCCCGGCAAAAAACTACTGTTTATGGGTGGCGAGTTTGGGCAGAAGTGTGAGTGGAAGCATGAAGAAAGTTTGGAATGGTATGTGCTCAAGTATCCGCTGCACAAAGGTGTTCAGCAATGGGTGGCCGATCTTAATCGTGTTTATCGCGAACAAGAGGCATTACATAACCTCGACTTTAGTTCAGATGGTTTTGCATGGGTATGTTCTGATGCTAAAAAGGAAGGTGTTTTAGGATTTTTGCGTTACAGTAGCCACCATGATGATGTCATCCTGGTAGTATGTAACTTTACTCCGGTACCGCGTAAAAAATACATTATTGGGGTGCCCCATGTGGGTCAATGGGAGGAAATCCTCAATAGTGATGCAAATTACTATGGTGGTAGTGGTATGGGAAACTATGGTTTACTCGAGGCGGAATCTCTTGCCTCCCAGGGCTTCTCCTCTTCTCTGACACTGACTCTTCCGCCACTTGCAACACTTATCCTTAAGCCGGTTACCGGAAATAAAGGAACATTTTCAGAGACCCCGACAGGAGATCTGTCATGAAAGTACTTGCTATGGTTCTGGCTGGTGGTCAGGGTTCTCGTTTAGATCCCCTCACAGCTGAGCGATCTAAGCCGGCAGTTCCTTTCGGCAGCCGTTACCGCATTATAGATTTTGTCCTTAGCAATCTGGCGAATTCAGAAATATTTAGTATCTATTTATTAATACAGTATAAATCTCAGTCATTGATCGAGCATGTGAATAAGGCATGGGGATATACTAACAGTTATACAGGACAGTTCGTTACTCTTGTTCCCCCACAAATGAGAGAGGGTGAAGGGTGGTTTCAGGGCACGTCTGATGCAATATTTCAGAATATAAGCCTAATAAAAAGACATGCCCCTGATATGGTTGCTGTATTTGGGGCTGATCATATCTATCGTATGGACATTAGACAGATGATTGATTTTCATCGTCAGCACTCAGCTCATGTTTCTGTAGCGGCAATTCCCGTGCCACTAAATAAAGCTAACAGCTTTGGTATTATCGACTCTGACATAGAAGGCCGTATTCGGGGTTTTCTAGAAAAACCAGAAAATCCACCTCCAATGCTTTCGGATCCGAGCCATTCATATGGTTCCATGGGTAACTATCTGTTTGAAACGGATGTATTACTTACAGCTTTAAATGAAGCAAAGGAGCGCGGAGAAAACGATTTTGGCCGTCATATTCTGCCGCGGCTTATTCATAGTCACCGAATATTTGCATATAACTTTGCTGATAACCGTATTCCGGGAATCTCTGACTATGAGGAGCATTCTTACTGGCGTGACGTTGGTGACATTGATACATTTTATGCCGCTCATCATGATGTGATGGGCGGGGAGCCTAAATTTAATCTTTTTAATCCGAGCTGGTTTATTAATTCCAGCAATTATCAGGGACCTTCGCCCCGTATTCTCTCAGGTGACATTCAAGACAGCGTCATCGGCGCGGGTTCATTGGTGAAGTGTGCACGTGTTCGTAATACCATACTGCGTCGTGAGGTAGTATTGGAGGAAGATGTAGAACTTGAGGATTGTATCATCATGGACTACACCATCATTCGTCGTGGTTCACGACTTAAACGAGTGATTGTTGATCGTCATAACGAAATTACTCCACATAGTTGCATTGGTTTTGATGCAGCAGCAGATCGTACTCGTTATCATATGAGCAAGGGAGGTATAGAGTAGTGCTATCAAGGGGAGTAGACAGGCCGGAGAAAGGGCGTTACCAAATATAGGAGACTATGATAAAGCTACCTATCAGTTCTGTCTGGACGGGCGTACCTTTTCCTCGCGGAGCCAATTGGGATGGCGAGGGTGTCAACTTTGCTCTTTTTTCAGAGAATGCGGAACGAGTAGAACTCTGTTTATTTGATCCGAGCGGAAAGCATGAGGTTCAACGCATTGAGCTACGTGAGCAAACGGATTTGATTTGGCATTGTTATCTGCCTGAGGCCCGTCCCGGTCTGCTTTATGGTTACAGGGTGCATGGACCGGAAAACCCAGAGAGCGGTCATCGCTATAATCCAAAAAAACTACTGATTGAGCCATACGCCAAAGATATAGTCGGACAGCTACGCTGGAGTGATGCTCAATTTGGTTATCAAATTGAGCATCCTGATGAGGACTTGTCCCAGGAAAACGGGGATAACGCTTCTGATATGCCTAAATGTCGGGTCATTGATCCGGCTTTTGCTTGGGACAATGATAAATCACCGTGTGTGCCTTGGTCCGACATGGTTATATATGAACTTCACGTCCGGGGTTTTACCAAAAAACATCCTGACATTCAGCCATCTCTTCGCGGAACTTATGCGGGTCTCGCAACTGCACCAGTCATTGATCATCTTAAATGTCTGGGGATAACTTCAGTAGAACTAATGCCGGTACACACTTTTATTGATGATCGTGATCTCATTTTACGTGGCTTGCATAATTATTGGGGGTACAACTCCATAGGTTTTTTCGCTCCCGATAATCGATACAGTGCAAGTGGCGAAGTGAATGAGTTCAAAACTATGGTCAAGACTTTTCACAGTCATGGTATCGAGGTCATTCTCGACGTGGTATACAATCACACTGCCGAGGGTAACGAACTTGGGCCGACACTTTCTTTTCGAGGCATCGATAATTCTACCTATTATCGTTTGCTTAGTGATAATCCAAGATATTGCATGGACTATACAGGCTGCGGTAATACACTCAATCTGCAGCATCCGCGTGTACTCCAACTTATTATGGATTCACTACGTTACTGGGTGTTAGAGATGCATGTGGATGGTTTTCGCTTTGATCTTGCCTCGGCCCTGGCACGTGAATTACACGAAGTGAACCGACTTGGCTCCTTTTTCGATATCCTGTTGCAAGACCCGGTTCTCTCTCAGGTCAAACTTATCGCTGAGCCATGGGACTTAGGGGAAGGCGGCTATCAGGTTGGAAATTTTCCTGCTGGCTGGGGGGAGTGGAATGATCAATATCGTGACACTATGCGTGCCTACTGGAAGGGAGACGGGGGACTGATTGGAGAATTTGCACGCCGTCTAACAGGGTCCAGCGATTTATACGATCACAGCGGCCGCAAGCCTTTTGCAAGTGTGAATTTTATTACTGCTCATGACGGCTTTACCTTGCAGGATCTGGTGAGCTACGACGACAAACACAACGAGGCTAACGGTGAGAACAATTGTGACGGTAGTGATAACAATAACTCATGGAACTGTGGTGAAGAAGGGCCTACTGATGATGTAGATATCAACATCCTGCGTGCTCGCCAGAAACGCAATCTGATGGCAAGTTTATTTTTTTCTCAGGGTGTGCCCATGTTGGTAGCAGGTGATGAAATGGGACGCACTCAAAAGGGCAATAATAACGCTTACTGTCAGGATAATGAGATTAGTTGGGTGAACTGGGATCTTTCCAAAGCCGATAAAGAGTTTCTGGGCTTTGTACAGCGTCTCATTGGTTTAAGGCGGTCGCATCGTGTGTTTCGCCGTAATAATTTCTTACAAGGTCGTGCGATTCGCGGTTCCGGGATCAAAGATATTCTCTGGCTTAAGCAAGACGGTACAGAAATGAATGATGAGGAGTGGGCTCATGATTTTGCACGTTGTCTGGGTGTATATCTGGGCGGTGAAGTAATGGAGGAGCGCGATCAGAGAGGCAATCCAATTTTTGACAATAATTTTCTATTGCTTTTTAACAGTCATCACGAGAGTATTGATTTCCAGCTTCCCAAATTAAATAAAGGTTGCCGCTGGCATAGTATCCTTGATTCTAGTTTAGCTTGTGGTCTGGAAATGGATGGCTATTTTCCAGGTGGCGATGCCTATATGATTGAAGGTCGTTCGTTTGCTCTCCTGGTTCAGCAGAGCCAAGAGGAACGTTAACATGTCACTCTGTTCGGCAGAGAAATTCTCAAGAGTGCTTACGTTAATTTCTACTTGCAGGTGGCTATCACATTGGTTAAGCCCCCGACGGGGCAAAAAGAATACCCGGGATAGTTGTAAGTACGGGAGAGATCTCAAAGTAGTTGGTGGCATGGCATCAGTTACTTGAAGGTATCAATGAGTAATCCTCCTACACAAGATAAGTCTGAAGTGCTGGCAAAACTTGCAGATCGCTGTGGTATCGCATCAGAGTATGAAGATATCTGGGGAAAATGTCATACTACTTCAGACCATACACGACAGGCGTTACTTGCTGCCATGCATTTCTCTTCAAAGGTCAGTGCCGAAATATCTCTTAATGAGATCGAAGAACGTGAATGGCGTCGTTTACTGCCACCCGTAAAAGTTTTACGTGTAAATGAAGTTCCTAAAATAGTACTTTCTCTGCCAGCAGCATTTGCAGAGTTTCAACATCGTTGGATTCTAACGTCAGAGAAAAGTACGGTAACGACAGGAGAGTTTTTACCTGTCAAGCTATCAAAGCTTGATGGAAAGTGTCTGGATGGAGAGAATTTCCTTCGTGTTGAGCTATGTATACCCTTGATTGAGACAGCCGGATACTATTGCTTTGAAATAGAACAGCATGCAATTGAAACTGAGTTACAAGGAGCAATGATTTTAATCGTTGCACCAGAAAATTGTTACCAACCTCAGGCTGTGAGTGGTGAAAATCGGGTATGGGGACCAACCGTACAACTTTATGGGCTACGTTCACGAAGGAACTGGGGCATTGGCGATTTCAGTGATTTATGTTCTCTTATAGACTTTACTGCTGATGTTGGTGGTGGAATAGTTGGAGTAAGTCCTCTTCATGCGTTATTTCCGGATGATCCTGAGCGGATTAGCCCCTACAGCCCGTCTAACCATTGTTTCTTAAATACTCTCTATATTGATGTGGAAGCCGTACCTGAATTTGTGGAATGTGAGGCAGCGCGTAATCTTGTTGCTTCAGATAGTTTTCAGACCCTGCTACAACGTTTACGGGCAAGCGAAAAAGTTAATTACAAAGATATATCTGCAGCAAAGCGCTCGGTCTTATCGTTGCTTTACCAACACTTTCGTGAGCACCATATTGTAAATAAAACTGAGAGGGCACGTGCTTTTGAATTTTTCCGTGACGAGGGTGGTGAAGCTCTTGAGTTTCATGCGCGTTTTGAAGCCCTGCAGGAGCATTTCCGACGAGAAAATCCAGCTATCTGGGGTTGGCCGGTTTGGCCGGCACAATATCATCAGCCAAAATCACAAGCAGTGGAGGAGTTTGCTGTCGAACATAAAGTTTCAGTGGAGTTTTTTGTTTGGATGCAGTGGTTGGCAGACGAGCAGCTTGCTAAAGTGGGCAAGCAATCTTTGCGTCGTGGTCTGGGGGTAGGTCTATATCAGGACCTAGCGGTAGGTGCTAGTTCAGATGGATCAGAAGCGTGGGTCTGGCAGGATATTCTGGCTTCTGGTGCTTATACTGGGGCGCCACCAGATGAGATAAATTTTCTCGGACAGGATTGGGGATTGCCGCCATTTGTGCCGCATCGTTTAAGGGAACTAGCCTATATGCCCTTCATAGAAGTATTACGTGCAAATATGCGCCATTGTGGTGCGTTGCGTATTGATCACGTAATGGCACTTACTCGTATGTTCTGGGTGCCGGCCGGCTTGAGTACAAAGCTAGGCACTTATATTTCTTATCCACTGGAAGAAATGCTTGGTATTGTTGCTCTTGAAAGCCAGCGGAATCATTGTCTAGTAATTGGCGAAGATTTGGGCACTGTACCAGAAAATTTTCGGCCCCGTCTTGCAGCAACCGGAATTTTTTCCTATCGACCTTTTCTGTATGAGCTTACAGACAGGGGTGTTTTCAAATCGCCTGACGATTATCCGCGCCAGGCTTTAGTAGCTGTAAGTACGCACGATCTGCCAACTTTGAGGGGTTTCTGGAAAGGTAGTGACCTTGATGCTCGTGCTGCGCTGCAACTTTTTCCTTCGGAGGAGTGGTACAGTAAACTTGTTGTTAAGCGCGCACAGGATCGTGCACAGATGCTTATAGCTTTGGAGCAAGAGGCCTTGCTACCAAAGAACGTAAATATTGATCCGGCTTCCGTCCCTGAAATTACAACCCCCCTTGTAATTGCAATTCATGCTTATCTGGCGAGGACTAAAGCAAAGATTATGATAGTCCAGCCGGAAGATATTTTTGGTGTTATCGAGCAGGCGAATCTTCCCGGTAGTCAAGATGACCAGTATCCAAACTGGCAACGACGAATACCTTTAGATCTTGAGGATTGGCGGAATGATGGTCGTTTTACTGTCGTAGAAGAAGTGTTACTTCGCGAGCGAGGCAGTGCGGTAACTCTCAAAGAAGAGGGGCAGTCACTATATCCCGTCAAGCAATAATACCACGTGCAACCTACCGGCTTCAGTTTAACAGTGAGTTTACTTTCGTACAGGCCAAGGCAGTAGCGAGCTATCTTGCTGAGTTGGGGGTGAGTCACTGCTACGCATCATCCTATCTCAAGGCCAGACCGGGCAGTACTCACGGCTATGATATCGTTTCCTATGATTCTCTGAATCCAGAAATTGGCACGCAACAGGAATATGACGATTTCGTCGCTATGCTCAAGACACATGGCCTCGGCCAGATCCTCGATGTAGTCCCTAACCATATGGGTGTCATGGGTGCTGATAATGTATGGTGGCTGGATGTGCTTGAGAATGGTCCGGCCTCGGTCTGGAGTTCATTTTTTGACATTGACTGGGAGCCGCTTAATCCTAATCTTAAGGGCAAGTTGCTATTACCTTTATTGGATGATCACTACGGTACTGTGCTCAATAGCGGCGTGCTTCACCTGAACTTCGACAAAGTAAATGGCGAATTTAGTCTGCGCTACCATGAACACAGGCTACCTGTGGACCCAGCTACCTATCCATATATCGTTGGTCTCCACATGGAGCGTCTAGAGGCTGCTCTCGGGGAAAATCACAAAGATTACGTTGATCTACAGACCCTGATCACAGCCCTTGGGCGCCTACCGGCACGTGTTGAAAAGTCTTCAGAACGCATAGCTGAGCGCCAGCGCACGAAGGATATACATAAACGCCATCTGGCTATCCTAAGTGAGGCCCACGTCGATATTTCAAACCATATTACAGATAATCTGGCGGAATTCAACGGTCGCCACGGTGATGAGTCCAGTTTCAGTCTGCTGCACGAACTGATTCAACTTCAAGGCTACCGCCTCACTTATTGGCGGGTTGTGCTGGATGAAATCAACTACCGGCGTTTTTTCGATATCAATGATCTTGCGGCTCTGCGTATAGAAAAGCCCGAAGTGTTCGAGGCCACACATCGTTTCGTTCTAGATCTCGTGGCTCAGGGCAAAGTCGAAGGGCTTCGTATTGACCACCCGGATGGACTTTATGATCCAAAACAATATTTTCATCGACTGCAACAGGTTATTGGCGGCAAGCTCTTTGCACCGGGTGAGCGGTTGCCACTTTATCTGGTAATCGAAAAAATCCTTGCCGACCACGAGCGTTTACCAGACAGTTGGCCGGTACATGGAGATACCGGCTATCGTTTCGCAAATTTGGTGAATAATTTATTTGTAGATAGTGCTACAGAGCGACACATGACAAGCATTTACCACGATTTTACCAACGTGGATACCGACTTCGGCACACTTGCATATGAGGCAAAGAAATTTATCATGCACAAGTCATTAGCAAGCGAGATAAATGCTCTTGCCAGACACCTTGCAGGAATTGCTGTTGATAGCCGTGATACCTGTGGTTTCACCCATAACGGGTTGCGCGATGCATTGGTGGAAGTGATAGCTTGCTTCCCCGTCTATCGTAGTTACATCGCCTACGGGCAATTATCTGTTGATGATCGTCAGCATATTGCATGGGCTGTAGCGGTAGCAAAGAAACGCAGCCTGATCGCCGACTCTGGCATCTTTGATTTTCTCCAGGCTGTGTTGACTACTGACATTGCTCATGGCCGCAGTTCTTCCTTTCGTGAGCGGGTGCAGGGTTTTGCTATGAAATTTCAGCAAGTTTCTGCTCCGGTGATGGCCAAGGGTGTTGAAGATACGGCTTTCTATCGCTATTATCGTCTGGTTTCGCTTAACGATGTTGGTGGAGATCCATGCCAATTTGGTATTTCCGTAGCAGCTTTTCATGCAGCTACGTGTGCCAGAGCTTCCCGCTGGCCTCACAGCCTACTAGCCACATCCACTCATGACAGTAAGCGCTCGGAAGATGTGCGGGCTCGGCTCAATATACTCTCTGAGATACCAGTTACATGGAAGCAGATTCTCAAACGTTGGGACCGACTGAATCGTGGTCGTAAGCATGTTATCAATGAGATTGAGGCGCCCTCCCGTAATGACGAGTACTTGCTGTATCAAACCCTCGTTGGTACTTGGCCGTTAACCGTGCAAGATGAGGCGGCGCTTGCCGATTATCGGACGCGCATTGAGACCTATATGATCAAGGCTATAAGAGAGGGAAAAGAGTACAGTAGTTGGGTCAACGTGAATGCCGACTATGAGGATGCAACGAGATTATTTATCCAGTCTCTGCTGGCACCTGGCGAGAACAATCTATTTTTGGCTGACTTTATATCCTTTGTGCAACCCATCTCCTACCGTGGCCTTCTTAACAGTCTTGCTCAGATTCTAATAAAGCTTGTTGCACCCGGTGTACCAGATATCTATCAGGGCTGTGATCTGTGGCAGTTCAATCTGGTTGACCCGGATAACCGCCGCCAGATAGATTTTGTTCACAGACACAAGCTGCTTGCAGAAGTAAAATCGCTTGTTGACGCTCCACCTGAACAGTGGCCGTTGCGCTTACAGTCGATGGTATTGGACATGGCAGATGGCCGCATCAAACTCTATACCCTCTGGCAAAGCCTTTCCTTACGTAAACGTTGGCCTGAAGTTTTTAGGGATGGAGAATATCTACCGCTTACCGTGTGTGGTGAGCATGCTGCTAATGTATTTGCGTTTGCCCGTATTTGCGGGAGTCGTTTTATTATTACTCTCGTACCGCGCTTAACTACTCACTTACCAGAAGAACAAGGTACTTTGCCTATAGGGATGAAGGTATGGGGTGATACGGTACTGAAATTAACAGGCGAATTGGTTGATCTGGAATGGAACAATGTATTTACTGGCGAGACCTACAAGGCACATAACAAAATAGAGTTAGGGCGGCTACTTACACATTTTCCGATATGTTTAATAGTTGCTGAGGGTGTATAAAATTGAGTTAAACAGTAATAATAAATAATCTTTGGTGCCGGGAGGGGGAATCGAACCCCCATGATGTCACCATCGCGGGATTTTGAGTCCCGTGCGTCTACCAATTCCGCCATCCCGGCAAATTTTATCTCACCAGATTAGAAACTTGAAAGATTAACTCTTATAAGTAAATTTAGGCTTATAAATAGTCTGAGAGACTATGATTAATTGTAACTCAGACTATGGTATGAATGTTGGGTTCAACTTGAATTAGTTTTGAATGAATTTGTATGAGAGAATTTGCATTTTAAATATCAAAAAGTATTTTTATTTACGGCCATTTTTCTTAGGAGCCAAAATAAGTTTGAGTGAAGCTATTTAAATGACACGAAATTTGTCAGGCAAATTTACATTTTAGGGATGGTATATTCTAAAGATATTGATACTATATGATAATTCGTTAGGGCATAAAAATTGCAAGGGATGATTCAGGACGGCAGGAAGGTTAATTTTTACGATGTAACCAAAAATTGGGTTTTCATTTTCAATTAATCTTCATATAAAATTCATTAACGATTATAGTGATCTGATTCAAAATGAATAAAATTAATATAGACGAGGCTAGGATCCTTCTTGACTGCAAGCACTTAGTTGCTAACTTAAAAGATATTAAAGAAGCAATCAGTAAATTGCATGAAGAGCCTGATGAATCATTGTTGGAGTTTTATCTCCAGGTTTTTAGTGATCTGGAGTCACTTAAAGATATATGTATAGAAAGTGCGGTTAAAGTTTCAGAAAAGGCAAGTTGGTGGAACCAAAAAATTGTTCATAGCCTAATTCAGGATATTACGCATCATTTTTCCCATGTAGAACAGAATCTAAACATTCTGCAATAAAATCTAAATAAACTGCAACTCAGTTCTGAAATGATGTGATCACGAATATATAATTGGTTTTTTTGTAGGAGTTCGGTGTACCTCCCTACTTTCTGTAGTGTATTAAGAAGGTGGCGTAATAAAAATTTCAGTATGACCAAATCTTTGGCTGTACTCCGGCTAGGATCTATCAGATGAAAATCCAGGATTTTAACTTTTCTCTACCGCCAGAGCTAATTGCACAGTTCCCAATTACACAACGTGCAGGTAGTCGAATGCTATGTTTGGATGGTAAGAAAGGAGTTCTGCAAGATGCAATGTTTGTTGATCTTCCTAAGTATATGCAGCCTGGTGATGTAATAGTATTAAATGACACACGTGTGATTAAGGCACGCTTGTTTGGTGTGAAAGAAAGTGGCGGCAAATTAGAAATTATGGTGGAACGTATTTTGGACGAGCATTGTGTGCTTGCAATGATACGTGCAAGTCACCCCCCCAGGTCTGGTTCCAAACTAAAACTTTCCGGGGTGATCCCGGTAACGGTATTAGGGCGAGAGCATGATTTTTACACCTTACGTTTTGATCACAAAAGTACTGTAATTGAGTTGCTTGATCGTTACGGTAATTTACCATTACCACCTTATATCCCACGGGAAGTAACGCAGGAGGATGAAGTACGTTATCAGACTATTTATGCGAGGGAGAAAGGCGCAGTTGCAGCACCGACTGCCGGGTTACATTTTGATGAGGCTATGTTATTAAAGTTACGTGAGATGGGAATAGTAATTGCGTATGTAACATTACATGTGGGTGCGGGTACATTTCAACCGGTAAAAGTTGAAAATATTATTGATCATAAAATGCATAGAGAGATTTATCATGTTCCGGAAAAAACAGTTGAGGCTATCCGATTAGCAAAATATTCAGGTGGACGTGTGCTTGCAGTCGGCACAACATCACTACGGGCATTAGAAGCTGCAGCCAAGGTTGGCAATGGTAAATTAATACCCTGCTATGGTAATACAGATATTTTCATTACACCCGGATATCACTTACATGTAGTCGATAGATTACTGACAAATTTTCATTTACCTTGTTCAACCCTAATGATGCTGGTGTCCGCATTTGGTGGTTCAGAAAATATTTGTCACGCATATCAGCATGCGATAGACAAGAGCTATCGATTTCTTAGTTATGGTGACGCTATGTTAATAAAAAACAAATATGAAATTCCAGGTACATTTTAGTGAAGGTTTAGCCCGCCGTGGAACCTTAACGTCAACTCACGGAAAGGTGGAGACACCGGCTTTTATGCCAGTAGGTACCTATGGCGCAGTGAAGGCAATGTCACCAGAAGAATTACAGGAAACCAATACTCATATTGTGCTTGGAAACACGTTTCATCTGTGGTTCCGGCCAGGCTTGGACGTAATTGATGCGCACGGTGGCTTGCACAAATTTATGGGTTGGGACAGGCCGATTCTGACTGATTCAGGAGGCTTCCAAATTTTCAGTCTGGGTAGGATGCGAAAGATTACCGAGCAAGGAGTGAAATTTCAATCACCTGTGAATGGTGATGCATGTTTTCTCACGCCAGAGGAATCCATGCGTATTCAGCGTTCACTAAATTCCGATATTGTAATGATATTTGATGAATGTACGCCTTATCCGGCAGATGAATCAATGGCAAAAAAATCTATGGAGCTGAGTCTACGCTGGGCTGAACGTTCAAGGCGTGCTCATGATAATGACGGAGGAAATCCTAATGCACTATTTGGCATTATTCAGGGTGGAATGTATGAGAGCCTACGCGATTTGTCTCTTGCAGAATTGAAGGATATAGGTTTTGATGGATACGCTATAGGCGGGTTGTCAGTAGGTGAGCCCAAGAGCGATATGCAACGTATCCTCAAACATTCTGTTCATCAATTACCTGTTAACAAACCACGTTATCTTATGGGAGTCGGAACTCCAGCCGACATTCTCAATGCGGTGTCACAGGGTGTGGATATGTTTGACTGCGTTTTGCCAACACGTAATGCTCGTAATGGTTGGTTATTTACCCGGAACGGGGTGCTCAAGCTGCGTAATAACCAATATCGTAAGGACATAGCACCACCAGATGAGCAGTGCGGTTGCTACACCTGCCGCAATTTTACTCGTGCCTATTTACACCATCTGCAGAGAATTAACGAAATTCTTGGTTCGCATCTAAATACTTTACATAATTTGTATTACTACCAGCAATTAATGAGTGAAATTCGTATTGCTATAGAGACTGGTCAATTTGGGGAATACGTACAAGAATTTCAGGCTAACGTCGCATCATGCTAAAATGCACCTCCTTTAAACCCTCCTTCGGAGAAATACTATGTTGATTAGTGAAGCTTACGCACAGGCTTCTGCCCCAGCCGGAGGCGGCATGTTAATGGAGCTACCTCTGATAGCGTTAGTTATAGCAATATTTTACTTCGTGGTAATTCGTCCTCAGACGAAGCGGGTAAAAGATCAAAAAACGATGGTTGAAGCGCTACAAAAGGGTGATGAGGTGGTAACAAGTGGTGGTCAATTAGGGCGGGTAGCCAAGATTACCGGGAGTCATGTGATTCTGGAAATTTGTCCTGATATAGAGACCATTATCTTGAAGTCGGCGGTTCAAACTCTGCTACCAAAAGGAACATTGAAGGGTATTGAAAAGGAAAAATAACAGCTGTGAAACTGAAACATAAGAAGAAGAATATAATTCTTTCCCTATCGTCTTTTTATTTGTACCTACCTATAACATGAACCGATATCCACTCTGGAAATACTCAATTGTTGTAGTTTCAGTTCTACTCGGACTGCTCTACACAGTGCCTAATTTTTATGGTGAATCACCAGCAGTTCAGATTTCGCCTATACGTACTACTGATAAGGCTGACACTTCGTTACTTGCTCGGGTCGAAGATACACTGAAAAAGAATAATATCCCGATTAACGGAATGTTATTTGAGACAGGTGGTATCAAAGTGCGTTTCTCAGATACTGATATTCAGCTTAAAGCAAAAGATATATTACAGGCAGAGCTTGGTAATGGATACGTGGTCGCACTAAATTTACTTTCAGATTCTCCTCAGTGGCTGACTGATATTAGTGCGTTACCAATGTATCTGGGACTTGATTTACGCGGTGGCGTACATTTCTTGTTACAGGTAGATATGAAAGGCGCACTTTCTAAGTCGCTTGACCGTTATAGCGCTGATATACGGGGTAGTTTGAGAGAAGAGAAGATTCGTTATAAGAGGGTAAACAGAGAAGGCTCACAGATTATTGTGAAGTTTCGTGATCCTGAGTCACGTGATAAAGCAAGTGATGAAATCAAAAAGAATTATGAAGATCTAAGTCTGCGTGAGCACGATGTGCAAGATGAGTTCCACCTTGCAGTAGCTCTGAAGCAAACGGCATTAAAACGTATGCAGGATTCTGCTGTGCAGCAGAATATTGCTACACTGCGCAATCGTGTTAACGAGCTGGGTGTGGCAGAGCCCATTATTCAGCAGGCAGGAGATGATCGTGTAGTGGTGCAATTACCTGGTGTACAGGATACTGCAAAAGCTAAGGACATATTGGGTCGAACTGCTACACTGGAATTGCGCATGGTTGATGAGGAACATGACGTGAGCTTAGCATTGAGTGGCCAGAATCACTCTGGTTCAGAACTTTACACTGAGCGTGGTGGCGGGCCGGTGTTAGTAAAAAAACAGGTGATGTTAACAGGAGACCGTATTAATGATGCTCAGCCTGGTTTCGATAACAATAATCAGCCGGCAGTACATATAAATTTAGACAGTAATGGTGCCCGTATTTTTAAGCAACTGACTCGAGAAAATGTCGGTAAGCGTATGGCAATACTCTTGATTGAGAAGAATCAGAAGGAGGTAATTACTGCACCGGTAATACGTGAAGAGATAGCCGGTGGAAGAGTGCAAATTACAGGAAATATGACTATAGGGGAAGCAAAAGATGTTTCACTGTTGCTACGTGCCGGTGCGCTAGCGGCACCAATGGATATTATTGAAGAGCGAACTGTAGGTCCTAGTCTCGGCGCAGAAAATATTTCTCGTGGATTTAATTCGACTTTATATGGTTTCGCGGCCATTGCTATTTTTATGACTGCTTATTATTTGATTTTTGGTTTTATCTCAGTAACTGCGCTTGGTGTAAATTTGTTACTACTTATTGGTCTTCTTTCAATCTTACAGGCCACCTTAACGCTTCCCGGCATGGCGGCAATAGCACTTACAATAGGTATGGCTATCGATGCTAATGTGCTGATAAACGAACGTATTCGTGATGAGTTACGGAATGGTATCTCGCCACAGGCAGCAATTAATGCCGGATACGAGCGAGCGTTTGGCACGATATTGGATGCAAATATTACCACCTTGATTGCTGGTATTGCATTATTTGCCTTTGGTTCCGGCCCGGTGAAAGGTTTTGCAGTAGTATTGTGTCTGGGAATTTTGACTTCAATGTTTAGCGCAATTATGGTTTCACGCTCTCTGGTTAATCTGTTGTACGGGAAACGTAGAAAACTGGAGACTGTTCCTATTGGCCAGGTATGGAAGCCGGCAAGCGGCAAGTGATGATATCTGGTGTTATAGATGGTAACTACTAATTTTGTAAGAGTTTAAAGGGTCTATATGGAGTTTTTCAGATTCAGGCGTGATATTCCCTTTATGAGCTGGGGTAAATATACCACCACTATTTCACTCGCAACTTTCATTATTGCCATATTTTTTCTCGTTACTAAGGGATTGAACTTAGGTGTCGATTTTACCGGTGGAACCGTGATGGAAGTTGGCTACAGTCAGGCTGCTGATCTGAACAGGGTGCGGAATACCCTTGCCGGAATTGAAATGTCGGATGCTAGTGTCCAGAATTTTGGGACCTCCAGTGATGTACTAATACGCTTGCCTGCTAAGCCGGAAATATCTAGCGCTCAGTTGTCAGAGATTGTTATGAAAGCGTTACGTCAGGACGACAGTACAGTAGAAATGCGTCGAGTGGAGTTTGTTGGTCCACAAGTAGGTGAAGAATTAGTTGAGAATGGTGCACTTGCCCTGCTGGTGGTTTCATTAGGAATTATTGCATACCTTGCTGTTCGTTTCGAATGGAAATTTGGTGTTGCCGCCATTATTGCTAATTTGCATGACGTAGTAATAATTCTCGGCTTTTTTGCTTTTTTTCAGTGGGAGTTTTCATTAACAGTGCTTGCTGCAGTACTGGCGATTCTGGGTTATTCGGTAAATGAATCGGTAGTAGTGTTTGATCGGATACGTGAAAACTTTCGTAAGATGCGTAAGACTTCAGTAGCGCAGGTTATTGACAATGCAATTACCCGCACCATGTCGCGTACTATTATTACCCATGGTTGCACCCAGATGGCAGTATGTTCAATGCTTTTTTTTGGTGGTGAGGCGCTGCATTACTTTGCTTTGGCACTTACTATTGGAATCTTATTCGGTATATATTCTGCGGTTCTGGTAGCAAGCCCTATAGTCATGCTTCTGGGCGTTTCACGTGAGGATCTTGTTAAAGTAGAAAAGAAAGAGAAAGAAGCAGAAGCTGTACCTTAATTTTAGCCATCGATTTATCACGTTTTTTATTAGGACGCTTTGGAACTTCTTACCGACTTCATCGATATCGTTCTGCATTTGGACCGCCATCTTATCTGGCTGATTGAAAATTACGAAAACTGGATTTACCTTATCTTATTTTTGATTATTTTCTGTGAGACCGGATTGGTTATAATGCCCTTTCTACCAGGGGATTCTCTACTGTTTGTTGCGGGTGCAATCGCAGCAAATGGTGTGATGGACGTTCAGTTTCTGGTAATACTTTTAATGCTTGCTGCCTTTACTGGCGATAATACAAATTATTGGATCGGGCGTTATTTAGGACCAAAGATTTTCTCGCGGACTGACTCGCGCATATTAAATCGTAAACACCTGGATAAGACCAATTTATTTTATAAGAAGCATGGTGGAAAGACTATAATATTTGCACGTTTCCTGCCCATTATTCGTACTTTTGCACCATTTGTTGCAGGTATTGGACGTATGACTTATACGACTTTTATGTCATATAGCGCAATTGGTAGTTTATTCTGGATCAACTTCTTTATTTTTGGTGGTTATTTCTTTGGAAATGTACCTATAGTTAAGAATAATCTTTCTTTTTTCATCCTCGGTATTGTTTTTATTTCAATAGTTCCGGGTATTATACAATTCGTTCGAAGCTGGTTTGAGAAAAACAGGAAGAACAAAAACTAAGGTAAAATCGAATGGAACAATTCACAGTAGAAAATCTTTAGACTCTCTGCACGAATTATTTTTCTCATTATTCTTTTGCTCCCATTTTTACTGCCAGCTGCCGTGATTGTTCAGCGTTTTCTTTTGATTCTTCTAAGCCAAGCCAGCCTTCTAAATTAGTGAGAGCAATATCAGCTAAGGCATGTATCCAGTCATCACGTTCATTAAGACAAGGGATATAATTAAATTCTTGACCTCCGGCCTGAATGAATGTGGTCTTGCCTTCTATAGCTATTTCTTCCAGTGTTTCAAGACAGTCAGAAACAAAACCGGGGCAAACTACATCAATTCGTCTGGTATTCTGTTTACCAAGTTGTTCTAGTATATCCGTCGTATACGGCCTTAACCATTCAGTCCGACCAAAACGGGATTGAAAGCAAATTTTGAATTTTTCTGTATCCAGGTTAAGTGCTTCAGCTAAAAGTCTGCCTGTTTTCTGACATTCGCAGTGGTAAGGATCACCCTTGTCCAGAGTGAAGCGGGGCACACCGTGGAAACTCATGATCAGTTTGTCTGGTTCCCCGGTTTTCATCCAATAATCACGCACATTTTGTGCGAGGGCATTAATATAACCAGGATGATCATGATAATGTTTGACTGTCCGGATAGCCGGGACATTGCGTATTTTTCTTAACTGGGCAAATACACCGTCAAGTGCTGCTGAGGTGCTGCTAGCTGCATATTGGGGATAGAGCGGTAATACCAGGATACGTTCACAACCATGTTGTTTCATTCGTACTAGGACCTCTGAAATAGATGGGTTTCCTATACTCATAGCATATTCTACCAATGGTGCTGGTTTAATACGTTCTCCAATGAGCCCTAGCAACAATTTGGCCTGTCGCTCAGTATGAACTTTCAACGGTGAGCCCTCTTTTGTCCAGATTAAAGAATATTTCTCTGCGGACTTCTTGGGGCGAGTATTTAGGATGATGATGTTCAGTATTGGCCACCAAATCCATTTAGGGATTTCAATTACCCTGGAGTTACTTAGAAATTCCTTAAGGTACGGTTTCAGTGCTTTCGGGGTTGGTGCATCTGGAGTACCAAGATTTACTAGCAGGATACCAGTTTTACCAGAAGAGCCATGTTGATAAATAGGTTCAGAAGACATCAGGTTGGTTTTTAATTATATTACAGAAAAAAATCATTGCTGAATCTATGACAGTATCGATGAGTCACGTCGGTCAATTAATGACGTGACAATGCGCTGGAAAGTAACTTGGCTGTTACGTCTACAATTGGAATAACACGTTCGTAAGCCATTCGAGTAGGACCAATCACACCAACTGTACCGACAATTTTTCCATCTACCTCGTAGGGTGAGGTGACAACGCTGACTTCATCTAGAGTGGCCGTATCTGATTCGCCTCCGATGAATATCTGTACACCTTGTGCCTGGCGGCTAAACTCTAATAATCTTAGTAATGCAGTTTTTTGCTCAAATAAGCCAAATAGCTCTTTCAGGCTTGCCATATTACTTGATAAGTCCTGTACATCAAGTAGTCTACGTTCGCCTGTCACTACCATGGTTTCATTACTCTCATTAATTGCTTCACTACCGGCCTCAATAGCTGCTGTCATAAGGCTGGTCATGTCATGGTGTAGTTTCTTTAGTTCGTTACGGAGACGGATCCGGATTTCTTTCAATGCACAGCCAGCATAATTCTGGTTGATGAAGTTAGTAGCTTCTACTAATTCTGTTTGACTATAGATTCTGTCAGTAAAAAGCACTCGGTTTTGTACGTCACCTTCAGGGGTGACAATAATGAGTAGAATACGTTTTTCAGACAAAGCCATGAATTCAATATAACGAAATGCTGTATTGTTACCTTTGGAGGTCACAACTATACCCGCAAAATGTGTTAACTCAGACAGTAACTGTGACGCTGAATTGATCAGGCGAGATGGGTTATTCTGGGGCAATTGATCTTTTAGGTGATGAATTTCGATAGAATCAAGAGGCTTTACAACCAGTAAAGTATCCACAAATAAACGATAGCCACGTGGAGTAGGGATACGTCCTGAGGAGGTATGGGGGCTGGTAACAAAACCCATTTCCTCAAGATCTGCCATAACGTTACGTATGGTAGCAGGGCTCAGATCCAATCCTGAAAATTTGGAAAGTGAACGAGATCCTACCGGATGACCTTCTCTGATATAGCGTTCAACCAGTGTTTTGAGTAAGATTTGGGCGCGCTCATTAAGCATTCAAATATTCTACACCAGGATTGGGGATTCTGGGCCCAAGGATAAGCAAAGAAAGTTTATCTATTCTGAATTTGAATTCTTTGTCACGTGATGTCCAATATGGTTTAATCATGATAGTAGCACTACCAAAATTTATATTATGATTGGTTTAGGTTTAACTTTGTGATGAATTCTTTATTTAAAACTATAGCCCTAATTGGTAAGAATGATAATCCCGAAATTATGACGCCACTTCTGCGTCTGGGAAAATTCATAGAAAGTCGCAATCGTATTGTAGTATTGGACAGCCTTACTGCGCCACATGTTCCAGAGAAAAAATATCCAATTCTGACTTTGGATGAGATTGGTTCGAAGGCTGATCTGGCGGTTGTTCTAGGTGGTGATGGCACCATGCTAAATATTGCACGCAGGCTGGCTCCTTTTGATGTGCCGCTGGTTGGAATTAACCAGGGCCGGCTTGGATTTCTCACAGACCTTTCTATTGATACTATGCTGGAGACTTTAAATTCCATTCTTGATGGTAATTATGTTACTGAGAGACGTATGTTACTTTCTGCTGAAGTGATACGTGGTAAAGATAGTTTGTTTAGTGCTTTAGCATTCAATGATGTGGCTGTAAATAGGGGGATTGGTGGGGGTATGATTGAATTTGAAGTGCATATCGATGGAGAATATGTATATTCTTTACGATCAGATGGTCTGATAATAGCAACTCCTACAGGTTCTACAGCTTATGCCTTATCATGTGGTGGCCCGATTTTACACCCCAGACTCGATTTGATTGCTTTGGTGCCGGTTAGCCCGCATACATTAAGTAACCGACCTATCGTGGTAGGGCCGGAGGCTACGGTGGAAGTTTTGATGCACCGTACTGAAGGTGCGCGTATCCACTCAGACAGTCATTCTCATTTTGACTTGGATGAAAGTGATAAGGTTGTAATTCGTCGTTCTCCTCACACTGTAAGATTATTGCATTCCTCCAGTCACAGCTACTATCGTATGTTGCGAGAAAAGCTTGGATGGAGTGGATTTTCCTATAAATAAGCCGTTTATTTATCACTATGCTAAGGTTTTTAAATATTCAGGATTTTGTCATTGTTGATCGGATGGAGGTGGAGTTTGGCCGTGGATTTACTGTTCTTACGGGAGAAACCGGGGCAGGAAAGTCGATTTTGATAGATGCGCTTTCACTTTCATTAGGTGAACGCAGTGATGCAGGTCAGGTACGCAATGGTAGTAAGCGTGCTGAAATAAGTGCAGAATTTGATGTGAGCGAATCTCCGGAATTACTGGCATGGTTACGCGAAAACGATCTGGAAGGACATGGAGATGACGACAATGTGTGTTTAATGCGCCGGGTAATAGAAACTGGCGGCCGTTCTCGCGGCTTTATTAATGGTCGTCCTGCCACCCTACAACAACTACGTATGGTGGGAGGAAAATTAGTGGATATACATGGACAGCATGATCATCAATCATTACTACGTACTGAAGAGCAACGAGATTTATTAGATGCATTCTCTGGAAGTCGTGAGCTTGCACAGGCTGTGGCCACAGGTTATCGTCGTTGGCAAAGTTTACAAAAGCGTCGTATAGAATGGGAGCAGAATACTACTTCATTTGAACAGGAGAGAGAACAGTTAGAATTACAAAGTCGGGAGCTTTTAACATTAAATTTTTCACCTGATGAGTGGCAGACTCTTAAGTCTGATCATAGTCGTTTATCTCATTCCGCAAGCTTATTAGAGGCTGTTCATACGTGCTTAGAGATTTTATCAGAGAGTGAATCAGCTTCTCTTGTTCAGATTAATTTAGCTACTTCCCGTTTAAAAGGGTTGCTTCAATACGATATCGGCCTAAAAGGTGTGCTTGATATGCTGGATTCTGCACAGATTCAGCTGCAAGAAGCAGTCTATGAGTTGGGACGCTATAAGCAAGGTCTTGATCTCGATCCAAGAATCCTGCGAGAAATGGAAGAACGGTTATCTGTGGTTCATGCTGCTGCCAGAAAATATCGTGTTGTCCCGGATGAAATACCAAATTTATTAAAAACGTTTACTGAGAAGTTAGATGGACTTAACCAAATTGGTGATGGTGAAGCGATGATGAAGGAGGAAGCAATTGCTAAAGATGTATACTTAAAACTTGCAAAAAAATTGAGTGTAGTTAGAGATGGCGCAGCCAGGAAACTTACTCAGCAGGTTACTGCTGCAATGCAGACTTTAGCGATGGAGGGCGGAAAATTTTCTGTTACACAAGCGCCTTTGGAGCAAGGGAATGCACACGGTATGGAACAAATTGAATTTGAAGTATCTCCTCATCAGGGGATGCCTCTACGTCCCCTGGCAAAAGTTGTATCTGGTGGAGAATTATCGCGTATAAGTTTGGCGATACAGGTCATTACCAGTAAGGTTGGTGTAGTGCCAACGCTGATATTTGATGAGATTGATGCAGGTATAGGTGGACGAATTGCAGAGATTGTCGGAGAGCTATTAAAGAAATTAGGTGCAGAACGCCAGGTGATGTGTGTTACACATCTGGCACAAGTCGCCTCTGCAGGAAATCAGCAATGGCAGGTTGCGAAATCCGGTGATCCGGACAATGGTGGAAATGTCCTGAGTCATGTTACTGTGCTTAAGGATGAGGAACGAATCGAAGAAATTGCACGCATGTTGGGTGGTGTGAAAATTACTGGAACTACCCGTAAACATGCAGCTGAAATGTTACGGGAAAGTAAAAGTTAAAGGCCATACCTACATAGACCCGATATTTAAATATCATATATTTATGTACATACTATATGATAACTAGCGCTTATCATTACTGTATCTTCAAAGATCATTAATTTCTGGGTGATGAATGGGTATCTACGCGTTAATTGCAATAGGAGTGGGTGCGGCGTTGGGGGCATGGATTCGCTGGGGATTCGGCTTGATGTTAAATTCAATTTTCCCGACTCTTCCTTTTGGTACTCTGGCAGCAAATCTGGTTGGTTGTTATTTTATTGGTATAGCAGCCGAATATTTTTTTCATAACACTACAGTACCTCCAGAGGCTCGGTTGTTTATTATTACCGGGTTTTTAGGTGGGCTAACTACTTTTTCTACATTCTCTGTTGAAACTGTTACGCTGTTATTACGTGAGCAATATAGCTGGGCTTTCGCCATAATTTCTTCTCATCTTTTTGGTTCACTGGTGATGACAGTACTGGGAATGCTTACTATTAGATTATTTGCACAAAACTAATTTGGCATCAGCTATAAGAGAGTAGAGAGCTGTTATGATCATGCTTCTTAACATGTAGTCATAAACGAACATAGTTTTATTATTGACTACATACATCAGTAGGAATCAGAGACGTTCTAATATTCAATATCAGTCTTTTTTCTTGTTGTTTTTTTTTCGGGGCAAAGTCCACCATATGATAATGAAGAACAATGTTACTGCTACACCTATTTCCAGTAGTATTACCCACATTTTTTAAAGGTTCCTGTATATTTATAAAGTACAACTTTAACCAATATTCAATGAAAAACCAATTAAGATTTCTTAGTGTCACGCTCATACTGCTGCTTAATGCCTGTTCAACCGAGCCAATAATTCCTTTTACTGATCCAGAGAAGTCGCTAACACCAGTTGTTCCGCCTCATGTTGTCTCACCAGACGTGGCGATATTAAAAGTAACAAATTGGAGTGCATTGCCCGGTTGGGAGCTTGACGATATTCGTCCGGCTTTGGATGCTTTTCTGCAGAGCTGTAACGTTTTAAGGAATCAGAAGCTATGGATGGAAACTTGTAATCTTGCAGCTTCAATACAGAAAAGTGATAACGCTGCATTACGTAAATTCTTTGAACATTATTTCAAACCATATCAGGTATTAAATTCTAATGGTGATAGCGATGGTCTTATCACCGGATATTACGAACCATTATTAAAAGGTAGTCGTAAATCATCAGGTCGTTATCGTTTCCCTCTCTATACTGTGCCCAAAGAACTACTTATTGTAGATTTGGGCAAGGTATATCCGAAGCTTAAAAATTTACGGTTAAGAGGACGATTGGAAGGTCGAAGAATAGTTCCTTATTACAGTCGTGCAGAGATCGAAGGTGATCCATCTCATTTACAAGGATATGAGTTTTTATGGGTTGAGGATGCTGTTGAGTTATTCTTCCTGCAAATTCAGGGATCAGGACGAGTAGAAATGGCCAATGGCGAAATTGTGCGGGTGGGTTACCAGGACCAAAATGGTCATCCCTATCAGTCTATTGGAAAATTGCTGGTTGAACGCGGAGAACTATCTTTGGATAAAGCCTCCATGCAAGGAATTAAAGCATGGGGTATAAGGAACCCTGAAAAATTGAATGAGCTACTACATCAGAATCCAAGTTACGTTTTCTTTCGTGAACTACCTGCAGGCATATCGGGGCCGATTGGGGCGCTGGGAGTTTCCTTAACTGCAGGAAGAAGTCTCGCTATTGATCCTCGTGTTATTCCACAGGGGGCACCAGTATTTCTCTCAACTACATGGCCTAACAGTAATAAGAAACTTCATCGGTTAATGATAGCTCAGGATACTGGTGGCGCCATCAAAGGTGGTGTTCGCGCAGATTTCTTCTGGGGTTTTGGCAAGGAGGCTGCAAACCAGGCGGGAAAAATGAAACAAATCGGGAAGATGTGGGTGCTTATGCCAAATAGTTATGTGCAGCAAGCTCTGATTCCATAGAGAGCTTACCCTGATCATTAGTTTGTAGGTTCGTTTAGTTTCTTCTCAATCATTTCTGCAGATATCATTCCCGGTACAATCGTTCCATTAGCAAATACTATTGTCGGAGTGCTATTGAATCCATATTTTTTACCAGTTTGAAGGAGGGTATCAATTGGTGTTTCACAACTTGTTCCAGCAGGCCTTACACCATTTAACATAAAATTATTCCAGGATTCCAACCTGTTATCTGAGCACCATATTGCTTCGGCAATTTCTTTGGATCCATTAAGTATTGGGTAGAGCAATGTATAGATAGTGACATTGTTAATATGAACCAGTTCTTTTTCCAGACGCTTGCAATAGCCACAATTAGGATCAGAGAAAATAACAAGTTTACGTTTACCATTACCTTTAACTTCTTTAATTGCATATTCAAGAGGTAGAGAATTAATATCTACTCGTCGCGCACCCCTTATTTCCTGCAAACGTTCTTCAGTGAGATTTCTCTCATTCTTTAGATCAAACAGATAGCCAGAAAAAAAGTAATTTGCCTTTTCATCAACATAAAAAAGTTGATCTCCAACCACAACTTCATATAACTGCAGAGAAGGCATCTTCTTTAGTACCTCAATTTTCTCATTAGGAAAATAAGTGCGGAGTGATTTTTTTAATGACGCTTCATCAGCGTGTACTATGCCGGAAAATATATATATCAGTAAGGAGAGAAGGAATAATTTAATGTGCATGGTGTGTATTTAAATTTATGAATTATGATGCTAATTTATAAAGCCCGTTATTTTCTTTCTTAATTTAGCGCATGTCGCATAAGACGTTTTTTTAATAATGGAAATTGATTAGTGATTCCCAACCCCAAATTACGCAGGCGGGCAATTGTTGGATTTTCATTGTTAAATAATTTTTGTAAGTTATCTGTAGTAAACTCCATCGCCAGAATATCTTCCTTTCGTGCCCGCTCGTACTGGCGGAGCAGCATATAGTCGCCACAATCCGACCTGGGCCCCCGTTCAATAATAGTTGAAACTAGTTTACGTGCATCACGTAGGCCCAAGTTTACACCCTGCCCGGCAAGAGGATGGATGCCGTGAGCAGCATCTCCTATGAGGGCAAGACGTGGTCCTATCAAATTTTTCACATGTACAAAATTTAGTGGAAAGGAAACAGGCTTCGTAATTAGTTGTAGTTTACCCAGCGTATGGCTGGAGGCTTCTTCAACCTGTTGGCAGATATCTGTCTCGGATAAGCTAAGTAGACGGGTAGACTGTTCCTCATTGGCTGACCACACCATGGATACCAGTTTACCAGGTAAAGGTAATAAGGCGAGTACACCATCACGACGAAACCATTGGTGGGCGATATTCCGATGAGACAGTTCTGTACTGAAATTTGCAACCATTGCACCTTGTTGATATGAGTGTTGCGAAACTTCAATTTTTACTTGATTTCGTACCCACGAATTCACACCATCTGCGCCAATAATCAGTACGGTTTGTAACAATTTTCCATTTGACAGCCGAACATTAGCGTGAGTTTCATTCCATTCTATGGAAGTACATTGCATAGGACAAAAAACTTTTATTTTTGTTCTCTGTTTTTCAAGCTCATTCCATGCCGCTGTTTGCAGTTGTCGGTTTTCAACTATAAATGCCAGCTCTGTCATTCCTGCATCGTAGGCACTAAAATCGAGACGTGCAGAATCATCATCACCGAATATCTCCATTTCATGGACTGGAGTAATACGATTTCTGTTAATTGCTGTCCAAACCTCCAGATCTTCTAAAAATGAGACACTACCAGGACTTATTGCATAGATTCTACTGTCCCAGCTTTTATCGTCAGGAAAAGTAGAGGGGGGGCGAGATTCAACCAATGCAATATTTAGGCCACTATCTTTTAGAGCTAGAGCCAAGCTTGATCCAACAATTCCGCCGCCTATAATTACCACATCAAATTTCATAGATAGATTATACAGGTGCTTGGTATCTGTCGCGATAAAGTAAAGTTGATTTAATACCTGGACTGAATACAAAGATTCTGTGGGAATATTATATGCATATTAAAATAATTGTACTAAATCTTAATATCAGCCAAACGGGTTCACAATCTGTTCACAGTAACAGTGCCAAACAGGTTTATTTCGGGTTACAATTAGCGCCCTGATGATGTTATCTATAATCATGAGGTGTTGATTAGTAAAGATCACTTCAAGTGGCGAATTAGCTCAGTGGTTAGAGCAGCGGAATCATAATCCGTTGGTCCGGGGTTCAAATCCCTGATTCGCCACCATCAATTCAATGAGTTAGACATAACAGTCTGCTCAATTTTCTTCTTCTGGCACACTATTGGCACAGTCTGAATTTATCTGAATGTCTGCTTTGTGCCAGAAAGGGACACTCTTGGTTAATTAAAAGCTCTATGAAAACTCTAGCAATTTTGATGAGTAGCATTTCTAATACAGACCAAGGCTTCCAGGGTGCTTTTACAGATACTGGTGTTAGCGCTAACACTTTGTCAAAAGGACAGCTATCATCAATCGCATGCGTAAGATCTGAAACTTTCATTAAACCGACATGGTCAATTTGTCATGCACTCTTGCGTGCTGTAAATAAGTTGGCTTCCCCTTTCTTCTCGAATCAAATATCTGTTAATCCAGTCTTAGCCATGGTTTTTTCATTCCTGATATTGTTTGGAAAGATTCGTATTTTCTTTTTTTTAAGAAAGGAAATTGAATTCCAGAAAAAGAAAATATGACTCCATTAAGAATAACATAACACCGATAGATGATATCCTTAATCATAAATTTCCGTAACGAGGCAACAAGATTTTTCCAGGTCATGGAAAACGAGTGAAGGGTGATCCATACTCTACTATCTTTTTTAAGCACTCTTTCTATTTCGGCCAAGGTATGTGGAATATTCGTATATGGCAAACTAACCCTTGAAACAACCAGATCAAATAATTTGTTGCTAAAAGGCAATTGCTCAGCGGTTCCATTTACAAAAATGATATAATCAAAGCTACTACTACCATAGGTTAAACACTTAAGGTCAACATCAAATCCAATAAGAAGTCGACCATGAAGTTTAGGCAAAGCAACAAAAGTTTGTCCAATTCCACAGCCAATATCAAGAATTGCTTGGTCGTCACCAGAAAACTCCGGCCTACTATACTTAGGTGAGTTTGGGGATTTTGCTATTTCTAACTCATCTAGATGGTAGGAAATCGATGGATCTATGGTCATGTGAATATGCTTCTTATTTTTTTACTTCATAAAAAAGGACTTAGAGATCAGTCCGCTTGTCTGATGAAGGTTGGCTAAGCGCCATATTAAATTATTTCTGGGAATTCACAATTATTTTGTCATATTTGATTCTAAATATGTTACATATTTCTAGAAATGGGAAAAGAAAAATAAACGTAGAGGCTTCATTGATGGGAAGATAGGTTAATCCAAGGTTAGGTGACCTTTTCTTATTCTGATAAATAGGCAATCTATCAACTTAGCTTGCATTTGTTTTCATTATCTAAACTATCCATGTAAAGTTATCCCTGAGTTACACCGCAAAAACAAAAGTGAATTCTCAATAATGTACAACTGACTGGGAAAAACAGCTGTTCTGATAGTATCTCAATTAGTAACGATGAAAATAATAGTATCATTTATGTTTATATTATCTGGCTGTGCAACATTTACAGCCTATAACAGTATGGTTGAGTCTTATCATGGAATACCAGAAGCTGAATTAATCAGAACGTGGGGGATACCATCTAAGATTCATGAATCTGGGGATAGTAGGCATCTAATTTATTCTAAATCAGATACAGCTATGTTCGGACTGATGGAGGCAAGAGCTACCTGCGAAACTACGTTTGAGATTCAGGATAGAAGAGTAATATCTTCCACTTTTGAAGGTGGGCAATGCCGGGGTTGGGGTAAAGATAAATATGATTTAAGTAATAGGCAGTTTAGTCCTCCAGACTAAGGATCTGAATTATCCTGAGAGATTTAATCTATTTTCCACATGCTATTTTCCAGCAAGACTCTCTGATACCGGGTGTTACTGCCTTCCATTTGGCATCAGGGCTTTCAGACGAACGCTCAATTCCACCGGTTCCCATATAATCGTTATACCAGGCAGCAAAAAGTAATCTGCTTTTATGTTCTTTACAGTCATATTCGTGTACTGTTTTAACAGCAAAGGCTTTTTCTCTGGGGATTATATTTTTTATATTTTTTGAGATATTTGTCAAACTCCACATTTTGGCCAGATTGCCTGATACTCGGATAGTAGCAGGGTCGACATATTCATTGGATTCTTTCCCGGTCTGCACAAGTGTCCACTCTGCCAACGCATTACTACTGACAACTGCCAGAATTAGAATTAATAATAGTTTATACATATCAAATTTTTTGATTTATCTATCCCAAAGAACAATTGGCAGCCTTAAAGCTGCCAATTGAATTTGGAGGAAACCTATTTTAATACATTAGTCAAATGGTTCGGGTTTCGGGGTTTCATTTACGGAAGGCGGAAGGGTTGGCAATTTAAAGTCAGGTTGTTTCCCGGTTAATGTTTTTAAGAATGCCACGATCTTGGCATTTTCTTCAATACTAAAATTGTGCCCAAGTTGTAATCGGCCCATTGTGTTCACTGCTTCTTCTAAAGTAGCTGCTGCACCATCATGAAAATAGGGATAAGTTAGTTCTACGTTACGGAGAGTTGGTACCTTGAATACAAAACGATCTGTATCCTTGCCCGTTACTTCTTTACGTCCTTCTACCTTACTTGCTGTCTTGTAGGGGGTAAGAACTCCCATTTTCTGGAAAGAAGTTCCACCAACAGCTGTACCATGATGACAAGAAACACAGCCACTTTCTTTAAATAATTTATAACCTTCCAGTTCAGCCTGGCTAATGGATTTCTTGTCGCCTTTAAGCCACTTATCAAAGCGTGAGTCAGGTGTAACCAGAGTTTCCTCAAATGCCGCAATAGCATCTGTTACCATATCAATAGAGATCTGCTCTGCTCCGAATACTTGTTTAAAACGACCACGGTATTGTGGAATTGAACGTAAAACATCCACAGCTAGTTTATGAGTAAATGCCATTTCACCGGGATTAGCAATTGGTCCTCCTGCCTGCTCCTTCAAGCCTTTGGCACGACCATCCCAGAACTGAGCTAAATTCATGCTGGAATTTAGCACTGTTGGCGCATTTATGGGTCCATGTTGCCACTTATGTCCTATAGAAGTTTTTATATTATCTGTTCCACCCATGCTCAGGTTGTGACACGAATTACAGGAAATAAATCCAGATTTAGATAGGCGTGGATCAAAAAAGAGCATTTTTCCTAGTTCAACCATTCCCTTATTTTTTGGTGCGGCTACTTTAATCGGTTGGATAGGTTCTTCTGCCAACAGAACAGATGAAAAGAAAAAGAGGTTACAAGATAGTAACGCCATAAGTAGTGTCTTCAACATCAACAGTATTCTCCTTAAAACTTAGTTAAAAATGAAATTATGTCAGATAAGCCAACTCAGTTAGTGTCTTACTCATCAAGTTGGCTGGGGATTTTAGCACAAGTTCTTATAAATTTTGAATGTGGCATATTGTCGCAAAAACAATTTTATTGAGGCTCAGTTTCTGATTGTTGTATCGTGGCATCAGAATAAGTATTTCATTCGGTTTTTATTTAGCTGATTCAGCTTCAATGAATACTTTCTTTGCCATAGGAAATTCTTCTTTGATATCTTTTGTAATGATCTCTATTGCTTTTTCTATGTTGCCAACAGGCAAATGACTCTTGAAAGAAATACTCATATTAACCAGAATAAACTCCGGACCCATATGAAGTGTAAGAACCTCATTTATTTTTTCAATTGATTCCTGCTCTGATGCAATTCTATGAATACCTTCTACGATATCTTTATTTGCACCTTCTCCTATCAGGAGGCCTTTTGTTTCATGAGCCAGCCAAACTGCAGTGAAAGCAAGAATTAGTCCGATAATGACAGAGGCTACCCCATCCCATAAAGAATTTCCCGTGATTTGTGCCAATATAATCCCTGCCAATGCGACAAATAATCCAAGCATGGCAGCACAGTCTTCAAACAGAACCACAAACATAGAAGGGTCTTTCCCGCGTTGGACAGCTTCAACATAGCTGTATGATCCTCTGACTTTATTAAATTCTGTCAAGGCAAAATAAAGAGCGCCTCCTTCAAAAATCATAGCAAGTCCCAGTACAATATAATTAACGGTAGGGTCATGTAGTGTGGAGGGGTGACGAATATGATCAATACCCTCATAAATTGAAATTCCCGCACCAACAGCGAAAATCAGAATGGCAACGACAAAACTCCATAGATATATTTCTTTTCCATGCCCAAATGGAAATTGTGGACTGGCAGGTTGTGCGGCACGCTTTAATCCGTAGAGAAGAAGAATCTGATTTCCTGTATCTACTATAGAGTGAATTCCCTCTGATAACATAGCAGAGCTGCCAGTCATGCTTGCGGCAACAAATTTCGTTATGGAAATTAGCGTATTGCCTATCAGTGCTGCGATGATAATTTTCTTTGATCCTGAGGCCATAGAAAAATTAATAGAATATCCTGGAGTTATTTGTAAACAACCGGAAATATCTATGATAGCTTATGAGTTTTAAAAATTGTTACTATCACAGTTTAGGTTCAATCTGAATGGACGCAGTATAGCTGATATATTTTCACGCGCACGAAATATTCTAGAGCGTACTGTTCCAATGGGACAATCCATAATAGCTGCAATTTCTTCATAGCTTAATCCATCAAATTCTCTTAGAGTAATTGCCAAACGTAATTCCTTTGGTAATTTCTTCAATGCTTTGGTAACCGTTCCGTTAATTTGCTGAGTTGCCAGGAGTTGCTCCGGATTATTATCATCTACAATTTCTATGGCAATGGGCTCATTGGAGTCTGCCCTTAGCGGCGGCTGATCAAGCGGTATACGCCTGCGCTCAGCTGCCAGGAAGTCTATGGCTGTATTTACTCCGATCCGATGTAACCAGGTAGAAAACCGGCTATCTTCACGAAAAGACATGATTCCAAGGTATGCCTTGATAAAAGCCTCCTGAACTATGTCTTCAATATGCTGGGGCAATTTGAGATATCGGGAAATCACACGTGCAAGCTTTCGCTGATGTTTAAGCATTAACATATCGAAGGCGTAACGGTCACCTGACTTGGTTCGCCTGACTAAAGTAAGATCGGCAGTGGTGGTATCCATTTTCTTCTGTGTCCTCTACATATAATTTTATTGGACGTAAGGTAGTCATAAGAGGCTTGCTATCTTATCTTATCCATTATTGAATCCTTAGCGCATCTGCTCTGCAATTAACCTTGCAACTTCACGGCGTTGTTGGCAGCTTTGTCTGATCTGGTTAGGAACAGAGATAGCGATATATTCCCAGATAAATTCCATTTTCTTTCTCCTTAATTAATGACTGCTATATTTTCAAGAATGTACTCAATACACTGATAAGTCCAATTAATTATTATCTATATAGTGATATATATATTATCAGCTCCTGTACAGTACGATCGATCTTAGGAAAATTGATTCAAAAGGAACTGTGCAGGCTTTATCTGTCGGTCACTATGAAGAACCCTATTGGTAGTTACTGAGATTTAAAGCGTGGCGGGTATAATAAAATGTTACTGTTACCGGATTGATCCGATTAATTGGAAGTTTAATTTTTGCTATGATTCGCATTAACGCTACAATAATTATCTTGTTCTGGATAAGTCTTGAGTCGACCTTATCTTTAGCTTCTGCTGCAACCGCAACCTTTGCACTTCCTCCGGTTCAAAGGGGGGCTAATTTTTTCGATTGTAAGACCAGACTTGAAAAACAGGGTGGGGGTTGGTGCGAAATTCGTTTACCGGGTAAGCACCCCTCAATTTCTGCAGTCTGGCCGTCGGATTTAGATGATAGAACTTTTATGTATAGCGGGCCAATCTCCGTGCTGGATGCCTGGAACGGAGCTGCTTTCGATGAGAAAAATTTATTATTCTATTTCATGGGTGGTGGTCATACTGATTATGGGGGAAATGAAGTATATGAATTCAATTTAAGAAACGGAAACTGGACGCGGCTTACCAATCCTTCCCCGCTTACTTTTTTTATCCAGAATCCTGAAGAAGACGAACCTACCAAATGTTGGGTACCTGATTTACGTAGCGTTCCAGGCGCCCCTCACACATATGACGGTATACAATTCAGTAAAAAAACTAGGACTGTTTTTTTAATAGCGGATCATGCGGCATACGGTTCGTGTTTTGATAGCAGAAGAAGTCATCTTAAAGGAGGCCCGCGGTTATTATCTGAAGTCAGTGGTATTTTCGAATTTAATCCTTCACGCCACAAGAGAAGAAATGGTCTGGCTCCTCTGACCTGGCGCCGTCTGGTGACACCTGGCGGTCTTGATCTAAATTATCCGCGATCATTGGAACTACCAGACGGAATGATGATGGTTGGTAATTCGACAAGCTTTTATTCCTTTGATCCATCCAGCGGAACCATAGGTAAACGCCTTTGGGAAGAGGATGATTTAGGTGACGGCCTGGCTGAATTCCATCCGATGGGGCTGATCATGTCGATGTATCACGACACCCTATTAATCAGCAATTTGGAAACCAAGTCTTCTAAATTAATTGAGGCGCCACAAAAGAGACTTCATGGTAAATCTCTGGCTGTTGACAATAAAGGTGATGTATTCTCATGGGACGGGAGGGAAAGGATTCTTGCGATTGACATGCGTACACCTGAGTCGGGATGGACTCTCTATGACTGGACAGGTGCTGGTCCCCCCTCAGGAAATAAGAATGTCTATTCTAAATGGCAATATATTTCTGCACACGATATTTTCGTCGGACTTTCACTTCATACTACGGGTGTCTGGGTATATAAGCACCCTGCAGCCATGCCCGGGGTGGAGCTTTCTAAAACTAATCTGGATAGTTTAATTAGTGATGCTAAGTCAGGTTCAGTTGTGTCAGTTCCACCAGGCTCCTATGGTAAGGGGCTTTCTATAAACAAATCTCTCACTGTAAATCTCAAGGATGTGAAGCTTTTGGGAGTGGCTGAGGATAAAGGAATCATTAACGTTAATTGTGATGGTTGTACGGTGGTGATTGAAGATTTTTACGGTGAGGGGCGCAAGGCGGGCTGTCTCGTTGACAGTTGTGCCGGTATTAAAGCTGAAGGCAGTAATTTTCATCTGACTGTCCGGCGTAGCCATTTAAGCAATAGTATTATGGGTATCCTGACAGACGATCGTGGTGGCCGATTAATTGTCGAAGACAGTCTGATCGAAAACATAGTTCTGAATAACCAATCAGATACCTATGGGCATGGCCTTTATGCCGGCAACATAGATTCTTTGATTATGCGCCGCTCGACCATTCGTAATGTAAATAGCTCGGGTCATATCCTGAAAAGCCGTGCAAAAGAGACTATTCTAGAAAACGTTTACCTACTTGGTGATCAGGGGTTTCATAGTCGCTCCATCGACATGCCATGCGGAGGTATGCTCCGTATAACAAAATCAGTAATTCAGCATGGTGTAAATAGTGAAACAATGATGTAATAGCCTTGGGTGCTGAGCCTGACGACTGTGAAATTAATCCTTTGCGAGTTTTCGTTACAAAGAACTGGATTTTAATTGATCGTGCTAAGGATGCTGATGGAAGTAACACTCTCTTTAATTGGTACGTGCCTCACGCTGTACTCGAGCTAAAAAATAATCACATTGTTAATATGGACAAATGGTCTGGCAATAACACCAATATACGTGCAATTGCTGATTTTAATCTTAACAACAAGATATGTCGGAACCGTGCTGCATGTGGTCTTGCTAAAGATCAACTGCCGGTTCCTTAAATAATTAACAAATTATTTCGTAATTGTTAGATATATTTACATCGCAGTAATATCTGCTTCCGGTACGGAATAGACCCTTGGGTTCAATCAAAATCCTTAATATCCCGCTCTTATCATCCGTTAAGTAGAAATTAACCAAAATCTACCTGTAATGGATTCTGAATATGGGAAATAAAGGCACTACACTATCTGATTTTCTTGAAACTAGTAAACGGGCTGACCTGCTAGAGAAGTTTGTAAATTCAGTCTTTGATAAGGAGAATCGTCCTTATTTTATTTCGGATGAGACTTCGTTATATGACATCACTTTCGGATATGAAGAGAAGATTATTAGCAGAATTTATAAAACCTATGGTGTTTCAATTATAGAAGAGTATTTTCATTGGACAGTCTGGGAACTTCTTGAGTTTATTTCTAATAAGGAGAAAGAACACTGATACTAATACGGAGACTATATTCTGAAAAATAGTTACTGGAAATGTATTGGAGAGGCGTTAAGTATCATGATAAATTCTTACTACACTTCAAATTATTCTCTGCTACAAGTTCTACTACCATATCAGGTAAAATAAAGGGATAATTAAATGCGGCCGACACTTTAAAGCAACTGGGACAGGGTATGGAATGTGATCATGTAAGAATATTGGATCTTGCTCGTGATGGAAGCTGGGATGAGGCCCATAAATTAGTACAGCAATGCTCTGATGAGTTGTCCTGTCATATTCATGCATATTTACATCGGGTAGAAGGCAACATAAATAATGCAAAATACTGGTATAGCCGCATTGGCGTTGATATGCCCAATAATAGCCTGGAAGATGAATTAAATCGTTTATATATGATGATCAGCAAATTAAGAAATGAGCATTAATAATTTATCCGGAGATTTAGTATTTAATATATCTGCTTTATATCAAAAATAAAATTGTAGCATTTCAAAGTTAATTTCTGGTAAGCTTAGAATAGGTTTAACCGAAGCCAATTCCACCAGTCTGTATAAATCCTATACCAAAAACTATAAGATCCCGGGATCTCCGGAACACTGTTCCCACTGGTACATATATTGTCATGAATCGATGAGGGTAGATGATGATGGGCGGCTGTATATAGTGATCGAAAAATTACCTCGCAGGCATGAACAGTATTTCTGTGCACTATAATTTCATTCGAGCCGGGAATATTTGTGCCTATAGGAATACTTTCTGCTCTAATAGGAAAATTCTCTGTATTATCAGCAAGATTTCTCGCCAGCTTTCGACCTTCAGTATTTGGGCAGTCTGAGAGTAAAGGATATTTGACCTCAGAAGGAGTATCTCCACCAACAAGATCCCGGTTTTGCTCAGAATAAAATGTTACGTAAAGTATCCCTTTATCTGAGGGTTGTTCGATTGAACGACTACCAGGTGCTTCGCTTGGGTAGTTTTGTTCGATGAGATTCGTACTGATATGTGTGTCTTGTATTGGGTGTCCATTTAATTTTGTAATAAAATCCGTTGCAGCATAGTCGTTCAGTGGCTGACAGAAAATACCGTAACCATTGTTGAGCTGTTTAACTGATAACGGAGAGCTAATTGTAACGAGTTGTTTAAGTCCATGGTTGGGAGGAGAAATAGCGATAAATTCAGATACGGGTCTAAAGTTAGCATCACGATCAGGTAAAACTGTAGGTCCGCCTAACACATCTGGAAAAAAACTTTCTTCTAACGGATACAGAGTTTTCAGATATAAACGTGTGCTGATTGTTCCTTTACTGTAAGCAATAATAACTATTTTCCTGGCAATACTGTCAGGATTACCAGGATCATAATTAGAGTTATGTAGGCCAAGAATGATATCAACAGCTTGGCCTATTTCGACTACATCTTCTACAATTGACCGGTTGTTATCTTGGAAATTTATGAAATAAGGTTTGATTCCCAGATGGCTGTTTGCTGTAAGTGCAGCTCCAAACGAAGTAAAACCATTAACAGGTTCGAGCCAGGTTTCTTGAAAATTTCGAAGATGCCCATGCACAAATAACACCGGTATTGAGGGTAATGCCAGGGATTCATCCGGGTGGCTTGTCAGAGTAGTTATATTTCCATTTGAATCCTTGGTAAAAATCTCTAAATTGGCATTTGCATTCGGGTAGCCTGAGATCAATAAGAGTACAGAAAAGATAATGAGCCAATTTTTATTTAGTATGCTAATGTGATTACTGTTCATAGAAGCATTCCCTGTTTGGTCTTTTATAGACTAATTGATATTACTAATTATAGGCTTATTCGCCGAAGTACATACTGCCTGGAACACTGCTATCGATAGAAATATAGAATTTTGTTTAAAGAACATTAAAAGATTGCAAGATACAATACAAGTTAATTATTTTTATTTTTCGTTATATATACCAGCGTGATGGCAGTGGCAATGAATCGGCCTGATCTTTACTGATGTATAAAGAACGTATTACTCAGATAAATAAAATATGGTAGAATTATAGGTTCCCGATTTTTCTTGTTTTTATATAAGAGTTAGCGGAGTCACCCTAGTCGCCTTTAAGTTGTCAGGTTATGATCAGAAAGTTGATATATTGATTAATTGGTAGTATTTAACTTATTTAGTATAGAAACATTGGTATCATGCATATGTATCAAAATCGGGTCCATGTAAATGGAGCTAGTATTGAGTTATGTTGTATAGCACTCAATGCAGGATCATAGATGCAATTTAAAACCCTATCCACCCAAAATGTTTTAGTGATGAACCTATGAATGAAATTCTGCAATACCTGAAAAAACATGGCGAAAAGCTTGATATGGAAATTGCTGCAGCTACAGGCATTTCACTTGCTAATGTTCGTCTTCATTTGGCAGAGCTTGCTACCAAGGGAGAGATAATGACATGCCATTTAATTAGGCATGAGAAGGGGAAGACAATTGAAGGAATCAGTTGCCGGATAGCAGGTTATATTCCTCCTGCAGCACCTGGCAGAAAATCGAAGGCACAGCTGATGGGTGCTGCTGCTGCTGATAAGAGTTGAGTGGTTTTAAGTAAACTTGTCAGTAAGGACTAATCTAGTGACGCTGGGTTTGTCGATCGATCAGGCTACCAGTCTTATAGTCTAAATAGGCTGTTTCTCTGATGAGAGTCATAAATATAAAACTAAAATAATAACCGAGCCGTAGTTCGTACAACCTATAAGCTGCAATCCTCATTTCTTCTTCCGTTTCAATATAGTTTGGAGTAACGTTACTGTCTTTTCTTCATATATCAAGTAAGTGTTTGTTGCAGGTCTTTGCCTCCTTATCGGGCTACGGAAAGACTAAGCTAAATTCTTTACACTCTAATATTCTCCTTAAGGCAGACTTTCTGTTCTTTACATCCAAAGAGCCGGATATTCCCTGCTAGTCAACCGAGAACAAAGGTCGACAGATCAAAACACCTGTGTTAGCTAATAATTTCTTTATTATCATCTTCATATAGACTTGAATACGTGTTGTCTCAAATTTTTAATTTAATAAATAGTTTCTGAAAAATTACAGAATACTATCTAAAAGACGTTACTTTTCCTATTACTACATCTGATTTCATTTTCTGAGTAACTAAGATAAATAGTCTTATAAAACGAATGCTGTAGGCCGTATAAGTTTAAATCCAGTTGTAATCTGCAACAAATAAATCCTAATTAACAAACCCTTAAAGTACCAGTAAAAGAACTGAGGTAGAAAACTACCGTTCTTCAGTAATTCAAATAGTTTGAGCTGCATTACTATTTAACCATTCGACAAATTCGTCCGATAACAGTCTGGAAATATCCCAAATATATGACATGCATTTTGATTGGGAAAACGAGGATGAAAAGGTAAAAAGAAACCATGAATAAAATTATCAATATTACATTAATGTGCTTATCTTTACTGACGTTCCCCATTTTTGCCAGTGACTTTGAAGATGGGATGAGACTTTACTCAGGTAAGGATTACATAGGTGCGGTAAACCTTTTTAAAAGATCTGCTGAGCAGGGGGCTGCAGAGGCACAATACAACCTTGCAATCATGTATACCAATGGCCAGGGTGTTAATCAAGACTATCAACAGGCTGCAAACTGGTATTAAAGGCAGCTGAGCAAGGGCACGCGCAATCACAATATAACTTAGGGTTAATATATGCTGATGGTCAAGGGGTTAACCAGGATTATCAGCAGGCAGCAGCTTGGTATGAAAAAGCTGCTGATCAAGGACATGCTAAGGCGCAATACAATTTGGGGCTTGTACATGCCGATGGTCAAGGAGTAGCACAGGATTACCGGGAGGCTGTAAAGTGTTATTACAAAGCAGCAAAGCAAGGAAATGCGAGCGCCCAGTACAATCTGGGGCTTATATATGCCAACGGTCAGGGAGTTACTCAGGATTACCGTCAGGCAGCGTTTTGGTATCACAATGCAGCCGTACAGGGAATAGCAAATTCACAATACAGTCTGGGACTAATATATACCAATGGTCAGGGTGTTACTCAGGATTATCTTCAGGCAGCGAATTGGTATCACAAAGCGGCTATACAGGGTCATGCAAAAGCACAATTAAATTTAGGTATCATGTATGACAAGGGTTTAGGGGTTAATCAGAATTTTCGCCAGGCTGCAAACTGGTATCACAAGGCAGCCAGTCAAAGAGTTGCAAGAGCGCAGTCGAATTTAGGTGTTATGTACGCTAACGGCGAAGGGGTCAGACAAGATATTCGCGAGGCCTCAAACTGGTGGCACAAAGCTGCTAAACAAGGGTATGCAAAGGCACAATCAAATTTAGGTGCTATGTATGTAAAAGGCCAAGGAATTTCACAGAATTTTCAGAAGGCAGCGAAATGGTTTCGCAAAGCTGCTGAGCAGAGACATGCCCTGGGACTTATGTATGTAAAGGATCTGGGAATCTCACTAGTAGATTTCCAGCAGGATGCTATTTGGTGGCGTACGGTGGCTGAAGAGGGATACGCAAAAGCACAGTCAAATTTAGGGGTTATGTACGACAAAGGCCATGGTGTTAAGCAGGATTACAACCAAGCAGTAAAATGGTATCACAAGGCTGCCGATCAGGGGTATGCCAAGGCACAAGATAATTTAAGTATTATGTACTACGAAGGACTCGGTGTTAAACAGGACTTCATTAAAGCTCATATATTGTGGAAACTTGGAAGTGTAAATAGTGATGTAAATTCACTTAAGAATTCTCCTGAGTACTTCCCTAAGGATCGCAAAGCTTTTCAAAATAGGGTAAGTAAGAACCAAAGCATGGTTGCAGGCAAACTGCCAGCAGATAAAGTTGCATCAGAAAAATTCAGTTAACTAACTATCTGATCTTTTCACCGACCGGTATAATAGGATTTAACTTCCGAGATTAATTTGTATAAGTTGATGATTGTAGTATTACAATTTATTTCACCAATGTAATTACCAAAAATATTTGTTTTTATGTCAAGATTTAGCTTGACTTTTTGTAGTAAATTTGCCTGGATTCTACGTAGTAATCCACATTTATTGCCCTGGCAGCATGAACATATGGCGCAAACCCGCACGGGTCTTGATTGTGAAAATAACTATATGTTTTACAACAATAAATTATGAGTTTAAAATTTAATCTAATTAAGAAATATCCTTATGAAAGGGTACCTTAACAGCTTTAAAAGCAAATAATCCACAAACTTATCCACAGTTACTGTGGACAAGGAAATCAGACAATCAATATTTTGAATGATCAGATAAAATCTATTTTGTGTAACTATGCAAAAATAAATTTCACTCTGCTTTCAGGAGCTTGATGTAAAATAATTATTTCTTTCGAATGAGAATAAAATTTATGGAGAAGCATTGCTCAATGAAAGCTATCTCTATACCATAGGATATCTATTGATATTCGAATAATATATTCACTAACCCAGTTTCGTATTACAGCTAAATAAATAGTAAGAGTACGTCCGTATTTATAGTTTAGTTGTGCTATATATTGTTTGGCTGGGATGATAATTTCTGATATTAGCTTTAAAAAGTTTATGAGATATTACTGCTAACCTATTATAGGGTGACAACGATGATTGAAAGTTTCCGAGGTGAAGAGGGATTTAAAAAACTGGTTGAAGAAATTCTTAAACAAAAGATTGTTTTTGATAATGAAGAGCTAGCCCAAGCTATGGCACAGTCCTGTTTCCTTTTTAATCATGCCCCGAATTCAACAATTATTTCTCATAATGGAACTGATAACGATTTTTGTCTGATTATCAGCGGCCATGTATCTATACAAATTAATGGTAAAGAAGTTGCGCAGCGTGTTTCTGGTGATTACGTTGGTGAAATGGCGGTGATTGATCCAACTTGTCTCAGATCAGCAGATGTAGTATCAATCGATGAAGTTACTGTAGCACGTATTACAGAGCTCGCTTTTAGTTCATTGGCAGACAAATATCCTCAACTCTGGAGAATTTTGGCTCTGGAACTCGGAGCAAGACTTCGCCAGCTCACTGAAAGTGTTTCCGCCCAGAAATAAAATTTAAGGTATAACAAAGACTGGTTTTTCTAAGTCAGAAACCACCAATTTTTATTCACAATTTTAGTTTCAATACACCTTCCTCATAAGTCTCGGTAATACCGGTACGTAGTATTTCTCCTGCTTATTATACTTATAACCTGTTGTCATTTTATGCAGGCATAAATCTAACCATAAGATCTTTATATAGATTTTCATAGACTGTAACCAATTTACCCGCAGGGCGTATTATTAACTAATTGTCATAGTAAAAATTTTCTATAAGTTTAGGTGTAATTTACTTACTTTATAGGGGTAAGAAAAATAACTGGTATAGCGTCTTAGAAGTGGAAGTACGACGGAGGAGTCCTATGAAACGTAGATTTTTATTAAAAAGTCTCACTGTGATTGCTATCTTGCCTTTAATTGAGGCGTGCTCCAGAGGGCAGGCAATTGCAGGTTCCCCTGGCCCCATCACAGTTACCCCGCTAAACAAGCAACACAGTACATGGCGTACTTTTTTATCACCTGAAGCCTATCAGGTACTGTTTGAGGAGGATACTGAGCGTCCGAGTACCAGTGCGCTGAATTATGAGCATCGGGACGGGATCTTTATTTGTGCTGCATGCTATCTGCCGTTATTTGAAAGTGCATTTAAATACGAAAGCGGAACAGGCTGGCCTAGCTTTACTCAGCCTATTGCAGGGCATATAGAAACAAAACGTGATTTTAAGATGATTATACCGCGTACCGAATACCACTGTGCACGATGTGGTGGACACCAGGGTCATATCTTTAGTGACGGCCCTCCTCCACGTGGAGAACGTTGGTGCAACAATGGTGTAGCGCTAAAATTTATACCGGACGAAGAGTCTGTTCCAGCTCTCAGGGGTTGATCATGTGGGTTCTGAATAAAGCCAGTATAGTCTTCAGCAGTGTCATGATACTTACAATATTTTCTGCGTGCGAACAAATAAATACTCAGAAGTTGGATACTCACGGCATAGCTAAAGCTGATAGTCATCCTGTTAATTCAAATATAGGCATTGCTACTTTTGCCGGAGGCTGTTTTTGGTGTACTGAAGCAGATTTTGATAAAGTGCCGGGAGTACTGTCCACCACATCCGGTTATATCGGAGGATCAAAAGCTGATGCGAACTATGAGCGAGTATCTTCAGGCAAAACAGGCCACGTTGAAGCTGTAGAGGTGCACTTCGATCCGACCAAGACTAATTATGCTAAGTTGTTAGCAGCATACTGGCCGACAATTGATCCGCTTACGTCCAATCGCCAATTTTGTGATCGTGGTCTGCAGTATCGGAGCGCGATTTTCTATGATAATCTTGATCAAAAAAATTAGCTGAAGTATCCAAGGATGAATTGGCAGCTTCCGGACGCTTTAGCAAACCAATTATGACTAAAATATGGCCGACAACAACATTTTATCCTGCAGAAAAAAATCACCAGGACTATTACATCAAAAATCCAATTCGTTATGCATATTATCGAAGTAGTTGTGGCCGGGATGGACGTCTGGAAGAAGTATGGGGTAAAAAATGATAACTATAAAATTATTAATGGTTCGATTGAGGATACTTAAAAACTGACAACGATTTATGTACTACGACTAAAATCGTCGTGCAAAACTTGAAACGAGTACTCCTGACTACACTTTAGTAAATGCAAATGCCAGTTATCTTATCAAGGCAACCAAATCGGTTGGCATTACGTTTTTTTACAGGGTAAGAACTTACTTAATTAAGAAATACGCGTGCATACCTCGTTTCTAAAAGATTTTGCACCACGACCTGGGCGCGCCCTAATAGTAGGAATTAACGGAGAGTTTTAATTCTGATATTTAGAGATATGAACAGTATTAACAAGATGAAGTAAATAACGGGTTGACTTTTAGTCATGAGCAGAAAGAAATCTGAATACAATATTTATTTTCGCTTATCTATAATGAGATCACTTTGCACATTACCCTCTGATTTAGTATTTTTACCAAGTCGCTTAATATGTAGAGAAACAAGCGGATCATCCGGATAGCGGGTACCAAGATCACGAAATATTTGTGCAGCTGTTTGATCCCCTCCGGTCATTAGATCATACGCTGCCAGGTATTCTTTCAGTGGAGCATATTTTTCAACATGATGAGTAGGAAGTGGTTCATATACCTTTAATATTTTTTTCTTTCCCTTGAGTCTTACACGACCAACTGGGCGTACACAAGCATCCGGGCATTCATTTAATGTGGTTTCCGATATACAGATATTGGTCCCGGTAAGTTTGTTAAAATTCTCCAAACGAGCAGCAGTATTGACCGGATCTCCCAGGGCTCTGTAATCGAAAATAGTTGATCCTCCAAAGTTACCCACAACAACTTCACCAGAGTGGATTCCTATTCGTGTTTTACCGAATTCAATGCCCTTTGCTGCAAGTTCCTCCAGGTAGTTGGTGGCAAATACATCCATTTCAAGTGCACAGGCAAGTGCACGTGAGCAGTGGTCTGCCTGTGATACGGGAGCAGAGAACATAATAGCTACCGCATCACCAACGATACGATCCAGGGTTCCTTCGTGCCGGAAAGCAATGGCAATCATCTGATCTAAATAGGTGTTCAGTAAGGTTACTGCTTTGTTTGGCTCAATACTTTCTATTAGATTAGTAAAGCCAGCCAGATCAGTAAAAATAAAGCTGCATTCCTGTAATTTTCCACCTAATTGCATGTCGTCCGGATGGTCCACTAAATAGCTTACCTTGTTGGGGGAGACATAACGTGAGAAAGCTGTCTTGATCCAGCGTTGCTCTATTTCACTGATATAGTGATGAAGCAGACTACCAAACACGAAAGTTAAAAAGAAAATTAGTGCAGGCATAGTTGTGTTGAGGAGCAACTCATAATGGCGGAAAGCGTACCAGCCCCCGAAAAATAGAGCTGCCAGACAGATGAAAGTTATACTCGCGGCTAAAAGTGCTTTGGTGCGTATTGAAACAAATCCAATGAATAATCCGCCAATTATTATCGTTATAATTTCAGCGGCATGCGCCCATCCGGGCCGCTCCAGGATATGGCCTGATAACATCTGCTCTAGTGCCTGTGCATGAATTTCAACACCGGGTAAGATGCGCCCTAGCGGACTGAATCTTAGATCCATTAACCCTTGTGCAGAGCTGCCAATCAGTACTATATGGCCGTCAAGTAAAGTATCAGGAACTGCTCCGGCAAGTACTTTCCAGGCTGGTAAATAGCGGTTAGGTACATCCCGGGAGTAATGTACCCAAATTTCTCCTTGTGCTGTAGTTGGAATTTCAAACTGACCAATCTTAATTTCTGTTAGTCCTGTATTACGGCCTTCAGATTTTAAAACATAGTTATTTTCACCCTGTGCAACGCGAAGAGTTTCTGAGATCAGGCTTGGAACCGGTTTACCAGATACTTGTAGTACCAGTGGAATTCTTCGTACAACTCCGTCACTATCAGGGATGAAACTTAGTGCACCGTTTCCTTTTGCAGCTTTATCCAGTATGGGTAATGCCGTAATAGTGCTATCAAAGGAATGTAACCAGTTTCCCGGGAACTCACCTATATTGATGTAACGGAATGGACGCGATGGCTCTGTTGAAACTGAAACTACTGATTTTTCTTTGTTCGGATTGTCGCCCATAGGTCCACGCTCTACAATAAATCCAAGAACGACATCAGATTTATTTAGGCTATCTGCAAGTATCTCGTCATGATCAGAAAGGGTTTTGAGTGCATTACGTAATGGAATCTCGAGAGGCCATAGATCGGCCATTGCTTGTGGTGAAGTACGATCCGGCTCAGAGAATATAATATCAAAGCCGATAGTTGCTACCTGAGCCGCATTAAGTCTCTCTATAAGTTCAGCTATACGGGTACGCGGCCACGGCCATTGACCAAGTTTAGTAAGGCTTGTCTCATCAACATCAATAATTCGTACCGGAACATCAGTATAATCACGCGGGTGCCATCGCTGATACTGGTCAAAAAGATTATTGCGCAACGTTTGTATCGGTAACGGGTCAAATAATAGGATTATCAGGCCAAAAATAACAGAAACGACTGGCAGAATTGTGCCGAGGCGTCGTAGTGAGATAGTTGTCATTTGTCCGGCCAGTTATAGTCACCCGGCCGTCTAAAGGCCGTTTTCCAAATGTCGGCTCCTCTGATATTCAGATTTCACCTATAGTAGAGAATCCCGCCATAATTTGCATGTTTTCATAGTGAGAGAGGGTCGAAATGAAATTAAAGTGTCCCGATACTTACTAAAATTTGTTATGTTCTTAAGTAAAAGACAGTTTTCTTTTGCCTTTCGGTAGTCTATCCTATGATAATCAGCGAGGCAAAGCAGTTTGACTTACTTGCGCGGGAGAACGTGATGTCCAGACTAATTTTAATATGCTCCATGCTGTTAATGAATAGCGTGTGGGCCGATGAGCTGCCACCAATCGGCTATGTCAAGACTTTAACTGGTGAGGCTACTGTTACGACCAGCGGGGACATTATCAGAGCTAAAGTTGGTACTCCCATATACCAAAGCAGTGTACTCAATACCCGTACCCAAAGCAGCATGGGCATTACCTTAAAGGATGCGACTGTATTTTCACTAGGGCCTGAGACTAAATTTGCTATTGATGAGTATGCTTATGCACCGGCCAAAAACAAACTTAAATTTGGCAGCAGGATAACCAAAGGCAGTTTAAATTATGTCTCAGGAGTTATTGCCAAACTCCAGCCGGAGGCAGTGAAGATTAAGACTCCGACCGGAACTATTGGTGTGCGTGGTACCAAGTTTGCCGTCAAGGTAGAATAACTTGCCTACTAAATAATAGTATTTGGTCTCCTGAAATCCATGAATGACAGGAATTTTGGGGTAATAAGATGAGCGTAACTTTACAACATGCGATTGACCAGCTGCGAGTACATGCTAGATGTGACCTCCAACGGTTCTGTCCCCTGAATTATTTTCATGGAAGAAGCCATTCGTTAATTGCAGATTTTAATTTGACATGGCCGTTACTCCAGGCACCTGCTACAAACCGTTTTACTGCTCGTGAAATCGCTGCTGCAACAGCTTTAAAAGATCTTTCTGTATACGAAAATCGTTATCAAAAAATATGGAAGGATACGAAACTAGTTAAAGATACTTTGGGGAAAGGTTATACCGAATTATCCGAATCAGAGAGTAGAGAGATATACACTTTACTGGAGATAGTTTATTGTTCAGCTTTAAGTTATATGCAGGTTATTGGCGCGCCAAGCCTGATTAAAGTATTCGAACAAGCTGCACCAAAAATACATGTGGCACTGAAAACTGAAATTGAACCGGGCACCATTCTTGACTGGTCATTTGTATGATGAGGATTAATAAATTCTTTATTTGTATATGGGCAAGTTGTTCAGTAAATTAGTTATTTAACAGGGACACAATCGGAGTGATTTAGTCACTCAAATGACAAAGACCCGGGTGATTTAAACTTGGGTCTTTGTTTTTCCGGTGGGTTGTGAGAGAGATCAAACTCTCTTCCACCCTTACTGTATGAATTCCATGGTCACTTCATTTTGGCATATACCATCTTTTTCAAATAGACTAATGTTCTGTAATGTAGCAAGATTCTGAATAACAGATTCGGAACAAATAACCTGAACACTTAAAATGAATTAGCAGGAGAGTCATGATGCAATATCTAACAGAGTTGGAAACAACCATACGTGATATGGTACAAAAAGGTCGCGGCGTGCTCGCTGCCGATGAAAGTGCGCCCACTGTCGCCAAGCGATTTAAGGCAATTGATGTGGAATCTACTGAGGAAAACCGTCGCGCCTGGCGAAGTTTACTGGTAACAACAAAGGGGCTTGGTCAATATATCAGCGGTATTATACTGTTCGAGGAGACACTGGAACAGAAAACCGATAAAGGCGATGCCATCCCTGAGGCGGCCTGGGAACAGAATATCGTGCCGGGCATTAAAGTGGACAAGGGTAAGATTCCGCTGGCACTGTCAGCGGGTGATTTGATAACACAGGGTCTGGACGGTCTTGCTGAGCGCTTGCGAGTTTATAAAATACAGGGTGCACGTTTTGCAAAATGGCGAGAAGTCTATGCTATCGATGATCATGTACCGACAAAACACGGCATCGAAGCTAATGCAGAGATGCTGGCCCGCTATGCTGCAGTATGCCAGGCAGAAGGTTTGGTGCCAATTGTAGAACCGGAAGTCTTAATGGACGGCGATCACGACATCGACCGCCACGCAGAGGTTACTGAAGCAGTACAACATGCAGTATTCCATGCCTTGTATCGTCATCACGTGGCACTCGAATTGATGATACTCAAACCCAACATGATACTGCCCGGACAGGACTGCCGCCGGGCCCAACCGGATGAAGTGGCTGAGGCGACACTTAAAGTTTTACGGCGCACAGTGCCCGCATCAGTATCAAGCATCAATTTTCTCTCAGGTGGCCAGGGCCCAGAAGAAGCTACTGCCAATTGAATGCAATCAATCAACAGGCAGAAAGAGCGCCTTGGCAACTTAGCATTTCTTATGGGCGTGCACTGCAACAAACCGCTTTGCAGGCTTGGCTGGGTAGGACAGAGAATGTACAAGTTGCGCAACAAGCATTGTTAAAACGTGCACAACTTAATCACCTGGCGATGCTTGGTGAGTATCAAACAACACTGGAATAAACGTAACCGAACTAAAATCTTTAAATTCCTTTAACCAATAATTAAAGTCAATTTGGGAAAAATTTAAATAAATATTTTTGGGATATAATGGAAAAATATAGAAATATCATTGTAAATTAACATATATGTATAAATGCAATGACCTTAATTCAGCTTGATTGAAACAACACATCCTGAAAGATGTAAATTGCAACGAAGGACTCTGATATTTATGGTGCAATATGATGTATAAAAGTGCTGTGTCGAATGGATTGAAAGCCATTCCGACACATGTTGCTTTGAAAGAAAGTGCGCAGCTTCGTAAAGTAGGCTTTGTTAAGATCAGTAGCCTTATAAAGTATAGTTTGTCTTCCGCGCTAGAGCAGGATGCAATTGCTTCGGTAAAAAAGAGCAGGTTGGTCTGTGATAGCCGGATGACAAACTTGGAAAAAAATACACAGGAGACAACATCCTATCAATCTGCGAGGCGCTCTCAGCCTACAAATGTACTTATGCAATTCCAGATTGCACTGCTTCCCTTACTACAAACCCTGACAGGCAATATGCTTGTCCCTTCAGACTCCTGGTATATTTATTATGAGGGAACAGATGGAATTTCGCTTCACGTTGATCCTAAAGAGAGTGATATTTCAGTTTTAACTTCTGTATTAGGAGAGGTTGGTCCACTCCACCTCCATCCGGATCTAGAAGGTCAGAACCAGAATCAACTCGATAGCTATTATAAGGGGGTGGATTGGAATCCAATTGGTGGAATTCCGTTAAGATATCCTTGTGATGGAATCATCATTAATCGAGGAAATAGAATCCCTCATCATAGAGCGGGAAAACCAGTTTCTCAACTCTGTGCAGTGGCCACACTGCATTATACTATCCAATCTTGTTTATGATGTTGCTGTCAGTCGACCAGAAAGGTTTGTTTCCGGTAAATAAAAGTTCATTTGGGAATACGGTCACTAAAACTATTTGTTTGTTTTTTACTTTTATACGCGCGAGATTTTCTTATTTCTTCCATTTTTTGTTTGGTCTTATTTGCTATATTCTTTCCTTCCATCTTTGCAAACTCCAGAAATGCCAGTGCTACGGGTGAAAGTTTTTTGTTCTTTGGATGAACCAGATACCAGTATCTATGAATTGGGAGTCCTTGAACATCCAAAATTGCAATAGGTCCTGATGTGCCTTCCAGCGCAAGTGAATGCAATGAAAGTATCGATATACCCAGTTCTGCAACAACCGCCTGCTTAATCGCCTCATTACTGGCAAATTCCATACGGGCAACAGGGATACGCAGCCCTTTGCTGGTTAATAAGCGGTTAATGGCATCACGTGTGCCTGATCCGGGCTCTCGCAAAATGAAAGGTTCATCAAGAAGCTGCTTGAGTGGAATATTTGGTACCCCCACTAGTGGATGGTTACAACTTGCCATTGCTACTAATGGGTTCGGGACTAATGGGTGAGCTTCAACCTTGCTTTCCGGTGGCGGTTCACCAAGGATACAAAGATCATCCTCATATCTTGAAATACGCTGCAGTATGTGTTCCCGATTCTCTACATTTAGAGAAAAATCGATTCCTGGATGCAATCGTCCAAATTGACCAAGCAGTTGTGGAACAAGGTACTTGGATGAAGTGATAACAGCGAGTCTTAGAAGTCCACTTTTGACTCCTTTGATATCCGCTATTTTTGTTTCTAAATTAGTAAGATTGACAAATACCTCTTGACAAACAGTATACAGCTCACGACCCGTTTCGGTTAAGTGGATACGTATTCCTACTTGCTCGAATAAAGGTAAACTAATGGTATCGGTAAGCTTTTTCAGCTGCATCGACACAGTGGGTTGTGCCAGATATAGTTCTTCTGCCGCACGGGTAAAGCTGCCAAGGCGGGCCACTGACTCAAAAACCTGCAGCTGACGCAAAGTTATATGTCTGGCAAGCTCGCCAACTAAATTAGTACGTGTCAATTAACAGATCTCGTGTATATCTCATGTCACCTGATACTGAATAAATACCGGTGTTTAAAAATCGGGATATAAAGTTTAAACTCATATAACCCTTCTAATTAGTTAATGACGTCCTGATCAGCAGATTTTAAAATCCCCGCTATTCTCGTAGATCCCATAGATCTTTATCTATGCAATACATCAAAAATATATATTTCTTATTGTACCCCTTTTACTTTATATTAACGTCACAGTAATAGAATTTAATTTTAGCTGTGAATTTTTGCTTAGTAGAAGATATGTGTGGTAGTTAGATAAAGCAGAGACGATAGATTGAACTGGATAGTAATTAAGTCCAAAATCAAGTCCGATAAGTATTGGATAATAAACGATTTAACTAGAAGTAGCTGTATTAATTGACAGATACTTATCAAGGTAGATTTTAATCGCAGGAGAGAATCAATATGTCACAAAAAACATATCAAGCCGGTGTCAAAGACTATCGTAGTATGTATTGGACACCAGATTATATTCCGCTTGACACAGACTTGCTGGCTTGCTTTAAGATTGTGGCCCAAGAGGGAGTTCCGCATGAAGAAGTCGCTGCCGCAGTTGCTGCAGAATCTTCAACAGGAACCTGGACAACAGTGTGGACTGATTTACTTACCGACCTGGATTACTATAAAGGTCGTGCTTACCGGATTGAGCCGGTTCCGGGCGATGATAAGGCATTCTATGCATTTGTTGCGTATCCTATTGACTTATTTGAAGAAGGCTCAGTAGTTAATGTATTAACCTCACTGGTTGGAAATGTATTTGGTTTTAAAGCCTTACGTAGTTTGCGACTGGAAGACATCCGTTTTCCGATTGCCTATGTTAAAACCTGTGGCGGACCGCCGAATGGTATACAGGTGGAACGTGATCGTATGAATAAATATGGTCGTGCTCTTTTGGGTTGTACCATCAAACCTAAACTTGGCTTGTCGGCAAAGAACTATGGCATGGCAGTTTATGAGTGTCTGCGTGGTGGTCTTGACTTTACTAAGGATGATGAAAATGTTAATAGTCAGCCGTTCATGCGCTGGCGTCATCGTTTTGAATTTGTAATGGAAGCGGTTTTAAAGTCCCAGACTGAAACCGGCGAGCGTAAAGGGCATTATCTGAATGTAACTGCAGCGACGCCAGAAGAGATGTATAAGAGAGCTGAGTTTGCAAAAGAATTGGGCGCACCAATCATTATGCACGATTATTTAACTGGCGGGCTCTGTGCCAATACGGGTTTAGCGAACTGGTGTCGTGATAACGGGATATTGTTACACATTCATCGTGCCATGCATGCTGTACTTGATCGTAACCCCTATCATGGGATCCACTTCCGAGTATTAACCAAGTGTCTAAGGCTGTCAGGTGGTGATCACCTGCACTCCGGCACTGTAGTCGGTAAGCTGGAAGGAGACAGGGAAGCAACGCTTGGTTGGATTGATACCATGCGTGAATCATTTATTCCTGAGAATCGTGAACGTGGTCTTTTCTTTGATCAGGACTGGGGTTCTATGCCGGGGGTAATGCCGGTTGCCTCAGGTGGTATCCATGTATGGCATATGCCCGCTCTGGTCAATATATTTGGTGATGACTCCTGTTTACAGTTTGGAGGCGGCACACTTGGTCATCCATGGGGTAATGCAGCAGGTGCTACTGCAAATCGTGTGGCCGTTGAGGCCTGTACCGATGCCCGTAATCAGGGACGTCCGGTAGAACTTGAAGGAAAAGAAGTGTTAACTGAAGCTGCTCAACACTCGCCTGAACTAAAAATTGCTATGGAAACGTGGAAAGAGATCAAATTTGAATTTGATACTGTAGATAAGCTTGATGTGAGTCGGTAAAAGATACTTTTACACAACTAAAAACAGAAAATAAGAGGTTATAACTATGGATGAAATCAGACCATATAACGCAACAGAACGAAAAGGTGAGACATTTTCATATTTGCCGCCGCTCACGCCAGAAAAAATTCGTAAACATATTGCTTATCTGATTGCTCAGGGTTGGAATCCGGTTATTGAACATACTGAGCCAGAAAAAGCATTCTCGAATTTTTGGTATCTTTGGAAGTTACCTTTTTTTGGTGAAAAATCAGTTGAGAAAGTAATGGCGGAAATAGAAGCCTGCCACAGGGCCAACTCGGGGCACATTGTACGTTTAACTGGATTTGATAATTTTACACAAAGCCGAGGTACAGTATTTATTGTTCATCGGGCTGGGTATTAATTATCAATCAAACTATAGGCAATAATTTTTTAATTTTTTGGCAATAAATGGGTAATGTTATGTCAGGATCCAGTAATTCATTGAACGTTCAAACCGGACGAAATGCATCGCGCATGCGACGTACTCAATTAGTGAGTGGAAAAGCAGGAATGCCACCCGCGAAGGAGCGTGTACGTGTGGGTCGGCCTAACGGTGGGAAAACGACTGTATCTGCTGACGCATTGCCATCAGAAACTGCTTCTTTAGCCGCTTCGGAATCGAAATTAAGTGTTGCCACAACAGAAGAGAAATCTAATCAGCAAGTAGTAACAGGCCGTGATGCATCACGTGCTCGGCGGGAAGGATTAATTCAGGGTAAAGAAGGAATACTTAAACCTAAAACTTCTGTATCGACAACAAGCTCTGCCTCTTCAGATATTCCGGCAGTACCGGTCACGGTTAACGAGGGTTGGCTTGCGGCAAAGGCTCTAAGAAACTTGCATGAAAGCAGAGGGCAAACCAAAGACACTACAAAAACGCCACCAAATGGACGTTCGCGTCGTGATACCGATCCGGTTCAGTACCCACCCAAGGTGACTGAGAGTAAAAGTTATGCGGGTCACAAAGTAACCGGGGTTAGAATCGGTCAGAAAGAAAATGTCACAGGTAATGAGCGTGGAGCAGCTTTGCCGGTAACCGGCAACCAGTATATTGGAAGAGAATCCGGGTACAATCCGCGTGAGGGAGGAATTAAAGTAGGTGCGAGTAAGACACCGGCAGGACAAGTTATGACGGGATCACAAGTACGTAGCAAGATAAACATTACAGGTGACGAATCCAACCCTGCTTTACGTATTTCGGGAGATTCAGATCAGGAACTTGTTGATGATCTTTCACAGCGTAGCGAACAGGGAAGTTATTCGCAGATGCAGTTCCCGCGTCAGAAAAATCCGCATGGACATACCGTGTTTGGTGCCACAACGTGGGGTGATCAGCATGTAACGGGTTTGGATATTGAACACAATTCGCGTGTAACCGGAGATGAGCAGGGCTTATGTGATGCAATTACCGGCACACCTTATGTAGGACCAAATCAGTTTCAAACCTCTTGTTCTGCTGAGAATGAAGAAAAGACGGAACGACGAATTTCATCAAAATTAGCATCAGCTAATTTTATTAGCGGTGATGTCCTGTCCAGTGCCGATCATGTAACAGGTACACAGCGTGGCAGTGAACATAACATAACAGGCACACCGTACTATAAGGCCGATCCTGAAGGGGATGAAAAGATGGATGTAATGGAACGTATTAAAAGAATAAACAATAGTTTCAGTGTGCGCATCCCTCAACGTGAAAGTCAGGAACGTGTTGGCACAGACGCTGTCAATGCCCCGACTGCAGAAAGCCTGATTACAGGTACATTTTCTGCTGGTGAAGGTAAGATTACCGGCAATCAGGAATTTCGTTTTAATCCGAGACCAAAAGTTGAAGCCATTGCAGACAAGTCGCGTGTAACGGGTGAAGGCCGCGTTGAGGGTAAAACTATTACAGGCAGTGCCTGGATATCAAAAGACAATGTTACCGGTACTGAGGGACATATTGCTGCTGAACGTAATCCCAGCCAGCGTAAAGGTGATCCGCATGGCTGGGCTGGTGCAAGAAAGTTTAAAAATAAAGGTGGTACTCGTCCTGAGCCTACACATCATGTTACAGGAATGGTCGGTTGGTCACCCAAAGCTTCTGTTCCCATTACAGTGTCTGGCGGGGGACAAGGTTAATATATTTTATAGCGAATAAAATGATTAAGTCACTATATACGGAATCAATACAATGAAAATCTGCCAGGTAGAAAAAACATTAGTAGCTACCGCACGTGTTGGCCAGCTTGGTACCCGTCGTTTGCTGGTGGTTAGAGAAAGAGATAGTGCCAGCAAGCAGGTGGCAGTTGATCCGGTCGGATGCAAGGAAGGTGATTGGGTCATAGTTGTAGGTAGCTCAGCTGCTCGGACTGCGGCAGGTAGCAACGACTATCCAAGTGATTTTACGATAGTTGGCATTATTGATTATTGGGAAGATGAAGAGAAAAGCGGAAGAAAGAAATAATATAAATGAATATACAACGAGTAGTGCGAGATCTGGTTACAACAAAACGTAATTTTTGGTTAGCTTCCAAATCATTGCGTGTTGTTGAAAATGTTTCAGGCAAGTTGGAGGTTGCAGTGGATCCTATCGGCTGCAAGCCGGGAGATTTCGTCATCACTATCGGAACATCAGCTGCAAGGCTGGCTCTTGATAATCCAAAGATCACCACTGACCTTACTATTGGCGGAATCATTGATCATTGGAGTGAAGAAGATTGGTAAATTCAGAAAGAAATAAGCATTCCGGTATTTATGATAAACATTAATTGATTTAACGATTTTAACTTTGAAAGTAGGAGGATAAAATGGCAAGCGAAAAAATGGGAATAGCATTAGGGATGATAGAAACACGTGGGATGGTTCCGGCGATTGAGGCAGCTGATGCAATGACAAAGGCTTCAGAGGTTCGTCTTATTGGCCGGCAGTTTGTTGGTGGTGGTTATGTCACGGTTTCAGTTCGCGGAGAGACAGGTGCTGTCAATGCAGCAGTTCGTGCCGGTGCTGATGCTTGTGAACGTGTAGGTGACGGTTTGGCTGCCGCACATATTATTGCGCGTCCGCATACTGAAGTTGAACAGATACTGTAAGCTTCATTTGGATTGGTACGCTTAGATTTTTATCAGGAGTTAAATTATGGCAAGCGAAAAAATGGGAATAGCATTAGGGATGATAGAAACACGTGGTCTGGTTCCGGCGATTGAGGCAGCTGATGCAATGACAAAGGCTTCAGAGGTTCGTCTTATTGGCCGGCAGTTTGTTGGTGGTGGTTATGTCACGGTTTCAGTTCGCGGAGAGACAGGTGCTGTCAATGCAGCAGTTCGTGCCGGTGCTGATGCTTGTGAACGTGTAGGTGACGGTTTGGCTGCCGCACATATTATTGCGCGTCCTCATGAAGAATTAGAACAGTTTCTAAAAGCCTAAAGGAGTTAAATTATGGCAAGCGAAAAAATGGGAATAGCATTAGGGATGATAGAAACACGTGGTCTGGTTCCGGCGATTGAGGCAGCTGATGCAATGACAAAGGCTTCAGAGGTTCGTCTTATTGGCCGGCAGTTTGTTGGTGGTGGTTATGTCACGGTTTCAGTTCGCGGAGAGACAGGTGCTGTCAATGCAGCAGTTCGTGCCGGTGCTGATGCTTGTGAACGTGTAGGTGACGGTTTGGCTGCCGCACATATTATTGCGCGCCCACATACTGAAGTAGAGCAGATACTGCCAGTTAAATCATCGGATGTAAAAAGACCATCAGCAATGTAATTGGTAGACGTGATAGTGATATAACCAAAACTCAAAGCTAATATGGTCGGACATTATTAATGCTAAATATGACTGAAAAAGTTTGTATTTTTGTAGTTAGTTATTAAACTATAATTTCAATAACAGCTATAAGGTCCATACAAGCTGCTCGAATCGATAACTAATATGTATTTGTAGTCTAAAAAGTATAATCGGTTCAGTTTTACAGCATTATTCCAGTTATCCAGTTCCATTCAAGTTTCGTGTCATATTATTTTTAATGTATCAGGAGATAGTCATGGATAAAGACTCAGAACAGCTCTGGGTTTGCAAAGACAAGCCGCCCAGTCTATTCAGACGACTCCAATTTGATAGTTATAACAATCTTCGTATCTTTCTTGATCGTCTGGCTGACTTATCTAAGGAAACAGAATATTACCCGGATATTAGTTTTGGGTCAGACTATGCAAATATTACCGTATACGCTAGTAATGACAAAGTACTAAGTAAAGAGGATAAAGCATTTGCGCAACGTATAGATGAGCTAATTGATCCCATTTAGGCTACATACATATGGATATAGGAGTATTCGCAGTTGCAAACCAAAAAGGAGGAGTCGGTAAGACAACCCTGGCTATGAATATGGCCGCTGGTTTGACGCGACGGGGAAGCTGCATTGTAGTTGATGCAGACCCGCAAAGATCAGCTACTATGTGGATAGAGCTTTCTGACTCACTGAGGGAATTTCCGGCTAAAGTAGTACCGGCAGAAGATGAAATAAAAAAACAGATAATACAATTACAGACCGAATTTGATTATATCGTAATTGATTGTCCGCCCGAGATTAAATCAGATTCTACTATGAGTGCGATTGAGATTTCTCAGGTACTGCTGATACCTTTATTGCCATCACCAATGGACTTATGGGCGAGTACCCGGATTGAGGAATTAATAAAGCGGGTGCAGCGAGTAAATCCAACTATATCAGCATTTGTTGTACTCAATCAAATTGAACCGAGAAGTGCAATGTCTCGAGGGATGGATGGAGCATTACAGGAAATTAATATTCCTGTATTGCGTCATCGACTGAGCCGCCGTGCAAGTTACCGGACGGCAGCTTTAGAAGGATGTAGTGTTTATGATCTTGGTTTTCGTGGACGGGTCGCATCTGAAGAGATTGATAATATTATTGATGAGGTGCTAGTCCAATGAGTAAAAATATGTTTGCTGCAAAATTAGCTGCCGGTACACGTAAAGCTAAGAAGATAAATACAAAATATACAAAATCAGCTGCCAGTACACGTACAGCTGAGAAGATAATTTCAAAAGCCATACCAAAATCCACAACATTAACTGAATTAGCATATCAGAAAGATTTGCTGAACCCTGTTGATCTGGAACTTTTCTGGAAAAGAAAATATTTGGTACGTATCTGGCCTGACTGAAATATGAGTTGAAAAGGAGAAATATCGATATGAGTGGCAATATCATAAAATTTTCAAGAAACACGGAAAATGCACCAAAAAGTTCTGTATCTACACAAACTGTAGCTTTTTCTCATTACAATCATATTGCAGCTCAATTACCTGTAGACCCTAGAACTGGTGAAATTGTAGCTGGTGATGTAAAAGAGCAGGCTGGACAATGCCTAAAAAATATCAAGGCAATTGTGGAAAGTGTCGGCCACGTTATGGACGATGTAGTTAAAATCAATATATTCCTTAAGAATATCTCAGATATTGATGCTGTAGACGCAGTTTATGCAACATTCTTCCAAAGTTATTTTCCTACACGGACGACAGTCGCAGTTGCAGCTTTACCTATGTATGATGCTTTGGTACAAATTGATGCAGTTATTTCAAACGGTGAAGGTACACCTTCCGGTGAAGGTACACCTGCACAAGAGCCTGGCGTTCTTATGTATGGCAGCAACTATCAAGCACAGTATGGCAGCAACTATCAGGTACAGAATTTTATGCGTGAGATGGCATACCACTATCAGGCACGCAATATTAAGCGTAATCAGATTGGAAAAGTTGCAAGAAACACAGAAAATGAGCCTGGAAAATTTGCAAGAAATCCGGAACCTTATCCTACAAAAATTGCAAGAAACACGGAGAATGCACCTAAAAGTTCTGTATCTACACATACTGTAGCTTTTTCTCATTACAACAATATTTCAGCTCAATTACCTATCGATCCTAAATCTGGTGGAATGGTAGCTGGTGGTGTAAAAGAGCAGGCTGGACAGTGCCTAAAAAATATCAAGGCAATTTTAGAAAGTATCGACGTTCCTTTTGACGATATTGTTAAAATAAATATCTTCCTTAAAAACCTCTCGGATATTGAAGCTGTAAACGAAGTTTATACAACATTTTTTCCAGACTCGGGTATCGCCAGGACCGCAGGCTATGTTCCTGCACGGACAATAGTTGCAGCCTCAGCTTTACCTATGGATGCATTGGTACAAATTGATGTAGTTGTGTCACACGGAGATGGTACACCCCCACAAGCTGTTGAAGACAGGCATGGACTCGTCATAAGAGCAAACAATACGGAAAATGCACCAAAAAGTTCTCTATATACACAAACTGTAGCTTTTTCTCATTACAATCATATTGCAGCTCAATTACCTGTAGACCCAAAAACTAGTGAAATGATAGCTGGTGGTGTAAAAGATCAGGCAGGACAATGCCTAAAAAATATCAAGGCAATTGTGGAAAGTATCGACCACGTTATGGACGATGTAGTTAAAATAAATATCCAACTTAAAAATATCGCAGATATTGATGTTGTAAACGAAGTTTACACAACATTCTTCAAAAACGATCTTCCTGCAAGAACAACAGTTGGCGTTTCAGCTATCCCTATGGATGCTTTGGTACAAATTGATGCCGTTGTTTCTAACGGTGAAGGTACACCACCAGGGTTATAATAGTAATACACGTAAATCTGAGAAGATAATTTCAAAAGTTATACCAAAATCCACATCATTAACTGAATTAGCATATCAGAAAGATTTACTGAACCCTGTTAATTTGGAACTTTTCTGGAAAAAATTACTTGGTACGTATCTGGCCTGACTGAAATGTGAGTGGAAAAATATTGCTTATTAACTCAATGATCAGGGAATGTCATTGATGTGTAGCAAAATCAATAACTATGCAAGATACAAAAGTAGAACAACAAAATTTGCCATTGATCAATGTGGCCGTTGCTGTTATACAGCGGGAGAATGGACACGTGCTTATGGCAGAGCGTCCCTATGGGAAGGAATCTGCAGGTTTCTGGGAATTTCCGGGTGGTAAATTTGATTTAGGAGAGAGTGCCGAGCAAGCAATCACTCGGGAACTATATGAAGAACTCGGCATTAAATTAAATGTAGCCTACCCATGGATATGCTACAAGCATATTTATCCGGACAAAATTGTTAAATTACATGTCTACCGTGTTTTCGAGTGGGAAGGAACACCATTTGGTCGGGAAGGTCAGCACATATCCTGGGAAAATCCTGGTTCAGTTACAGTTAAGCCATTATTACCAGCGAATGGAAAAATTCTTCAAGCAATTGCATTGCCCTTGATATATGCCATTATTAATGCTGGCCCTGGTATAATGGTGAAACTTATAACGCGCCTTACATATTTGTTGGAACAAGGTGTACGTTTGATGCAAGTAAGTGTACGACACATGAACCCCGACCAACATATACAGATTATGCGTCCAATCGTCAATTTGGCACATAACTATGGCGCTAAAGTCTTAGTGAATGGGAACGAGTCGATTGCTCTTAAATCCGGTGCTGACGGCATCCATCTACCGGCCAATCAACTAATGAACACGCATATCCGGCCTTGCACAAAATTATTGTCAGTCTCGTGCCATAATGCAAGTGAGCTCGCACATGCTGCTACTTTACGTGCAAATTTTGTATCATTATCACCAGTACGTTCCTCGCCAACACATCCAAATATTTCTGGCATGGGCTGGAAAAAGTTTGCTGATCTAACAAATGACCTGTCTATGCCAGTGTATGCACTTGGAGGGCTGGACTCCAATTACCTTGAAACTGCTATGCACCACCATGCTTACGGAATAGCTTTATCAAGTAATATTTGACAACATAACTGAGCTAGGTTTTGTATGTTCAATTCTGTTGTTGTAATATTATTCTAAGTAAGTGGATGTCAGTCACTGCTTAGCTTAGAACCTGTAAAAACATAATCTATATTTAAAATTGAAGTTTTCCTTCGTTGATCAGAAAAGCCCACACGATGCCTACATACGTATAAAAATAAACAAGGAGCTACAAGAACACCTGTAACTCCTTGTTTTTCTGGTGGGTCGTGAGAGGATCGAACTCTCGACCTACGGATTAAGAGACATGATTGTTAAATTAGTAGTTTATATACAACAACCACTTACAACGCTTGCCATTCTTAAAACCAGTCTCAATTAAGTCTAAACCAATGTCATTCAGGTGTGGTGTGGCACAAATCTGTCACAATCTTGTTTTTGTTCCTGAACGTCCGCTTTTGGCACAAAGCGGACACTGGAGATTGTCGGAACTGTTGATAGTATTTCTAGGATTTTGATATTGGGGAATATACTGGAAAATCCGTATATCCAGATGAACCGAGGATTGACCAAACCGTTACGGGAGCATCTGGGGCTAAAGTCCAGTCATTGGTATATCGCTCGACAAGATCAGGATTAGTTATGTACGGACGACCAAATGCGATTAAGTCAGCATGACCGTCTACAATCGTTTCTTCTGCTGTTTTCAGCGAGTAGCCACAGTTACCAATCAAAGGTCCATGAAATACCTTACGTGCCTCAGTCAAGGTAATTGGCTCACCCAGCGAATGAAAACCAAACGCTAACCCATCCATAACGTGTAGGTAACTGATCTGGTATTCATCAAGCTGCTGAGCCACATAAAAAAACTGCTCACGAAAATCCGGAGAACCCATATCGTTGAATGCTCCATTAGGTGATAATCGAACTGCTACGCATCTAGCTGGCCAGACAGTAAGCACAGCTTCGAGAATCTCACGTAGAAATTGAAACCGATTTGCTGCTGAACCACCATAGGAGTCAGTGCGTTGGTTGGTCTTAGACTGAAGAAACTGGTCGATAAGGTAACCGTTTGCAGCGTGCAATTCGATCCCATCGAAACCAGCATCTTTACCGCGTTGAGCTGCGCGTCGGTAATCCTCAACTACAGCAGAGATCTCATCGGTTTGCAGCGCTCGTGGAGTTTCGTACGATTGTTTTCCTTCCGGGGTGTGAATGTACTCACCGTTCAACTTCACCGCTGAGGCTGATACCGGCAACGACCGGTCCTGATGGAAACTGCTGTGTGAGGCGCGACCACAATGCCAAAGCTGTAGAAAGATTGGTGTTCCTTGATTGTGAACAGCACCAGTCACCAGTTTCCAGCCTGTAATGCGCGCGTCAGAATAAATTCCGGGTGAGTTTACCCAGCCGAGCCCCTGTTCGGAAATAGAAGTTGCTTCCGTAATCTGCAGACCGGCTCCTGCACGTTGCACATAATATTCCGCCATTAAAGAATTTGGGGTTCGTTTTGCTCCTGCCCGTGCCCGGGTCATCGGAGCAAGCACAACGCGATTTTTCAATGTCATGCTGTCCAAAACAAACGGAGTGAGTAGTTGTTTTTTTGTCGTATTCATTTTTCAGTTAGAGTTTGATTTAGATGTTGGGTTTATTTTCCACAACCGCAAACTATTTACCGATAGTTTTTATATGTACCACGGATTGGATAGTTGTTGGCCGGGTCGCGGATAAAGGCTAGCCCGTAAAGTAGTCCATCCAGCTCTGGCCGTATAAACGGGCCGTTGGAGATTTCAATAACCTGCACTTTACCTTCATCATTTATGACGAACAGCCCTGGCTCCGCAAATGGACGATCTGTTTCTTGCGGTGAGCGTGGATTAGAAATATATAATCCTAGCGTTTGCATTTGCTTAATAGATAAACCATACGCCACAGGAAAGGTTAGATTTCCGTCATTTTGTTTCTCTGCCTTTTCTTTTGGGTCACCTGATACAGTGATAATATCAATTTTCAGATCGAAGAATTGCTGCTTGAGTGATTCCAGCTGGTCAAGATATTTTGTACAGAGCGGGCAATGTTTCCCGCGATATATCACCATCATTTGCCAGTCACGGCCATGTTGGGGCTTGCCTATGTCAACCGCATCGCCACCCACAGTGTTGAGACTGATGCTTGGAAATGCCTCACCTGCTGTAAATTTATTGCTCATATCTGGCTCCTTAGAGTTAAATTAGTCTATGTATAGGTCCAGTATCGGAGGTGAATGCGATAGCATCTCCGCCAATCTCTTTAAGTGCTGCTTCATTAGCATCTTCTCGCCTACCGGTGATAATGACTTTTGCTCCCTCGGCTTGGAACAGCTTAGCTGCTGCCAATCCCATTCCACTGTTGCCACCGGTGATTACTGCCACCTTGTTTTAAAGTCTTTTAGTCATTTGAGTTCCTCTTGCTGGTTAATTAAAATAATCAGTTTAGAAACAATCATTCCTAAATTAGCTAAAAAAATATCTACCTTCTCATCTTGTGCGATTTACTTTGACATTTTTATTCCAGGAATCTAAACCGGCACCTTTTAAGAAATGTTGTTGAGCAACCATTTGGCGTTCGTTTAACGTACTAACGCCAGCGGTTAAAACGTTACCAACAACGGTTCTTATTGGCCGCTCGCCGGCAGGCATGTTGATCAGACCTTTTATTGCATTGGCAATCCAGACAGGACGAGATGCACCGTCAGGCTCAAGGTCTGCCATTGCTTTTCCAAACATTGCATCCTGGTCTTTGTTAAATTCGCTATAGTCTTCGTTTATTTCCGGTTTGGCGGGCGGCATAGTTTTACCAAAAATCTCAGTTTTAAATATGCCGGGCTCTATAATAACTGAGTCTATTCCATGTGAGGTTAACTCATAATGAAGCCCTTCTCCAATGGCCTCAGTCGCCCATTTTGTAGCGTTGTATGTGCCGTGGTAAGGTAAAGCAACTCTTCCTCCAACACTTGATATTTGGATTATTAGACCTGATTTACGTTCTCGCATGCTTGGTAAAACAGCCTGAGCAACTCTGATAGGGCCGAATACATTGACATTAAACATTGTCTGGGTCTGCTCCATCGAAAAGGCTTCAATAGGTCCAAACCCGACAATACCGGCATTATTAACCACCACATCCAGATGACCCGCATCCTTAAGTATGGTTGAAATCGCCTGATTTACTGATTGATCATCTGAAACATCAAGCTCTACAATTTTTACGTTAAGGTTGTTTTCACGCGCCCATTGTCCAAGATCTTGAGCGGCATCCGCATTCTTGCCCTCAACTTCCCGCATAGTGGCAAATACCTGGTGTCCGTCCTTGGCAAGAATTTCTGCGATTTGTTTGCCAAATCCTGAGGTTGTACCTGTGATTAGAACATTTAGTGGATTAGTCATGTTAGTTCTCTTTGTTGGGTAATTAAAACAATCAGTTTAGAAACAATCATTCCTAAATTAGCTAAAAAAATATCTACCTTCTTATTACTGATAATCCCATATCTGCAATTTTCCTTAATTTCTTCTTACTTGTTTCTTTCTTTCCGGCAATCAGCAATCCGGCATTAAGATAAACAAGATAACTAGCCAAATCTTTACAATCTATATCAGCACTAATCTTGTTATTTTCCTGTGCAAATTTTAAGCAATTATATAAAAGAGCAGTGAATTTCGAGAAGTATGATTCTACATTTATGTTAATTTTTTCGCTTAATACTTCCTTTTCAACAAGAGAATTAATTAAAAAACATCCTTTACAATCTTCAGTAGCAACATAGTCCACTCTATTATTAAAAAACTCCTCGATATTATTCAGTCCCAATGGCTTTTTTGTGAGGATGTCACTCAGCACCTTAGTAGATTTATTAACATATTCATCGATACATAAGAGAAATAATCTTTCTTTGTTGCCAAATTCACTATACATACTATTTTTGTGAAGGCCTGTTCTTGCTACCAGATCATTCATTGAGGTGGCTTCAAAACCCCTTTCCCAGAACAAGCCTGTGGCTTTCTCAACCACTTCTTCATGATCATATTGCCTTGGTCTATTCATTTTCTATAGGCTTCTCTTTTTAAATACTGTACCGATCGTTTCGATATGTCAAGGGGAATTAAATAAATGTAAATGACAGTTTGTGTTCCCAGGGAGAAATAATCTTTGGGAAAGTATTGATTGTCTTGAGAAATGCTATTGAACGTCCGCTTTGTGTCAAAAGCGGATATTCAGATATATGTAAAATCGGAGCGTACTTATTGTAAATTAGTTAGCATTTCTGGCAAAGAATCATGCACTAAGGTCTGCGTAGATTTCACCTAAAATCGGAAGAACACGTGGCCCCGCACCTTCGGCCCAGTTAGAAACTAACTCAGATAGGATCTGAATAGTACTGGTGATAGCAACACCAGACTGTTGCATACGCATTATTGCAATGTCATCTCCTACTTTGGTGCCAGATCCGGATGCATCGGCAACCACTTGTACCTGATAACCTTCATCTTGTGCATTAAGTGCTGGGTAGAATACACATACCTCAGTGAGCAAGCCTGCAATGATTAGTTTCTTTTTTCTGATGGACTTAACAGCAGAAGCAAAATTCACGTCGTCAAATGCATCTACTATTCCTGCTCGCTTGATACGATTTTTATAGGCTTCTGGCAGTATCTGTTGTAGCTCAGTGAATAAAGCGCCTTGCATCTGATCCTCTTGGCTACTTGTTAAAATTACTGGCAGTCCAAGTTCCTTTGCAGCTTTGGCTAATGCCAGTGTATTGCGAATAACATCTTTTTTAGGTGCGGAATGCATCCACTCGATAGTACCCACTTGGCGATCAATAAGTAAAAGTGCTGAGTTGTCGGCGTTAAATCGTTCGTAAGCCATGGTTTTCTCCTTTATAAAGTTAGTTTTATTGCTCGGTATGTATCAAAATAATTTGCGTGTCTTCGGTTGCTTTAAAAACCAGGTTCTCTCCGCGTACTAAATCTCCGTCTACAATGAGTTTCCCGTTTAAGAACCCGGAACCACGGGTTAGATATGCATAGAAAGGCCCGTTAATTGTTTTGTTCTGGCCAGATTTGAGTAACCCAACATCAATTAACGTGTGACTGTCGTGAGTATCGTTTTGTCCTATTTCACCCCCGTAAATCCGTGTTACTTCCCCAAGTTTCGGTTGAAAAAACTTGTAGCTTGCAGGATCGCCAACACGCTCAGGCAACACCCACAACTGAATCATGCGATTCTCAGTATCATCTGGGTTCACTTCATTGTGCGAGAATCCATCACCGCCAGCTCGTTGTGATTGAGCATCGGTACTTTTCATTTCTTGGCCGTGTTCTAATGAACCTTTATGTGCAATGCTGCCTTCAACCATTACCGAAATCACATCAATTTCCCGGTGGCTGTGCATCTTGGTCTCACCCTTTGGTAAAAAACGTGCATCTGCGAGATATACAAAGTTTCCCAGGCCAGACCAGGTCCCTGGCTCGGCATTGTCTCCGGCGAGTCTCTGATCCATTACTAAACGGTGTTCACGTAGTCCGGCAAAACCACCAAGATGTAAATCGTCTCTATGTAGAATTTCCATGTATCACCTCCATATCGGTTTATGTTTAGCAGAATACATTGTTCCCGCAAAATGATAAACTATGAATAATGGGAAATACTGTTCTATATAAGAGACAATGGCATGAATGATTTAAATGATATGGCTGTATTCGCAAAGGTTGTCGAGACCGGCGGTTTTACGATGGCGGGAGAAGCAATTGATATGCCAAAATCCAACGTTAGCCGACGGGTTTCCCGGCTAGAGGAGCGTTTAGGGGTTCGATTGTTGGAGCGCACTACTCGTAAAATTCGTATGACTGAACTTGGTGAGATCTACTACGCACACTGCCGTCGTATCATTGAAGAGGCTGAACATGCTGATATTCGTGTTAGCCAAGCGTTAGAAACCCCAAGAGGACAGCTTCGTGTGAGTGCATCGGTGACCGTTGGCCAAAATATCATTAGTCCAGTGCTGGGTCAGTTTGTTAAGGAATATCCGGAAGTGAAAGTTCAGATGACTCTGGCCAATCGACGTGTCGACTTAGTTGAGGAAGGGTTTGATATTGCGGTACGGGTTGGTCAGCTTGAAGATTCATCGTTAGTTGCGCGGCTACTTGGAAAGAGTGAACTCGCTCTGTTTGCAAGCCCAGATTATCTAAAGAGAGCTGGCGAACCTAAAATGCCAGGTGATGTTAAGGATCACCATTGTATCGTGATGAGCGATCAAATTGATGGCGCACAATGGACGTTGGTCAGGGGTGAACAAAAAACTACTCAGAAGATAAAGCCACAACTGGCGGTTAATGATTTTCACATACTGCGGCAGCTACTAGTTGAAGGTTGTGGAATTGGCATGCTACCGGACTATATGGTAATCGGCTGGGAAAACAAATTGCAACGTATCCTTTTGAAGTGGAAAATGCCATCCATTGACATTCATGCCGTCTACCCAAGTCATCAGGGTGCTACACCAAAGGTTCGTGCATTCATAGATTATCTTGCAGATAGCCATCTCAATGGTTAAGACTTAATAAGTTTAAAAATGTAGCTATCAAACGTCCGCTTTGTGCCAAAAGCGGACATTCAGATTAAAGATAGTTAGTAGCTATTCTGCTAAAGAAAAACTCCTCCAATCCGATAAATTAGTATCGTTATTTCATATTGTTAGCTTTCTATAATTAGTACCCCGATATAAAGCTACTAAAGTAGATATGTATCAAACCATGCAAAAACCTACTGGATTTATTGGAAACACCTCTGCATCAGGTCAGTGTAATACATACGATAGTAAGCTCATGGAAGAACTTCGCCATGCAATCAGAAGTAATAAACTGGTAGCGTGCTATCAGCCCAAGGTTGATATTAATACTGGTATATTTCAGGAATTAGAGGTTCTGGTACGATGGAAGTATCAAGTTCACGACTTGATGGCCCCTGATAAATTCATTCCACTGGCAGAACAAACAGGAATCATTAAGCCACTTACACTATGGGTGCTGCATGAGTGTCTGATGCAATGTGCAAAATGGGATACTGAAGGATTTAAGTTCAGATTCGCAGTAAATCTGTCGACCAGTGATTTACTTAATACGGAGTTTCCTGATACTGTCACCCGGGCATTGAGTACTCACAATGTATCACCAGAGAGGTTACTAATAGAAGTCACAGAGAACGCCCTCATGAAAGATATAACCAAGGCGACTGAAGTTCTTAATAGTTTAGCTGACATTGGGGTCCAACTTTCCATCGATGACTATGGAACTGGTGACCTACCTCATTCATACCTAAGTAAACTGTCCGTAACGGAGCTGAAGATTGACAGATCTTTTATTACAGACATGGGAAGTAACAATAATGAACTGACTGTGAAGTCAGCGATTGATCTTGGACACAGTCTGGGGTTTAAAGTTGTTGCTGAAGGTGTAGAGAACGTTTATATCTTATCCCGTTTACAGCCGTTAGGCTGTGATATAGCTCAGGGCTACTTTTCTACCCAGCCACGAGAGGCTGATGAGTTCATTGCCTGGATAAGTCAAGCCATAGCAATGGGACGTATGCGAAGTAAAGGAGGACAGTTATACATGATACTTCCCCAAAGAGACTAAAGCTGAACGTCTACTTTGTGCCAATAGCGGACATTCATATAATAGTTCTAATAAATGCCTGATAAATTAGGATATTCATTGTTGCGTTAAATTTTCCTTGCTTTAAGCCGATACAGGATAATGGATTCTCGGAACATATAATAATAAAGAGGACGATATTCATATGAATCATCTGTCTTCTATTGTTCTACTAAGCTTTTTCATTTTGGCTATAGTGCTGATTTTCTATGCAATTAAATCAGCAGATGTATCAGTTGATGAAGATGATGAACCCGATAAAATTTGGCCTTTCTATTTAAAACAAGTATTTACCAGGAATGAAAGGGTTTTGTATCATCGTTTAGTTGGCGCTTTACCTGATCGCATTGTTCTTGCTCAAGTACAAGTGGCAAGAATTCTTGGTATTAAAAAGGAATTCTATAGTCAGCAATGGATTAATCGTCTCAATCGAATGACTTATGATTTTGTCATTTTATCCAATGATTTTTCTGTCCTGGCAGTAATCGAACTTTGTGACATATCAAATGAGGACACACATCGTATCCTACAAAGCGAAAAAAAGGAAAAAGCGACTTTAGCTACTGGTACTTTGTTTATTCGTTGGAATATAAATCATTTACCTGATGAGGTTGCAATTCAATCTGCAATTGCAGAAAGTCCGTTTTCTTAAAGTTCCTATTTTATAAACGTAATATTAGCAAGTGATCTGATGTGGATTAAGACTGAACCTACGAATGTACGCTTTGTGCCAATAGCAGACACTCAGATTATAAGAAATATTCTCCCCTATAATGTTCCTCTATTATTGAACTTAGCGGAATTTTTGCACCCTAATAGATTATGAGGAGGCAAAATGCCCAGGATAGCTGCATATATAGTTACACTTTTCTTTACTGTAACTGTTTTATTTATTTTTTATTCCGTAATAGGTAATGCAGCACCACCTATACTAGTAGACCGGCAAACGGGAAAGTACCTCGGTACGCTGAGTTCTAATCCTAATGACTCGGATTCAGTGAGCAATCCTTTTGGACAGTACGGCTCTCCATACTCACAAGATTCAATAAATAACTCTGTGGGCGAATATGGTTCGCCTTATAGCAATAAGAGTATAAACAACCCCTACGCAACCAATCCACCAATAATTCTTGATCCTGTTAAGGATGATTACTAAGAATCGTGTTATGTAATGGAGAAGAAAAAACCCGCCGAAGCGGGTTAAGGTGTTTGCTGCTCACGGTTTTTTCCCACAGTGCCTGCATTTCATAGAAAAACCTATCTCTCTCTTAATATCATCAGTATGTAAGTTCTCAAGACGCTGCTCCTCTCCTATACGAGCTATAACAGCTACGGCACATATCATTTCCCCACAGTCTGCACACTCAACCTGTGCGTTGTCGTTATATGGATCAGGAATAACGGTCATATGTTTACACTGACTACGTCCATGTACTTGCCGTGTAGTGGAAAAGGAAATGACTCCGGCGGAGTTTCTTTCTTTTGTAACAGGCTTAGATACTTCTTTCTTTTTCCTTTTCCCTTTTGTTTTTGTGTTTTTTACAAGGCTTAAATATGGAGGGTTAGTCATGGCTATTTCCCATCCAGCTCATTACAAACATATTCTATTTTCTCAATAGATTTGTCTATAAGATCGCGGGTATGCTCCAGCACAACAAACAAGCCATGCGATAAATCCGGGTGATTTAAAATTAATGCTTCGTCAATTTTAACGTTCATAGGAAACTCTTCTATAAGCCTTATAACTTTCTTAACATCATCTAGAGTTTCGTATACTTCACCAAGGGAGTCTTTAGCTTTTTCTACGATGGGATTGGTATTAGACATTTCTTCCTCCTAAGCGGTTAATGGTTTCCGCTTACCTATAGATAGGTGGGCGGAATCGTGCAGGTTGAAAGACCGGAATAAGGACCGGCGAGCCGAAGCTCCCCACGCGACCCGCCCAGTTCGGGAGGTCATACTACGGACGTAAAAAAACCACATCAATGGCGGTTCGTCCGCCTTATTACCGAGCTTTCAATCTCGACTGTCTATGTAGACAGTAATTAAAGAGTACGCTTATGGGAGGAGATTGTCAAAACCGAGTATTCGCTTCTGGTATTTATAGGGAACTATCCAAAATTCATGTAATCTAATATCTTACATACTATAACGATTATAATGACTTGGTTCGGATCAAATTATACGTAAAAAACAAACCAACACTATGTTCCTAAAGCGTTTATAGCCTGTACTTTATGTTTTCGTATAGGAGGCTATCATGGACTTCATGACTGTATTGATAATAACTGTACTAGTCCTCGGTTTTTGGTTTCTTCTTAGCAAAAGGATGGATAATATTGAGTCCGACCTTGAAGCCTTGGGTAAGGCTACTGGTAAAGAAGATTTTCTAACTAAGATACATCATAAAACCCAACCTAAAATTCAGGACTAAAGTTTAATTAACCGGTGTTCTGGCAACTAATACTGTTGTCTGGTACATCGGCTTTTCTTGTTGGGGGGGTTGTGTCTCCTGCATCAGGTTTACCAGTCAAGCCATGAAGAGCAGCTGAGGTCAGATCAAGCATCATCCACATCTTTACTCTGTTACCTGATCTAATACTGTTATCAGAGTCCGTGTAGAAAATTCCCTCCTTAGCAACACTGATCTTAACCCACTCAGCAAATGCGCCACCACTTATACTGATTAACAGGAAAGCTACTAAAATATGTTTCATTCCACCTGCCTTTATTTGCGCTACATTCGGCTGCTCTAGCTATAAGACCATCGTTATAGCCTTGTAGTAATTCTCATCGTCCCAAGCACCCAAGCGCTTTCGAACATTGTTGTCGTACCTCTTTGAGCTTGGATTAAAATAGGCCTCTCTTCTTACGTTCTTTCTTCAGATAATTCCTATATTTTCTAATCCATCTGGAAATTGTAGGCAGGATGTGAAACCATCCAAAGATAGTTGCCATTAACAGGTAATACCCGATCAGTACATAATTATCATCTTTCTCGTTTGGGTTATTCTCGCGCATAGTTTCATAGCACAACGCGATAATCCCCGGCAGGCTCCAGACTACAAATATGTATAATAATTGCTCATCAGTCATTTTATTTAGCTCATGATTTCATGTTGCTTAGTTAGTCTGGTTGCGAGAATAAGATAGTGGAGGGATTCTTGTCAAATAATGTGGGGTGGGCAGGCGGCAGGTTAAATTAAAGGGGGTTATAAGTGACTGATAAAATCAGCAGTACATAGTTGTTTGACTTCATCCGAGCTGATAGTCTAACCGGCGACTTTAATATTTTGTGTTATTACAGGATTTTCAGCAGCCGGTATAATTAGGCTGCGCACTTATAAGTGGTATTCGTACGATCTGAATCTCAGTAATCCTATTTACACCTTCTATGATTAGAATATATAGTCATGGTTCTTCAGATCTAGCTCTTATAATCTAAAGGGGAGATTATTATGAGAATCATTGCACTGTTTATTCTTGTATTCGGTCTATTTGGTACTGCAGACTATACGTATGCAGCAAGATGTGATTGTGATTACTCTAAGCGAGTAAGAGAGTGCTATGCAACTGTAGACTGGAAAAAAGATATGATAACTGTGACATCAACCTCTAATGCCTGTTCGTATGTAATGTGGGATGCAGACGGACAGACGCTCCTCACTGTTGTAATGGATGGCATTGATGAACGAGTACCGTTGAATATAATGGGGGGAAAAGAAATACCAAAGAAGATATTCGTTAAAAGTTGTCAGATATGTAAAGATGAAAAATACCCTTCAGCGGCAAAACAACCCGGTCCATATGGAATCTCACCGGCACTGACTAAAGAGTCCTTGGTCACTCTGGACAAGGATTATGATTATGTATATGAGACGCTGGTACAGGAACAACAACCACAGCAGGCCGGACAGCAGTTAGGAAAAATATTCAATAATTCAGGAGAACAGGTTGGACAGGGAGCAGGAGAAATGTTCAATAGTGCAGGAAACATGCTCTCTAATGCAGGAGAAACATTCATGAATGTAATCACAAGTGACGCATTTATAAATACACTCACGATAACGAATGCAGTCCTGCAAGGATATAACCGTGGCAGGATTATACAGTTACAGCGGAACAGAATGCGGCAGCAACAGCAGCAGAGGCCTGCAGGCCTTGCCTATGAGAGACCGCCACAGCCGTATCAGCCACAACCATGCTGGTATTCTCGCGAGACAAACAACAGCAATTGCTAGTAGGATAGCTCACCCAGGTCCTATTACTAGAGCAATTCCCACACCTAGTGTCCAGCGTTCTTCAGGAAAAGGAGCAGTCAAATAACGCGTGTACACTTGATGGTGGAGGTTACGATGATTGTATTTCAGCGCTTGGACATGCTTGTGCAGTCCCGTAGTTAAAATTTCACTAATTAGCTTCCCGGGCTGAGCGCTGTCTCCTACAAGATAAGGTTTCATAACTTCATCCTGAGGCTTACTAAGTTACGAGAAATATTATTCCGGGCAAAAAAAATTAATTGGAAGGATCAAGAATGCGAATAATATTGCTACTCGTGGGAAATCCAACTTTTTTATATTTATTTGAAGAGGAAAATAAATGAGCATACTGAGAAAAAGTATAGGAGTTGAAATGAAGTTACTTATCTTATTAATGTTTATATCTATGCCAGCCTCTGCTGAGTGGGTATTGGTAGAAAGGGTAAATTTAGAAGTAATAGGAGACTATACTGTCTATGCAAATTCTTCCTCTATTGAAAAGGTAGGTGATTACACCAGGATGCTGGTATTAAAAGATTATTATGATACACAGACATATGTTTTTCCTTTTATCTCTCCTCCTATGTCTGAATACAGGTCAACATTAGCGATGGCTGAGTTTGACTGTGCGAAAGGCAAGCAGAGATGGGCTGCTTCCAGTTTCTTTAGCGAGAACAAGGGGTATGGTACAAAGCACGATTTGGGTGGATATACTGCATGGTATCCAATAAAAGGACGGAGTTTTAGGATTGCTTGTGGTAAGGGAAAGTAATGAGACTGTTAATAATAATATTAATGCTTTAGTCGATGCCAGTCCATGCTGAGTGGGAGCTCCTAAAGGAGAATATTACTATAGTTAAAAAAGGAGATACGATGAAACATATTTCAATAGGACATAACAAGCTAGCCCAATTATTGGCATTTGCAACTGTACTTCTTTTTAGCACAGTAGGAACCACACATGCTCGAGGCTACGGTTCTGGTGGTGGTGAAGGCCAGAATCATAGTTATTATATTTCAAATGAGGAAGCCAAGTTCTTTGCAGTTTATGACTTTAATAGAAATGGTTACATTGATCCGGAAGAAGTGGCATTTATGGGAATGCCCGCTAGGATTTTCAACCAAACGGACTCTGATAAGAACGGAAAATTGGACAAGGGTGAGTTTTCCAAAATGTGGACAGGATCTCCTAAATAGTTGTCAATAAAGTTGTCTCAGCAGAGCAGATTTTAAATCTAGGTGGGATAGATTGACTGAAGAAGAGAGGGAAGAGATTAATAGATTGACGGAAGAAGTAGTGAACTATGAAAATGTAACCAGAATGCTGGAAACAGGGACAAGCATACTGAATCTAATCAATCAAATTAAGAATAGGTAGACTTGAAGTGGTAATCAGCTTATAAGAAAAAATGATGTTTATTGATGAAAGAAAACAAAACTGTGAATCGTTAGTTTTCTTAATCTACTATTATCGAAATGTTGGTGTTACAAATCTTCCGACTCTCCAAAATGCACTAAAGTCATTGTGTGGAAATCTTGTTAATCGATAACAATTATTTCCTGCATTAGCTCCGCCCCACCGTATTGGTTTTACATGATGATTGTTATGGGTTGTGGTGGCATTGTTTGGCACATAGGTATACCCTCTTAATTGATACTCTGCCATACAAAGCCGCGCAAACTGTGCCGAACCAATTCTCGGTGTTGGAGGTCCATATGGTGGTGCTGGCCAAAATACCTCGTCTGAACGCCCGGGGCCTCCAGTCCAGTATGGATATTGATTGCCTATTTTGTTAATTGCCCTGTCTGACATGTCTTCAATTTGTATACTAAAAGGAGTTATGCCATTAATTATTGCAGTATAAGTTGTAACTCTTTCATTCCATTTATATGAGTAATTAGCATTACCTCGAAATGTCCCATTTACCAAAGTAACAACTACTCCTGCAGGAACGCCAACTTGCCCATTGGAGCTACTGATCATTTCATTTCTAAGTTGAGGGTCTTCAATATAACTGCCCCAATACTTTACATCAAAATTATAAGTAAGTATTTTAGTACAAACTACCTTCACGGTTTCTTGCCATTGGCCAACGCGTGGATCTGCTGCAGGCGCATGTATCCCAGAATAAGTTATAAATTCAACTGATAAGCAACCGGTTGGAACTCCTGCCATGTCTCTAGTTATCTCAGCAGCTATTTCATATTCTTTATTTACCTGCTGCTCTTCAGGATAAATATAATCAAATGAAACCATGCCACCATCTAATTTTGGGTGACATCTTGCATCTATTATTATCTCCCTCATTAAGTTTTCACCAGTTGAAATATCGTTATTTACAATGATAGCTTCATAAATTTGATCAAAAGCAGCAGTAAATTGTGCATCGGTATAACAATAGCCACCTGGATATGGATTTCCGCCACCAATAGGTGTTGCCGGAAATGGGGAAGTTAGAATAGGAGGGACTGAAGGAAGTGCCGCACAACCGGTAACTAGCAGCAACAGTATTATCAGAAAATACCTTAAACGACGCATTAAGATTCCAATTAAAATTTGTTAAGTAGGATTATGGTGATATTAGCATTTATTTACGGCGTTATCTCTGAGCTTGGATAATTGGCTTATTCTTTCCTATTAACTATCTATAAGTCTCAACCTATTAGCTTCGTGTAATGCTCCATAGACACAGCAATCGCGCTGTGTACTTTTCTGATCTTTTCCTGGTAATCTTTGTATAAATCCGGGTAATGATTCTTCGTATATTCAGCCCTGTCATGTGAATGCTCTGCAAATGCCGTACAGTCGTAACAATCCATACTTGAGTGTTCCAGCTCATAATGTTTTGGCAATTCCCCCATTTGTTCTTTGAGATAATCCAATACCTTTTCTTTAGTCCAGTCCTCTATCGGGTGCCAGAATGATACGTTTTCATGTATAAAACCGTTCACGGAATCTGATTTATGTGTTTCATCTGCCCGTTGCCCGCGAATAACCAGAGTAGCTCCCAGCCGTTTAGTTTCCTCCCACAGAGGAGCTGATATGTTCTCCCAGCGACACTGAAGATAGCTTTGTATGGTTACTTTCTTTTTTGAAGAGATTCTTTGTCCTAATAAAGTATGATCAATCGGTACCAGATCAGAAGGGAGGCCATTAGCCTTCCATTGGCTGTCTCTGTCTGTTTTTATCTCTTTCCAGTTCGGACAAAGCTTTTTGGCCTTACTTACTGTTTCTAATAACTCAGGATAATACTTACCTGTATTTGCCCAGAGAACAGTTATATTCTTCAGCTCATTCTTAAGAAGATAAAGACATGACATCGAGTCTTTGCCACCTGAGAACCAAAGGACAATATTTTTATGTCCGCATTCCTCTAACATACTCATCCGTTTAATAGTCCACAGGACCATCTACAGCATCAAAAACCTCCTTAATAGCTGCCAGGTCACCTTTGGCTGCCGCATTAATCACGTCCTGGGCTAATACTTCCAGTGTCTTTGCATCGTTAGCTTCAATTGCTCTATTGAGCTTGTCGTTCCAGGCAACACTATGAATTAAACTGATCTCTTCTTGTTCAGGCATCTTTTAAACCTCCTTTAATTTCTTCTTCATCACTAAGCCTTATTATTTGTACTGTGAGCTTGTTGTCAGTATCAGTCTTTAAATCCAAAGCAGACTTGTCTCCATATTTCTTAGGGAACATTTTCGATACTGTCCATTTACGGGAATCAACTCTTAGCTTGGCTCTGGCAACATCTTCGGAAGTTTTAATACCCTCGTTATCAGCAATCTCAAGTATTTCATCAAAACAAGAATCTGCACGAAGGCGCATGGCTGTCTCATATCTCTGTAATAAAGAATCGTCAGCAGCAACCCATTCATAGAATGATTTACGGGTAGGCATATCATTAGTTGAACAGATTTTATTCAGGGATTCTCCATAAGATATACGTTCTATGATTTTGTCCAATAGTGCTTCAGAGCGAGTGATCCTTTTCTTTACTTCGCGCGTGTGCGCGTTAGTTGTAACCTTATTTTTCATTTCCTTTCCTTATATGGTATAAATAGTGTGTGGCAGGCCATAACCAATAACCACTAAGATACCCAACTATATAAATAACCTGCCACGCTTCTTATAGTTGAGCTATAACGTTCAAATCTTACTTATCAATTTCTTCATTCATAATATTTCCCCGTTACTTTTTCGTAAGTCAGAATCGCCATACCAGGTGATCCAATATGCTTAAAACGTACCTTCTGGACATGTATTTCTACTTCCTTGCTCATTGGTTCCTCATTGTTACGCCACACAGTCAGCGCACAATCCGCTTTGTTCCACCAGTGTTGACTTCCTGAAATTATGTCGGGACGTGGAACAGGTAATTTGCCTTCATCGTTACGTCTCATCTTTTGAGGATGGGCAACAATCCATACGTGAACATTGTTTAGCCTTGCCCAATTTCTAACCATAGATAATGTTTGTGAAATATATTCAGTCTCACTTTGGCCTGAAGGTCGAGAGCTCTCAAGCTCGTTAAATGGATCTATGACCACACCTCGCTTAGATTCAGGGAATTTTTCAAGATGAACTTGTGCCGCGTCTAAAACATCTTTCAATTTGAAACTTCTGCTTGTGCATCCGGTAAAAGCAAAAGACTGTCCCAGCTCGTCTGTCAACTCGTTTAATTCATCTTCACTGATCCGCTCATTTTTTCCTAACCCAAATGGCTTACCAGCAATCTTCTCTAGCATTTTCGTAATGTGAAAAGAAACAGGTTGGTTCTCGAATGAGAAAACAGCAAACTTCCATCCCCTACGTGAAAGATTTATTAATAATGCATCAACAAATTCACTTTTTCCTGATCCCGGCCAACCGGTAACAATTGTTATCTGTCCGGGTAATACGGTGTAATGATTATCCAGGCTATTCCAGCCTGTTTTGTCTCCGGAGGGCATACCGTTACGATGTAGACTTAAAACCTCCTCAGAGTGCGATAACGGGTTTTCCAGCCTTGGTTTTCGTTCAATTTCAGCGTCTAACATAGCCGCATCTTTTGCACTATTTGCCATGGGTATCCTTTAGCTCGATGTTACTTACAATCGTCCAGCAATCTGTACACCATAGTTGTAGATTTATGGTTGTTTCATCTTGTAAAGCTGAAAACTTATGACCGCCACATTTCTCACAGTGAATAGCTTTTAAGGCTATTGGTTCTCTTTTTAAAGCAACTACATTAGTCATTGGCTAAACTCCTTCCTGTCATAATTCGTTGTGAAGCAAGTTTTAATCTCGCTAGTTCTGAGCTATCTAAAATCTCACCCTTACTCATTCGATCTGCCGTGATATGTACGATTAAGGTTTCAGTAGATAAAGCTTGAAGAACATCAGCCGCAGGGAATGGTCTTTTTTGTGGCCGGATGTGATCCGCTAATTTTTCAGGAAATAGGTCTGAAAACTCGAGACCAATCGCCTGTAATATGTCGTGATTCGCACAGCCAGCCCTGCAAATAATCAAAATTGTTCCGTCCGGACTCTCTTTGATATTCATACTAGGATGTTTGTCCTGATGAGCCGGACAACAGGCGAGCCAGCGACCGTTTCCGGTTTTTTTAACTTTATTAAGCCGTGATAGAAGGTTGTCAATATTCATGCGGGGACAAACCTCCTTTTTTCTCCGTGACCGATGCCTGCCCAATCTCCTCTTACCGCTTCCTGAAACGCATGGTGCCAACTGGCATTCATGTAGGATTTCGCTTTGGCTTTACAGATGAACGGCTCAAGATGATCCTCAAGATTGGTGATACCTTTCCGCAGCGCCCACGCTTTTAATTCCGGCGTAATAGAAAAATCAGAAGGGATAGGTTTTTTTCCTTTTACGTTTATCTTGGTTATTGGTTCTTGGTTATTGGTTGGGATCTGAAAGATTTCTGATATCTGATCTGATTTCAGATGCGTTTTAGATTCCCACCGTTTATTGTTTGCACTTCTAGCTCGATCTGCCTTGGCTCTATATTTCTTTATTTCACCATCACAACGTTTACTTCTATAACCTTCTTCTGATTCAAGAAAGAAATCAGATAAAATCTCAGCCACAATAGAGCCGTGTTCTCTCATTCCAATTAACCTGGCAATATTCTCGGGGTCTTTTGGTAATGGTTTCTCTGTTGTGTAGTAAAGATCAATCATTCGCCTGTAAGCTAAATCTTCTAACAAGCCAAGGTGTTTTGTATGGGCGGCGTAATCACCTAAATGGAACGGGTAATAATTCATTGTGCTTCCAGCCCAAGCAAAGCCTTTATGTCAGCAACACTCCAAGCCAATTTACCGAATACTCGAATAGGGCGAATAGGTGCATTTTCGTGGCACGCCCAATTTCTAAGAATTTGTGGTTCTCTATTTAAGTAATACGCACATTGGCTGGTTCTGACTGTAGGGCTGGTAACTGCCTCAAGTGTAGGAAACTCCTGATCCGTATTTCTTGATCCGTATTTTGTTGATCTAATTTCTTTTCCCATTAGCAAACTCCTTATGTAGTAAGCGCATGGATAACAAAACTGATTTATGCGCTCTTATTTATCAAATATTCTTGATAATAGAGTAGCAAAATGAGAACTTAATTCAACTCATAAGTATCTGTAATTACGGGAAATTATGGCATATAAGACTATATGCACTTTATATGTATGTTATGTGTACGTTATATGTACTTTATATGTTTTTTTGTTTCTTTGATTTTTTTTAAAAGACTTTTAAATTGGCGGGAATATTTACTTTTTTCAACTAGTGTTCCATCTGTCATGGTTGCAGTTTCATTGCTGATACCTTTAAAAATAAAATTTTCCTTTCCTGCATTTTCTTTAATGTACAGCCAAACTGATTCAAAATTAGGAGACCTGTCTTCTTTTAAGTAGCTCAATAAAAAAGCGCGTTTATTATCAAAACGCATCTTTGGTTTGGTGGTAGATTTTTTTGGACTTTCGTTTGCATCATTAATTATCTTAATAAACGCTCTTATTTTATCTGCTAAAGCAGCTTTAAATTTCTCATCTTCTGCTTTTTTCTTCCAGAATATCTCGGGGCTGACTGGATGTGCCGTGGTGGTTCTATTTCTGGAATCAGTGATACTTGATGCTGTAGCCTTTGCAGCTTTAACAATCTCAGCCTTACGACATATTTCTTCGGTTTTTTTTGCCGCGACAGCTTCTTTATATTTTTGAGTCAGCCTTTCAATTTCCTTGTTAGCAATTCTTAATTTTTTTAAATTTTGTGGGGTGGTTTTAAGTTTCTTAAGTTCATCTATTTCCTTGGCCAGTTTATTAACTTCTTTAATTACAAGTGCTATCACTTCATCATGTGATATTTGATTTATTATTTTCTTATCTACTGGTTTATTCTTGGCGGCTCTCTTTGTTTTCGTTTTCTTATTCATTACCGTGTTCCTTCTTACACCCCTCAATTCAGGAACCCCCGCCAGGCCGGATGAAGGAATCCGGCTTTTCGCCCGCTAAAGCTAGACAAGGGTTGTTCTGTTACTTCACTATGTGAATACTGTCTTTTGTCGGTACAAACTTAATTCCGGCCTCACTTAATATCCATTCTTCAATTTTGACGTGCCACTTACGTAACAGATCAAGAGGACGACGAATATAGTTCTGCTCTCTGACCCCTTGAGGTTTATGTCCCATGATTTGTGCGCTAATTCCCCCTGGAACCTCTACCCATTCACTTAAGGTAGCAAAGCTTCTACGTAACCCATGCAAAGTCATATTCAGACCTGCTTTATCACAAGCATTGTTATGTGCAACACGGGGAGCCATTAAGCGCCCTGTAGCACCTGTAGGGCTACTGAATACCCATTCGTTACGGCGAGGTAGGGCAGATAATAAATGTGATACATAGGGCGTTAAAGGTATAACCCTCTCTCCGTCTACCTTGTCCTTAATAGTTAAGCTATTCCACTGAAAATCTACATCTTCCCAGCGCAAGCTCGCTAGTTCTTCGCGCCTTGCTCCGGTCAGTAAAAGGGCTTGTAAATAGGTGCTGATTACAGGGTTTTGGATCTGTTTTACAACATCAAACCAGGCGGGTAATTGTTCACGCTGCAACACGTCATTTTTTACATTTCTCTTACCTAGTTTTTCTTTAGCAGTTTTACTCTGTGCGGAATTAGTTGTAACAATTAATTTATAAATGGGATGCCTTATACACCAAAAAAGAAATGCCTTTAAGAGTCCTAAAGAAAGCCGAGCGCGCGTCGGTCTTCTCCTGGCTTCAACCTCTGCCCACTCCTCTATCCTTTCAGGCGTTAGGTCAACAAGACGTATATTCGCTAATGACGCGAGAGTGCCGGGAATGGTTTTTTTATCGCTACGCTTCCTTACAGCCCCTCCCTGGTACATTGATACTATATGATCCCGATAATGGCTATCAGACCAACGGGATTTCCGATCCTCGATATACTCATTCCACGCTGTATCAAGTGTGACTGATTCGCGGGTTTGTTGTGATTTTTTGGTAAGCGCACTTTCTTTTTGGGCGGCTTCCATTTCAGCTTTTACATGGCGGGGATCGAAGCCCTGATCTATCAAGACTTTAATGCGGCGGGTTTCTGCTTGTGCATTACCGATACTCCACGTTTTTATATCGCCAATTGTAAGGCGCATGGATTTACCGTTGATCTTGCTTTGGAATATATAAGACTTTGCACCGTTAAGAGTGGCACGTACAGCTAAACCAACAGGATCATTACACCATAAAATACTTGTGATTTGTCCTGAGGACAATTGAAAGCCGCGATTCTTCCGGCCGTTAGTTTTACTTTTACTGCTTTTTTAAATACTATTCTTTCTGTCATGTTGCCCATTTAAGCATCCATGTAACCACTATGTAACCAGAGTTTTAGTATACCGATGTGAATGAATGAATACAACGCATGACACGTAATTTTACTAACTTATTGTTTTATATAGAAACAATAAAATTCTTACTTTAATTTAATGTATACCGATGAGGACGAATGAATACGTTTATCAATGGGTTTATAACCCTTAAACCCGGTTACAACAAAGAAAGAATTTAAAATGTCTTACATTAATAGTTTCGCTCCAATTGAGGACTCTAACGCAAACATCCTTATCCTGGGAAGCATACCAAGCAAGACGTCTCTGTTAGCAAGACAATACTACGCACATAGCCGTAACTCTTTCTGGCCAATTATGGGTGATTTAATAGAAGCTGCTAAGACTCTTCCCTATACACTGAGAATCCAAATGCTAAAATCCAATGGTATAGCCCTATGGGATGTTCTTGCTTCATGTACACGCGAGAGCAGCCTTGACTCTGATATTGATAAAACCTCTGCATGTCCGAACAATTTCGAATCATTCCTTTCAACCCATCAAAATATTACAGATATTTTTTTCAACGGTGCAATGGCTGAGAAGTACTTTAATAGGCTTGTGCTACACATACTTAAACCTAACTTGATACGCTATACACGTCTTCCGTCGACGAGCCCTGCACATGCAGCTTTGACTTACAATCAAAAATTAAACGCCTGGAAAACTATATTACAAAGAAAACCTTAGGAAGAAATACGTTTAAATTATTACCTGAAACTAATAACCGTTCGGATAGATTCTCCTGCATGCATCAGGTCAAATGCTTTATTTATATCATCCAATCCCAAATTGTGAGTAATAAAGGTATCTAATTCATACTCTCCGTCCAGATAACGCTGAACATATCCGGGAAGTTCAGTACGGCCTTTCACTCCACCAAAAGCTGAACCACGCCATATACGCCCGGTTACCAGCTGAAACGGACGGGTACAAATTTCCTCTCCGGCACCGGCAACACCGATAATTACAGATTCTCCCCAACCTTTATGACAGCATTCAAGAGCTGAACGCATCACGTTAACATTTCCAATACATTCAAAAGAAAAATCCACACCTCCGCAACTCATTTCGATAATTACATCCTGGATTGGTCTGGTATGATCTTTTGGGTTTACAACATCGGTGGCACCAAGCTGGCGCGCAACTTCAAATTTGGCTGGATTTGTGTCAATCGCGATGATACGCCCGGCGTTAGCTTTCACCGCACCAATTATCACCGCAAGTCCAATGCCACCAAGACCAAAAACAGCCACAGTATCACCCGCCTTCACTTTTGCAGTATTGGCAACAGCACCCATACCTGTAGTTACTCCGCAGCCGAGCAGACAAACCTTCTCTAACGGTGCTTGTTTACTAATTTTTGCTAATGAGATTTCGGGCACCACAGTATATTCTGAGAAAGTTGACGTACCCATATAATGATAAATAGGTTTCCCGTCCTTAAAAAAACGTGTAGTGCCATCAGGCATCAGTCCCTGCCCCTGAGTTATGCGAATAGCCTGACACAAGTTAGTTTTACCTGACTTACAAAATTTGCATTTACCACACTCCGGAGTGTAAAGCGGTATTACATGATCGCCGGTGGAAACACTGGTGACCCCTTTACCTAAAGCCTCGACAATTCCACCGCCTTCATGTCCCAGAATGATGGGAAATTTACCTTCCGGATCATTTCCGGAGAGTGTATACGCATCAGTATGGCAAACACCAGTAGCTACTATCCGAACTAACACCTCACCCTCTTGTGGCGGCATCAGATCAACCTCTTCAACACTCAATAGCTGACCAGGACCCCATGCAACCGCAGCTCTTGTTTTAATCATTTTTGTATTGTCTCTCATTGTTTAGTTCTTTTTTACTTTCCCAGACCTGAATCCCAATCAAATCAATATCAGGAAAAATAAAACTACCTCTACTATAATTATCCTTTTTGGACAAACAGGAAATTAAATGCTCTGGATAAAATCGCTACATATTATATTCATGGTCACATGGTTTGCCGGGCTCTTTTATCTGCCGAGATTATTTGTCTACCATGCTATGAGTGATGATCTCCCCAGTATTGATCGTTTCAAGATAATGGAACGTAAACTCTATTATGGAATTATGACACCCGGGGCAGTATTGACCATTATATTCGGTATGTGGCTATGGCTAGGTTATGGTATTTCTGGTATTTCTGGCAGCTGGTGGCTCCACGCCAAACTTTTTCTGGTTGCAGTATTAGTTGCCTACCATTACTACTGCGGTAGGTTACTCACCGACTTCAAACTGGACCGGAACCGACATGGCCATATTTACTATCGCTGGTTCAATGAAGTTCCGGTAATAATTCTGATTGCAGTAGTGATATTGGTGGTGGTGAAACCCTGAGTAATTATTTCCTGGTTACACCTCCATTAATTTTTGACCCGGAAACAATACTTCTGTCAAACCAAATGTACGAAAATTAGTAATGCGCATAGGATAGAGTATCCCCTGCAAGTGGTCACACTCGTGTTGTACTACACGGGCGTGAAATCCGTCTACATTTCTATTTATAGAATTTCCATACTGGTCATAACCCTGATAGTCAATTTTAGAAAAACGAGGAACCATTCCTCGCATACCGGGAACACTTAAACAACCTTCCCAATCCTCCTCTGTTTCTTTTGTAAGAGGTTTAACTACAGGATTTATCAGTATGGTGTAAGGTACATCTTCAGCATCAGGATAGCGTGCGTTCTTCTCCACACCAAAAATAACTACCTGCAAACCAACACCAATCTGAGGTGCCGCCAGTCCTGCACCATCTTCGGCCTCCATGGTGTCATGCATATCCTGAATCAGAGCTTTTAATTCAGGTGTATCAAATTTTTCTACTCTCTCTGCTACCCGCAGCAAGCTTGCATCACCCATTTTCAGAACAGATTTAATCGCCATTTAGTTCAACCACACGTTCAATAATCTTTCGTACACCTATCATAGAATGATCCAGTACAGCAGTAACATCTTCCAACTGAACAGCATGTATGTTTGTCCCCCGACCTGCAGCATAATTTGCCACTATCGCTATAGCCGCGTAATGCAAACCCAGTTCTTTTGCAAGTGCCGCTTCCGGCATTCCGGTCATACCGACCATGTCACCCCCTTCACGTTCCAGTTTATTGATCTCAGCAGCAGTTTCCAGTCGCGGTCCCTGCATTGCCGCATAGATCCCCCCGTCAATTATCTCTTCATTCTCCAGCTCTGCTGCTTTTATTATGTACTCACGTGTTTTTGTACTATATGGCTCAGTAAAATCAATGTGAGTAATAAGCTTATCAGTGTCTTCAAAATATGTAAATTTCCGGTCATAGGTATGATCAATAATCTGGTCAGGGATAACAATCTTTCCGGGAGTTAGATCTGAACGAATGCCACCTACTGATGCAACCGATACTACCCGAGTAGGGCTCAGTAATTTTAACGCCCAAAGGTTGGCTCGATAATTCACAGCATGAGGCGGAATGTTATGTCCGTAGCCATGACGAGCCAGAAATACGATTTCATATTTATTAATTTTACCAAAAGTAAGCGGGCCGGATGGCTCGCCATACGGTGTCCTTACTATTTCCCGATGTGATATCTCAAGACAGGATAGCTGGGCCATACCTGAACCGCCAATGATTGCAAACATATTTTATGAACTATCAAGATAAAAATTTAAAAAATACAGCCTTAGTCTTTAACTGCATAAATTGCGGGCAGATTTCTCCATAAACCATATATATCCATTCCAAACCCAAAAACATAGCGATCAGGTAATGTAACGCCCACAAAATCGGCTTTAATAGGTTTAGATTTACCAATATCCTTATTTGCAAAAACAGCACTATAGAATGCCTTTGCACCACTCTCCATTATGCGCTCACGAACTGACGCGAGTGTAATCCCTTCATCAAGAATATCATCCAATATCAGTACTACTCTGTCCTTTACACTTGTATGAGGCACCACTTTCCAGTCAACCTCTCCACCTTTGGTTTTATCGTTGTAGCGGGAGACATGTAAATAATCAAAACTCAGCGGAAACTCCAGCAATGGTAATAATTGTCCGGTAAAAACAACCGCTCCGCCCATTACACTCAATACCAGCGGATATTGTCCGGATAATGTGTCTGTGATATCTGCGGCCATTCGCTGCATAGTTTCTGATACAACCGCTGCCGAATATATCTGTTCAGCAGTATCGAGTATTTGTCCTGCTTCTTCTGAAGAAAGCATAGAATCGTTACGTATATTGAGAATCTAAATACAAAGTATCCTCCTAATGTTGCAGTAATTCCAACAATTCCGCCTCATTTAAAATATCCACCCCCAGTTCAAGTGCCTTATCATGCTTACTACCCGGAGCATTACCGATTACCAAATAATTCGTTTTCTTAGATATATTACCAGTCACTTTCCCGCCCATGTTTTCGATTCTCTCTGTAACTATTTCTCTGGATAAATTTGAAAGAGTTCCTGTTAATACAAAAATCTTCCCATTAATTAAATTCGCATTATCGTTCTCCTGAATTTTTCGTACCTCCGCATTTTCTATCAACTCTATACCGACTGAAAATAATTTCCTAATAACATCGATATTGTGCTTTTCTGCTAAAAAATCTGCAATGCTTTGAGCCACTATCAAACCAACATCCGGGATTTTTTGTAAGATTTCCACATCTGCTTTCTGTAGCCTACTGAAATTATCAAAATATCGGGCTAATTCTCTGGCAGTAGTCACACCCACATTGGGGATCCCAAGTGCATATATAAACTGTGCCAGCGTAGGGTTCCTTCTCTTTTTAAGAGACTCCAGCAAGTTGCCGGCAGACTTCTTCCCCATGCGGGGTAAACTAATAAGTTTATCTTCATCAAGTGAATAAAGGTCTGCAGGTGTTCTGACTGAACCAGTATCCACCAACTGCTCTACTAGTTTATCTCCCAAGCCCTCAATATTCATACCACGGCGTGATGCAAAATGTATAATTGCCTGCTTTTTTTGTGCCGGGCAGAGTAACCCTCCCGAACATCGTACTACTGCCTCATTAGGCATTCGTACTGCTTTAGCTCCACACTCCGGACACCGATCTGGCATAATAAATTGACTGGCATTATCCGGACGACGTTCCATCACTACTTCTACTACTTCAGGAATTACATCGCCTGCTCTTCTTACGATAACGCTATCACCAATCATTACATTTTTTCGTTTAATTTCATCTTCATTGTGAAGCGTTGCCTGGGTTACGGTAGCACCACCGACAAATATTGGTTTCAGTTTGGCAACTGGTGTCAGAGCACCTGTTCTTCCTACTTGTATATCAATCCCCAACAATTCAGTTATAACCTCTTGAGCTGGAAACTTGTGTGCTATGGCAAAACGGGGAGCGCGGGAAACAAACCCCAACTTCTCTTGCTGCACGAGACTATTAACTTTATATACTACTCCGTCTATGTCATAGGGTAATTGTTCACGAAAATCCTGTATCTTTTTATAGTATGCTAATAATTCTGCTGAGCCACGTACAACATCACATTCTTTCGCAATTGGGAACCCATGAGCAGCAATGTATCTCATCACATTACTATGTGTGTCGCGAGGTATTCCCTCAGCTTTATACTCACCAACACCATATGCAAAAAAAGTAAGCCTGCGAGTAGCAGTAATTTTAGGATCAAGCTGGCGCAAAGAACCGGCAGCTGCATTACGAGGATTTACAAATACCTTTTCATTTTTTTTACGCTGTTGCTGATTAAGTTCTTTGAAATCTTCTTTTAGCATCAAAACTTCACCACGTACTTCAAGCAAAGCAGGGCTATTATTATGCACACTGGCACGTAAACGCAGAGGAATTGATTGAATTGTACGTAAATTTGATGTGACATCCTCTCCTGTTTCTCCATCACCTCTGGTAGCGCCTGTCGTAAAGAAACCATTTTCATAACAGAGACTAACTGCAAGACCATCAAATTTTGGCTCTACCTCATATTCAATATTATCGGCCCCCAGTTTTTCACCTAAACGCCGGTCGAATGCTTCTACTGAGGTCATATCAAACTCATTACTAAGAGAAAGCATAGGTAAACGGTGCGTAACCTGGGAAAATTTTACAAGAGGAGTAGCGCCTACGCGCTGTGTCGGAGAATGGACTGTAACCAGATTAGGATAACGCCGCTCTAATTTCTGCAGTTCAAGAAAAAGTTTGTCGTACTCCGAATCCGGAATACTCGGAGCATCCAGAACTGAATACATATAATTATGTGCTTCAATTATCTTTCTGAGAGTCTCTGACAGACTGGCCTGCAACTGATTATTTGAAGGGTCCCTTCTTAAGTCTTCCCTGGCTTCTTCAATACTTTCCTGGAAGGACTTTAGCTTCCTGATTAATTCAGTTCGTGTATTCTGAGAAATGTTTTCTAGAATACCCATTCACACAAATAATCTCTGCGCTATCTCACCCCCGGCAGGAAAATCCCGTGATTTCATTACAGCCTGGATTCCACTTAACTTGTGTTTAATTCTATCTATCCCACTATCACTTAAGGGAACCTGATTATCATCAACCATAATACCACCCAGGGTAGTTGCAAAAATCCTGGAAAGATGCGTCATTTGATCGAATACTCTCTCACCGTTCTTAATTCTGGGCACATCGAATAAGAATGTAACACCATTAGTAGTAAGCGTTCTAATATTGTCAGGCAGAAATGGCGTGGGTTCATAATTATTAAGAGTAAATTTAGCATTGTCATTTCCCTCACGAAAGTTAAATACCCCTCCCCCATCAAGCTTGAATCCGGATGCTTCTGCCAAAGCACGAATTTTGGTTCCTGTGAATGCACCACCATCTTTGCTGATAACATTAATTCCAATCATGACATCTACTTCTGCACAAAACTGATCAAGTAATACCGCCTGAGAATATGCCTCCCCGATATCAGGCGTATCAGCAACTGCATTGATTAATTCGGCAAAATTCTGCGCCATGTCACGAAACTCAGATAAGCCAACCTCGCTCACAGGACCAGACCGATCAGCAAGTTGCAGGCAGGCTCTTAAGCCAGTGCAGCCACTGTCTGGATCAGATTCCATTGTGATTTCTTCCCAAAACGCACCTGCATTCTTTTGTCCAAACCAATGCACCGGTTTTCCAAAACTAACCTTCCTTTGTAATATCTCTGCGAGATCTGAAACGATAACCGGGGTTTCAGACTGGATACTCACCACATAATCTACAACGCCGTTACTATAAACTTTTACCGGTTTAGCCAGTTCATTAGTTGTGTTCAAAGGTTTCTGTTCTGGTTTACTATCAGATTCAACTATCTCTTTCTCTTTTATACTTGGCTCTACCCGAAAATCTCCTGTCACTTCTTTATTAAGTTGCGGCTCAACTCTTTCTACTTCTGTGGTTTTTTCCGCTTCCAGTAAAACATCCTCATACTTATTCTTAAATGCTTTCTCTGTATTACGCTGATAACGACGCTGTTGTATCCAGTTATAGAAAACAACACCCCCGATTATCACGATTCCGATAACAATCAAATTGATTTGTAAGTCACTCATATTCATTCGACCTGTACATTATTATCCAGCCTCTGCCACTTCACTGAGTTTGACAGCCTCCTCGATATCTACAGCAACTATTCGTGAAACACCTTGTTCCTGCATTGTGACACCAATTAAATGTTGTGCCAGTTCCATAGTAATTTTATTGTGACTAACAAATACAAACTGTGTCTGATCTGACATTTTCCTTAACAAATCGCAGAAACGCTCGGTGTTACTGTCATCTAATGGTGCGTCTACCTCATCCAGCAGACAAAATGGGGCGGGATTAAGCTTAAACAATGAGAACACCAGTGCCAATGCTGTTAGCGCTTTCTCTCCGCCTGACAGCAAATGAATGGAGCTGTTCTTCTTGCCTGGTGGCTGCGCAATGATTTGCACGCCAGAATCAAGAATTTCCTCTCCACTTAATACCAATTTAGCTTTTCCACCACCAAATATAGTGGGAAACATCTCGTCTAAATGACCGTTTACCTTTTCAAAAGTTTCTAACAAACGTTCACGAGTTTCCCGATCTATCCGTCTGATAGCATTTTCCAGAGTTTCAACTGCCTCCTGCAAATCCTTAAACTGTGAATCAAGGTAAATTTTACGTTCTTGTGATGTATGCAGTTCTTCCAAAGCAGCAAGATTAACTGCGCCCAGACTCTCAATCTCAGTATTAAGCTGATCAATATCAGACTGTATTCTAGAGGGCCTCGTTTTACCCAGTACCTGAAGTAATTCCTCTTCGTCTGCTCCCGCTTCTTTTAATTTTTCATCAAACTGATTCTCTACAATTTGTGCCTCCTGCTCCTTAAGGCGTGCCTGACTTATTGATTCACGCAGAGGATGCAACTTCTGCTCGGAAGCTATACGCTCTTGCTCTATCTCCTGTAATTCTTTAGCTGCATCTTCCAGAGTGCTGCGTGCAGTTTTCAGAAAAAGTTCTCGCTGCTCACGCAGCGCTAACCATTCTTGCAGCTGACTGTTTAATGCAGATTCATCAAAACTATCTTGCTCTGACTCCAGTTTCTCCAGCCTGGTTCTGAGTTCAGCAAAACTCTCATTAATACCTAGAATGGTATTCTCTATCTCAACAATTTTATTCTGACAGGTCTTTTCATAGAACTCAGCTTCCTGCATTTCCTTCACTACATTCTGTACAAGCTGCCGTTGATTATTAAGAGTCTGCTCAGTAGCCTCCTCTTCTTCCTTTTCCTTCTTCACCCGCCCTTGCAAAACCAGAACCTGGTCCTGATATTCAGCTAATTTTTTTTCAGAACTTTGTTTTTGAGAGCCCTCTACCTCTATTTGTTGTTTAACTCCTGTCAGTTCAACCAGAATCTGGTCACCACGCTGGCCGGATTGTTCTGCTAATTGTGTCAGCTTCAACGCCTGCATTTGTAAATCATGATGCTGCTGCTGAAGCTCCTCACTATCAATACGTAATTGCGAAATTAAATCTCCCAGTTTGTTACAATCTTCTTCAGCGATAACCAGTCTGGATTTCTGTTTAGTAAGGCTAGTCCCCAGTTCTTTTGCATCAGTCTTAATCTGAGATATTTCTCTCTGGCGCGCCAGAACCCCGTGTAATTGCGAATCAGGAGCATAGTATGTAAGGCTATGCTGAGTAAAAAAATGCCCTTCACGTGTCACTAACATTTCGCCGGGAGCAAGTTTTGTCCGTTGCAGGAGACCATCTTGTATACTTTCTACTACAAAAATTCCTCTCAGCCATTCCTTTAACACAGATTTTATCCCTGTGTTTTCACAAGTCAGATACCACTCCAGAGATTTCCAGTCCTCCTTGCCATGCAATGTCTCATCGTTCAACTGCTGTTCTGCTGAAACCTTAGTCTCAAATAATGTCCATTTTCCAGGAGGAGAGTCTTCTATCCAGTCCTGTACAATCTCCAGACGTTCAAGAGAAGAACTGTTGAGCCGCTCGCGTAATACTGATTCCAGGGCATCTTCCCATCCTTTATCAATCTGAATGTTCTGCCACAAACGTGGTAAAGCATCTAGTTTGTATTTTGCAAGCCACTCACTCAACCCCTCATTATCCTCAAGTCGATGCTGGAGACGCTCCAAAGCCGAGGATCGGGCTTCCATTTTAGTAATCTGCTGTTCTAGCATTTGTGTTTCGTGTGTAATTTCACGTTTGATTTCTTCTGTCTTAAGAAGTTGCTCTTCAGTTTGAACAAGTGAGTCCTGTTTACTTTTCAGTTCAACCACAGTACTTTCTATTTCTCTCTGCAAGCGGGATAATTCCAAATCATCAGGCTGTGGTAGCGCCTCCTTCTCCTCAAGAAGTTTTTCTCTACGTGACTCCAGTTGCTGCAAAGATTTTTCAGCATGTGTACGATGACTCTCTTCTAACTGCCTGGCCTGGTCAGTCAGGAGCAAGCTACGTTGAACTTCTCTCAACTTTTCCTGACATAAACGGAAGGCTGTTTCCGTTTGTGGCAGCCTCTCATTTTCTGCAGCAGTTTTTTCTTTACTACCTTCGAAATTCAAACTTGCCTTTTCAAGTTCTCTGCGCCACTGGTCTAAGCTCTCTGTAGAACTTTCCATCTGTTCTTCATAATGCTTAATCTGATTCCTGGCTACTGTAATTTGCTGCTCAATACGTTGTTGATTCTCACGCAGATGTTGTACTTGCTGTTCGATCCGCGCCACCTCAGCGTTGGCAGCATACAATTCTCCCTGCCCTTCATGCAGGCTGTCACTGGCAGCATAATGTTTTGCGCGCCCCTCTTCCAAGCGTTTTTCTGTCTCACGAAGACATGAAGTTTCTGCTTCTAATTCCAATTCCAGTCGTTGAACTTCCTTTTCTCTGCGAAGACGCTGCGTTGCCGCTTCCTGTTTACGTGCCAGCCATAATAGATTTTGTGCCACACTCAACTGACTCTGCACATCTTTAAATTTACCGGCAACCTCTGCTTGTTCTTCCAAGTGCTGTAATTGTTTTTCCAGTTCCTGACAGATATCGTCTATACGTAAAAGATTCTCCCGGGTATCACGCAGACGCAATTCAGTTTCACGACGACGCTCACGGTATTTAGAAACTCCGGCGGCCTCTTCCAGAAATATACGTAACTCTTCCGGTTTCGCCTCAATTATTCTTGAAATCATCCCCTGCTCAATAATTGCATAACCACGACTACCAATACCGGTTCCAAGAAAAACATCAGCTATATCACGTCGGCGAACATGAATATTGTTCATATAATAGGTGGAATCGCCATCTCTCAACAGAACCCGTTTGATAGAAATTTCTGCATAGTCCGACCATTGTCCCCCTGTCTTGCCAAGACTGTTATCAAAGACTAACTCCACACTTGTACGCTCTACAGGCTTGCGATTAGCGGACCCGTTAAAAATTACATCCTGCATGGATTCACCACGTAAAGCAGATGCTTTTGATTCGCCTAGCACCCAGCGAACCGCATCGATCACATTAGATTTTCCACAACCATTGGGACCGACAACCCCGACCAAATCACTGGGAACGGGAATAACAGTTGGATCAACGAAGGTTTTAAAACCAGCAAGTTTGATATGGGAGAGACGCAATTTATTGCCTGTAACCAGTTATAATCGGATGAGATTGGAGAAACGAAATAAAAGTCTTATAAAACACTTTTCGAAAATCACATATATATAAGTATGATATTTTAACCGATTTGCCTCGGATAAGAGAATGCCAATAAAGCCTACGAAGAAATTAGAAACTTTTCCCAACCCGACTCCCACACGGGATTACCATATTCACATGGAAATTCCGGAGTTTACTTGCCTGTGCCCAAAAACCGGGCAACCAGATTTTGCATCTCTTACACTTGATTATATCCCTGACAAAAAGTGTATTGAACTTAAAAGTCTCAAGCTCTATATCTGGTCATACAGGAACGAAAATGCTTTTCATGAAGCCGTCACTAACCGTATTCTTGATGATATTGTCGCTGCTATAAAACCCAAATATATGCGTCTTACTGCCAGATTCTATGTGCGTGGTGGTATATTTACAAATATCGTAGCTGAACATCGTAAGTCCGGATGGAAGCCAAAATCAGCTGTTAATTTAAAAGAATTTGAAAAACAATCAAATATCCGTCAGTAAGTTTCCCGGACTGAACCTTTTTCCTCCCGGGCCAATTAAAAATATCTTCCCGCCAATATGTCCTAACTACCTGAATCAAATTAATAACTCTGAGAACAAAGATTAATTATTGAAAAATAGTCTGCTGAATGACAACCAAGCCGGTCAGTACGCGTTATATTAGTGTCAGCCACATTCATCGGGAGATAGCCTTATATCTCAGATGAAAACAAAAACCTGTACGATGACTTGTGCTGATCTGACAAGGTGGCCGGAAAACAAAATCCGCTTTGTTTAAACCTTCAGGGGGAGGTTGATATGAAAACGATTAAATTATTGAGCTTTATCATCATCCTGATTGGACCGGTTATGAGTGGATCAGTATGGGCGGCAGCGCGCATCGGGGGTGGGCATGCCAGTGGAAGTGATCACCATGCTGCCGGGAGCCAGCTTGCCGGAGGATCACAATTCAGCGGAGGACAACCCTATATCAGCGGACTACAAATTGCCAGAAGGGGTGCCCGGGGTGGTGCCAGAAGTGGGGGCAGACACATGGGAAGAGGCGGAAGAATTGGAGCAAGGCAAGCTTCCAGAGGTAGAAGTGTAAGAAGTGGTGGCAGACATGTTGGAAGAGGCGGAAAAATTGGAGCGAGACAATCAAGAAGTATCGGCCGAAGTGTAAACCGTAGCCGGAACATAACTAACAGAAGAAGTTTTAGTGGCGGCCGGAACATTAACCGTAGCCGGAACATAACTAACAGAAGAAGTTTTAGTGGCGGCCGGAACATTAACCGTAGCCGGAACATAACTAACAGAAGAAGTTTTAGTGGCGGTCAAAGTTTCAGTCGTGGCACGAATTATGGTAGTTACCAGGATGCAAGAGGTAACGTTCGGGGTCTTACAGGTAGTAAAAAACATATTGGTCTTGGTAAAAAAATCAGTGCAACGCAAATTGCCAGACGAGGTGGCCGGGGAGGCGGTGCCAGAGGTGGTGGAGGTGCCCGAGGAGGCGGTCGTGGATTTAGCGGAGGCCGGGGTTTCAGAGGAGGCCGTGGCTTCAGAGGAGGAGGTCGTGGATTTAGAGGAGGCCGTGGCTTCAGGGGTGGCTATCGTCACTATGGCAGAGGCTTTGGCAGAGGCTACTATGGCGGATGGTGGCCCTATTATGGCTTTGGCCTAGGTTACGGCGGCTTTGGCTATGGTTATGGCGGATATTGGCCCTATTATGGTGGCTATGGCTATGGTGGTGGTTATGGCTATGATGATAATCCTCCGGTCGTATATATCCAACGAGAGGATGACACACAAGAGGCCGCAGGAGCACAGGCTAACTATTGGCATTATTGCCGTAATCCGGAAGGCTATTATCCATATGTCAAGAAGTGCCCGGATGGCTGGTTACCGGTCGCTCCCCTGCCACAAACTGCACCAACTGCACCAACTGCACCAACTGCACCAACCATACAATAAGGACTCATCATGTTAAAAATACATTGCCCATTAGTTCTGTTGACAGCTACTCTTCTTACCGCTTGTGCGAGCATACCATCCGGACCCAGCGTGATGGCTTTGCCGGGTTCCGGAAAAAACTTTAACCAGTTTCGTATTGATGACTATCAATGCAGACAGTTTGCTCTTAATCAGGTGGGTGGCGTTACACCAAATCGTTCTGCTCTGACCAGTGGGGCAGGTAGTGCTGCTATTGGTACAGGTGTTGGTGCAGCCGCAGGTGCTCTTATCGGAGCTGCAAGCGGATCTCCCTTAAGAGGTGCTGCTATTGGTGCAGGCGGAGGACTGATCGGGGGAGGATTAATGGGGTCCGGCAGCGCGCGTGCTTCAGGAAGAATTGGTCAACAGCGTTATGACAACGGCTATGTACAATGTATGTATGCTCAGGGCCACCGTGTGCCTGTACATGGTCAGGTCATAGAGAACCCTGTCAGGAACAGGTATCAGAATACAAATATCCCTCCACCACCTTCCGGAAATCCACCGCCTCCTCCAAATTAATTCTTTAAAAACTTTATCGTGAGAAAGTAGTCCGGCATTTAAATTTCTTAAAAAGTTATGATTAATTGTAATTAATAATTACTGGCTACGCCGATAAAGTCCAATTAATTCAAAATGCCCAATTACATGACCCTGCATTGCTTCTTCCAGCGCTGCCTTTGTAGGTTGTTTTAAGTCAGGTAGTACTGTGTCCACAGCATAGAGCTTATGAAAATAGCGGTGGGTACCAATTGGCGGGCATGGCCCGCCATAACCTGTACGTTGCCAGTCATTAATGCCTTCCGGTGTTCCTGATGGAAGGCCTGCTACTGAAGCACCTTCAGGCAAACCGTTAATATCAGGTGGAATGTTGTACAAGACCCAGTGGACCCAGGTCATTTTAGGATCGGCAGGATCAGGTGCATCCGGATCATCAACGATCAGAACCAAGCTCTTTGTACCTGCAGGTATTTCAGTCCAGGATAGCTCAGGTGAGATATCCTGACCATCACAAGTGTGGCGAATTGGAATCATTCCATTTTGAATAAAAGATTCTGATGTAAGTGTTAGTGCCACCATTTCATTCTCCTTATCGCTTAGGGGTATTTTAACTTCAGCCGCTACTGAGAGATGGCAAATAAAGCCAATTATCAGACCAAGTATCCCAGTCTGACAGACCAGATACATCCGGCTATAGTTAATGCTGATGATCTTTACGATCATAATTAAAACTTAATTATGAAATTCCCTCAATCGATGAGCAACTACTAAAACACTAAACAGTTTAATAATTTTTTTTCATGATACCTGAATGGATATTGGCGGTTTGCATTCAATTTTATGTAAAAATACAGTCAGAACCCCATTTCTGTAACTCGCCCTTGCTTTGTACTGATCTATGATAAGAGGTAAAAGAATACAACGTTGGAATGACCCATACGCACGTTCCGAAGTATGACGGGTGCTTTTGGTACCTTTATGTTCCAAACGCTTTATACCAAAAAGACAGAGTTTGTTACTCTGGACAGTGAGATGACAATCTTCTTTTTCCAGTCCCGGAACCTCAATTTTTACTAATAGCTCCTTATCTGCTTCTTCAATCTCTACGGCCAGTAAACTCCAGTGCGGAAAAGTATCTTGTCCTTGTCTCTGTGTTTGTCCGTCATTGTTACTACGGGAGAAATGGGTAAGCGAACTGTTACTTTTACATAACAATTCACGCCAACCTTCAGGTAAATCTTTCCAGGTTTGGGCAGTTTTACGACCAACATAATTTCCTGATTGCTTTAATGAATCCAGCATGATCTAATCTCCGTTCTTATTTTCAGCAGAAACAGGAATACCGGTAATCTAAGTTACTTCATTACTATCAACTGAGCAAATTTAATCAAATTGACTAAAACTTGTTTTATCCAAGATACCCTACATGTTTTTCAGGTTACAATTATATTCCTTTAATATTATCTATATGTACCGACCTTAATTTATAAATATTATTCTTGTTCTGGGTCGTTAGCTCAGCTGGTAGAGCAGCGGACTCTTAATCCGTAGGTCGAGAGTTCGATCCTCTCACGACCCACCAGAAAAACAAAGACTTAGGTTTAACCACCTAGGTCTTTGTCATTATGGGGTTACGCAGGGGTTACATTAGATTAGATATATAGTCTCCTCTGAGTGTCCGCTTTTGGCACAAAGCAGACATTCAAAACTTCCCCCATCTCCTCAGCATCTTCTTTAAATCACCCGTTATACAAGTAATAGCCTAACTATTTATTTAAAAAACTAACATGAAAAGATGGATTTTTTGTATATCCACAATTTTGTCACTTTGTAGTGGTATCGGCAAAGCTGACGACCTCGCTGATGGAATAAAAGCATGTGAGGAAGGTAATTATGTTGAAGCCATGGAATTTCTGCGTCCATTAGCCAACCAGGGAGATGCAAAGGCTCAATATTTTATGGGTTCTATGTTTAGCATGGGTGAAGGTGGTGTATCTCAGGATGATCAGGAGGCCTTAAAATGGTTTCGGCTTGCTGCAGAACAAAACGATGTGGAAGCACAGTATCGTCTTGGTTGGATGCATGAGTGGGGACAAAATGTGCCCCAAGACTATCAACAAGCCTTAAAGTGGTATCGTCTGGCAGCGGAACTGGGTCATGTAATTGCACAAAATAGTTTTGGCACCATGTATTACGATGGAATAGGAACAACCCGGGACTACCAAGAAGCTATAAAGTGGTATCGCCTTTCTGCAGACCAGGGAAACGCAAATGCGCAATATGATTTAGGCCTCATGTATTACGATGGAATAGGAACAACCCAGGATTATCAAGAAGCCATGAAATGGCATCACCTTTCTGCAGATCAGGGAAATGTATATGCACAACATAATCTTGGCACTATGTATTATCAGGGAAAAGGAGCGAATCAGAATGATCAGGAAGCTGAAAAATATATTCGTCTTGCTGCTGAACAAAAATTTGCAGAAGCGCAATTCTTTCTTGGTGCAATGTATGGTCTGGGGAGAGGAGTAACAGAGGACGGGCAGGAGGCGCTAAAGTGGTCTCAGCTTGCTGCAGCGCAAGGATTAGCTGAAGCGCAATATATTCTTGGTAAAACATATTACGAAGGTAAAGATGTAACTCAAAACTATCAGGAGGCAGTAAAGTGGTTTCGCCTTGCTGCTGAGCAAGGATACGCTGATGCACAACTTATGCTTGGTTCAATGTATTTCCAAGGTGAAGGTGTAAATCAGGACTATAAGGAAGTTGTAAAATGGTATCGCCTTGCTGCGGAGCAAGGACAAGCTTCTGCACAATTCAGTCTTGGTAATAAATATGCTGATGGTCATGGTGTAGCCCAGGACTATAAGGAAGCAGTTAAGTGGTATCGACTGGCTGCAGAACAAGGATTCGCTGATGCGCAATATAATCTTGCTTGGATGTATGACAAAGGAGAAGGCGTATCCCAGGACTATAAGCAAGCTGTAAAGTGGTATCGATTTGCTGCTGAGCAGGGAAACTTGCCTTCACAATATAGTATTGGATCAATGTACGCTAAAGGTGATGGCGTAAAGAAAAACTTGGTTCATTCTTATGTGTGGTTTAATATTGCTGCTGATAAAGGAGATGAAGAATCAAAGAAAGGGCTAGCTACGATAACTAAATTAATGACACCTTCTCAAATTGCCAATGCAAAAGAAATGGCACAAGAATGCGAAAATAAAAATTATAAGAACTGCGAATAGACCGAATGTCTGCTTTTGACACAAAGCAGACATTCAGGAACATGCCATACTTTCATCATTCCAATATTTTTAATTGTAACTGCGTCGCAATTCATTCAAAGGAACATCCGTATACTATTCGTATTCATTTAATTTCCGTTTCTCTCTCATATTCCTTCATTTATTGATGGACGCCAATTTCTGGATGAAATTTGCTCTTTATTGATAAATAAAGAGACGAAAAACAAAATATTAATAAAGCCATGATAACAACAACGGACAATGAACCATACATCGATGAATTATTCGTAAATTCTTCGATGTTCATGGAGAAATATGCCATCCCAAAGAAGAAACCTATCTGAAATGACAAGAATACATTTATTAACGTTTCACTACTCATCCATTTAAACGCATTAATATCAACGTCCGTATACATTTTATTTTGAAACAATGGAGGATTTTTACCCAAGAACTGTGATTTACGAATGGAATTAACTTGTCTTGCTGGGTATATAAAATAAAGTCTATTTTGAATCATTGCTACAAACAGTGCTGATAAACCCAAGGCTGTAATAAGACTCAGGAAAGTCACGAAGTTCCAATAATCTAAATCCGTCTCAACATCTAAATTATAAAGTGCATAAACAACAGGTGGAACCGCACTCGAAATACCGGTAGCAAACTTTAAAAGAGATAAATGCCTATCATCATAGTACTTGAGTGATGCGAGGCACTGCTTATATTCAATCTCATCAAATTTATCCATTTTGCTCAGGTCCTTTTTGGGTTACAGATATTTAATTACATAAACGGCAGTTAATGCTTCCTACTTGAAAATCAATACTGTATTTATTGTACTCTCTTGAACGTCCGCTTTTGGCACAAAGCGGACATTCGCAAGAATTCAAAAATCGCTACCTGACTACCCAAACCCCTCCGAAACACCAAGATTGAAGTAATCATTTTTTAGAAAACGTAGTTACATGGTGGTTACATGCAATAAAAAGCGAGTAAATATCTATGAGTATCGGTCAATAACTAATTGATATTCAATAGATAATATCTATGATAAAACTATAGGTCTACGGGTTATAAACCCATTGATTTAATAATCCGCGGGCAGAATCTGTAATTTCTGATGCCGTTATTCCTACCGGACCACCAATTTGCTCTAGTAGCTCATCTGCAGCAGCGCCATGCAGGTAAACCGCAAGTAACAGTGCATTTTCTACAATTAATCCCTGTGCAAGCAGAGCGCCAATAATGCCGGATAATACGTCACCTGTTCCGGCACTACTCAGACCAGGATTGCCACTGGTGTTTATGTAATACTTTCCATCGGGTAGCATACATATGCTGCCCGCACCTTTAAGTACTGCATAACAGTTAAAACGCTCCACCAGATTTTTTATTGTTTCTACACGGTTATTTTGAACATCAGTAGAAGAAATGCCCTGAATTCTTGCTGCTTCTGCAGCATGGGGTGTAAGTACAGTATGTGCTTTACGGTTAATCAACGTATTTGCAAGCTTTGGATAAGCTGAAATAAGATTCAATGCATCAGCATCCAGCACTAATGATTGTGTAGATTTAAGCGCACAGTCAAGCCAGAAATAAGCGTCAGCACTCATTCCTAATCCTGGCCCAATAACCAGACAATTCAGATGATCGAGCTTAAATAATTCGTGAGGTGAGCGGAACATTAATTCGGGTTGTACCGGGTCTACTTCAAGCGCACTGTCAGTAATTAAGCCAAGGTATACACGCCCTGATCCTAATTTTAGTGCTGCTGTTCCTGCAAGGAGAGCTGCTCCTGTCATTCCGACTGAACCACCAATAATTCCTACGCTACCAAACATACCTTTATGATTGTTAGCAGGGCGAGGTGGTGGTAGTAATTTGTGTATGTAAGTCAGATCTAATATCCATGATTGAGGTTTTATCAGGGCAGACGTATCAATATCAAGATTACGTAAAATAATTTTCCCGCAATACTCAGTACCCTGGTGGGTCAGGAGTCCGGGTTTCAAGCCAATGAATGTAACAGTGATATTGGCATAAATTGCTGAACCGCATATCCGGCCGTTGTCACTGTTCAGACCACTGGGAATGTCCAGCGCAAGTACAGGCAGATTCATGTGATTAATCACATTAACCAGTTCACAGTATGGACCTTCCAGGTCTCGTGAAAGGCCGATACCGAATAATCCGTCTACTATTGCATTCCAGTCATTTTTAATTGGAATCTCAGAAAGTATTTCGCCGCCTGCAGCGATCCAGGCATCCATTGAATTCTTTGCATCACCAGATAATTTGGCAGGAACTCCGGTAAATACAAGGGTAACTTTAAACCACCATTTTTGTAGATGACGGGCAACAACAAAAGCATCGCCACCATTGTTACCAGGACCTGCCAGCACCAGAACCTTATTTTTTTCGCTGGTCAGTAGTTTATCCCGTACCACTTCTGCTGCAGCCAAACCGGCCTTTTCCATTAAACCTGTAGGAGCGGACATGCCAGCAGCAAGCTGCTCAATCTTACGTATTTCAGTAGTGAGATAGATAGGAGTATTCTTATTCATGTAATTAATTGTCAGGGTAACTACTTTTAAGACTGTGGGTAGCGCGCCTTCTCGTGTAAAATTATGTTTTCTATTTCAATGTCACATTTCATCTAATGCTTCGATTCCGTAGGGGTAGTGCACTATCTCCCTTTCGTCTGGAAAAATTAGCAGACGCAATCAAAATATTTGCCCCACAAGTTTCCCACATTTCTGCCGAGTATTGGCATTTTTGCTCAGAAGCACGTAGTTTGCGGGAAAACGAAACTATTATTCTTGAAAAGTTGCTTACCTATGGTACAGCAGCACAGAAGAATACGACTTCTTCCGGCGAATTATTACTGGTATTACCTCGTCCCGGAACCATCTCCACTTGGTCATCAAAAGCAACTGATATTGCCCGTCAATGTGGATTAGACATGGTCGGAAGGTTGGAGCGTGGCATAGCTTTTTATGTGCAATCATCCGGGAGGGAACTTTCAGTCGAAGAAAGAGCCCTGTTACTGCCATTGATCCATGACCGAATGACTGAAGCAGTATTTGGCTCGTTTAGTGATGCTGAAAACTTATTCCGGCATATTGACCCTGTTCCTCTAAACATAGTTGATATACGGGTAGGTACATTAGAGATGCTGCAACGAGCTAATAATGAGATGGGGCTTGCTTTATCTCCTGACGAAATTAAATATCTTTCAGATCATTATTCGAAAATTGGGCGTAATCCTACCGATGTGGAATTGATGATGTTTGCTCAGGCTAATTCGGAACATTGTCGCCACAAGATCTTTAATGCGGACTGGGTGATAGATGGTAAACCCCAGTCTAGATCATTATTCTCAATGATTCGTAATACCCATGAACTGCATCCACAAGGTACGGTAGTAGCTTATATGGACAACTCTTCCATTATTGAAGGGGCCAAAATTGCTCGTTTTTATCCTGAGAAGGATAATTGCTACACATATGCTGTGGAACATATACATATTCTGATGAAGGTAGAGACTCACAATCATCCCACTGCAATATCTCCTTATCCTGGTTCTGCCACTGGAGCAGGAGGGGAGATTCGTGATGAAGGAGCTACTGGTCGCGGTGCAAAGCCAAGAGCCGGATTCACGGGCTTCTCAGTCTCAAACTTAAATATTCCTGAGTGTATCCAGCCCTGGGAGAGACACCGGGAATCAGGGAAGACAGATTCATATGGTAAGCCATCGCGTATCTCATCAGCCTTGCAAATTATGTTAGAAGGGCCGATTGGCGGGGCTGCATACAATAACGAGTTTGGTCGTCCTAATTTAGCCGGGTATTTCCGTACTTTTGAGGAACTGATCAGGAATGAGATGCGTGGTTATCACAAACCTATTATGTTGGCAGGAGGAATCGGACACATTTCTAACCATCATTCACACAAGGAAGAATTCCCGTCTGGTGCACTACTGATTCAATTGGGTGGGCCGGGGATGTTGATCGGGCTGGGTGGCGGTGCAGCATCAAGCATGGATACCGGAGACAATGAGGAGAATTTGGATTTCAATTCAGTACAGCGTGGCAATGCAGAGATGGAGCGGCGTGCTCAGGAAGTAATAAACAGATGCTGGCAGATTGAGAGAACAGGGGAGGCAAACCCGATTCTTTCAATTCATGATGTTGGTGCAGGGGGCTTGTCTAATGCTTTACCAGAGTTGTTACATGGTTCACGACGTGGCGGGAATATTGATTTACGAGAAATTCCTTTGGAAGAGCATGGTATGTCACCAATGCAAATTTGGAGTAATGAAGCACAAGAGCGTTATGTGCTGGCAATTTTGCCAGAATCTCTTGAATTATTCAGAGAAGTTTGTAAACGTGAGCGTTGTCCGTTTGCGGTAGTAGGAAAAGCAACAGAAAAAGAACAACTTTCTGTTACTGATTCAGTTTTCGATAATCATCCGGTTGATATGGAGATTTCAGTATTACTCGGGAAATCACCAAAAATGACACGTGAAGTTACTCATGTTAAGAAGCTACAGGTACCATTTAATACGACAGAGTTAAACTTAAAAGAATGTGTTTATAGGGTGTTGCACTTACCTGTAGTTGCGGATAAAACCTTTCTCATAAGTATTGGTGATCGTAGTGTTGGAGGAGTGACAGCGCGTGATCAGATGGTAGGTCCGTGGCAAATTCCTGTGGCGGATGTAGCAGTGACTTTAATGGGTTTCCAGACTTATCAGGGCGAGGCATTTGCTGTGGGCGAGAGAGCGCCGTTAGCGCTACTTAATCCTGCATCGGCTGCACGTATGGCAGTAGGTGAGGCTGTTACTAATATAGCTGCCACATTGATTGAAAATATTAAAGAAATAAAACTTTCAGCCAACTGGATGGCTGCAGCGGGGCATCCTGGCGAAGATGCAGATTTATTCGATGCGGTACATGCAATAGGCATGGAACTTTGTCCGCAGCTAGGCATCAGTATTCCAGTGGGCAAAGACTCGATGTCAATGAAAACAGCATGGGAAGATAAATCTGACAATACGTATTGTGGCACCAGGAAAGAAGTAATTTCACCTTTATCTCTAATTATCTCTGCTTTTGCAAGAGTAACAGATGTTCGAAAAACACTTACGCCACAGCTACAAACCGACTGTGGTGAGACGGAGTTGATTTTAGTTGATCTTGGAGCGGGCAGGAACCGACTTGGGGGTTCTGCACTGGCACAGGCTTACAAGCAATTAGGAGATATCGCTCCTGATCTTGTAGGTTCAGGCGATGTGAACAAACTTAAAGGGTTTTTCACTGCTATACAGCTATTAAATAAAGAAAATAAAATATTAGCTTATCATGATCGCTCAGACGGAGGTTTATTTGCGACGCTATGCGAAATGTCTTTTGCCGGCCACGCGGGTGTGTCTGTAAATCTGGATCAACTCTGCTTTGATGTGCTTGCTAACGATGTGGATGGGTATGAACTGAAGCAGGAAGCATTAAGTGGAAGATCTCTGGAACGTACTATTTCGGTTTTGTTTAATGAAGAACTCGGGGCAGTAATCCAGATAAGAACTAAAGACCACCATGATTTTATGAAAATTATATCTGAGGTGGGGTTACGTGACGTATGTTTTGTAATTGGTAACCTGAACAGCAATGATGAAATACGGTTAATGCGAAATAATAAACCAGTGTTTTCGGAAAAACGTGCAGAGTTACATCGCGTCTGGTCAGAAACAACTTACGAAATGCAAAAATTACGTGATAATCCGGTTTGTGCCCAACAAGAGCATGATCTCAAACTCGATATTTCTGATCCCGGATTGCAGGTAAAACTGAGCTTTGAAACGGATAATGATATTGCCGCACCTTATATTCAGAAAGGAGTCAGACCAAGAATTGCTATTTTGCGTGAGCAAGGTGTGAACGGTCATGTTGAAATGGCTGCCGCTTTTGATCGGGCCGGGTTTTCAGCAACAGATGTACACATGAGTGACATCATTGAGAGGCGTGTTTCTCTGAAGGATTACAAAGGTCTTGCTGTGTGTGGAGGCTTCTCCTATGGAGACGTGTTAGGTGCTGGAGAGGGTTGGGCAAAATCTATTCTATTCAACCATTTTGTCCATGATGAGTTTGCAGCCTTCTTTAAACGTGCTGATACTTTTGCATTAGGTGTATGTAATGGTTGTCAAATGATGAGTAATCTGCATGAGCTAATTCCCGGGGCCGAAAACTGGCCACATTTTGTTCGTAATAAATCAGAGCAGTTTGAGGCGCGTTTTGTATCAGTGGAAATTCAGAAAAGTTCATCATTATTTTTCGATGGAATGGCCGGAAGTATCATGCCAATTGTTGTTTCGCATGGTGAAGGATACGCGGAATTTACAAATAAGGAAAAATTTGAAGCTACTCAGTCACTGGTAACAATGCGTTTTGTAAATAATTATGGCAAACCTACTGAGACTTATCCTCAGAATCCTAACGGTTCGCCCATGGGTATTGCCGGCATGACGACACCTGACGGACGGTTTAGCATACTAATGCCACATCCGGAGCGGGTCTTTCGTGCAATCCAGCATTCCTGGTATCCAAAAGATTGGTATGAAGATGCACCATGGATAAGGATGTTCAGGAACGCGAGAAAATGGGTCGGATAGAAATCTGATAGTAGTATCTGTTTGAAGAATTAAAAAATAATAGTGTGGAGATTAACAGAATGGTAGCGTCCGGACGTGCGATACATATTAATATTCTTGTTTTATTTCTTCTGATACCTGGTACAGAATTAAATGTAGCACTTGCAGAAATAGTACCGGATAGCAGGCACGAATCAGAATGTGTTCCGGTCGGGAGTTGGATAGTACCGGGAGGTGGAAAAATATCCGGTACAGAAGTTATTTCTAATGCAGTAAATCAGTCTGTTGTTTTGCTGGGAGAAGCACACGCAAACCTGGAACATCATCGTTGGCAGTTACAGATTCTGGCGTCATTACATACCCGACATCCTGATATGGTAATTGGATTTGAAATGTTTCCACGTCGTGTGCAGAAAGCTCTAGATAAGTGGGTGGCCGGCAATCTTTCTGTAGCAGAGTTTCTTGATGCCGCAGACTGGAAGCATGGCTGGAGTATTGACGCAAAGGCATATTTGCCGCTTTTTCACTTTGCCCGGATGAATCAAATACCTATGGCGGCACTCAATGTCGACTCACGTCTGAGGAAGGAAATTTCTTTAAAGGGTTTTGATAGTTTGTTGGAAGATAAACTTAAAGGAGTGACACGCCCAGCGGAACCAAGTGATGCATATCTTGAATACCTGATGCTTATTTACAAGAAACATGATCGAAATAATAAAGATGAGATCAGTGCCGATGATTCAGATTTTCTGCGTTTTGTCAGAGGTCAGCAGTTATGGGACCGGGCAATGGCACAGGCCTTATATTTAGCATTGACTCGACCGGGGCGCCCGTTAGTAGTCGGAATTATGGGTGCGGGTCATATCAGGCATGGTTACGGAGTACCTCATCAACTGATGGATCTTGGTATTGAGGATGTTGCCATGTTATTACCATGGGAAAGTAACAAAGCATGCGAGCAGTTGGTTACTGGAATAGCAGATGCGGTATTTGGTGTTGCATCATACGCTAACCCGCATTTGCCACGACGTCAACGACTTGGTATCCACTTTGAAATGGTACAGAAAGGAGCCCGTATTTTACAGATTGAGAAGGGTAGCGTAGCAGAAACAGCCGGCCTCATAGATGAAGATATCATTACAGAAATTGCAGGCTTGGAGGTGAGACAAATTAATGATGTTATTGAAGCTGTTCAGAGGCAGGCACCTGGTACCTGGTTGCCACTTAGAGTAACGCGTGGCAGTGATACAATTGAAATTATTGCCAAATTCTCTGCTGTAATGCAATGAGCATTTGTATGCAACTAGTAAGGCTGCGGTCTATATCTCGTTTTTCGGTTTCTCTATTATTCATACTTTTCTTTTCAGTAATATCTGCTGTATCTGTCACTTTAGCGTCTCCATTAGCAAGTGACTCATTGACAGTTGAATATGATATTACCGTTTACATAGATCCGGTTGCGCAAACTATAGAAGGTCGTAATGTTATTACGACAAAATCTACGCATGAATTAATTCTGGCTCTGAGTAGTCGTTTTAAAGTGAAAAATATACTTGTCGACGGGGTAATTCTTGAACCAGCGAGTACAAACCACGGGATGTTGCAAACCTGGCAGATTCCGGATAGTCAGCGTACTACAAGGCGAATTGAAGTTAGCTGGCAAGGTAAACTTTTACCACTTAATACTTCACTTAATCACCGACAGACTCTTAATAGGGGCGAACCGGTAAGTGGAAAATTTGGCACTTTTCTTCCTGTTTCAAGTGGATGGTATCCACATATTACAGGAGAACTGGCGAGCTATCGTGTAAGTCTTAAGATGCCACACGGGCAGCGAGGTATTGTTGCCGGAAAGATTACCGAAGAATCCGATTCTGATGAAGGCTACCATGCGCGTTTTGAGTTTCCTTTTCCATCTGAAGGAATTGATTTTATGGGTGGTCCTTACACTGTTGAGACTGATTCAATGTATGGTGCAGGCGGAAAGAGAATTCAACTAAGAACATATTTTCATCCACAAATTAAAGAATTAGCACGTGACTACCTCAATGCTGTAAAAGAATACATTCATCTTTATGAATCGTGGATTGGCGAATATCCGTTTACTGAGTTTAGCGTCATATCCAGTCCGACACCTACTGGTTTTGGTATGCCAACGCTCACCTATTTAGGTATTAATGTACTGCGGTTACCATTTATACGTAGTACGTCGCTTGGACACGAGGTATTACATAACTGGTGGGGAAACGGAGTGTATCCATATTATCCTGGTGGTAACTGGTCTGAAGGGCTGACAACATTCATGGCGGATTACGCTTATAAGGAACGTATGGGGCCTGAAGCTGCAAGAGAAATGCGGCTTGGTTGGTTACGTGATTTTGCTACTCTGTCATCTGATCAGGATTTTGCACTTGAGAAATTTACTACGCGAACGCACGGCGCTTCTAAGATTATCGGGTACAACAAGGCAGCAATGATGTTTCTGATGCTGCGTGACCTGCTTGGTAATGAGAGTTTTGATCGCGCACTCAGGTTATTCTGGAATCAGAATCAATTTCGCATAGCATCGTGGTCGGATCTGCAGAGTGCATTTGAGACTGAATCAGGGAAAAAACTGCAAACATTTTTTGAACAGTGGCTTACATATACGGGTGCGCCTTCTATACGTATTGCAAAAGCAGTACGTACACATTCTGAATCCGGTTACCACGTGACAGTTACTCTGGAACAAGTAGACTCTTCATACAACCTTCGCGTACCGATTGCAGTACATACTGAAGGAGATATAAAAATTAAGACATTTAATCTGAATCGGGGACGTCAGGCTTTTTCATTTGAGTTACGTACCAAGCCGATTAAAGTAATTCTTGATCCAGATTTTAGGGTATTCAGGAGGCTGACGCCTGATGAGGCGCCACCAATTTTACGGCAGATTATGGTGGATCAGGCTACGGAGACTATTTTGTTGCCGGAAACGGGTGATGAGCGTGAAATTTCCCGGGAGCTTGCCGGAAAACTTTTGCGCCGCACACCAAAAATAGCTGCATTGACGGATACCGGTAAAGTAACTTCAATATTAGTAGTTGGTTTGCAGGATCAGGTAAGAAAATGGCTTGACTTAAACAAACTGCCCCCGCGTCCGTTTAATATGCGCCGTGATGGTACAGCACATGCCTGGACCATACGTCGGGATGGTGTAACATTTGTTGTTGTTTCTGCTAAGGATACGCTCTCTCTTCAAACTTTGGTGCGACCATTGCCGCATTATGGGAGACAAAGTTATGTTGTCTTTGATGGTGCAAAAGTCATTGAACGTGGTACATGGCCGGCACGTGTGCAGGGGGTAATACTGAACTAGTCAGCAGAACTGATCCTCTTTAATCAAAGCAGCAGTAGTATCTGGCGTACCTATATGAAAAGGTAAATTTATTTTCCGGAACAAGAATACTAGTATCGAAAGATTTGACTTATTCAGGTACTTTTTATATGGCTCATAGAATTTTAATTTACCTTTTATTTTTAAAATTACATTACATCTGATCACTACGTTACTTGTTTTTCAGACTGCACAGCAAGATTTTGTTAACATATGCCTTTAGCTTCCTAATTTAGCGGAGATTTTATGGTTATTGAAAGAACTTTATCTATTATTAAACCTGATGCAATAGCAAAGAATTTAATAGGAGAAATTTATTCTCGTTTTGAGTCTAATGGGTTAAAAATTATTGCTGCACGCATGATGCGCTTGTCCCGAACTGATGCGGAAGGGTTTTATGAAGTACATCGTGGTCGTCCGTTTTTTAATGATCTGGTTGAATTTATGATTTCCGGAGCTGTTACCGTGCAGGTTCTGGAAGGTGAGGATGCGATAAAAAAGAACCGGATGCTAATGGGGGCTACAGACCCGAAAAAGGCTGAAAATGGCACTATCCGTGCAGATTATGCTGAAAGTATCCAGGCTAATGCGGTACATGGTTCTGATGCATCTGAAACTGCAGCAGTAGAAATCGCCTATTTTTTTCCGGAAATGAGTATTTGTTCCAGATAGGAGGCTAATTTTTAGCTCAACACAATGACCATTAATTTGCTTGATTTTAATGCAAAAAATCTTACCGGTTTCTGTGGGGAGATTGGTGAAAAACCTTTTCGTGCAAAGCAATTACTACGTTGGATACATCAATCTGGTGAGGCCGATTTTGCCGGTATGAGTAATTTGGCAAAAGTATTGAGGGAGAAACTTTCTGCCACAGCAGTGGTTAGGCCGCCTCAGGTTATCAGTGAGCATAAATCTGCTGATGGAACACGTAAGTGGTTAATGGATGTGGGTGCTGGTAATGGAATTGAGGCAGTTTTTATACCCGAGTCTGGTCGCAGTACACTATGTATTTCCAGTCAGGTAGGGTGTGCGTTAGAGTGTACTTTCTGCTCTACAGGCAGACAGGGCTTTAATCGTAATTTAGGCGTAGCTGAGATAATTGGTCAGTTATGGTGGGCAAACAAGGTACTGGCAGTCACCAAAGAAGAGGCTGCACTGAGGAATTTTGTTAGTGAGACAAGGCAAGCCTGTCCTTCAGGGCATAACTATAAAGTCAGTAATGTGGTAATGATGGGTATGGGTGAGCCGCTTGCTAACTTTGAGAATGTAGTATCAGCACTTGACTTGATGTTGGATGATAATGCTTACGGATTGTCACGTCGGCGCGTTACTGTAAGTACGTCGGGATTGATTCCGGCAATGGACAGGTTAAGTGAGCGCTGTCCTGTTGCATTAGCAGTATCGCTTCATGCGCCCAACGATATGCTACGAGACCAGTTAGTACCAATCAACAAGAAATACCCGCTCAAAGAATTGCTGGCTGCTTGTCAAAGATACCTTAATACTGCACCAAGAGATTTCATTACTTTTGAATATATTATGCTGGCAGGAATCAACGACAGTGTGGCACAGGCGCGTGAATTAGTAAAACTGGTGAAGGACACCCCGTGTAAATTTAATCTGATTCCGTTTAATCCGTTTCCTAATTCCGGTTACAAATGCTCTTCATCTGAAGCAATACATCGATTCCGTGACGTTTTGATGCAGGCTGGTTTGGTAAGTACTGTACGAAAGACCCGTGGGGAAGACATCGATGCTGCCTGTGGTCAACTAGCAGGAAGAGTGCTGGATAGGACACGGCGTAAAGGTCACGTAATCATGGAGGCAGCAAGATGAGACTGATTCTGACGGGTTTTTTCGTTACTTTACTGATGTTGACGAGTGGTTGTGCCAGCTTCTTTGCACCCTGGTTCCCGCCTAAAGAAAAAGAGGTCCGGGAGGATTTTAAATCGGAACATTCATGGCTTGGGAAAGAGTAAAGTGAAAGTGATAAAAAAGCAAGTGTCGTACTTCATACTCAGCTTGCCGGAGCATATTACAACCGAAGGCAATTTAAAATAGCGATAGATGAGGCAAACAAGGCTTTGAATACCAATCCCGATTATGCACCCGCATTTAATGTACTTGGGTTGATTTATATGGATTTGCACGAGGACAAATTGGCCAAGGAGAATTTTGAGCGCGCATTGGAGATTGCACCTAAGGATCCTGAAACCCATAATAATTTTGGTTGGTTTTTATGCCAGCGCATACCAGAACAAACGGATCAGGCCATGAAACATTTTATGGCGGCCCTAAAAGATTCACTTTATTCAACACCGGAAATGTCTAATACGAATGCCGGTACTTGCGAGTTGAATCGTGGAGGCTACAAAAGTGCAGAGAGATTTTTTCAGCAGGCATTAGCGCTGAAACCTGAATATTCTCAAGCTTTGATAGGCATGGCGGAGACCCACTTTATGAGTGGAAACTTACCTGCAGCCAGGTTAAATCTATTACATTACATGCGCACTTCCACCCCTACTGCTAAAAGCCTGTTGCTGGGTGTGAGAATTGAACGTAAGTCTGGGAACCGTCAATCTGCTGCCAGCTATGCTTTACAATTGACGAAACGGTTCCCAAATTCCGATGAGGTAGCAGATCTACGTAATGGTAAGTTTTAATAATGAACGATAACGATAACGATAACGATAACGATAATAATAGTGGTGAGATCGAAGCAGAGACAGAGGTAGAGTCTGCAGAGAAAACACAAAGTATCGGCCAGGTGCTTCAAGTGGCACGTTTGGCCCAGGTTATGAGTACTCAGGATATAGCGCGGCAATTACGACTATCTGAGAAGCAGGTCACAGCAATTGAAGAGGATGATCACAGCAAATTCCCAAATCAAACTTTTTTGCGTGGTTTTATTCGGAATTATGCAAAACTCGTGCGAGAAGACACTGAGGAATTTTCACAATTGTTACAACAAACTTTCCCGCCTGTTTCCGCAAAGGCTATTTCATACCCGGTGGATGGTACCCTGTTCACACCTGATCATAAGCAGTCAAGGGGCAATATAATAATAATATTGGTTGCGGTTTTGGTTTCATTGTTATTAATTTATGAGGTTTATCGAAGTGGAGGGGATGACCATCAAACAGATACAAATATTGAAAATGGAACTATAGATGAGACTACAATTCAATTTGAAACTGAAGTTGAACAGGCGCCAAAGGATGACCAAAATCAATTACCATCTGTGATCAATTCTAATGGTTCCAATTTTACTTCGCTTGCTGAGGGAGCTGGAACAGACCAACAGAAGAGTGATAATACAGATAAGAAACAGCATGTTAAGACAGTGTCAGAGGTAGAAAATAAACCGGTAAAGAAGGAGGGTGAGCGTGCTCTCCGTTTTATGTTTAATGAAGATTCATGGGTTGAAGTTAAGGACGCAGAAGGCAAGAGGGTTTTTTCGCAGATTAGTCCCGGCAATACGGAGAAAACAGTATATGGTAGGCCACCTTTTTCTCTGACGATCGGGAATGCTGCTAATGTCAAGCTGGTTTACAATGCTAAGCCTGTGGATTTAATGCCACACACTAGTAAACATGGGGGAGTGGCACGTTTATCACTCGATTAGAATTTTCACGATTATAAAATTTTCGTACTTATCATGACTACATCACAAGATAATATAAATAAACACAGAAGTAGTGTCGGAGTTCGGATTGGCAAAGTCATTGTGGGTGGCGGTGCGCCAGTAGTAGTACAGTCTATGACTAACACTGCTACGGAAGACGTATCTGCAACCGTATCACAAGTGGCCCAGCTTGCGCGCGCAGGTTCTGAATTAGTGCGAATAACAGTCAATACTGCAGCGGCAGCAAAAGTTGTATCAGCTATTCGTAACCATCTTGATGATATGGATTGTCATGTACCGCTAGTGGGGGATTTTCATTTTAACGGTCATAAACTTTTGACTGCATATCCTGATTGTGCGCAGGCATTGGCTAAGTATCGGATTAATCCTGGCAACGTAGGGCATGGCAAGAAGCGTGATGAACAATTTGCAACTATGATTGAAACAGCATGTAAATATGGCAAGCCTGTAAGGATTGGTGTCAACTGGGGTAGTCTGGATCCTGAGTTGCTTGCTCGTATAATGGATAAAAATGCGGAGTCTTCAGAGCCGAAAGATGCTGGTTACGTGATGCGTGAAGCATTGATTACCTCAGCTCTGGAGAGTGCTGCCAAAGCAGAAGAAATAGGACTGAGTCGTGACCATATCATTTTATCTTGTAAGGTAAGTAGTGTGCAGGATTTAATTTCAGTTTATCGGGATCTGGCCGCATGCTGTGATTATGCGCTGCATTTAGGATTGACTGAAGCAGGAATGGGTTCTAAAGGCATTGTTGCTTCTACCGCAGCTTTGTCAGTGTTATTACAGGAGGGTATTGGCGATACCATTCGTATATCACTTACACCAGAACCAGGCGGGGATCGTGCCCGTGAGGTAGTAGTAGCTCAGGAAATTCTGCAGACTATGGGATTGCGTGCATTTGCACCAATGGTAGCAGCATGCCCGGGTTGTGGACGAACGACCAGCACATATTTTCAAGAGCTTGCAGAGAATATTCAAAGCTATGTGCGCGATCAAATGATTGTATGGCGCGAGCAATACGATGGTGTGGAGAACATGACATTAGCTGTAATGGGTTGTGTAGTTAATGGTCCCGGTGAGAGCAAACATGCAAATATAGGTATTAGTTTGCCAGGTTCTGGAGAGAGGCCGGTTGCGCCAGTTTTTGTAGACGGCCAGAAATCAGTTACTCTGAAAGGCGATAATATTGCTGGTGAGTTTCGTGAGATCGTAGATAAGTACGTACAGACAAAATACCAAAAGAAAGTAGCTAATGGCTAGAAGCATTCAGGCTGTTCGTGGGATGAACGATATTCTGCCCGATCAGGAGCATATTTGGGATTATTTTGAGCAGACTATTCGCAAATGGATGGCAGTCTATGGTTATAAAAACATTCGTATGCCAATTGTTGAGCATACTGATTTGTTTGTTTGTTCTATAGGTGAAGTAACTGATATTGTTGAGAAGGAGATGTATACCTTTCTTGATCATCTGAACGGAGACAGCTTAACACTACGACCTGAAGGTACAGCTTCTTGTGTGCGTGCGGCACTGGAACATAACTTACTGTATACGGGGCCACAAAGATTATACTATTCAGGCCCGATGTTCCGGCATGAGCGTCCGCAGAAGGGTAGATATCGTCAATTTCATCAGGTAGGTGTTGAGGCGTTAGGGTATCCCGGACCCGATATTGACGCAGAGCTAATTGTCATGTGTGCAGATTTATGGGAAAGGTTGGGTATTTCTGATGTGCGCCTACAAATTAGTACCCTGGGTAGTATTGAGTCGCGTAAATTGCATAGATCCAGATTAATCGAATACCTGGAGAAAAACTTAGATTATCTCGATGAAGATGCCCGTAGGCGACTATACAGAAATCCATTAAGGGTACTCGACAGCAAAAATCCGGAAATGCAGCAAATCATTAATGATGCTCCAGGAATACTGGAAAGCCTGGATAAAGATTCACTTAGGCATTTTGAGGAGTTACAACATATACTGGTTGATCAGGGAATTAAATTTGAAATTAATCCCAGGCTGGTAAGAGGCTTGGATTATTACAATCGAACTGTATTTGAATGGGTCACTGAAAGGCTAGGCGCACAGGGTACAATATGTGCCGGAGGTCGATATGATGATTTAGTTGAGCAGATTGGCGGCAAGCCAACACCGGCCTGTGGCTTTGCAATGGGTGTAGAGCGTCTGTTAGCTTTGATTGTAGAGCATGGGAAAGAGATAGCAGGTTCTCCTCCTGATGCTTACGTGATACATCAAGGTGAGGCCACAGATGGGCCTGCCTGGAAAACAGTAAGTTACTTACGTGATCAGGGACTCAATGTCATCCTGCATTGCGGAGGTGGTAATTTTAAGACACAGATGAGAAAAGCAGATGCCAGCGGAGCACGTTTCGCTGTCATTATCGGAGAGGATGAAGTAAAGGATAAAGTAATAAGTGTTAAGTCTCTGCGAGAAAAGGTAACGCAAGTAAAGATAGGGTTGCTAGAAGCAGTAGAATTAATCAAAGGTATTTGAGTCAGAAATATTTTTCAATTTAGTTAGGAAGCAAGATGGCAACATATGATCTGGAAGAGCAGGAAAAAATAGATGGTTTGAAATCCTGGTGGGAGGTTTATGGAACACTGGCGATAATAATTGTGGCAACTTTTGTTGCTGGAATGTTTGGTACTCAGGCATGGAAGTATTACCAGAAACAACAGTCTGATCAGACAGTAGAATTATTCATTTCTTTGCAGGGAATTGATGAGAGCGGGGACTCCGAGAAAATAAGAGATGCAGCTCGTTTACTGACTGAGAGTTTTCCGGGTAGTGGTTATGCATCACGTGCCGCACTAATTTCAGCACGGGCCAGTATTGATGCAAAAGATATGAAGAATGCCAGGAACCAATTACAATGGGTGCTGGTCAATACTGAAGAAATTGAGTTAAAGGATATTGCGCGACTAAGGTTAGCTGGCTTGTTATTGGATGAGAAAAAGCATGATGAAGCATTGAAATTGCTAGAAAGTAAACACAGTGAATTTTTTGATAGCTTCTATGGGGATCTAAAAGGAGATGTTTTTGCCGATAAGGGCAGCATTTCAGAAGCACGCGCCGCGTATAAAATGGCAATGAGTAAGATTGATAAAAAAGAGACTCGCTTTAAAATCATTCAGATGAAACTTGATGCATTGAAGTAGTAAAGTAATGGCTATAAATAAACCTGTATTAAGTGTTGTATATACCATATTGCGGTATGTCTATTTGGTTCCCTTTGTGATTACATTTGTCGGATGTACAAGTGTAGGTAATTTGTTTGACTATGGTACTAAAGACAATTCAGAGTCAGTCACTCAATCCGATAGTGAAGACACTTCATCTAATTTGGATCAGGATGCCCCGTCCGGTAACAAAAATACAAGTTCAGGCTTAATTAAGTATATGCTGGATGATGGCTCAGAAACAAAGCCTATTGCTGAGGCTTCAGATTCGGAGGAAGTTGCCAGTGTTCCTCCGTTATGGGAGGGAAGTGTTGGTGGTGATACCAGTTACTATGATGAATTTTCAGCGCGGGATGCGGTTGATGATGTAATCAGCCTTACTTACCCAGTTGGAGTAAGTGTGACAGGAACAACGGCATTGGTGCCTGCATTTGATAATGATGCAATATACGCAGCATCTTCAGCCGGAAATATTACGCGTTTTGATCCTGTTACAGGAGATGAAGTCTGGAGTATTGACACTAAGCATAGACTATCCGGCGGGGTAGGAGCAAGTGAGGGTGTAATTCTGGTAGGAACTTTCAAGGGAGAAATCCTGGCATATGATGCTAATGGCAATCAATTGTGGGAATCACAGGTAACCAGTGAAGTGTTAAGCCCGCCGCAAGTGGATAATGGTGTGGTGGTGGTACGCACCGGAGAGGGTAGAATTTTTGGCCTGGACGCAGCTGATGGAAAACGTAAATGGGTTTATCAGGGCTCTACCCCTTCTCTCACTGTTCGGAGTTTTGCCGGAGTCCTTGTTAAAGGAGGAGGAGTATTTGCCGGGTTTCCCGGAGGAAAACTTGTGGCAATAAAATTATCTAATGGCAAAGTAGGATGGGAGGCTGCCGTATCAAAACCACGAGGTGTGACAGAACTCGAACGCATTACGGATGTCACCAGCCTGCCGGTAGTAGATGATCAGCAGATATGTGCAGTTGCTTATAAAGGCCGTGTTTCATGCTTTGAGGTCTTGACCGGCAATCCGATTTGGACGCGGGAAGTGTCAAGTAGTGCGGGCCTTACTATGGATAATAAATATGTTTATGTAAGTGATGATGACGGTGCTGTGGTTGCCTATGATAAAAATAACGGAACTGTCATATGGAAGAAAAAGATACCTAAAAGAGAGGTCAAAAGGTTTGCCAATTTTAGCTGGGTTGATCCGAGTGGAGATCGTGGCAGTACAGTTGAGAATCAGTACTCCGGAGATGAATCCAATTATTGGGACTTCCTGAAGGATTATGACTTGGATAGTGACGATAATCCGGAAGATGACTGGGAAAAAAGTGACAGGCCTGACGTACGGGGCGGAGGCAGTGGGTTTTTAGGGAAATATATAACGAATATAGCAGGAGGTGGTGGTGCGAGAGCCCTGATCAATAAATTATCTGCACCTTTTGTTTATGGTTCTCAGGTAGTGGTAGGAGATTCTCAGGGTTTTGTAACAGTCCTGAAGAATGATGATGGTTCTATCGTCTCTCAATCTGAGACTGATGGGGGTGCGATCCTCACTCGTCCTGAGCATGTGCCTAATGGCCTGGTAGTGCAAACTATTAATGGCGGGCTTTACGCATTCGGCATGCAGTAGAATCAATTCGATAAAATCATTCGGTATAGAAAATAACTTTCTTTTTTTAGGAGAAAAGAGGCTGGTATTCTCTATAGTAATAATTTGAAACCATGATACCTATCCTCGTATTAATTGGTCGGCCCAATGTTGGCAAATCAACTCTTTTTAATCGGTTAACCTGTAGCCGTGATGCGATTGTTGCAAACATCCCGGGACTGACACGTGATCGTCACTATGGTCACGGCAAATTAGGTGGCAAATCATATTTGGTAGTGGACACAGGTGGTTTCGAGCCCGTAATAAAGGAAGGGATACTGCATGAAATGGCAATTCAGACACTGCAAGCGGTGGATGAGGCTGATGTAGTGTTGTTTATTGTCGATGCAAGACAGGGGCTAACATCACAAGATAAAATTATTACTAAGCAGCTCAGAAAAACAGGAAGAAAAATTATTCTAACAGTGAACAAAACTGAAGGAATGGCAGCAGCTGTTATTACTGCTGAGTTTCACGAACTGGGTCTGGGTGTGCCCTGCGCTGTTTCTGCTGCTCATGGGGACAATGTTAGTGAGTTAATAGATCTGGCACTGGTAAACTTTCCTGAGCAACAAATAGATATAGAAGAAAATAAACACCCAAAGATTGCCGTAATAGGGCGACCTAATGTTGGAAAATCCACATTGATAAATACATTGTTAGGGGAGGACCGTGTAATTACTTTTGATCAGCCCGGGACTACCCGCGATAGTATCAGTATTGATTTTGAGCGTAACAAGCGTCAATACACTTTGATTGATACTGCTGGGTTACGTCGTCGTGGCAGGGTTCTGGAGACAATAGAGAAATTTTCAGTAATCAAAACCTTACAAACCGTAGAAAATGCCAATGTGGTAGTGCTTGTAGTGGACGGAGGAAGCGAAATTTCTGAACAGGATGCACATATAGCCGGATTTATACTAGAGGCAGGGCGTGCGGTAGTATTAGTAGTAAATAAATGGGATGGACTGGATAATTATCAACGTGAAACTATCAAGCGTGAGGTTTCGAGGAAACTTGCGTTTCTCCTGGGTTTTACCAGATTGCATTATATTTCTGCATTGCAAGGTAGTGGTATGAAGGGGTTATTTCCTTCCATTGATTCCGCATATGCAGCCGCAATGATAAAGTTATCAACCCCAAAGCTTACGCGAGTACTTTTAGCAGCGGTAGAAAAACAGCCGCCACCACGTTCTGGTATGTATCGCCCCAAGCTACGATATGCTCATCAAGGTGGTTCCAATCCACCATTGATAATAATTCATGGCAGTGCTCTTAAATATGTAACGAAAACATATCAGCGTTATCTGGAAAATATTTTTCGTACAACATTCAAACTAGAGGGTACTCCATTACGGGTTGAGTTCAAAACGAGCCATAACCCCTATGCGGATAAAAAACCTGTGCCACTTAGTGAGGCCGAAGAGAAACGTCTTCATCGTCGTCGTCGGAGTAGTAGAAAGAGATATGGCTAATACTAAGTTAGTAGTTAAATAAAATTTAGAAGTCGTTTTAGACTTATTTCTATGTGAATAGAAGTCTATTTAGACCTTTCTCCTGGGTTTTTATATTGTTTGTAACTCTTCCGACCGGAAGTTAAGGGTAATCTTTAATGCAGAGTTCTCGGTACACTCAGAGTAAATTCTGGAATTGACGCATCGAAACGGAGACCATCCTCAGCAACCATCTGGTAGCTACCTTTCATTGAGCCAACAGGGGAAGAGATGGCAGTACCACTTGTGTATTCAAAACTGTCTCCGGGTTTTAGCAGTGGTTGTTCACCTACTACACCTAATCCACGTACCTCCTGGACGTCGTTCCCTCCGTCTGCAATAATCCAGTGTCGACTGATAAGCTGAGCTGCAACCATACCAGTATTTGCAATGGTAATGGTGTACGCGAAGACATAACGATCCAAAGTCTCATCCGACTGTTCAGGCAGATAGGAAGTACGTACGATTACGTTAATCTCATATTTTTTGTCTTCAACCATATCAGTATTGCACACTATTTTCAGCGTTACAGCAAGGGTAGTGTCTATGAAACATATCTTTACACTGGGATTAAAGTGCGAATATTATCATATTGAGTTGAAGTTGATAGCATTAGAGATCCTTTTGCGGTTAAAATGGCGTTCCTGATTCTGAGGGATATATTCATGGCCAATTACCTTATTGCTCCAAGTATTCTTTCTGCAAACTTTGCCAAATTGGGTGAAGAAATTACCGATGTTATCGATTCGGGCACAGATATTATTCATTTTGATGTGATGGATAATCATTATGTTCCTAACCTGACGATTGGGCCTCTTGTATGTGAAGCAATTCGTCCACTGACAGACGCAACTATTGATGTACACCTGATGGTAGAACCGGTAGATCGAATTATCCCTGATTTCGCAAAAGCAGGAGCGAACATTATTTCATTTCATCCTGAAGCATCCAGACATATAGACCGTACCATTGGTCTTATTAAGGAGCAGGGCTGCAAGGCTGGCATGGTATTTAATCCCGCTACACCTTTACACTTTCTTGACCATGTGTTGGACAAACTTGATCTTGTCTTAATTATGTCAGTTAATCCTGGTTTCGGTGGACAGAAGTTTATTCTTGAGGCACTAAATAAGCTAAAAGTGGTACGAAAGCGTATTGATGCGGGTAATAAGGAGATATTGCTGGAAATCGATGGTGGGGTGAAAGTAGATAATATTGCTGAGATTGCTCGTGCTGGGGCAGATACCTTCGTTGCTGGCTCTGCAATTTATGGGGCTGGTAAAAATGAAGATCCTCATCGATATGATACGGTAGTATCTGCATTAAGAGCAGAACTAGCCAAGGTCTAGTCACAGTTAATTTTTGAAAGAACTTAAAGTTATTTTTCTTTCGTTTTATAAGAGAGAGAATTACGTAGAATGAATAAGAGCTACTTCCCCTGTCCTGACCCTTTTCCAGCAGAAATGGAATTTCCTTTGATGGTCAAAGCCATCATGATCGATTTAGACGGCACACTGCTTGATACAGCAGGCGACCTTGCTATTGCTGCTAACGTAATGTTACGAGAGTTGGGCGCAGCAGAACTACCACTTGCAACAATTCAATCTTATATTGGTAAGGGGATACTGAATCTAGTTAAGAGATGTTTGGCCAACAGTTTTAATAGTGAACCAGATCCTGAGTTTCTTGCTCAGGCAAAGGTGCTTTATGAGCAAGAGTATGCAAAAAAACTATGTGTCACAACACGCCCTTATCCGAGAGTGATTGATGGGTTAATTGCAATGAAGGAAGCAGGCTTTCAACTGGCCTGTAATACCAACAAGTCTGAAGCTTTTACTTTGCCTTTGTTGCGCACTACCGAACTTTTAAATTATTTCGATATTGTATTATCTGGAGACAGTCTGCCAAAAAAGAAACCAGATCCGATGCCACTGCATCATGCTTGTAAATTTTTTGGGATTCTGCCAAATGAAATGTTATTGATTGGTGATTCGGTCAATGATACTGAAGCTGCACGTGCAGCCGGTTCTTATATTTTTTGCGTGCCTTATGGCTACAATGAGGGACGAGATGTACATGAATTAGATTGTGATAGAGTTATTTCATCTATTTACGAAGCAGTGCATTTAATCAAGAGGCCAACATAAGCTGTGAGAACGATAAGCTGAAAAATACAATAGAAGTATTGTTAGACTAGTATCTTGATTTGTTTGACCTGCTGTACCAGAATTGTTGGCATAATTTCTTTTGTTTATTGAAGTTTTAACATGACTGAATCCGAGTTTTTTAACCTTGCCAAACAAGGCTACAACAGAATCCCGGTTGTGTTGGAAACTTTTGCCGATTTAGATACTCCACTTTCAATTTATCTTAAGTTAGCCAATCGGCCTTACTCTTACTTGCTTGAATCGGTCCAGGGTGGTGAGCGTTTCGGGCGCTATTCCTTTATTGGGTTGCCTGCTTCAACTCGAATTGAGGTACGTGGTAATTGTATAGATATTATTAATGATGAGGGATCAGATCGGGTCGAAGCGGAGGACCCTCTGTCTTTTATTCAGTCTTATCTGTTACGCTTTAAAGTTGCTTCATGTTCTGGATTGCCACGTTTCTGCGGTGGGCTTGTAGGGTACTTTGCTTACGAGACTGTACGCTATATAGAGCGTAAGCTCGCTGATCATGCTAACCCGGATTCATTAGATTTACCTGACATACTATTGCTGCTGTCCGAAGAGTTAGTCGTCGTAGATAATCTTTCGGGCAAACTGTATCTAATCATTTATACAGATCCAGGCACTGCGGGTGCTTATAAAGAAACAAAAAAGCGTTTGAAAGCATTGCTTACAAATTTACGTAAGCCGGTAGAAATCCCAAATGAAATACCAGTAAAGCCATCCAAGGTAGTTTCTGAGTTTAGTGAGTCAGATTTCATCAAGGCAGTAGAGCGTGCCAAACGGTATATTTTTGACGGCGATATAATGCAAGTAGTGCTATCGCAGCGTACCAGTAAGATTTTTAGTACACCTCCATTAGCTTTATATCGAGCATTACGAAATTTAAATCCTTCACCATATATGTTTTATTATAATTTTGGCAGTTTTCACGTTGTAGGTGCTTCACCGGAGATTCTGGTACGCCTTGAGGGTGATACTGTAACAGTGCGTCCTATCGCGGGTACCAGGCCACGCGGTAATACAAAGCAAGAAGATGAGAGATTAGCTGCAGATTTATTAGCTGATCCTAAAGAGTGTGCCGAACATCTCATGTTGATGGATTTAGGGCGTAATGATATCGGGCGTGTTGCAGATATAGGATCGGTTAAGGTTACTGAGAACATGCAAATTGAAAATTATTCTCACGTAATGCATATTGTTTCCAATGTTTACGGAAAACTAAAGTCGGGCTTGAGCGCAATTGACGTATTACGTGCCACTTTTCCGGCAGGAACTGTTAGTGGTGCACCAAAAGTTAGGGCTATGGAAATTATTGATGAATTAGAGAGATCTAAACGTGGAATTTATGCTGGTGCAGTAGGTTATTTGGGATTTAATGGTGATATGGATCTTGCTATTGCTATCCGTACCGGCATCATTAAAGATGGGAATTTATACGTACAGGCGGGAGCCGGCATTGTTGCAGACTCTGTACCAAAAAGTGAATGGATTGAGACCAAGAATAAGGCCAAGGCACTTCTAAAAGCAGCTGAGATAGCAGAAAGCGGGTTAGATAGTAAGTTAGAGTAAGTTTTTAAGTTTATCCTGCATATTTAATCAGGGCCTCCGGTAAATCCATTGTAGTAGTGTATCCATTGCAAGTTGTGCTTTGCCGGAATTAGCATGATTCACAAAAAAAACAATGGCCATACGTCTACCTGATTTATCGAGCATGTAACCAGCCATTGTTTTTACTCCGTTAAGTAACCCGGTTTTAATATGGGCTCGGCCAGTAACAGTGGTTCCGGTAAGTCGTTTTTTCATGGTGCCATCCACTGCCAAAATTGGTAACGATGAAACGAATTCTGGCATCACAGAGCTTTGGAATGCTTTAAGTAAAAGTTTCCCTAAATGGCGTGCACTGATACGTTCATTTCGTGATAACCCTGAACCGTTTTCTATTTTAAATTCCGGTGAATCTAGCCCCTTGGACTTAAGCCACTGTCTGACTGCACCATTTGATTTGTTAAGAGTAGCCGGTTCATTGCCGGCCACTGTGCCCAGAGTAAGATATAGTTGGCGTGCTGCAATATTGTTACTAAATTTATTAATATCGCGAATAATCTCTGTAAGTGGCGGAGACTGATAAGTTTCAAGTGGTATTTTTTCATCTGGCACAATCCCGGTACGTACTTTCCCATTAAATATTCCACCCTGTTGCTTCCATAGTTGTTTGAAAAGCCCTAAAGCGTATGTCTGGCTATTGTGTAGACTCAGTAGTAGGGATTTCTCGCCGCAAGTAACTGAATAGCTTCCATTGAGTGTTACAGATGCATGATGATTATTTTTAGTATCAACACGAATACTAGTACCGAGTGTATTTCGCCATTCGACACATTTGTCCCGCGTGAGTTTTAGATTGTTATTAAGGGTAACAAATTCAGTCTGTGGGTTTATGATAATACGAGTAGTATTATTTTCTGGTTTGGGGATTATACGTAGTTCTGTTGTCCGGTAATTTACTAAAAGTGCTTCAGGGGCAGTATTGTAAGCTCGATAAGGTTTGTTATCGAAAGCTGCCGGATTCTCGATTGATACATCGAAGTAGCTATTATCAAGGATAAGGTCCCCAGTAATTTCGCGTAATCCTGTTTGATGAAGGCGACGGGTGAGTAGCCAGAAATTCTCCAGATTAAGTCTCGGGTCTCCGTAGCCTTTTATTATAAGGTCACCTTGTAGCCTGCCTTCTTTCAAAACTCCATTAGCATAGACTTCTGTTTTCCAGGTAAAAGCCGGCCCTAATATTTCAAGTCCTGCAAAGGTAGTGACGAGTTTCATCACTGAAGCGGGATTCATTGGTTTATCAGAGTTAAAGGCAATAATTGGCTGGGTTGTATTAATTTCGTGAATATAAATACTCGCTGCAGATTCGGAAATTCCGTTCTGGTTAAGTGCTTGCCTGACTGCATCCGGGAGGTCTTGTGAAAGAACAGGCAGAGTTTGCGTATTAAGTATAAAACACAGGATAACAGCTAACTTAAATGGACTCATAAATAGAATATAATCGGCAAAATTTTAGCGGAGCAACATTTCTAAGTATAAATCTTTAACATGAATCTAGCACTTGTAGAATCCCTGTTACAAGAAAATTCATTTCTTCATTATTAATAATATAGGGGGGCATGAAATAGACGGTATTGCCTAGTGGGCGAAATAGTAATTCTTGACTTAGTGAGCGCTGAAAAAAATTTCCAGAAAAAGAAGGATCGGTAGTTTCAACTTCAAATGCCCAAATCATTCCGCAATTACGGAAATTTTTCACTTTAGGGTGTGACGCGATTGGTTTGGATATATCGTTCAGGTATTTTATTTTTGTATGGTTAGCATCAATAATCTTGTCTTGTTCAAATATATCCAGTGTAGCAAGTGCAACGGAACAAGCAAGTGCATTGCCAGCGTGGGTGTGTGAATGCAAGAATCCACGTGTGGTTTCTTCGTGATAGAAAGCCTGATAAATTGATTCAGTAGTCATTACTACAGAAAGTGGTAGATACCCGCCACTCAGACCCTTTGCAAGACATAAAAAGTCCGGAGTGATATTCGCCTGCTCACAAGCAAACATTGTTCCTGTTCTGCCGAATCCTACGGCAATTTCGTCAGCAATTAAATGTACCTGGAATTTGTTACAAATTTCACTGACATATTTAAGATAATCAGGATGGTACATGCCCATACCTGCTGCACCCTGAACTAATGGTTCAATAACAAATGCTGCAGTTACTGCGTGATTTTCAGCCAGATATTCTTCCAAATAGTTAGCAGCACGTAGCGCATAGTCTCTGGGCAGCTCTCCCTCTTCCGCATATCGCCAATCCGGAGTTGGGACTCTTGCGCTGTTGCGTAGCAAAGGAGCGTAGATATTCCTAAATAATGCCACATCAGTGACTGATAATGCGCCTAAAGTTTCACCGTGATAGCCATTTTGCAGACTGACAAAATTATTTTTTTTAGGCTGGCCGTTGTTGTGCCAGAAATGAAAACTCATCTTTAATGCAGTCTCAATAGCTGACGCTCCATCGCTGCTATAAAAACAATGCCCAAGGTTATCTGGTGTAAGTTGATTCAATCTTTCCGATAGCTTTACTACAGGCTCGTGCGTAAAGCCTGCAAGCATTACATGTTCTAATTTTACGAGCTGATCCTGGATGGCATGATTAATCCGGGGATTAGAGTGTCCGAATAAATTGACCCACCAGGAGCTAATTGCATCAAGATAACGTCTTCCATTAAAATCATAAAGCCATATTCCCTCACCCCGATCAATAGGGATAAGCGGTAATATTTCATGTTGTTTCATCTGAGAACACGGGTGCCAAACAGCCTTCAGGCTGCGTTCTACTAAGTTTTTATTAGTCATCTACTTGAAATTCTTATAAACAGCCCATATTATTAGCACTCATAGGCAGAGAGTGCTAATTTATTTTTCTGTAGTGTAAATTGCAGAAATCTGAATCAAAAAATGTATTAACCATTGATTTAATTGTACTTTTTTAAAACAGGAGAAAGAAGCATGAAAATTCGTCCCTTACATGACCGCGTTATTGTCAAGCGGCTGGAAGAAGAACTCAAGACAGCATCCGGTATTATTATCCCAGACAGCGCTGCAGAAAAGCCAGATCAAGGTGAAATTATTTCTGTAGGTAAAGGAAAAGTTGGCGACGACGGTAAGGTTCGTGCGCTGGACGTTAAAGTTGGTGACAAGGTGTTGTTCGGAAAATACTCTGGACAAGCTGTGAAAGTCCAGGGAGATGAGATCCTAGTGATGCGAGAAGAGGACATCATGGGCGTAGTTGAAGGTTAATTATCCCTTTATCTTATAAATACTTACAACATTTCTGTAAATTAGGAGAAAGATTATGGCAGCAAAAGAGGTTAAATTTGGTGATTCAGCTCGCCACAGAATGGTAGCTGGAGTCAATGTTTTAGCAGATGCAGTTAGGGTTACTCTCGGACCTAAGGGTCGTAATGCAGTTCTGGATCGGTCATACGGAGCACCTACTATTACAAAGGATGGGGTTTCTGTAGCGAAGGAAATCGAGCTGAAAGACAAATTTGAGAATATGGGAGCTCAGATGGTTAAGGAAGTTGCAAGTAAGACTTCCGATGTGGCAGGTGACGGAACCACCACTGCTACCGTATTAGCTCAATCCATAGTGAGAGAGGGTATGAAGTTTGTAGCTGCCGGGATGAACCCGACAGATCTGAAACGCGGTATTGATAAAGCTGTGACAGGAACAGTTGAAGAGCTCCAAAAGCTTTCTAAGCCTTGCACCACAAGCAAGGAAATTGCACAGGTGGGTAGTATTTCTGCAAATTCAGATATTGAAATTGGAAAAATTATCGCTGATGCAATGGAAAAAGTAGGTAAGGAAGGAGTAATTACTGTTGAGGATGGGTCTGGCTTGCAGAATGAACTTGACGTTGTTGAGGGAATGCAGTTTGATCGTGGTTATCTTTCTCCTTATTTTGTCAATAATGCAGACAGACAAATTGCCTTGTTAGATAGTCCTTATATTTTATTACACGATAAGAAAATTTCTAATATTCGTGAATTGCTGCCGCTACTTGAGCAAGTGGCAAAAACTAATAAACCCCTGTTAATTATTGCCGAAGATATTGATGGTGAGGCACTTGCAACAATGGTGGTCAACAATATTCGTGGAATTTTAAAAACCTGTGCTGTGAAGGCACCAGGCTTTGGTGACCGTCGTAAAGCTATGCTTGAAGATATTGCGCATCTCACCGGTGGTACAGTAATCGCTGAGGAAGTGGGTTTATCCTTGGAAAAAGCTACGTTGAATGAGTTGGGCCAAGCTAAGCGGATAGAAGTAGGTAAGGAAGCAACTATCGTTATAGATGGTGCTGGTGAAGCAAAAACTATAGAAGGGCGGGTCAAGCAAATACGAGCTCAGATAGAGGAAGCCACCAGTGACTATGATAAGGAGAAACTGCAAGAGCGCGTAGCAAAACTAGCTGGTGGTGTGGCTTTAATTAAAGTTGGTGCAGCTACCGAAGTAGAAATGAAAGAGAAGAAAGCTCGGGTTGAAGATGCATTGCATGCAACGCGTGCAGCTGTTGAAGAAGGTATTGTGCCTGGTGGTGGCGTTGCGTTATTAAGGGCTTGTAGTCAAGTAGCGAAGGTCAAAGGTGATACACATGACCAGGATGCGGGTATCAAGATTGTTCTACGAGCATTGGAAGAACCTTTACGCCAGATCGTTGCTAACTGTGGAGATGAACCTTCAGTAGTAATCAACAAAGTTATGGAAGGTAAAGGAAATTTTGGGTACAACGCTACTACGAGTCAATATGGAGATATGGTTGAAATGGGAGTATTGGACCCTACAAAGGTTACACGCTCTGCTTTGCAAAATGCTGCTTCGGTGGCAGGCTTAATACTCACCACTGATGTTATGGTGGCAGAACAGGCGAAAGAAGAGTCTGCTGCAGGTGGTGGTGATATGGGCGGTATGGGCGGTATGGGTGGTATGGGTGGTATGGGTGGTATGGGTGGCATGGGTATGTAGTATCTGTCTCATCTCAAGTACAATAAAAAACCCTGCCTCGGTAGGGTTTTTTATTGTGGTAGGAAAATTAAATTGTGTTTGTCATTTTGAGCAGACGGCATCTATAAACTCCTGTAAATTACGGTTTGTTTAAATTAGGTTAGTCCCCTAGTATTGAAACAAATACTAATCACGGTCAGAATACTTGTATAAATATAAATTGTTATGACACCAGATCAATATTGTCAAGAAAAGGCTGTTCAAAGCGGCTCTAGCTTCTATTATAGTTTTCTTTATTTGCCGCCAGAGAAACGTCGCGCCATTACTGCGCTTTATGCTTTTTGCCGTGAGGTAGATGATGTGGTAGATGAGTGTTCTGAAGAGTCTGTAGCACGAATGAAACTGGCTTGGTGGAGGCAGGAGATTGCCTCTGTGTATAGTGCGGAACAAGGTAAAGAACCCAGTCATCCAGTCGCAAAAGCTTTGGTTGCCGTAATTAAAACAATCAATCTTTCTGCTGACCAGTTAATTGAAATCATAGACGGTATGGAAATGGATTTGAATTACAATCGTTACGCAGATTTCAGTACATTGCAGCTTTATTGTCATCATGTAGCCGGAGTAGTGGGGCAGTTGTCAGCTGAGATTTTTGGGTATCATGATAGTAAAACATTGGAGTACGCCCATAACTTAGGGCTTGCATTCCAGCTTACAAATATCATACGTGATGTGGGTGAGGATGCCCGTCGTGACCGTATATATCTACCAGAAGATGAGCTTGCTCAATTCGGGGTATCTAGTGAAGATATACTACATTCACGCGAATCTGATAATTTTAGTCAGCTAATGAAATTTCAGATAGAAAGGGCTGAGAATTATTATACTAAGGCATTCGCAGCGTTACCTGCAGAGGATCGAAAAAATCAGCGTCCAGGTTTAATAATGGCGGCTATTTATCGGGCGTTGCTGGAGGAGATCAAGGATGATGCCTGCCAGGTTATGCGGCAGCGTGTAAGTCTCACCCCAATACGTAAACTGTGGATAGGATGGAGAACCTGGATCAGGGGGTAATTTCTCGGCTCACTGTTCTGTCTGTAAAATTTATCAGTTCGAATGATTCTAAGAGTTTATTCTCCGAGTAAGGCTATGTGTTTATGAACGATATCAAAAACTACCGGCCAGATAAAGACTTGCTTAAGGATCGTGTGATTCTTGTTACCGGTGCAGGGCAGGGTATTGGTCGCGTAGCTGCATTAGAATATGCCGCTCATGGTGCTACAGTGATTTTACATGGACGGAAGGTTGATAAACTGGAAAGTGTATATGATGAAATAGAGTCTGGAGGAGGTGCACAAGCAGCAATTTTTCCATTTGACCTTGAGAAAGCTGATGAAAAAGATTTTGAGGTAATTGTACAGGCAATCAAATTGCAGTTGGGTAGGTTGGATGGGATTTTGCATAATGCGGCTTTTATTCCAAAACTCACTCCATTAGAGAGTCAGACATTTGATCAGTGGTTGATTCTGTTGCGCGTCAATCTAATAGCGCCAATTTCGTTGACACGTGCCTGCTTGCCATTACTAAAAGCCTCTCCTGATGCATGCATTATTATGACATCTGATACACATGGGCATTACCCCGCAGCATATTGGGGTGGATTTGCAGTAGCTAAGGCAGGAGTGGAGGCACTAGTAAAGATTCAGGCTCAAGAATGGGAAATACATACAAACTTGCGTATCAACGTATTAATTCCGGGAGTTGTACATACGTCACAAAGAACTAAAACCCATCCTGGTGAAGCTAAACAAAATTTAGCTGATCCAAAAGACTTAATGTCGACTTATTTATATTTGATGGGACCGGCTAGTAAAGGGGTTACTGGTAAGACCGTATTTTGCCAAAAACATGAGTAGTATATCTGTGGAAACAAGGATAAAAAGGTATAATTGATCAGTACGAAAAAACTTGGCAAGCGAAAGTGGCGGAATTGGTAGACGCACCAGATTTAGGTTCTGGCGCCGAAAGGTGTGGGGGTTCGAGTCCCCCCTTTCGCACCACGGGACCTCAGGCTGTAAATTGTGTGGCCTTTGTATTTGACGGCTACCAAGTTGTATGATTGTTCTGATGTCAGATGAATAATAACAGTTAATCAGGAATAGTAATGCAATCCAATGTAGAGACTCTAGGTCCCTTAGAACGCAGGCTTAATGTTACGGTGCCTCAGGAAAAAATTGAGACTGAAGTTGAGAGTCGTTTAAAACGCCTGGCACGTACAGCTAAAATTCATGGCTTTCGATCTGGGAAGGTTCCATTAAAAATTGTTTCGCAACAGTATGGTCCACAAGTACGTCAGGAGGTAATGGGTGATGTGCTGCAGAAGAGTTTTAGTGAGGCAGTACTTGAACAAAAATTGCGGGTTGCAGGTTATCCGAATTTTGAGGCAAAGGAAATGACTGAGAATGCACCTCAATTTGAATTTAGCGCAACGTTTGAGGTATATCCGGACATAATCTTAGGAGACTTAGAATCACTTAGTATTGAGCAACCCGTGATGCAAGTTTCCTCTGTTGATGTTGACAAAGCTATTGAGATTATGCGTAAGCAGAGGATTCAGTATGATGTGGTAGAACGAACTGCAGTTGAGGGAGACAGGGTAAATATTGATTATCATGGAGTAATTGACGGAATAGAATTTGATGGTGGTAGCGCAAAAGAATCTCTTCTGGTTTTAGGTGAGGGTCAGTTGCTCAAGGATTTTGAGGAAGCAATAATCGGTATGAGTAAAGAGCAGAGTAAAACTTTTGAGGTAGCTTTTCCAGCAGATTATCATGGTAAAGAAGTAGCTGGAAAGACCGCTACATTCGAGGTAAAGATTAATGTAGTGGAGGAGCCCAGACTTCCGGCACTGAATGAAGAGTTTGCCAAATCGCTTGGAATTTCCAGTGGGGATATGAAAAAAATGAATGCCGAAGTTCAAGCGAATCTTGAACGTGAGGTGTCAAAACGTATAAAGACAAGAATTAAGGAGAGTGTAATGCAGGCGTTACTTGATGCTATTGCTATCGAGACGCCTAAAGTATTGGTATCTTCAGAATTAGATCGTTTAATGCAGAGCGCAAGAGATGATCTTAAGGAGCGAGGTATGAAAGTTAAGGATGTACCCTTACCAAAAGATTTATTTCAGGAGCAGGCGGAGCGTCGTGTAAATTTGGGATTAATATTGACAGAATTAGTAAAGGCTTACGATTTACATGCAAAGCCTGAACAGGTGCGTGCGTTAATTGAGGAGTTTGCGCAAAGCTATGAAAATCCTGGTGAAGTAGTTAAGTGGCATTACTCTTCAAAAGAGCGTCTGAATGAAGCCGAGTCTGCTGTGTTAGAAGACAATGTTGTAGCATGGGTGTTAGAGAAAGCTAGTGTTGTAGAAAAGAAGGTAACTTTCGACGAATTGATGGGAAAATCTTGATATGATTCAAAGAACTGAATTTGATGGTTATAATCTTGATCCTAAAAACTTAGGTCTGATTCCTATGGTGATTGAGACCAGTGGGCGGGGTGAGCGGGCATATGATATATATTCCCGCTTGTTGAAAGAGAGGGTTATTTTTCTTGTGGGACCGGTTACAGAAGCATCAGCTAATCTGATTGTGGCGCAGTTTCTGTTTCTAGAATCTGAAAATTCAGACAAAGAAATTCATTTTTATATAAACTCTCCCGGGGGTATGGTTTCTGCAGGGCTGGCAATTTACGATACTATGCAGTACATTAAAACCAGTGTCAGTACACTATGCGTGGGTCAGGCAGCAAGTATGGGATCCTTGCTACTGGCAGCAGGTGAAAAAGGCAAGCGTTTCTGTTTGCCAAATTCACGCATTATGATTCATCAGCCATTGGGTGGTTTTCAAGGACAAGCCTCAGATATTGAGATTCATGCTAAAGAAATTTTGTTTCTCAAAGGTAGACTAAATGAAATTTTGGCAAAACATAGTGGTCAAAGTATTAAGACTATAGAGAAAGACACTGATCGCGATAATTTCCTAAGTGCTGAAGATTCAGTAAAGTATGGTTTAGTAGACGAAGTGCTGACCAGCAGAGCTGAAAGTACAACTTAATATATATAGTTGCTAAAGGATCGTATTTCTACAATTTTGGTGCTAATTTAGATAACGTGGAGTAATACTATGTCAGATAAAGTGGTCGGCGAGAAATTGCTTTATTGTTCCTTTTGTGGAAAGAGCCAGCACGAAGTAAAAAAACTTATTGCGGGCCCATCCGTATTTATATGTGATGAATGTATTGAGCTTTGTAACGATATAATACGTGAAGAATTGCAGGAGGCCGAGGCTGTAAATTTAACCAAATCAGATTTACCGGTACCGCGTGACATTTGTCAGATACTTGATGAATACGTAATTGGTCAAGAGCCAGCAAAGAGGATTTTATCTGTAGCTGTATATAACCATTATAAGCGTTTAAAGAATCTAGCTAAAACTAGTGAAACTGATGACATAGAACTGGCTAAAAGTAATATATTACTTATAGGCCCAACTGGATCTGGCAAAACTCTTCTGGCACAAACATTGGCACGGTTACTTAATGTGCCGTTTGTAATGGCTGATGCTACAACCCTGACTGAAGCGGGATATGTTGGAGAGGACGTAGAAAATATTATCCAGAAACTTCTTCAGAAATGTAACTATGATGCGGATAAAGCCCAGCAGGGCATCGTGTATATAGACGAAATTGACAAGATTTCACGTAAGCTAGATAACCCTTCAATAACCCGTGATGTCTCAGGTGAAGGCGTACAGCAAGCCTTACTTAAGCTAATTGAGGGTACTGTTGCTTCAGTCCCTCCACAGGGTGGGAGAAAGCATCCTAATCAGGAATTTGTTCAAATAGATACTACCAATATTTTGTTTATTTGTGGCGGCGCATTCGATGGTCTTGAAAAGGTAATACGTGATCGTTCTGAGAAGGGTGGGATAGGTTTTGGTGCAGATGTGCGGAGTGGTATCGATAACCGAAAAGATATCGGTACAGTATTAAAAGGAGTGGAGCCGGAGGATCTGGTTAAATATGGTTTAATTCCTGAATTTGTAGGACGCCTGCCAGTAGTTGCGACACTGGAGGAACTGGGTGAAGCTGCCTTGATTAAAATTCTCGCTGAACCTAAAAATGCGCTTATTAAACAGTACCAAAAAATGTTCAGTATGGAAGGTGGTGTCGATCTGGAATTTCGAGAGCAGGCGCTCAAGGCAATTGCTAAGAAAGCGTTGGCACGCAAAACCGGTGCACGTGGGCTTAGGTCAATTCTAGAAAATACTTTGCTGGATACAATGTTTGATCTTCCGTCTCTTGAAAATGTCACTAAGGTAGTAGTTGATCACGGTTCAGTTGAAGGTGACATCAAGCCAATTCTGATTTACTCGGATAAGGCTAAGATGGCAAAGAGTAGTTAGTTCTGGTTTAGAAGCGTCAGTTTGCCTTGAATTTATCCTGGTTGCCCCAATACTACTTTAGTTATCTTTTAGTTTGTACTTATTTATAGGTTAATTTACACATATGACTCTTCCAGTTAACGAGCCCGATAAAGTGCTGTTACCACTCTTACCTTTGCGTGATGTTGTAGTGTTTCCGCACATGGTAATTCCTTTATTCGTAGGGCGGCCTAAGTCTATCAAAGCGCTGGAGAGTGCTATGGAGTCTGGTAAGACAATACTCCTGGTAGCACAGAAATTTGCCGCTAAAGATGAACCGGGCCCCGAAGACCTTCATAAGGTTTGTAGTGTTGGAAATTTACTGCAAATGCTCAAACTACCCGACGGTACGGTTAAAGTTTTGGTAGAAGGTGGTCGCCGAGCTAGTATGCTAGAGGTAATTGACTCCGGTACTCATTTTTCTGGGCGGGTTGTATTGCTCCCTCCCGACAATGTTGACAGTAATGAAGTAGAAGCCATGCGACGTACATTGCTTGTTCAATTTGACCAATATGTAAAACTAAATAAAAAAATACCGCCTGAAATACATACTTCTCTTGGTGGTATAGATGAGGCAGGGCGCCTGGCTGATACAATTGCCGCACATTTGCCATTGAAGCTCGAGCAAAAACAAGAAATTTTAGAGCTATTTGACGTTTCAAAACGCTTAGAGCACCTGTTAGGTTTATTGGAAACTGAGCTTGATATACTCCAGGTGGAGAAACGTATTCGTGGCAGAGTTAAACGTCAGATGGAGAAGAGCCAGCGAGATTACTATCTAAATGAGCAAGTTAAGGCTATCCAGAAGGAATTAGGAGAAGGCGAGGATGGTGCTGATTTAGAGGAAATGGACAAGAAAATTAAATCTGCAAACATGTCCAAAGAGGGACGCATTAAGGGTGTGTCTGAATTGAAGAAGCTACGGTTAATGTCTCCCATGTCCGCTGAGGCAACTGTGGTACGTAATTATATTGATGCTCTGGTTGCGTTACCGTGGAAGAAGAAAAGTAAAATCGGTAAAGATCTTAACGCTGCAGAAATAATACTTGAGAAGGACCATTACGGTTTAGATAAAGTTAAGGAACGTATTGTCGAGTATCTGGCAGTACAGCAGCGGGTGGATAAGCTCAAGGCGCCTATCCTTTGTTTAGTGGGCCCACCTGGGGTTGGTAAGACTTCTTTAGGTCAGTCTATCGCCCGTGCCACAAATCGTAAATTTGTACGTATGTCACTAGGTGGCGTGCGAGACGAAGCAGAAATACGTGGTCATCGTCGCACCTATATTGGTTCAATGCCTGGCAAAATTTTGCAGAATATGACTAAGGTTGGTGTAAAGAATCCACTATTCTTATTGGATGAAGTAGATAAGATGGGCATGGATTTTCGTGGTGATCCATCTTCTGCATTACTTGAAGTGCTTGATCCGGAGCAAAATAATTCATTTGTAGACCACTATATTGAAGTTGAGTATGACTTGTCTGATGTTATGTTTGTTGCTACTGCAAATACCTTAAATATACCACCAGCTTTATTGGACAGAATGGAAGTGCTCAGATTGTCTGGTTATACCGAAGATGAAAAGCTTAACATTGCAACGCGCTACTTATTACCCAAGCAAATGAAGAATCATGGGCTAAAGGAAAATGAGCTGGCAATATCTGAAGCTGCACTGCGTGATGTTACTCGTTATTACACCCGGGAAGCAGGCGTGCGTGCCATGGAGAGAGAAATTTCAAAAATTTGCCGGAAAGTAGTAAAAGCATTGTTACTTAAAGATAAGCAGAAAAAAATTGCTGTCAGTGCGCGAAATCTTGGTAAATACTTGGATGTGCGTCGCTATACTTACGGTGTTGCTGAGGAGAAAAATCAAGTCGGGCAGGTAACTGGCCTGGCTTGGACAGAGGTTGGCGGAGAATTGCTAACTATTGAAGCAGTGGTACTTCCAGGTAAAGGTAAGACTATTACTACTGGTAAACTAGGCGAGGTAATGCAAGAATCTATCCAGGCAGCTCTATCAGTAGTACGTAGTCGTTCAATAGCACTAGGTATCTCCGAAGATTTTTACCAAAAGAACGATATTCATATACACCTGCCGGAAGGAGCCACACCCAAAGATGGTCCTAGTGCTGGTATTGGTATATGTATTGCAATGGTGTCGGCGTTGACAGGTATTCCGGTAAGGGCAACCGTTGCAATGACTGGTGAGATAACGCTACGGGGTGAGGTATTACCGATTGGCGGGCTAAAAGAAAAGCTCTTAGCAGCACATCGTGGTGGCATAAAGATGGTCTTGATACCTGAGGACAATGTCAAAGATTTGGCTGAGATTCCAGAAAATATCAAGAATCGACTTGATATACATCCAGTAAAATGGATAGACCAGGTATTAGATTTTGCTTTGGAGCGCCAACCCAATGCACTTCCTATTGTTGCTAGTGCATCTGCGACTAACCCTGAAGTTACTGAGAATGAACAGGCTAATACTGCTGCTATAAAGCATTAATAAACTTACGGATCTTTCGGCGCTCCTTGTAAGCTAACTTATTGAAAGAGATAGTATCAATAAGTTTTTCTTACTTTTAAAACCCACTCAGTTTTACTTAGTATTGGAGGAGTACCGGTTTTCAGGGGGGGCAGGTATGCTGTTTATTTACGTAAGTAAAAAAGTTTTATATTTAAAATGTTTTCGAAAATATTATGACAATTGCTTGACCCAGCCCAAATGGCTTGATATAAAAGCGGTTGCAGGGGCAGTTCCTGTGACTTTCTTACTAATAACTCAGGGGGAACTACGTGAATAAATCTGAACTTATCGATGCCATTGCAAAATCTGCTGACATCTCAAAAGCTTCGGCAGGTGATGCACTAGATGCAACATTAGCTGCAATTAAAGTTGCTCTTAAAAAAGGCCAAAGTGTCACCTTAGTAGGATTTGGTACTTTTAAAGTAGGTAAACGTGCAGCTCGTACTGGTCGCAATCCTCGCACTGGTGCTGCGATTAAAATTAAAGCGGCTAAAGTACCAAAATTTAGTGCTGGGAAGGCGCTCAAGGATGCTGTAAATTAGATTTTCGGGGCGGGGTGCTTAGCTCAGCTGGTAGAGCGTCGCCCTTACAAGGCGAATGTCGGCGGTTCGACCCCGTCAGCACCCACCAACGGAATTATACGAGGAACTTGGAGTGGTAGTTCAGTTGGTTAGAATACCGGCCTGTCACGCCGGGGGTCGCGGGTTCGAGTCCCGTCCACTCCGCCATATTTTGAACTAAACCTGGGCGAACGTAAGTTCGCCTTTTTTATTTATTTGAATTTTGGATTTCAGTAATGTTTGATTTTGTTCACAAGCGAAAGCGTGTAGTCCAGGTCATTTTTGTGATTGCTATAACGCCGTTCCTGTTTTGGGGACTTGAATCGTACCAAAACACAGATGGAGAAGATTATGTTGCAATAATTTCCGGGGAGAAAATTCATAGACGGGAGTTTGATCAGGCAATGCGTAAACAATATGACGCCATGCGAGAATCCATGGGAGAGAGCTTTAACATCTCCATGCTTGATGACCCGGGAGTCAGAGTTTCAGTATTGGAGGGTTTGATTCAGCAACGATTACTTAATCGAGAAGCAGAACGTCTCGGACTTGCTATTTCAGATCCCCAACTGGTTGAGGTTTTACAAGGTTTTGCAGCATTTCATCAGGATGGGAAATTTTCAAATCAGCTGTATGAGGACTTCTTACGCAGCGAAGCATTGGATGTAGTTGCGTTTGAATCGAATATCCGTCAAGCCATGATGAGGCAGCAAATCGTAGACGGGTACATCAAGAATGGTTTTATTTCGAATACAGTAGCAAAAAATATTATACGTTTCAGTGGAGAGAAACGTGAAATCAGTAGTGTTCAAATTCAACCTGAACAATTTCTGTCTAAGATGAAACCTGGTAATGATGAGATTAAAGCATATTATGTTAGTCACCAAACTGAATTTAAGCAGCCTAAAGAAGTCCAGATAGAGTATCTCGTGTTATCAGTGGATGATCTGGCAAAAAAAATACAGGTAAGTTCTGATGAAATCAAAAAATATTTTGAAAAGAACAAAGATCAATTTGATCAGATAGAAGAGCGTCAGGCTAGTCATATATTATTGAATGCACCTGCTACTGCATCAGATGCAGATAAAGCTGCAGCTCGTTCCAAGGCGGAAGAATTGCTGTCACAGATCAGGCAGGCGCCACAAAGTTTTTCTGAATTTGCGAAAAAGCATTCACAAGATCCCGGAACAGCAGATAAAGGAGGTGATTTAGGATTCTTTGGGCGCGGTACAATGGTTAAGGCTTTTGAGGATGAGATTTTTCAGATGGAGCCTGAGGAAATTCGTGGGCCGGTTCAGACAGATCTTGGTTTTCACATTATTAAACTTTCTGCGATAAAAGCCGGAGAAAATGTAAATTTTGATGAAGTAAAGGATGAGGTGGAGAAAAAATTAAGAAGGCAGAAATCGAGTAAAGATTTTGGAGAAGAGGCCGAGGAATTCCGGAATATAGTGTATGAAGAGAGTGATAGTTTACAACCAGCTGCCGAAGCACTTAAATTGTCTATACAGAAAAGTGACTGGATCAGCAGGACGGGTGGTAAAGAACCATACTTTACCAACGTAAAATTATTGCAGGTAATGTTTTCTGAGGACTCGATTAAGAATAAACAGAATTCTGAAGTAATCGAAATTACACCAGACACTTTGATTTCTGCAAGGGTCCTTGGACATAAGCCTGCAGCAATGCGTTCAATGGCTGAAGTTAGAGAGAAAATATTTGGGATTCTGGCGCGTCAGCAAGCATCAGATCAGGCGGTGAAAGAGGGTACAGAGAAATTGGGACAACTGCATAAAGGAGAAAAGGATATAGTCAAGTGGGGTCCCGATCAGACGGTTTCCCGCAACGATCCACAAGGTATTGAAGAGGGAGTTCTACGGGCTATTTTTAAAGTTAAGTCATTCAGTCTCCCTGCATATACCGGAGTTATTAATTCACAAGGAGGTTTTTCTCTGGTTCGAATTAGTAATGTGATAGAAGCCGTATCACCAGATGAAGAAAAAGTTAAGGTTTTTAGCGGGCAGTTGCAGCAATTATATGCACAAGAAGAGCTTTCATCATATCTTGCAGCAATCAAGCAGCGATCTGACGTGACTGTTATGAGAGAGAGAATTATGGGTGGTCAATAAGGTCAAATGCAACATTATTAAACCCGGCATCTACGTAAGTAATTTCACCAGTAATGCCACTTGCGAGATCACTGCATAAGAAGGCCGCTACATTTCCTACTTCCTCAATGGAAACATTACGCCGTAATGGTGAAACTTTTTCAGTATACCCAAGTAGTTTTCCAAAATCGCCTATTCCTGCAGAAGCCAGTGTCTTAATTGGACCGGCAGAAATCGCATTAACTCTTATTCCTTTTGGGCCAAGACTTGATGCCATAAATCGTACATTGGCTTCAAGGCTCGCCTTGGCAAGTCCCATTACGTTATAGTTTGGCATTACTCTTTTTGCCCCGAGGTAGCTCAGTGTCAGAAGAGATCCGTTGTTATTTTGCATCAGTGGCAGTCCTGCTTTTGCCAAAGCGGAAAAGCTAAAGGAGCTAATATCATGAGCTATCTGGAAGGATTCACGGCTTAAACTCTCCAGGTAATCCCCGGTTAAAGCTTCACGTGGGGCGAAGGCAATGGAGTGTATGATGCTATCAAGACTATCCCATGATTTTGCAAGATCTTCAAAACTTTTGTTAATTTCATTATCACTTGTAACATCGCAGGAAAAAAGTAAATTACTGTCAAATTCAGCTGCTAATTTTTCTACACGCTCACGTATTCCTTCTGCTTGATAAGTGAAGGCGAGTTCTGCACCCTCCCGTTTCATTGCTTTGGCAATACCATAAGCAATAGAACGATTACTGAGTAATCCGGTGATTAGAATACGTTTACCTGTTAGAAATCCCATATTATGTCCTTGTGAATATTCTGATATTTTAAGAATTATAGCTCAGGAAGCTATTGTACTTGAAGAGTCGCAGTAAATTAGCAAATGCAGGAGTTCTCCATCCCCCTATGTTTTAGTATTTACGATAAACTATAAACCCAATGAAGGTACTATTTACATATTTACCAGCACTTTCTATAGCTTTATTATCTGCTTGCAGTAGTGATTCCTGGAATAATCCATATCCGCCTTCTGCAGAGAATGGAAATACCCTTTATAGCGCTTTTGCTGAGCGTCCTAAGCATCTTGACCCGGTACAGTCATATAGTTCAAATGAAATTCTATTCACAGCACAGATTTATGAGCCGCCACTACAATATCATTATTTAAAACGTCCCTATAAATTGGTTCCTCTTTCTGCAGCGGAAATGCCGGTGGCACAGTATTTTAATTTGAATGGGGAGCGCCTTCCTGAAGGTGTTGATAATGAAAGAATCGCCTATACGGTTTATGAGATTTCTATTAAACCTGGTATTCGCTATCAGCCTCATCCTGCCTTTGCAAGAAATAAAAACGGAAAATTTATTTATCATAATTTATCAGCAGAAGATTTAGCCGAGATATATGAGCTTAAGGATTTCTCTTACACTGACACACGTGAATTAACTGCTAAAGATTATGTTTATGAGATCAAGCGACTGGCACATCCCAGGCTACATTCCCCGATTTTTGGTTTGATGTCAGACTACATAGTGGGTCTCAAGGAATATTCCGATACGTTAAGAGCTGCAGCTAATCAGCAACTAGAAACTCAGGATAAGGGTACTTATCTGGATTTGAATAACTTCTCATTGGAAGGGGCGCAGGTTGTAGATTCTCACACCTATCGCATTAAAATTAAAGGGAAGTATCCACAGTTTATGTATTGGCTCGCGATGCCCTTTTTTGCACCAATTCCATGGGAGGCAGATCGTTTCTACACTCAGCAGGGGCTGGCAGAAAAGAACATTACACTTGATTGGTATCCGGTTGGCACTGGTCCTTATATGCTAACTGATAATAATCCAAATTTAATGATGGTATTAGAAAAGAATCCTAACTTTCATGGTGAAGCTTATCCTGTTGGAGATACGACAGATAATCTGAAATCGGATTTACTCGCAGATGCAGGGAAGCCGTTACCATTCATTAATAAGATCATATTTTATCGTGATAAGGAGAGTATCCCTCGTTGGAACAAATTTTTACAAGGCTATTATGATGCTTCTGGGATTGGTTCTGATAGTTTTGATCAGGCCGTACAGATTACAGGACAGGGTGAGGCAACTGTAACAGAAGCAATGAGTGCCAAAGGCATCCGATTAGAGGCGGCTGTAGCGACTTCCACATACTATGTGGGTTTCAATATGCTGGATCCTAAGGTTGGCGGACTTACAGAGTCTGCCAGAAAATTACGCCAGGCCATTTCCATTGCGGTGGATTATGAGGAATTTGTTTCGATATTTTCCAATGGTCGGGGTATACCGGCACAGGGACCAATTGCACCGGGAATTTCTGGCCATCGATATGGTAAAGAAGGGATCAATCCAATTGTATATAACTGGAAAAATAATAAACCAAGTCGCAAGCCTATAGAAACTGCCAGAGCTTTGTTGGCAGAAGCAGGATATCCTAATGGGATCGATATCAAAACTAACGTTCCGCTAGTATTGTATTTTGATGTCACAGCAAGGGGTCCTGAGGATAAATCGAAGCTGGACTGGATGAGTAAACAGTTTCAGAAGCTTAATATTCAGTTAGTAATTCGAAGTACAGACTACAATCGTTTTCAGGATAAGATACGCCAGGGAAACGCACAAATCTTTGAATGGGGGTGGAATGCTGATTATCCCGACCCTGAAAATTTTTTGTTTCTATTACATGGGCCACAAAGAAAAGTCGGAAATGACGGTGAGAATGCTGCTAATTACGACAATTCAGAATATAACGCTTTATTCGAGCAAATGAAAAATATGGAAGATAGTCCTGAACGTCAGGAAATTATTGATCAAATGGTCAGGATTCTTCGTCAGGATGCACCCTGGCTTTGGGGATATCATCCTAAAGATTATGCTTTGTATCATGAATGGTATACAAATGTGAAACCTAGCAGGATGTCTCATAACAATATGAAGTATCACCGTATAGATTCCAATATGAGAGAAGAGAAACGATTTAATTGGAATAAGCCGGTATTGTGGCCTTTGGCAGTATGTTTGATAGTGTTGATAGTAGGGCTGACTCCTGCAGTAGTTACTTATCGCAAGAAAGAACGTGGAGCAGGAATTAGGAATTCAAAGAAACGAGGTGAGATTGTTTAATTACATTATACGTCGTATGTTGTATGCAATTCCTATACTTATCGGTGTGAATCTGATTACCTTCACACTATTCTTTGTAGTTAATACTCCCGATGACATGGCACGGATGCATCTTGGCATCAAACGTGTTACGCCCGAAGCAATTTCCAAATGGAAGCAGGAACGAGGGTATGACAAGCCATTGGTGTACAACAGTGCAGAGAAAGGCACTGACAAATTTACCAATACAATTTTTTTTGAGAAATCAACTGCAATGTTTGTCTTTGACTTTGGGCGTGCAGATGACGGGCGTGATATCGCTCATGAAATTAAAACGCGCATGCTGCCAAGCCTTGCTATTGCACTACCAGTGTTTATTCTGGGATTAATCTCCTACATTACCTTTGCATTAGTAATGGCATTTTTTCGTGCTACTTACATTGACTTCTGGGGCGTAGTGCTGTGTGTTGCAATAATGTCAATCTCCCTTTTGTTTTATGTGATTGGCGGGCAGTTCCTAATTAGTAAGTTATGGCATTTAGTGCCTATCTCAGGCTTTAGTGGTGGGTTGGATATGGGTAAATTCTTAGTACTGCCAGTAATTATAGGTGTGTTTAGTGGTTCTGGGGCAAGCACACGTTGGTACCGTACAATTTTTCTGGAAGAAATGGGAAAGGATTACGTCCGTACCGCACGTGCTAAGGGCCTGCCGGAGAGTATTGTGTTGTTCAGACATGTACTTGGAAATGCCATGATTCCAATCCTTACAGGTGCAGTGGTACTAATCCCGTCACTTTTCATGGGTAGTCTCATACTTGAATCATTCTTCGGTATTCCAGGTCTGGGTAGTTATACTCTTGACGCGATTAATTCCCAGGACTTTGCAGTAGTTCGGGCCATGGTCTTTTTAGGATCATTCCTTTATATCATCGGGTTGATATTAACTGACATATCTTACACGCTGGTCGACCCAAGAATAAGGTTAGAATAATTTTTCTTCACAGATACCATGTCTTTTAAACCTGTCATTCTTTGGACTGATGCACTCATCTATCTTCTATTGGTAGTAATAATAATTTTTGCCTGGTATGTTCGGCGTAACGAGCATCTTTTGGTTCCATGGAAGCGGGTAGGTCATAGTGTGAGCGGTATGATGGCACTTACTGTGTTGATGCTATTTATTTCAATTGGACTGTTGGATACAGTACATTTTCGGCCTGCATTAGAGAACAATAATAGTGCCAGTATTGAGAAAGTATATGATGTTCAGGTACTAAGTTTATTTGATATTATAGTTACACCATTGCGAACAAATATTGAGAAAACCTATTCTGCACCGTTCGCAACACAACTTTATAGCAAAGATACAATTGAGCTTCCTGAAGGCGGGCAAGTACGGGAATTCCCCCGGTTGGAATTTGGTGGTGCGCATTTACAGAATCCGGAGAAACAACTTGCTGCTGATATTATTTGGCGTACGTTAGAAGGTCTATGCTTAGGAATTTTGGTTTGGGTCGTATGTGTAACTTTGTTAGTTAAGTTAATAGCATATAAGAGTGGCAAGAAATTTATACAGATGTTTTCTGCTATTTTACGTAGTGAAACAGAAACTCCCTGGAAGTATATTTTTATCATGTCTGCATTACTGCTTTTATTGTCCGGCATCGCACTGTCGCTGTCTACTCATTACCATATATTTGGAACTGATAAAGTAGGACAAGACGTGTTTTACCAGTCGCTGAAAAGTATTCGTATTGGTTTGATAATCGGAACGATTACTACGCTGATGATGTTGCCTTTCGCACTTATTCTTGGTATTACGGCCGGCTATTTCAAAGGATGGGTTGATGATGTAATTCAATACATATATACCACATTAAGTTCGATCCCAAGTGTATTACTGATTGCAGCTGCAGTATTGATGATGCAGGTATATATAGAGATTCATCCGGAACTATTTGACACAATGGCTTCACGTGCTGATCTGCGGTTACTATTTCTTTGCATCATACTTGGTGTCACTAGTTGGACCGGATTGTGTCGCTTATTACGTGGTGAGACTTTAAAAATACGTGAAATGGAATATATCCAGGCGGCCCATGCATTTGGAGTCTCTCACTGGCGCATAATTAGTCGTCATATACTTCCTAACGTGATGCATATTGTATTGATTGCTACTGTTATGGATTTTAGTGGACTTGTTCTGGCTGAGGCTGTGCTGTCTTATGTTGGTGTTGGTGTCGACCCTTCTATGATTAGTTTTGGCACCATGATTAATGCAGCCCGTTTAGAAATGGCACGTGAGCCGATGGTGTGGTGGGCTTTGCTTTCATCCTTTAGTTTTATGTTTACGCTAGTTTTAAGCGCTAATTTATTTGCTGATGCAGTACAAGATGCATTTAACCCAAGAGTGAAAACGTTACAATTTATTAACAGGTAAGTTGCATTATGGTGGCTGCTCAATAGAGTAGAAACTCAACTTGTTACTACAGGAATTAGAATTTTATATTTCTATGACTCTCCTGCTACAAATCGATAATCTTAAGACTATTCTTCATACCGGTGCGGAACCGGTACGTGCTGTTGACGGGCTTACACTTCAAATTCAGAAAGGTGAAACTTTTGCCCTGCTTGGGGAGTCTGGCTGTGGAAAATCTATGGCAGCACTTTCAATAATGCGATTGTTACCAGAAGTAGGAGAAATTGTCTCTGGTTCTGTCAAGTTAGATAGAGAAGACTTACTACTGAAATCAGAAACATCTATGCGTAGTATACGTGGTAAGCACATCAGCATGATATTTCAGGAACCGATGTTAAGTTTAAACCCTGTGTTAACAGTTGCCGAGCAAATCGGAGAAGTATTGAAACGCCACCTCAATTTACATGGTATAGCACTACAAGAGCGCATAATAGAAATATTGTGTCAGGTAGGCATCCCTGATGCAACACGGCGTATGGCTGAGTACCCCTTTCAGTTCTCCGGTGGTATGAAACAGCGGGTAATGATTGCTATGGCACTTGCTTGTGAGCCAGAGCTGTTAATTGCGGATGAGCCGACTACAGCTCTTGATGTTACGATTCAGGCTCAAGTCTTGGATCTTATGCGTAATTTACAGCAACACAAAGACATGGCTATCTTACTCATTACCCATGATCTTGGAGTCGTAGCGGAAATGGCCGATCGTATTGCAGTTATGTATGCAGGTGAAATTGTAGAGACAACGATTCGTGATAGATTTTTCAATTACCCGGCACATCCATATTCTCAAAAGTTATTTGCTGCACTACCAGGAAGATCCAAACGGGGTCAGGGATTAGCAATGATTAAAGGGAATGTTCCGTCTCTGTCCGGTAAATTTATTGGTTGTCGATTTTCTGGTCGTTGTGAATATGCCTGGAATTTGTGTAGATCAACTGCACCAGAATGGAGTGAGGTAACTACAGGTCATAAGGTAAGATGTCATCTGCATGGTAAAGATAATGAGGCTAATGTTAAGAGTCAGGTCATAGTAGAGAAATCTAGCCTCGCAGTAACTCCCGTATTCCATAGCACTACCGGCGGCTCAACGTTGTTGAATGTCACTAATTTGAAAGTTCATTTTCCTATATATAAAGGTTTAATAAAGAGTGTGGCAGGGTATGTTAAAGCGGTAGACGGAGTTTCGCTTTCTATTTCACAGGGTAGTACGCTTGCATTGGTAGGTGAATCAGGTTGCGGAAAGACTACGGTAGGAAAAAGTATTTTGCAATTAATTATACCTACTGCAGGTAGTGTGAACTATGACGGGTTAGAGTTAGTAGGTCTCGAGCGTAAGCAACTGCGTGGAAAGCGCGCTGAATTCCAGATCATTTTTCAGGATCCTTATTCATCACTTAATCCTAGAATGCGTATTATCGATATTCTTAAAGAAGGTATGAACGCACTAAATACTAAGGATGATGGTAGCCTAAGGAATGAAATAAGTCAGATCAATTTTTCATGTGTAGAAAAAATAGATACGTTATTAAACCATGTTGGTTTACCGCCGGAATCCAAATGGCGTTATCCACATGAATTCTCTGGTGGTCAACGTCAAAGAATAGCTATAGCCCGCACTCTGGCAGTTAATCCTAAACTTCTAATTTGTGATGAGCCTACAAGTGCACTCGATGTTTCTGTACAGGCGCAAATTCTAAATTTACTCAAAGAGCTACAGCAAGGATTGGGCCTTGCATACTTATTTATTACGCATAATATTTCAGTTGTGGAATATTTAGCTGATGAAGTTGCAGTGATGTATTTGGGAAGAATTGTGGAGCATGGAAATGTGGACGAGGTATTGAATAGCCCTAAGCATCCTTATACTCAGGCGTTGCTATCAGCAGTGCCGGTAGTAAAACTTGAATCAAATCGAAAGAGAATACACCTACATGGAGATTTACCTTCACCAGCTAATCCGCCTTTTGGTTGCCATTTCCATCCTCGTTGCCCAAAAGCAATGCCTGTGTGTTCCGGAGAATATCCGGCAGTAACTAAATTTAGTGAAACACATACTGCATGCTGTTATCTTTATGAAAAAGATTCTTCCTCTTAAGAAGTCTTGTTTTAAGGGTAATCAAAAAATACATGTGAAATAATGGTATTGGCTTGAGCTTTCATTAGACTTATAAATTTTCTTTGCACGACGTTTCGATTTTGCACATTGTGTATCAGCCAATTCTTTTGCTTCTACTTCATTGTAGTCAGAAGAATCGACAATAACAGATCCGGGATTTGTTTCGGTTGCTTTGTCCGGAGACTTGTGCGCACATCCCATAAATACTGAGATTACAAATGTGGCTATTAAGTAGGCCATTATTTTTTGCATATATTTTATGTCCTTTCTTATTTCTATTTTATTGAATTATTAAATGGTCTGCATGATAGATTTTTTGACATTATATTTATTATAGCTACTCTAAAGTTATAGAGTAACTTTCCGATAACGTTATATAGAATTCGTGCTTATCAAACATGTATAACACTATGAATGCAAACCATAAATACGAAAATTCTGGTAGTAATCTTTCATTAAATGCCCATGATTTTGTAGTCATTGAGAAATCCAGGTTGTTTCGAGAGATTAGTCTAGAGTCTATCGAGTATCTTTTAAATATATGCCAGGTGATTGAATTTACACCCGGAAAAGAGGTGCTGTCTCCAGATAAGTTTAATAGTTGTATATATATTGTGCTGTCTGGGCGTCTTGGTGTCCACCTGGGTAATAAGGACGGCTCACCACATATTGTTTTTGAAGCGGGCGATTGTGTTGGTGAGATGTCTATCTTGGATGGTAAGCCAGTATCTGCATTTGTGGTTGCTCCAGAGCATAGCCGGTTACTGATGATTCATCAGGAGGCGCTGTGGTCACTTATTAATATTTCTCATGGGGTTGCTCGTAACATACTGCATATCCTGGCAGGGCGTATGCGTTACAGTAACGAAGCCCTGATAAACAGTAATAAATTACAAGCGGAATCCGAGCATGCAGCTCATACTGATGGACTTACGGGTTTGCATAACAGGCGTTGGCTTTCAGACTCGTTTAAGCGGCAAATGCAGCGTTGTGAGCTTAGTAACCAGCCATGTACGGTACTTATGTTAGATATAGATCATTTCAAACAAATAAATGATAAGTTCGGGCACATTGCAGGTGATCGAATTCTATGTACTGTGTCAAAGGTGCTGCTCAACACAATGCGCCCAGCTGATCTTATTGCTCGTTATGGCGGGGAAGAATTTGCGCTGTGTTTACCCGATACACCAACAGAAGATTCCAGTCTCATTGCAGAACGATTACGTATATCAATTTCTGAAGCAAAGACTTCCATTGAGGATGGAAAGCAGTTGCCATCGATTACTGTTTCTATAGGCGTTGCCCAGATGCAGCCAGGACAAACATTAGACTCGCTTATCTCAAATGCCGATAGCGCTCTTTACAGGGCTAAGGCGAAAGGCCGTAATTGTATTTCTAAATAATACCGGATGACATGCATTACTGTAGACTCATCAATAGAGTAGTTTTGATTTGGTCCTGAGTCGGACAGCCTTAATATTTCTTACTAAAGTTTGTTACTCCAGTCTAAAATTAACGTCAGACTAAGGGGGAGATATTGTCAGAAGAAAAATTTTCTGAAAAGACGGTTGTGCTTGTGCATGGATTATGGATGCACGGGTGGGTTATGGCATTGTTGGGACTACGGTTAAAACGTTGCGGCTTTCGTACTGTTATTTTTTCATATCCTTCTATGAGTAATTCACTATCGCAGAATGCACATATTCTTTCAGATTTTGTAGCTGGAATAGCTTCATCTCGTATACATTTTGTTGGCCATAGTCTGGGTGGTCTTCTGATAATGCAGATGTTATCAGAGTTTCCTGATCTGCGAACTGAACGTATCGTACTGGCAGGTAGTCCCTGTCAGGCCAGTTATATAGCAAGTAAGCTGGCTAGATTTAAGCTGGGACGATATTTGATAGGTCATAGTATGCTACAGTACTTAAAGCAGAATTTACCGGAATGCACTGATAGGTGTGAGGTAGGGTCTATTGCTGGCAGTAGAAGTTTAGGTGCGGGTAGACTATTTGGCGGTTTACCAGACCCGAATGACGGTGTAGTGGCAGTTGAGGAAACAAGAATGCCTGGCCTGCATGATCAGATAATTCTTAACGTAAGTCATTCTGGCATGCTTATTTCTGCCAGCGTTGCAAAACAGGTATGTATGTTTTTACAAGATGGGAATTTCTCCCATAGCACTAAATTGTAATAATTTTGAAAATTTCTCGCACTTTATCATTCATTGCAGCGATATGCATTGCTTTCTGGCTATATGGCTGTACCAATATCCCCTATTATGCTCAGGCTGTGGATGGTCAGATGGAAATCCTGCGCAAAGTCCAACCGATTAGTGCGATTGTAGCCGATCCAAATACTGATAAAGCATTAAAGAACACTTTATCTAAAGTTATTTTATTACGAAAATTTGCCAGCCGTACTTTGAAGCTCCCTGATAACGAGAGCTATATGAATTACGCTGACCTAAAGCGTCCCTATGTAGTTTGGAATGTATATGCGACACCTGAGTTCTCCGTGAAACTTAAAGAATGGTGTTTTGTGGGTGCAGGTTGTGTGGAATATCGCGGGTTTTTTACTAAAGAAAAAGCGGATCATTTTGCAGAAGAATTAAGAAATAAAGGTTATGACGTCCATGTAGGGGGTATTCGAGCATATTCCACTTTAGGATGGTTTGATGATCCTGTACTCAATACTTTTATTGGTTTTTCTGAAATACAGCTTGCCAGGCTTATATTTCATGAGCTTGCTCACCAAATTGTCTATGTCCAGGATGATACTGAATTTAATGAATCCTTTGCTACAATGGTTGAACTGGAAGGGACAAGGCGTTGGCTGGCAAGTAATGGTACTTCTGAACAACAGGATACGTTTGATGCAGGACAGAAAAGGGAACTTATTTTTACTGAGTTGGTATTAAAATATCGCGAACGATTAAAGAAGTTATTCTCCTCTGGTGCAAATGATTCAGAGAAACGCATTTCCAAATCGTATATTTTTTCTGAGCTACGTGAAGAATTTAGTCAGCTAAAAGATGCTAACAATGCATTGATTAGCTATGACCAATGGTTTGAGCTACAGATGAACAATGCATTACTCGCAACAATTTCTACATATACAAAGCATGTCTCGGAATTTCGGTCTTTACTTACACTGCAGGGTGGGGACATGGAACTATTTTATAGTGCTGTCCGGGATATTGGAAAATTGACTAAGAGTGACCGGCATTCTGCTTTGCAAGTAAGAAGAAAACATTTGCCCGGAGATGGTCCTGGGAAGAGAATCCGGTCAGTCCAGTCTAATAGCGAGTTATTTGAGAAAGAGTAGTGTTACTCCTAAAAAGAGCACAATATTATGTGTTAGGTTTTTTGTGTGTGATTTTATTCCCGTGATTCAAGTTCCTGCATGGTTTTTTTTCGTGCCACAACGACGCCATCCCGGGTTGGATTGATAAAAGTATCAAATTCAGGATCATTAAAAATTAACTGGTTGTGCTCCATAATGGCCTCTGTCCAGCCAGGGACAATATCAACATAATTTTCTACTGCAACCCTTCCGTGCCATAGTACATTATCAGCAATATACAGCCCGCCCGGGTTAATTTTATTCTTAGCCAGATGCCAAATCTCAGGATATTGTCCTTTATCAACATCGTTGTAACAGATATCAAATAATCCTTCAGTTTCAGAAAAAATTTCCTGAGCATACCCGGTGTGAAAATTAACTCTATTCCCTAATTCCGCAGAATTTAGATATTTTTCAGCTTTTTCCTTGTTTAACGGATCTCCGTCACTGCAAATCACAATCCCTTCTTTCCCTACTGCTTTAGCAAACCAATATGCAGAATAACCATACCCACTACCAAATTCGAATATACGTTTTGCATTGATAGCTCTTGCCATAGTTTCAAGAAAAATACCGACAAGGCGACCAATAATAGGGAAATTATTATTCTCAGCCTCTTTTTCCATCTCAGTAAGTACTGGGTGATCTGTCCGGCTCACTAAGCTACGCATGTATTCTTCAATAGCAGGGTTAACCGGGTCTAAGACTCTTGGGTTAGATATGGTCGGAGATTGAATATTGGTCACTTATTAGTGCTCCACAAAAAAACAGCAAGATATAGATTTGCCCTTGTTTCTGAACTTACGCTCAGAACGGTGAGTAGTCAATGCGATCGGATACTTGATTAAGACTGGAGTCAAGAAGCGTTATTCATTTGTGAATAGATTGTAAACAGAATAACTATTATGCAATGTTTCTAAAACATTTTCCAAAATGTGACTTTGTTCACAGAGTATTTAGTTGAGAACTATTACTCTAATCATACAGTTTTTGGGGCCAAGTATTTAAATAAGGAGATGGCAGTGAAGCACATAGTACAAGAGGTAGTATTAGTATTAATTATCACTGCCATTTGCGTAACAGTTGCATTTTTTATAGCGAATAATGTTCAGTCTGAGCCGCTACGTCTGAAAGATAACCAACGGCATCATCATCCAAAAGACCAATCCATAATACATGGTGCAGATAGTGAAAATATACGTGTTATAGATGTCAAATTAAAGAAGAAACTGTAGAAGATAAAGTATTTCGAATAATTAAACAGACTCGCTATTTAGTTGCTCTTTTCACTATATATCTACAATTATTTTCCAGCAGCAAAGTCCACTTTAAGTTAGTTAATACTGCTCTTGGATAAGCGTATATGGTGATTCATTTTGCTTGCGTTTAATAATTTTTCCGGGGCCGTATTCAATTACACGATCATTCTTTAGAATTACAGAGTAATCTGTTCGATTCCAAGATAAGCCACTAAATACAGACCAGCCATTGATCAGAAGATCAGTGTATTGAAGAGCTTCATATTCTCCATTACGATGAAAACCATTGGGACTTCCTGCAGCAGTTATAACTTCTTCTTTTGTTAGGCCTTCTCGTAGATTACGCATATTTTCAACTGTAGCGCACGAAGCAAGTATCAATGTGGCAAGTAAAGAAAGAATAACAGATTTCATAAATTGGACTCCATGGGGATTACTAATTATGTACGTACTATATTGGAACTGAGTCCTGTTAATGTACCAGATTCGAAGAATCTTATTTTAAATTTTTGAATTCTATAATTAAACTTTGTAAAGGCTAAGATTCTCTATTAATATTTTGTTTATGAAATAGTCGGTATAGTACCGGCAGTACCAGTAGTGTCAGCGTAGTAGAGGATATAACGCCACCAATTACAACAGTTGCCAGTGGCCGTTGAACTTCTGCACCAATACTGGTAGCCAAAGCCATAGGTATGAATCCAATAGCCGTCGTTAACGCTGTCATTAGTATCGGACGAAGCCTTGTGATAGCACCGGTTTGAATGGCGTCATCCAGAGTGTGGCCTTCTTTTAGCAGGTTCCGGATAAAGGAGAGCATCACCAGGCCATTTAACACCGCTATACCAGACAGGGCAATGAATCCAACTGCAGCTGAGATGGAAAAAGGAATATCACGTAACCATAGAGCAAATAATCCGCCTGTGAGAGCGAAAGGAACCCCGGTAAATATAAGTAGCCCATCCCGGAAATTTCTGAACATTGCATAAAGTAGAATAAGAATCAATCCGAGAGCAAACGGAACCACTATTTGAAGTCGCTGAGCAGCAGAAATAAGCTGTTCAAATTGTCCGCCCCATGTGACCCAATATCCTGATGGGGTCTGTAATCTTTCTCCTAGTAGAGTTCTTGCTTCATTAACGAAGGAGCCGAGGTCCCGACCACGCACATTTGCAGTAACTACTAATCTTCTTTTACCGTTTTCCCGACTTATTTGGTTGGGTCCCGGCACTAATTCCAGATTTGCCACCTCACCTAATGCGACATAGGTGCCCTGACTCAGGGTAACGCCTGGTACTTTTTTTACTATATCAGGAGGAAGTCTTATAGGTAAACGTTTGAGTGCTTTAATATTAGTACGTATAGATTCGGGCAACCGGACTTGTAAGCTAAAGCGTCGGTCTCCGTCATAAATTGTGCCGGCATGTATTCCGCCGACTGAAATGGCAACGGCATCCTGTACGTCGGCTACATTCAAACCATAGCGTGCTATTTTTGCACGATCCACCCGGATCGAAAGTAACGGTAAGCCGGAAAGTTGTTCAGCTCTTACATCTGCTGCACCAGGGACAGTTGCAAGTAGGCTTTCAATTTTATCTCCTAATAAAAGCAAGGTATCCAGGTTATCACCGAATACTTTAACCGCAACATCAGCCCGAACCCCAGACAATAATTCATTAAAACGCATTTCTATTGGCTGTGTAAATTCATAATTATTGCCTGGTATTTTTTGTATTTTTTGCTCTATGGATTTTATTAATTCTTCCTTATTGTGATGTTGTCCGGTCCATTCTGATTTAGGTTTAATAATAATAAAGATGTCAGCAACATTCGGTGGCATTGGATCAGTCGCAATTTCTGCAGTTCCGATTTTTCCAAAAACTTTGTCTACTTCAGGAAAGTCTCTGATAGTTTTTTCCAGTTCAGTTTGCATTTCAACAGCTGTCGTCAGGCTTGTTCCGGGAATACGTATCGCATGAAGCGCAATATCTCCTTCATTGAGATTAGGGACAAACTCACTGCCTGTACGGGTAGCTAACAACCCGGACAGCACGACAATAACTACAGCAACTGTAATCGTAAGCGCCTTATTTTGCATTGCAGTATTTAGTACTGGCACATAGATTTTTTTTGCCCATATTACAGTTCTGTTTTCTTTTTCTGTTACCTTGCCAGTCAGAAAAAGAGCAATTGCTGCAGGAACAAATGTCACGGAAAGAATCATTGCCCCTAGTAAAGCGGTCACGACTGTGATGGCCATGGGGTGGAACATTTTTCCTTCTACACCGGTCATTACAAGGATTGGTAAATAAACTACCATGATAATGAGCTCACCATAGAGTAAGGCGCGGCGGGCTTCCTTATTAGCATCGAAGACTGCCGAAAAGCGTTCATTACGAGTTAATTCCCGTCCTAACTGTGTCTGCATATTAGTGATACGCCGGACACTATTTTCAGTAAATACGATTGCCCCATCCACAATGATGCCGAAATCAAGGGCGCCCAGGCTCATCAGATTCGCGCTTACATGGCTAGTGATCATGCCACTGAATGTAAATAACATTGAGAGTGGAATAACAAGCGCAGCAATGAGTGCCGCTCGTATATTACCCAGAAATAAAAGTAGCACTACAATTACCAGTACAGCACCCTCAATTAAATTAGTTACTACAGTACGAATAGTTTTATCGACCAGCGTGGTACGGTTATAAGCAGTAGTCGCAACTACGTTGGCAGGCAAGCTGCGATTGATTTCTGCTATTTTCTTGGCAACTGCTTCAGAAACAGTACGGCTGTTTTCTCCGATCAGCATATGCACAGTACCCAGTACAACTTCTTCCCCATTTTGGGTGGCAGCACCATTGCGTAATTCCTTGCCGATCAGAACATCAGCAACATTCTTAATACGCACCGGAACACCATGGTGGCTACCCAGAATAATCTCCCCGATTTCATCCAAATTTACGACTTGTCCGGGTGCCCGAACTAGTAATTGTTCACCATTTCTTTCAATATAGCCTGCTCCCACATTAAGATTATTTCGTTGTAGAGCTATGACTACTTCCTGCAGAGTTAATCCGAAAGAGATGAGTTTTTCCGGATAGGGTGTGACATGAAACTGTTTCACGAAACCACCTATAGAATTAACCTCTGTTACGCCCTTAACTGTCCGGAGCTGTGGTTTGATGATCCAGTCCTGAATTTCCCGTAAATCGGTTGAAGTATAAAGTTTTCCATCTGGTTTTTTTGCACCTTCCTCAGCATTGACTGTGTACATAAATATTTCACCAAGACCAGTTGAAATCGGACCCATTGTTGGCGTGATTCCGGTAGGAAGCATATCTTTGGCTTCTTGAATCCTTTGATTTACTAGTTGCCGGGCAAAATATATGTCAGTGCCATCTTTAAAAATCACTGTAACCTGAGATAGTCCATAACGTGAAATAGAGCGTGTATATTCAAGATTAGGGAGTCCTGCCATGGATCGTTCTATTGGGAACGTTACGCGTTGCTCGGATTCCATTGGAGAATAACCGGCTGCCTGAGTATTGATTTGTACCTGTACGTTTGTAATATCTGGTACGGCATCAATAGGAAGTCTCTGGTAATTATAGATTCCAAGCATACCCATCAGGAATACTCCGGTCAGGATTATCCAGCCTTTGTGTATGGATATACGTAAAATATGATCAAGCATAATTATTTTAGCCGTGTTATCGGGGTCATCCTGCAGGTATATAGATAGTTATTTTGCTTAGTGACCATGAGATGCACCCTCTTTACCAAGCTCTGCTTTTAGAATGAAACTGTTACCTGCTGCGTATTGCTCTCCTGCTGAAAATCCTTTAAGTACTTCTACAGTCTTTCCATCATTACGCCCTAACTCTAGCGGTCGAATTTCAAAATATTCTCCGTAGCGACCAAATGCTACTGATTTACCATGTATGGTCTGGATTGCATCCGTTGTGATAGCAACTGGTACCTGAATTTCTTTTGTTATCAGTTTTGCATTTACAAACATACCCGGACGCCATTTTCCGTCTTTATTATCAAGCTCAATACGTACTGTGGCTGTACGTGTTTGTTCACCAATCAATGTGCTGATATAGGCTATTTTCCCCTCACCTACAACATTAAAAGCAGTTGCGCTGATTGATGCCGTTTGTCCGACTTTCACAATATTAAGATCTTTCGGGTAAGCAGTGATGGCTGTCCAAACTGTTGATACGTCTGCTATGGTAAAGATCTCCTGATCTCTCTTGATAGTTTTACCCTGTGCAATTTCTTTAGAGATAATGAGTCCGGAGATTGGAGCAAGGATTTCGAAGCGGGCTAGATACTTCCCTGAATGATTTGATTCAGGATTTACTCCTAGGGCACGTAATTTTACTGAGGTAAGATTAAACGTAGTTTCAGTCTCACCCAGCATTTCCTGGGCAGTCAGAAAATCCTGTTTAGCTGTAATTTTCTCTTCCCATAGTTGTTTCTCGCGTTTGAACGTCTTTTGTGCAAGATGGAATCGTTTCTGAGCAATCAGATATTGGCTACGTAATTCAGCCAGCATTGGACTCTCGATTACTGCCAGTACTTCGCCCTTTTTTACCTGTTGGCCAACGTGACGGGTAACGGAGGTAACTACACCCGGCATACGTGGGACAACTTGTACGAGGGTGTGATGGTTAAATATAATCTCGCCTGGTAATGTAATTGTTGGTTTAATTGTTTCAGGGCCAGCTGTCATTATCTTGATGCCATGTCTCTGTACAGCAGTATCCGGCATTTCTATTTGTCCCTCGATTTGGTTATAGTTCCAATAAAATGTTTTGCCATTTCGTTTGGCGGTAATTGCCATTTCAAATGAGTGAGGTTCTTTCACCACCTGATCACCGATCAGGTAATTTTTCTCGGGTACGAATCTAAATAGCTGTGCTGGCGCACCAAGTCTTGTTAATGTAATCTCAACGTTTACTTTGGCGGGTGTAATCTGCCTGCCATTTTCGTAGAGATAGAGGCGAAAATATGGTGATATACCTTCTTCAAAGATTGTTACCTCTACACTGAGATCTTTGGTTGCAAATAGTTTTCCTCCTTCTGGGCCTTTGCTGGGTACAGAGAGTGTTTTCCCTTCAGGTATACCCCTGGTTATTACTGTTTTGATCGTGTCATTATCGATTATAGGAGATATACCTTTGTCCCAGCTAAGAATTATCCCTCCTAAAATAACTCCGATAAGGATTACAATAATTATTGGACTTAATTGAGTTTTACTCATGATCTATCCTTCATGATCCTTGTCATCAATGTTTATTGATTGGTCTTCAACATGATCAATTGGAGAGGCAATCAGACGTTCGATTTCGTTAATCAGGTGATGATAATTAGTAAGTGCACGAACATATAGAATTTGGTTGTGAAACAGAGTACGCTGTGCATCAAGCATTTCCAGAAAACTAAATCTTCCTAACTCATAGCCTTTATTAGCTATGTCAAAAGAACTTTTGGCTCCGGGCAAAATATCATCGTGTAATATATTAATCTCATTTTGTGCTGCTGACAGAGCTTCATAAGCTTTTGTAAGTTCAGATCTTAGCTGTAAATCAGTCGCAGCCTGCTCATCAATTGCTTTACCGACACGCTGATTTGCTGCTTGCAGATTACCTTGATTAAAATCGAATAATGGGATTGGTATAGATACATTAACTAATGCGGTAGTCTCATCAGCTCTCGTATAGCGCCTGACACCTGCGCCAACTGTAATGTCTGGTATACGACGTAATTTTTCAATTTCTACTAAGGCTTTATGTTGCTCTATATTTTTTATGCTGTGGAGAACTACAGGGTTTTTATCGAGACGTTGCTCCAGTACCTCAAAGCTTGGTATCTCAACACGTGATTCAAGATTTCCTAACACTCTTCCGAACTGAGGAGAAGGGTTTCCCCATAGCAGAGATAGCTGTTTCCTCGTTGCTGTTAATTCTCTTCGTGTTTGCTCAAGTACAATACTCGTTGTAGAAAAAGCTACTCTTGCCTTGGTCTCCTCTATGGGAGGGGCTTTACCGGCTTCAACCCGTTTAGCAGCAGAATTCACTACTTTATTTGCAAGTTGTATGCTTTCTTCTGCAAGTCGTAGTCGTTCTTGTCCGGCTAGTATTTTGGTAAATATGTTTGCTACACGAGCAATAAGCTCTAAGCGTTTCGACTCATAATTCTTATCTGCGAGTTCCTGACTTATTGATGCAGCATTTATTCTGGCAGTACGTTTCCCGCCAAGCTCGATTAACTGACTGAAACGAATCGTTGTAAATTGTGCGGCAGGAGTGTTAGGGCGCGCGTTTATATCTTCTGACTCTACGTCTAGTTCAGGATTCCGAAATTTACCGGCCTGAATTTTTATACCTTCCAGTGCACGGACTTCCTTGGAGAAAGAAGCTAGCTCAGGATTGTTCTGTAACATAAGACGTATTGCATCACGCAGGGCGAGATCATTCTTCTCATTAATTTGTGACGGGCCGGAGCGTTCTTGATTCTCTTTAGAAGGTGTATTAAGGGCAGTTTCCTCAGCAACTACTTGAGACGCACAACTTAGTGCCATAGTAAGTAACAAGTCTGGTATCCGGTGTCGGATAATCACCGACAAAAAACTTAAGTTCATAAAACCTCCACAAACCTTATGTATTAGTGACCGTAGCAATCATCATAATAGGCAAGATGAATATATGCCCTGGTAATAATACGGATAAAATACAGTAAGTACGCTTGGCCGATAACACGTAACTTTATTTAAGGTGAGTCCATCACCCGGGTTACATATAAATGATTAGCCGGCGTAACTTCTAGATCTAGCTTATAAGGGTTTCTTTTGGAGGGCGAAGAGGTGGCTCCGAGACGGAGTCAGGGATAAAGTCAGAAATAAATACAGCTAAAGTAGCTGAGCTGACAGATGAGGGGACAAGAAGAGGAGCAGTAAAATAAAAGGGTTGATATTGCCCGGAAGCATGAAGACATAGATGAGTAGCAGCATCTAATTGGCTGCTATCTTTTTCAGAATCATGTTGATGGGCTTTTAGATGAGCCATAGGATCAAGTGAGAGAATAGGGTGCTCGTGATCTAGTTCATGTGCAAAGACTTCACCACTAAACGCCCAGCCAAATGCATTAGTCATCATACCGGAAAGCATTATAAATATAATGTAGCTTCTTAAATATTTATTCATAATCAGTATTTAGAGCTTACCTGTAGCAGGTTTTTTTTCTGCTAATTCTGCATTAATCTTATCACCAATGATCAGCATTGCTGAATCTATCTGATTTGTCAAGGTACTGTTGTTACATATCAGGAGCAATGATGGTTAATTAAATTGTAAATTAATTGCCATTCATTTTTACTTATCTGTTATAGACTATAAACGGCAGAAGCTAAAAATACCTTGAATCTGGATTTTTCAGCAACTTCTTCAACGGGGAAGTCGCATTAGCGACAACATTCGCTGGAAGGCCTCGTTAAATGACATGTGCCCTCGGTTTTCATTCGTAGATATTTCTTCTTCATCTTTTCTAGGAAGCTGCAGCTTACCGTCTTGCTGGTGAGATATTGAAGTACCAAGAATATGTTTAATTGCATTATTAATGTTCTCTGCTGCTTGAGGAGCAACAGCTACACCACCTAATAATGTTGCTGTAATAACTAACGCTCCGACGATATTCCTCCATGAAGTGTTATGCGAATGGGTGAATCCTCATTCTATATTTTGAACCTGTTCGCGCATTTGTTCGATTAGAATTTTGAGTTCCATGGAAATTTTAGATATATCACTATCTACTGATTTTGAACCAATTGTATTAGCTTCACGGTTGAGTTCTTGCATCAGAAAATCCAGGCGTTTACCTACTACTCCACCTCTAACAAGAACCCGTTCGACTTCATCCAGGTGAGTTTCCAGACGAGATAGTTCTTCGTCAATATCAATCTTGCTAGCAAATAATACTAACTCTTGGCGTATACGATCATTTTCACTATTTATCATGGCATCGTTTAACTTGGCTGTGATTTTTTTCTGAAATGCTGTTACCAATGCAGGAATAAGTGGTGATGCCATAGCTGTTAATTGACGCATTTTTGTCAATCGTTCAAGTAAAAGTATTTTTAATTTTTCACCCTCTCGGGCACGTGCAGCAGTAAATTGGTGTAGAGTGGTTTGTAGTAATTCTTTACAAAGATTGCACAAATCATCAGTAGGTAATATGTCAGTTTTTAGTATGCCGGGCCAGTGTAGAACATCTGCTACGCTTAGACATTGTGCATCTGCCAGGGCGGTTCTCACCGTGTGATTTAATTCCAGCAATCTTTGCAACAATTCAGTATTAATCTTTTGCATATCTTCATTACCAGATAGCTGGTTGAAGCTCATATAGCAGTCTACTTTCCCACGGTTTAACTTAGAAGTTATAAGTTCGCGCATTGAAAGTTCTAATACACGAAATTTGTCAGGGAGGCGGAGTTGAATATCGAGATAGCGATGGTTAACCGAGCGTAACTCCAGACTCAGGGTACCCTGAGAAGATTCTTTGGCGGCTATTGCGTAACCAGTCATACTATAGATCATAGATAACTTATCCGCTGAGGAGTTCTGAATACGTTAAAATAATGGATATGTACATGCAAGCTATATTATCGCAAATTATGTACATACAATATATGCCTTCTAATTAGCAAATATTTTTGATGAGCTTCTCATAAAAATTGTTCTATGTGATGCAAGAGAATCTTCAATTTACTATACACTATCATAAAGGTTCTTATAACTATGCGCCCTAGTAATCGTACACCGAATCAGCTTCGACCGGTTAAAATAACCCGGCATTATACTAAGCATGCAGAAGGTGCTGTGTTGATCGAGTTTGGTGACACTAAGGTACTTTGTACTGCCAGCGTATCTGAAAAAATACCGTCTTTCCTTAAAGGTAAGGGACAGGGCTGGCTAACGGCAGAGTACGGTATGTTGCCACGTTCAACTGATGAGCGTATGCAGCGTGAAGCTGCCAGAGGTAAACAGTCAGGGCGTACTATGGAAATCCAACGTCTTATCGGACGTGCATTGCGTTCAGTAGTAGACCTGAATAAACTTGGGGAGAGAACTATCCAGATTGATTGTGATGTAATTCAGGCAGATGGGGGTACTCGTACTGCCAGTATTACAGGATCGTTTGTTGCGCTATATGATGCAGTAGAAAAACTGTTGAACAAGCAGCTGATAGAGAGTACGCCAATTCTAGATCATGTTGCAGCCATATCAACTGGTATTTATAAGGGTAGTCCGGTACTAGACTTAGATTATATAGAGGACTCTGCTTGTGATACAGATATGAACGTAGTAATGACCGGGGATTCTGGTTTGGTAGAGATACAGGGAACTGCAGAGGGTGTTTCATTTAATCGGGAGGAATTAAATCATATGCTGGATATGGCGCAGTATGGAATAGAAGAGCTAATTAGTATTCAGAAGAAAGTGTTGGCAATCATCTAAGCTAAATTGTAATAATGAAGAAAGTAGTTATCGCCAGCAACAATTCAGGGAAATTAAAAGAATTTACTCATTTGTTTAAACCTTTGGGAATTCAGGTATTGCCTCAGTCTGCATTCAATGTAGTTGAAGCAGAAGAGCCATACCAAACCTTCGTGGAAAATGCTCTGGTGAAAGCACGTCATGCCAGTAAACACACCGGATTGCCTTCATTGGCAGATGATTCCGGAATCTGTGTTAATGTACTGAATGGAAAGCCGGGAGTTTATTCAGCGCGTTATGCAGGAGAGCCTAAGTCAGATAAGCGTAACAATCAGTTGTTGATTGAACAGCTAAGAACCAGACAGGATCGCAGTGCACATTATTACTGCATTATCGTGTTGGTGCGTTATGCTGATGATCCGCAACCTATCATAACTGATGGAAGTTGGTATGGCAGAATTATTCTGGAGCCACGAGGTGCAGGTGGGTTTGGTTACGATCCCTATTTTTATCTTCCGGATTTAGACAAGACTGCAGCTGAACTTTCTATTGAAGATAAAAATCTTATTAGTCATCGTGGAAAAGCATTAATACGCTTGACTAGGTATATTAGTGAAGAAACATTGGGTGACATTGGGAAGTATTCGGAATAGTCTGGTTTTTTAATGTAGAAGCCAGGAAGTATCTTTTCTGCCGGATATAAATTTTACTATGGCTTCAATAATTTCTTCTTCTGATATATTTAACTCTCAAACTGCGGAGCTGAAGCAGCTCCCACCATTGAGTCTCTATATTCATATTCCATGGTGCGTGAAGAAATGTCCTTATTGTGACTTTAATTCGCATGAAATTAATGGGAATGTGGATTCGCTGGAAGATGATTATGTGTCTGGGTTAACCCGTGACTTGGAAATTGCATTACCTCAGATTTGGGGCCGTAGAGTTACCAGTATTTTCTTTGGTGGAGGAACACCAAGCTTATTCAGTGCCCGGGCAATTGATACGATACTAACTGTAATCAGAACTTTGCTACCTTTGGAGGCTCAGGCTGAGGTTACGTTAGAAGCTAACCCTGGTACATTTGAGTCAAAAAAATTTGCTGATTTTCATGCAGCAGGGATTAATCGTCTGTCTATTGGCATACAAAGTTTTAACTCAATACATCTCCATAATCTTGGGCGTATTCACGATGACAAGGAAGCGCGTCATGCAGTAAAAATTGCACAGAGACATTTCAAAAATATTAACCTTGATCTGATGTATGCACTTTCCAATCAGACATTTGAGGAAGCCGCAAAAGATATTGAGACGGCATGTACTTTTGGTGTTCAGCATATTTCTGCCTATCACCTGACATTAGAACCAAATACTTTATTCCATCGTTATCCGCCACCCTTACCAGATGATGATCTATCTGCAAAGATACAGCTAATGATTGAAGAAAGGCTTGAGAGAAGTGGTTATATAAATTACGAGACTTCAGCATTTTCTCATCCAGGATATAAGTCACGGCACAACCTGAATTATTGGCTGTTTGGCGACTATCTCGGTATCGGAGCAGGCGCACATAGTAAAATTAGTTTTGCAGACAGGATAGTGCGGCAGATGCGCTATAAAAACCCTAAGGAATATCTTTTCAAAACAACAGTGGATACGAATTCTCCGGATATTCTATTACAGGAGCAGCATGAAGTAAGTAAGAATGACAGGCAGTTTGAATTTCTAATGAATGCTTTGCGGCTTACAGGCGGATTTGAAATATCGTTGCTACAGGAACGTACTGGTCTGTCAATCACAGGTATCCAGCAGCAACTTAATGAAGCCGAACAGCGTGGATTAATAATACGTAATCATTCCTATATGGCGCCAACCTTGACTGGAAAGCGTTTTCTTAATGATTTATTACAGATTTTTTTACCGGACAAAAAAAGTATATAAAGAGATATGCAGACTTGGGGCCAGAATAAAATTGTAATGGAGAGCTATTCTGATCAAGTATTAGGTCGCACTATACCAAACAGTATGTAAGGTTACTAACAAAAATTTACTGATAACATGAATAAAGAATTAACTATTTTTCTTGAATACTAGATCCCAAACTTTATGACCTAATCGTAATCCACGTAGTTCGAATTTAGTTAATGGTCGGTATTCTGGGCGCGGTACGAAGTCTCTTGATGTGTTGGTTAGATTGGATTCATTACTCATTACTTTCAGAATCTGATCTGCATAATTATTCCAATCAGTAGCTACATGAATGTAGCCATCAAATCTCAGGTGTTTGCACAAGAGTGATATAAATTCAGGTTGGATTAGCCTTCGCTTGTGATGGCGTAATTTAGGCCATGGATCAGGAAAGAAAATATGAACCCCATCAAGATATTCTTGCGGTAACATATTGTTCACTACTTCTACTGCATCGTATTGGATAATACGTAAATTAGTTAATTTAAATTCTTCAATTTGTTTTAGTAGACTACCTACACCGGGTGTGTACACCTCAATTGCAAGATAGTCATTTTGTGGATGTGACTTGGCGATGGAAGTTGTTGTTTCCCCCATACCAGAGCCTATTTCAAGATATTTTGGCGCATCTCTCCCAAAAATTATTTCAAAGTTAAGCAGATTTTTCGTGAAAGGTATGCCATAGTCTGGAAGCAAAGTTTCAAAGGCACGGCGTTGCGCATTTGAAACACGCCCTTGTCGAAGTACAAAACTACGAAGAATATTATGAAGTTGTTGTGGCATTTATGATAGAGACAAAAAGATCACGCCACTTTATTTCTGGCAATTGTATTATTTATTGGCGAGCTGGGATTTGCATTATATGATGTTTGTTTTATCATTCTTCCTGCTAAAAAAGCATCACGCCCTGCCTCTACCGCTTTTTTCATTGCAGAAGCCATTAATATAGGGTTTTCTGAAGCAGCAATTGCAGTATTCATCAGTACTCCATCACAACCAAGCTCCATAGCAATGGTCGCATCGGAAGCTGTACCTACACCAGCATCAACAATAACCGGAACCTTCGTATTGTTAATAATTATTTGTAAATTCCATGGATTCAGGATGCCCATACCTGAGCCAATCAGTGAAGCTAACGGCATTATTGCAACACAGCCAATATCTTCTAGTTGCTTTGCGATTATAGGATCATCCGAGGTATATACCATTAAATGAAATCCTTCCTTCACTAAAATCTTTGCAGCTTTAATAGTTTCCACAACATTAGGATAAAGTGTATTTGGATCACCAAGTACTTCTAGTTTTGCGAGATTGTGGCCATCAAGTAATTCGCGAGCTAGATGTAGAGTACGTATTGCATCATCAGCTGTGAAGCAACCAGCTGTATTGGGTAGCAGGGTGAATTTTGATGGTGGCAGCAGGTCTAATAAGTTTGGCTCATCAGTATTTTGACCAATATTGGTACGGCGAACTGCAATGGTGATAATTTGAGCGTTGCTAGCATCAATTGCTTCACGCGTTTGAGTAAAATTCTTATATTTACCCGTTCCGACCAGAAGTCGTGATGAATATTCCTTGTCGTGAATAATGAGATTGTCCATGTAATCTTTTGGTCAATTTACAGAGAGAAGGAATGCTCTGTAGTAAGAGAGATCATCCTCCTCCCACAGCAACCACTATTTCAAGTTGATCTCCGTCTACCAGAGTTTGTTCTTCAAACTTACTACGAGGAATAATCTGACCATTATACTCAATGGCAATACGCTTGTTATTTAGTGTCATACGTTCTAACAGTTGAGCCACATTCAATGTAGAATCAAAGTGTTGTGTTTGACCGTTTATGATGAGTTGTATCATTTTAAAGAACATCCGGGATCAGTTAAAATTGAGAATCCAAACAACATTTATTTTAGCACGCGGGTGTAGCTCAATGGTAGAGTAGAAGCTTCCCAAGCTTACGACGAGGGTTCAATTCCCTTCACCCGCTCCACTTAATTAATGATGGATCGTTATTTAAAACATAAATCAGACTACTCAAATTTTGAGAGAAACATGGTTGCCCCCTAAATTTTGATCAACAAACAGAATTCAAACTTTTCTTTTCAGCTGATACATTGGCAGAGAGCCCATGGCCGACATAGTCTTCCCTGGCAAAATACGCGTGATCCGTATGCTATCTGGTTATCTGAGATTATGTTGCAGCAAACCAGAGTTACTACTGTAATTCCATATTACCAGCGGTTTCTACAATGTTACCCTGATATTAAAAGTCTCTCATTAGCATCCCTTGACGAGGTTTTAGCTTTATGGAGTGGTCTGGGTTATTACTCACGCGGAAGAAATCTGCATAAAACAGCGCATTTAATTGTAAGAAATCATCAAGGTAAGTTTCCATGTGAGAACAGTATTATAAAACAGCTCCCCGGCATAGGGCGTTCTACTGCTGCTGCGATACAGGTTTTTGCTTTTGGAAAACGTTATGCAATACTAGATGGTAACGTGAAGCGTATTCTTACGCGGTATTTTGGTGTGAAGGGCTGTCATGGGGAGAGAAAGTCAGAAATATTGCTATGGAAGAAGGCTGAAGAGCTGTTGCCAGCAAACAAAGTAAATGGTGATATCGAAGCATATTCTCAGGGATTGATGGATCTAGGATCGACCATCTGTACTCGTAATAAGCCAAAATGTACTGTATGTCCCATTCATCTTAAGTGTACTGCATTGCAGGAGAACAAAGTAGACAAGTTTCCTGCTGCCAGGCCTCGCAAATCGTTATTGGTAAAAGAGACAATGATGTTAATGATAATTAGGCGGAAGGAGATTCTGCTGGAACGGCGTCCTTCAAAAGGTATTTGGGGTGGACTCTGGTGCTTGCCAGAAATGTCGGTCAATGAGAACATTTCTTTATATTGTAATCAGAAACTCGGAATAAAAGTAAAACAGCTGATTCATATGCCATCAGTTGATCATTCTTTTACACACTTTAAATTACGGATTTATCCACGATCGATGTTAGTTGACTCAAAGAAATTGGTGATTAGCCAAGGTGAGAGGAAATGGATACCTTTCAGCCGAGCGATGGAGCTTGGAATTCCGGCGCCAGTTAGAAATCTATTAAACTTAAATTTTTTCATAAATAAGTTCAGATAATGGAAACATGGCAGGAGTGGAGAAAGAAAAAAAGACTTGAACTGTTAGCTTGCCGAGAAGCAATTACTAATAATGATCGTATTCAATGGAGTATGAAAATAACCAGCTCATTGGAGCATGGATTTCCAATATTATGGAAAAGTACAGTTGGATTTTACTGGCCGTATCGTGGAGAGTACGACCCCCATCCCGCAATGAGTGTTTTGCAGAGACGTGGTGCGGTACTTGCGCTGCCTGAAGTAGAAAGTGAAAGAAAGCTGTTATATTTTCGTAGGTGGTGGAAAGAAGCCCCAATGAAAATCGGTGCTTATAATATTCCTGTTACTGACAATACTGAGCTGGTAATGGTAAATGCAATAATAGTACCAATTCTTGGTTTTGATACACAGGGGTACCGACTTGGTTATGGTGGTGGTTATTATGATCGTACAATTACCGGAATCAATCCGAGCCCTCTGGTAATTGGTGTGGCATTTGAAATTCTGCGGTTAGATAACATTTATCCTAGACCGCATGATGTTGCAATGGATTTTATTGTAACTGAAGCAGGTATTTATCAGGCATCTAAACAGGGGATATCAATAATTTCTACAAATAAGTGTGCATTAGAGAATTCATAATTAGAAAGGGATATTTTTGTAGTATGTTAGTGCATACTGTTTAGGTATAAATCAGTAGTTTTATAGATTTTCTTTACCCCAACGCGGAATAAGAAAATGTTCCACATTCAGGTGATCGAGTATTCTGGCAACTACAAAGTCTACAAGATCCTGTACGCTCTCAGGATGGTGGTAAAAACCCGGATTGGCGGGAAGGATAACTGCACCACACTGTACTAGTTTTTGCATATTATCCAGATGAATAGCAGAGAATGGCGTTTCACGAGGAACTAGTATGAGTTTATGATGTTCCTTTAGCATTACGTCTGCAGCACGTTCTATCAGATTCCGTCCTAGTCCGGTTGCTACTGCTGCTAATGTCCCCATTGTACAGGGGCAAATTATCATAGAGTCTGCCGGACTAGAACCAGATGCTACGGGTGCAAACCATTCTTCTCGTCCAAATACATGCAACTGACCTTCTTTTGCCTTAAAGCGTTGACTTAAAAATTCTTCTGCTTCTTTGGTACGAGAAGATAGTGTTAATTTCATTTCCTGCTGTGCAACAATCTGTGCTGCTTGTGAGTACATTAGAAAAACGTGATTTCCGCTGGCTAATAGTTTTTCTAGGAGTCGTATACCATAAGGCATACCAGAGGCCCCTGTAAATGCAAGCGTAAATGTTCGTGGGGTGTTCATCATTTTCTCAGCAATTAATTTTTTAGTTTAAAGTATAGCACTATGATCTAAAGGGCTCTCTGAAGTATTATTAATTTTGATAGGTGTTGATTATGATTAAAAAGAATTCTAATTATGAGCTCAATTCCCGGTGTCGTACCAGCACCTGATTTTTTTTGTTAAAATATTTTGCTAGGCATACGGCAAGGTATACTGAGCGGTGACGTCCTCCAGTACAACCAATAGCAATGGTCAGATAGCTTCTGTTGTCACGAATATAACAAGGCAGCCATTCATCAGTGAATTTTTTAATATCATTAAACATACGTTTTACATCAGTGTATCCAGATAGGTATTCAATTACTTTATCATCAAGTCCAGTAAGGGGTTGCAAGAGTTCCTCATAGTAAGGATTCGGTAAGCAACGTACATCAAACAGTATATCTGCATCTAGAGGAATGCCATGTTTAAAACCAAACGACTGGAATAAAAGTGTAAGGCGAGACTGATCAAGTTTCATGAAATCTTTAACCCAGGTACGTAATGAGCTCGCACTTAGGTCGCTAGTATCAATGCAGTGTGTAAGATCCTTAATCTCCGCTAGTATTTCTCTCTCTAAATGTATGCATTCAAGTAGAGTAAGATGGTCATCACTTAAAGGATGTCGGCGGCGTGTTTCTGAAAAACGTTTAACCAGTGTATCGGTTTTGGCTTCCAAGAATAATAATCGTACATCAATTTCTTTCTGTTTCAATTCGACTAGTTGCTTTGGGAGCAAGTGAAGTGTTTCACGGCTTCTTGCATCAATACTAACAGCAATCCTTGGGTGAGCGGATTTTTTGAAGATGAGAGTAGCTTCCAGTAACAAATTGGCCGGGAGATTATCAACACAATAATACCCACTGTCCTCCAGTACATTAAGAGCGATACTTTTCCCGGATCCTGCAAGGCCGCTAATGACTATTAGTTGCATTTTTATAAGTACGAAAGAATAAGTTATAGCAAGAATGAATTTGTGATTCTATCAATTTGTCGTGTCTTTTTAGGTGTTATTTAATTTCTTTAATCCCCATCTCTTGTTCATGTCGTTCAAGAAAACTTTTAGTGCTGTCCATACCACGTAATTGTAAGACATAGTTACGTACAGCTGCTTCAACCAGAACTGCTAGATTGCGCCCTGCAGCAACAGGGATAATAACCTTGCGGATACTTATACCCATAATATCCTCATTAACATTGTTAATTGGAAGTCGTTCAAGTGCATTAAAGTCAGAGCTGCTAGCTTTTAGTAGATGTACGATAAGTTTTAAGTTCTTTCTTCGGCGTACTGCAGTTTCACCAAAAATAATACGAATATTTAGCATTCCAAGTCCGCGTACTTCAAGAAAATCTCGTAGTATTTCCGGACAATTGCCTTCTAAAGTCTCTGGAGCTATACGGTTGAGTTCCACTACGTCATCTGCAACGAGTCCATGACCTCGACTCACTAATTCCAATGCCAGCTCACTTTTTCCGACACCACTTTCTCCAGTAATCATTACACCCATTCCTAATACGTCAAGTAGAACACCGTGCATGCTGTCTGATGGAGCTAGTACACGCCATAAATAGGGACGTAGTAGCCACATTACTTCTAAACTTGATCGCTCTGAACACAAGATAGGAGTATTAGCAGACTCTGCTAATGCACTCAGAGACTTTGGTACCGGTATATTTCCTGCAGCGATAATACATGACATACCACTCTCAGCAAGACGTTGCATATTATGCTTCAGTGATCTGGGATCAAGCTGGTTGAGGTAATCAGCCTCATCTTTGCTCAATACTTGTATCCAATTGGGATGGATAAAATTTAGATGTCCAATAACACCCTGATTAGTTTGGGAGACGGTTTCATCTATAAGTTGCTTGTCGCCATCTTCCCTGCCTGACTTCCAGGTTAATCCTAGTTTTTCCCTATTTTCTTCAAATAGTTGCGTTATGCTGATTTGGGGCATTCGGCGTCCAATTAGAGATTAGCTGATGAGTTTCTTCAGCATCTTTGCTTGTTAATAGGCTTTCCCGGAAACTTTTAACACTGAACATTTGAGCCAGTTCGCTTAAAATTTGTAAATGTTGATCAGTTGCTTTTTCCGGTACCAGTAAAATACAAATAAGGTTAACTGGTCTTCCATCCGGTGCATCAAATAAAATTGGTTCTTTCATTCTAACAAATGCAGCAGTAGCTTTAGGTAATCCCTTTATTCTTCCATGTGGAATCGCTACGCCTTGGCCTAGTCCGGTAGAGCCAAGTTTCTCCCTTGCGAATAAACTATCAAATACTTGATTTTGTGCAATATGTAAAGTGTCTTCAAATAACAATCCAACTTGCTCGAATACCCGCTTTTTACTAGCGGCATCCAAGTCCACGATAACATTTGATAGCGGTAATAACTGTGTAATAAGGTTCATATCAAGAATTGGTTTTAGTTTGTTAAATTTACAAAGTTATTTAAGATAACTGTAGACATAGTTTTTTACCTATTTAAACGATAGATATGAAAACATCCTATCTGGTTTTTTGTAGTATGTATCTTTAGAATAGAATTAACTGCATTTAATCTGGTTGTTCTGGCTCCTGATTTTTAAGTGCATTGTTATTGCGGTGAGCTGCATTCTTTTCTTTGTGTTTTAGAATCTTACGGTCTAGTTTATCAACTAAGTTGTCAATAGAAGCGTACATATTAGTACTGTTCGTCTCGACAAATATATCCTTACCGCGCACGTGTACATTAGCCTCAGCATTCTGACTTAATTTTTCTACTGACAACGTCACATTGATATCAATAACATTGTTAAAATGACGTTTTATCTTGACCATCTTGGCGGTAACGTAGTTACGCATAGCCGGAGTAATTTCTACGTGGTGGCCAGTAAGGTTTAGATTCATAATAGCTCCTTAAATTAAATTAAATTGATTTGCGTAGATTCACAGGTGGAATCTGCATAGATTCTCGGTATTTTGCAACTGTACGTCGGGCAACAACAATACCTTGCTGCTCAAGAATTCCTGAAATACGCTGATCACTTAGTGGTTTCTTTGTATTTTCAGCATTTATTAATTGTTTTATTATGGCGCGAATTGCAGTGGCAGAACAGGCACCACCTGAATCAGTTGCCACATGGCTGCCAAAGAAATACTTTAACTCAAACGTTCCTCTTGGTGTACGCATAAATTTCTGTGTGGTTACACGTGATACTGTTGATTCATGTAAGTCTAGGGTATCCGAAATTTCTCTAAGTACCAATGGGCGCATAGCAACTGCACCATGTTCAAAGAACTGTCGTTGGCGTTCAACGATGACACGTGAGACTCTCAGAATGGTATCAAACCGCTGATTCACGTTCTTGATAAGCCATTTCGCTTCATCTAATTGACTAAACAGTTGTTGTGACTGATCATTGCGGTCTCGTTTCAGAATATTAGCATAGAGGTGATTAATTTTGAGGCGCGGTATTGCATCCGGATTTAGACTGGCTACCCAATTAGAACTGGATTTAGTAACAATTACGTCAGGGATGATGTAATGGGCTACCGTGTTACCAAACTCCGCACCTGGTCTGGGGTTTAGGTGAGTAATGAGTGACTGAACTGTTCGCAAGTCATTATCATCGCAGTGCAGTAGTTTTTTAATACCACTAAAGTCTCGTGATGCGAGCTTTTCCAGGTATTCATTTACTAGTAACAGTGCTTTGTCGAGGCAAGGCGTATCTTTTGGTAATGCCTGTAATTGCATAGACAAACACTCTTTCAAACTGTATGCGCCAATACCGGGCGGGTCCAGATGCTGTAATCGATCTAATGCCAGATTTAAGTCTTCGATACTTATTTCCAACTCCGGAGGAATAAGGCTTACAAGCTCTTCAAGATCCTGAGAAAGATAACCGGCATCATTTAGACTATCTATCAACAGACCTGTAATTTTTTTGTCCCTTTCAGTAATTTGACCGAGGTTAAGTTGTAAATTAAGGTGTTCTCGTAAACTTATCGGCTCGGAAGGCTGCTGTGGGAAATCATGTTCATCACTGACGTCACGCGTACTGTGAAAACCCTCTTCTCTGTTCGACCAATCAGATTCGTTTTTCAGATCTGATTTTACTTCTGTAGTTGAAGTAGTTAATAATTCTGTAGATTCTGGTGCATTAGAAGGTGGTGATTCCAACTGATTTTCAAGTTGAGCGTCACTATATTCGGTTCCATTTTGATCTACACTATCATCTATTTCCAGTAAAGGATTTTCCTGGACTATACGTTCAATTTCTTGATTTAATTCAAGTGTGGATAGCTGCAGCAATTTTATGGATTGCTGCAGCTGGGGTGTAAGCGTAAGATGCTGCGATAATTTAAGCTGGAGAGTGGGTTTCATAATTTTTGAGGTGCGGCAATCAGCCGCAGATTCATACAAACTGAATCTTTGATTCTACAGTTTGAAATGTTCTCCTAAATATACCTTTCTCACATTTTCATTATAAATGATTTCATCGGGCATACCGCTGGCTAGCACGTTACCCTCACTAATAATATAGGCTCGGTCACAAATTCCTAATGTTTCTCTAACGTTATGGTCTGTAATAAGAACTCCAATATCACGTTCCTTAAGAAAATGAATAATTTTCTGGATATCCAGTACTGCTATAGGGTCTACTCCTGCAAATGGTTCATCAAGCAATATAAAGCGTGGTCGTGTTGCTAGTGCTCGGGCAATTTCAACGCGACGGCGTTCTCCGCCAGACAGACTGAGTGCAGGGTTGGCTCTCAGGTGGCTAATGCTGAGATCATCTAATAAATTATCAAGGTGTTGTTGCATTTCATCTGGACTGTAATTCTGTAATTCAAGTACTGCACAGATATTATCAGCTACAGAAAGGTGCCTGAAAATTGAAGCTTCTTGTGGTAAATAACCCAGTCCAAGAAGAGCGCGGCGATGTACAGGCATCTGGCTCAAATTGAGTTTATCTAAATATATGTTTCCACCATCAAGTGGCACTAATCCGACCATCATGTAAAAGCAGGTAGTTTTACCGGCACCATTAGGTCCAAGCAGACCCACAACTTCCCCGCTTGAGACAGAAAGTGATACTTCCTGTACTACGGTTCGAGATTTGTAACGTTTTCTTAATTTACTAGCTTTAAATTCGCTCATTTTTTCAGGGTTTTAGATTGCCATTGAAATACACCCGACTCTGACTTGTCAATTTTGTTTCTTTTTCTTTTTCTTTGGCTGAATTACTGCGCGTACCCTACTTTCAGAGTTGGTTTTAGTTTTTGCTCCATTATTTACCTGAAAAAATTCTGTTGTTGCTTCGTAAGAAATATATTCTCCATGTACTTCATCAGCCCCACGTCTTAGCCGTGCTTGCTTAAAGAGTTCTACTTTATCAGCCTTGCTGTCATATTCCATACGTTCACTCCAGCCTTCTATATATTCATTCATTCCATCACGTTTTTGCCTGAAACTTGCTAAATTTCCATAGGCTATTGCATTCTGGAATCCATCTTCATCTTCTTTTACCACCATTTTGTCAGAACGGATTATCAAGGTACCTTGGGTTAGTACGACGTTTCCAGTAAATACACTTGTTCTCTCTTTATTATTAGAGCGGCCAGTATTCTCAACAGTGGCACGATCGGATTCTAAATGAACCGGCTTATCGCGATCAGCGCGTTCTGCAAGTGCAGAATTTGTAATCAAAGTACCTAAGAAGAAAAATATAGTGACGGATTTCATAATTTACAGTTTATGTTAATACATGACAAAAGGCTCAGCGAACTTTGTCATGTACAAATTTTACCTCTGACAGTAAATGAATGATTTGAGCAGCATTATCAATTTCCATTCCAACTGCATTAATAATAGTATTATCTTGGATAATGGTTACAGGTTCATTTGTTTTTGCAATGTCATCATCTGGAATAATATGTAAAGAACTGGTAACCATAGTTGTTTCCTCTCCACCTTCACCATAGCGTATTACTTTAACATTTCCGTTTAGATAGATGTCTTCGTCACCAGACATGTTGGCTCGGTCAGCCTTTACCCGCATCTCTGGTGTGCCAGTTTTAGAATTGATAAGGCGAGGTTGTTCGAGATAAGTGGTGTCATTGGCTACATAATGTAGCATTTTTTCTGCAAAAAGTTTTTGGTGTGCTCCGCTTATGTGATTCACGCTGTAAGCTGAGAAATCTTCCAATACATAATCTGGATTACTTCGTGGATCTTTCTCTTGTCCTTTAGTTGTTTGTCGAACAGCTTTATCCACCCAGAATGTGAATAATGCAAGTAAGATAATTAGGATTATTGGAAATTTATTCGGCAAACTATTGATCATTTTAGATACTTCTCTAATTGGACATCCAGTGTGCCCTGTGCAAGCATTACCATTTCACAGACTTCACGTACTGCGCCATGACCACCCTCTGAATTTGTAACGTAATGCGCTTTTTTTACTAGCGCAGGAGCACTGGGAACACAAATAGAAAGGCCGCAGCGGGCCATAACTGGCAGATCAATCAAGTCGTCACCGACATAAGCACAGGATGGCATATCAAGCCCCAGTTTAGTTACCAGAGATTCAAATACTTTTAATTTGTTTTTTTCGCCCTGACAGAGTAGGGATATATCTAAATTCTCAGCTCTTAATTTCACACAACGTGATTCTCTTGCAGTAATAATAGCACGTTCAACCCCGCTTGCTTTAAGCATTTTCATACCATGTCCATCCCGACTATTAAACGCTTTGATCTCTTCGCCACCATCTGTGAGGTTGAGAGTGCCATCTGTAAGGACTCCATCCACATCGAAAATCACAACCTGAATACTTTTTGCTTTTTCCATCACGTCATACATTAATACCTCAGCAAGGAGAAGCTCGGAATTACCGTACAAATCTCATTTTTTAAAAGAGCAATGCTAATTTTCAGAAATTCTTGCTCAAGTAACATCATGAGGTTTCTATTCAACGCCTAACCTTAACGTGGGAAGGGATCATTTAAAAATTATACCAGAACTTGCTGGCTAGTCTTTCATCATGAGTAAGATTCAATTCTTTATGGCAAGCAGCACACATTTTTTGTAATATTCTAACTACAGAAGTAATTCTGAGAAAGAATGAATTTGGGCAATATTTGTATTTTACAAAGCAAGAATTTCTCTGAAGCCTTTAGTATCGGAAGTTGAATAGGTATAATGCACATCTTTTGGGTCGTTAGCTCAGCTGGTAGAGCAGCGGACTTTTAATCCGTTGGTCGGGAGTTCGATCCTCCCACGGCCTACCAATTAATCAATAAGTTAGCTTTTAAGCTAATTTATAATTTTCTGTAATTGCTACTAAATTGCTATTTTAGGATAAATCTTGAGGGTTGAAAATATTGTGTAGAAATGGCTGGAAAGCCCGTAAATACTGGCTTGAGTAGATATTTAAGATAAATTTGGTGTTTTATAAGTTACTTAATAATTCCAGCATGAAAGTTTGAAGTATCTTAAAGAAGGGCGATTACAAAATAAGTACCACCATAAAATGAATCAACTATATGTTAATAAAGCATTAGTCTTCTATATTAAATTGAAATAGAACTAACCAGTATGCGTACAAAGTCTTAGAAAACCTTGTTTGATGCTATTTCCCACAGGCGAATTTCCAGAGTTTCTCCCCCACAGTATCTAGTTCCATTGATTCCCAGTTATGAACGTATTCTTTTTCACCACCTCTGTTACCTTTACCCATATTCTCAGAGAAGAGAGCAACGTAATGTGTTCTGGATCGTTCTTCTGAGCAATCATACTCAGTACGAACTTTTAATGATAAATACGGTTCAATGCCCTGGCTCCACTGAGGCGTATGGTAATCGTACAACTCCCATACCTTTATTAAATCATTTGTATTACGCATAGTGTCAACATCAGTATAGACACTATAAACAGATCCGTGATTAGGGCCCACTGTAGTATCTTTGGCGTCCACTATTTTTGTCCACACAGCTGTCGCGTTGTTGCTCATTAGTAAAAACAGTGTTATCCAGATAATTTTATACATTTCGATCCTTTAAGTATGCTCAGATAAGCTGTCAAATTATTACTATCTTAAACTATCTGCAAATCTATCATGATAGAGACTATAGGAGTGTGATTTATTACCAGCCACACGCGCGAGAGCAACCGGGAAGTTGCACGGTTAATTGCAGAGCAGAGACAATCAAGTGCCTCAATAATGGATAAACTTAAATAGTAATACTCTATGAATGTCCGCTTTGTGCCAAAAGCGGACATTCGGCAAAGAAACGACAAGGCCAATGATATGGCTCAGCCCTTCTTTACGCAGCTTTGTTTTTCAGATGTGGTTTTGGAGATTTCTCTACAAGAGGGCGGGGTCGTGAGATACCATAGCCCTGTGCAAAATGAATGCCAATCTTCCTTAGTTTTACTATAGTTTCTTCATCTTCCACTGATTCCGCTATAGTTTTTACACCAATCTCTTTAGCAGTTCTGTTTATTATCCTAACTGCAGTAAGATCAACAGGGTCGTGAAGAATATTTCGAATGATGCCTCCGTCAATTTTTAAAAAATCGACCTCGGAACCCTGTATCAGGTCGAATAAAACAGGATCTTGTCCAAAACCACTGATTGCAACACGACATTCACACTTTTTAACTTGTTGTGCAAATTTGGCAATTTCCTGATTCCTTAGAATGAGTCCGGCAGCAGGTATTTCAAAGCACAGGGAAGTACCCGGTACATTGTGCTCCCGTAAAGATGTTTTCAGAAATTCCGGAAAACTGGCATCACTGATCGTATCGTCCGATACATTAATAAAAAACATAGAATTCTTTTGTCTTTTATCAAGTAGGATTTGACGAGAGGCCCATTCTAAAATATGGTCTACAACCCATCTGTCCAAATACAACATACGGCTATTCATCTCGGCAAGTGGAAAAAATTCCTTGGGCAATAGTATTTTATTCTCTGCTCCCATTAATCGGATTAGAATTTCATAGTGTTCAATTTTGGTAGAATCCGCTGCTATAGAAGTGATTAGTTGGCAAAATACACAATACTTGCCATTTTCAATTGCATTCAAAATCCCTCTTGTATTTTTATCATTTTCAGTCGTTTGTTTGGAAAATGGGTCGGCAACAATCATATTCTGACTGGTTTTTACATCATGAGCGTTATCACGCATATCCAGATCATTGACAGGACTAATTTGTACTTTGTTGGATTCTAATTGGGCTGATACATTGGCATTACCAGGTGAGGTGAGGTGATGTCATTAACCAACATATAGAATCCTGTAACCTCACCATTCTCACTAAATTGGGGAATATGTTCAATGAATAGTCTGTGGTCTCTCCCGTCCGGCATTTTCTGTATTCTTTCATAATGGACAGGATGTCCATCCAGAGACTGTCGGATTGCAGTTGCCACTTCATGGAAAATCTTGGCACCCAGTACCAAACGAATATTTCGGCCAATGATCTGTTGTGGTTGCAGGTGCAACCATTCCATAAAGGTCCGGTTGTAATATTGACACATTCCCCCGCTATCTATGAGGGCGACCATAATTGGTAACTCCTCATCTATCAAGATCAGCCTGGATTTGTTGGTGGCAAGCTCCTCTTCAGCTCTTTCGCGAAGCTGTGTTTCATGACCAAGCTCGCTCTTTACGTTTATTAATTGATTATCACGATGAATTACAACCCGTTCCATTTTTGATATATTAGATGACTCTGCAATCACAGCCATTACAAGAATCCCGGATAAGAATAAAATCCATGTCTTATTATTCTCACCAAAATAGATTGAAAAGACGATTAATGCTATGAGAACAAGAACAGTAAAGCCCGAAATGAATGGCTGAATAATTTTAAGTTTTTTTATGTTGACTTGCATTATCTTTTCCTTTCCCTTCATGAACAGATCTGCTTTTAAATAAGGGTCAGCGTGATGGCGGTAATAACCCTGTTCAATATATGTGATTACGGCTGCTAGTAATCTATCTTTAGGATTTATATTGTTTTTTCAATTGTTGTCGTAGTTATTTCATTAGAAAAAATCTTCAATAAATATAACTAGCCTGAACATTGCGATGGATTTTATTTAATGAGTTATCGAGACACCGATAAAGGGAAGCTACTAACTCCATTAATTATCGGAGAAAGGAGATACTGCCAAGAACAATATACAATTAATGCCTAAATCAAGTGACTAGATTGGCCGTTAATAAAGAGTATCAGCGCTACAATTTAATTTGTGTCAGCTAATAACATTAGCTGCTAACTTATGGAGAAATTGAATGAATAATGATTCAGTCAAAGTATCATGGATCTTTGTCGCGATGTTTATGTGGATAACCCTTTTAGGGTTTATTCCTAATTTCTTTCCGGGGGAACCAATCTTTCTGGAAACTTATACGGCACTCAAGTTCATTCATCTTATAACGGCCATTTGTTTTATTGTTGTTACCCGGTTAGATGAGAATGCAAGAATTCAATCCATGCTAAGGTTTGGATTGGTCTATTTATTGATCAGTGGGATTGGATTTATGGGGATGAACATAGAAATAGGTGAACAATGGGAGGCCGTTATCCGGCTCAATTTAGTAAACTATGTACAGTTCAGCCTGGGGGGTTGCTCTTTCTGCTATCGGCATGATCCTGAACAGACGCCTACTCCTGGCTGGTTCTGTACGGGCCGTAGCATAACCCAATAAACATTCACAACGAATAAACGATATTCCGGACATCAAAAGTCTGGTGGTAGATTAATAATCAGTTTTAATGTAAATATGCGTTTTAATCCTTAACAGAAGGAAAAACCTTAGTTCCGGGAAAACTCTTAAGTCCCCATGAGGCCAAAGCTTGTAATACCGTTCTTAACTCCTCTCCCTTCCCTGTTAAACTATACTTGAAACGTATCGGGTTATGTTGATAGGCTTGTCTGACGGCAATATTTGCGTCTTGTAGCCGTTTCAATCTGTCTGCAAGAATGTTTGTAGCGATTTTCTCTGGTGAAGTAAGAAATTCCTGATAAGTTCTTTTACCCAGAACAAGATCCCTGATCACCAGTATCGTCCATTTATCACCGAGTATATCCAATGCATTGGTAATAGGACACGAAGATCTTGAGAATGCCGGATTGTTATTTATTCTGTACATGGAGCAAAGTACGGAAGCATGAGGACAATTATTACAAGCATGGAAACAAATATGAAAAACGCTTTATCAGTTACTTTAGACTGAGAATTTGTACTGTCTCTACCAGTCTTGTGAATTGAGGAAATGCTCCAGATATGCCGGTATGAAATAAATAGTGCAATAATTGCCACAGTAATAAGAAAAGGGCGGGCCCAGTCAGCAAGCGTAACTATATATAAAATCTTAGAGTTGCTGAGACCAAACGTGACAAGCAGAAATGAAATATGATGGCAGGTTGAGGCAAGAATTGCTGCTATCCCGCCTGCATATAACGATCTATGGCCATTTTTTGAAGGCGGCTGATCGATTCTGATTGTAGTTGCTGTCATAACTATATTTCTTATGAAACCAAGCTCAAATAGCTGTTTCATAAGAGTATCGGCATTCCTGTCATTTTTTTAACGTTTGTTCAGATATTAAATAAAAAAATATTTAGTTTTTTATTACTCCTAAAGCGAGATCTACACTTTCTTTCAATTCCTTGCTACTCATTTTCTTCATTCCAAGATTAACCAGCCCAAAGATAAAACAGGATAAATAATCAGCCAGAGCCTTACAATCCTTAGTATTGCTAATCTCTTTTCTTGCTTTCGCTGCATGTAAGCAATTATAGAAGAGAGCTTTAAATTTTAATATAAATGCATTGACTTGCAAATTGGCCCCTTCACTTAATGACTCTTTCTCAATAACAGAATTAAAAATAAAACATCCGTTATTCTTCTCAAAATCAGCATGGTTCAGTCTATACTCAAAAAATGCTTCAATATTTGTCAATCCTAATGGTTCCTTTGAGAGTATCTCTTCTACGAAATTAATCGAGTTACGAAGATAGTAATCCATACTGGCAAGAAATAATTTCTCTTTGCCTCCAAACTCGTTGTAAATACTGAATTTGTTAATTTTTGTACGAGCTACCACTTCATTCATGGATGTGGCTTCAAAGCCCCTCTCCCAGAATAAATCTGTGATGACTGCCAGTACCTCTTCACGATCATATTGTCTTGGTCTGTTCATAAATTGTTGGCGCCTTTCGCGATGAGATACTCCGCCTATTCCTAAGTATCAACCATTCCCATTAACTTAGTATTCATAAAACATAAGACGATCAAGATTCCTGTACTGAATGTCCGCTTTTGGCACAAAGTAGACGTTGAGATTAGAAGAAATATTTGCCCCTATAATGTTCCTCTATTATTGAACTTAGCGGAATTTTTGCACCCTAATAAATTATGAGGAGGAATATGCCCAAGATAGCTGCATATATAGCTACACTTTTCTTTGCTGCAACTGTTTTACTTATATTTCTTTCCGTTGTAGGTAATGCAGCACCAATATAGAATATCCCAAAACCAATCCGTTCGTTGCTACCATAGATTACAATGAGCGCACCTATTGCAGAAATAAGGAACCCAAAAAAACTTATTATATTAAATATTCGCAAAATACCTACCGTCCATGGCGGTAATTCCAGTACAGATATAGTTGATACCAATATATAACGGATTATTTAAAGGGAATGCTGAGATGAGGATAATTATGAACGTCTGCTTTGTGCCAAAAGCGGACATTCACATATAGTGAGAAGGAGGACTTAATTAGTGGCTTGGTATGAAGCCAGCATGCCCCGATAATTATTGAAGACCAGAAATAAATTCCGATACTGCAAACATTTCTTTCTCACTCATACGAGCAACTATCTCACGCATTACGTTGTTAACATCATTGGCTCGTTGCTCAGTTCGGAAGGCCCTAAGCTGTGCCATTGTATACTCGGCATATTGTCCGGTAAGACGTGGATAAAAAGGTGGAATACCTACGCCATTTGGAGAGTGGCAACCGGCACATGCAGGTACACCAGACTCTATGTTGCCGCCACGATAAATTTTCTCGCCTTGCTCAGCAAGTACTTTGTTTTTTGCTGTGCCTGGATTTGGTTTTTGCAAGGTGTAATAAGCACCAAGATTTTTCATGTCATCTGTTGAGAGAGGATCAACCATAGCAGACATAATTGGATTCTTTCGTTTAGCGGGGCTTTCCTTATTCTCCTTGAAATCTGATAATTGCTTAGCAATGTACTCTGCATGCTGTCCAGCCAAAATTGGATTTGCCGGGCTTAGGCTATTACCGTCAGGGCTATGACAACCTGCACAAACCTGGCCTGCAATTTGCTGACCTTTCTTAGCATCACCCTTAATAAAAATATTTTCTGGAATCTTAGTTTTTGTAGGTATTTTAGGGGCATCTAGATTAGACAATCCTAGCTTAATTAATGAGAGACATAGCCATAAAAGAACAAAAGCAAATAAAGCTGCCAAGATGGAAAGCAATCTATTGCCTAGCATTTCTAAATTCCTCCTAAACTATCTTCTTTACGAGGTTAACATTCTTTTTAAGGGAATAAAGGATAAATTCAATTTTGGTATTGTATACGAGAGAGTTTTGTTTCGAATGTCTGCTTTGTGCCAAAAGCGGACGTTCATACTGGTCTGAGCTTCTCTTCTTCTTGGGCTTTAAAAGTTCAACCCTGTTTTTAGGCATCTATGCATAAAGCTTTCTTGATGTCTCTATATCAGTATGGTATTTATAAGCTAACAAGAATTAAGAAAAATGGGAGAAAGGGGATGAAACTTAAATCTGCACTAGTATGCAGTCTGGCATTTGTCTTTGCTTTATCTGGCTGTGCCACCAAAGTAATACCTGCCTATCAAGCCAAATCAGTTTCAACATACAGAACAAGCGATACTAAAGATGGGCTAACAATTTCTATTCATCCAATTAGCGATGATAAAGAAAGTGATAAATATTTTGGTACCAACCTAATTGAATCCGGAGTCCTTGCTGTATTGGTTGTTGCCAGGAATGCTGATACAGGATCAAGTAAAGTGCTGTTTTCCGATAGTTTTAGTTTTATACAGGGAGGTTCTAGCTCTTCAACCAAGGTATCAGACCAGTTTGGTCATAGCACCGCCGCTGAAGGTGTTGCCGGAGTTGCTGCAGCCGGGTTGTTATTGATGCCAATTGTTGGCATTCCTGCAGTGTTTGTAGCAGCTAAACTTAGTGGAGATGCACTCGTAGTAAAACATAACATATCAGGAAATTATTTTATACAAGAACGTTATCGTCGGGTAAGGAAGTAAATGGGTTCGTCTACTTCAAGTTGCCTGAGAAATTAGATAACACAGACAAAAATTGGATAATGAAGATTGCAGCTACTGATCTGGGAAGAGAAGATACAGTTGAATTTGAATTTGAAATTGACTTAGGGATAATAAAAAATGGAAACTAGTAGATTACATAAAACAAAACTAGTCTTTTTAATTATTTTCTCATCATGGATTCTTGTTGCATGCTCTACTACCTTTACCAGCAAACCTCCTAAGGAGATTGTAAACGGGTATCCTCAAACTGAAACTATTCCATTGAAAGTTGGTTTAATTATTACTGATGAATTGAAGGTTGCTAAATCAGAGTTAAAGCAGGTGAATACATTTGAAATCATTTTAGGGAACTCACTAGCAAAGAATTCTGAGGTTCTTATTAACGAATTATTTATTGATGTTGTGACTGGAAATAGTGAGAAAGATTTTAATCCGGAAGATATTGATATATTCGTTACACCTAAAATAGTTTCTGCTGAGCAAAGTTGGGGTGCCTCGGGATTTGCGGACAGTACTCTGTCAATTTTCCTGGAATGGCAGATCCAGAGAAATGATGGACGCCTGATATGGATAGATACCGTATTAGGTGAAGGTACAATGGTTATCGGAGGCGCTTTTGTTGGGTTAAAAGAAAATGGTACTAAAAGAGCGAAATTGGCTATCGATAGCTTATTCATGAATTCGCATGAAGCTATTTCTAATTCTCAGGAAATAAGAGAATTGGTGAAGACTAGCAGTGATTAGTCAATGTCTGCTTTGTGCCAGAAGCAGACATTCGGTTATTCAGATATACACTCAATCAATCCTTCATCATTCCTAAATCCGGCCCTGTTCAGTTCACGGGTTACAGGCCAAGCCTGCATAGACTTATATTTTTTTGAATTGATTATTGGTAGTAACTTATCAAGGGACTGTACTTGTTTAGATAGCCATACAGACCATTGCTCCGGATGCAGTATCACCGGCATGCGACTATGTATCTTCTCCATAAACGGATTTGCATGGGTAGTGATAATGCAGCAGCTTTCTATTTCATCTCCTTCCTCAGAAGTCCAGTGTTCCCACAATCCTGCAAATGCCATTAATTCATTTGATTTATGAGAGATATACCAGGGTTGTTTTTTACCCTCCTGAGCCTTCCATTCATAGAAACCAGATGCAGGGATAATACAGCGTCTACGTTTGAAAGAATTTCTGAAAGAAGGTTTCTCAGCAACAGTCTCACCACGGGCATTAATAAGTTTAGTGGCTATGATCATATCTTTAGCCCAGGAAGGGATTAAGCCCCAATACATTAACTTTAGATGTCTCTTTTCGTTCTCGTCAGCAACAATAGAGTTGATTGGTGTTGCGGGAGCAATATTCCAGGAAGGAGAGAAATTCAGTTCGCCAGTAAGATCAAAATGTTCTTTAATCTTAGTTGGTGGAGCATGTAATTCGAATCTGCCGCACATTTGGAAAATGGTACCACGCTGTTACCATTAATTGGTATAGACGCTAATATCTTAATGATTCTGACTCAGAATAAAAGCGCTGTCATGCATTCCATAATAGAAAACATTATATAAATAGATGCTATGACCAGACAAAGCAGAGCCATAAGCCAACCTGCAAACCAAAATATCTTAGTCATTTTTTCTCCTTTCTAACTTCACTGTCTATTCTTGATATGCTGCCAGTGCTTGTCAAATCGGTACACTGTTTCATGAGCTTCTCCGTTGCCATCATTACACATAGTCATATACTCTTTCTCGGCTACAGTAAGAACCGTACGGCACTTTTCATCCACTATTTCTTTAGGTGCATAAACATTAAGAGCGTAAATCAGCATTGCTTCCTGTGCTGCCTGTAACGGAGCAGCACATAACAGAAACAGGGTAATAATGTATTTCATGGGAGCCTCCGTACACATGAGACATCATTACTTTGTGTAAGTTCTCTTTAAAATTTTTGTATTTGCGTCCCAAACCGTACTGACAAAACTGCCAAAAGCCTCCCTTATTAGGATTTCTAAGGTAGTTTCTCAATATTCGTGTTTACACTTTCTATTATTGGGGCATATAGTCATGGTTCTGCAGATATAGCTCATATAATCTAAAGGGGGAGATTATGACGAGAATCATCTCATTATTTATCCTGATATTTGGTGTTACCGATTTTGCGTATGCTTCAAGATGTGATTGTTCTAAGCGAGTAGGAGCATGCGCAGCGCAAGTGGAATGGAAACAGAATTTGATAACTGTGAAATCAAGTTCTAAAGCCTGTTCAAGCGTAACCTGGTATGCAGATGGGGATCCGCTCTACACTGTTGTAACAGGTGGTATTGATGAACAAGTGCCGTTGTATATAATGCCAGGAGAAGGAATACCAAAGGAGATATTCTTTCAAAGTTGTTGGATATGTAAAGATGAAAACGTACCTTCAACGGCACAGCCAACGGCACAAACCCCTTCAACAGCACAACCCAGTAGTCCTGAAACATTACCAGATAACAATGTAGCATCATTATACGAAGGCACATGGAAATGTGAGGGGAGACACGAATTTACTTAATGGGATAGGGCGCCACATAATTGTAACCAAACTTATGACTAAAAATGAATAAATTTATATTTAGAAATGGAGACGAAATGCCGGCTTTGGGACTTGGTACCTGGAAGTCGGCTTCAGGGGAAGTCTATAATGCAGTTCAAAAAGCATTAAAAATCGGATACAGGCTCATAGATTGTGCTGCATTTTATGGTAATGAATCTGAGATAGGTCAGGCGCTTGTCGATGCTTTTAATTCAGGGTGTATAAAAAGGGAAGATTTATGGGTAACCTCAAAGTTATGGAATAATGCTCACTTGAAAGAAGATGTAAGATCGGCTTTGGAAAAAACCCTAAAAGACCTTCAGTTAGATTACCTTGATTTGTATTTAATTCACTGGCCGGTTGCCTTAAAACCGGAAATACAGTTTCCTTCATCAACTAAAGATTTTTTATCACTAGATGATGCGCCTACAGTGTTTACTTGGCAGGCGATGGAAGCATGCGTGAAGGATAAATTAATCAAACATATAGGAATTTCCAATTTTAGTATAAAAAAAATTAAAGAATTATTGGATAACTGCGAAATAAGGCCAGAGGTAAACCAGATTGAATTGCACCCATTTCATCAACAACCTGAAATGCTGGAATTCTGTAGTAAAGAAGAGATTGTTCTTACTGCCTATTCACCTTTAGGATCGCCTGATCGACCAGCAGAATTTAAAGATCCTGACGAATCCAGTTTACTTGAAAATCCTACTATAATGGAAATTGCCTATGCCATGAGCCTTACATCTGCACAGGTGCTTATCAGGTGGGCAATTCAAAGGGGAACTTCCGTTATACCTAAATCAGTAAATGCTGCCCGACTACAACAAAACTTTGATGCTGCCACCATTTCATTATCGGGTGAAGATATGGGAAAAATTGCTGCACTTGAAGCGAAAGAACGTCTCATAACTGGTAAATTCTGGGATGCACCAGAATTAGGGTACTCTATGGCAACTTTATGGGATGAATAGCTCTGGTAACGCTTGAAACCGAACAATTCATTAAAGAATAAAGGCAACTTAGTGCCTCACTCACTGTCGAAAACAAAACTAACGTATAAAAGACCTAATTACCTTTATTAGTTCGATGTTTATTCCGAATACTAAATTATACATTTGTTAACAAGTAGTTGATTATATGTGTGGTGGTACTTTGTATCGCTCTCTTTGTAACTATTTTGTATATGGTAATCTGCTTGCCGAAATATCATTTAGTTAGGTTCGATTTTATTATTTATAGGAGAGGAGTAATATTATAAGAATGTATTCAAATTGTTATTAAGACAACAGGAATCTAGTAGTGGTACTTTTATAGTGTTTCACGTAGAAATCATTTAAAGGTCGATACAAGTGGGTATAGACATATTGCATTCAATATCTGTATAAATATACTAAAGATAAAGACGTATAGTCTTACGTCACAAAATAAGTTTTCAAAGAAATAGAATGGTAAAACTGGCGCTGGTAAAAAAATCCCTCGGTTCCAATTAAAATTTGCTTCTTGGCTAAAGTTCCTGAAGTTGTGCCCAAGGTGGTAAAACTTTTTCTGGAAGAATGGGAAGCTTATTATGGACCAGAAGGTCCTGGGATTGCGGAATCAGACATTTGGGAGTGCTGCCAGATCAATAGTATTCCTCTTGCCTTGATTGCGATTGATGATAATGGAGAGGCTGTCGGTGCCGGGACATTGAGAGCAGAGTCAATTGGTTTTGCACTTAATCAGGGGCCTTGGATCACTGCTTTGGTGGTTGAAAAAAGCAGACGAGGAAACGGTATCGGCACAGCACTTATCTCAGCTCTGGAAATGGAAGCACGCCGCTTCAGATGTCAATTCATCTATACATCCACACATACAGTTGGAGGTATCCTGTTAAGTCGTGGTTGGCAAGCAATAAATAAAATAACATCTCATCAAGGTGTTGCAACAATTTATCGTGCTGAATTGCAGAAGAGTACAACAAAATTAACATAGGAAGAACTGACATAGAAATGAAATACTAATTTTGTTCGTGTCAACTATCTGTTCTTTCTCAAAACAGGCGTTCAAGCTTGATGAAGGTCAACTCAAATTCACTCCAAGCGTTGGAAATATTAAATAACGATGGAGGACGGAATGAAAATATTTAAATTAATGTGCCTTATTATTGTCTTATTGGGCATGATATCTGCGGGCTCAACATGGGCTCGTGGTGGGCATCATCACCATCGTGGATGGGGTTCTTTTGGGTTGGGTCTGGGTTTAGGTTACGGACTGGGTGGTTATGGTTACCGTGGTTTTGGTGGGTACAGATGGGGCTATCCAGGTTATCGATTTGGATATGGAGGGCATTACTCTCCTTATTACGCGTACCCACCTGTGATAGCAGTACCATCAACACCACCTGTGTATATTCAACAAGGGGCCGGACAACAATCAGGAACAGAATTACCAGACAACTATTGGTACTACTGTCGTAAGCCTGAAGGGTATTATCCACATGTTAGAAAGTGTCCAGATGGATGGATGCAGGTTGTGCCTCAACTATCACCTACACAGTGAAGGGAAACAAACTTATTATAAATTGTGTCATCTTTGTAGTTTTATATACCTAGACTAGCTCTTTTGGCGAGGGGTGTTTTCTTCTGTTTTTACTGGTTCTTGATTATTCCTGTCACGGCCATAAAAAAACTGCTCGGCCAGAGTCTTGTAGAGAGGAGTTGTTTAAATTATTTGATAATGCCACCGCCGAATATTTGTGTAGAAAATCTGCTGTTTATACATTACAAGGATTGGAAGGATAAGGAGAACAACTTCAGACTAGGTTGCATCCCGTCAACGCTTAATAATTAAGTAGTAAAATAATGCACTACACCGAAACACCATAATGATGTAAGAGTTTCATTACGAATAAAAATGTTTGTTCTGGAAATAGCTGACTCTGAAATAATTTGAAATTTTTTTGCGAATTATAGTTCCCAGCTTAAAGATACTTTTCTGGCTCGATAAACTTAAAATTATGGGTATCATAAAAAATGAGAATATATATACTGACTTGGTTTTTACTGTTTATGGTGTTTCCTGATTTAGCTGTAGCAGAGAAGCAACTAAATAAAACACAAACTTCATGGGATGATGGAGCTATTTATTACCCTCAAGGGCAAGCCGAAATAACTTCAGTTAAACTTCGCATAGAAGAAAATAAATTAACAGAGTTTCATTGCCACCCGGTTCCAACCTTTGGGTATGTTTTACATGGAGAGTTGGTAATCGAAACAAAAAATGGAAAGAAAATTACCTTAAAGGAAGGAGAGTCTGTTGTAGAGGTAATGCGTACCATTCACAGAGGCTGGGCAATAAATGGGCCTGTAGAATTAATAGTTTTTTACGCAGGGTCAACTACTATTCCAAATACTGTATTACCAGAACATGATATTAAGGAGAAGTATTGTAAAGTCTAGGAATTAAGATGTTCATACATATTGAGCGTGCTTAAATTTAAATACTAAATGTTACTAACTGACTGTTTTATGGCAATCCACCAAAAAAATCTACGATACCAGTATCTAGTGAATATTCTGCTCCAAGGATAAGAAGCTTGTTTTTCTTTACTAGCTGTTCGAGGATTTCTGATCCGTGTTGTAGTTGATTGACTGATGAGTGAATGTTTGCGCGAACAGCTTGTTGTAGAAGTATGTCCGGACCTTGATCTGTTTCTAGCAACGATGTTAAAGATGGGCGAATGCGATCAACGATCGAACGAAGATTCTTTGACTGATCCTCTGAGGGACCTCTGAGCTCCTCCAATGTAGCCAGTATAGCGCCACATTTTGAATGGCCCATAACCACAACTAATCGTGTGCCGAACTTTTCTACGGCAAATTCAATGCTACCAATCTGTGAAGGCGCAACAATATTTCCGGCAACTCTGATAACAAAAAGATCGCCAATACCCTGATCGAAAACAATTTCCGCTGGTGCCCTCGAATCGGAGCAACCGAGAATAATAGCAAATGGATCCTGAATTTCTGTCAGAGAATGGCGCCGACTTTTATGCGAAATTGTTTTGTTAAAAATAGAAGAATCAGATACGAACCGACTGTTTCCTTCGCGCAGGCGTTTAAGAGATTCTTCAGTGGAGATCATTACTCAAAATAGTAAATTGAATTATATAAACAATTTTATGGTGGCGCTTTCTTTACCTGTGGAGTCCTTCTGTTTTCTTTTCAATAAGTTCATTAAGTGTTTGCTGTTCTTCCTCTTCTTGTTTAGCACGAAATTTTTTCTCTTCTCTCTCTTTCTTGACGTCAGATAATGTTTTATGTGGATTGTCCACAAACCGATCTTTTGGATTTGCCAGATCTGAGCTGTCATATAAAGTTCCGTAAACTCCGCCGGCATGAACATTAGTTGTTACAAGTATGCCAAATACTAGAATAATTAATATTTTCATTTATCAATCCTTACTATTTGTTCCAATTCCTTCAACTACTCAGGTCAGTTTTGACTGACTCATGAGTTTTTTGTTGGCATATTAATTCTAAAACAATTAGTTATTATTCTAGGAAATAATTCTATCAATTCATCTATTTTATCCTTGCAGTTTTAACATGCCTGGCAACCTAAATTTATAAGCAATTGTTTATTATATATAATATATGTCTTTACTAAAGTCTAATTTATAATTGCCGTAACTAAAGGTACCTGATTGAGATAAGCATATCGCAAGTTAGGAAAGTAAGAGTATACAGAATTTTTGAAAAAGTAAGCGCAGATTGCCCACCCCCTGAGGGCCTCTAAGCGCCCTTCGGGGCGCTTTTTTTAGTCAATCTTTTTACTACTTCTCTAATATTAATGTAACGGGCAGCAGTTAAAGAGACTTCAACTTAAGCTTCTAACAAACTTCTAAGCATCCATGCAGTTTTTTCATGTAATTGTATACGTTGGGTCAGCAGATCTGCAGTTGCTTCATCAGAGGCGTTCTCCGCAACCGGAAAAACAGACCGTGCAGTACGAACAATCGCTTCTTGCCCCTCAACAAGTATCTGAATCATTTCTTCAGCTTTAGGTGTTCCGGAAGTTTCTCTTATTGAGCTCAGACGTGCAAACTCACTATAGGTGCCGGGTGCAGGGAAGCCTAGTGAGCGAATACGTTCAGCAATAAGATCAACAGCAAGCGCTAGTTCGTTGTATTGTGTTTCAAACATAAGGTGCAGCGTTTGGAACATAGGGCCGGTAACATTCCAGTGAAAGTTGTGAGTCTTCAGGTAAAGACTATAAGTGTCAGCCAGTAGTTTACTGAGTCCGATAGCTATCTCGGAACGATCTTTTTCGTTTATACCGATGTCAATATTCATAATAATTATCCTGCTTTCTACTGATTTGTTGTTGAGGCTAACATAACAGTCTCGATGTCTGAACTTAGCTGCTAATTTGTTGTACTAGAAAATTGAATTAAGAAATATCTAAATCCTTTATGTTTTCTTACCGCAAGCAACTGTCCACATAGCTTCCTCCATGCTCCCGAGTTGTACTGGCATCCATTTTAGATGTTCACTATTTGAATGCTCCATTTTCCCCTTACCCATGCTACCACTATATAGTGAGTAGAAAAGTTGTCTTATTTTTTTCTCTTTGCAGTCATATTCGTTCTGCGCTCTTGAAGAGAAAAGATCAATCCCATTCTTCTCAACAACTTCAAAATCAGCCAAGCTTAACATCTTGACTCTGTCACCTTCTTTGCGAATCGTGGTGTAGTCAACATATAAAGTTAATCCGCCATCCTCATGATTCCATTTCACAGCTGTCCACTCAGCCATTACACTGGTGTTTATAAAAACAAGCATTAATAGTAATAGTAATTTTCTCATAATATGATTGCTAATCTTTTATGGACTCAGTAAAATATAACTGATTAAATAATCAGAATTTTAACTATTTTTCTGAGTTTATTCTATTGATACGCGTCGAGCAATTAAAACAGCATTTGAACCACCAAATGCAAATGAATTACATAACGCGTAATCAAGCTCTGGTGAGGGGCGACCAATGCAGGGAACACAATCAAGGTCGCATTCTGGATCTGGTTGTGTGAGATGCGCTGTAGGAGGAATCTGTCGGTTTTTGAGTGCCATTACAGTTAATGCAAATTCAAGTGCTCCTGCTGCACCAAGTAAATGTCCATGCATAGACTTGGTTGAACTCACTGCAATACGTTGAGCATGATCTGCAAAAAGTAGTTTAATTGCATCGATTTCAACCTTGTCACCAGCTCCCGTACCCGTTGCGTGGGCATTAATATATCCGATTGCTGTTGAGTCAAGTCCGGCATCGTCAAGTGCTGTACGCATAGCCAGAACCTGCCCTTCGGCAGAAGGTTGCGTTAGATTATGCGCATCACTGGAAGAGCCGTATCCAACGATTTCAGCAAGCGGTTGGATATTTCGCTCTTCTACAAGTGTCTCAGATTCCAGAATAAGCATCGCAGCTCCTTCACCAAGTACGAGGCCGCTTCTATCCTTTGCGAATGGTCGGCAGGATGCGTGTGCACCTTCCGGGTGTTCTTTAGCAAGTACAGTGAGTGCCTCCCAGCAGGCTATAGAGCCATCATTTAGCATTGCCTCAGTTCCGCCGGTAACGACACGTTCTTGGTAACCATCGCGGATAGCACGAAAAGCTTCACCAATCGCAGTTGATGATGAAGAACATGCGATTGAGTAATTCTGTGAAGGCCCGTGCAACTTGTGACGCATTGAGATATGGCCTGCAGGGGCATTTGGCATGATCAGCGGTATAGTGGTTGGTCTTCCGGATCGAGTTTTATTAACATAGTATCTTTTGTAAGATTCTTCTATTGTTTGTGCGCCGCCAAGAGCGCAGCCAGTGTACACGCCAGTGGATGAAAGATCAGTTTCTTCAGATAATAATCCTGCATTTTCAAGGGCCTGGCGTGCAGCAATAACCGCCATTTGTGAAACGCGATCCATGAATAGTTGGTGTGGCTTGGAAATTATCCCTGTCGGGTCAAATTTAGTGCTTGCAAGTAGTACATCGCTTCCAAATTCAGGTGTCCCGGAGCGGGTCATTTTTACAGCAGACTCCCCCTGATAAATTTTATCGAAAACCTGATTTGGGTCACTTCCATGTGGAGAGACGAGCCCGATGCCAGTGACAAAAACGCGGTTGCGCTTCACGTTAGTACTGTCAACTATCTTTAGCCTGAAGCGCCTCATCTATGAGTGCAACCGCTTCGCCAAGAGTAGTAAAATCCATTTTGTCAGTAGGTATTTCAATATCGTATTTTTCCGATACATCGAACAGCAACTCTACCATTGTGAGCGAGTCAAGCCCCAGGGTCTCTAAGGTTGCCTCAGGTGAGATAGCTTCAGCATCGACTTCAAATTTGTCGATAAGAGTTTGGCGAACGAAATCGAATGTAGAAGTCAAAAGGATAGATTAGTAACAGTATAAAAACAGATGGCAGGTAGTAAGTATGTGGTGAATAAGAGCTTCATATTTATTCTCATTATTGTAGACGAATAGTACACTTTCCAAGTCTTCGTGACAACTTTTTGTCTTTTATAAGTCTATGCGTATAATCTGCGAACATTCACGCATACAAGCAGATATATGTCGGATTGCTAGTATGATTCAATAAAATTAGTGTCCCAGCATAATTAATTTCATTTTGAATATAGATACATCATATAAGCCGTATGTTGCTCCCGTTTGGTTGCCCGGAGGAAACGTACAAACTATTTACCCCTCTTTGCTTCGCTCATTACCTATATCAGCCTATCGACGTGAGCGTCTGGAGTTGGATGATGGCGATTTTATAGATATTGACTGGCTAGATAACTCAATTGACACACCATTAGTGATACTGTTTCATGGGTTGGAAGGAGGTTCATCCAGTCATTATGCCCGGAGCATTATGAGACTGCTTCAGGAGTTAGGTTGGCGTGGCGCTGTCGTACATTTTCGTGGATGTTCCGGAACTCCCAATCGGTTGCCACGCGCATATCATGCCGGTGACTCGGAAGAAATTGACAGGATATTGCATAAGATCAGAGAGAGAGACCAATCCTTTTGCTCCAATGCGCAGCTTTATGTGGTCGGCATATCTCTGGGTGGTAATGCGTTACTAAAGTGGCTTGGAGAGCAAGGTAAACAGGCATGCCACGTGATTGATGGCGCCGTGACGGTTTCTGTTCCGCTAGATTTAGTAGCAGCCGGAGAAGCCCTGGATTCGGGGTTTAATCGGTTCTATACGCAACATTTTCTTGGCACACTGAAGAAAAAGGCTCTTGAGAAACTTGATCGTTTTCCAGGACTTTTTGACGCTATAGCAGTAGCAGAATGTGCTACTTTGTATCAATTTGATAACCTGGTAACTGCACCGTTGCACGGTTTTTCTAATACTGACGAATACTGGACTCTATCTAGCAGTAAGCCCTGGTTGAGGTATATCCAAGTGCCAACACTGGTTATCAACGCACGCAATGATCCGTTTATGCCTTCATCTGTTTTACCTGCACAAACTGATGTTTCATGCGAAGTTGCGTTGGAATTTCCTGCACAAGGGGGGGCACGTGGGCTTCTTAAGCTCTCCGTTTCCAGGAAAGCTCACATGGCTTCCCGAAAGGATAATCAGATTTTTCGATAATCAATGCAAATTATACAAATAATTTACAAAAACCCCGGTTGAAGTTGCAAATTTTTAAGGCTGAATTGCTACGAGAATTAATAATTATTGTCAGTAATTAAAGAAATCTTGCTACTAAAGCTTTCTCAAAATTACCTGTCATGGGAATTTTAACCTTGTATCCATTACCCGGAGCAACGTTGACCGATTCTCCTTTAAGATTTTGCATGTGAGTGAGCTCAATCACGCGATTACCAGAAGGATGAATTATTTCTAGCTTATCACCAATCTTAAAACGGTTTTTCACCGATATTTCAGTCATTCCGCTAGACACATCGAAACTGGTAATATCTCCTACATATTGGCTACGATTTGATTTCGAATGGCTCTGCAGGTAATTTTGTGTATCACTGGCATGATGTCGCTGATAAAAGCCATCGGAGTATCCTCGATTAGCCAGACCCTCTAGCTCACCTAGCAAAGACGGATCCATAGGACGACCTGCTACAACATCATCTATTGCCTTGCGATAAACCTGTGCAGTACGGGCGACATAATAAAGTGATTTGGTGCGGCCTTCTATTTTCAGTGAATCTACACCAATTTGAACTAGTCTTTCAACGTGCTCTACTGCCCGTAGGTCTTTAGAGTTCATAATGTAAGTACCGTGTTCATCTTCCATTATTGGCATTAGCTGGCCAGGGCGTTCCTTTTCTTCTATTAGGTAGACTTTGTCTGCTGCCGGGTGACGTTCAACGCTGCCACAATTACTGAATTCCGGCTGGTTCATTTGCTGATGAAAATCAAAATCGATCTTTTTTGTTTCTTGTATATCTCCACTTGCATTTTCTTCAGCTGATTTGACTTTATAGTCCCAGCGACAGGAATTGGTGCATGTTCCTTGATTAGGGTCACGGTGATTGAAGTATCCAGATAGTAAGCAACGACCAGAATAAGCAATACACAATGCTCCATGGACAAATACCTCAAGTTCTATCTCTGGGCAAAGTTGCCGGATTTGGTCTATTTCATCAAGTGATAATTCACGAGATAAAATTACCCGCGTTAACCCCAATTTGTGCCAAAATTTAACTCCGGCATAATTTACTGTATTTGCCTGTACAGACAGGTGGATTGGCATTTCCGGCCATTTTTCTCGTACCATCATAATGAGTCCGGGATCAGACATGATGAGCGCATCAGGTTTTAGCTGGATAACAGGGCTCATATCATTAATGTAGGTTTTTATTTTTGCATTGTGGGGCGTTATATTACTTGCAACAAAAAACTTTTTCCCCATGGTATGTGCCTCAAGGATTCCGGAACATAACTGTTCCATCCCAAACTCATTATTGCGAGCGCGCATAGAATAACGTGGTTGGCCTGCGTAAATCGCATTTGCGCCAAAAGCATACGCTGCACGCATTTTTTCCAGAGAGCCGGCAGGGAGTAATAGTTCAGGGGCTTTAAACATGGTGTAGAATTGAAATCAGAACTTGTTATTTAGTTTTGATGTTAATAAGGAAATTAAAATATTTAATCAAACCTGAGTATTTCGAGATACCCTCAGTATTGTAACATCATGTCTACAGTCCCTACATTTATTCATCTACGTATGCACAGCGAGTATTCTGTCTCTGATGGCATTGTACGTATTGATGGCGCGGTAGAAAAGGCGGTTGCCGACAATATGCCTGCACTTGCACTGACTGATCTGTCAAATTTATTTGGCATGGTAAAGTTTTATGAGCGTACACGTAGCAGAGGCGTAAAGCCGATCATCGGTTGTGAGGTATGGATTACAAATGAAAGTGATCGTGACAAGCCCTCACGTCTTCTGTTGTTGTGTAAGTCTTATTCAGGGTACTTGTTATTATGCCGTTTGTTGTCGCGTGCTTATCGTGAGAATCAATATCGGGGTCGGGCCGAAGTAAAAAAATCCTGGTTAAATAGGAACGAAATTGGAACACAGGGATTGATTGCTTTATCTGGAGCACACCTTAGTGAAATAAATATGGTTCTGATGCAGGATGATTTTGATCAGGCAAAAACACTTGCACAGGAATGGTCAGATTTATTTCCTGATCATTTTTACATAGAGATACAGCGGGTAGGGCGTGATAACGAAGAAATAATTTTACAGAATTCTCTGGCATTGGCCTCAGTCTTATGTTTACCGGTAGTGGCAACGCACCCAGTACAATTCTTGTCTCCTGAGGAATATAAAGCACATGAGGCACGGGTTTGTATTGCTGAAGGCTATGTGCTGGGTGATCGAAGACGACCAAAAAAATTCACAATGCAGCAATATTTCAAAACCCAGGCTGAAATGGAGACATTATTTTCAGATATTCCGGTAGCCCTTGCTAACAGTGTAGAGATAGCCAAACGATGTAATCAACTATTGGAGTTAGGGGTTAATCGCCTGCCGCTTTTTCCTACGCCAAATAATGAAAGCCTTGAAAAGTATCTGCATGATCAGGCGTTAGACGGCTTAGAAAATAGAATGAAATCACTATTTCCTGATCAAGACAAACGTGATTTAAGAATGCCACAATATCGTACACGTTTGGACTTTGAGGTTACTACTATCGTACAAATGGGTTTTGCCGGATATTTTCTGATTGTTTCTGACTTTATTAACTGGGCCAAGCAGAATGAAGTCCCGGTAGGTCCGGGGAGAGGGTCAGGTGCAGGCTCACTTGTCGCTTTTTCTCTCGGCATCACTGATCTTGATCCCTTACGCTACGATTTATTGTTTGAACGTTTTCTTAATCCAGAGCGGGTATCCATGCCTGATTTTGATATTGATTTTTGTCAGGATGGACGGGAGCGTGTGATCGAATATGTGAAGCAGAAATATGGAGCTGAGAGTGTTTCGCAGATTGTTACCTTTGGCACAATGGCAGCGAAAGCAGTAATACGTGATGTTGGGCGGGTATTAGATTTACCGTATAACTTTGTTGATAAATTGGCAAAGCTTGTACCATTTGAATTAGGCATGACTTTAAAAAAAGCCCGTGAAATAGAGCCACAACTAAACCAACGCGCACAGGAAGAAGAAGAGGTGCGCATATTATTAGAACTTGCTGAAGGTCTCGAGGGGATTACTCGCAATGTCGGCATGCATGCTGGCGGGGTATTGATCGCTTCAGGAAAAATCACTGATTTCTGTCCTGTGTATTGCGCGGATTCCACTGATGCAGTGGTAAGCCAGTTGGATAAGGATGATGTAGAAAAAATAGGTTTAGTAAAGTTTGATTTTTTAGGATTGAGGACTTTGACTATACTTGACTGGACTGTCAGATACATAAGGCAGAGAGTTTCTGAGCCAGAAACAGGAAATCATAAGTTTATTTCTCTGGAGACGCTTCCTCTGGAAGATCCGGCAACTTATGCATTATTGAGACAGGGAAATGTCGTAGGGGTATTCCAGTTCGAATCTCGTGGCATGAAAGATTTGTTGCAAAAGACAAAACCAGATCGTTTTGAGGATATTATCGCGTTAGTAGCTTTGTATCGACCGGGCCCAATGGATCTGATTCCTGAATTTACTGAACGTAAACTTGGCAAGCGTGTTGAATACCTTGATCCTCGCTTACAGCCTATACTTGGCCCAACTTATGGTGTAATGATTTATCAGGAGCAAGTGATGCAAATTGCTCAGGTAATAGGTGGTTACAGTCTTGGTAGTGCTGATTTGTTACGACGGGCAATGGGTAAGAAGAAAGTTGAGGAAATGGAGCAACAGCGAGATATTTTTGTTAATGGTGCAATAAAAAATGGACTAACTAAAAGTAAGGCGGCAGAGCTGTTTGGCTTAATGGAAAAATTTGCAGGTTATGGTTTCAACAAATCACATGCAGCAGCCTATGCTCTGATTGCATTCCAAACTGCATATCTTAAAGCTCACTATCCATCAGAATTTATGGCAGCATCCTTGTCTGCCGATATGGATGACACCGATAAAGTACATGTATTCTTTGAGGATAGTATAGCTAATCATATCCTTGTTCTTCCTCCGGATATTAATCTATCTGTTTACCGTTTCGTACCTGTTGATGGAAAAACCATACGTTATGGACTGGGAGCAGTGAAAGGTACAGGTGAGTCCGCCATTACAGTTATTACCAGAGAACGTAATCAAGCAGGGCCATACACTGATTTATTTGATTTTTGTCAGCGTGTGGATAAGAGAATTGTTAACCGTCGGGTATTAGAGTCACTGATTCGTGCGGGTACATTTGACTCCATAAATACACATCGAGCAGGATTATTAGCATCTGTTGGCATCGCATTAGAATCAGCTGAACAAACTAGTCGGGCAGCAAACCAGGAAAGTTTATTTAGCGGAGATGATATAGCTTCAGAAAGACCATGTATGGTTAGCGTCCCACAATGGGAAGAAAAAGAGAGATTGCAGAACGAAAAAATGGCTTTAGGATTCTATATGAGTGGGCATCCCTTTAATATTTACGCTGATGAATTGAAAAATTTTGTGTCTACCCGGTTGGATAGGTTGAGTCCACAAAGGGATCCGCAACTTCTGGCTGGTATTATCTATTCCATTCGCATTCAGATGACCAAACGTGGCAGAAAGATGGGAGTGATAGTATTAGATGACGGGAAAGCACGTGTGGAGCTAGTTGTCTATAGTGAAATATTTGATGCAAACCAAAATTGGCTGAAGGAAGATCAGTTGCTGGTAGTGGAAGCAAAGGTTGGCAGCAAGGGAGATAACGAAGCGAGCAGTGGTGGGTTACGTATTACTACTAACAAGCTTTTTGATTTAGCCGGAGCTCGTTCCCGCTATGCGAAAAGTATAAGGCTTCATTGTAATGGGTCATCAAATGCAGTTAAGTTAAAAGACTTGCTGGCACCCTATCGCAATAATGGCAGTTCTACTTTTAACAGTGAAAATAACAGCTGCTATTGTCCTGTATCAATAACTTATCATAACCAGAATGCGGCTTGTGAAATTGAATTAGGTGACGAATGGTGCGTAAGTTTGCACGATAACTTATTACAGTCTTTATCAGAGCACTTTCAGGCAGAGAATGTGAGGGTAATTTACTGATAGTATTTGTTCAGGCCATATCTGCTAGGAGGCATTGAAATACGTGTATGTGAAGGACTCTTAGTTTGACTTTTGAGTAGGTCTGACATACAATTCGCGGCTTCCCTTAGACATGCAGAAACAGCTTTGTGAAAACATTTTCAGCCAACCCACATAAAGTGAATCACGACTGGATTGTGATAGACGCAGCCGACAAAGTATTAGGTCGTCTTGCTACTGAAATTGCACACCGTTTACGTGGAAAGCACAAGCCAATATATACACCTCATGTAGATACAGGTGATTATGTTGTCGTGGTGAATGTAGATAAAATACGTATCACAGGCAACAAATTAGAAAATAAAGTTTATTATCGTCACAGTGGGTATCCTGGGGGGATTTATGAAACCAGCTTTGCCAAAATGCATGCACGTTTTCCTGGAAGGCCATTAGAAAAAGCAGTAAAGGGAATGTTACCAAAAGGCCCGCTTGGTTACGCTATGTTGAAAAAGCTAAAGGTTTATGCTGGTGCAACGCACCCTCATACGGCACAACAGCCTATTCAACTTGACATAGGAGTTAAATAAGGAATATGAGCACGTATTATAATTATGGTACTGGCCGGCGTAAAAGTGCGGTAGCACGTGTTTTCATGAAACCGGGTAAAGGTGCGATCGTTATAAATTATAAGCCCATTGAAGAATTCTTCTCACGTGAGACTGGTCGTATGATTGTTCGTCAACCACTTGAACTAACTGGAAACCTAACAGCATTTGATATTATGGTAAATATTTCAGGTGGAGGTGAATCAGGGCAGGCGGGTGCAGTACGTCATGGAATTACTCGTGCACTTATAGACTTTGATGAAGCACTCAGACCGGTATTGAGGAAGGCGGGTTTAGTTACACGGGATGCGCGTGAGGTAGAGCGCAAGAAAGTAGGTTTACGTAAGGCGCGCAGGGCGAAGCAGTTTTCTAAACGCTAATATTTTGTGGATAACAAAAAAGCCGCCAGAAATTGGCGGCTTTTTTGTTTGTTGCTTTATAATCGTTAGACCTGATTTTTCATATAAATGTAGATAGGAATTAAATTTATTTAATCTGATTAATAAATAATATGGGAATATTATGATTAAAGTCGGAATTGTTGGCGGGACTGGCTATACCGGTGTTGAATTACTGCGCATATTGTCACAACATCCTGAGGTGGAAATACAGGCCATTACATCTCGTAAGGAAGCAGGGATAGCAGTAGATGAGTTGTTTCCTGGTTTACGTGGGAAGGTGAAACTAAAATTTAGTGATCCGGCCAAGACAAAGCTGGGGAAGTGTAACGTGGTATTTTTTGCTACTCCTAATGGTGTTGCAATGCATCAGACAGAAGAATTGCTGGATGCCGGAGTGCGGGTAGTAGATCTGGCTGCAGATTTTCGTATCAAGGATGTGCTTGCGTGGGAGAAATGGTATGGTATGACCCATGCGAGTCCAGATCTGTTAGCAGAGGCTGTGTATGGTTTACCTGAAGTCAATCGCGATGAGATCAAAGCAGCAAGACTGGTAGCGAATCCGGGTTGTTATCCGACTGCCGTGCAACTTGGTTTTTTACCACTGATTGAATCTGAAATTATAGATTTAGATAATCTTATTGCCGATGTAAAGTCCGGAGTTTCTGGTGCAGGGAGAAACGCAGAGATACATGCGCTATATGCGGAAGTCTCTGATAATTTCAAGGCTTATGGCGTGCCTGGCCACAGGCACCATCCTGAAATTAAGCAGGGTTTATCTAATATTGCGAATAAGTCGGTTGATTTAACCTTCGTACCGCATCTTACTCCGATGATTCGGGGCATTCATGCCACGCTATATGCAAAACTTACTACGAGTGTTGATTTGCAAGCATTATTTGAAAAACGCTATGCAAATGAACCGTTTGTTGATGTGTTGCCTGCTGGCAGTCATCCGGAAACCCGTTCAGTGAGGGGATCTAACTTTTGTCGTATTGCTGTACATCTTCCACAGGGGGGGGATACTGTTGTTGTATTGGCAGTGACAGATAACCTGGTCAAAGGCGCAGCAGGGCAGGCGGTACAAAATATGAATCTGATGTTCGGGTTCTCCGAAACACTTGGTATAAACCAAATCGCACAGATACCGTAAACATAGTTAGATGGAAATTATTAAAGGAATTAAAAGAAAGTTCGGAATATTTGCGCCGCAAGTTTCGGTGCGCCCGCATGTTCCATGGTATTTACGATGGCTGGTAATCATAGTTCTCGCAGCACTCGTACTTTTATTGTGCTGGGTCATGTTTGATGCGGGACGACAGTTTACTAGTTTTGACAAGAATGGGATAAGTCATGAGATTGATCAGTTATCCGATTTTAATAGCCGTTTAAAAGGGGAGAACGAGAAATTACGCACACAGGTAACTGGACTCCAGCGGCAGTTACAAATGGACAGTACTACAAGAAATAACATCACTGAACGAATTAAAGCGCTAGAAGATAAGAATACCCAGTTAAAGGAAGAATTGGCTTTTTTCGAGAATCTTGTGTCGGAAAAGGGAAAAGCTACTGGAAATGTCCTTATTTATCATTTTAAGTTGAAGCAAGGCCAGACTCCCGGGGAATATCGCTATAATTTAGTATTATTACAGGGTGGTGAAGAAATTAATGACTTCCAAGGGAAACTGGCTTTTACGGCTCACTTGTGGCAGGATGGAAAAAAGGTAAAGATGCCTCTTACCGGCAAGGATTCACCTGAGGTATTTAACTTAAAATTTAAATTTTACCATCGGGTAGACAAAACATTTGAAGTGCCGCCAGATACCGTGGTGGAGGGTCTTGAAGTACAGGTGTACGAAAATGGTACAAAGAAGGCAAAGTCTATGCGGCTAGTGAATTTGTCTTAGTGGAGGAGAATAATGTTTGGAAAGAAAACAAGTAAACCCCAGGGTCATATTGATACACTCATTGGTGCCGAAACCAGCGTTCAAGGTAATATAGAGTTTAGTGGCGGCTTACGTGTAGATGGGCATGTTCGCGGGAATATTTTAGCGACAGGAGAAAAGCCAAGTACTTTGGTGTTGAGTGAGCAGGCAACGATCGAAGGCAAAGTACAGGTTTCTCATGCAGTTATTAACGGTACCATAGTTGGTCCAATACACACATATGAATACCTTGAATTACAACCTAAAGCCAGGGTATCAGGTGACGTGCATTATAGAGTCATTGAAATTAAGTTTGGTGCAATGATTGAAGGTAAACTTGTTAATCAGGGTAGTTCTGAATCGGATGAGAAAATTGTAGAGCTTTTACCAGCTGCTGGTGATTAAATGTCCGATTAATTGCTGCTAATTTTAAAAAGAATCTGTTATGAGCTCCATTACTGAGACGAACTCAATAAATGAAATGCCGGTTCCAATCATCTTTACCGATAGTGCGGCAAGTAAAGTTAAGAAACTTATAGAAGAAGAAGGTAATAATGACCTTAAATTGAGAGTTTTTGTAAGTGGCGGAGGTTGCTCAGGTTTTAAATATGGATTTACTTTTGATGAGCTGATTAATGAAGATGATACTGTAATGGAAAAAAATGGTGTAAAATTATTAATTGATCCAATGAGTTTCCAATATTTGGCTGGTGCAGAAATTGATTATCAGGAAGATATACAAGGCGCTCAATTTATTATAAAAAATCCAGGTGCTACCAGTACCTGTGGTTGTGGCTCTTCTTTTTCAGCATAAAAATTTAGAATAAAATATAGTGGCAGATAATTATACAAATTTGATTTATCATTTTATCCTGTTGTCTGAAACAACCTGAGTTTAAGCTTGGTAGATTGCACCAAGAATTCTTTCTCCTTTAGCACCGGTAACGGAAGGAAGGCTACTTGGAACTCCCTGAATGGCTTGTTTTGCTAACCAGGCGAAAGCAAATGCCTCCAGCCAGTCAGCATTTGTACCCAGTGCATCAGTAGGAGCTACTTTTTTACCGGGTAGTGGAATTTGTATTTTGGTGGTTAATGCTATATTGCGAGCGCCTCCGCCACACAGATAAATTTCTGTAGTATCTGGAAGCCATGTCAGGATTGCATCGGTAATTGCTGTGCTGGTGAGTTGTAGTAGGGTTGCTTGCACATCCTCAGGTTTTTCATTTCCAGACAGGTAATTTTCTAACCAAAAAAGATTAAACATTTCCCTACCCGTACTTTTTGGTGGCGGAACGGAGAAGAATTTAAGTGACATAAGTTTTTCTAGTAGTTCCGGAATTGTTTTTCCGGACTCTGCCCATGTTCCACTTTCATCGTAAGTGGTTCCTAGATGACGTTGGCACCAAGAGTCCATTAATAAATTCCCAGGACCACAGTCAAATCCTACGACTTTCGTATTGGAGGCTAAACTGGTGATATTAGAGATTCCACCGATATTGACAATGACACGATTTATTTCTGGGTCTTGAAACAATAGTTGGTGGAATGCCGGTACTAGTGGCGCGCCTTGGCCGCCTGCTGCTATATCACGGTTTCTGAAGTTTGCTACAACAGTTATACCAGTGAGCTCAGCCAGTAACGAGGCATTTCCAAGCTGGATTGAGTAACCCGTCTCAGATTGCGGGCAGTGGCGTACTGTCTGACCATGACAGCCTATAGCAGTAACGCTCTGTGATTTTATCTTATGTTTATTAAGTAAACTAATAACAGTCTTAGCATAGCAATGAGCCAGCTCATTGCTCAGCATGGCTGCAAGATGTAGTTCATTATTACCTGATTGATGTAGATCTAGTATCTGTCTGCGTAAATTTTTATCATAGGGTTGGTAAAAGGTATTTAGAAGAGACGGAGGTTGCGAATTAAAGTCTGTCAGTACAGCATCAATCCCATCTAGGCTGGTTCCTGACATGATTCCAACGTAGTAGGTAGGCTTAGAATAATTATTACTATGTAATTTACTCATTTCCAGACTAAATCTAGTCAAGAAAAGCGAGATTTGTATTACGCAACATATTTAAACGAGCCATTAGCGGCTTTGTGTTCTTATTGAAAGCAGGTACATTTTTTGCTGAAAGTGGTATTGCGGCAGGCATTACCACACGCTGGGGATCGCGTTGTACTCCATTTACACGGAATTCATAATGAAGATGTGGTCCGGTTGCCAACCCGGTTGAGCCTACATAGCCGATTATGTCACCTTGGTTAACTCGTTTTCCTTTACGTAGTCCTTTGGCAAAGGCAGATAAGTGCGCATAGGCAGTAGAATACCGTCCACGGTGTTTTAAAATGATTAGCTTGCCATAGCCTCTTTGTCGTGTAGAAACTGCTACTGTTCCATTTGCAGTGGCTCTTACCGGCGTGCCTCTGCGTGCCGCATAGTCAATACCTTTATGTGCGCGCCGTTTTTTTAGTATAGGATGATAACGGGAGCGTGAAAACCCAGAGCTTATCCGGGAAAATTTAAGCGGTGAGCGAAGGAATGCTCTTCGGAGGTTTTTACCGTCAGGTGTGTAATAACCTCTTTCTTTATTATTGGCCTCAAAGTATACAGCTTGATAGATTTTTCCTTTATTAATAAATTCAACTGCAAGTACTCGACCCACTCCTGTGGGCTCACCATTACTATAGCGTAATTCATACACGACCTTAAAGCGGTCTTCTTTCCGCAGGTCACGATGAAAATCAATATCAGATGCAAATGTTTCGGCAATCTGGATAGCTACGCTATCAGGTATGTTTGCACCATCCGTGGCGGCGAACAATGAGCTCCTTATTACCCCGGATTTCATTTTAATGTGTGTTTCTATATTAAACGGAGATTTATTTACCTTAAAGGTACCATCAGTTTTTTCTACCAGTAACTGTTCACTTCCACCGGGAAAGTATCTAAGTGCTAATAATTCCCCTGCAGCAGTAGTTTGCGCATGAATAGTTTTCCCCGGAACCAGTCTGCGCATAGCTTTGATATTTCGGGCATCATGCAAAAAACTTGACTTGTCCTTGCTGTTTATCTTAAGTCGGGCAAGTAACGACGCTACACTGTCATTTCTCTGGATGCGTTCCTGCTGCCAGAGTATTATGTTGGCATCATTAGTTTGGGGAATATTTGGAAGAGGTAGGTCGAGAACGATTTTTTGAACAGGGACATCTTCCAGGGGAATATCAATCACAATACCAAAAGCAGCTACTACCCCAAATAGCGGGATACTAGATATGATAACTAACCGGCGTAGGTTTTTTTTCGTCAGAGTCATTCGTCTTTGGATTTATTTCAACACTTGCAGTGAGGTAAATTTTATTTGGTTCCCTTTAAATGAGGCAGTCTATCACAAGAATAGACCAATTATGAGCAACTTAGGGCTAATATAGTTTAGCAAACTCAGCAACATAGATATTGTGCCAGGCTTTGAGAGCTATGACAAAGTCTCTTTTAAGAAAATAATCACATGTAATATGTGCTTATTATGAGGGTATAAAGGGCTGGATTACTTGTAGAAAAAAGAGGTGTATATACTCTATATTCACAATATATTTTTTTAATTGGATCGTATATGTTGAATTCGCTTAAAGCTACATTTTCATGCTTATGCCTCTAATAAGCCTTGACAAAGTCTGTCTGGCTTTTGGCCATCATAAATTATTAGATCAATTGGATTTACAGTTTGATTTGGGTGAACGGATTGCATTGATAGGCAGAAATGGTGGAGGCAAGTCGAGCCTGTTGCGTATTATAGCTGATGAAATTAAGCCGGATGATGGTAAGGTTTGGCGAGCACCAGCTTTGAAGATTGCCTATGTTCCACAGGAGCCGGAGCTGGACGTAACCTGCACAATATTTCAGGAAGTTTCCAAGGGACTGGGTGCAGTCAGTCAAGTGCTTCTTGATTATCACGAAGTTTCTCACGCATTGAGCAGCAGTGAGGGTGACATGGAAGAACGTCTTTCTCGACTGCAGGAATTGCAGAGTGAGTTGGACATTCAGGATGGTTGGCGCGTGCAGGGAAGAGTAGAGACCGTTCTCCGCAAACTTAATCTTCCCGAAGATATTTTAGTTGAAGGTTTGTCAGGTGGTCAGAAAAAAAGGGTTGCGCTAGCTCGCGCACTGGTTTTGTCACCTGATGTTTTGTTGCTAGATGAGCCAACTAATCATCTGGATTTTCCATCCATAGAATGGTTGGAAAGATTGCTTAATGATTTTTCCGGAAGTGTATTATTTGTTACTCATGATCGGCGTTTTTTAGATAATGTAGCTACAAAAATCATAGAGCTTGATAGAGGAATTTTAACAACATTTAGGTGCAGTTTCGCAGAATATCTAAGAAAAAAGGCTGAATTTAAGGAAATTGAGGCTGAACATAATCAAAAGTTTAATAAAGTGCTGGCGCAAGAAGAAGCTTGGATTAGACAAGGAATACGAGCGCGCCGAACCCGTAATGAAGGTAGGGTACGGCGTCTAGAAGCACTCCGCATCAAAAGAGAAGCGCGTCGCGAACAAGTGACAGGGGTTAATATAAGTATAAACAAAGGGATAGACTCTGGCCACATGGTGGCTGAGCTGGAGCATGTAAGCAAAAGTTATGGTAATAAAGCCATAATGATTTTTCCTGCCGCATCATGCGAGGTGATCGGATAGGACTATTGGGGCCAAACGGAGCAGGTAAAACAACCTTATTAAAGTTGATATTGAACAAGCTGGATCCGGATACAGGTAAAGTGCGGCTAGGAACCAAGCTAACAGTTGCTTATTTTGACCAAATGCGCGAACAATTAAATGAAGAAGCAACCCTGATTGATACTATTAGCCAAGGTTCTGATTTCATTGAGATCGGTAAAATTAGAAAGCATGTTATTAGCTATCTGGAAGATTTTCTGTTTGCTCCGCAGCGCTCCCGGTCACCCGTAAAAACTTTGTCTGGTGGTGAGCGTAATCGACTTTTGTTAGCACGCTTATTTTCACGTCCTGCAAATGTACTTGTACTAGATGAGCCTACTAATGATCTGGATATTGAAACTCTTGAGCTACTTGAAGTATTACTACAGGATTACATTGGGACATTGTTTCTGGTCAGTCACGACCGGGCGTTTCTAGACAATGTGGTAACTCAAGTGATTGCATTTGAAGGCGAAGGGGTATTGCAAGAGTATATGGGTGGTTATGAAGACTGGGTTCGTGCAAAGAACCTTTTGAAAGCAGCTGGTGAGCAGGGTACACGACCTCGGAAAACAGATTCGATAGTAAGAGCATCAAAGCCAATTTCTCAGTTTAAGCTAAGTCAAAATGAGGTAAATGAGTTGAAAGCATTACCAGGGAAAATTGAAATTCTGGAACAAGAGCAGGCAAATATTACCTGTAAATTAAGTGATACCGAAACTTACCATGATTCCCCTGATAAAATAGTAAAATTACAGATTCGCTTTGCCAGCATAGAAAAGGAAATTATGAATTATCTTACCAGATGGGATGAATTAGAAACCAGGAAGCTAAAAGCCGAACAAAACTCACATAATTAGCAGCGGAACAAATTCTCATAGTACCTAACAACATCAAATATAAATTCGAAATTATCTATATTTTTCACTCATACTTAAATAGATCTAACAAAAAGAGTCATATCTGGAAAAGACAGACAGCCTCTGAATAACAACTGCATTTGCAACCAGATTAGAAAGAACAGTATAATACTGGCCTAGATTAAGCTTAAAGAAGTAGTTAATAAATCCTGTTTGTAACAGATACTTAGACGAAGAAAGGGGCATACATAATGAAGAAATTAGCAACAATGAAAATGCTGCTATGTAGTTTACTCTTAGTGATTTCCGGAATAGCACAAGCAGATGGTGACGCAGTTAAAGGTAAAAAGAACACACAAATGTGTATTGGATGCCACGGGATAGATGGTTACCGTACAGCTTTCCCAAAAGTGTATAACGTTCCAAAAATTGGCGGGCAACATCCGGCATATCTGGTAAAAGCACTTCAGGCTTATAAAACGGGTGCCCGCAGTCATCCCAGCATGAAGGGAATTGCCGAGAATCTTTCCGAACAGGATATGGAAGACTTAGCTGCTTATTATGCCGGCAAATAATTTCGATATAAAAACAAGGAAGTTATTATGAAAAATTTTGTTATTACCGTATTTGGCGGAATGTTTTTACTAATTTCAGGACAAGGGATTGCTGGTGACATTGAGGCGGGTAAGAGAAAAGCAGCGGAAGTTTGTGCCGCGTGCCATGGTCCCGATGGTAACAGTCCCAACCCAGCTTTTCCAAAACTTGCGGGGCAATATGAAACTTATCTTGAAAAAACCCTAATTGAATATAAGAAGGGTGAGCGTAAGGACCCGGTTATGAGTGGTATGGCTGCAGCTTTAAGTAAGGAAGATATTGAGAATCTGGCCGTCTATTTTGCTAGCCAGAGTGGTCTAAAAACTAAGAAATAATTGGTTAAAGTAAGTAAGACTAAGAACTATCAGCTTATTTGTTCTTTAGTTTATAATAGGGCGCACTAGTGCCCTATTTTTGTTTTCTGATCAATTCTTTCATTTATCTAGGCATTCAAAGTAAATTGATGCATCCGGTGTAGATTGACTACGCTGTGCTTGCCAAAGCATTTCAGCAAGGCATTCCATAATTTGGTGCATTGTCACATGTTCATCTTTATTTTTCTTTTGTAAGCGGTCAAATCTGTCTCTGATCCCGGGAGGTTGGTCGATAGAGAGTTGCTCTTTGATAGCAATGTGCATACTCATATGCAAAAATGGATTGGTGCTGCCCATTTCAGGTGGGTAGTCTTTATCATGATACCTTTCCGTATCGTCAAATATACAATGATATTCTGGATGTAACAGGATAATATCAAGTGCAATTTCTTCCATATCAGAAAGTAACTCCTGATGGTTATATTTGTGCCAGGTATTAAAAAAGAATTGACGGGACTGGTATCTGGATAAATTATACATTCAAGGTGTGGTTTTTAAATTTGAGATATTAATTTTCAAAGTCTTCTTTTTAAAATCACACAGATCTTCAATGATGCACTTGGCACATTCAGGTTTTCGTGCTTTACATATGTATCGTCCATGTAGGATTAGCCAATGATGGGCATCCTGATGAAATTGTTTCGGTACGAATTTTAGAAGTTTTAGCTCCACTTCTGATACATTCTTTCCAATTGCAAGACCGGTTCGGTTAGATAGGCGGAAAATGTGAGTATCTACTGCAATGGTTGGTTTACCAAACGCAGTATTCAGGATTACGTTGGCAGTTTTGTGTCCTACGCCAGGTAGTCCTTCCAGTTCTTCTCTGGTCTGAGGCACAGAACTATCATAGTGTTGTATGAGAAGTTTGCAAGTTGCCAGAATATTTTTGGCTTTGGTTTTGTATAGACCGATACTCTTGATATATTTTTGTAATTCGGTTTCACCAAGGGCAAAAATATTTGCCGGTGTATTGGCTTTTTGAAAAAGTATTTTTGTTGCAATATTCACACTTTTATCAGTCGCCTGAGCTGATAGTACTACTGCTACCAGTAACTCAAATGGCGTGCTATAAACCAGTTCAGTAGTTGGTTGCGGATTAGCTGTCTTAAGGCGGGAAAAGATTTCAAACCGCTTGGATGAATTCATATGTAACAGTTGAAATATTAGCTAACATAAGTAATTTATATCAGATTATTAAGTTCTATTGAGTTATTTTGTGTTTCGGCATAGATTTTATAGCCGAAATATAGTTAGAAGACTTAATCTTTTTTATTTGTTTTGCAAATATTTCGGCTTTATCTTTTTTTTCACGTTCAAGTCTTTCTAGTCTTCGTTCATATCGCATCCGTGAGTGATCGGCCATTCTTTTTTTCAATTTACTTTCATACTCAAGAGCTTTATCACTGATTATATAAGGGTCATTATCCTTATCATCAAATTGTTTCTTAAGCGGAAGAATTGTTATGCAATCAACTGGACATGGAGCTATGCAGAGTTCACATCCAGTGCACTCTGTACCAATTACTGTATGTAATTTTTTAGATGCACCGACAATAGCATCTACTGGACATACCTGAGTACAAAAAGTACAGCCTATACAAGTTTCTTCGTCTATAAGTGCAACTGATTTAGGTTTAAATAATCCATGCGTGGTATTCAGAGGTTTGGGTTTTACTCCTAATAGATTAGCTAATTTCTGTATGCCTTCTTCGTTACCAGGCGGACACTGATTAATATCAACAAGACCCTCTGCAATTGCTGTGGCATATAGTTTGCAACCCGGAAAACCACATTTACCACATTGGGTTTGCGGTAATATCGAATCAATCTTTTCTATTAGCATTATTTTGTAGGGTTAAGTGGTCTATTATTTACAAACAGCCTTGACTGCTTCACGTACTAATTCCGGGCCTCGATAGATTAAGCCTGTATATATTTGCACCATACTTGCGCCTGCATCTATTTTCTCCTGTACGTCAGTTGCACACATAATGCCACCCACACCGATGATAGGCACAGAATCCTGAAGCACGTCATGCAATTGACAGATAACGTTGGTAGCAAGTTTTGTAAGTGGCGCACCACTTAGCCCACCAGTTTCATTTGAGTTCGGAAGATGCTCAACTTTGTCACGTGATAGAGTGGAATTAGTAGCTATAACACCATCAATTTTGTGTTTAATCAGAAGCATAGCAATTGATATTATTTGTGTTGATTCAAGATCAGGAGCAATCTTTACAACTAAAGGTGTATATTTCCCGTAATCATCTGCAAGCTTGGTTTGTTCAGATTTTAGTGTTTTTAATAAATGATCAAACTCTTCAGTATTCTGTAATTTTCTAAGATTCGGGGTATTAGGTGAGGAAATATTGATCACGATATAACTGGCGCAGTAATATACTTTTCGCAGACACTCCAGGTAATCATCACAAGCTTTTTCCACTGGGGTATCAAAATTTTTACCTATATTTATTCCAAGTATACCTTGGTAGTTTGCGGTTTTAATATTCTGTACAACAATATCTACACCATAATTATTGAAGCCTAAGCGATTGATTATTGCATTGGCTTGCGTAATTCTGAATAAACGTGGTTTAAGATTACCAGGCTGTGGGCGAGGCGTAACGGTACCAATTTCAATGAAACCAAATCCAAATGTAGCAAGTGCCTTGATGTATTCTCCATTTTTGTCCAGTCCTGCAGCCAGCCCAATAGGATTTGGGAAATCAAGACCCATAATTATACGATGTTTACAGTCAATTGACTGGTCATGGAGTAACTTGAATTGGTGGGCATATTTAATTGCACTTAGCGTGATTCGGTGCGTAGTTTCAGGATCAAGACTAAAAAGTAGTGGACGGAGTAGAGAGTAGAGCATAATTCTAATTCTAACCTGAAAAGTTGATTGAATCTCTTAGAACAGTGATTTTGTTACGGCTTTACCAAATAAGAAACTACTTGTTTAGAATACAGATTAATCTTCTATAATTATTTTCTTCAGAAATAAATGAAGAAATATTAGGTAAGCTAAAATTAAGACTTCAGATAATCTAAAATTTGGAGAAACAATTGTTTCATTACTTCTCCATCTGATTTAGGCAAAAATCTTTATGAAGATATTATTTCTCCTGTTTATTATTATTTCTCTGTCAGGTAGCGGAGCTATCTATGCAAAAACTGAATTAAATGACCTCAATGAGAAAGTGGAAACCTTATATTTTCAGGGTGACTATGTTGGTGCAATCACAGTAGCTAAGAAGGCTCTTCAAATTGCAGAGAGAGACTTTGGTCCAGATCATTTTAATATTGCTGCAAGTTTGAATAATCTGGCAGAAGTATATCGTGCACAGGGGCAGTATGCTATGGCAAAGCCGCTCCTTAGACGCGCACTTCTAATTAATGAGAAGGCCCTTGGACCGGATCATATTGATGTAGCCATGAACCTAAACAATCTTGCACTTCTGCTTCATGCGCAGGGACAGTATACAGAGGCAAAATCTTTACATAAACGTGCGCTTGGAATTAAAGAAGAAGTCCTTGGCCCAGATCATGCTGACGTGGCAACAAGTCTGAACAATTTAGCTGCATTGTATACTACTACAGAAGAATATAAACAGGCCGAGCAGCTTTACAAACGTGCAATGGTAATTAATGAGACAGTTTATGGGTTAGATCATCTGAGTGTTGCCACAAGCCTAAGTGGCTTAGCTGTACTTTATGAGGAAAAGGGAAAATATGCAAAAGCTGAACCATTATATAGGCGTGCGTTAAAAATTGTTGAAAAAGAACTTGGACCAGAGCATCCTACTGTGGCAGCAAGTTTAAACAATTTAGCATCACTGTATGCTATCCAATTGCAATATTCTCAGGCCAGGCCACTTCTTAAACGCGCTCTGGAAATTTGGGTAAAGAAACTTGGTTCAGAACATCCTGATGTAGCTACAGGTCTTGAAAATTTATCACAGTTACAACGCAAAACTCATCAAGATAAAGAGGCAGACTTAACGGAGAAACGTGCAGCTAAAATTCGGGCTATGAAACGATGATTTCTATAGCTCTAAATAACTATTTACAGGAACTGATATATGAATTATCAGCCTGTTTCATTTGCTTCAAGTTGTTCCATTTTCTTCTGATTAAGCCTTGTAATGGCTGAAAATTAGCTTTGTATGCCATTTTTTGGTTTGCCTTGATCCAGTATCCGAGATAAAGATAGGGTAGTCCAAGTGAACTGCATTGTTGTATTTGCCAAAGAATGCTGTAAGTACCTAAACTAGTTCCTTTAATATTAGGGTTGAAGAATGTATAAACACTGGATATTCCATCCGGTAGTTTGTCAATAATGCTAATCATGCATAATTGCCCATTCTTATTTAATTCAACTATCCTGGAATTAACGTTACTATGTAACAAGAAATTTCGGTATTGTTCACAACTGTCAAAGTCCATTTTTCCACCGTAGTGGCGGTTTGTTTGGTAGTGCAGATAGAGCACATAATGATCCGGGTGGTAATATAATTCTCTTTGTGTGGCAATTATATCTTGCCGGCGCTTCCAGGTACGATGTTGAGTACGGTTAGGCGAGAAATTGTCTACAACGACACGTACCGGAACGCAGGCGCTGCATTAATCACAGAATGGACGATAAATGAAAGTGCCACTGCGACGAAAATCAATTTGTACCAGTTTACCGTAGGCATTTGTATCTAATAGATGATCCGGCGTTGCCACCTGAGAGCGAGCCAGTCTATCTGGCAGATAACTGCAAGGATATGATGCGATGGTATAGAACTGAAGTGTTGATGAAGGAAATCATTCAATAGATTCATTATCAAAATTCCATTTTTCTATTCGATTCGGATAGTTTGCCGACTCTTTTAGTTTATGACTAAATTCTTTCCTTGGAATCTCACGTGCTCCGAATGAAGCAAGATGAGTGGTTTTCATTTGGCAGTCAATCATACTGTAGTTCCATTTTTCCAATTGTTTTACCAAGTGTACAAATGCAATTTTAGATGCATTATCAATTTGGGAAAACATTGACTCACCAAAAAATATTTTTCCTTGGGCAACACCATATAAACCACCTTTTAGTTTACCGTCTATCCAGGTTTCTACCGAATGAGCCAATCCCATTTCATGTAGTGTTATATATGCTGAAATCATATCTGAATGAATCCATGTTCCAGCTTGTCCTTTACGTGCAGCGGCGCAGGCCCGTATGACCTCATTGAAAGCACTATCAACACGGATTTCATAATCTCTTTTCTTCAGGACTTTATTTAAGGAATGTGAAATTTTAAGTTCATTGGGAAACAAAACCATACGTGGGTCAGGACTCCACCATAGAATAGTTTCATTCTCATTAAACCAGGGGAAAATCCCGCAGCGATATGCCTTGATCAGCCGCTCCGGTGAAAGATCTCCGCCAGCCGCGAGCAAACCATTGGGCTCAACAAGCGCATCTTCTAAAGGGGGAAAAAATAAACGGGATGTCAGCCAGAAAGACATACAGACTTTATATGAGAAGAAATAGTTTGTTAATTTTACCTTTATTTTTACTGGTTTTGGTTCAATGCTCGTTACATGATATAAAGTTATATAAAATATAGAAGAAAAAAATAGAAAATTAGAGGAAAATAGCGCTATAGTTTGGATTTTTAAATTCTAAGTAATACTAATCAGAAAATCAGAGAATAATATGGACGTATTTCTTAACCAAATATCAGGTTATTTTACAAAAGTACCGGTGTGGCCCTTTGTTTTACTTGCTGTAGCCGTCACTTGTGCCGGAATATTTGAACTCTACAATCGGAAACGTCGCGCTGTTGCTGCTAACAGATTTCGTTTATCTATTCACTCAATATTATCTGATTTATATCCGGAACCTGTTAACTGGCCTAAAGATATAGGTGAATATTTACGCGAAAGGTTGCCTGCAATGCAGGAAGTGATTGAAGAATTCAGATATGATGTACCTCAAGAGCATATACCTGACTTCAATAAGGACTGGCATAGCTACTGTCAATTCTGCGATGAAAGAACTGACGATAAGTGTAATGCAGCAGATCCAAATCCAGGTGAAGTATCAAAAAAACAGGTTTTTCATACGCTTGTTTCTAATATATTACGTCACGAGAACTAGATTTCTCTGACTGTATCTGGCTTGTGGTTGTCGATATAATTTTGATAATTCGGTAGCGTAGATCTATATATTCATTTAATAAAGTGAAGTTTCTGGCCTAACATTTCCGGAGTAATGAGCGTAGTTCCATTATTAGTAACATAAAACCGTTTCCGGTCTTCTTCCGGATCAAGTCCTACAGTTAGCCCATCAGGGATCACACAATTTTTGTCCACTACCACTTTCTTGAAATGTACATTTCGACCGACATCTACGTTAGGAAGTATTACTGAATCCTCAATATTACTGTAGCTGTGTACATGTACGTTAGAAAACAGTAGAGAACGACGTACTGTTGAACCACTGATAATACAACCTCCTGATACCATTGAATTCAAAGCCTGCCCAAGCTGATCTTTTTTTTCAAGTATAAACTTAGCAGGAGGCAACTGTTCTTGGTGCGTCCAGATTGGCCAGTTATCATCATATAGGTTCAGATCCGGAGTCACTGAAGTGAGATCAAGATTGGCTTCCCAATAGGCGTCTAGTGTACCTACATCTCTCCAGTATGGCACTCCGGAGGAAGCTATATTGACGCAACTGTCAAGGAAGGGATGGGCAAATATCTGATAGTGAGGCACCAGATAAGGGATAAGATCCTTGCCAAAATCGTGAGATGAATTAGGTTCATTATGATCACGAACTAATTGATCAAAAAGAAACGAGGCATTAAACACATATATACCCATGCTAGCGAGTGCATATCCGGGTTTTCCCGGAACAGGTATGGCATTATTCGGTTCAGGTTTTTCAGTAAAACCAGTAATACGCCATTCACTATTAATATTTATGATTCCAAATTCGTTTGCTTTCTCTATTGGAATAGTTAAGCAAGCTACAGTCATATCAGCAGATTTCTGAACATGATCAGCTATTAATTTACTGTAATCCATTTTATAGACGTGATCACCGCCTAAGATCAATACATATTCAGGATTATGTCGACGTAAGATATCGATATTCTGGAACACTGCATCGGCAGTACCTTGGTACCAGAACTCTCCTGTGTTTTGCTGTGCAGGGAGCAGTTCCACAAATTCTTTGAATCGTCCGTCCAGAAAACTCCAGCCGTATTGAATATGCCTGACTAAACTTTGTGCCTTGTATTGGGTTGCAACTCCGATACGTCGTATGCCTGAGTTAACACAATTTGAAAGAGGGAAGTCAATGATGCGAAATTTGCCTCCAAATGGTACTGCAGGCTTCGCCCGCCAGTCAGTTAACTGATGCAAGCGGCTACCACGTCCGCCTGCTAATACTATAGCTATAGTATTGCGTGTATGGGATGAATACATTTAGTTTCTTCCATGGACATACTTTTATCTGCCAATATCATGTCAGTCTACTCCAAAATAATGCTAATGTAGTAGTTATCCGACCGCCCGGATCATTTTAGTTGTAACCCTGAACAAATATACTGTTTTATTCAAGTGTGTTATTTATATGTAAAGAAATTTATTGTGTGGAAAAGAATATTTGATTCAGTGGTATATTTTCTTGACAAAATTATAAGTGATGCGAAATGCTGAGGGGTATAATCTCTTTCCTATAAGTTGGGCGAGCCAAGGATGAGTATAAAGAAAAAGATGAAATCTTAAGTAATAACACTATATTAATGTTATCTGTATTTGAAAGGGAACCTGGTATCACTAATACAGGTAAATCTACCGGAATAATCATCCACAATAAGTACGAAGAGATATGTCTACATTAAGTACATCCAGTGCCTGGCTTTCTTTGCAGACCCACCAGCCAGTTATGGCGCAGCAGCATTTACGTGAACTATTCGCTCGGGACCCCCAAAGGTTTAATAATTTTTCATTGAAATTCAATGATATTTTAATGGATTATTCAAAACAGCCCATTAGTCTGGATACGATTAATTTGTTGTTGGCACTTGCTCGCCAGCAAGGGTTAGAAGGTCGGATTTCAGAGATGTTTTGTGGCGAGAGGATAAATTACTCGGAGAACCGTGCCGCTCTCCACACCGCATTACGAAGAGAAGACTCATTGAAATTAGATGGTGTGGATATTATCCATGACATCCGGCATGTATTAATAAAAATGGAGAAATTCTCGGCTTCTATCAGAAATGGTAAGCTTAAGGGTTACTCAGGACATGTCTTTACTGATATCGTAAATATTGGAATTGGTGGCTCAGATTTAGGACCAGTGATGGTAACTGAGGCACTTAAACCTTATAGTGCAAATCATATTTCTTCACACTTTATTTCCAATATAGATGGTACTGATTTATCGACAACTTTAAAAAAGTTAAATCCGGCAACCACACTATTTATTATTACTTCAAAGACTTTTACCACACAAGAAACCATGGCTAATGCACGAGCTGCACGCGAGTGGTTTTTAGCTAAAGGAGGCAGTAAAAAGAACATTGCTGACCATTTTGTTGCAGTTTCTACAAATCGTATAGAAGTAGAGAAGTTCGGCATCAGCACTAACAATATATTTAAGTTTTGGGACTGGGTAGGTGGAAGATATTCATTATGGTCAGCTATTGGCTTATCTATTGCACTTAGTATTGGCATGGAGAATTTTTACTTGTTACTTAAGGGTGCCAGAGAAATGGATCAGCATTTCATTGCTGCTCCTATGAAAAAAAACCTGCCTGTTATACTCGGGCTAATTGGAATTTGGCAAATTAATTTTTTTGGCACCAAATCCCATGCAATATTACCTTATGACCAATCCTTACATCGGTTTCCGGCATACCTGCAACAGTTGGAGATGGAAAGTAATGGTAAACGGGTAGATCTCAGTGGCAATGAAGTAGATTATAGTACCGGAACTGTAGTGTGGGGAGAACCCGGAACAAATGGTCAGCACGCTTTCTACCAATTACTACACCAAGGAACACAAATTATTCCGGCAGATTTTCTGGTTCCCTGCATAAGTCACAATCCTGTGGGTGATCAACATGGTTTGTTACTGGCTAACTTTCTTGCTCAGACTGAGGCAATGATGAGAGGCAAAAACAAGAGTGAGGTCTATGCGGAATATGAAGTAGAGCTGTCTGTAAAAGATTCATTCAAAAGAGTAATACCAAACAAGGTTTTTCCCGGAGGACGTCCCACCACTTCCATTTTGTTTAAGATACTAGATCCTAAAACATTGGGTTCTCTCATCGCACTTTATGAGCATAAGGTATTTGTACAAAGTGTAATCTGGAACATAAATCCATTTGACCAATGGGGTGTTGAGCTTGGTAAACAGCTTGCAGGAAAGATTTTAGATGAGCTGGATAATGATATACAAATAACTTCTCATGATTCTTCTACGAATGGTCTCATTAACTATTTCAAGAAGAATCGTTAGCAATAGTTGTATGGATAAAGATGCAGATGCTAGTACATTATGTTGATCTGTGGGAGAAAACCAGATAGGTCAACAATATGAACCTTTTTAATATCAATAAGTTTTACACAATAAATATACATAAGATAACTTACTTATGCTATCCAATCCATTACGTCATGAACTGAATGTTCTATTCATTACATCTGAAGTTTATCCTTTAATCAAGACTGGTGGTTTAGGTGATGTAAGTGCGGCATTACCAGCTGCACTCAAAGAGATGGGTGTAGATATTCGTATTCTGATTCCCGGCTATCCGAAAGTGCTTGCCGGACTACGCTACAAGCGTAAGATTTCAGGGTTTCATGGCATTTCTAATTTTCCACCGTTTGTATTATGGTCAGCGAGATTACCGGCAGGTAAAAGTACATCTAAGGGTGTTCCGTTATACGTTATTGATTGTCCCGAACTTTATCAACGTAATGGTGGGCCGTATACAGATAAGGAAGGAAAAGACTGGTCAGATAACGTGTTGCGTTTCGGACTTCTTTCAAAAATCGGTGCAATCTTAGCAAGCGAAGCCAGTCCGATTAAATGGTGTCCCAATGTTGTTCATTGTAATGACTGGCAAAGTGGTCTTACACCAGCATATCTTCATTTTAATCAAAAAAGAAAAGCAGTTTCATTGATGGCAATACATAATCTTGCTTTTCAAGGAGTGTTTCCACCCGGTACTCTGGCTCAATTAAATTTACCTGCCAGCAGTTTTAACATCAATGGCATTGAATATAATGGTGATATATCATTTCTTAAAGCAGGGCTTTATTATTCTGATCACATTGCCACCGTAAGCCCAACATATGCCAGGGAAATTCAGAATACCCCATTGGGTTTTGGTTTGCAGGGTTTATTGGCAAGCCGTAGAAATAACATTAGCGGAATTGTCAATGGAATAGATATCACTGAATGGGATCCGGCAACAGATCCTTTTCTTACTCAGAATTATACGATTCAGAAAATTGCCACCAAAAATATTAATAAAAGTGAATTACAAAAAATGATGGGTTTAGAAATTGATTCGGATATCCCATTGTTTGGTATGGTAAGTCGCCACACATATCAGAAAGGTTGTGATCTGTTGCTACAAGTAGCACCATTTCTTGCCAGAATGCCTGCACAATTAATTATTCTGGGAAGTGGTGATACAGAACTGGATCGGGAACTAGCAGAATTGGAAAAATTTCACCCAGGGAGAATTGCTGTTCGTATAGGTTTTGATGAAGCATTGTCACATTTGATTGAAGGTGGCGTAGATAGTTTCTTAATGCCGTCACGATTTGAGCCATGTGGTTTGAACCAAATGTACAGTCAACGCTATGGTACACCACCATTAGTGCATGCTACCGGAGGCCTTCTTGATACGGTGGTTGATTGTACGCCAGCAACGCTTGTTGATGGAAGTGCAAGTGGCTTCTTATTTAATGAAATGAACTCCAAAAGTTTTCTTGCTGGTATTCAGCGCGTTATTGATTCTTATGGTAATAAAGAAACATGGCGTCGTTTACAAAGAAACGGCATGTCAAAGGATTTTAGTTGGCAGCCAGGTGCCGCTGCCTACTATGATATCTATTTATCGATTTTATCCAGATAATTAATGTAGTAACACATCAGGTTTGATGAGAATAGAAAGGAGGAGGTGGCCTGATATGAGTTTATCAATATAGTGTAATTTTTTAAAACCATAACATCATGCCCATTTCTAGCGGGTGTGTCAGTAACGGGTGACTTGGATACATGCGGATATGACATTCAAGCTTTCCACATAAATCTGGTGCCAGATTTAATTCAAATAAGTGTTCTCCGGATTCTTCAGTTCCCGAAGTTTGGAAACTATAATGCTGAAAATCACATGGTTGGGGATGTTTAACACGACGACAAATAATTAATTCTACAACGACATCATCTGGATTTAAGCCATTTAATTTTGTTGCAACTTTAAAATGTAATGTATTACCAAAATTGATGAGTTTACATGGCTTATCCAGGCGTTTTAATGTTACTCCGCTCCAGGCACTTCTTACCTTTGTTTTCCAGGAAGCAACTTTTTTGGCATTATCAAAGTTGTTTTCCATATAGAGCGCACCCTGCTTGCTTGCAGGTAAATAGAAGTTGCTTATATACTCGCCTACCATACGTGCTGCATTGTAGCGTGGTAATAATGACGCCATGGAATGTTTTACCATCTTGACCCATTCCGGTGAGTACCCTAATTTGTCATGACTATAATAGAGTGGGATCACTTGGTCTTGCAAAATTTCATAAAGTGTCCGGCTCTCCTGTTTGTCACGTAATGCGGGATCCATACCCTCTGGCCCGGGTTTTATCGCCCATCCGTTTTTTCCATCGTATCCTTCTCCCCACCAGCCATCCAGTACGCTTAAATTAATTGCTCCATTGATCCCCGCTTTCATTCCAGAAGTCCCGCTTGCTTCCAGCGGATAAACCGGATTGTTAAGCCACACATCAACACCCGCTACAAGTCGCCTTGCAAGGCGCAAGTCATATCCCTCAACCAGTAGAACTCTTCCCTCAAATTCGGGCAACCGTGTAAATTCACTAACCTGTCGAATTAAATCCTGTCCAGGAAGATCTACCGGGTGCGCTTTCCCGGCAAAAATTAACAATACCGGATGTTCTTGCTTGAGTATTATCTCTCGAAGTCTGTCAAGGTCTTCAAATATCAGTGCTGCACGTTTATAGGTGGCAAAACGACGTGCAAAACCAATAGTCAGAATATTAGGATTGATAGGATCTGCAAATTTCAGCATCCGATCAAGGTGTGTATCAGAGCCTCTGTTTCTTAAATTTTGTGTAGTTAACCGGTCTCGCACACCATAAAGCATGCTTGATTTTAGTGTTTGTCGTACACTCCAAAACAAATGATCTGGTATTTTATTGATACGAGACCAGTATTCAGTATCACATAATCTATTACGCCACTCCTGACCGAGATGGCGGTCGAACATAGTAGACCACTCTTGTGCTAAGAAGGTTGGTACATGTACGCCATTAGTTATGTATTCAAGTGGATTTTCTTCCGGTTCAATCTGTGGCCATAGGCCGCGGCAAATATTTGCAGATACCCCCCCATGTATTTTGCTTACACCATTATGTGAACGAGTACCCTTAATTGCCAGGGCTGTCATATTGAAATCTGGGTTTTTAGGAGTGTGACCCAGTTTCATGAATTCTTTACAAGTAATCTTGAGGTCATGATAGAACTCTTTAAAATATGTCTCCATCATAGTTTCACTAAAGTGATCATGTCCTGCCGGCACCGCAGTATGGGTCGTAAATACTGTATTTACTGCGACTGCCTCATGTGCACTTTCAAAATCTAATCCTTGTAATACCAGATTGCGTATACGTTCCAGCATCATGAACGCCGCATGTCCTTCATTGATGTGCCAAACTGTTGGCTTCACACCTGCTTCCTGCAAAGCACGAACGCCACCAATCCCCAAAATAATTTCCTGTTCAATCCGCATAGCTTTGTCACCACCGTATAGCTGATGGGTAATGTTACGGTCTTGCGGAGAGTTTTCTTCTAAATCAGTATCGAGTAAATATAGTCGTACATTACCCAAGATTGCCTGCCAAACTTTTACTAATACCTTACGTTTAGGTAACTCTACTTCAATATGTATTTCTGAACCGTTTTCACGTAATACAGGGGTTACCGGGAAATTATCAAAATCTGAGTGAGTGTAGGCGACTTGTTGAGTACCTTCTTCGTCAATAGTCTGAAAAAAATAACCTTGACGATAAAGTAAGCCAACTCCGACAAACGGCAGGCGCATATCACTCGCTGCTTTGCAGTGATCACCAGCCAGAATACCAAGCCCGCCAGAGTATATGGGAAAGCTTTCATGAAAACCAAATTCGAAACAAAAATATGCTATCTGATCATGCGGACCCAAGTCAGCAGTATTGCCATTTTTTACTAATTCTGAATGATACGAATCGTATGCCGATAGAATACTGTTATAGTTTGCCAGGAATACTTGATCTTCAGCCGCTTTTAGTAAGAGAGATTCATCTACCCGTTTGAGAAATTCTTTTGGATTGTGTCCTGCAGCTTTCCACAATGTTGGATTCAGCCTGGAGAATAATGTGCGGGTTGGTCGGTCCCAGCTGTACCAGAGATTGTTAGCTAATTCTTCCAAACGTGCTAAACGGTTGGGAATCCTTGGATTAACTACGATGATGAAAGGTGTTCCGGTAGACATGCGTAACTCTCCTTGGTAGCGCGCTCTAAGAATGAAGCTGTATCTTACGGGTTACTACGTTATAATAAAATGCTCACGGTAGTATTTCAATTCTGCAATGGAATCGTAAATATCTGCTAACGCCTCATGTTTACCTTGTTTAGTCAAACCTGCCAAAATATCTGATTTCCAACGTTTAACTAGTTCCTTAAGTGTACTAACGTCCAGATTACGGTAGTGAAAGTACGTCTCTAATTTTGGCATCGTACGAGCCAGGAAACGTCGGTCTTGACAGATAGTATTGCCACACATCGGAGAAATATTTGGGGGTACATATTTTTGCAAAAAAGCGATCATATCTTTTTCAACTTCATCTTCATTCAGTTTAGATGCTTTTACTTTATCAATTAAACCAGACTTTGCATGGGTAGATTTATTCCATTTATCCATATTATCAAGTATCGAATCTGACTGGTGCACTGCCAGAACGGGTGCTTCTGCCACTACGTTTAATTGAGAATCGGTTACTACTAAGGCTACTTCTAAGATACGGTCACTATCAGGTATAAGACCACTCATTTCCATATCAATCCAGATGAGGTTATTGTTATTAACTTGTGCCATAATAAAAGAGTAAATCAGAATTTTTAATCTGCAATTGTGTCATATCAGTAGCTGTCCGTCACTTGTTGACTTTATTTACCATATTTTTGCCATTTCTTAATTATGCAAATATTTACTGTTATATTTCTATTCACTTTAATGTGTGTTGTTTCTACCAGGGTCTGGTTAGCTACAAGGCATATTCGCTATGTCTATACGCACCGGAACAGTGTTCCTGAGAATTTCTCTTCCCAAGTTAATCTTGACTCACATCAAAAAGCAGCAGATTACACTTGTGCTAAGACTCGTTTGAATTATGCTAATATTTTTCTGGACACAATATTGTTATTGATGCTCACTCTTGGAGGTGGGCTAAATGCTCTTAATGCTTTCTGGTCCAATTGGTTTAGTGATCCACTGTCACACGGCATGATACTTATTTTAGGCACAGTATTGTTAATGGGGTTGGTAGAGATACCGATTAACTATTACCGTACTTTTGTGATTGAAAAGAAATTTGGTTTCAATAAAATGACGCGCGCAATGTTTTTTGTAGATCTTATTAAGCAAGGTTTGTTGGGAGTATTACTTGGGCTGCCTCTTTTATTTGGTGTTCTATGGCTAATGGAAGAAATGGGTGTTAACTGGTGGTTGTATGTCTGGTTGATGTGGGTAGCTTTTAACTTGATGATATTGTCTATTTACCCGACCTGGATTGCTCCTCTTTTTAATAAATTTACACCACTGGATGATGCTTCACTCAAAGCACGTATAGAACAATTAATGCAAAAATGTGGGTTCAAGTCGAGTGGCTTATTTGTGATGGATGGGTCCCGGCGCAGTAGCCATGGAAATGCTTATTTCACAGGTTTTGGGAAAAATAAACGTATTGTATTTTTTGATACATTACTTTCACACCTCAATGCACCAGAAATAGAAGCAGTATTGGCCCACGAATTAGGGCATTTTAAACGGCATCATGTTATCAAGCGTATTCTCTGGACTTTTACTATGAGCCTGGTATTCTTATGGCTGCTTGGCTACCTAATGAAACAGGACTGGTTCTATCAGGGATTAGGCGTATTTACATCAAATGAGGTTTTGTCCACTATATCTTCGCCTTCAACTGCAATGGCATTATTATTGTTTTTCTTAGTAATGCCTACATTTACTTTCTTATTTCAGCCACTATCAAGTTTATATTCAAGGAAGCATGAATTTGAGGCTGATGCATATGCAGTGGATAAGGCATCTGCCAGTGATCTTATTCAGGCACTTGTAAAACTATACCAAGATAATGCCGCAACACTTACTCCTGATCCGTTACATTCCGCATTTTATGATTCGCATCCACCTGCCTCGGTAAGAATAGCGCGATTACAAAACTTAGCGCATAATTAGCTTTATAAGGAAGCAGGCAATAATATTCATTCTTATTGCCCAATTTATAGGAGTAATAATGACAGTTGTTATCAGTAGTCTTGCGGCTAAACAATGTAAGCCGTGTGAAGGAAATGTGCCGCCACTTTCATCTGCAGAAGTTTCAGCACTGTTGCAGCAACTTGATGAATGGGAGCTTTTTGATATACTAATAGGTAAGGTTTTTAAGTTTAAAAACTATTGTGAGGTTATGGCCTTTGTTAACACAGTGGCATGGATTTCCCATCGTGAGGATCACCATCCTGATATAACATTGGGCTACAATAAATGCCGGGTAGAATATACAACCCATGCAACAGGTGGTTTGTCTGAGAACGATTTTATTTGTGCAGCAAAGATTGATACTTTATTTAAGGTTTGAACCTGGTATCCAGTTCTTCATCCGTATTAACTATTAATGGACAAATAGTTGCTGCATTTGGCAGGCAATATCTGGTCGAGTTTACTAATGGAGAGATTCTATCCTGCGTATTACGCGGGAAAAAAAGTGGTGCAGTTTGTGGTGACCAGGTTAATGTTAAGCGTACTACAATTGGCCAGGGTGTGATTGAAGCTATTTTCCCGCGCAGTACACTGATATATCGCAGCAACACTATTCGTGAAAAACTTATTGCTGCAAATATTACCCAAATTATTATTGTAATCGCTGCCGTACCTAGTTTTGACGAGGAACTGGTGAATCGTTGTCTCGTTATTGCTGAGAATCAGAATATTAAGGCTTTAATTGTTCTTAATAAGACGGATCTTATTGAGCCTACACGTGTCGTTCTGCCCAGTCTCTCACTTTACCAAAAGATAGGATATACATTATTACAACTAAGTGCAAAAACGGATATCACGCCTCTTTTACCATATTTACAAGGTCATCTAAACGTTCTGGTCGGTCAATCCGGGATGGGAAAATCAACTCTTATCAATACTCTTGTTCCGAATGCCGGCCGTGCTACTGCTAAAATTTCCAGTACTCTTGATAGTGGACGACATACAACTACACACGCGCAGCTTTATCACCTGAATAAGAATACACACATTATTGATTCTCCCGGAATTCAGGAGTTTGGTTTACACCATATTAGTAATACAAATCTGGCATGGGGCTTCATAGAATTTCATCCGTACATCGGACGATGTAAATTCAGTGATTGTCTCCATATAAATGAACCGGATTGTGCGCTTGACAGAGCTGTCCAAGAAAAGAAAATAGATTCACGTCGTCTTGGTTTTTACCGCAAGTTAGTTGCTTACACAATGTAATATATTGTATTAATCAATACCACGAGTAAATACTCCCTGGATGTGCCGAGCATTGTTACCTTCAATAGTACTGATGGTTCTAATTTGCTCCGGAGAAGCTTCTATAATATATTTAAATACAAACCACTGTACCGTCTCAGTGTACGGTGGCGTTGTTAACGATCCCTGGTAATGATAGAAGTTTCCGACACGATGCAGTTTGTAGAAGTTTCCCCCATCGTCTACTTCAGAGCTAGAAAATAAGTCGTCTAATTTCACTATACCTTCTTTTAATGGAGTCAGAGAGTGTTCTGTTTTTGGTATCAGGCTTAAAAATTCATCAATAAACTTGTTAGCCTGACCCTCTTTGAATAAAATACCAATTACCAGATAGCGGGGAGTACCATTCTTAGCCATGCTGGTGACAATATGCATCTCCATCGGGAAAGTCATCCCGTCAATCAGGTGTTCGGAAGGGGTATGGAAATGCATTTGCTTAAAACCGTATTCCAGCCCTTCATAAGAGATGGTACTGCCTTCAGAAAAATCTAGCTGTACAGTATGCCCTAAGTTTTCAACCGCCTTTATCTTATTCTGAAAATGGATAGTTATTTCATGTGTGTTTGTTGTCTCTTCTTTGAAAGAACGAATGTTAATCGGAGACTGTATTAGACCATGATCCAGATCAGGCAAGATATAAAGCCCAGTTTTATTATGCGTGGGATCTGACTTGTGAGTAATAGTATCCGTAATTTGTTTAAGATTAGCACAGGATGCCAGTAACAATGACAAGCATAAGATTAGAAATGAAGTGATATTTCCTGACACAATAAGCCTCCTTAACTAATTAGTGGAAATTACTAATGATACTTTTTACTAAGAGAATGAACGGCTTCTATCAAGGCTAAAGCACTCTCCGGCGAGGTGAACTGAGAGATGCCATGGCCAAGGTTGAATATATGCCCGCTGCCGCTACCATAATCTTTGAGAATCTTTTCTACTTCAGTAGTAATTATCTCAGGTGTTGCAAATAGGACAGCGGGATCAAGGTTGCCCTGTAACGCAACTTTATGTCCTACACGTTTTCGCGCTTCAGTAATATTTATGGTCCAATCAAGCCCTAGTGCATCACAGCCACTCTCAGCAATACTTTCTAACCATAGCCCGCCACCCTTGGTAAAAACGATGCTGGGAATACGTTCGCCATCGTGCTCACGTTTTAGTCCTGCTAATATTTGTTTCATATAATGTAAAGAAAATTGCTGATAGGCAGAATGTGACAATACTCCTCCCCAAGTATCAAAAATCATAACAGCTTGTGCGCCAGACTCAATCTGTGCGTTTAGATAACTAGTCACTGATTGTGCATTGATATTTAGAATATGGTGTAGCAAATCAGGCCGCTGGTAAAGCATCGTTTTGATCTGGCGAAAATCAGTACCGCCACGACCTTCTATCATATAGCAGGCAAGTGTAAACGGACTCCCGGAGAAACCAATTAACGGCACTCGATTATCCAGGGTCTTACGAATTTGTGAAACCGCATCCATCACGTAGCTTAAATGTACAGCAGGATCCGGTATCGTGAGTGAACGAATTTCCAATTCTTCACGTAAGGGACGCTCAAACTTAGGCCCTTCGCCTTCTGCAAAATACAGACCGAGTCCCATTGCATCGGGGATAGTCAGAATATCAGAAAACAAGATTGCTGCATCCAGTGAGTAGCGTGCCAGAGGCTGCATGGTTACTTCTGTAGCAAAGTCTGGGTTCTTGCACAAAGAAAGAAAATCACCAGCACGAGCTCGTGTCTGGTTGTATTCTGGGAGATAGCGTCCGGCTTGGCGCATCAACCACACCGGCGTGTACTCAGTAGGTTGTTTCAGTAGAGCTTTCAGTAGCGTGTCATTTCTTGGTTTTGTCATTTGGAAGCTTATAAGGGCATTACTCTTTATTAAATCTTGGCTCCGGAGGAAGTATCTATTGTTGTAAATAGTTAAACTGGTGTAGAAGAGAGGGGTGGATGATCCTGTTATACTTGCTCAAACTTTTTCCCATCTCTGTTTCAAAGCGGAGAATGTTATCAGTGATTGCCTTTTTCGTATACTGCTGAAAAGAATAATTCGTTATAACGATCAATATCAGGTGATCCATATTTTATATTAATTAGTTAAGTATTAATTCAGTTTTCCTTAATTGTAAACAGTCTTCTATATTCTCTAATTGCATATCGATCAGTCATGCCTGCGATATAGTCAGTTATTGCCTGGTATTTGTTTTTACGGGATTTTATCTGGTATTTTGGTGGGAGTAATCGGGTATCTTCACTAAATACATTGAATAGCATTTTCACTGTATGCTGCGCTTTGTTGCTCATACGTGCTACTTTAAAATGTTGATAGAGATTGTTTCGCAAGAATTTTTTTAGCTCCTGCTGTTCTTTCTTAGTTTTTTCACTAAAACTAATTAGATATGGTGCTACCGAAACAGATTGTAAATTATCTGGCCGGGCATTTTTGATATTAGCGGTACTTTGTTTGATCAGGTCTGATACCAGGGTATTGATCATGGATCGAACCGTCTCATGTATCAACTTTCGTCCTGATATTCTCGGGTAAAGTTTCTTTGACATTGCCAGGTGGCGGGAGAAAATACTAACTTCTTCTAATTCTTCCTGCGTAATAAGGCCGGAACGTAATCCATCATCAACATCATGATTATTATATGCTATTTCATCAGCAAGATTAGTGAGCTGTGCTTCCAGAGATGGCCTTTGATTTGTTAGAAAGCGTTTACCTACATCACCTAATTTTCTGGCATTTTTTTTTGCGCAATGTTTTAGTATACCTTCACGAGTTTCGAAACACAGGTTTAATCCGTCAAATGCACCATATCGCTCCTCCAATATATCTACCACACGCAGCGACTGTAGATTGTGTTCAAAGCCATTATGATTCTTCATACATTCATTTAGTGCTTCCTGACCAGCATGGCCGAACGGAGTATGGCCAAGATCATGTGCCAGAGCAATGGCCTCTACCAAGTCTTCGTTGAGTTGCAAACTACGTGCAACAGAGCGGCCAATTTGAGCTACTTCCAAAGAATGAGTTAGACGTGTACGAAATAGATCTCCTTCGTGATTAACAAATACCTGTGTTTTGTATTCGAGCCTCCTAAATGCGGAAGAATGAATTATACGGTCTCGGTCACGTTGAAATTCACTGCGTCCAAGTGGTGGTTTTTCCCTGATATTGCGGCCACGAGAGTTTTCAGATGATACTGCATAGGTTGCTAAATCACTCATTGATGGAACATTCCTCAAGCATTTCAGTCAATATTTTTATGGGTACATCAGAGCATACTGTAGCGTCACCAATATTTTTAAGTAGTACGAAACGAATATTCCCTCTTTCCACTTTCTTATCCCGTCCCATTAGATTTAAGTATTTTTCAGTATCAAGACCAGGAACAATAATAGGAAGCTCTGCCTGTAAATAGATTTTTTTAATACGCTCAACTTCAATATTTCCAATTAAATGCATACGTGCTGATAATTTTGCAGCCAGTACAGTGCCAGCTGCCACAGCTTCACCATGTAACCATGTGCCGTATCCCATTGCATTTTCGATTGCGTGGCCAAATGTATGGCCTAAGTTGAGGATTGCTCTTACACCATGTTCACGTTCATCAGCTGCTACAACTTCAACTTTATTCTTGCAACTACGTTCTATTGCTTCATCTAATACTTTATGTTCTCTTGCTAAAAGTCTGGTCATATTTTTCTCGAGCCATTCAAAAAATACATGATCTCGGATTAAGCCATACTTGATTATCTCAGCGATTCCACTTATAAATTCTCGCTTTGGCAAGGTATCAAGAGTTGTACTATCTGCCAATATCATACGAGGTTGATAAAATGCACCGATCAAATTTTTCCCAAGATCATGATTAATACCGGACTTGCCCCCAATTGAAGAATCAACCTGTGCCAATAGTGTGGTTGGGATCTGTATAAATGGTACCCCTCGCATATAAGTAGCTGCGGCAAACCCGGCAAGGTCACCAATGACCCCGCCTCCCAAAGCAATAATTGTGGTATTACGCTCACACTGATTTGTTAGAAGAGCATCAAAGATCTGATTTAATGTTTGCCAGTTTTTATATTCTTCACCATCAGGAAGGATAATTGGGATTGAATTTACTTCATTCTTTTCAAGCGTGTCTATAAGCCTATCAAGGTATAGAGGCGCCACGGTGGTGTTAGTGACTATGGCAACCTTTTTTTGTGCCAGATGTGGAAGTATAAGGTGATGCTTGCTTAATATATTACTGCCAACATAAATCGGGTAACTATATTGGCCTGACTTTGTGGAAATAAATGCGGAAATGGTTTGCATGTTGTATGATTAATATCAAGGCAATCTGAATGAATGTTTTACAACGCTATATCGCTCTGGCTAATTTGTAATAATGTACTTATTTCAGTAAATCTATCTTAAAGCAGGATCGGCAAGTTGCTGGGCAAGTGATTTTACCATTTGAGGGACACTTTGCTTCCCGCTCTCAACAACAATATGTGCTATTTCACGGTAGATAGGGTCACGTTGATCATATAGCTCAGCAAATTTAGCCTGGAGGTCTATAGTTTGGAGTAACGGCCGATTTTTATCATGTCGAGTCCGATGCCACAAATCATTAACAGTTGCCCGCAGATAAACAATTGTTCCTTTCTGCCTTAAAAGTCTACGGTTTTCTTTATTTAGAATTATGCCACCTCCCGTTGCAAGAACAATATTATCGATTCTTAACAATTCCTGTAGCATGTCTGCTTCACGTTTGCGGAAACCTGCTTCACCTTCTATTTCAAAAATTACAGGTATCTTGACACCAGTACGCTTCTGGATTTCATGATCTGAGTCAATAAAAGTTTTATCTAAATAATTAGCCAGAGATTTTCCGATTGTAGTTTTCCCTGCACCCATCATACCTATTAAAATAATAGTACTATCTGTTTTTCCCTCTGTATGATTTATTTTCTTCACGTTTCCGCTTGGATCAGATGATTCAATATGGTCAATTGTAGCGGAAAAAATACAAATCGCGTAGAAACAAAAAAGCCGCACCAGATTAATCTGGTGCGGCTTTTGATTACAGTGAATATAGTTTTTTTTATTTTTTTATGAAATAAGTCATATATGATCAGCGCAGATTGAGGCTATCCTTTAATATTCTTGGAGTAATGAATACCATTAGTTCTGTTTTATCATCCTGTTTTGCAGTATTCCTAAACATTATGCCCAGTAAAGGAATATCTCCCAGAAGCGGTACTTTGTTGACAGCTTTATTTTCTGTTCGACTAAAAATTCCGCCGATAACTACTGTACCACCATTTTCCACTAATACTTGCGTGTCCACACGTTTGGTGTTAATTGCAGGCCCGGCAGGTGTAGTCACCCCTATGGAATCCTGATTAACATTTAGATCCATAATGATATTGTCGTCGGGTGTGATCTGCGGAGTGACTTTGAGACTAAGAACTGCTTTCTTGAATGAGATACTGGTAGCACCACTGCTAGTTGCTTGCTGAAAGGGTATTTCAATACCCTGTTCAATAGTTGCCTCTATCTGATCAGCAGTAACTATTCGTGGGCTGGAAATAATTCTACCTTGACTGTCAGCTTCCAGTGCTGATAGTTCCAAATTGATCAGAGTACCGTCATTAATTTTCATTAAGCTGAGTCCGAGTGCGGCAGGTCCGCCTAAGACACCTGCAAGTCCTGCTGCAGGCAGGTTAACGTTAAGCGGAGGAACTCCACTCGGAGTACCACCACCAGCTAATCCGGCCGAACCTGAGGTCCCGTCTAAGGAGCCACTAATTCCAAGCCTGCGATTTGCAATGTTTGTTGCATTCTGAACACCAAAACGTGCGCCTAGGTTTCGGCTGAATAAATCGGATGCTTCCACAATACGTGCTTCTATCATTACCTGTCTGACGGAAACATCTATTTGCTCCAGTAATTTGCGAATCTCTTCCAATTGGGTTGGTGTGTCTCTTACAAACAAAGTATTAGTACGGGCATCTATAGCCACGCTGCCACGCTTAGTTAACATCTTCTGATTTGTGTCACCTAATAGCGCCTGCATTGCATCAGCTTTCTGATAATTCATTTGGAAGCTTTCAGTGTGGATCGGCTCTATGTCAGAAATCTGCTGTTGTGCTTCCAAAGCTAGCTTTTCTTTAGCTGCAATTTCGTCTCGTGGCGCTATTAAGATCACATTTCCTACCTGGCGCTTATCAAGTCCTTTAGCCTGAAGCATAATATCTAAAGCTTGATCCCACGGGACATCTTTTAGGCGTAAGGTAAGATTACCGGTGACTGTGTCGCTGGTAATGATGTTAAGTCCAGTAAAGTCGGCAATTACCTGTAGTACTGCACGAACCTCTACATTCTGAAAATTAAGAGAAAGTTTTTCACCAACATAGCCACTTTTATTAGGCTTTCCTCTTGCGTATTCTCTGGAATCTTCAGCCAGGGATCTGACATCCAGGATAAATTTTGTGTCTGCCTGATATGCCGAATGCTCCCATTGGCCTTTGGATTCAATCACCATACGTACATTTTTGCCATGAGAGTAGGTCTCTACAGTTTGTACTGGTGTGGCAAAATCTACAACATTTAACCGTCGCTCTAAATTAGGTGGCAAGGTTGCTTTAAGAAACTCAACTATTAATTTTTTACCTTGTTTGCGGACATCAACTCCGGCACCAGAGCCTGACAGATCAACCTGTATACGACCTTCTCCGTCAGCACCACGACGGAATCCACATCACGCAAACTGAGCTCTTGTTCACTAGTTCTGTCTTCAGTAAAGTGTGCAGTTGTACCGGATGTGATATTTCCAGTTGTCTCATCCCTAAGCGAGATAAAAAGAATTTTACCCTCAATTTTTGTTTCATAAACAAGAGGCTTAGTAAGGTTCATTACTAAACGGGTTCGATTTCCGGACTGCGCAATATTAAAACTACGTAATGCACCTTCACCCATATCCTGTGACTTTTTACCAAGTGCATTAGAAGTATCAGGAAAATCAAAATAAATCCGAGCTGGGTTATTTAAGGAAATACCTGCGGGGGGGGGGGGGGGGGGGGGGGGGGTTAGTAAGAGGTTGATTCATGGATACCTTGATTACCAGAAGATTCCCCGGAGAAGTAGAGGCACTAATATTTTCAATACTAAATTGAGGAGCTTTAGTAGAGGATACCGGATCCGGGTTGGCAGCGAATGTGGGTAATACTATGGCAAATAATAATCCGCATCTGAGCCAAACATAAGGATTAATAGTATTCAGTACGTTCATTTATTCTACTCCTGATCTTCAAGCATTAAAGTGCTGATACGTTCAGACCAGTCGCCGGTACTGTCCTGAACGATTTCTTTTAAATTTACTTCAGATTCTGATATATCAGAAATTAACCAAAAATTTTGTCCAAGGTAGCCGCCTTCTTTAACTCTGTGGAGAGTACTGTCAGGATCCTTAATAAGTGCAAATGATCTCTCATCTTGTTCTAGGGAGCCAACCATCTTCAAACTCTCTAAAGGGAACTTTTCCAAGGGTTCTTTACGGCGGCTGAAATCAGGTTGAAGCCCTCCACCTTCGCCTTTTGCCAGTTTATTCTTACGGGGTTTGAAGGGGTTAGGGATCTCAAATGCTGTATAAGGAAAGTGAGAATATGGCTGTACTTCAGGTACAGGAACTACTTGTTCGCGTAAACCGTTTCCAGAATTTTTGACAAATAATTCAAGATCAGTATGTGTCTCATTACCACATGCTGATAAGGTTAAAGGAAGTATCAGTAGTAATAGACGCGCCCACTTCATTATTTGCCACCTCCCTTCTTTTGTTTGGCAGTTTCTTCTTCATCCAAATAACGGAAAGTTTTTGCTGTAGCATTCATTATTAACCCATCATTCTTTGTATCAGGGGCAATACTAATATTGTTAAGTGTAACGATACGTGGCAACTGTGAGATATCGCTGGCAAAGGCTCCGATGTCGTGATAGTTCCCGGTGACACGAACAGTTATTGGCAACTCGGCATAAAATTCTGATATTACTTCACTGGCTGCTGGTTTAAATAACTCAAATTGTAGTCCGCGTCCCAGCCCTGCGTGGTTAATATCTATCAAAAGGGCATCCATTTCAGACTTGTGTGGCAATTGCTTCAAAAGGGCGCCAAGAGAGATCTCAATATCCTTTAATTGCTGTCGTAAAATATCTAAATTTACAGCATCTTTCTTTTTTACCATGTATGTTTCTTTAAGTTTTACTTCTTTTACCTTGGACTGTTCCAGAGATTCCCATTGTTCTTGCCAGTCCAGGAAATAACCAGCAGTAACTATTACAACAAGTATAGTAGCAAGTGCCAGAGACTTAACTGCCAGAGGCCAGCTTCCCGGATCTTTGGTATTAAGTTGGTTTATTTCTTCTATCAGGTTCATATCATCAATTTAAATATTTAATTTTTCTAGGGCGCTACGGCGACAATACCCGGGGTAGAATTTCCAGCCTCTGTATTCTGCGGTGAGCGAATAAGAGTTACATTAAGACTGAATTTATTAAGGCGAGTGTTATTTACTTTAGACGCCTTGATCTCAATCAAGGATGGTGATCCCAACCAGGGTGAAGACTCCAGTTTGCGCATCAGAGTAGATACTCGTGCGTTTGACTGGGCATATCCTGCCAGATTAATTACCTGATTGGTCTGTTTGATACTTTGAAGGTAAACACCATCAGGAAGTAACCGTACTAATTGATCAAGTAGATGTACCACATCAGAACGGTTGTCCTGCAAGGTCTCAACTACTGTCTTACGTGCGAGCAGTGCTTGAGTCTGCGCTCTTATTTTCTTTATTTCATCAATCTGTTTGTCAAGAACCGCAATTTGGTTTGTCATATATGTATTGCGACTTTCCTGGTGTTCAATTTGTCCGGTGATCATGAGATGGACCGTCCCTACAGTTAGGATTCCGAGGAACAACGTTAAACCTGACAGGGTAGCGAATTGTTGCTGCCGGGCTTTACGTTTAATCTCACGATGAGGAAGTAAATTTATGCGGATCATGACGGATCAAAACTCCTCATAGCTAGGCCACAGGCAATCAGAAGCGAAGGAGCGTCTGCGCTTAGTAAGTTAGGTCTGACACGGTTAGAAAGAGTCATGTCAGCAAATGGGTTCACAATTAATGTAGTTGCCTGTGTACGGGTGGCAACAATTTCCTCTAACCCGGGGATAGCAGCGCATCCACCAGCCAGAAAAATATAATTTACCTCAGTATACTGAGTTGAAGAGAAAAAGAATTGCAATGCACGGGCAACTTCCAGTGCTAAGGATTCACAAAATGGAATTAATACGTCTGACTTATAGTTATCCGGAAGATTATCGTTACGCCTGGCGGTTTCTGCTTCTTCTGGAGAAAGGTTAAAGCAGCGTTGTATATCCTGAGAAAGTTGGTGCCCACCAAATGGTTGGTCTCTCATATAAACCGATTGTCCATTGAGTAATACGTTAATACTCATGACGGTACTACCGATATCTACAACTGCAATAACCTGATCTGTTCCACCGTTAGGAAGCTGGCGTCCAATTAAATCAAAGGCAGTTTGTGCAGCATACGGTTCCACATCCATAACTACAGTTTTTAGTCCTGCAGTCAACGCTGCAGCTATACGATCTTCTACCTTTTCTTTATGAGATGCAGCGATTAATACCTCAACCTCTTCCGGGTTATTTGGTGCTGGTCCAATTACTTGGAAATCGAGATTTACTTCGTCCAGTGCAAAAGGAATATATTGATTAGCCTCGGTTTCAACTTGGAATGCCAAATCGTCTTCACGTTGTCCAGCTGGAACAATAATTGTCTTGGTGATTACTGCTGCAGCTGGTAAGGCCATAGCTACGTTCTTGAGTCGTGTTCCCAGGTGTCTCAAACCTCGTTCCAGGGTTTCACCAACTGCTTCCAGATTAACAATGTTACCATCAAGCATGGCATCTTTAGGTAAGGGCTCAATAGCATATCGTTCAATACGATATGAATCTTTGTCTTTTCCAGATACAGAGAGCTCAACCATCTTTACCGATGACGGACTGATGTCCACGCCAATCAGTTGTGGTGATTTCGTCTGGAATAAGTCCAGATTTATATTGATTTCTTTATTGAACATAGGTTAACTATCGGCAATATATATAAAATAAATAGACTAAAAGATCTTAGAAGCTAAAAGAACATGCAAAATATTATTTAGTTTGTATTTTTCTCTTATAATTAAGGTGCGTGTATTTTGGCAGAGCCTAAATGCAGGGTATTTGTGGAAGTAAGCGGTATATAGCCCTTTAATTGTAAATAATTATGTAAATTGCCTTCCAAAGACCGTTGCATATGAATGAACGTTAGCTGTTTTATAAGGTCACTAAGTCTTTTACGGTATTTTTTGTGGCAATGTTTAGAGATATACCATTATCTGTAAGAAAAAATTAATTAAATCTTTAAAATTATGATGTTATATTCACAGTTTAGAATTTATTTTTTATGCTAGCGCGTTGGTTTGCTTACATAGTTGGAACGTCCTTTGCACTAGGTTTACTGGGAGCCCTTCTACTTATCTTTGCTGCACTTGTTACGATACCAACACTCCCATCACTTGAAATCCTGACTGATTACAGACCAAAGATTCCTTTAAGGATTTATAGCGCAGAAGGTTTGCTAATTGGTGAATTTGGTGAAGAGCACCGAGACTTAGTAAAAATTGATGCGGTACCTGAAAACCTCAAGCAGGCAGTTATTGCCGCAGAGGACGAACGTTTTTATCAGCATAGCGGCGTGGATTATTTAGGCGTGCTGCGTGCTGCCTATTCTAATTTTACATCTGGTTTAGTACGACAAGGAGCGAGCACTATAACTATGCAAGTGGCGAGAAATTTCTTTTTAACTAGAGAGAAAACACTAACAAGAAAATTTAGTGAGGCTTTGCTTGCATTCAAGATCGAACACAGCTTGAGCAAGGACAAAATTCTGGAACTTTATATGAATCAGATTTATCTTGGGCAGCGTTCCTATGGCTTTGCTTCTGCAGCCCGGGTTTATTTTGGAAAGAAACTTAGTAATATTACTGTTGCCGAGTCCGCTATGCTGGCCGGTCTGCCTAAAGCACCTTCCCGCTATAATCCGGTGGTAAATCCGGCGCGGGCCAAAACACGTCAACTCTATGTATTGAGGCGTATGGAAGAACTAAATTTTATTTCTGATCCGGAGTTTAAGGAAGCAAAAAAACAGGAATTACAAGTAGTTTACAAGAAACATCAATTACGAGAATTCCCTTTACGTGCTGATTATGTGGCTGAGATGGTGCGTCAAAAGGTATATGAACGTTACAAGGAAGAAACTTATACTAAGGGTCTCAGGGTTTATACAACGGTGAGACAGCTGGATCAGGAAGCAGCTTACGAAGCCGTACGTCAGGGTGTAATGAGTCATGATAAACGTCATGGATATCGTGGTCCTGAGGGGTTTATTAAGTTGCCTGAAGATAGCGCCGATCAGAATGAAGTGCTGGATGAAGCTCTTATAGCTGTACCGGTTAGTGATGGTATTCATGCAGCAGTAGTGTTAGCTGCAAATTCCAAAATAGTTCGTGCATACCGTAAAGGCGGTGAAACAATAGAAATTGTAGATGATGGTCTTAGTTTCGTAAAAAAACTCCTTAATAAGAGAACAGGCGTTGGTAAAAAAAGTATCCGCCCAGGATCGCTGATCAGGGTAATAAAGAGTGAAAAGGAAACATGGCATATTGTACAGCTTCCTCAGGCTGAAGCAGCTTTGGTTTCAATGGATCCAGAAGACGGAGCGATTCGTGCACTGGTAGGGGGGTTTGACTTTAACCGTAATCAATTTAACCATATTACACAGGCTTTGCGTCAGCCGGGATCCAGTTTTAAACCGTTCATTTATTCTGCATCTCTTGAGAAGGGGTTTACTCCGGCTACTGTTATAAACGATGCGCCAATTTTTTTTACTGCTGAGGAAACTGGAAGTAAGGAGTGGGAGCCTAGAAATTATGCAGGTAAATTTGCAGGTCCTTTACGGATGAGAGAGGCGCTTGCCAGATCAAAGAACTTGGTGTCTATTCGTATTCTACAGGCTATTGGAGTCCAGTACGCTCAAGACTACATTACCAGATTTGGATTTAATCCTAAGCTCCATCCACCATACCTTCCTATGGCGCTTGGTGCGGGTTCGGCTTCTCCAATACAGATGGTTACAGGTTATGCAGCATTTGCGAATGGTGGTTTCCGCGTTGCACCACACTTAATTGAGAGAATTGAAGATGAAAAAGGAAAAGTACTGGAGCAAACACAATCTGTACTAGCAGGTGTGGATGCAAAGCAGATAATAGACCCACGCAATGCATATCTTATGACCAGTATGCTGAAAGATGTCGTACAGAGAGGTACTGCGGTTAGAGCAAAGAAATTAGGCCGTACTGATCTGGCTGGGAAAACCGGCACCACCAACAATTTTGTTGATGCCTGGTTCTGTGGTTTTCAAACTAATCTGGTAGCGGTCGCATGGATTGGCTATGATAATCCTAAATCTCTTGGTAACAGAGAAACAGGATCGAGTGCTGCCCTGCCTATGTGGATAAGCTATATGGGCAAAGCCTTGAAGGATGTGCCTAAACTAAGCAACACCAATCCTGATGGTATTATTCTAGAGGAGATTGTTCCCAAAGGTATAGTAACGGCGAGAATTAATCCTGCAACAGGATTTAGAGATAAAGAAGGTGAAATTTTAGAATACTTTTTTCAGGAAAATCTGCCTCCAGAGGCAGGTAGTAATTTTGGAGACATGGAATCTTTTCTTCAGGAACGTATGCTTCCTGAAGACAGTAGTGGTTCAGACAATGATTCAGACAGTACAGTCAAATTTCCGGATTTTATTGAGTGGAATTAGTTTCTGGTGAAACAGTAGTCTGGTTGTTAACTCGGAGCAGAGAAAAGGAGCGATGATTTTCTTCTATTCTGTCAGGACATAGTTTATATATGTTTCTTACTTATTCAGGTTAAGCCAGCTAGCCGCATGAATAGCATAATAAGTCAGGATTCCGTCTGCCCCTGCACGCTTCATAGCTAACAACGATTCAAGTACGCATTTTTCTTCATCAAGCCAACCATTTAGCACGGCAGATTTAAGCATGGCGTATTCACCGCTGACCTGATAGACAAACGTGGGTGCTTTAAACCGCTCTTTAACTTGCCGCACAATATCAAGATAGGGCATACCAGGTTTTATCATAATAATATCAGCACCTTCCTCCAAATCCATTTCCACCTCCCAAATTGCTTCATCAGAGTTGGCCGGATCCATTTGATAGGTTTCTTTATTTCCTTGACCCAGATTTGTAGCCGAGCCCACCGCGTCGCGGAATGGGCCATAAAAATTAGAGGCATATTTTGCAGAATAGGCGAGTATGCGGGTATGAATGAATTTTTTGCTATCAAGGGTGTTGCGTATCACTGCAATGCGTCCATCCATCATGTCTGAAGGTGCTACCACATCGGCCCCAGCTTCCGCATGTACCAACGATTGCTGCGCAAGTACTTCTACGGTTTCATCGTTCATTACATATCCGCTGTCATCAATCAGACCATCTTGCCCGTGGCTAGTATATGGATCAAGTGCGACATCAGTAATGACACCTAATTCAGGAAAGGACTTTTTCAACTTTTTTACAACCTGTGGAACAAGTCCCATGGGATTGAGTGCTTCAGTTGCAGTGAGAGATTTTTGTTCGGGATCGATTACCGGAAAGATCGCAAGTGCCGGTATGCCAAGCTCTAAACATTTTTCTGCTTGGCGCATTAGTTTGTCTGCACTTAGTCGTTTTATTTCGGGCATTGAGGGTATTTTTTCCTCACGATTCTTTCCATTCAGTACAAATACCGGATAAATCAGATCATCTGCAAGTAAACAGTTTTCCCGCATCAGACGGCGTGAAAATTCGTCGTGACGCATACGTCTCATTCTTTTTTGCGGAAACTGTCCGTAATTTGTCATCGTTTTCATATAAAAAAAGAAGATTTAATAATGAATAAGGAGTATTGCTCAAATAGAGCTTAGTTTAATGGTTTTAAAAATAGCGGGGGTTAAATTTTAGTTATTTAGTTGTAATGAGAATACTGGTAACCATACGTTAGCAGAGTATAACCATTATATTAGTGTGGAATCATAAATTTCAATTAAATAACAGAGAGAATTATTCTTTAATTAACAAGGTGTTGTAGTATTTATCTGTTTTATTTGTAATGATAGTTAGGAATTAAAAATTAATTTTCGGGAACTTACTTTCATTATCATCGTCTCATCATCAGACAACTTTGGTTGTTTCCTGCTCTTCTCCCTGAGCTGGAACCTTAATTATCACTTATTAAGGTAGTTTGCCCCCGGTTTCTTCCCCTTTAACCGAGGGTTTTTTATTGTAGATTTTAGTTCTGCTTGGTTTTGTTTCTGAAACGGAAGAGGATCTAATCCAAGCCAGTTCCCAAGTAGCGCATAAGCTTCATTGATTCCTTTTTTAGAGGCACTGGAAAATAGCTGAGCACTACATTGTGGGTAGGTTTCACCTAAAAAGTTTAGTACATTTTGGAGGACTTTCTCAGCCTGTTGCCGGGTAACTTTGTCTGCCTTGGTAAGCAATATATGGACAGGCTTCCCAGTTGGTGTGAACCAGTCCAGCATACGTCGGTCAAGATGTGTTAACGGGTGGCGTATATCCATAATCAGTACCATTCCATGAAGTGGCTGCCTGGTTTGTAAATAGGTACTTAGTAGTGTATCCCAGTGCTGGCGGACTTTAGATGGAACTTTAGCGTAGCCATAGCCGGGAAGGTCAACCAAAAAATGTTTATCCCCAAGTTTAAAAAAATTGATGTGCTGGGTACGGCCTGGTGTTTTACTGACAAAGGCCAGACGATCACGCTTTGTAAGTGTGTTGATAGCGCTGGATTTACCAGCATTTGAACGTCCGGCAAAGGCAATCTCGACTCCGTTTGGCGGTGGCAGATCTTGCAGGTGATTGATAGTTGTATAAAAGGTCGTATGCTGAAAAACAGACATTAGGTTCCAATGTAGTATTGAAAGGGTGAGAAATAAATTTTGATAATGAAATTGTTTTTATTTTAATACTGGATACTGATATTCAAGATAGGATAGTAATAAAATTTAAACTTATTCTATTATTTCTGAATTTTCTTCTGCAATTAATACCAGGCCTTCTAATACTAAATTATCTACCACATTAGCATCCATATTAAGTTCAGACATCAGCTGCTGAGATGCACCTCCGCTGATAATACACTCAGGTATGTGACCCAAAGTAATAGAAAATAGCTCAGACATGCGTTTTACTGCGCCGGCCAAAGCATGAACTGTACCACTATGTATGGCATTTGCAGTATTGTCTGGAAAATCAGAGAACTCACCTTCCTGGTTTTGTAATGCGGTGGTATTGGTTGCTAGTGCCTTTTCCATTAGTTCAAAGCCGGGGACGATAATGCCACCAAGAAACTCTCCGGTGTCAGAAAGGGCATCCACTGTCATAGCAGTACCTGCATCTACGACCAAACAACCTTGCTGTTGCCGCTTCCATGCCGCAATCAATGCAGCCCACCGGTCACTACCCAAGAGTGACGGATCAGCGTAGTTATTTCGAACACCACATTGATAGGCAAGAGCAGTTATCCATTTAGGTTTTACTTCCCAGCAGGAAAATATTTCAGACAACTTTTTCTTTGTTATTGCGTTAGAGACATTAGAAATTATGACACCCTGGGGTTTCGGTAAGGCTTGCCATTCTTGTTGTAACAACATATTTTTATCTTGAGCAATATTTCCTTGTTTTAGCCAGTTACTGCCATCATGTAACCCCCATTTAACATGAGTGTTGCCCGAATCTATTGCCATTAAATAAGTCATGCTATGTCACCTTACGTAACTTAATATTACCTCCGTTGAAATAACGAACACCTGCTAAAGTGTTAAGTATTAACGATCCATTGTCTGTGACACCTTGTATCACACCTTCCTGTATCGAACTGTCTGGCAAGTATAGTGTGACAGGTTTATTTTCAAGTTCGTGATATTGTACCCACTCATTCCTAAAGGGTTTAAATCCATACTGTGCAAACTCTTTTAGTACTATTATAAGTTCAGTCAGTAATCTGGCCATTAGCTTGTTGCGGTCCGGGCTTTTTCCACTAATAGAGAATAGATCTGTTGTCTTTTGGTCAATATCTGATTTTATCCTAGCTGAAAGCTTTAGATTGATGCCAACACCGATTACAGCTAAAGTAGGTCCCAACGAATCTCCTCGTAATTCAATCAAAATGCCTGCAATTTTCTGGTGGTGAGACATTACATCGTTTGGCCATTTAAGTGTTACATTTTTTATCCCTGATAATTTTAATGAACGTATTATGGCTATTCCAATAGCTAAACTTAAACCTGACAGAAACCCCGCTCCTTTTTGGAAATTCCATAACAGAGAAAAAGTAAGGCTGTCACCAAGGCCTGAATGCCAGAGCTGCCCCCGCCGACCTCGTCCGTTGGTTTGGAGTTCCGTAGCAACTACGCTGATAGTATCGGCTTTATTTCTATCCGAGTATTCCTCCATTGAGGCTTTTTGTAGTAGTACAGTATTGGTTGATTTAGTAGTGTCCAGTACTTCAAGATGAAGGCTCTCTTCCTCAGTGACAAGATATTTAAGAATCTTATCCTTATCCAGCCATTGCACCGGATCAGGCAGACGGTAACCACGTCCATGAACTCTGTGAACTACAACTCCTGTTTTTTCTAATCCACGCAATGCGTTAGATACGCTGGTACGAGACACATCAAGATGCTGGGCAAGGGTCACCCCAGAGTGGAATTCGCCGTCACTCAATAAGCGTAAAATGGAGAAGGTTAGTGGTTTCATGGCAGTAACAGTGTAGAGCAAACCACGTTATCTGTGCCACAGACAGCCCATGTTTAATATATTTTGTGTAAAAGATATGTCCTGATAAACCATATTACTTTATCTACACTATAATATATTCCGTTAGGATTGGTGCGGTACATCATATTTCGAGAGACTGATTTGAAAAAAACTAATAAAGATATATCAGCAGCTACTTTACCTGCTGAATCTGTTTCTAACTTCATTCGTAATATTATTGACGAAGATATTCGTACCAAGAAATGGAACGGGCGTGTAGAAACCCGTTTTCCACCAGAACCAAATGGCTATTTGCATATTGGTCATGCTAAGAGTATATGCCTCAATTTTGGCCTTGCCCTTGAATATCAGGGAGTATGTCATTTGCGTTTTGATGACACTAATCCAAAAAAAGAAGAAAAAGAATACGTGGATTCAATACTTGATTCTGTCAGATGGCTTGGCTTTGATTGGGGGGAGCATTTGCACTATTCTTCCGATTATTTTGACAAGCTTTGCAAATTCTCGGAGTATCTTGTTAGTCAGGGGAAAGCCTATATAGATAGTCTTACAAACGAGGAAATCCGCAATTTACGCGGTACTTTGACTAAAGCCGGTACAAACAGTCCTTACCGTGAGCGTTCAGTTGGTGAGAATCTGGACTTGTTTCATCGCATGAAACAAGGAGAGTTTGCTGATGGTGCTCATGTGTTGCGAGCCAAAATTGACATGGCATCTCCGAACATAAATTTGCGTGATCCGGTTATTTATCGCATTCGTCGGGTTCATCATCATCGCACCGGTGATACATGGTGTATTTATCCGATGTACGATTACACACATTGTATTTCTGATGCCCTGGAGAATATTACTCACTCAATTTGTACGTTGGAATTTGAAGATCATCGCCCTCTCTATGACTGGATACTGATGCAATTAAAAGACATAGTACCTTGCCATCCGCAACAGATAGAATTTGCCAGACTCAACCTTACGCACACCGTGATGAGTAAACGTATTTTGACGGAGTTAGTTGAGGGCAGGTTTGTAGAAGGCTGGGACGATCCCAGAATGCCTACTTTGGCCGGACTACGCCGACGCGGCTATACACCTTCTTCGATTCGTTTATTTGCTGAGCGTATTGGCGTTAGTAAAGCAGATTCATGGATTGAGACGGATGTACTTGAAAATTGTTTACGAGAAGATCTTAATGTACGGGCACAACGTCGTATCGCTGTTTTGAAGCCATTAAAACTTGTTATAGTCAATTATCCCGATAATTATGAGGAAGAGTGCCTGGTTCCTAACCATCCACTGAAACCTGAGAAGGGGAACCGAGTATTGCCTTTAACTAAAACCCTTTATATTGAACAAGACGATTTTATGGAGGAGCCATCAAAAGGCTATTTTCGCCTTGCACCCGGAGTAGAAGTACGCTTACGTTATGCTTATATTATAAAGTGTGTGAAAGTAATCAAAAATACCAGTAATGAAATTGAAGAAATTCATTGTAGCTACGATCCTGGCACCAAGAGCGGCACAACCGGAGCCAAAGCACGCAAAGTTAAAGGCAATATTCATTGGCTTTCATCTGAATATGCATTAAAGAGTGAAGTGAGGCTATTTGACCATTTGTTTTCCGATCCCCGTCCAAACGTAAGTAGCCGGGATTACAAGGGACTTCTAAACGTGAATTCTAAGGAGATTATTTCTGCATATATAGAACCTTCATTAAATGAGGCCCGGCCGGAAGAAACCTTTCAGTTTGAACGAAACGGTTACTTTGTAGCCGATCCGTTAGATATGAAACCAGGTAAGCCGGTGTTTAACCGTGCTGTCACACTAAGAGATTCACGTGGTAAGTATAATACTTAAAGGTACTATACTTATGTATGTATGGGATACCAATGCTGCGGTCCCTGAATTGGTAAAGCTATCCGGAGACAGCCATCTGTGCCCAAATCGATAATTTATTTATGGTCGGAATATTTTTTAAGGATAGCTAATTTGTCAGACCGGAAAAATAAAAGAAGCAACCTTGCTAATGTGTAAGCACTTATAATAAAAAGAAGTAAAAGACTTATGCTCTTTTGAGCTACTGCAAGAGGGTAGTCAGATTTAGATGTTGTAGAAAAACAACACTTTATTGCCTTATCACAGAGAAATATCTTGATATTCCTTGCTATATGCCAACATCTTAGGCACAATTCTCACAACCCTCTCAATTTAGAGGGGATGTATGTCGTTAATAATATTAACGTTGTAAATGAAGGGCAGCGAGTTTAAATTTGTTTTTATTACTCACAAGGGAGGCTTCAACATGAAGTTTGATCAAATTAAGAATAATTTATTGCATACGGGGGTTGCTGTCGCACTGGTTGCGGGCATGGCAACCACGTTACCTGCATATGCTGGCGGAAAAATTACCATTGATGATACTAAATGGATCAGTGTCGGAATGGGGATACGTGGAAATTTTGTTGCCGCACAGAATGCTGCGCCGGCTGGTAATGACTATAGCACCGGTTTTGGTATCCCCAATGCTCGTATTTATTTAAACGGGCAGATCCATAAATATGTCAAGTTCGAGTTCAATACGGAATGTTTTAATTGCTCATTTGGTCGGGGTGGAGGTAATGCTGGTGCGCCAGGATTTCCCGTACCTGGATCTCTTGGTCTCGGCTTGAACGCTGGAGGAAATTCCACTATCGGGCTACTTGATGCCATCGCCAAGTTTGAGTTTAACAAACACGTAAATCTCTGGGCTGGCCGTATGTTGGTTCCAACATCCCGTGCTGAGCTGAATGGTCCTTTCTACCATGCAACATTTGAAGGTTTCAAGACACCATTTTTTCCAGCAGATTATAGCTTTGGGTTTGGTGGAGCCGGTGTGGCAGCAACTGGCAACAGTGGTATGGGGCTATATGGACGTGACAATGGTGTGACCTTCTGGGGTGAAGTAGGTGTACCTCAACCATTTGGAATGGGAGAAGGACAATTGCAATATTCAGCGGGTGTATTTAATGGCACGAGATCAGCTGGGGGAATTGGACCTAATCAGTCAGATGCCATGAGCTGGGCTGGTCGCCTCACCTATAACTTCCTGAATCCGGAAAAGAATCCTGGGTACTACACCAGTGGTACTTATTATGGTAACGGCGGTGACATTTTAGCGATTGCAATTGGTGTTAATCATCAGAAAGATGGTGCGGGTTCCGTTGGAAACCGGGTCGACTTTACTGGCATCGTAACTGACCTGTTGTTTGAAAAAGTACTCGATAACAATATGGGTGTGATTACGTTCAACGGTGAATACAAACGATTCTGGGCACCTTATACTGCAGCAACTAGCGCATTACAGCAATGTATTTGTGTCTTTTCAGGCCAGTCATGGCAACTGTATGGTTTGTACCTGATTCCTCATAAAGTAGGGATTGGCAGATTCCAGCCGTACGGTCGGTTTGTCAGTGTTCAACCTGATATAAGTAGCGACCGTGAAGAAATCGAAGGTGGCGTAAACTATGTTATAGATGGCCACAATGCTCGTATTTCAGCTTTCTATCAACATGGTGACTTGTTTACCAAGAGCTTGAATTATACTCCTGGTGCAGCGGGTATGAAAATTGATAAATTCTCAGTTGCCTTCCAGATACAAATATAAGAAAAGTGGGTTTTAACTAGAATTTTACCCTTCTTTAAAAGCCGAGACCCTTGTGGTTTCGGCTTTTTTTTGAAGATTTCAAAATTATTTTGTAATCAATTATCTCAACCAGAGTTTTTTTATTAGATCACTGGCTGGATCGTATAGGAGTAGTAATTAGAAGTATTAAAATTTCTGTAAAAATACTAACGAATGATTTGCTTGATTAAGAATTTATTAATGAACAGATCCATTAGTAGCTGAACAAGAGAGTAAAGGGTGTAAATTGTGTTCTTTGCTAATTATGGTATTTCTTACGAAGAATATTGGTCTCTCTGTGTTAGGGGCTGAAGTGCTGATAAACTCCTAATGGACCTATTTAATTTTGCACGATCTTGCCTTATGAGTACAGGTTAGTTAAAGCCTGCCTATAAAGTTAACGCAACAATTTTGGTTCCTCTATCTTCTCTAGCAGGACATATTTCTTTATCCATCCTACTACACTATCAAGTCCTTCAAGAGTAACCAGGTTGGTGAACACAAAAGGGCTGCCTTTGCGCATTCTTCTTGCATCAGATTCCATAACCTCTAGGTTCGCCCCTACATACGGCGCTAAATCGATTTTATTGATTATTAGTAAGTCTGAGCGTGTAATACCAGGGCCTCCCTTTCTTGGGATCTTTTCACCTCCTGAAACATCGATTACAAAAATAGTAACATCTGCCAGGTCAGGGCTGAATGTAGCAGAAAGATTATCTCCACCACTCTCAATCAGTACTATTTCAATATCAGGATAACGGCCGGCTATTTCATCAACCGCTTCAAGGTTCATGCTTGCGTCTTCCCGGATAGCAGTATGGGGGCAGCCACCAGTTTCAACACCTATTATTCTTTCTTTTGGCATAATGCTATTCTTTGTTAGAAACTCTGCATCTTCTTTTGTATATATATCATTAGTAATCACACCAATACTATAATCATCTTTAAGTTTACGAGTTAATCGCTCTATCAGTGCTGTTTTACCAGAACCTACAGGCCCTGCAACACCAATTTTCACATATGTTCTAATATTTTCTTCTGTCATTTCCTGGGCGCTCCAATTTCTGTAATTAAATTCAAGACATGTATAAACGAGAGTACAAGTGTTCATGTTGCATACACCGTATGTCTAATCCAGTATCCAGCATACCCACTAAAGACCGATCTACTTCTAAAGTTTCCGACACAAGTCTTTCCATAACAGGTTGGAGACGGAACATAATATCTTGCCCATCTAATTGTCCTAAGGGAACAAGCTTAACACTGTTGGTAACCAGGCCTATGGCTGTGTTGTAATAGTAGGAGTACAAAGTTTCTTCCAATGGTATTTCAAGCAGGAAAGCATAAATTCCAAAGGCAATGCAATAGTGTCCCGAGGCTGTATTTTTTTTAATTTCAATATCGTATTTTGATATTAACTCATGATTCTTGTGCCGCTTAAATATTTTGATAAGTCTTATTCCCAATTTTTGACTTGCCTGTCTGATTTCTTTTGCACTTTTAAGCGCAGTACATTCCTGGTCTAATAGGATTATTTCATCTAAATCATTGGCAGCAGCAGATTTGTAGGCCAATTGTACAAAAGATGCATCGTTGTATTTGACATTTGATTTCAAATTCTCAACGATAAATAATTCAGTTGATGCTACATCATGTACGATATTTAACTGTACATAAGTTTCCAGTCCATGTGAATGTGAGAAACCTCCAATTGGTAAGGTTGGATCAGATAAGTGCAACAAGCTCCCAATATAACTATTTTTCATTTGAATATTTTGATGCAAGGTTTATGATCTTGGTGAACAATTGTTGTTCATTATCGTGTTCGTGTGCATGAGTATACCCATGCGAAGTATGTGTAGATCTAAGCATATTTTTCAATTGTCTGCTTTCTTTTACAGGATGATATCCACTAGCACTTAGCCATTTAAATAATGGTTCTTCAAAGGGAATTAATACTTGATTGTCCTGAATAAAGATAGGTACATGTTTGTTACCAATTTCATAACATACTGTACCCATTTCCAGTAATGAAGCAGGCGCTACAACAATTGCTTCACATTCTCTGATATTTATTATGATTGCTTTTTTATTATCTCTAAATAGAATGTCATCCTGAGATAGATGTTGTCCCTCTCTTAACAATTTTATAGAGATTTGTACTCCACTATTAGTAGTTTTGCTCTGGATGCGTTTTGATGCTTCAAACCATTCCAACTCTAAAAAGTCTATTTCTAGATTAGCGAGATCCATATTGGATTTAGTGCCAAGTATTTCTTTGATAATCATAATCAGCTTATTTTAAAAAGATATTTACGTATGTAAGCAAAAATTCTTTCCCGTTTAGAGAAATGATGACCGATCTGTTTTTGTTGGAATCAGTATAGTTCTGAGAATTAACAGAATCTGATATTGTGAATAGCACTGTTTCGTAATAAAGAAGGAGTTTGATTACTGATGGTCATCATACTTTTAGCCTATTTATGTGCGCCCATACTACAATGCCGGAACATTTCTATAGACTGTTGGCAATTTTTAGCAACACACATTAGACCTTCTAAAAGTGCATAACTGACAGCTGCAATTTCTTTGCACTGTTTGTTGCATGAGCGAACAAACAGTGTGCCCCTATTTCTAATTGTTAGTATTACCGGATAGGGTCATGTACTGTAACTAATTTTGTTCCATCCGGGAAAGTGGCTTCTATTTGTATGTCATGTATCATTTCTGCTACACCTTCCATTACATCAGCTTTCGTTAGAAATGTAGCACCTAATTGCATTAATTGTGCAACGGTTTTACCGTCACGTGCGGCTTCCATCAGCTCACTGCAAATCAAAGCAATAGATTCAGGGTGATTCAGTTTTACGCCCCTTTCCTTTCTTTTCTTTGCTAACTCTCCTGCACTGTGCAGCATTAACTTTTCAATTTCACGAGGTGTTAAATGCATGGTTTCACCAATATTTAAAGTATAAAATTTCTAGATTTATTAAAATAAGAAGTAGCGTTGTGCTAATGCTATTTCTTCAGCTGGTTCACAAGATATTTTTTCACCATCAACTTTTACTTCATGGTTCTCTGGATTTACAGAAAGCTCAGGTGTTTTATCATTGTGGATTAGATCTTTTTTCCCAATAGTTCTGCAACCAGAAACGGGTAAAACCATTTTCTGCAGCCCATATTCTGCCACAATTCCTTTTTCTATTGATGCCTTAGAAACAAAAGTTGCGCAAGTCTTAAATAAAGCATTGCCATAAGCACCAAACATATTGCGATAGATTACTGGTTGAGGGGTGGGAATTGAAGCATTTGCATCCCCCATTTTACTTGCTATGATCATTCCACCTTTGATGATAAGTTCAGGTTTAACGCCAAACATTGCCGGACTCCATAAAACAATGTCAGCCATTTTCCCGGGTTCAATCGATCCGACATATTGTCCGATACCGTGAGATATAGCTGGATTAATGGTGTATTTGGCAATATATCGTTTAACACGAAAGTTATCATTGCCATTTTTTTTATCTTCTTCCAGTGCCCCGAATTGTTTTTTCATTTTATCGGCCGTCTGCCATGTACGGCAAATTACTTCACCTACACGACCCATTGCCTGTGAATCTGAAGACATCATGCTGAAGATACCCAGATCATGAAGAATATCCTCTGCACCCATTGTTTCCGGCCGAATACGAGAATCGGCAAAAGATACATCTTCAGGTATATTTCTACTTAGATGATGGCATACCATCAACATATCCATATGTTCATCGAATGTATTAACAGTGTAGGGGCGGGTTGGATTTGTAGAGGAGGGGAGAATATTCGGGTACATTGCAACTTTAATAATATCCGGCGCATGGCCTCCGCCAGCCCCCTCCGTATGGAATGTATGTATCACACGTCCATTAATTGCATTTACGGTATCTTCCACAAACCCTGCTTCGTTTAAGGTATCGGTATGAATGGCGACTTGTACATCAAGTTTGTCTGCGGCATTCAAACATGCATTAATAACAGCAGGTGTTGAGCCCCAGTCTTCATGAATCTTAAGACCACAGGCGCCGGCTTCTACCTGTTCTACTAAAGGCGGTTCAGTTGAACAGTTTCCCTTCCCAAAATAACCGAGATTCATGGGGAATGCTTCGGATGCTTCTAACATCTTCTGGATGTTCCACTTGCCGGGAGTTACGGTTGTTGCGTTAGTCCCATCTGCAGGACCGGTACCACCACCCATCATTGTAGTTATACCACTGTATAAAGCAGTTTCAATTAACGTAGAGCTAATAAAGTGAATATGCGCGTCCATTCCACCTGCAGTAGCTATAAATCCATATGCTCCGTGTACCTCGGTAGAAGCTCCGATTATCATGTTAGGTGAAACGTCATCCATCATATCCGGATTTCCGGCTTTGCCAATACCAACAATATTTCCGTCTTTTATACCAATATCAGCTTTCTCAATTCCCCAGTGATCAATTATAATCGCACCGGTAATTACTAAATCCAGAACACCCTGCTCTCTTGTTGCGGTTGAAGATTGACCCATGCCATCACGAATACTTTTTCCGCCGCCAAACTTTGATTCATCTCCATATGTATTGTGGTCTTTTTCTATTTCAATAAAAAGATTTGTATCCCCCAATCGTACTTTGTCACCTGTCGTGGGCCCAAATAAATTAGCATAGTTCTTTCTACTGATTGTCAGGCTCATAATTATTTATCCTTAAAGTTTTTACTTTTCAGAAGTTGCATAGCTTCTTTTTTGTTAGCATCTTGTGTTGTGCTACCGTTTACAAGGTCATTGTGACCAAAGGCAGAACGGGAGCCCCCAATTTCAACGAGCTCTACTTCTTTTTCTTCACCTGGTTCAAAACGAACAGCAGTACTTGCCGGGATATTTAAACGCATACCAAATGCATCTCCACGACTGAAACTAATTGCTCTGTTTACTTCAAAAAAATGAAAATGGGATCCGATCTGAACTGGCCGGTCTCCGGTATTCGTCGCTTTAATTTTCATTGTTTTACGGTCAGCATTACATACAATATTGCCTTCCCCTACTATAATTTCACCTGGCACCATGACTTTCTTCTCCTGTTTAAATAAACGAGATCATGTATTATCACTAATTCATTTCCGGGGAGGCAGTTTAATCTCTGTATTGCAAACATCCATCCCACACTCTTAATTCACTTCATTGGTAATTTACAGAACATTTAATTATGCTGCTGTACTGAAAATTTTGTACATTGCAGATTAGTAACCTATTGGATTAGCGTAGCAAAGCATAGGATTTCTGTCAATGGAAGCCCCATGTTTGCTTGGCATTACGCTTTTAGTAGATTTAGTAGAAAATATGAGCTGAAAAATCAGATATATGCCTTTGACCATATCAAATACAGTTTTGCAAATAGGCTCAGTAAAATGACATTAGGGTATAAATATTTGAGTAAAAGCCTTCGAATTAACAAAATTATGTAGCTTTTTAAAGGTGCTGTATGATGCTCACAATTGCATGAGCATTGCATAGATATGTAGATAATGGATAATAGTTGTTGAATCCTTGAACTAGTCGGATTATATTTAGCTTGTCATTCATCTACCAAACGGAGGCAGCCATGACTTTACGCCTTGGCGATGTAGCACCAGATTTTGAACAAGATTCATCGATTGGCAGGATCAAATTTTATGAATGGGCAGACGACTCCTGGACGGTGTTGTTTTCTCATCCGGCTGATTTCACACCTGTTTGTACAACTGAGCTTGGATTAACCGCTAAACTTAAATCAGAATTTGACAAACGAGATGTTAAAGCGATTGGGTTATCAGTTGATCCCGCAGATAAACATGTAGAGTGGATCAGGGATATCGAAGAGACTCAGGGTGCTACAGTCAGTTTTCCAATCATTGCAGATGTGGATAGAAAAATAGCAACTTTGTTTGATATGATTCATCCTAATCAGTCAGATACTATGACAGTACGCTCTCTTTTCATTATTGACCCAAAAAAGAAAGTACGCCTTATTATCACTTATCCAATGAGTACCGGACGTAACTTTGACGAAGTGTTACGTGTTATTGATGCGCTACAACTGACTGACAATTACTCAGTAGCCACTCCTGGTAACTGGTGTGATGGTGATGATGTGATTATTCCACTAACAGTTCAGGATGAAGAAATTATCAAGCAAAAATATCCGAAAGGATACAATGCCCCCCGTCCATATTTACGCATAACACCGCAGCCGAATAAATAACTAAATATCAGTAGTACAATTTGTATTTAGTATGTATATTTTTTCCAATGATAACCGATATTATTTTTTTACCGGTTCTTCTTTGGAATTTAAATGGTTATTAGCATATAGATTATGCTTTGATTCGAACCAGGTAAGATTCTGATGCAGATTAACCACCTCTCCAATAATGATGAGTGTAGGTGGAGTAAGGTTTGAAGAGTAGGCCAGATCTGGTAAAGTTTCTAACGAACCAACTAATACACGCTGATTATGTGTGGTGCCTTGTTGCACTATAGCTGCCGGCGTCTTGTCTGACAGACCATGTGAAACAAGTTTCCGGCACAAAACTGGTAATCCGAGTAGCCCCATGTAAATCACAATAGTTTGATTTGGTTTCACTAAAGTGGACCAATCAAGATCTACAATACCATTTTTTAGATGACCGGCGACAAAAATACAAGACTGAGCATAATTGCGATGGGTAAGGGGAATCCCTGCATAGGCCGCTACTCCGGATGCTGCCGTTATTCCCGGGACCACCTGAAATGGAATACCAAAACTAGCCAGTGTCTCAATCTCCTCCCCACCTCGGCCAAAAATGAAAGGATCGCCTCCTTTTAATCTCAGAACACGTTTATTTTCTTTCGCTAGCCGTACAAGCAATTCATTGATGGATTCCTGTGACATAGAGTGATTTCTATGCTCTTTTCCTGCATAGATACGCTGAGCATCCCGGCGTACCATATTAAGTATTTCAGGTGAGACCAGACGGTCATAGACTACGACGTCCGCCTGCTGCATCAGACGCATAGCTCTAAAGGTTAAAAGATCAGGATTTCCTGGGCCGGCACCTACTAAATATACTTCCCCAGGTGGAATTTCATCAGTTTCACCAGATAGTGAATTCTCCAGATATTCTTGAGCAGCCTCATCTTTTCCGGCAAATACCATTTCTGCAAATGGTCCTTGTAATTCTTTCTCCCAGAATAAACGACGTTTTTCCGGATGGGAAAAACGTTGCTTTACACGCTCACGAAAATTAGCGGCATAGGTTGCGAGGCGTCCATATGCTTCCGGGATTATGGTCTCCAGATGGGCTCTTAGTAGTCTTGCGAGTACAGGAGATTTTCCGCTACTAGAAACCGCGATCAAAACGGGAGAGCGGTCAATGATGGAGGGCATAATAAAAGAACACAAGTCAGGGTTGTCAACTACATTGACCGGAATGCACAGTTTTTTAGCAGCATCAGAAATTTTCTGATTGACTAAGAGATTATTGGTCGCTGCGATTACCAGAGCTATGTTGTCAAGATGAGACGGGATGAAAGTCTCAGCACGATAGGTAAAGATCCCCTGGTCTAGTTTCTCAAGTAATTCTGTATCAAGTTCTGGTGCAACTACAGTGATACATGCTCCGGCATGTAATAGTAAATCAACTTTTCGAGCGGCAACTTTACCGCCACCTACTACAAGACAGTTGTGGTCTCTTATATTGATAAAAATAGGCAGAAAATCCATAAACTATCCTGATATTCGTCTTATCCGGAAAATAACCCAACTTGGCCTAGCATATGCCGTGTCTAATCCAGTTTCTGTAATAGTTTATTTAGCTTATCCAATTTAGATCCAAAACCGGATAAACGATCTTTTTCTTGAGTGACTACTTGTACTGGAGCGCGCTCGACAAAACTAGGGTTTGAAAGCTTGGTTTCCGATTTTGTGATTTCCAATTTAATACGTGTGATTTCTTTTGCTAGACGCTCGCGTTCCTTGGCTACATCTACTTCTATCTTTAGCATAAGTTTGAACTCGCCTATTACTGCAACTGGTGCGTCTGCGTCTGGTAATTCACCTTGTATGATCTCTACATTAGATAACTTAATCAATGCGATCAAATAGGGAGAGAATTCAGTTAGGATACTCTGATCTCCCGTAGCTAGTAGCGGGATTTTTATTGCTGGAGATAGATTCATTTCGCCACGCAGGGTACGGCACGCACTAATTATCTCTTTAAGTGTATGGATTTTCTCCATAGGGTCTTTATTTATGCGTGCTAAATCAGCTTTAGGGTATGGCTGAAGCATAATACTCGCACCATGTCTACCTGATAACGGCGATATTTTTTGCCATAACTCTTCTGTAATATAAGGAATAATAGGATGAGCTAGTCGTAGCATTACTTCTAGTACATTTACTAAGGTGTGACGGGTGGCGCGTTGTACAGATTCAATATTTCCATTTAACTGAACCTTTGCAAATTCAAGGTACCAGTCACAATATTCGTCCCAAACGAATTCATATATCTCGCGCGCTGCTAAATCAAAACGGTAGTCATGAAATGATTGTTCAACTACACTTTCTGCTTGTTGCAGGCGTCCAATAATCCATTTGTCTGCAGCAGAAAACTCTAAGGGTAAATTCTTATCCAAGCCTACATCTTTTCCTTCGCAATTCATAATTACATATCTGGTAGCATTCCAGAATTTGTTGCAGAAATTTCGATAACCCTCACAACGTTGCAAATCAAATTTTATATCTCTTCCATGCGAAGCAAGGCTGGCAAAAGTAAAACGTAGTGCATCGGTACCATATGCAGTTATACCTTCAGGATAATTCTTTCGTGTGATTCTTTCGATAGAATCTGCCTGTCTGGGATTCATTAGTCCGGTAGTACGTTTGGCAATTAAAGCTGGTAAAGTAATTCCGTCTATAAGATCTAGCGGGTCAAGTACGTTACCCTTTGACTTGCTCATTTTTTGTCCTTCTGAATCCCGAATCAGGCCGGTTACATATACTTCTTGAAATGGTATTTTTCCTGTGAAATACAGAGACATCATTATCATACGTGCTACCCAGAAAAAGATTATATCGAACCCGGTAACCAGTACTGAAGTTGGTAGGAATGTCCTGAGTTCCGGCGTTTTCTCTGGCCAGCCCAGAGTAGAGAACGGCCACAATGCTGATGAAAACCAGGTATCTAGTACGTCTTCATCTTGTATAAGAATATGGTTGCCCGCTTGCTGTTGAGCTTCCTCCGGACTGTGAGCTACGTAAATGTTGCCATCCTCATCATGCCAAGCTGGGATTCGATGCCCCCACCATAACTGGCGGGAAATGCACCAATCCTGAATATTTTCCAGCCACTGGTTGTAAACATGGGTCCAGTTCTCCGGAATAAACTTTATTTCTCCATTTGCTACGACACCCAGGCCACGTTTAGCCAGCTCTTGCATTGCTACATACCATTGGTCAGTAAGCATTGGCTCTATAATAGAGTTTGTACGGTCACTACGCGGCACCATAAGTTTATGTGACTTGGTTTCAATTAGCAGCCCCTGTGCTTCTAAATCTGAAATAATTCTTTCTCGGGCATCAAAACGGTCAAGGCCCTGGTATTCAGAAGGTGCGAAATCATTAATTTTTGCATCTAGTGTGAGAATACTTTGTGGAGTAAGTTCGTGACGCTGACCTATTTGATAATCATTGAAATCATGAGCCGGGGTAATTTTTACACAACCAGTTCCAAAATTTGGGTCTACATAAGTGTCTGCAATGACGGGGATACTACGCTGACATAGTGGCAAGCACACACGGCTTCCAATAAGATGCTGGTATCGTAAATCATCCGGATGTACAGCTACAGCCATGTCGCCCAACATTGTTTCCGGACGGGTGGTAGCAACAACCAGCCCATCAGCTTTATTTAATCCGTTTTCTAACGGATAGCAAATATGCCAAAGGAAACCAGCTTCTTCATTTGATACTACTTCCAGATCTGATACTGCTGTTTGTAACACAGGATCCCAGTTTACAAGTCGACAGCCACGATAGATTAAACCTTCCCGGTAAAGCCGCACAAATACCTCTGTTACGGCTCGTGATAACCCTTCATCCATCGTGAATCGTTCCCGCGACCAGTCACAGGAAGTGCCTAAACGCTTCATTTGCTGGGTAATGGTGGAGCCTGATTGTTCTTTCCACTGCCATACCCGATTGAGAAACTCCTGACGCCCGAGATCGTGCCGGTTTATATTTTGGCTGTCCAGCTGTCGTTCAACTACAATCTGGGTAGCTATCCCTGCATGATCGGTTCCGGGTTGCCACAGTGTGTTATCACCAAGCATGCGGTGATAACGTGTAAGCGCATCCATAATAGTATGCTGGAATGCATGCCCCATATGCAAAGTGCCGGTAATATTTGGTGGCGGCAACATTATGCAGTAAGAATTGTCTGTTTTATCGGTTACTTGAGCAAGATCAGGTTCAAAATAACCAGCCGATTGCCAGGCCTGATACCAACGTTCTTCTATTGGTTGAGGTTCAAAGGTTTTAGGTAGGTCCATTAAAATCGGAGTTGAGTTTGGTGATTCCGGAAGATCTTCTATTATATCGGAAGGTGCAGATATTTTATCTGTCGATGTCTGTGTTTGTTCTACCGATTTAGTATCGTTTTGATTATCGGATAAACAGAAACTTTGTAAATGCCGGTTCAGTGTATTAATAAGTGATTCTTGCGTACCAGAATCTATACTTGTTCCTGTCTCCTTAAGAGTAGCATCTAACACTATCCGTAGTGGTAGCGAGAACCCGGACTGGCTTGATAAAGTTTCAGGAGACAAAAATACTTTTTCAGTAAGTGTAGGGATGCCATCAATAACCGGGGGCTTATCCTGATGTGCGTGTGATAGCGTATCCGGTTTCTTCAGACTTTTATTTTCATCAGGTTTTGGTGGAGTTTCATTTTTATGTGTCATAAAGAAGTCAACCGGTAGTGAATGGTGCTTGAAGATTTAGCTGGATTTATCTAGGCGCTCCGAAGTTTATGATGGCGGATCTCATATCCTCTGTCTTTGTAGAAACGGTATCGTGTTCGTGCCGCTTCAGTATCCTTAATTGTAGTCTCGGAAATTTCAATTAACCGAAGAAAGCGGCTGAAGAAAGGAGGGTGTTCGTCATGCAGGTTAATTAAAACATTGTCATGTGGGAGTGGCTCGTCATTCTGGCTAATTGTCACCGGAGTTTCAAATGCGAGTTTATCGTCTACACGACAGTGTGGAATAAATGCAGTAGAAGAAAAAGTCCAAAGTAAATCATCAAGCCGATCTGCAATTTTGGTATCAGGAATATAAATTGTTATTTTCAGATTTTGTTGCATCACCTTAGCGCTCAGACGACAAGCAGTGTGTAGCTTATCATTGGAGCCAGAATAGAAGTCAATTAGGGTCATGATCTCTTTTTGGAGCGTTTTTTAGTTGCTTGTGTTGTCAAGAATTGTGTAAGCAGGGGTACTGGGCGGCCAGTAGCACCCTTCTTTTTTCCAGATTCCCAGGCAGTACCAGCAATATCTAAGTGTGCCCAGCGATATTTTTTTGTGAAACGTGACAGAAAGCAGGAGGCTGTAATAGTTCCTGCATCACGTCCTCCGATATTCGCCATATCAGCAAAATTACTTCTTAGTTGTTCATCATATTCGTTCCATAGTGGTAGATGCCATGCACGATCAGCAGCCTGCTCAGATGCACTCAGTAATTCATTTGCCAGCTTATCATCATTACTGAGCAATCCGGATGCTACGTGACCTAGTGCAATTACGCAGGCTCCGGTAAGGGTAGCAATATCTATTACTACTTCAGGCTTATAGCGTTCAGCGTAGGTCAATGCATCGCATAATATTAGCCTTCCTTCTGCGTCAGTATTAAGTATTTCAATAGTTTGCCCGGACATACTGGTAACAATGTCTCCGGGTTTGGTGGCTTTACCACCAGGCATATTTTCGGTGGCAGGAATGATGCCAACCACGTTTATGGGAAGTCGCATCTGGGTAATTGCAGTAATAGTGCCAAAAACACTAGCAGCTCCACACATATCGTATTTCATTTCGTCCATATTTGCCGCAGGTTTTAAGGAGATGCCACCAGTATCAAATGTGACTCCTTTACCAACTAACACGAAAGTTCTCTCTTTTTTATTTTGTCCCCAGTATTCAAGTGTAATAAGTTTGGCAGGCTGACTACTACCTCGTGCTACCGATAGTAATGAACCCATTCCAAGTTTTTCCATATCTTTTTGCTCTAAAATGGTGGCTTTAAGTTTGTAATCCTTAGCCATCTTTACAGCTAGTTTTGCCAGATAGGTTGGAGTACAGATGTTTGGTGGAAGGTTGCCTAAGTCTTTTGTCAGACTCATACCATGCGCTGTAGCAAGTCCCCATTGCAGTGCCTTTTTACCAGTGACAGAGTCCACTTTTCCTGTTGTACTCAATGTCACTTTTTGTAGCTGTTGTTTGTCATTATTACGTTTACTTTTAAGCTGATCAGATCGATAAATGCTCTCCATAGCCACAATTACTGTATGGGAAATTTTCCAGGCAATTTTACGGTTCTTTACTGGTATCTCTATTAAAAAAAGTGTTGCATCTGAGGCTCCTGTTTCATGTAATTTGTTGAAAGTAGAGCGCATTGCACTTCGATATTCTCTGTCACGAAACTCACTTTTTCCCCCAAGTCCAACTAGTAATACTCTATTACATATGGTGTTAGGAACGTTGTGTAGTAGTAGAGTAGAGCCTGGCTTTCCTTCCATATCTCCATTATTTAATATGTTACTGATATACCCATTGGCACTTTTATCCAGGGCCTTAGCAGCTTCACTTAGTATTCTGGTTTCAAACACACCAACCACTACACAAGCACAGCGTTGTTTTGCCGGGTCTCCATTATTTATGCTAAATTCCACATTTCGCTCCTATAGTTAATGGTCTTGCAACAAGTTTTTTGCAAGCTTAATAATTGTTAATTATCGCCGGACTATCTGCATAAAGTCAAAATAGATGAATAATAAAGCTGTATTGTAATCATGAGCAGATCAATTAACGTTTTGGAGTCTAATCTGGCGGCAAATGATTATCAGGCAAAACTTGCAACCCCTTTTGCAGTTTTAGGTATTCGAACCAACGGGGATTGGTTGACTGATATTGAGTATTTACCTCCTGATACACCTCCTTTGGCATTTCAAAATGACCTTGCTAAGGAAGTTTGTAAACAATTGCAAGCATATTTGGTGAACCCTGGTTTTGTATTTGATTTATCATTACATATAAGTGGCACTACTCATCAGCGTCGGGTATGGCAGTATATTAAGACAATACCCAGCGGTAGTACCTCCAGTTATGCAGATATAGCTGCAAATTTGTGTTCTGCACCCCGTGCTGTAGGGCAGGCATGTGGAGCTAATCGACTTCCAATAGTCATACCGTGTCATCGTGTTATTGCTAGAAATGGTGAAATAGGTGGTTTCATGAATGCCAGCAATGGGTTTCCATTAGATATCAAACGATGGTTGTTACATCATGAATGTGTCTGAGATTAATACAGAATTACTGGATGAGTTCTCTGATGCCCTGTGGCTGGAAGATGGCTTATCACGCAACACACTAGAAAGCTATTGCAATGACCTGCGGCAATTTAGTGTATGGCTGGAGAAATCCGGTAATATAAATTTGATAGACGCATACCATTCAGATTTACTAGAGTTTCTCGCATACAAAGTTTCAATTAAAGTTAAAGCAAATACTACTAGTCGTGAATTATCTAGTTTGAAACGTTTCTACAGATTTTTATTGCGCCAAGGAAAAATCCAGGCTGATCCAAGCCTAAATATTAGCGCTCCTAAACTTCCACGTAATCTTCCCAAGAACCTTACTGAAAAAGATGTAGAAGTGTTGCTTAATTCACCTGATGTAAAGCAGCCAATAGGTTTACGTGATCGGGCAATGCTTGAGGTCCTGTATGCTAGCGGGTTGCGAGTATCGGAACTTGTTAATTTAAAAGTTGCACAGGTAAGTCTGAATACCGGAGTAGTAAGAGTAATGGGTAAAGGAGGAAAAGAGCGACTGGCGCCGCTTGGAGAAGAGGCATTAAGTTGGATAAACCGTTACATGTCAGAAGCTCGACTCATACTGTTGGAGGGAAAAGTTTCTGAAGCTCTATTTGTTACAGCCCGTGGTTCTGCCATGACGCGGCAGGCATTCTGGCATCTCATCAGGCGTCATGCAAGCAAGGCAGGGATTAGCAAACCTCTGTCACCACATACACTGCGCCATGCCTTTGCTACTCATTTGCTCAATCATGGTGCTGATCTCCGTGTTGTACAGCTATTACTGGGACATTCAGATATTTCTACCATCCAAATTTACACACATGTTGCTAGCGCAAGACTAAAGCAGTTACATACTAAGCATCATCCACGAGGTTAACCATAGTAACTGACATGCTTATTAAGCAGAGATATGATACCGTTTGCTAAATTTATTTCTGCTCTCTGGTCAAGATAAGCATTATTCGGGAGGTGGGGGCGGAGGTTTCCCTGGTGGCGGAGGTGGAATACTCTTGTTCAGATCGCCTTTATTACTCAAAGCAGGGTCATTCGTGAATTGTCCGTATACAGGAACACGATGACCCTTTCCGTACATACATTGTACATAGCTCGTGTCATAACGTTGTTGATTGGCCTGTTTTGAAGAGTTTTCGGGGTTGGTGTTATTAACCTTGTCATGAGCGAACTGTCCGCATTGATTATCGTCGATACGAAATTTTTCAAAACTTTTAGCTGAGCCGGGAAGTGCCATTATGCTGGGACCGGTTGGCATGCTCGTACATGCTGTAAGTAAGGAGGCCATCATGAGAGCCGTTAATTTACGTAGAAGTACCATAATTTCTCCTTAGTATAGTAGTCACTCTGGGGATCCCTTAGCAGCCAGAGAATTACCAGTTACTAAGCTAAGGCAGCATTATTGCTGGGTGCTATGATCCTGCAGCATTTCATTGTATGAGGTACCTTCGTGGCATCATAGGTACTCTCACTACTGGTTGATATGCATTATGTGGCAGATAATAACGTGAGCCATAAACATTGTACCTGCTGTGTGTTTCATATCCTAAGCCATAGCGTATGACTGATCCTACAGCCATTCCTAGAACCAGCTTTCCAATATGACTGCGATGGTGACCGTGATGATGGCCTCCACGGGCCCATGCTGAAGAATTAAGAGTTAGCCCAAATAAGGCGATGACAAAACAAATTAATTTTATCTTTTTCATGTAAGCCTCCATTGGATTCATATAAAAGCTAATGCCATGCATTTATTTTTTAAACTGAAAATCATATTCATGGTATTCATCCATAAGATAAGTAACGCATCAGGGTAAAACTGGTTGTCAAACGGATAATTTATTTCACCATAAAAAATGGTAATTACTGATCACCACAAAATCATGGGTTTATTTAATGTAATCTCATTGTGGGGCAGATTGCTTCTGATGAGCTCTGTCATAGTATTGATCCCGCCGTCAGTCAATATTTGGCTTTATTAAGATTGCTTGTATGACTGAGGCTATTCAAAGGTATTTGAACTTCTTATTTTCTCTGTTAAAGTGACTGCTGATTATTACTAACATTTTAGGGAGTGATCATGCATTATAAGATTACAATCATTGCCATATCAGTAGCATTTGCACTTAATGGTTGTGCAAATATGTCAGAGACACAAAGAAGCACAGGGATAGGTGCTGGAGTGGGGGCAGCATCAGGAGCTGGAATTGGTGCAATTGCCGGTGGTGGTAAAGGTGCGGCTATAGGGGCGCTGTCTGGTGCTGCCATTGGCGCAGCCGGTGGTTATCTATGGTCAAATAGAATGGAAGAGCAAAAAAAAGCGATGGAACAAGCAACTGCTGGTTCAGGAGTGCAGGTTTCCCAGACGGCGGATAATCGACTTAAACTTGATATCCCGAGTGATATTTCATTTGATATCGGACGCGCAGAAATTAAGCCAAGCATGCGGCCAGTATTAGATAGTTTTGCCAGAAGTCTTAATACTAATCCGAGTACTAGTGTGACAATCATAGGTCATACGGATAATACGGGTAGCGATGCTGTTAATAACCCGTTATCTTTCAATCGTGCGGCTAGTGCGCGTAATTACTTAGTCAACAGAAGTGTTGCATCAAATCGTATAAATACTGATGGACGAGGTTCACGCGAGCCTATTTTTGCAAATAACACTGCTGCTAATCGGGCAAGAAATCGTCGTATTGAGATCTTTGTTGCTGAATCGCAGTCTGCTCAACCTGTACAGCCCGCACATCCTCCGCAAGCTGTTGTGGAAAGGCGTAACAGCTATGCTTCTCAGCAGGTGACAGGCAAGACTGAAGAAGTGGTGAAAGATGCGGGAATTGGTGCTCTTGGCGGCGCGGCGTTAGGTGCGGCTATTGGTGCGATTTCAGGTGGAGGTAGTGGCGCTGCAAAGGGAGCCGGTATTGGTGCAATTGCCGGCGGGGCCGGAGGAGGGCTCTATGGGCTCAATGAGAACCAGAAAAATGATGCGCAGTATCAGGAAGCATATGCTGCTTGTTTGCGTCAGAATGGTTTTTAGAGTTACTTATTAGAGGGCACTCCATAAATCTTGGGAGACCGGATCCGACGTCAGGATCCTTTTAATTCCAAGAAAAGGAAAGCTTGGCAACTGGATTATGAGACTTGCTACCTGGAATGTTAATTCCTTAAAAGTTCGTTTGCCACAGGTTCTTAATTGGTTAACAGTTAACCAGCCTGATGTATTATGTCTGCAAGAAACCAAGATGCAAGACGAAAATTTCCCTGCAGCTGAGATTATAGATGCGGGTTATCAGCCTGTTTATTCCGGTCAGAAAACATATAATGGGGTGGCTTTACTTGGTAAGCAAATGGGGAGTAATGCGGTCACAGCAATACCTGATTTTGTTGATCCCCAAAAACGGGTATTGGCCGCAACTTACGGAGAAGTGCGGGTAATCTGTATTTATGTTCCGAATGGTGAAAGTGTCGAGTCAGAGAAATTTCAATATAAGCTGGACTGGTTGGCTGCATTAAATAAATGGCTACAGGCAGAATTAATTCAATATCCGAAACTAGTTTTATTAGGAGATTTTAATATTGCTCCGGAAGAACGTGATGTTCATGATCCAGAGTCATGGGAAGGAAAGGTATTATTTAGTTCTTCTGAACGGGAAGCATTCATGGCGTTACTCAAACTGGGATTGGTCGATGGCTTTCGTTTATTTGATCAGCCTGATAAATCTTACACCTGGTGGGATTACAGAATGATGGCTTTTCGGCGAAACATGGGTATGCGAATAGACCACATTCTATTGAGTAATAAGCTTGCTGATAACTGTACTGACTGTGCCATAGATAAAGGGCCACGTAAAAATGAGAGGCCTTCAGATCATACTCCGGTAATGGTAGATCTCACCGGATAGTAATATATCGTTTAACTTATCTGTGATCTGACGCCTTATTTAGTTAGGACTGGCCAGATCCTGTAATTCAATTTCCAGAGCTCTTATATTTTCCTCATGTAAAACTATTTCCTCTTTGAGCCGCTGGATTCTGTCCAGGTACCTCTGGTAGTTTCTTTCACTACCAAAACGCTCTGGTTCACCATCGTTGTACTCTTTTTTCTTATCTTCAAGAAGTTTTGCCTCATCAGCAATCATTTTTTTAACGACTTTTCGCTGTTTCTTGTTATAATTTTCTGAAGGTTTAGGGGTTCTGATTTTTGATTCTAAATCGGTTCCCGGCATTACAATAAGTGGGGGCAGACTAAGTTTTTTGCTGTCCTTCAGGGGAGTATTCGAATATGTAACATTACCATTCTCATCCACATGCTTATATACCTCGGACTGGGTGGTACAGGAGAAACTAAACAGGGCTAAAAATACTATACTGTTGATTTTCATAGAATCACCACTTTCATATCAATTAAGATTGATCGGGCTTAATTATAGGTTTTTAAGCTCCTTCTTCAGAGCGATAATATTCCTCCTGTGTAATGATACATCATCTTTCTTAAAAGTTTGCTTTGCATTAAATAAAAGATTTTCTTCTGTGGCCAACTCATTATTGAGAATATTTCTACGTTTGAGATCTCTTTTCTTTTGAACTTTACGATTTACCCTAGGGAAATTCTTAGGGGCTGACGTTTTAACTTTGGCCAGTTTCCTATTAAGATAGACTTTTTCTGCGCCCTTCAGACGGGTATTGGTATAGGTGACCTGACCGTTATTATCCACATGCCTGTAAATTTCAGCAGTGGCAACGGTAGTCATATAAGTTCCAATGAGCATCAGAACCGAAATAATAACTAAAAATCTTTTTCTCATATTATTGGATAACGGAAGTTTTATCAAAAGGCTTAATCTGTATCCAGTAGTTGTAGATGTCTAGTTCGATAGAACTATTCAGTTTTTTACTTTATCAATAAATAACGTGTTCTTAATAGGTAAGAAGAGGGGTAAAACAATGTCTTTTCCCTTATAGCAGATCAGGTAAATTATTATATTTCAGAGAGATGCCAGAAAATTTTATTTATTTTTCTGGTATTTAGCTACTGCGCTGTTATGATCTGCCAGGTTATTGGAAAAATGTGATTCTCCATTACCTTTGGCGACAAAGTATAGGGCATCAGTTTTTGCAGGATTCAATGCTGCTTTTATTGAGGCCATCCCTGGCATAGCAATGGGTGTGGGCGGAAGACCGGGACGAGTGTATGTATTGTATTCATGATCTTTCTGCAGGTCTTTCTTGCGCAGATTTCCATCAAATTTTTCACCTATACCATAAATTACAGTGGGGTCAGTTTGTAGCAGCATACCTGACCGTAGCCGATTGATAAAAACGCCTGCAATTGTGTCTCGGTTAGTATCTTTACCGGTTTCTTTTTCAATTATGGAGGCCAGAATCAGAGCCTGATAAGGGGTGTCAAAAGGTAAGTCTCTGTTTGCTGCGGCCCATACCGATGCCAGGTTATTTTGCATTATATGATAGGCCTGTTTCAGTATTACAGTATCACTGCTGCCTTCAACAACATAATATGTATCGGGAAAAAATAATCCTTCTGCAACAGTTTCATTCGCACCAATTAACTGCAGAATGTCCTGATCACTTAGTTCGGCAGTATCGTGCTGAATACCAGTGTGCTCGTTAAGTGTTTTTCTGAACTGACGGAACGTCCAGCCTTCAATAAACCTGATCTCAACCTGGTTAACGTTTACGTCTCCCTCTGTAATAATTTCCAGTAATCGAATAGGTGAAGTACTCTCGGAAAGCTTATAATTTCCTGCTTTAAGGGAGGAGTCATGTCCCATTACACGTGAAAGTAAAATAAAAGACCATGCATCAGGTAAGACGCCGGCTTCAGCTAGTTGTTTGCCAACATTTGTCAGACTGCTACCAGAATTGATTGAGAATTCGTATGGTACAGTAGGAAGCTGGACAGGTGTGTTGACATAGTAGTAGAGCCATCCAGCAAACAGGAGGACTCCAATAGAGATAAGAAGAACAAAGCGTTTTAGCGTACACATACGACGTAACGACAAAACTATACTTTTCTAAGAATTAGTGTTCCATTAGTACCGCCAAATCCAAATGAATTAGATAGTGCCACTTCAATCTTCATTTTACGTGCAGTATTAGGTACATAATCCAGATCACACTGAGGATCTTGGTCAAAAATATTAATGGTAGGTGGTGTAGTTTGATGATGTATCGCCAGTGCAGTAAATATTGCTTCAACACCGCCTGCTGCACCTAATAGATGTCCGGTCATAGATTTTGTGGAATTCATTACGAGCTTCTTTGCATGGTCACCAAAACAACGTTTGACTGCTACTGTTTCAGCAATATCACCCAGCCGTGTGGAGGTTCCATGGGCATTAATGTAATTAACCTCTGATGCATTTATACCTGCATTTTTAAGTGCGGTTGTCATGCAACGAGCAGCACCTTCTCCATCATCACAGGGTGACGTCATATGATGCGCATCGGCGCTCATACCAAAACCAACTACTTCAGCATAAATCTTAGCTTTACGACGCTTTGCATGTTCCATTTCTTCTAGGACTAGAATCCCTGCTCCTTCACCTAATACAAAGCCATCTCTTCCAATATCCCAGGGTCGACTTGCAGTATCCGGATCGTTATTTCGTGTAGATAACGCTTTTGCAGAGGCAAAGCCACCAACAGCAAGTGGTGTTACGCACGACTCCGCACCACCTGCAACCATTAAATCTGCATCACCATACTCAATCATACGTGCAGAGCTACCTATGCAATGTGTTGCAGTTGTGCAGGCAGTAACTATGGCAAGGTTTGGTCCTTTAAAGTTATACTTGATGGAGAGATTGCCGGCAATCATATTGATGATGGTACTAGGAATGAAAAAAGGTGATATTTTTCGTGGACCGCCCTCATGATAGGCGCTATCCGTATTCTCAATCATCTGTAAACCACCAATGCCTGAACCAATATTTACACCAATACGATTAGCATCAAGTCCTGAGTCAGTAACATTTTCAATACCGGCATCTTTTACTGCCTGAATTGCTGCAGCCATACCGTAATGGATAAATATATCCATACGACGTGCATCTTTTACAGATATATACTGAGAGATATCAAAATCTTTAACTTCTCCCGCAATCTGAGAAGCTAGAGCAGATGCATCAAAGCGAGTGATTCGAGTGATGCCGGACTTACCGTTCAGGATGTTAGTCCAGGCATCTGATGTGGTGTTGCCGACGGGCGAAACAACGCCCATTCCAGTTATGACTACCCTACGTTTGGGCAAATTGACTCCGAATATGTGATGAATTAGTACAAGAAGTTAATTAGTATGGGAATTAATATAATCCATAGCCTGCTGGACAGTATGTATTTTTTCTGCCTGTTCATCTGGAATTTCACATTCAAATTCTTCTTCAAGCGCCATAACCAGTTCAACAGTATCCAGCGAGTCCGCGCCTAAGTCATCCACAAAGGAGGACTCATTTTTGACCTCAGTTTCATTTACTCCAAGTTGTTCTGCTACAATTTTTTTTATACGTTGTTCAACTTTTTCCATCTAAATGCCCTTCCTTTTCTCGGGTAAGAAAAACATCGCTATTTTAACAAATTTCTAGCATTAACAAAAACATAATTATTAACTGGGATAGAAGTGCTGATTTGAGTTAATTTGCGATGATCAATGCTAAATTAAGATTTTATTAATATTTATATGTTTTTATAGTTTAATTCTATAGTTACTCCATATACATTCCACCATTTACATGTAATGTTGCACCTGTAATGTATCCGGCAGATGGAGAAGCAAGGAAAGCTACTGCTGATGCTATGTCTTCAGACTTTCCAAGCCTTTTGAGTGGAACGTACTGGAGCAGGTCTTGCTGTTGTTTCTCAGAAAGTGCCCGGGTCATATCGGTATCAACAAAACCCGGAGCAACACAATTTACAGTTATATTGCGACTACCTACTTCTCGTGCTAATGATTTGCTAAGACCTAGGATCCCGGCTTTGGCAGCAGCATAGTTAGACTGACCAACATTACCTGTAGAGCCAACTATTGATGATATATTGATGATACGCCCTGAACGCGCCATCATCATAGCACGTAGCACTTCACGGCTAAGACGAAATATTGCCTTAAGATTTGTTCCGATAACTTCATCCCACTTTTCATCTTTCATTCGGACCAATAGGTCATCGCGAGTTATACCGGCATTATTTACAAGTATCGTTACTTCACCAAATTCTTTACGCACCTCTGTAAAAAGATTCTTAATCTGATCGGTATCGTTAACATTTAATACTATACCTTTTCCTTTTATACCGGCTTCATCTAAATAATTACTAATACTTTCAGCGCCTTCATCAGTAGTTGCAGTGCCTACAACTATAGCGCCATCCTTACCTAATTTTAGTGCTATTGCCTTTCCAATACCGCGGGTAGTACCAGTTATCAAAGCTATTTGATTTTGTAACATGATCCCTCTTATTTTTTAATTACGTAAAAATGTTTGAATTACTGATAAGTAATAATTCTAAAATACTCTGTAAATGGCCACCTGTAACTATACCAAGATACTTATAGTTTGTCGGAGAACATTGGTATCAGTTAATGCTATATTTTGTAAATTTTTATTTATACGTTTATTGAGTCCAGTTAATATTCTGCCTGGGCCACATTCTGCTACATGTGTAACGTCTTCAGTAGTGAGGCTATTGATAGTTTCTGTCCATCGCACAGGTATGCATAATTGCTTTACCAAGATATTTCTGATATCCGTACTATTTTTGTGTTGTTTTACATCGGCATTATGTATCACAGGAATACTAGGTGGTAGCAACGTTATCATTTCTAGCTGTTGTTGCATTTTTTCTGCTGCTGGGGCCATTAGCGAGCAATGTGAGGGTACACTCATGGGCAATAGTACAGTCATTTTAGCCCCTTTCTTTTTAGCTAGCTCGATACCACGCAATACTGCATTCTTATGTCCTGCTATTACAACCTGTCTGGGTGAATTAAAATTTGCCGGTTCCAGTGATTCTTTTTCGGAGTCTCTTGTGATCTCACTACATACTGTTTGTATAACATCATCGTCTAGACCTAAAATCGCTGCCATTTTCCCTATTCCTTCCGGAACAGCTTGTTGCATTACTTCCCCGCGGAACCGTACGATTGACAGAGCATCTTTATAGGTCATTACTCCGGAAACGACTAATGCAGTGTATTCTCCTAGACTATGTCCAGCTATGAATGCAGGATCTGGACCTCCTAAACTTTTCCATGCGCGGTAAACTGCAATTCCCGACATCAGCATCAGCGGTTGAGTATTAGTAGTTAGGTTAAGACTATCAGACGGGCCATTATTAACCATTGCCCAGAAATCGTCATGGAGGATATCCGATGCTTCAGAAAAAGTCTCCTGTACTATTGGGAGATCGGCATATCCTTTCATCATGCCGACTGATTGTGAACCTTGTCCGGGAAATACGAGGGCAAATTTCATATTTCACCAGCGGATTAGTACCGCACCCCAGGTAAATCCACCACCAACTCCTTCTAATAACACGTATTGGTTAGGTTTGATTCGCTTGTCGCGTACTGCTATATCTAAAGCAAGTGGAATAGAAGCAGCAGAGGTATTGCCGTGTTTAGCTATAGTAGTTACTACTTTGTCCATGGGTAGCCCAAGTTTTTTTGCTGTGGATTGAATGATGCGAATATTTGCTTGATGAGGGATTAACCAATCTATGTCAGATATTTGTAAATTATTTTCGGACAAAGCTTCATAAACAATTTCTTCCATAACTTTTACTGCAAACTTGAATACTGTATTCCCTTCCATAGTAATAAATGGATTACCTCGAATTTTTCCATGTGAGATGTTTCCAGATAGTGAAAGGGTATTATAGTGGCTACCATTGGCATGTAGATGGCTCGAAAGGATACCCGGCTGATCAGACTTGGTAATTAATACAGCACCTGCTCCATCTCCAAACAGTACACAGGTACTACGGTCATTCCAGTCAAGTAAACGTGAGTATATTTCGGTACCAACTACAAGTGCGGTATTGCATTTTCCGGCACGGATAAACATGTCTGCAGTGGCAAGAGCATAGACAAAACCACTACATACTGCTTGTACGTCAAATGCAGGGCAGTCTTTGATACCAAGTTTGTTTTGTAAAATACATGCTGTACTCGGAAAAGTCATATCCGGAGTGGTAGTAGCAACAATAATAAGATCAATTTTGTCGGCACTAATATCAGATGATTCAATCGCTTTGAGACAAGCATTAATAGCCAGATCACTGGCCATTTCATTTTCTGCTGCAATATGTCGTTGCTCAATACCTGTTCTACTGCGTATCCACGAGTCACTGGTATCAACAACAGATTCAAGATCGTGGTTAGTAAGAATTTTTTTTGGTAAGTAGCTACCCGTACCTATAATTTTTGAATACGTCATGCTGCATCTTCTTTTGATGAGGATTGTGAGTGGGGGGATAGTTTTTTTGAATGATGCGGAAATTCCAGCATACGCTCACTTATTTGGTGTTGTATTCCACCTTGAATTTCTTCAACTGCACGCTTGATAGCGAATCCAAAAGCATAGCTGTCAGCAGAGCCATGACTTTTGATTACGATTCCACATAGCCCGAGCAAGCTCGCACCATTATATCTGCGGTGATCTACTCTACGCTTGAAAGTCTTGATGACAGGCAAAGCGATAAGCCCCGCAAGTTTTGTAAGGAGATTACGCCTGAACTCTTGTCGTAAGTACGTAGCAAGCATTTGTGCTACTCCTTCCGAAGTTTTTAGAGCAACATTGCCAACGAAACCATCACATACTACTACGTCTGTTGTACCCTTATAAATATCATCTCCCTCTATGTTGCCGTAAAAATTAAGTCCACTAACTCGTAATAACTCAGCAGCTTGCTTTGCCACCTCGTTACCTTTGATTGCTTCCTCTCCAATGTTTAATAAGCCTACACTTGGCTTATCTTTATTCTCTACTGAAGATACTAGTGCGGCGCCCATTACACCAAATTGAAGAAGATGTTCCGGGCTGCAGTCTACATTGGCACCAAGATCCAGAACATATGTGTGTCCATTCATAGTTGGGAGTACTACAGCCAGAGCGGGCCGATCAATACCGGGGAGTGTTTTTAAAACAAATCGGGAAGTTGCAATCAAAGCTCCAGTATTTCCAGCACTAACACAGGCCTGGGCTGTGCCGTTTTTAACCAGATTTATTGCAATCCGCATTGAAGAGTCTTTCTTGCCGCGTAAAGCGAGTGATGGTGATTCATCCATATCAACTACTTCACTTGCACTATGTAACTTTAATCTAGAGTTTGATGTGAAGTTAATAGCGCGCAATTCTGCTTCTATCGAATCAAGTATTCCTACCAGAACGATATTTGTTGTAGGATTGCGATGGAGAAAATCAACAGCTGAAGGAACAGTTACTTTGGGGCCATGATCACCACCCATGCAGTCTATGGCTACGGTAATATCCAATTTAAACGCTTATAAGCATAAGCCAATCTGAAAATTTTATTATTTATAGACCAGTGATCTCAGAAACTAATCATTTTTAGTTTTGATAACCTTTTTTCCGCGATAGTAACCATTCGGGCTTATATGGTGCCTCATATGTACCTCACCTGTACTAGGTTCAAGTGCCAATGGAGAACTGGTCAGGAAATCATGGGATCGATGCATGCCACGTTTTGACGGCGATTTTTTACTTTTCTGGACAGCCATTATACTGATCTCCTTAAATACTTTAGTGTAGTTTTTTTAATTTTAATAACGCAGCAAAGGGGCGTTTTTTTTCTACTATATAGTTATTAGTTAATTCCCTTGCCGAACAATCATTTTCTCTATGACGCGGAGAAATTGGTAGACTTAAAATAATTTCGTCTTCAATAAGTTCTATGATGTCTATATCAGAAGTGGCCAAAATTCCTTCGACTGATTCGTCCTCATCCAGATACGAAAGTTCTTTTTCATTCTCTGCTAGAAACAAAGTTGATTTCAAATTTAACGCATGTGCCAATTTACCAAGACAGCGCTGGCAGAACAGGTTTATTTCTCCTTTTATGATAACCTGTAGTATAGACTTATCATTTTTATCTAGAATACCATTTATTTTGTATTCTAGTTTACCTCGACTATCGGCAAGATAGTCTTTTAAGCGCTTACATTCGTCAAGTGTAATTTTACCATGGAGCGACCTAGTAAAGCGCACAAAATCATGGGCGTTTATAACAATTCGTGCAGACATAAGGCGCGCATGATATATTTTTTGTTCTTGGGTGTCAAAAATCATATAAAAACCACATTATAGCGACCATTGAAAATACAACATCTCAATCAAAAGCTTATCTTGGGGTCGAGCTCCTCATATCGTTACGAGTTACTTTTACGCTTGCAACTTCCTTTTGAAGTTTCTAGTCCTGATATAGATGAATCAGCTTTAACCGGCGAGATGCCCGAAGCTACTGCTAGTCGTTTGGCTGAGGAAAAGGCACGTGCGGTTGCTACCATTTATCCAAATGCACTTATCATAGGAGCAGATCAAGTGGCGGCTCTGGATGGTGTCCAGCTTGGAAAGCCACTAAACTATGAAAATGCAACTAAGCAGTTATATTCTATGCGTGGAAAAGAAGTGATTTTTCATACAGCACTGAGCCTCTTCAACAGTTGCAGTGGCAGGATACAATCTAAGCTAATCTCTTCTCTGGTCAAATTTCGTGAATTAAGTGACCGACAGGTCTCCAATTATCTGGCTAAAGAACAGCCATATCACTGTACGGGTAGTGCAAAGTATGAAGGGCTGGGCATTGCGCTAATAGAACGAATGGAAAGTGATGATCCCAATGCCCTTATAGGGTTACCGTTGATAGCACTGGTAGAGATGTTAGTGCATGAGGGTGTTGAGGTGGTATGAATTTGTGGCGCCTCTAAATAAAACTCTAGTTGACTTGATCTGCTATCGTAATTTCCATCCGTTTCCGGCATTGATTAAAGCGTTTGTAGATGCAGACCCTAAGCGTCTGGCAAAGCGTTCAGCAAAACTTTCTTTTGTGGTGAAATCTACGATAGATTCAGCCTTAATAATTTCTCGTGCAACATAATCTGCGCTTCCCAGCGCATCTGCAAGTCCAAGTTCTATACTTTTTTGACCAGTCCAGACGATACCACTGAAAATCTCAGATTTATCTTTCAAACGCTTGCCTCTACCTTTTTGCACCACTTGAATAAATTGCTGATGTATATCGTTTAACATTTCTTGGGCATATTCTTGTTGTTGTGGATCAGACGGTGAGAAGGCATCAAGAAAGCCCTTGTTTTCACCAGCTGTGAGTAATCGTCGTTCGATACCAAGTTTTTCCATTGTTCCGGTGAACCCAAATCCATTCATTAGCACGCCGATAGAGCCGACTATACTTGCCTTATCCACAAAAATTTTATCTGCAGCTACAGCAACATAGTAGCCACCTGAGGCACAGATATCCTCAATTACAGCATAAAGCGGTATATCTGGATACTCGGCACGTAGTCGTTGAATTTCATCATTAATATACCCTGCTTGTACAGGGCTTCCGCCCGGACTATTGATGCGCAAAATTACTCCCTGCGTATTTTTGTCCTTGAACGCATTCTTTAACCCTTCGTTTACATTGTCTGCACTACTAATACTATTAGCAGAAATCTCTCCACGAAGTTCGACAATTGCAGTATGTTTGTCCGACATAGCAACGCCATTGTCACGAAACCAGCCTAATCCAATAAATAAAAGAATAAATAAATATAGGAAAGTTAGAGACTTGAAAAATATTCCCCAGCGGCGTGCCCTTCGTTGCTCATTAACAGAGGAAAATGCTAATTTTTCTAGTGTTTGTTTTTCCCAACCTTCCTTACGATCTTCTGAATCAAACATGATTTATGAAATCCTTTAAACAATATTATTGTTGTATGTTTTGCTTTTTCATCACTGTAGGTTTTTCTCTTAATTAGATATTTGTATTTAACCAGAGGTGTAATTTCGTAACACTTTCAACACAGGTAAGTGGTGCCAAAGTTTCAAGGTTTTCCTTCGGATGCGCGCCATATGTTACACCAACTCCAGAGACGCAGGCGTTTATTGCCATTTGTAGGTCGTGAGTTGTGTCGCCTATCATCAAAGTCCGGTTGGCTTCTACACCAAATTGTGACATCAATTCTAGCAGCATTGCTGGATGAGGTTTTGAAAAAGTTTCATCAGCACAGCGGCTAGCATGAAAAAAGCTGCCTAGCCCACTCGATTTGAGAGCACGATTAAGTCCGGCGCGACTTTTACCTGTTGCAACTGCCAGTAGAAAATTTTCTGTATGCAAAGCTCTAATAATTTCGGATGCTCCCTTATAAAGTGATATTTTCTTGTCTTGTGCAAGATAGTGATGTCGGTAACGTTCTGATAACAAAATAAGATTTTGTGAAGTAAGACTTGGAAATAGGTGTTCTATAGCTTCATTTAATCCCAAGCCGATAACATAGCGTGCTTCTTCATTTGATGGTTCGGTCACACCCAAATCACGTGCAGCGCCCTGTATCGAGAAAACTATAGCATTTGCGGAATCCGCCAATGTTCCGTCCCAATCAAATACAATTAAATCAAATTTTTTTCGCATTAAATATATTAAACCAAAACGTTAGGTTCAAAAATTATCCTGATTAAGATGTCAGGTTCTTTGTATCCAGTTCATTCAAAAATTTCTGTAGATCATTTGCTAATGGTGCTTCTAGACGTAAACTTTCACCGGTAGCGGGGTGCGTTACTACGATTATGCTTGCATGCAGAAACATACGCTTCAGTTTAAGCCCCTTTCCACTAGATCTATTTAGTTCCTTATTAAGTTGGTAGTCGCCATATTTATCATCACCTACAATTGGAAACCCCAAATACGCAAGATGTACACGGATTTGATGAGTGCGACCGGTTTTTAGTTCTGCTTCCAATAAACTGAAATTCTGCCAGGTCTTTTTTAATGTAAACACTGTATGGGCTGTCATGTCTCGCGAATTCTTTTTTTTATCTATAGCTACTGCTACACGTCTTTCTCCCGAGGCTGTAATATATTTATTTAATGACAATTTTACATTCTGCCTTTGATTCTGCCATTTTCCTTTTACCAAAACCAGGTAACGTTTCTCCATTTCTCTTTCACGGATCTGTTTGTGAAGTTCAACAAGAGCTGCACGCTTCTTAGCAAGCAGAAGTGTTCCGGACGTATCTCTATCGAGACGATGAACCAGCTCTAGAAATTTCCAGTTTGGATTCTGGGCACGGAGTTGTTCTATGACGCCAAAACTTACATTGCTTCCACCATGTACAGCCATGCCAGCAGGTTTGTTGATTACCAGAAGGGACTCATCTTGAAATAAAATATCAAATGAAGCGAATCTTGATTCAGATATTTTATTTGTTGACTTATCATTTCTTTTTATTATCGGCGGAATACGTACCATGTCACCTTCCTGTAGCCGATAGTTAGCTTTGACGCGTTTGCCGTTGATCCGCACTTGGCCGCTGCGCAGATACCGGTAAATATGATTTCTGGGAACTCCTTTAAGACGTTTAATCAGGAAATTATCTATGCGTTGGTCATTACTATCCTCATTAATAATTTCTTTGATTACATTGCCTAGAGGAAATTCTTTGCCTAAATCCTTAATTTTACCTATACTTCCAAGTTCGGAGTTCAAGTTAGTCCTCTGTCCAGTATACAAAATGACACTGTTGATAGGATTTTAACAGAACAAGGCCAAGAGCCGACTCCGAAACATGGTTAATGTTGCTCACCAATAAAAGTAGTGATAGTGAATTAATTGCGCGCTCAAAACAAACGTAGATTTCAGAGTTAATTATCGTAGCGCCCACAAATGGGTTAGCCTTAGTTGAAATCTGACGGAAACTTAATTTCGAGTTCTGCTTAATTGAAAAGCAGTACTTTTAGTGACAAGCCGGAGAATAGTAATTTATAACTGCAGTCCGACACTATGACAAAGTCGTCTGAATAAGAGATTCTCATTATATGAGTTGGATGTGATCTGACCATATATGGCTTGCTCGCCCGTGATCAGCGCGCGGGAGATATAATAATGAAACGCATGTTATTCAATGCAACACAGCCGGAAGAGCTTCGTGTTGCCATTGTTGATGGTCAGAAACTAATTGACCTAGACATTGAGTCAGCTGGAAAAGAACAGCACAAAAGTAATATCTATAAAGCAGTTGTTACCCGAATTGAGCCTAGCCTTGAAGCTGTATTTGTTGATTATGGTGGAGAGCGTCATGGCTTTCTGCCATTCAAGGAAATATCTAAATCTTATTTCAAGGAAAATACCGACTCTACACGCGCACGTATTCAAGATGCGTTAAGTGATGGTCAAGAACTTATAGTTCAAGTAGATAAGGATGAACGGGGCTCTAAGGGGGCGGCACTTACTACTTACATTTCATTAGCCGGACGTCACTTAGTATTGATGCCCAACAACCCACGTGGAGGCGGCGTATCTCGTCGTATTGAGGGCGAGGACCGTGTTGAATTACGTGAAATAATTTCTCAGTTAGATATCCCCCCAGGCATGAGTATTATTGCCCGGACTGCCGGGATAGGCCGTAGCGAAGAAGAATTACAGTGGGATCTAAATTATCTATTGCAACTTTGGCACGCTATAGAAGATGCATCCAAGAATCAAAGCGGTGCATTCCTAATATATCAGGAAAGCAGTCTGGTTACACGCGCTATACGTGACTACTTTCACCAAGAAATTGGTGAAATCCTGATTGATACCGAAAGCATTCATGAACAAGCCTATCAGTTTATGAGCCATGTGATGCCTGATAATGTAAGTCGTATCAAACTTTATAGTGATGACGTACCGTTATTTTCTCGTTTCCAGATCGAGCACCAAATTGAGACAGCTTATTCGCGACAAGTAACACTGCCTTCAGGCGGTGCAATAGTTATTGATCATACTGAGGCATTGGTATCAGTTGATGTGAACTCAGCACGGGCTACGCGTGGGTCAGATATTGAACAAACGGCTTTAAACACCAATGTAGAGGCTGCAGAAGAAATTGCGCGTCAATTACGGCTACGTGATCTAGGTGGCCTTGTAGTTATTGACTTTATCGATATGGAAATTACACGTAATCAACGTGAAGTGGAAAATTGTTTATTAAATGCACTACGTTATGACCGTGCAAGAGTACAAGTTGGAAAAATTTCTCGATTTGGACTGTTAGAGTTATCACGTCAGCGTTTACGTCCTTCACTGGGTGAGAGTAATTACATTTCTTGTCCGCGTTGTCATGGAACCGGTCATATCCGTGATACTGATTCCTCCGCACTCCATATTCTCAGGATCATTCAGGAAGAGGCAATGAAAGATGGCACAGCTGCACTTCATGTCCAGGTGCCGGTGGATGTTGCTACATATTTGTTAAATGAAAAACGTGCAGAGATACATGCTATCGAGGCACGATTAAAAGTAAATGTAATTTTGATTCCAAACGTTCACCTGGAAACTCCTAATTACAATATAGATCGCCTGCGTCATGATCATATCAAGTCAAATGAGATACAGACTAGTTATCAGATGGTGGATAAGCCTGCAGAAGAAGTGAACTTACCATCATCAGTAGCACAAGAAGCGAAGCCAGTTAGACAGCAAGCTGCAGTGAGGGGTATTACCCCAACGCAGCCAGCACCCGTACGTAGTAAGAAAATACAGTCAGAACTGGAGCAAACTTCTTTCTTAGACAAATTTTTTAGTTGGTTCAAGCCGGCAAATAAAGAAGAAAAGATAGTAGAAGAACCAAAACAGACCAGGCAAAAACCAAAGCGACAAGATCGTGGAGGGCGTCGAAGTCGTGAAGGACGAGAACATAGTTCTAGAAAAACAGGAAACGGACAGCAAAAGCATGGTTCTAACGGCGTATCCACAAATGGTACTGAAGGTACTCTAACTCAGGGTCGGGAGGTGGCAGGTCAATATTCTTTACGAACTGACCAAAAAAACCAGGCGGAGAGATCTTCCAATAAAAAACAGCCACGTTCATCACGTGATGAGAGAGTTAGAGCTGAATCTAAGTCTTTGGTTGAAGAAGAAAAAACACCGGTTGAAAATAAGACAGTACAGGGAGAAGATGGCGGGCGTCCACGTCGTCGCCGTGGTGGAAAGCAGCGCGAGAGAAAAGAACATGCTCCCGAAAGAGACGGACAGATAAGGAAAGCTGTAGGTACATCTGGAAAGGAAGCGAAGAAGGATGACTCAGATACTTTACCAAAACAAACTTCTGATGAAACATCCATAGATTCTCCGGCACCTCAAAAGGTGGCCAAGAAATCTGAAGGAGTTAGGCATACTCCTCCAATTAATACAACTATTGATAAAGATGAGTTTATTCCAGAGAAAGAATCAAATGTGTCTCATGTTCTGTCAGATTCGGAGAAATCATTAGTTTCAGAAAAAACTGTTAAAGAGCCGATAATTTCTCATGCTATGTCTGTTCCAGCATCAAAGGTAGAAGAACCAAAAGTATCTTCTGAAAATGAGCCTAAAAAAGTTAGTCAGGTTGTACCGTTAAGTGATAGCAAACCAGAGGACTTGACTACAAATAAACTAGTTATGATCGAGACAATACAAGAAAAAATAACAACTTTAGACAATGCTACAACTGAGGACTCAGCATTACCAAAGCAAAGGAGGGTAAGGTCTGACAAACCACCTGCAGAGGTGAATGGGCCGTTAGTACAGATTGAGACACACAAATAAAGTAATGCTCAGAGCTAACTAAATATAAAGCAGGAATAAATCCCTGCTTTATATTTTGATGTAACTAATAGTTTTCAAGTTGTCATATGCATATTTTATTAGTTTCTTTACTTATTTTATAAAGTAATCCCTCACCCGCATCTTCGATCATTTTCAGTACTTTTTCAAACCCATGGTGCCCGCCAAAATATGGATCAGGTACTTCTTCATATTCAGAAAAATTTTTACTATATTGCATTAGCATTCCTAGTTTATAGTTATTCTGTGGTGGGCAGATCTTATTAAGTATAGCGAAATTATGTTTATCCATTGCTAGAATATAGTCGAAAATATCGAAGTCTCCGGTATTGAACTGGCGAGCAAGTAATCCTTTCATATCATAGCCATGTTGTTTCGCTATCTTTTGTGCCCGCCCGTCTGGCGGTTCGCCAATATGATAATCATGTGTACCGGCAGAATCCACGAGAATTAAATCTTCAGATCCAGAAGTTTTAGCTTGATACCTAAATACGGCCTCAGCTGTAGGCGAGCGACAGATATTACCCATACAGACAAATAATACTTTTACCATCTAATTACATCCTTTGTTATCAATAGCTGAGCTCTAGTTACAATTATATAAATACAAAATTATTAGATTCTAGTATGACTCATACCTCTTGTATTTACGCATGTGTTTCATTTAGTATGGCCGATTTTTAAAATTCGGAGGTTTTTACAAATTCGTTATTGAAGCTTTTTAAACTATAAGCTCCACATTTTTCTAACTTTGTTTTTTTCCTTTTTTATAGTTGTGCCCACTAGTCGTTCCCAAAGGTTTAGACCTGAATATATTTCAACTGTTTTTGCTGGCACAAGAAAATCTTTAAGAGGCTTGCGGGAAGGTTTGTGGGGGATAACAAAAGACCACATATGCAAGCTACCTTTATTATTCTCAGTAAGTATAGATTTAAAAAATGCATGAGGTATAGGCAGAGTAACATTGTTGTTGTCTTTTGATCCTATTACTTCAATTTTTTTATCAAAATCAAAAATAGGCCCACTTATTACATAGGTTTCAAAAATATTTTCTTTTTCATTTAATTTTCTAACTGCAGCTTCTAAATATTTCCAGATTCTTCGGTTAAAACTAGGATGTTGCGGTGCCATATTTGATAATAGAAATGTTTCGCTATTTTGAATTTCAATTTCACGTTGATTAGCGCTGGCAACCAGATGCCCTCGATCAAACCCTGAACCTGCATAGTCTACAAGATCTGCTCTAAAGGTTTGTGGGATTCTAAAATCAGGCCGAAAATTATCTGCTCTATCTAAATCTTCCAAATCAGGATCAATAATTTCTAATGCCCATTTGGCTTGCCTGAAATGATAGGAATAACCTAAAACATAATGTCTATTGAAGAGAGTTTGATCAGCAGATGGTAACCCATAGCGGGTCTCACGTCGGAGGCTGGGTAATTCAAACATCTTTCATGGCCCCTATTATTAAATGATAGATTCGATGCACTAATTCTTCTACATTTTAGACGATATCACATGATATTATCTTATTATAAAAGTACATCTTTAGTTGTCTTTTTTATTTCTCTTTGGAGTGTTGCATTTTAGGAAGGGGTTAATCTTTACAGCCTGAATAAATTATCAGAGCATTAGAATGGTAAATTCGCATCCGGTTTAACTTTTAAGATAACCTTGCGGAAATCATCTTGGATCCGTTTTAATACAATTTCGTTATCAGCTTCAAAGCGTAGTACAATTACTGGAGTAGTATTGGAGGAGCGTGCCAGGCCAAATCCGTCTTTGTATTCTACCCGCAACCCATCAACTGTTACGACTCGTTCTGAATTATCGAATTGTGCATTTTTCTGTAGTTGAGTAATTAGCGCATAGTTTTCACCTTCTTTAAGCTTAATTTGAAGTTCTGGTGTATTAACTGAATCAGGAATCGAATTTAAAGTGGCGCTGCAGTCTTCTTTGTGACTAAGTAATTCTAGTAAACGTGCTCCTGCATAAAGACCATCATCAAATCCATACCATCTTTCTTTGAAAAAAATATGGCCACTCATTTCACCTGCTAACAGAGCCCCCGTTTCCTTCAGTTTGCCTTTTATAAATGAGTGCCCTGTTTTCCACATTATTGGTTTGCCACCGTGCGACTCGATCCATGGTGCTAATTTACGTGTACATTTCACATCAAAAATAATTTGTCCGCCAGGGTTTCTTGATAGCACATCGGCAGCGAATAACATTAGCTGTCTGTCCGGATAAATAATGTTGCCATTTTTTGTAACAATACCTAAACGATCCCCGTCACCATCAAAGGCAAGCCCTATTTCTGCATCAGTTGTATTGAGTGCATGGATTACATCGCGTAAATTTTCGGGAACTGATGGGTCAGGATGATGATTTGGAAAAGTTCCGTCCACTTCACAAAATATTTCAGTGACCTCACACCCAAGCCTTCGGTAGAGAGTTGGTGCGAACGCTCCGGCTACACCATTACCGCAGTCTACGATAATTTTTATCGGACGCTCCAGTGTGATATCACCGGTAATACGTTTTAGATACATTTCAGCTATATCTTGTTTGCTGTAACTACCTTTGCCACTGACAAGATCATTTTTTTCAATACGAGTGCGTAAGTTTTGTATTGATTCAGCTGCTAATGTTTCACCACCCAGTACAATTTTCAGGCCATTATAGTCTGGCGGGTTATGGCTACCAGTAACCATTACACCGGAGTAATTACATAGCTCGTGAGCTGCCAGATAAAGCATTGGCGTGGCAACCATTCCTACATCTAATACGTTAATTCCACTTTTCTGTAGCCCTTCAGCAAGAGAATGTGAAAGATCTGAACCAGAAAGTCTGCCGTCACGCCCTATTGCTATTGATGTAAGACCACGAGCTTGTGCCTCAGAGCCAATAGAATGGCCAATAATTCTGATAATGTCAGTAGTTAAGGTTTTGCCGACAATGCCGCGTATGTCGTAGGCCTTGAAGATTTCATGGGGAAGTTTGTTCATAATAGAATTATGTAATACATTTAAATACAGTGGTGGTCAGATTTATTTATGATTTCTTATATTAGAACCACAAATTAATGTATTTTTTACTTAAATACAGATAAGTAGACTATGGATGTTTTGCCGATACTTTGTCTTTGAGAGTATAAAGTGTCCCGCAATAGGGACATAAAGCTTCCCCAGTATCTTCTATAGGCAGGAATACTCGGGGATGCGAGTTCCATAGCCGCATTGACGGCGTCGGACAGTGTAGAGGTAAATCCTCTATAATGATTTCTATCCGACGTTGTTTGTTATCGATAGTATGATTTTGCATAGTTTTATTCATTAGGCTTAATCAAACGTATGTTAGCCAATTTACATGATTATTAGATTTTCCTCTTGCACAATCAAAAAACATTGTTTGTAGCTTTGTAGTGATTGAGCCGCGGCTGCCATTACCAATAATGCGGTTGTCAAGTTCACGAATGGGGGTGACCTCTGCAGCAGTACCAGTAAAGAATGCTTCGTCTGCACAATAAACTTCATCTCGGGTGATACGCTTTTCTATGACCGGAATACCTATTTCTCCGGCAAGTTCAATGATAGAAGCACGAGTAATCCCTTCTAAACAAGAAGTCATATCGGGAGTGTATATCCTGTTGTGCTTGATGATAAAAATATTCTCACCTGATCCCTCTGCAACATAGCCACTCACATCTAATAATAGTGCTTCATCGTAGCCGTCATGTATGACTTCCTGATGAGCAAGCATAGAGTTAGCATAGGTAGTAACTGATTTAGCACGACACATGTTGACATTGACATGATGGCGTGAGAATGAAGAGGTCTTGACCCGAATACCTTTTTCAAGACCATCTGTACCAAGGTATGTACCCCACGGCCAAGCTGCGATAGCCACATGTACCGAGAGTTTTTTTGCAGAAATTCCCATGTCCTCAGAACCGTAGAAGACAATAGGACGAATGTAGCATGAATCCAGCCCGTTTTGTTTTACCACTTCAAGTTGAGCCTCGATTAATGTGGCTTTATCATATGGTATTTTCATCATAAAGATATGGGCTGAATTGAATAATCTGTCAGTATGTTCCAAAAGACGGAAGATGGCAGTACCTTGGTCAGTTTGGTAAGCACGTACACCTTCAAATACTCCCATACCATAGTGCAGGGTGTGAGTGAGTACGTGTGTTGTGGCATTGCGCCAAGGAACCATCTTGCCATCGTTCCAAATCATGCCGTCTCTGTCGGCCATTGACATTAAAAAATCTCCAGAAATTATTTGAGAGATACATTTTAACTCATTTTTTATAAAGGAATGAGAACATGGAAAGTCCATATGATCAAACTTAATTTCTTATATATTACCTAGGTAACAGAATGCATATATACGTATGATTTTTGTACTTAATGTTTAAGAGATAGACTAAAGTTTACTCTATGATTGTCGTTGTAAATATAGATAAAACTGATAGAAATAAATTCATCACAATATACGCTTCAGGGTTAAACCTAACATACTGCTCAAATATCATCGGTACCTATTTATGTAAAAACTTATAGTTATAGCTTACAGTGAACTTTTCGATCATAGTATTCGGAGAAATTAATGGGTAGTAAGAGTAAAGGATTAGCTAAGGCTTTAGAAACGAGGGCCTATGTAACATCCGACACAGATGAAACCAAACTCAAGAAGGATCTGCTGATTCTTACTTGTGGCTTGATGAATATTGGTGTCGTAGGGTGGCTGGCTATTTACTGGGCTATGGGCATCGAGTTCTCTACAACAGTACCTTTAGGTTATCAGGTTATTTCTGTTGCGTCTCTTGCTATTTTTCTTATAACCCATAATTTTAATATATTCCGTATTATACAGTTGAGCTTGTTCTTGTTTGCTCCGTTTGTTATGCAATGGAGTATAGGTAATTATGTCACTTCTAGTGGCGTGTCACTTTGGGCATTCTTGGCGCCATTAGGGGCCATGTTTCTTTATGGCTATCGTGCATCAGTTCCTTGGTTTGCCGCCTATATTATTCTAAATGCATTATCTGGCTTTTTTGACTATTATCTGATGACTGGTATAGAGAGTGGGGTGCCTCTTAAGACCATAGCAATATTCTTTAGTCTTAATTTCGTTGTCGTTTCCACTATTATATTCTTATTAGTACGATACTTCGTACGAGAACAGGAGATTATCAAAAAACACTTGGATGAAGAACATTCTTTACTGCTATTGGAGCAGCAGAAATCCGAGCGCTTATTGCTTAATATGTTGCCGGCACATATAACAAAGCGACTCAAGCAGGAGTCGACTACGATTGCAGATGGTCATGCTGATATAACAGTAGTATTTGCTGACATCATAAATTTTACGTGTCTAACTGAAGAAATGTCGCCACAGCAAATGGTTGTTTTGTTGAATAATGTATTTTCTAGTTTTGATTCCTTAGTTGAAAAATACAATATGGAGAAAATTAAGACAATTGGTGATGCATACATGGCAGCAGGAGGGCTAAATAATGTGCACTCGGATTATGTTGCTGCTATGGCAGATATGACTTTAGAGATGACAAAATTAATTACAAAAAAGCCGGAATTCAGAAAATATAACTTAGGTCTTCACATAGGTATTAGTACCGGACCACTTGTGGGTGGTGTTATTGGTACTAAACGTCTTGTATATGATTTATGGGGCGATACAGTAAATATTGCTAGTCGTTTATCCACTTACGGTGTTTCCGGGAAGATCCAGGTTGATACTACTACTTATAACCGGCTACGCAATCACTATCAATTTGACGGACCACATAAGGTGACGGTCAAAGGCAAAGGTGAAATAACAATGTATTTGCTTGAAGGACCTAAAGTGGAGAAGTAAGTTCTTTGTTAGTAGTAGAGTGCTACACACCGAGTATTTTTTCCCATAATTGAAGTACTGATGTACGGGCTTTTTCCAGAAAACTTATCTCAATTCGGGCAAATTTTTGTTGCCTGTTTTGTATTGGTTGATTATCTGATTGAGTTGAATCAGTGTTTAATCTTAGTCGGTGCTGTATGCGACGAAATTCTCTGTAAGCTTCTAATACTGCTTCAGCATCTGATTTAGAAATAAGCCCAAGTTCCCCTGAGAGTTTAAGTAATCCAATGTTGCCAATATTATTTGTAAGCTCAGAGTGTTTGTATGCATAGCCAAGAACCAAATACTGTACTATAAATTCAACATCAATAATTCCTCCTCGGTCATGTTTAATATCAAATAATTGAGTCGGATTGGGATGGCTGTCCAGCATTTTTTGCCGCATAATTAGGATCTCATTTTTCAGGCTTGCCAAATTACGTTGCTGACATAAGACTTCCTTGCGGATCTGCTCAAAGTCTTCTCCTACATGGGGGTCTCCTGCTACAAAACGTGCGCGAGTTAACGCCTGATGTTCCCATACCCAAGCCTGTTGTCTTTGATATTCTCTAAAAGCTTCAACAGAGCTTACTAGTAAGCCACTTATTCCATTGGGACGTAATCGTAAGTCTGTTTTATACAATAGTCCTGCTGAAGTATAGCTGGTAAGCCAGGAATTAATACGTTTGCCTAGTTTTGCATAAATTTTTGATGCGTCGGGGTGAGAGTCATCATAAAGAAAAATGATATCAAGATCGGATACATAACCAAGTTCTTTTCCGCCTAATTTGCCATAACCAATAATTGCAAAGACAGGATCATCCTGATATTTGCTTATTAATCCTGACCAGGCTAAACGCAAAACTATATCAAGTATTAGATCAGCAAGGCTGGTTAGGTGATCACTCAAAATCTCCAAAGGTAATAATTCCTCCAGATCTTTGGCAAGTAACTGAAATACTTTTGAATGATGAAAATGTCTCAGAACATCCATTTGATGTTCTGTATCATTTTCACCAATGGTATTGGTATTCTTTAGTAGTTGTAATAACTCTGTTCTGGATATGGACCAGTCGATTTTACTTTGCAGGTCGGTCACATTAAGTAGTTCGTCCAAAAGAATCGGATGCTGCGTTAAATATCCGCAGGCCCATTGACTAACACTAACTAATTTGGCTATTCGTTCCAGAGCTTGAGGATTCTCCATTAGTAATGAGAGGTAAGATGCGCGCCCACTAATACTTTCAAGCAATTGTAAAATACGCTTTAGAGTGGTGTCTGCAGGTGGGAACTTAACAGAGGCTTCAATCAGGATAGGAATCAATACATTGATTCTCTTCCTACTTGAAACTGGTAGTTGTCTGTAGCGAGTACTGTTACGGAATTTTTGTAAATAAACAAGAATTTTGTCTGGATTAGAAAATCCCATATTTCCTAATTGTGCAATAGTGGCTACAGTCTCTTCTTCATTCTCAGTTTGTTCATTCCACAGCCATGTAAGCGTATTATGGGGCTCTGATTTATTTGGATTGGTAAAGACTTGTTCAAAGTATCGGGTTACATTGATTCGATGGGTATCAAGCTTTTGTAGAAAATTATCGTAATTTGTGAAACCCATTGCAGATGCAATTAAGAGCTGATCTGCCGAGTTATTCGGTAATGTCTGAGTTTGTTGATCATCCAGATATTGTAGGCGATGCTCAAGATTACGTAAGAAGATATAGGCGTCCGTAAGTTCTGTAACCGTCTTTTCTGCCAGTTTCTTTTTCTCACGTAGATATCTTAAAACAGCAAGTGTTGGACGGATACGCAGCTCTGTATTACGACCACCACGTATCAATTGAAATACCTGAGCTATAAATTCAATTTCACGGATACCGCCTGGTCCAAGCTTAATATCATCATGTATTTCTCGGCGACTGACCTCTTGTCGGATTTGTGAATGCATTTCACGCATAGATTCATAGGCACCAAAGTCCAGGTATTTTCGGAATATGAATGGTTGTATTATTTGTTCCGAGAGCGTCAATTTTATTGAGTTTGAGCCTGCTAATATTCGGCTTTTGATCCAGGCATAGCGTTCCCATTCGCGCCCCTGAGTAACAAGATATTCTTCCAGCATGGCAAAGCTCATTATCAAAGGGCCATTCTCGCCATAGGGACGCAGACGCATATCTACACGAAATACATATCCTTCAGCAGTAATATCATTGAGGCTTGAAATGAGTTTGCGTCCAAGTCGGGCAAAAAAATCATTGTTGGAAATAGAATGCTCTCCACTGGTTTCACCGTCTTCTGGATAGCAAAATATAAGGTCAACGTCTGATGACACATTAAGCTCGCCTCCGCCTAGTTTGCCCATTGCGATTACCAGCATTTCCTGATCTGTTCCGGATATGTTTCCCTTAGGCATACCATAGCATTCAGGTTTGACAAGCCAGGTTTGGTGGCATTTCAGTGAAAAACAGATGGTAACTTCAGCTAAATTAGTCATGCATGCCATAACTTCAGAAAGATCTGCTAATCCACTAAGATCCCGTGCTACCAGATGTAGCATTACTCGCTTTCGCAAATTTCGCAGGGCATTATAGAGGGAACTTTTATCGGTAGCAACATTTGGAGAAGTGTTCAGATATACTTGCATTCTCTCCTTCTGAAAAGGTTGCTGTATATTACCCATAAGCTCTGCCCACAAACCGGGTTCACTTTCTAATATGCGTTGTGCATAGCGACTAAAAGTCAGGCTAGAACGGATTTTCTCTTCAGTAAAATTATTGGTCGGATGCATTGTAAAGGATTCAGAGTTACAATAAATTTCTCTAAACTGGTTATTTTATTAGTGTTTGTATAATTTGTTTTAAGCTTTCTTACAGAAACGTATTATCGTACCTGGCTATAGGTATAACCATATTTTATCAATCAGGCCAGGCCCTGAACATATTTTGGCACTTCCTGTCCAGGCAGAGTAGAGCGTACCTTCCTGGTAGCAAAACTGGAACAATTTATTGAACTTGTCAGTAATTTTACCTCTTGTACAGCGTAGCGGCTTTTTGTTCCGATTTCTAGCGTTGTGTCTGCTTGTCTTGGTGGTCGGCATTGGATTATCACATCTGATGTTGCGATATTGGCTACTACCTGACATTGAGCACTATCGGAATGATATTGCTTCTGCTATTACTCAGGCTGCCGGCCAGCGTGTAACTATAGATTCAATTAGCGCACACTGGGATGGCATCCATCCACACTTGATACTACGTAAGGTACAGGTGCATGATAAAGAAGGTAGGCCCGCACTGATACTAAACAGGCTGGAGAGTATTCCATCATGGCGTTCATTGTTATCTGGCGAATTACGCTTTCGTGAAATCAAGATCGATCAGCCCAATCTTACTGTATATCGTGATTCCAATGGGGTTTTACATGTAGCAGGTATTACGCTTGGCAGAGATCAGGATGCAAGTCAGAGTGGCTTTCTGAACTGGTTGCTGTACCAGAGACATGTTGATGTTGTAAATGCACATATCTTCTGGAAGGATGAGAAACGTGGCGCACCATTATTAGAGTTAAAAGCGGTTAGTTTACATCTGGAAAATCATAGTAATAATGATCGCCATCGTTTTGGGCTGCGCGCCACTCCTCCGGCCAAGCTTGCCTCACCTCTTGATATCCGCGGAGATTTTACAGGGGAGCAACTGAATATTCCCGAACAGTGGCATGGGCAGTTATTTGTCAAATTAGATTATGCAGATATTGCTGCCTGGCAATCCTGGTTCCCGGTTTTAAAAGCAACTGAAATTAATCGTGGCACCGGAGCAATTGGAATGTGGATCAATATTGATAAAGGGGATATAAAACAGCTGACAGCGGATGTACGTCTAAAAAATGTTAAAACACGTTTAACACATGAATTGCCAGAACTAGATCTTGTATTTCTTCGGGGCAGAGTGGGATGGAAAAAAATAAATAGTAAAGCTGGCAAAGGTTCTGAATTATTTGCCCACCAGCTGGGGGCTTCAATTCGTGGAGAAGGTATATTACAACCGGCAGATTTTTTACTGCAAGATGTCAGGGCTCATGATGGGGGGCAACAAAGTGGGAAACTGAGTGTAAAGAGTTTAGACCTCGAAACTTTGGGGGGTCTGGTGAAATATCTCCCCATAGATGTATCTATACGTGACCAATTTAATAAACTGTTACCACATGGTGAGATTCATAGTATGCAGGCAGAATGGGACGGCGTGTGGTCAGATCCTGTGAATTTAAGCGTGAAAGGAAAGTTTAATAATATAGGTATGAATAGTTTTAAGTCACTACCGGTATTCAGAGGTGTCAGCGGTAGTATAGATACAGATGAAAAGGGTGGTACGCTAAATATTAATTCACAAAAGGTTGTTTTTGATCTGCCTGATCTATTCCAGAAGCCTATGCTGTTTGATACGTTTACCGGAAATATTAGTTGGGGTCCTTTGAATGATAATGACTTTATTGAAATTAAATTTAATAATATTTCATTTAGGAATGATCATGCTTCCGGAGGTGTTCACGGTACTTATCACACTGAACATGACGGCCCTGGTGAAATTGATTTAGTAGGTTATCTGACGCGTGGAGATGCAAGTTTTGTAGGACATTATCTGCCAATTTTAGATAAATTTCCTCATGAATGGCTTAGTAGATCGATAGTTTCCGGAGAGTTAAGTGATGTGAAGCTACGACTTAAAGGGCGTTTAGCCTCATTTCCTTTCAGGAATAATGAACACGGTATTTTCCGGATAAGTATGAAAGCTACGAATGGGGTATTAGATTACGTTCCGGGTTGGCCAAAGATAGAAGATATATCTGCAAATCTGTTATTTCAGGGCAGCTCTATGGAAATAAATGCTTCACAAGCTTCAATGTCAGATACCAATTTAAGAAAAATTAAAGTACAGATCGCTGACATGATGGCATCTGATATTAGGCTACAAATTAAAGGCGTGGCTTCAGGGGCTACCAGGCAGTTTATAAAATTTTCTGCTGAACATATAGTCGATATCTTTACTCCTGATGAGATTGATAGTTCCAATATTACCGGGAATGGTGAGTTACTACTAAATCTGTCTATTCCTTTGCCATATTCTGATGATATCAAGGTGGCTGGTAGTTATCTGTTCAATAATAATAGGATCGATCCCGGCCTGCATATGCCTAATTTAGAAAAAATAAATGGTGTTCTCAAATTTACTGAATCTACTATTGAAACAGAAAAAATAAGTGCCCAGATACTTGGGGGGGTGGTAACAATCAACTCTACTGTCCCACAAGACGGCGGCATAAGTCTGACAGCAGCGGGTAAGATAAATCTTAATAACCTGCTCCAACTTAATCAGGGCAGACCTACTGATGCCACACTTTTTTGGACAAAATATATACGTGGAAGTACTGACTGGATCGCTGCTGTTAAAATTCAAAATAAGGCTGGCAACAAGCAGGCTAATATTTTGATTGAATCATCGTTACAGGGTATTGCTTCATACTTTCCAGAGCCTTTCTCTAAAATTCCAGCTGATGTAGTTCCATTACGATTAGAAAAGAATATTACTGATCTGAAGCAGAATTCAATGAAAATAAACTATGGAAAACAAATAGCAGCAAGAATCGTGTTCTCCCAAGATGATTCAGGTAATTATCATACAAAGCAAGGTTTAATTCAGGTAGGCTCGGGGTCTTCTAAATTACCTGAGTCAGGTATGTTGTTAGCCGGTGAATTACCAAAACTACAGTTAGATAAATGGCGTGGTTTATTCGATCGATTCAATTCTTTTAAGAAGCCTGGTGAGGGAAGTAAGATTAATTTAGACCTATCTGAAATCGATTTACATATTGGCGTACTTGATTTTCTTGGTAGGCGCTTTAATGATTTGGCGTTAAATGCTAATTTTAGAAACGGAGAATGGTATTCCACTATCTTAAGTAAAGAGATTTCCGGTAAGGTTAACTGGTACTCACAAAATCAGGGTAAGGTAGTCGGACGATTTAAAAAATTAACTGTGCCTGCTGTTTACCCGATTGAGCTACCAGTAGTTAAAAAGCAGCAGTCTGGAAAGAGCTTGCCAGCGCTTGATATATTAGTTGATAAATTTGTTATCAGTAGGAAAGATCTCGGCAAGTTTGAATTAATTGCAATGCAAAAAGAGGAAGGATGGAGCATCGAGGAACTATATATAGCCAATCAAGACAGCTCATTTATTGCAGATGGAATATGGAAGAATCGTTCCGTTGCTCCACGTATTGATATGAATATCAAACTGGAAGCGAGTGATCTTAACAAGTTTTTAACACGCTTTGGTTATCCGGATCGAATTAAACGTGGAAGAGGGAGTCTTGATGGTGATTTATCGTGGTTAGGAGGACCCCAGGCAATCAGTTATAAAACGTTATCTGGCAAAGTTAAGATACAGGCAAGGAATGGACAGTTTCCTAAATTTGAGCTGGGTATTGGAAAATTATTCGGTATCTTTGATCTTAGAGCTTTACCACGGAGGGTGATTTTAGATTTTAGGGATGTGTTTGCTGACGGGTTTGGTTTTGACAAGGTTTCCGGGAGTGCTAGTATCATCGAAGGCATAATGAGTACAGATAATCTCAGGATTGGAGGGCCTGCTGCTGATGTAAAAATGGATGGGGAAGTAAATTTGTTCTCGGAGACCTATAAGCTTCATTTTATGGTTACTCCTTCATTAGGATTAGCGACTCCTGTAGTTGATATAGCAACCATAATTGTTAACAAGGCACAAAAAGGTTCAATTAAGTCGAATGAATATAATATTACAGGCACTTGGGAAGACCCCGTTGTAACCAGATTGCATTAAAAAATTTTGTGGTACAAAGTAAGTAAATTGAAATTATATTACTGAGAATAATGTCTAAAAATTCAATACTCGCTAAATCTAACTCTGGAGAAACGCCTGAAAACGAAATTTGTATGGCGGCTGTCCAAATGACAGCCGGCCCAGAGGTGTCTGCAAATTTGAAGGAAGCTGCAAGGCTGATTGATATAGCTGTAACGAAGGGAGCAAAACTGGTAGTGCTTCCAGAATACTTCTGCATTATGGGTATGAAAGATGTTGATAAGGTAGTAGTGCGGGAAGAGGAAGGTAGCGGGCCAATACAGGAGTTTTTAGGTAAAACTGCAAAATCCCATGGTATATGGCTTATTGGTGGTTCTGTGCCGTTAGTATCTGCTCGATCTGATAAGGTAAGGAATAGTTGTCTCGTATATGATGATTCCGGTAAACAAGTTGCTCATTACGACAAAATGCATCTATTTAGTATTGAGTATGGTGAAGAATATTATGCTGAAGAGAAAACTATTGAGGCAGGAAATAAAGTAGTTACACTGGAGTCACCATTTGGTCGTATTGGTCTCTCCATATGTTACGACCTGCGCTTTCCGGAGCTCTATCGATCGATGGGGCAAGTGGACATTATTCTCGCACCATCAGCTTTTACTGCAACTACTGGAAAGGCTCATTGGGAGACTTTGATTCGTGCCCGCGCTATAGAAAATCTGGCATATGTGATTGCACCCGCACAGAGTGGTCGTCATAGTAATGGCCATAAAACTTATGGTGACAGTATGATCGTCGATCCGTGGGGAGTAATACTCGATCATTTGCCAAAAGGACCCGGAGTGGTTCTTGCAAATATAAACCAAAGCCACCAGAAAAATTTACGAAATAGCTTACCTGCACTAAAACATCGTACCTTGCATTTCTGCTAGACTTAACGCTTATCGTTAATATTGTTCCTTTATTTACAGAGAAAAAATGAATCCAGACACCACAGTTAAAGAATCTGTCTCTGAGCCAGCTGATCTTTTTAGTATGGCTGATCGTTGTTTGTTAACGCCTTACGAAATTGATATAGACAGATTACAACAGGTATTCGGGCAAATACTTACCCATCAGATAGATTATGCGGATCTTTATTTCCAGTACAGCCGGGCAGAGGGCTGGGTTTTGGAAGAAGGTATTGTGAAATCAGGAAGCTTCAACATCGATCAGGGGGTTGGTGTAAGAGCATTAAGCGGAGATAAAACTGCATTTGCTTACTCTGATGACATTAGCATGCCTGCGCTTACTTCAGCAGCACAGGCTACACGTGCCATCGCAAGTCAGGGAGTATCACATTCAGTGCAGGCCGTGAAGCGTAGTATAGGAAGGGAACTGTATATGCCTTATGATCCTATTTCTTTTCTAAAGGATACCGACAAGGTAAAACTACTGGAAAAACTGGAAGGTTATGCCCGATCGATTGATAATCGTGTTATCCAGGTAATAGCTTCTCTTTCCGGAGAATATGAAGTGATACTGGTAGCACGTAGTGATGGAATACTGGCTGCAGATGTCAGACCTTTGGTGCGAGTTTCACTGCAGGTGATCGTTGAGGAAAAAGGTCATCGTGAGCAAGGTGTGGCAGGTGGTGGCGGACGATTTAATTATGACTATTTCACTGATGACATATTACATGATTATGCAGAGAAAGCAGTACATCAGGCACTTGTAAATCTGAATGCAGAACCTGCTCCGGCCGGCGCTATGACAGTAGTACTGGGTGCTGGCTGGCCGGGAATATTGTTGCACGAGGCTATAGGTCATGGTCTGGAGGCTGACTTCAACCGTAAAGGTAGTTCTGCATTTTCCGGACGAATTGGTGAGCGTGTTGCGGCAGAGGGCGTAACCGTGGTAGATGATGGTACGATTGCCCGGCGACGTGGATCATTAAACATTGATGACGAAGGTAACTCAACTCAATGTACTACGTTAATCGAGAATGGTGTACTCAAAGGATATTTACAAGACAGTTTAAATGCACGTTTAATGAATGCTTCTGTAACCGGTAACGGTAGACGTGAATCATTTGCTCATATTCCTATGCCGCGCATGACTAATACATATATGCTCAATGGTAAAAATAGTCCTGAAGATATTATTTCTTCGGTAAAGCATGGTTTATATGCGGTTAATTTTGGTGGTGGACAGGTGGATATTACCAGTGGAAAGTTCGTCTTTTCTGCAGCAGAAGCTTATATGATAGAAGATGGAAAAATTTCTTATCCAGTAAAAGGTGCCACCCTTATTGGAAATGGTCCTGATGTGCTTAAACGCGTTGCTATGATAGGTGATGATATGTCCCTTGATCCGGGTATTGGCACTTGCGGTAAAGAAGGCCAGAGTGTGCCGGTAGGAGTAGGTCAGCCAACGTTAAGAATAGATGGATTGACAGTAGGAGGAACTGTGTAATGTTAGTCTTATTAGCAGATTTTTATCATTAATTACTGCTTGTATTTTATTATTTAATTCTTGTTTACTCAGATTACATTTATAATTTTAGTGCCTGCTAATCTGTCATATAGAAACTGACCTTCACGATCGAAAAGTGCCCAGATTATTCCACATCCGAAAAAAGATATACTGGTTACTGCAAAAAAGTAGCGTGCGATTGACTGCCATATACTTATTCTTTCCCCGTTAGTACTAATTACTCGTATTTTCCAGGTTTGCATTGCCAGGGTTTGGCCGCCATGAGTCCAGAACCAAATTAAATAAATACCGGCTACACTTAATAAATAAAGCTGAAAAACTGGTCTAAAGTAAGGGGAGTCCGTGTAATGGTACACAAGGTGAAATATAAAGCCTGCAATAAATAAGACCGCAATCAAGAGTAAAAACTCGTAAATCATACAGAGTATGCGACGCCAGAGTCCGGGCGTAGAGGTCTCGATTATTTTAGGGGAATTCATTTAGAAGATGATTTTCTCACAGGGTAAAAGCCGATATCTGTTGCTTTGAAGTAACAGATAAGCGTGAGTAGCCATGAGTGTGGAGCAGACAATTATATTCAAATAGAATTACTTCGGATTCTTTCTTTTGAATCTGGATGATTCTTTATATTTTCGCCATTTTTGCTTAATTTCAAGGCGCTTTTCTGGAGATAGATTTTTTATTTTTTGATATTTCTTCCGCGCTTGTTTTCTTTGATCTGGAGTAAGTGAGTCCCAATCTCGAATATGTGTTTGTATGCGCTGCTGCTCCAATGGGGTCATATTTGGATAGCGCTTAGTGATCCCAATCCATTTTTGTTTTTTGGCAGGATCCATTCTGTCCCAATCTTTAGCAAGTGGTGCCAGGATTTGTTTCTCCTGAGAACTTAGTTTTGCCCAAGAATGGCCGGACTCAGATTGCGCGTAAATTTGTTGTGTGAGAAATAGCCAGAATGCTATTGTTAGGAGTCTAGCCATACATCAAATTCATTATCTAGATAGGCATTAATTGGCAGGTCATCGGCCAGCAGTAATATATCAATTTCATCATTTTCATCACTATACTGAAAAGATTGCCAATAAGTGTAACTTACCAAAATTAATAGTAGCGTGACAAGTGGGAGTATGTTTTTAATATTAAAGTACGGAAAGTGTGGTTTACTGATGTTAGGACTATCTCCAGCCGTTGCTAACATTTCGCACTCACGATAATTTTCAATTGAAGCTTTGCGTCCAGATTGTAGGCGACTTAAAGTAATCTGGTCTATATTGTCCAGACTGTGGTCTAATAATTGGGCGACTTTTTTTCCTAAATCAGATTCATTCATAATTCTATTCCATTTTTCTTCAGTATAGCAGCAAGCGCATGAGTTGCGCGAGAGCAATGAGTCTTAACGCTACCCTCCGAACACCCCATTACGGTTGCGGTTTCAGTAACATCCATCTCCTCCCAGTAACGCAACAAAAAAGCTTCACGTTGACGTGCAGGTAAAGTTTCAATAGATATTTTCAATAATATCAATTAATTGTGATTGCTCTAACTGCTCATATGGGCCACTACTGAGACCCGATTCTTTCTTAATCGGCAGAGTTTCCAGAAAATCGTAGTCTTCATTCTTATTTTCTTGATTTTTAGACGTAAAAGATGAAAAAAGCGTAGTCCATAATGAGCGGGTTTTTTGTCGACGGAAGTAATCGTAAGTAGTATTTTGCAGAATACGTTGGAATAGAAGGGGGGAGTTCATTCAAAGGTTTCGCAGCATAGTTCTCTAGGAGTTTCATCATGGAGTCTTGGACGATATCTAGTGCCACATGTTCGTCACGCACCGCGTATAGAGCCTTTTTATAGGCACGCTGCTCAGATTCGGCTAAAAATTTGGAAAATTCCTCTTGGGTAGCCAGATGATTTACCTTTAGTTTCTATGGGAGCAATTTGATTTAAGTTTTTAATAATAGCAAATTCTTTTGGTCTGCTGGGACAGTTCGTAGAAGAATTAGTAAGGATTAAGAAAATGCTAGTAATATTAAGCTAATTCAGCAGGTTATCAGTAACACATATATGGTAATTGCCAAATATTTTTACGCGATAAAATTATAAATTAAAGAAAACATGTGACTATATGATTGATATAACTTGATTAAGATGTTTATCTCTAATAAGAAAGTTGTGACAGATCTATACTATTTATACGAAAATTTACTGAACGATGAAGTGGGGTAAGTTTAATTAAGATGTTGATATGTATGAATATTAAATATAATCAGCTAATCTCTTTTGTATTCTTTATGTGTAGATTCGAATAAGGTGGTAAACTTATAAAGTGGGATGCGACTCATTCTTAGTTAGATTTACGATTTTAAAAAATTGATGCTTGTTAAATAAGCAATAAGCGCAAATTTGGTAATCAGTATTGGTTAAATTAAGAACATAGTACAGATGGGACAAGTTGACACGCGACAATCTGTCACTTCCTGACAATCCTACCTCACTGTTATGTTTAGTTATTATGCATAGACCGTTTTCTGATGTATAGCTACAGCAGATAACATAAACATATTAGATCTGGGAACAAATTTGTGATGAGGCATCTATTTCTTGTATTGTTGCTGACTTTCTCAACTGCTGCCGGTTCAGTAGAAAGCGTACATTCTTTTATTCCGGGCAGCATGGAGAAGATTCTTTCTACTCGAGAAGGTAAGCCTTTTATTCTCGTTTTCTGGTCTCTAGATTGTCAATACTGTCCAATTGAATTAAAAATGTTAAGTAAGCTCAAACGTCAATATACAGATAGATTAGATATTATTTTGGTAGCTACTGATACATTAGATGATGTGCCTCAGCTTATTTCCAGAGCAGAAAGTTATGGAGTTCATGAGGCAGAGCAATGGGTCTTTGCAAGCTCCGTATCAGAGCGTTTGCGTTTTGAGGTAGACAAATGTTGGTATGGCGAAGTGCCACGAACCCATTTTTATGACCGGACGCAAAAACGCATGGTTAAGACAGGGCTAGTTGATCAGAAGTTTGTTGAGAGCTGGTTGGCCCGCAATAACGAGTCAGAATCAAAGCGGTACTAAAAATGGTAGTTAAATACAACCCCGTCTTTTTACCAGGTATGCTGTTTGTACTAGCGTTTCACGGTGCAATACTTTATGTGCTATGGAATCAACGACTGATTCCTCCTCCTGAACAAGTTGCTAAGATTTTCGTAAATTTTATAACGATGCCGAAAGTTGAAGAGGTGCATAAAGTTGATTTACCTTTACTTCCTTCAAAGCCCAAACCCAAACCAAAGCTTGAGCCTAAACCTCTACCTAAACCTAAGCTTAAATTAGTAGAGAAGCAGCAACCACAGCAGCTTGTACCGGAAGAACCTGTTTTATCTGAAGAAGAGGTGATTGCACCACCGTCTCCTCCGGTAGAAATGGTAGAAACATCGGTACCGGAGCCGGTACCAGTACTGGCACCAACTGGGCCCGTCACTCTGTCAACTGAGCTGTCAGTTACATGCCCGGAATTATCTCCACCATCTTATCCGTCACTTTCAAGGCGGCTTGGTGAGGAAGGTAAGTTAGTGTTACGGGTAGAATTGGATGAGAACGGTCACGTGAGCACTGCAAGTGTAGTTGAGAGCAGCAGTTACAAACGCCTTGATGAGGCAGCACTGTCTGTAGTTAAGACATGGCGTTGCAATCCGTCTTTACGTAATGGACAGCCTGTAAGGGCTGTTGCATTACAACCTTTTAACTTTGTATTACAAGGGCACTAATATCATGGAACAAGGATTAGGATTTTCTCATTTTCTTACCCAAATTGATGGTGTTGGCATCAGCGTACTTGTATTGTTGCTTTCACTTTCTGTGGCAAGTTGGTATCTTATTCTTACCAAAAGTATTACTAATTTTTTAGAAGGAAGGCGTACAGAAGTTTTTCTAAAACGTTTTTGGAATGCTGATTCACTACAAGAGGTCAACACTACTTTAAGCAGTGGTTCAACTAATAACGCTTTTGCTCAACTTGCACGGTTAGCACTGGATGCTGCAGCTGATTCAGAAAAACATGGTCTGCAAAAGCTCGCAGCAGCAGGTGGCGCGAGTGAATTTATAACTCGTGTATTGCGAAACGGTATAGACCAGGAGGCTACCCGAGTAGAAAACGGACTTACAATTATTGCCTCAGCTGGATCTGCAGCACCATATATAGGTTTATTTGGTACAGTGTGGGGTATCTATCACGCACTGGTGCAGATTGGCCTTTCTGGCCAGGGTACGTTAGATAAAGTGGCCGGACCAGTAGGAGAGGCTCTTATTATGACAGCGTTGGGGTTAGCCGTAGCAATCCCGGCGGTCCTAGCTTATAACGCATTTGTACGCCGTAACCGTATATGGTTGGCACGCTTGGATGCATTTGCTCATGATCTTTTCGCATTAATCTCAGTTGGCGCTAAAACCAATAGCTCAGCAGGTGAGGTGCGTCCGTTACGTGTTGTACCTACAGTTGAAGGGAGTAAGTAATGGCGTTTGGTAGCATGGATAGTAGCGGAGGCCAGGCGCCAATGTCTGAGATTAATGTCGTGCCGCTGGTAGATGTAATGTTGGTTTTATTGGTAATCTTCATAATTACTACACCATTACTTACACATTCAGTCAAGGTTGATCTGCCTAAAGCGTCGAGTAGTCCAAATATTACAAAACCAGAGCATATTGAACTTGGAATTAAAGATGATAAGAGTCTTTTCTGGAACGGCGAGCCAATAGCACTAATGCAGTTAACATCACGTTTTTCTGAGAAGATAAAACAGGATCCGAATACAGAGTTACATATACGTGCTGATGGTCAGGTCCCTTATGAACATGTTGCACAAGTTATGTCAATTGCTTCTAAAGCCGGACTAATACGTATTGGATTTGTCACAGATCCGTCTCAAGTGAAGCTCCCCTGATATAATTCAAATTTGACGGATGTAATATTAGTTATATTAGTACCTGTTTTAGCCATTTACTTATATCAGCAATTTCTTCTTTACAAACTGAATGTGCCATCTGATACATATTCCAATTAACGCTATAGCCTAATTCAAGTAATTTCTGCTTTGACGATATGGCCAGATCTGGAGATATAACGGGGTCGTTATGACCATGTGCCATAAAAATTCGGGTAGATGCGTTAGATTGATGAGCATCAATTATAAGCGTTTCTGCCAGTGGCAGATAACCTGACAGCACCAGGATGCCAGCAAGTTTATCAGGATAGCGTAGACCAGTATGAAGTGCTAATGATCCTCCTTGGGAGAATCCTGCCAATACAATATTTTCCGGCTTGATACCGTTTTGGTTTTCTCTGCTGATCAGTTTTTCTACTGCAGATTGTGAAGCGCGTATTCTGGTTGCATCTTCGTCACTACTCAAGTTTTGACCGGATATGTCATACCATGCACGCATCACTGCTCCATTATTAATACTAACCGGCTGCAATGGGGCATGAGGGAATACGAAGCGGATGTGCACGCCAGATTGCAGATTAAGCTCTTGTACAATGGGAACAAAATCGTTTCCATCTGCACCAAGACCGTGCATCCATAGAATAGAGTGAGTTGGTTGATCTCCGGTTTCAATTACAATACTGGGCAATAGATCAGTGGTTATATTGGTCATATATATAATGAAAACAGCTGGATGGATGGTAAGTCTGTGACAAACAGATTAAGGCTATATTGATTTGGAAATACTAATTAATTTTGATTTATTATTTTATAACTACATCATTCTGTTCGATAGTTTTTGGAACATCTATTTGTAATTCTTGAAATAGGGCACGAAAACTTTTAAGTGTCTTGCCGGATAACATTTCTTTATGAGTGTTTCGCGTGAGTGTCCTTATACGTTGCAGATTAGCATCCGGGTATAGTCGTGCAAATTCAGCAAAAGCATTTTTGTCCTTCAGCAAACTATTTCTCCAGCGTTCTATTTGATGTATCCATGCAGTATGTTGTTTAGATATACCGTCCCAGGTAGATAGTTTTTTCTTAATCGGGCATATATCTACCTCACGCATCAGCCTGCCAATATATTGTATCTGCCGACGGCGTGCTCCATATTTATGTATTTGTTTGGCTTCAATTATTGCTTCAAATAATGTATCTGGTAAGAAAAATTCTTTCAATTGATTGGGATTAAGCTCAATTAATCGCTCACCGATTTTCTGTAAAGAATGCATTTCCTGCTTAACGCGGGTTTTGCTGATCGTAGTATCTTGCTTCAGGTTATTAGACTGAGTATTTTGCATAATTACTACCTGTTCATTATGGGATTCAGAAGCTGCTATCATAGCGCTCTTTGGATTTAAATCCCATTTGTACTTACCTAAAAATAAATTTCAGGGTATACAAAGGGCATTATTATCTGTTTTTTTGACGGAACTGACTTCCTTTTAAATTATATTCATAGGCGATATTATTATGCACTCTCCAAGTTTTTCTTATCAGGTCGATACTCTCAAGCAGATAGCAAATGATATTTTGTACTATGCAAAAAAAGGCGGGGCAAGTAGTTGTGAAACTGATGTTTCAGAAGGTTTTGGCCAAAATGTTACAGTACGCAAGAGTGAGGTAGAGACCATTGAATATAACCGTGATAAAGGGTTGTCAGTGACAGTCTATATAGGTCACAAGCGCGGTCATGCCAGCACCTCTGATTTTTCTAAACAGGCTGTGAATGATGCTGTAGCTGCTGCTCTTTCTATAGCCAAACACACTGCTGAGGACGATTGTGCTGGATTAGCAGATGCTAATCTATTAGCACAGAAATTTCCCGATCTTGATTTGTATTATCCGTGGAATTTATCGATAGATGAGGCAATACAGCTTGCCCGGACTTGTGAGGATAATGCTTTTGGAGTTGATAAGCGTATTATTAACTCTGAAGGGGCTTGTATTTCGCTAAGTGAATCACAATTTATTTATGCAAATAGCTCTGGATTCATGGGTGGATATCCAACTTCTCGTCATAGTATTAGCTGTGCAGTAATTGCTGGTCAGAATGACACTATGCAGCGTGACTATTGGTACAGTTTGGCAAGAGATGCAGATGATTTAGAATCAGCTGAGTGTGTTGGCAAGAGAGCGGGAATGAGGAGTGTGACACGTTTGGGAGCAAGAAAATTAGTTACTTGTGAGGCCCCAGTTTTATTTGAAGCTCCCGTCGCTTCAGGATTAATAAGTCATTTTATTAGTGCTATAAGTGGTGCAAGCCTTTATCGGAAGTCATCTTTCCTAATGGATAGCATTGGTAAAAAAGTGTTTTCTCCAGATATACAGATACATGAATTACCTCATATAAAAAAAGGGTTAGCTAGTAGTGTATTTGATGACGAAGGAGTTTCAACACATGAGCGTAAAATTATCGACAATGGAATAGTACAGGGCTATTTTCTTGGCAGTTATTCAGCACGTAAGCTTGGGTTATATACTTCTGGAAATGCTGGTGGGAACCATAACATAACTATAAGTAACAGCAATCCTTTGGAATTTTCTGCCATACTCAAAGAAATGGATAAAGGATTATTAGTGACTGAGCTGCTTGGTCAAGGAGTTAACCCGGTTACAGGTGACTACTCTCGTGGTGCAGCAGGCTATTGGGTAGAAGGTGGCGAAATATGTTATCCGGTAGAAGAGATTACTATAGCGGGCAACCTGAAAGACATGTTAGGTAATATCTCAGCAATTGGGAACGACATAGTAGTGCATGGCTCTAAACAATGTGGCTCATTATTAGTCAAACAGATGACTGTTGCAGGGGGTTAAGCAGAGTACTGCAAATCTTCAAATTGACTTAAGCGCTATAAATTTAAAATACCTCGTAGACAACTTTTATCTGTTCAAACTAAGATTTAGTTAGTTTTATCTCTAAATGAACTTACATCTTTTTATTCCAAATTTGTTCTGGCCGGACTCTACGTTTCATGAGATCTACCAGGATTTATCATTACCCGCAATCGAGACACTCTTTGCAAAGAGTTTGCAGACTAGAGATGAATCACAAGGAGTAGAAGCTTGGCTGTGTAAAGCTTTTAGTGTGGAAAAGCAGCAGGATCTACCGGTAGCACCTCTTACATTGTTATTAGATAAAGCAGGAGATATGGAAACAGGTGATGGTTATTGGTTACGAGCCGATCCGGTACATTTTCGGGTTGAGCATGATCAGGTGTTATTGGCTGATAGTCGTACTTTCCGCATTTCATTAGAAGAAGCTTGCCAATTTGTTGGGGTCATTAACAAACATTTTGCTGAGGATAATCTCTCTCCATTATGTGGGATTGATGACAAGCGGAAATTAATATCATTTTTGCCCTTATGCGCTGATCGTTGGTATTTATATATGCAGAGAACTCCTCTTATTCATACTCAACTACTAAGTGAAGTTGCCGTAAAGAATATTAATGATTTTTTCCCATATGGCGCTGAGGAAATATTCTGGAGAGGAATACTCAATGAAATTCAAATGTTATTGCATGAGCACCCTCTCAACCAGGTTCGTGAAGAACGTGGAGATTTGTCACTAAATGGTATTTGGTTCTGGGGAGGTGGTGTTATACCTAAGCTTGTCACTTCACCTTATGTACATGTATGGAGTAATGATATTTTCCCCCGCGCTTTGGCGATGGCTTGTGGTACGAATCATACGGAACTTCCGGTCAATTTGGATGCATGGCAGCAATCGAATAAATCTGGCAGGCACCTTGTTTTTCTGGATGCCTTACATGGAAAATCCCAATATGGAGATGCCTATGGTTGGCGTGAGAGTCTTAAAGAATTGGAAAAGGAATGGTTCGAACCTTTACTTAATATGCTAAAAGAATATGTTATTAATCAGTTAACTATAACTACCATCAATAAAGGCGTCGCTAGAAATTTTTTCATAACAAGAAATGATCTTTATAAATTCTGGCGCATGGGAAGACCGTTTTCAACATATGTTGACTGATAGCTAGCAATTTTATGTGGAAATTGAGCTGTATTCAGCTGTGTTTAATATATTCAGGAGATTTGCAATATCTTATATAATAGAGATATAAGCAATGCTCTCAAAGAGAGGCATTGTAGAGATATTTCAATATTTTTAGTATTACGATGAGAGTAATAAACCTATGGCAGATAAAGAGATAAATACTGATTTGGAAGAGAATAATTCTGAAAGGGATATTTCAGCGGGTCGCGTTATCCAGGCTATTGAAGAAGATAAGTTCTGTTTGTTCTGTCAGGTAATCAAACCAGTGAAACAAAGTGTAAACATGTGTGCGCACCATGAAATTCTAATCCGAATGTCAGAGGAAGAAGACAATCTGATCCCGCCAGGCACATTTCTTCCTTTTGTCGAAGAGTACAAAATGATGCCTCGCTTGGATAGATGGGTTGTAAGATATGTAATACAGTGGCTTTCTTCCCACCAGTTGCCATCGGGATCAATATTTTTTATAAATCTAGCTAAAGATACGGTTTGTGATCCCGATTTCCCGGATTTTGTTCAAGATCAATTAGAAGGAACCAATGTTCCGGCAAGTATGATATGTTTTGAAGTAGAAGAATCAGACGTATCTTCAAATCTTAAAGATGCTTCATTATTTGTTTCGAGAATTAGGGATTATGGCTGTAGTATTGCTTTGTGTAGTTTTGGCCGCGATCCGGCTTCCTTTGATTTGCTTAGAAACCTAAAAATTGATTATTTAAAAATTGATGGGGATATGGTCTGCTATATGTTTCAGGACCCAATCAACCTTGCCAAGGTTGCGGCAATAAATAGAGTTGCTCACACAATAGGCATTCAGACTGTTGCTGAGCAAGTTGAAACAGATGATGTAATTGCAAAGTTACGAGAAATTGAAGTAGATTTTGCACAAGGATTCGGCCTGGGGAGACCTCAGTCACTAGATGAGATTGCATAAATTCAGGAAATAGAGAGGAAGCTATTTCTTATTTATATTTCATGTTTAAAAATTAAAATGAAGTACTAAGATAATTCTATAGGTTGTACTATAACTTTCTATTTATCTGCTACGAGTAGTTAATACTTAAAATTGTTGTTATTCTAATCTTACACTTCTTAATCTACATATCATTGTATTTACTGAATGTACCGGCTCCTTTCAACCTGAATAAAGGGAGGCGTATAGATTTTATTTTTAGTCTTGGGTGCTATTTTTTAAAGAATAGAAATTTGATTAGTCTTCCGAATGACAAATATTGTTGCCCGAAACTATACTTCTGATTCCTTAGAATCACTAATCAGACATGGGATTCATCCTGCTTTAGCTCGTGTTTATGCTGCCCGAGGCATTGATGGACCTAAGCAAATTACAAAAGATCTGTCTCAGCTGGTTCCGTTTAGGCATCTGAAAAATATCTCGATAATGGCTACACTTCTTGCGGATGCAATAATTGCGAGAAAGCGTTTATTGATAGTAGCTGATTACGATTCAGATGGAGCAACCGCATGTGCAGTAGGAATGCGCGCATTGAGAAAATTTGGTGCAATAGTGGATTATCTGGTGCCGAATCGTTTTGAGTATGGTTATGGCTTGACTCCGGAGATTGTACAATTAGCTGCTAATCCAACTGAGGGAAATAGACCCGATATACTCATTACAGTAGATAATGGGATCGCCAGTATAGAAGGTGTAGCAGAAGCTAATCGTCTTGGCATACAGGTGCTTATTACTGATCACCATTTGCCCGGAGATAAGTTACCGGATGCAACTGCCATAGTAAACCCCAATCAGCCAGACTGTAATTTTCCTAGTAAGAATATAGCTGGCGTAGGTGTAATGTTTTACCTGATGCTTGCGTTACGTGCAGAGTTCCGTGCACGTGGAACGTTTGTTTCAGAGAAAGAGCCTAATCTTGCTGGTTTACTTGATCTAGTAGCACTGGGCACTGTTGCTGATGTAGTAAAACTAGATATGAATAACCGTATTTTGGTGCAACAGGGACTGTATCGTATTCGAAATGGACGTGGTTGCGCAGGTATAAACACTTTGCTTCGTATAGTGCGGAGAGACTTCCGACGGGTATCAACTTATGAGCTGGGATTTATGCTGGGTCCAAGATTAAATGCAGCGGGGAGACTTGATGATATGTCACTTGGTATTGAGTGTCTCATTACTGATAATGAGTCACATGCCATGAAGCTTTCTCAGCAGCTTGATGCACTTAATATTCAGCGTCGAGAAATAGAAACTGATATGCAAAGTAGCGCGGAAACTCTGATAGAGAAGATTCTTATTGCCCCAAATTTAAATCAGAAAGATCAAATTCCACACAGTATAATTCTGTTTGATTCTTGCTGGCACCAGGGTGTAATCGGAATTCTTGCATCTCGTATTAGAGATAAATTCTATAGGCCTGTAATTGTATTTGCTCCTGGAAATAATGATGAAATAAAAGGCTCAGGAAGATCTATTTCTGGATTTCATCTTCGAGATGCATTAGATATAGTCTCAAAACGTAATCCTGGATTACTACTAAAATTCGGTGGTCATGCAGCAGCAGCAGGTTTGACTGTACATCTGAATAATTTTGATAAATTTCAGAATGCTTTCGAGCAAACAGCACAAACTTTGCTTACTTCCGGAGATCTCTTACGTATTATTGAGACAGATGGTGATTTAAATGAGTCAGAAATGAACCTGGATTTAGCTCAGAATTTTGCAGAGCAGGTATGGGGGCAGGGTTTCCCTTGTCCTACATTCAATGCTCGCTTCAGAGTGGAAAGTCAGTATGTGGTAGGGGAAAAACATCTCAAATTAAAATTGAGAAAATCTGATCCAGATACTGGAAAACAAAAGTTAGGCCGTCTATATGAAGCGATGTTGTTTTTTTATCAGGACTCTCTTCCTGAAACAATTGACGCTGTTTATCGCCTTAATATAAACGAATACAGCGGTAATACCAGTCTACAACTTATACTGGACCATTGGGTCCCAGTATAAGGACTATCATATCGATAGAGAGTCTTTTCTTATATTGAGTTCTAAAGGTTTTAATATAAATTGGCAAAAGAACGTAGTTAGAAAATTGACATATAATGATTGGATTTAACCAGAATATCAGATCTTTTTGTTTTAATAATCTTTTAGTATGAGTTCAGATGCAATTCAAGTTTATCTCTCCCAAACCAGGTTCAATTACCCATTATTCTTATTTTGACGGCTCCGGAGATGCCTGCATTCTTGCAAAGATAGCGCAACAGGAAAAGCCTATTGTCATCATTACTTCCAGCGCGTTAGAAGCACAGAGATTGCTGGAAGAAATGCCTTTTTTCACACCTGATCTGAAGGTACATCTGTTGCCTGATTGGGAAACACTCCCTTACGATAACCTTTCACCCCATCACGATCTAATCTCCGAACGCCTTGCTACTCTTTACCAGGTTATGAACAGTTCCTGCGATGTATTGATTGTTCCTGTAACAACAGCGCTCTATCGTATGTCACCACGTGAGTATCTTGCTGCGTATACATTTTTCATTAAATGCGGAGAAATATTCGATTTGGAATTATTTCTTCGTCAGATGACACTGGCAGGTTATACCCATGTAACCCAGGTACTCTCGCCAGGAGAATACAGTGTGCGTGGTGGGCTAATTGATTTATTCCCAATGGGTAGTTCATTACCTTATCGTGTTGATAGAATGGATAAAGAAATAGAGACTATCAGAACGTTTGATGTGGATACACAAAGAAGTATTTATCCGGTAGATGAGATACGGTTATTACCGGCACGTGAGTTTCCATTTAATGAGGATGGTCGTGCATGTTTTCGAGGAAATTTTCGTGAGAGGTTTGAAGGTGATCCTTCAAAGTGTCGTATTTACAAAGATGTTGGTAAGGGTATTGCACCTGCAGGGATTGAATACTATCTGCCACTATTTTTTGAGCAGACTGCAACGTTATTCGATTACCTTCCAGAGTCTGCGTTGCTATGTCTGCATCATGACATTCATTCGGAGATAGAAAGCTTCTGGAGCGATACTTTGTCTCGTTATAAGTTATTACGAGGTGATGCCAGCCGGCCTTTGATTCCACCAGATAATTTATTTCTAACTGCTGAAGAGTTTTTCATAAACCTTAAACCATATTCAAGAATCAAGATTCAACCGGAACTTAAAGAGTCACAATCAGGAACTCAAGATTTTACTAGTTGCCTGCCACCTATACAGATTGACCGACGTGCCGCCAATCCTGTAGAAAAACTTGCTACATTTGTAGATAAATTCACGTCTTCCGGTAAGCGCGTATTGCTTCTGGCAGAAAGTTTAGGAAGACGCGAGCTGATTGCTGATCATTTAAAGCAATATGATCTGTTTCCTGAAATTTGTAATGACTATATGCAATTCTTGGAAAGTACAGAATCTTTTATGCTCTGCGTCTCTCCTTTACATAATGGATTTGTTCTTGACGAAGAAGCTTTCGCTTTTATTACTGAAAGTGAGCTTTATGCTATACACCTTTATAAAAGACGTGAGCGTGATTCGCGAAATGTAGCATCAGTAACGGATACAATGTTACGTGATTTATCCGAAATAAAAATTGGTGAGCCTGTAGTACATGAGCAACATGGAATAGGCCGCTATTCAGGTTTAGTGAATATGGACCTGGGAAATAGTAACCATATACAACTGAGTGAGTTTCTCTTACTAGAGTACGACAGCGGAGATAAACTTTATGTACCGGTTTCACAATTACATCTTATCAGTCGGTATAGTGGGGCAGCGCCGGAAGCTGCTCCTTTACACAAACTTGGTAGCAGCCAATGGGACAAGGCTAAGCGTAAAGCAATTAAGCAGGTACGTGATACTGCTGCTGAATTACTAAATTTATACGCACAACGTGCAAACCGAGTAGGTTATAAATTTGGAATTAGTCAGCATGATTACGAGGCTTTTGCTGAAGGTTTTGGCTTTGAAGAAACACCCGATCAGGCTTCTGCCATTAATGCTGTAATTAAGGATCTGAATTCAAATAAGCCAATGGATCGATTGATCTGCGGAGATGTCGGTTTCGGTAAAACAGAAGTAGCATTAAGAGCTGCTTTTATTGCTGCTTCAAATGGGAAACAGGTAGCTGTGCTTGTACCGACGACTTTACTTGCAGAACAGCATTTCCAGAATTTTTCTGATCGTTTTGGTTTAATTGCTGACCAATGGCCGGTGGTAATCGCAGAGATGTCACGTTTTCGTTCAGCTAAAGAGCAGGCCAAGGTAATAGAGGGATTAGCTGAGGGCAGAGTAGATATCGTAATTGGAACTCACAAATTAATTCAAAAGAATGTGAAGTTCAAAAATCTTGGACTGGTTATTATAGATGAGGAACATCGGTTTGGTGTGCGTCAGAAGGATCAGTTTAAAAATCTTCGATCTGAAGTGGATGTATTAACGCTAACTGCCACACCTATTCCTCGTACACTTTCTATGTCATTAGAAGGTCTGCGTGATTTTTCTGTGATTACTACAGCACCACAACGACGGCTTGCCATCAAAACTTTTGTTAATCATTTTTCTAAAGGTATTATTCGGGAAGCATGTTTGCGGGAAATAAAGCGGGGCGGGCAGATTTATTATTTACATAATTCTGTGGAAACCATTCAGTCTGCATACAATAGTCTTACACGGTTGTTACCTGAAGTAAGTATTAAAATTGCTCATGGACAAATGCGTGAGCGCGATCTTGAGCATGTGATGAGGAATTTTTACAGGCAGCAATTCAATATGTTGATTTGCACAACAATCATTGAGACCGGGATTGATATTCCAAGTGCCAATACAATTATCATCGATCGTGCAGATAAATTTGGTCTTGCACAGTTACACCAGCTACGTGGACGTGTTGGTCGTTCTCATCATCAGGCCTACGCATACTTGCTCGTACCAGAAGAAGAAGCTTTGGGTACAAGAGCTAAGAAACGTATTGATGCGATCCAGACAATGGAAGGGTTAGGTGTGGGGTATTATCTGGCCATGCATGATTTAGAGATTCGCGGCGCAGGTGAAGTTCTTGGAGAGTCTCAGAGCGGTGAGATGTTTGAAATTGGTTTTAATCTCTATAGCACCCTGTTAGATACTGCCATAAAATCTTTAAAGGAAGGGAGCGAGCCAGATATGCAGAACCCATTGGGTGTTACTACTGAAATAAATTTACATGCGCCTTCATTGCTTCCGGATCATTACTGTAATGACATACATGAGCGCCTTGTATTATATAAGCGTATGGCAAATTGTGAGAGTAGTGATCAGTTAGATGACATGTATCAGGAGCTTGTTGACCGTTTTGGTCTTTTCCCTGATCCGGTCAGAACATTACTGGAGTGCCATCGATTGCGTATTGCAGCAAGACCTTTAGGAATATCACGCATAGATGCTACTGCTGAAAGTATATTAGTACAATTTGTTGCTAACCCTAAGGTTGATGCAGAAAGAATTATTAGGCTTGTTCATACTAATGACGAATACAGATTTTCTGGTCCTGACTGTCTGAGAATTAAAGTACAAATCGAGAATATTCCTGATCGGGTGGTAAAGATAAATAATTTAATTAAGGAGTTAGGTGGATCAAAAATCCATTAAACTCGATTATTTTAGGGCTATTCAGTGAAATATAAAGTTAAAAAATAACATATTAATTCTGAAAGGACATAAAGTATGGATTTAATTATCCAGGGAGTTGAGATTGAAACAAGTGATCTGAGGGAGCTCGCAAAACTTTCCGGTGCTAGTCAGATTGAACGCATAACCGGGAGTGCATTTCGTCTTGTTGATGCTAATCAGCAGGAATGTATATCATCATTTTGTTTGGATGCAGAGCTCGATTTTGCATTTGTAAATCAAATAGAAGATCTTAATAATTTTCGTCTGGTAGCAATGGATATGGATTCCACCCTTGTTGGCATTGAATCTATAGATGAGATTGCTGATATGCATGGTGTCAGGAAACAAGTAGCTGAACTTACAGAAAAAGCAATGTATGGTGAGATTGATTTTTCTGAAGGCCTTATTCAGCGTGCAGCACTACTTAAAGGGTTGGATCATAGTGTTTTACAGAGAGTTTACGACGAAAGATTGATATTAAATCCTGGTGCCGAAAAAATGTTAAAGCAGATGAAAATTGCGGGCATCAAAACAATTCTTATTTCGGGTGGATTTACTTTTTTCACTGACAAATTAAAAGATAGATTAGGATTGGACTATGCTTTCGCCAATACGCTTGAGATTGTAAATGGCAGGCTAACCGGTGGACTGGTAGGTGAGATCATTGGAGCGAAGGGAAAAGGCCAAATATTTAAGAAAATTTGCAACGAACTAGGTTTTAGGAAGAAAAATTTAATAGCTATCGGTGATGGTGCTAATGACCTGCCGATGTTTGCAGAAGCAGAAATAAGTATAGCCTATCACGCTAAGCCGATTGTTCAGGAAAATGCGACATATGCAATTAACCACGTTGGCTTGGATGGGATTATCAATATATTCCAATAAATGACGGAAAGAATTATTTAACAGGTCCGCTACCGGAGAATCGGTCCAGATAAAGATAAATTACTGGTGTAATAAAGAGTGTAATAATTTGTGAAAAAAGGAGTCCACCAACTACAGCAAGTCCCAACGGTTGCCTGAGTTCAGCGCCTGCACCTAAACCCAGCGCAATAGGCATTGCACCCATCAGGGCAGCTAATGTTGTCATCATGATTGGTCTGAAGCGCAATAAACAGGCAGTCCGAATTGCCTCGTATGGTTGCATATTGCTGTTACGCTGTGCATCAAGAGCAAAGTCAATCATCATGATTGCATTTTTCTTGACTATACCTATTAGCATTAATATACCAATCATAGCAATTATTGAAAGCTCCATATTAAATAACCACAGCATTGCCAATGCGCCAACTGCTGCTGAAGGCAGACCGGAAAGAATTGTGATTGGGTGGATATAACTTTCATATAACACTCCGAGCAACACATAGATTACTAAAAGTGCAGCTACAATTAAAATTACCTGACTGGTCTGCGAAGACTGGAATGCTGCTGCATCTCCGGCATAATTTGTAAGTATACCTGCCGGTATATTAAGTTCATTTTTAAACAGCTCTATTTGATTGGTGGCATCACCTAATGAGGCACCAGATACAAGGTTAAATGAGATTGTTTGTGCCTCAAGCTGTCCGGCATGGTTGATTGAGATTGGTCCTGCTTCACGTTCTACGGATGCAACGGTTGATAATGGAACTATTGTATTATTTTTGCTGCGAACAAATATCTTACCAAGATTACCTTCATCGACACGATGATCATCTGCAACCTGCATGATAACCTGATAACTATTACTTGATGTGTAAATTGTAGATACCTGACGCTCACCGAAAGCACTATATAATGCCGAACGGATATCAGCAATTTCCACACCTAGCAGGTTAGCTTTATCACGGTTGATATTCATACGAGCCTGCAAACCTTTTAATTGTGCATCACTGGTTACATCACGAAACACATCTTTTTTCTTCATCATGAGTGACATGATTCTTGTAGCTGCTACATTTAAATTTTCAGTGTGTACACTACGCATAACGTATTGATATCGACTTTTGCTAGAACGGCCTCCTAATCTAAGGTTCTGGATAGGATTAAAAAAGACTTTAATGCCTGGTATAACATGAACCTCATTACGCAGATCCTCCAGTATTTTCTTCATAGGCAGACGGTCACCTGGTGGTTTAAGCTGCATATACAGGGTTGCGTTGAAGCTATCATCGGCATATGCAACAAGGGTGTCGACGGCCGGATTGGAGCGTATTATATGGCTGGTTTGTTGCAATAATTTAGTCATAGCAGGAAAAGATATATCTTCAACAGTCTCTACAGAGATCCTGACTCTTCCAATATCTTCTTCAGGGAAAAAACCTTTCGGTAGAACGATAAATAATGCACCTGTAGCAACAAATGTACCAATTGCCACACCAAGAGTTATCTTTTTATGGAACAAAGCCCAATCGAGTGTATGCTCATATAGGGATAATATTTTATTAAATCCTTTTGTGAACCATCCGGTTAACTTCATACTTTGTTTTTCCGAATCGTGCTGATCCAGATAGCGGCTAGCCATCATCGGGATCAGAGTAAGTGACACTATAGCTGACATCAGTACCGCGACTCCTACCACTGCAGCAAACTCATGGAAGAGCAATCCAATTACACCAGGCATAAAGAAAATAGGGATAAATACAGCTACCAGCGAAAATGAAATTGAAATGATAGTGAAGCTTACCTCCTTAGATCCTTCTAGTGCAGCCTGTAACGGAGGCTCCCCTTTATCAATATGGCGAACGATATTCTCAAGCACCACGATAGAATCGTCCACTACCAGGCCAACCGCAAGGGTAATAGCGAGTAATGAAATATTATCCAGGCTGTAACCAAAAACATGCATTAAGGCAACTGTACCTAATAATGAAATTGGTATTGAAAGCGCCGGGATAATGGTGGCTGTAGATTTACGCAGGAACAAGAAAATTACCAGTACAACTAAAGCAATAGTAATTATCAGTGTGAATTGTGCATCGTGAATAGCATTCCTAATTGAAGTTGAGTAGTCACCGGTTATTTTTAGTTGAACTGATTGTGGCATTTGTGCAATAAGCCCTGGTAGTACTGACTTAATGGCATTAACAGTTTCAACAGTGTTACCTCCTGGCTGGCGCTTCACAGCTAGTGTGATAGATCGTTCACCATTGGTCCAGCTGGCTGTCTTGACAGATTCCACGCTATCCATAACCTTTGCTACATCAGAAAGTCTGACCGGCCCACCAGTCGGAGATATAGCCACAACTATATTTGCAAAGGCATCGGCATTATTAAGCTGTCGGTTTGCCTGAATAGTGAGTGACTGACGCGGTCCATCTAGCGTGCCGATTGGTGAGTTAGGGTTTGCATTGCTTAATGCTGCAGCAATATCATCGATACTCAAATTACGTGCAGCTAATGCATTAGGGTCTACCTGTACGCGAACAGCATATTTCTTTTGTCCATAGATTCCAATTTGTGCGACACCAGGAAGATTTGAAAGAGTGGGAGAAATAAAATCTTCGGCAAAGTCATTCAGTTTTGAAAGTGACATTGAAGGCGATGATAAGGCAAGATATAGAATAGATGACTCAGCCGGATTAATCTTACGATAGGAAGGTGGGGAGGTCATTTCGACTGGCAGTTTTCTTTGCGCGCGTAATAAAGCTGCCTGCACATCAATAGAAGCACTATCAATATCTCGATTTTGTTCAAACTCTAGCGTAATCGAGGTGTTGCCCAAAGTGCTTGTTGAACTAATCACTGCAAGTCCAGAGATGATAGAGAACTCTCGCTCCAGTTTTGTGGCCACCGATGAGGCCATGATTTCAGGACTGGCGCCTGGAAGTGACGCTCTGACAGAAATAGTAGGGGAATCGTAACTTGGTAACGCAGAAATAGGTAAGTTACTGTAAGCAATAATTCCGGCAATTATGGCTGAGGCTGATAACAGCACCGTCATAACCGGACGACGAATACATAGCTCTGAGAGGTTCATTATTTTTCTACTAACCTGCCGTTTTATCAGTGGTGTAGTTATCTGTAGAACTATTTATTACATTATTACCAGAACCGGTCCTACTTCCTGATGATTGTATTTCTATCACGGTGCTACCTGGTCTTAGATTCTGGGCGCCTTCCACAACAACTCGTGTACCCGCCATGGTACCTTCTACTACTGCGAATCCGTCCTGAACTAAACGTACAGTGATCGTCTGGGATTCCACTTTACTGTCCTTACCGATCACATAAAGAAATTTATTCTCGGGTCCGGTTTGTACTGCTTGTATAGGAACTGTAAATGCGTCAATAAGTATTTCCGGCGCCAGCATCACTGTAACAAACATACCTGGCCAGAGTTTTCTGTCTTGGTTGAGAAATTCTGCTTTAACCAGAATACTTCCACTTTGCACATCTACCGTATTGTCGACAAATATTAATCGTCCTTCTATTAATGCTTCTCCGGCAATGCCCAGCCTTGCACTGACAGTTATATCGCCTTTAGCAAGTGCCTGTTGCAGTATTACCAGTTTACGTTCAGGTAATGTGAATTTGATATTAATCGGATTAATTTGTGCGATACTTACTAAGACAGCACTACGAGGTTGTATCACGCTTCCAGGAATAGCTATATTAGGCTGCACCAGGCTACCGGTATGTACCGGAATCGATCCGGTACGTCCAGAAATAGGTGCAGTAATTATGGTAAAGCCATGCGCCACACGATTTGCCTGTACGGCAGCTTTGTCAAAATCAAGTTGACCTTTCAGGCTGTCGACCTGGTTCTGGGCTGTATCAAGAGCAGCCTGTGAAATAAATTTCTGCTCAAATAATTTTTGCTGGCGTTTCAGATTGCGTACTGCATTTGCTGAATCCGCATTAGATTTAGCGAGTTGTGCTTCTGCTTTACTTAGATTGGCGTTCTCTGTACGTGCGTCAAGTGTGAATAGTTTGTCACCCTTACGAACAAATTGTCCTTCTCTGATATGTACAGTTTTAACTATGGCACTAATCTGCGGACGGACCTCCACTGTTTTCTGAGAAGTAACTGTACCATTAGCTGAAAGCTTTATCGGAACATCATGTTTTATAACTACTGCACTTACAATTTGAATCTTTTTTTGCTCTGTAGGTTTTGTACCGGCTGCTGTTTCCTGGTTGTACCAGACCGAGGTAGTGACAATTATTACAATAACTAAAAAGCAGAACATTATGATCCATATATTCTGCTTTGCATGTGTAGTAATTTTCGTTTGGGGAGTAGTATCCATAGATTCCATGTCTTTTTCTGCTTGGATTACTTTACTTTAAATGAATATATTGTTCAGAACGTTTAAAGAATATAACTGAGATTTGAGAAAATTGCGGGGTTCAGTTAGATCAAAAGTTAAAATCATAAAACTTAATCAATTTGTACAGGTGTGATCAAGCGCAGGCATCAGAGATAAAAGTTCTGATCTACAGGAGACAATATATTCATTATCAGTCTGTATTCTAGCATTCATTGAAAGTCGATATTACTGTTCTGATTATTTGTTGCAGGATCGGATTTAATTGTTTTATTGAATATATCTGTTGGCTACAGGGGTTGAGAAAGACTTTATAAGAACTTGAATTATTGGCTCCTGGTATTGTCCAATTTATATAGTAATTTGATAAAAATACAATATATCTTTGAACGATTTTTTCTTTATCTAAGTTATGTTCTATAAGTATGTTAAATTGTGATATATTTAGGGGGGGGGTGCGACAATTTGTCGCACCATACAAACCACCTGAATTAGCCATTTCCTGCCTTAAAATAAGAATAAAGACATAAATGCTATAAATGTTGGTTAGCTAAAATAATACAAAAAAGAGTAAAAATTAATTACTGTTAAGGAGACAATATCATGAAATCAATATCCTCTACTTTTGCAATAGCTTTTTTAGCACTTTTCATAAGTACTCAGGCAAATGCAGGGCATCATACGGCAGAGGCGTTGGAACATGCTGGAATGGCGCAGGCACATGGAGAAGACGGTCATGCAAAGGTTTTGGTTAAGCATGCTACGGTAGCACTTAAGCACGCAAAAGAAGCTGAAAAAGTGCATGCAGATGCGCACAAACATATGACAGAAGGTGTGAAACATTTAGAAGAAGCGATTAAGCACGGAAATAAAGGACATGCTAAAGAGGCAGCAAAGCATATTCAGGAAGCCAACGTACATATTCGTCAGTCTATTCGACCATAAGAAAAAGTCGATTCATAAAAAATTTGAGTAGGTAGTGTGGGTGTGGGTAATAGTAGTAAAAGGTAAGTAAATGCTTTCTAACTACTAATTGTGATTGGTTTCATGTTGTACATTTTCTACTACCTTCTGGACCACCAGACTACCTACCATATCTCCTTCAACATTGACTGATGTACGGAAGGCATCAAGTAGCCGGTCAATGGGAAGAAGAATAGCAATAGCTTCAACTGGCAGACCTACAGATTGTAGAACCATAAGCATAGTTACCATTCCTGCGCTTGGGATTCCAGGTGCTCCCATAGCTGCAAGCATGGCTGTGAAGAACACAATCATTTGCTGTATGAGATTGAGATCAACTCCCACCAGATTTGCAATGAATAATGCAGCCGCAGCTTCATATAATGCCGTGCCATCCATATTTACTGTAGCGCCAAGAGGGAGAACAAAACCTGCAATATCACGTTTGACATGAAGGTTTTGTTCAGCACACTGTAAAGTAACTGGTAAGGTAGCTGCGCTTGAGCTGGTAGCAAAAGCTGTTATAAGTGCTTCTCGGGCTCCCAGCCAGAATTTGATTGGTGTCATACCAGTGACCAGGTAAAGAATCATAGGTAGCACTATTAGGGCATGTAGTAAGATCGTACCTATTACCAGGCTGATGAATTTGATTAGTATCATTAGCAAAGACAAGTCTTGTGTCACTACCAGCTTTATCAACAGAGCCATGATACAAAGTGGCGCCAGTTTCATAATCCAGCCTACTAACATCAGAACCAACTCTAATAATTCCTGTAGGATTAAACGGATATTTTGAAAGCGTTCACCTCCTATCACTAAAGCAATACCCATTAGTAGTGCAAAGATCACTACTGCGAGTATGTTACCCTGAGCCAGTGCTGCAACAGGATTTAGAAACAGTGAGTGCAGGAACTGAGTGAAGAATTCAGGGAGTGTCATTTCATTTGCCTGAAAATTTTGTATGGCATTCTGGAACATGGGTAATTGCAGTCCTTCCCCGGGTTGGAATAGATTGGCGGCCGTTAGTCCCAAAATAATTGCGACCGTTGCAGTCAAGAAGAAATATCCCAACGTTGTTGTCCAAACACGGTGTATCTCCTGATGTGCACGTAAATTAGCTACTCCTACTACAATAGAAGTGAATACCAACGGAATCATGACCATTTTCAACAAATCGACGAACAGCATTCCGAGTAATTCAGCGATATATAGACTAACTTGTGATGTCGCAGACTCTTTATCCAGCATCGAGAGTGCCACCCCTAACAGAATGCCAGCTAGCGAACCGATAAGAATTTGCGAATTAAGAGAAATCTTTTTCACTTATTAATTCCAATATTTGAGTATGGCTCTCGATAGAATACACAGGTTTAAACTACGTTAATACTCGGCTCACTTGAATAAGTGAATTAATAGATTACATAAGAGCCACATGAAATTATATATGTGGGGTAGTTTTGAATAATAGCGCCAGATTTATCAGTCAATAAAAACGAATTACAGTTTATTGAATGATAAGGATGAATATTAAGCATACATTTTAAGATTTAAATATAGTTTTCTGGTTTTATACCATATCAGCTGGGCAATATAATTATTACTGATCATGGGCCTATGGATGATCAACCATATTCAGATTATTTTTGTAGTCTGTTTAGAAATGTCATGATGTTAGGTAAGGTCCAGTCCAGAAAATCTTTATCATCAATAACAGAAGGGAGTTCCTTTGCTAGTTTCTCAGATCCTCCTTGCAGTAAAAGAACTGGCACCCTGTCATCATAGGCACATTCTATCTCCCACCTTTGGCCGTCTGCTCTTAAAATATGATTTGTAATCAGGGCAATTACACCGTCACATTCTGTGACCTTTGATCGGCATCCTTCCTTCCAGGACGGATCCCAGGACGCCTTTGTGGCCAAATATTCCAGCGAGTAAGGTGTATTCTCATTATTCACCTGCTCTATGAGGGTGTTACGCAGGTCGGTATCTTTTAGCGCGTAGCTGATAAATATTTTATTAGTTGAGGGCATACTATTTTCCTTAGAGAAGAAAGTTTTATTTCGGAAGACTATATTTTAAGTGTGATTAGTTATATTGGAAAGGGGGGAGTGTAATTTCATTTTAACTAACGTCAGCACTAATATTCTCATTCATAATACGCCTGAAAGCAGAAATTTGATCTTATGATAAATTACGGGAATAGCTATTGAGAAATTGTGTATTGTAATATGCATGAGTAACACATAATTAGTTTGTGTCATTACAGTTCAACTTCTCAGTATGTATAGATTAATTATTTTTCTATGAACTGTGTTACTAAATATAATATGTAATTAATGCCTGATAAAATAAAGAACTTATTTCAATTAATAACAAAGATTTTATGGCTAAAACTCCTCGTAGTCTGACTGAAAACCAGCTTAGTAACCAATGTGTGTATGAAGGAAATTTTCTGCATATGCACGTAGATAAAGTAATGATGCCTGATGGTAAATTATCTGTCCGTGAATATGTTACTCACTCCGGAGCTGTTGTAATTATTCCGCTTCTTGATAATGGTGACCTGGTACTGGAGCGCCAACATCGTTATCCGCTACATCAGGACTTCTATGAATTACCTGCTGGGAAAATAGATCATAATGAAGATTCATTAGCCTGTGCACAACGTGAGTTGTTAGAAGAAACCGGCTATATAGCATCAAACTGGCGTTACATGACTACGCTGTATCCCTGCATTGGTTATTCCAACGAGAAATTAATATATTTCCTGGCGGAAGGCCTTAATCTCCGTGGCGCCTGTCCTGATGATGGAGAGCATTTAGAAATATTTACATTAGCCTTCTCTGAGGCACTTGAATGGGTTAGGACAGGGAAAATTACGGACAATAAAACTGTATCCGGTCTATTCTGGGCAGAAAAGTTGATATATGGAAACTGGTAAGATCCGATAGAATTAATAGTAGATATTGATGGGAAGATTATTTTTATTCGGTAAAAAATTCACGAACCTTGTTCATCCAGGACCTCGTACGGGGACTATGGCGAGAACTGTCTTCCTGATTTAGTGTTTCGAGCTCATGAAGTAGTTCTTTCTGGCGGGCTGCTAATTTGACCGGAGTTTCCACAACTAAATGGCACAATAAATCACCATGAACGTGACTACGAATGCCTTTAATTCCTTTTCCACGCAAACGAAAAATTTTTCCACTCTGAGTCTCAGCCGGGACTTTAATTTTTGCATAGCCATCAATTGTAGGGACTTCCAATTCCCCTCCCAATGCAGCTGTGGTGAAGCTAATCGGCATTTCACAATGCAAGTCATTATGGTCACGCTGGAAAACAGAATGTGCCAAAAGATTAACAACAACATATAAATCACCCGATGGGCCACCATTGACTCCGGCTTCACCTTCCCCGCCTAAACGGATACGATCTCCATCATCTACACCAGCCGGGATTTTTACAGATAATGTTTTGTGTTGCTTGATGCGTCCTGAGCCACTGCACTTGCCACAGGGGTTTGATACAAATTTTCCGCTACCATGGCATTTTGGGCAGGTTTGCTGGATTGAAAAAAATCCTTGTTGCATTCTTACCTGACCATGACCATGACAGGTAGGGCAGGTAGAAGGAGAAGTACCTTGTTTCGCTCCGCTACCATGACAAGCTTCACAGGATTCCATGGTAGGAACCCGTATTTTCGTTTCAGTCCCACGGGCCGCCTGTTCCAGTGTAATTTCCATGTTATAGCGTAAGTCTGCACCACGATAGACATTAGATCGGTTTCCTTGTCCTCCAAAAATATCACCAAAAATATCACCAAATGTATCTGAGAAGCCCTGAGGACCGCCACTTGCCATACTTGGATCTATTCCGGCATGTCCATGCTGATCATAGGCTGCCCGTTTGTTGGGATCCGAGAGTATTTCGTAGGCTTCTTTTGCTTCTTTAAAGCGTTCTTCTGACTTAGGGTTGTCTGGATTGCGGTCCGGATGATGTTCCATCGCAAGTTTACGATAGACCTTTTTAATTTCATCTTCTCCGATATTACGGTTAACACCTAGTACATCGTAGTAGTCACGTTTACTCATATAAATACTTCCGCTTTTATAGCAATAATCAATATTACCTGATACTTTCTTACATAGAGCCCCGCCTTAATTTACACAAAATTCCTAATGATGGTTTTCTAATAAACGCCAAAAACGCAGAGTACACAGGAGAGTTACAATTGTATTTCCCCACGCCTCTGCGTTTTTGTGGTTCAAGTGCTTATTTATTTTTTATCTTTCACTTCCTCAAATTCAGCATCTACTACTTCCCCTTCTGCCTGATTTTCACTGCCATCATTATTTGGTGGTGGTGTCTCAGCGCCAGGTTGAGCCTGCTGCTGGGTTTGTTCCTGTGCATACATTTTTTCCGTAAGTTTATGGGAAGCCTCTGCTAATGCCTGGGTTTTCGCATCAATGGCATCCTTACTATTTGATTTTAGCGCTTCCTCAGCTTCTTTCAGCGCAGTTTCAATTTTAGATTTTTCATCTCCTTCAAGTTTGTCTCCATGTTCTTTTAGTGTTTTATTAGCAGAGTGAATCAGTGCATCACATTGATTGCGAGCTGTGACAAGCTCCAGTGCTTTATGGTCTTCCTCAGCATGAGTTTCAGCATCTTTTACCATGCTTTGTACTTCCTCTTCTGATAGTCCTGAACTTGCCTGGATTTTGATCTTATTTTCTTTTCCGGTTGCTTTATCTTTTGCTGATACATGTAGGATACCGTTAGCATCAATATCAAATGCAACTTCAATTTGAGGAATTCCTCTTGGTGACGGAGGGATGTCAGTCAGGTTAAACTGCCCTAAGCTTTTATTCCCGGATGCCATTTCCCGTTCACCTTGCAAGACATGAATTGTCACTGCAGACTGATTATCTTCAGCAGTCGAAAATACTTGCTGTGCCTTGGTCGGAATAGTTGTATTTTTCTGGATAAGCTTAGTCATTACGCTACCCATAGTTTCAATACCCAGAGACAGAGGGGTAACATCTAGTAGCAGTACATCTTTAACATCACCTTGCAAGACACCACCCTGAATGGCGGCACCTACTGCAACTGCTTCATCTGGATTCACATCTTTACGTGCCTCTTTCCCGAAAATATTCTTAACTTTTTCCTGAACCTTGGGCATACGGGATTGTCCTCCTACCATAATAATGTCATCAATGTCATTGGCTTCTACACCCGCATCTTTCATGGCAATACGGCACGGTTCAGTAGTTCGTTCTATCAGCTCCTCGACTAAACTCTCTAGTTTAGAGCGTGTGATTTTGACTGCCAGATGCTTTGGTCCTGAAGCATCTGCTGTGATGTAAGGCAGGTTGACTTCAGTTTGCTGGCTGGAAGAGAGTTCAATTTTAGCCTTCTCTGCTGAATCTTTAAGGCGTTGTAAAGCAAGCATATCTTTTTTTAGGTCGATGCCACTTTCTTTTTTAAATTCAGCAACAAGATATTCAATTATACGTAGATCAAAATCTTCTCCACCAAGAAAAGTATCGCCATTAGTCGCTAATACTTCAAACTGGTGTTCACCTTCAACTTCTGCGATTTCGATAATGGATATATCGAAGGTACCGCCGCCAAGATCATAAACAGCAACTTTGCGGTTTCCTTCTTTCTTATCCATACCAAATGCCAGAGCTGCTGCAGTTGGCTCATTTATAATACGTTTTACTTCTAGTCCGGCAATGCGTCCGGCATCTTTAGTAGCTTGACGTTGTGAGTCATTAAAGTAAGCAGGGACAGTGATAACTGCCTCGGTTACAGGTTCACCCAGATAGTCTTCAGCAGTTTTCTTCATCTTCATTAGAACCTGTGCTGATATTTCAGGGGGAGCTATTTTCTGACCACGCACTTCTACCCAGGCATCATTGTTATCGGCTTTAATGATGCTGTAAGGCACCATTTTTATATCCTTTTGCACCATTTCTTCATTGAAACGACGACCAATTAATCTTTTTACTGCAAATAAAGTGTTTTTTGGGTTTGTGACAGCCTGGCGCTTAGCAGAAGCACCTACCAGAATCTCACCATCCTCAGTATAAGCTACGATAGAAGGGGTGGTACGTGTTCCTTCAGCATTTTCTATCACTTTGGGCTTACCATTCTCCATGACAGATACACAAGAATTGGTGGTGCCAAGATCAATACCAATAATTTTTGCCATAATTCAGTCCTTTTAGGGTTAATACCATAAATCTACAAACATGTAAGTGGGGCCTCAGACAGTTATTTCAAGTCTCTTTAGCTTTTGAGACTGTCACAAGTGCTGGTCGGATTACCCGATCATTCAGTACATAGCCTTTTTGCATTACATGTACTACAGTATTTGGGGTAAGGTTGGAGTCCACCGTGCACATGGCTTCGTGCTGATGAGGATCAAACTTCTCCCCGTCCGGGTTAATTACTTTGAGGTTAAATTTTTCAAAAGCAGCAGTAAGCTGTTTGAGAGTCAGTTCCATTCCATTCTTAAAATTTTCTACTGTAGCATTTTCAACGGCTAGAGCAGCTTCCAGACTGTCCATTACCGTCAATAATTCAGTAGAAAAATTTTCAATAGCATATTTGTGTGCGTTGGCGATATCAACTTGAGCTCGTTTTCGTATATTTTCTGAGTCTGCCTTAGCACGTAGCCAGGCGTCATGATGTTCAGCGGCATCAAGCTCGGCTTTTTTCAGCAATTCTTCCAGGCTGGGCAAAACATCTACTGGCGGCTTTACAGTACTATGCTCCGTAGTTTCTTTTGTTTTGGCTTTATTTTCAGTCATTTTTGACTGACCTGACTGTGGATCATCAAGATTTTCCATAAAATATTTTTCTCCTAATTACTGTTGGAGACAAATTGGGGTGAATTTATTAATTTCAATACAGAAGAAAAATTATTTATACTTTTGTTCTTCTGTTTTCACTGAAATGGTGCTTGGTTGAAGTGCTAACAGGTCATGTGCCTGCTGGTCAGGAGGCAGTGTAGAAGTAAATGAATGTTTTTGTTTTACTTTCCAATATTTCGGGCTAATTCTGTAGCTTTGCCAATGTAGTTCTGTGGGGTTAGATCACGTAAGCGTTTCTTCTCTTTATCAGGAATAGCAAGGCCATCAATGAATGTACGTATTGTTTCTTTAGAGATACTTTCCTTTCCCCTGGTTAGCTCTTTTAGTTGCTCATAAGGGTTAGGTAATCCGTAACGACGCATTATTGTTTGGATTGGCTCGGCTAGGATTTCCCAAGCATCCCTTAGATCTTCGGCTAACCGGTCTGGGTTGGACTCCAGCTTGTTTAGTCCTTTGTTACATGACTCATACGACAACAGAGTGTGTCCTAACGCCACGCCCATATTACGTAGTACGGTAGAATCTGTTAAGTCTCGCTGCCAGCGTGACACAGGTAGCTTGCCACTTAAGTGTCTGAGTAACGCATTAGCAATTCCCAGATTCCCCTCTGAATTTTCAAAATCGATAGGGTTCACCTTATGTGGCATGGTTGATGAACCGACCTCAGATTCTTTAATTTTTTGCTTGAAATACCCTAATGAAATATATCCCCATATATCGCGATCAAGATCGAGAAGAATGGTATTTATACGGGCATAAGCATCACATATTCCGGCAATGGCATCATGTGATTCGATCTGAGTGGTATAAGGGTTAAATTCTAGTCCTAGTCTTTCAACGAAAGATTGCGAAAAATTTTCCCAGTTTATATCTGGATATGCTGCAAGGTGTGCATTGTAATTACCAACTGCTCCGTTAATCTTTCCTAATATCGAAATGGCGGTAAGGTTGTCATACCCGTGTTGTAAACGGTGTGCAAAAATTGAAAGTTCTTTTCCCAAAGTTGAGGGGGTTGCCGGCTGACCATGAGTACGGGCCAGCATAGATACATCTGCTAGTTGATGAGCCATACGAACAAGAGTTTTAATGATATTACTCAAGGCAGGTAGCATTACCTGGTCCCGGCTGTGCATTATCATTAAACCGTAGGAGAGATTATTAATGTCTTCCGAAGTACAGGAAAAATGAATGAACTCAGCAACTTTAGAAATCTCTATATTTTTTGCCGTACGTTCTCTAAGCCAGTATTCAATTGCTTTAACATCGTGATTAGTTCGGGCCTCGATAGATTTAACTGATTCTCCGTCAGACTCAGAGAAATCTGTAACCAATTCTTCAAGTTGCGCAATGGTATCAGTAGAAAATGGTGAAATTTCTGTAATAGTAGGCTCATGGCTCAATGCTTTGAACCACTCAATTTCTACTTGGACGCGGTAACGAATTAGTGCAAGCTCACTAAAATATGGTCGTAGAGTCACAACCTTACTGTGGTAGCGCCCGTCAAGGGGGGAAAGGGCGATAAGAGGGGAGAAGCTGCACATATTATTGGTATTCTGGTTCTCGGCTATTTTAACATAACTGAGAATATTTCAGTGTATGTGCTGTAAAGCATCGAAAGTTGATATACTGCGTACCTCTATTAGAACGCTACTTGGAAACTATGAAGCTTGTCGGATCACTTACCAGTCCATTCGTACGTAAAGTACGAATTGTTTTATCTGAAAAACGGATTGTCTATGACTTTGATGTAGATATACCATGGGAGGCAGAAACTCACGTGGTTGAGTACAATCCTCTGGGTAAAGTGCCGGTACTGGTTATGGATGATGGCACCACATTATATGATTCAAGAGTGATCGTTGATTATCTAGATAGTGCTAATCCGGTTTCACGACTGATGCCTGAATTTAACAGGGAGCGTAGTATGGTGAAACGATGGGAAGCTTTAGCAGATGGTATATGCGATGCAGCCGCCACTATTTTTTTGGAGCGCAAGAGACCGAATGCTTTACAAAGTGCGGAATGGATTGCACGCCAACAGAAGAAGGTTATGCTAGGACTTGAAGTTGCGGCTCGAGATCTAGGTGACAAGAAATGGTGTGAAGGTAACGTCTATACTTTAGCTGATATTGCATTGGGTTGTACTCTTGGCTATTTATCTTTTCGTTTCCCTGAAATAAAGTGGCGTATGTTTCCTAATTTAGCTGGCTTAGTTGATATGCTTGAGGAGAGAGCGTCATTTATAGAAACTGTACCGAAGGAATAAAATTTAAAAATATAACGTATTTTGGTACTGTTTATTATGTCTGCTTTATTTTGTGATTATTCCCCCACCTAAACAAACCCTACTTTCATAGACTACTACTGACTGTCCCGGTGTTACAGCCCATTGAGGCTGTGCAAATTCAATTTTACATTTAACCTTACTAATTTCTTCAATAGAGCAGGGTGCATCGGTTTGACGATAACGGGTTTTTGCAGAATAAACCCAGCCACAATGTGGAGCCTTGCCACTTATCCACGTAAGATCTGAAGCAGAAAGTGTGGGCTGGAATAATTTAGGATGATCGTGGCCTTGTACTACAATCAGTGTGTTATTAGCCATATTCTTTTCTATGACAAACCATGGTTTATCAAGACCATCTTTTGTTCCGCCTATTCCTAAGCCCTGCCGCTGACCAATGGTGTAGTACATTAGGCCTATATGTTCACCAACAATTGTTCCTGCTTGAGTTTTTATCTCTCCTGGCTCATGTGGTAAATAACGGCTAAGAAAATTTCTAAATGGACGCTCACCAATAAAACAGATACCAGTACTGTCTTTTTTGGAGAAATTAGGTAATTTAGAATCCTGGGCAACCTTGCGTACATCACGCTTATAGAGATGCCCGATAGGGAATAGAGTATTGGTCAACTGTTTTTGGTTAAGTCGATAGAGGAAGTAGCTCTGATCTTTTGTTCCATCCTCACCCTTAAGCAGTTGGTAAATGCCATTAAATTTTCTAATTTGTGCATAGTGTCCAGTTGCGATAAAGTCTGCACCAAGTTCGAATGCATGATCAAGAAATGCCTTAAACTTGATTTCTGCATTACATAACACATCAGGGTTTGGTGTTTGTCCCGCTTTGTATTCTGCTAGGAATCTACTGAATACTCTTTCCTTATATTCTGCGGAAAAATTCACTGCTTCCAAAGGTATGCCTATGATATCAGAAACTGATGCGGCGTCGATAAGGTCCTGTTTGGATGAGCAATACTCATCCGTATCATCCTCCTCCCAGTTCTTCATGAACAGACCCATTACATCATAACCTTGTTGCTTAAGTAAAAGTGCCGCAACAGACGAATCTACCCCTCCTGACATACCTATTACGACACGCTTTTTTTTCATCATTTCAATCGTAGTGAGTAAGAAGCTCCAAAGGATACCGTTTGCCCGCCAAATGATCCTCGATACATTTAATTACCAGGGGGCTACGGTGCCGGTGGGCTAGCTCATATATTTCATTTGTATTGAACCATGCTGCGCGTACTATTCCTTCATCTAATTTTCGATTATGGTCATGGCAGATTGCTGTACCAAAGAATGCAAAGCGCAAATAAGTTGTATCATTGACAGGCGAGCGCCATCTATAGATACCTAGTAACCATTGTGGAGTGAAAGTGTAACTCGTTTCTTCTAAGGTCTCTCGGATTGCGCCTTGGATTATTGATTCATTTGGTTCTAAGTGACCAGCAGGTTGGTTGAAGAGTACCCCACTTTTAGTTTGCTCTTCAACTAATAAATATTTGTCATTTTTATTAATGACTGCTGCTACAGTTACGTTAGGTTTCCAGATCATGTTCTATCAGAAAATTCTATTATTAAGTACATAAGTGCCTTTTTCTAAAACACAGGTAGAATAATACATTCTATTTGTAACGATAATTTAAAAAATTAAATATTTTTGGGAGACCACATGTCTATGTATCAGCACATTAAGGAACCAGACGAAGGTGAGAAAATCAGTGTTAATAAAAATTCTTCTTTAAATGTGCCAGACTGCCCGATTATTCCATATATTGAGGGTGATGGCATTGGAATAGATATTACCCCTGTTATGCAGAAAGTAGTAAATTCTGCTGTGAATGTGGCTTATGGCGGTAAACGTAAGATCTCTTGGATGGAGATTTATGCCGGTGAAAAATCTACATGTGTATATGGCAAAGACATTTGGTTACCAGATGAGACGCTGCATGCTGCAAAAGAATATGTGGTTTCCATTAAAGGTCCTTTAACGACGCCTGTAGGTGGTGGAATCCGCTCTATCAACGTGGCACTACGACAAAAATTAGACTTATTTTTGTGCTTACGTCCGATACGCTATTTTCAAGGTGTACCAAGCCCATTAAAAGCTCCTGAGGAAACTGATATGGTAATTTTCCGTGAAAATTCAGAGGATATTTATGCTGGTATTGAGTGGGAGTCTGGATCAGAAGAAGGGAAAAAGGTTATCAATTTCTTAATAAATGATATGGGAGTTACAAAGATACGATTTCCGCAAACATCAGGTATTGGTGTCAAACCAGTCTCAAAAGAGGGCACTGAGAGATTGGTGCGCAAGGCTATTCAGTATGCAATAGACAATAATAAAAAGTCTGTAACACTGGTGCACAAAGGTAATATCATGAAATTCACAGAGGGGGCCTTCAAGAACTGGGGGTATGGGTTGGCTGCAAAAGAATTTGGTGCCAACCCATTTGATGGGGGGCCGTGGATGGTTTTACCGGAGAATAAAGGTGGGGTCGTTATCAAGGATATGATTGCTGACGCATTTCTACAACAAATTCTGCTACGCCCCAAAGAATATGACGTAATTGCTACGCTTAATCTTAACGGTGATTATATTTCTGATGCTCTGGCAGCACAGGTAGGTGGTATAGGTATGGCACCAGGGGCAAACCTTAGCGAATCAATTGCAATGTTCGAGGCAACTCATGGAACAGCACCAAAATATACAGGTAAGGATCAGGTCAATCCCGGATCAATAATTCTGTCGGCAGAAATGATGCTCAGGCACATGGGTTGGTTTGAGGCTGCCAATCAAATAATTCAAGCGGTGGAAAAGACTATACAGGATAAAATTGTGACCTATGATTTAGCGCGGTTGATGGAAAATGCGCAGAAAGTACCATGTTCAAAATTTGGCGAGGAGCTAGTCAAACGTATGGGTTGAAGGGTTTATTTCTTACAAAAAAACGCCCCTTGGCATGTAATTCCAAGGGGCTTGGTAATCCTGTGATTACAAACTTATTACGATGTGACTATACCCGTTGTATCTAGGGGGTTTGAATGTTTGATGCTTGTTTACCCTTAGGTCCTTGGGTCACTTCAAAGCTAACTTTTTGACCTTCTTTGAGAGTTTTGAACCCTGACATATTGATTGCTGAGAAGTGTGCAAATAAGTCCTCGCTACCATCATCAGGAGTAATAAACCCGAAACCTTTAGAGTCATTAAACCATTTCACTGTACCTGCTGCCATTTTTCCTATCCTTTAAAAAACCGGGCTGGAAACCCGAACACTGTTTGAGTTTCAAGACCGCAAACGGCTGTAACCGGTACTGCAGAAAACTTGAAGCCAAACTCCCAGTTACCTTTTACTCAAAACTAGTGCTAAAGTCAAGTGGTCACTCTATTTTTTTAAAGTAGTTGCACATTTATTTACTCAAGATACTTGAAATTTTTGCCGTAATCGACAAGTATGTTAGTAAGAGATTATTTGGCAGCACTCCTCTGATGAACTGGTAAGGTACAGTAATGGTGACGAGAGATCATGAAGACGTTGTACTGGAGGTTAAGAAGAGTAAAATTAAGCCACCACCAATGTTTAAAGTGGTTTTGCTAAATGATGACTTTACACCAATGGAGTTTGTAGTATTAGTGTTACAGACTTTTTTTTCTAAAAGCCAAGAGCAGGCGACTCAAATTATGTTAAAAGTCCATATGGATGGGGTTGGTGTATGTGGTGTATATCCAAGCGATATGGCTGGAACTAAGGTTAAACAGGTGATTGCATTTGCTAGAAAGCATCAGCATCCGCTAAAGTGCGTGATGGAGGAAACTTGAAATGATTGCTCAGGAGCTTGAGGTAAGTTTACATATGGTGTTTGTGGAATCACGGCAGAAACGCCATGAATTCATTACAGTTGAGCACTTATTGTTGGCAATGCTTGATAATCATACTGCGGCAGAGGTATTACGTGCTTGTTCAGTCGATATTAGTGATCTGCGTAAGTTTCTAGTAGAGCATGTTACTGAAAATACTCCTACTGTAGGTGGTAGCGGAGAAGTAGACACTCAGCCTACACTTGGATTTCAGCGCGTGATCCAGCGCGCGATCCTGCATGTCCAGTCCTCGGGTAAGAAAGAAGTTACCGGCGCAAACGTATTGGTGGCAATATTTGGTGAAAAGGATTCTCACGCAGTATATTTTCTTCACCAGAGGGGTGTGACAAGACTTGACGTGGTTAATTATATCTCTCATGGAATAAGTAAAGTCTCGCAAGGTAATAGTGCCAAGACTGAAAGTGAAAGTGATACGGATCAAGAGACGGGTGTAGGTGGTGCACTTGAAAGTTATACTATAAATCTTAATATGCAGGCGTTAGCAGGTAAAATTGATCCTCTAATTGGGCGTGGAAAGGAATTAGAGCGTGTAATACAAACGTTGTGCCGGCGTCGCAAAAATAATCCACTTTTAGTCGGTGAAGCGGGAGTCGGGAAAACAGCTATTGCTGAGGGATTAGCACGGAAAATTATCAAAAATGACATTCCAGAGGCACTTGCTCATCATCAGATTTACGCTTTAGACATAGGTGCTTTACTGGCTGGGACAAAATATCGTGGCGATTTTGAGCAACGTTTGAAAGCGATATTAAAACAATTGCTTGATGATTCCAATGCTATTTTATTTATTGATGAAATACATACCATGATTGGGGCAGGTGCGGCATCAGGAGGCACGCTCGATGCTTCTAATTTACTTAAACCAGTACTAAATACTGGCCAGTTGAGATGTATTGGTGCTACTACATTCAGCGAATACCGAGGAATTTTTGAGAAAGACCATGCTCTTTCGCGTCGCTTTCAGAAAATTGATGTTCCAGAAACGACTGTGGAAGAGACTGTTACCATTCTACGTGGTCTGAAATCTCGCTACGAGGCACATCATGGTGTTAAATACACAGCCGTTGCTCTTACTTCAGCAGCAGAATTATCTGCACGCTTTATCAATGACAGGCATTTGCCAGATAAGGCGATAGATATCATTGACGAAGCAGGCGCGGCTCAAAGGATTCTGCCAAAATCAAAACAGCGTAAAGTTATTAGTAAGCACGAGATAGAAAGCGTTATAGCAAAAGCTGCACGTATTCCACCACGGAGTGTTTCCAACGACGATCGTAATACGTTAAAAACACTGGATCGTGATTTAAAGACTATGGTATTTGGGCAAGATAAAGCTATCAATGCACTGGCAGCAGCAATCAAAATGGCTAGAAGTGGCTTAGGTGATCCACAGAAACCAGTAGGCTCATTCCTTTTTTCCGGCCCTACAGGTGTGGGAAAAACTGAAGTAGCACGTCAATTAGCGTATGCAATGGGCATTCAATTGCACCGTTTTGATATGTCTGAATACATGGAGCATCATGCAGTATCTCGATTGATAGGTGCTCCGCCCGGGTATGTTGGCTTTGACCAGGGTGGTTTACTAACTGAGGCAATCATCAAACAGCCCTATTCGGTGTTGTTGTTGGATGAAATTGAAAAAGCTCACCCAGATATCTTTAATATCCTATTACAAGTGATGGATCATGGTACTTTGACAGATAACAATGGTCGTAAAGCAGATTTTCGGAACGTAGTTATCATTATGACTACCAATGCCGGAGCTGAGTCACTTGCAAAGAGTTCCATGGGATTTACCAAATCAATCCAGGCTGGTGATGAGATGGCTGATATTAAGCGTATATTTACACCAGAATTTCGAAACCGACTGGATGCAATTATTTCATTTGCAGCCTTGGATAAAGATGTAATACTAAGAGTGGCAGATAAATTCCTGATGCAATTAGAGGCACAGTTGCATGAGAAAAAAGTAGAAGCTATATTTACTACTGCTTTGAAAGAATTTCTTGCAAAAGATGGTTTTGATCCCCTCATGGGCGCACGTCCTATGGCGCGCCTTATTCAGGATACTGTTCGTAGTGCTTTAGCAGATGAGTTATTATTTGGGCGTCTTGCTAACGGGGGTAAAGTCGTTGTAGATGTAGATACTGATGGCAAGGTAAAACTTCAGTTTGAAGAAGCTGCTGCTGCTGTTCTTTAAATTTTCCTACTGTTGATTTGTGATAACTTATAATTAAATCTAGTGAATTTCTTCGACTTTTATTAGCACCATACGCTGTTCAATGGTGATTCTTTCGTTATGCGGGGAATTTGGAGAGAAGGACTGATTAGATCTGTTCCTTTCCATATTGCCTAGACTCATCCACTCTCCCAATTTTCCATAAATAGAAGTATTGATTTGCTGGATGTTGATGGATCCCGGTAATTGATGATCAGGAGTATTTCGTTGGGGACTTACTTCCAAAGTTACATTATTTCCACTTACAGAAGGTGCAACAATGAAGCCAATGGTTGCATCACGAAATTCTGTACTCTCAATTACCCGTGTCCCTTGTGGCGTATGAATTATATTTCGTAAAGGTATTGGTATCGATTTGCCTATATGTATTAAAGCATGCCCACCATCCAGCACCTGTATACGTTGCGTATTATTGTCCCTCTCCAGATTCTGTTTATTAAGTACCTGCACTTTAAGATTATTTATTCCAAAACTATTTTTACTGACAAGGCCTCTATTACCGGTACGTCCGGCAATCTTCACTTGAGCTCCTCCTTTACTGATACCTCCTGAAAGTTTAAGCAGGCTTCTGGCAGTTGTACTGTCTACATCTTGCTTGACAGTTATTATTAAACGGCGTGGAGCATTGTCTATTTCGTTTAGAAGTTGCTTGATTTCTCGTAAATTTTCCGGTGTAGTGCGGATAATAAGTTTACCTTGCATACCACTTAGCGCACCCTGTTTATTCAGGAATGGATCTATTAGAGGAATAATCTCATTCGTAGTACAGTGTTTTAACTGGATTACTTCCAGAATAGTTTTGTCCGCCGCAACAATAGACGGCGCTATGAATAGTCCAATTATATTAATAATTACAATAATTTTTTGCATGATATAAATATATATTACCCCTGATTACATATTTAATAAACGGCACTAACTTTAGTTTTCCTGAATAAAAGAAGGTTCAAAATAATAAATATAAAACGTATAAGCATATTGACATTAAATTGATCCTTGTCTCTTTCATATTACCCATGAGAATAGAATTATTAGCTGAAGTAAGTTTATAAAATTTGGTAATCTAGCTCATTTTAAATGTAATGTAATTCAAGTGCGCTTATACATAACCAAATGATTCAAAAGGCACTAAGTATTTACAAGATATACTGTACTGATAACAATTATCATTTATAATACGGAATAATTTTTATTATTCTTTATATCTGGAAGTCATAGAAATAAATGCTAAGAATATATTTTGGCCGTTTTCTGAGGGTAATATTTATCTGTATTGCTTTGTTTGGCACTAATTTTTCTTATGCAGAGCAGGTAGTAGTTTATTCAGCAAGAATTGAGAAGCTGATTAAACCGATGTTTGATACTTTTACAAAAGAAACTGGTATCCCGGTAAGATTTGTTACTGATAAAGCAGGCGTATTACTTGCAAGGCTTAGGGCAGAGGGTAAGAACACACCTGCTGATATGCTGATCACTACAGATGCAGGCAATCTATGGGAAGCTGTACAAGAAGGATTACTTGCACCTATAGAATCAGAGAAACTGGAAGCAAATATCCCTGCATATTTACGTGATCCACATAAAAAATGGTTTGGTTTATCTGTGCGTGCCCGAACTATTGTTTACAACACTGATAAAGTGAATCCTGCAGAGTTATCTACTTATGAGGATCTGGCTAATTCAAAATGGCGAGGGCGGCTATGTCTGCGTACTTCTAAGAAAGTATATAACCAGTCACTGGTAGCAATGATGATTGCTGAGTATGGTAAAGAAAAAACCGAACAAATTGTTAGAGGCTGGGTTGCTAATTTAGCTACAGATCCTTTAACTAATGATACTAAAGCAATGGAATTCGTTGCCGCAGGAAAATGTGATGTGACCATTGTTAATAGTTACTATTATGGTCGTCTGATCGAAAAAATTCCAAATTTACCATTAGCGATTTTTTGGCCTAATCAGGATGGAAGTGGTGTTCATGTCAATATTTCCGGTGCAGGCATTACCAAGAATACAAAAAGCAAAAAAGCAGCGGTCATGTTGCTGGAATTTTTGTCATCAAAAAAGGCTCAGAGATTGTTTACTGATGTAAATATGGAATATCCTGTTAATCCAAAAGTAAGCCCCGATTCAATAGTGACAGCGTGGGGGAGTTTTAAGCAGAATCGAATGAATGTAGTTAAAGCAGGCGAATTACAAACTGAAGCAGTAAAGCTGATGGATCGGGCAGGCTATCGGTAAAGCATGAAAGGTAATTTGTGGAAAACTCAATTGAAGTCCGAAGGTAGTAATTCAAGAAATAATTCTTATTGTTTACCTGATGTGTTTCAGACGGTATTAGGTTGGCGTTATATCCCCGTTATTATAGCAATTTTAGTACTTATTCCTGTGGGTACTGTTATGTTGTCGTTTCTTACTCCTGCAGGGGAAGTTTGGCAGCATTTAGTAGAAACCACTCTATCAAGACTACTGATAAATTCATTCTGGCTCGCATTAGGAGTAGCTGTCAGTTCAGCGGTATTAGGAGTGAGTTTAGCTTGGTTTACAGCAGTATGTGATTTTCCTGGTCGAAAGATTTTTTCCTGGGGACTATTGCTTCCGCTTGCCTTTCCCGCATATGTTCTGGCATTTGTTACTTTAGGGTTGTTCGATTTTACTGGTCCCATACAGACATCATTACGTTCTTGGTTTGGAACAGAACTGTTCTGGTTTCCAAACGTTAGAAGTAGGATGGGCGTAATTATTGTAATGACACTTGCTTTTTATCCTTATGTATATTTGTTAGCTCGGAATGCCTTTCTTACTCAGGGGAAACGCTCATTAGAAGCTGCTCAGTCATTAGGATTAAATAGTACGCAAGGGTTCTTTAAAGTAGCGTTACCGATGGCACGTCCATGGATAGCAAGTGGTGTAATGCTGGTACTAATGGAAACTCTGGCCGATTTTGGAACTGTGGCAGTATTTAATTATGATACTTTCACCACAGCTATCTATAAAGCATGGTTCAGTATGTTTTCTTTATCTGCAGCTTCTCAGCTGGCATCATTGCTGATTATAATCATTTTTGTATTAATTGTTATAGAGCAACAGTTCCGTTCACGAATACGCTATGCAGAGACTAAACAAAGTTCACGTGTGCCTCCCATTATCCTAACAGGATGGCAATCTTGGGCTGTAGCCGGATTTGCCTCAGCCACGTTATTTTTTGCTTTTCTATTACCAATTACGCAATTATTTATATGGGCTACACACACTTTTGCAGAAGAGTTTAACCAGCGTTATCTAGGCTTTCTCTGGCATTCGTTAATGCTGTCAGGACTTGCCGCATTATTTATTTGTACTATTTCGATTCTAATGATTTATTCCGCGCGTCGTCACCCTGATATAGTTGCCCGTGTGGCAGTACGTATCGCAACAATAGGATATGCTTTGCCTGGCGTAGTTTTGGCTGTAGGAATTTATGTCCCACTTGCATGGGTAGATAACTGGTTTAGTCAAATAGCAATGCAATTATTTTCTATAGAAACCGGATTTTTATTTCAGGGTACGCTTATAGTCATGTTAATTGCCTATATGACACGTTTTATGGCAGTTGGATATAATCCTATTGATAGCGCTATGCAGCGTGTTACTTTAAGTATAGATGAGGCTTCGATGGGGCTTGGTGTAAGTGGATGGAGTATGCTAAAGAAAATTCATCTACCTATCCTAAAAGGTGGAATATTCACTGCTGTCACTTTAGTGTTTGTTGATGTTATGAAAGAGATGCCTATTACTTTAATGACGAGGCCTTTTGGTTGGGACACACTTTCAGTACGAATTTTCGAAATGACCTCTGAAGGAGAGTGGGAGCAAGCAGCTTTACCTGCAGTAGCATTGGTACTGACGGGTTTGATTCCAATAGCAATGCTTACACGTCAAGCTGAGAAATAATTATATGGATACTTTATTGCTTGAAGTGGCAAAGATAAGTCAATCTTATAGTAAAAAGGTTGTGGTTAGTAATTTGTCACTTGAACTTAACAAGGGCGCGATCGGTTGTCTTTTAGGACCAAGTGGGTGCGGAAAGACCACTGTTTTACGTTGTATTGCCGGATTTGAACCAGTAGTAGCAGGAGAGATCTTGTTGAATGGTGTGAAAGTTAGTAGTTCAGAATTCTCATTACGACCAGAGCAGCGACACATCGGAATGGTGTTTCAGGATTATGCGCTGTTTCCGCATCTTACTGTTACCTCAAATATTATTTTTGGTTTGCATCACATGTCCCTTACAAAACGTTCAAAACGGGTGACTGAAATGCTTGAGACTGTAGGTCTCAAAGATGTGGCTAATAACTACCCTCATGAGCTTTCAGGAGGACAGCAGCAGCGGGTAGCGTTAGCGCGCGCATTGGCTCCCCGGCCTGATTTATTATTAATGGATGAGCCCTTCTCAAATCTTGATGTGAATTTACGGGAACGCTTGAGTTTAGAGGTTCGTGACATCCTTAAAAGTCAGGGTACTACGGCTATTCTTGTAACACATGATCAGAACGAAGCTTTTGCTATTGCAGATGAGATTGGTGTAATGCAGCACGGCGAAATTATGCAATGGGACACTGCTTATAATCTTTATCATCGTCCTGTCAGTCGTTTTGTTGCAAATTTTGTAGGGCAGGGTGTATTTCTTTCCGGAAAGGTTCTTGATTCGCACCATGTAGAGATTGAATTGGGAGTTCTGGAAGTAGATATTTCACACCAACACACATCAGATAAGGTATCTGGTAAAGGGTACAACGTTGATGTATTAGTACGGCCAGATGATATTGTGCATGACGATGAAAGCTCTTTAAAGGCTCAGGTTTTACATAAAGCTTTCCGAGGCGCTGAAATTTTATACACTTTACGTTTATCTGGGGGCAGTACTGCATTATCGCTGGTGCCAAGTCACCATAATCATGCTATTGGTGAAAATATTGGTATTAAACTAGAAGCAGATCATGTTGTTGCATTCAGTCAAACAACACAGTAATTCTGTTGCTATACACTGAATATTGGGCTGATTTGTTAAAGCGGTTCTTCGCTATCTCGTAACGCACGAATTTCTTCAGATAGTAATAATACAGACATAGCGTAATGAGTGCTCCGATTATATCGGGTAATAACATAGAAATTATTGAAACCTAACCAGTATTCCATATCGCTTTTACTGTTTAATTTGATCAGCGTGGATTTGCGATCATCAGGAATATCGATTAATGGTGTAATTCCAAATTCCTTCATTTTTTTCATAGTATAAAGAGGCATATGTCCCATATCTAAAGTTTCGTGACGGCTGTTATCACTAACTTGTGCACGTGTTGCTACCGGGCTGCCAACTTCCCATCCATGAGCTATTAAATAGTTGGCTACACTACCTATTGAATCAGCAGTATTTCCTGACAAATCTATTTTTCCATCATTATCAAAATCTACTGCATAGTTACGATAACTACTAGGCATGAATTGTGGGATACCAATTGCACCAGCATAGGATCCTTTGATGCTGAACATACCTGCATCTTGTTCTCGGATAAGCAATAAATATTGTTCTAATTCATCACGGAAAAAATCAGCGCGCTTCGGATAATTAAAAGCCAAAGTTGTCAATGCATCCAATACACGATGTTTGCCAGTCCGTTTCCCATAATAAGTTTCAACTCCGATTACTGCTGTAATAATTTCTTCAGGGACACCAAACTTTTTACTTGCCTGTTCAAGTGTTTTAGCATTTCTCTTCCAGAAAGCAACTCCCTTTGCAATCCGTCCTGGATTAATAAAAATAGGATGATATTCATACCATGGTTTGGATGTACTTGGACGGGAAATTGTTTTGATAATGCTAGGTTTAAATTTTGTTTTATTAAATATTCTTTTAAGTTTAGGTTCTTCGAATCCATGATTTTTTACCATTTTACTGATAAAAATTTCAATTTCAGGGCGTAGCTGTACTGCCATAATAGACTGACTATAGCAAAACGATAAAAATCCAATTATAAATAGTAAGGTTGTATAACTAGAGCTGAAGATATATTTTTTGTTTCGACACATAGGTATCCGAAAAGAAGAATGTAAGATGCTTCCATATATTTAGAGATATTAAATAAATATAAAATGCTTCTCAGTAAAAGACTGGTAAAGTAACGTATATAAACGTTATTATGTAATGTTAGTCAAGTCTAATTATAGCTATTTTAGCAAATGTTTGGTTTTCGCTTTCAATAGATTGAATATTTTATAGTTACAACAGTAGATAGGAAAATTCTAATGCTCAACTTAAAATATAATACCCAATAAAGAAACTAACAGGCTATATTGACCCATTTTTATGTTAATCGTAAAGTTAGATGCAGTACTAATTAGAACTTTTCTTTTGTTATCAATGTTTTCAAAATGCTAAGCATTGCAGGCTTAATTTATCATCTTAAATAATATTTCTTTAGCGTAACGTTTTATAGGTGCTTTATAGTCTCTGGCTTTACTCTATTTATGATATAAATCCTGATTATTTATTTTAAATTTTGGTTGAAATTGAACGATCAATAATTGTGAATTAGTGAGATCGTGATTTGAAAGATAATCCTTTTTTAGACAGTATTTAGATTATGACAAATACAGTTAGCCCATTATCGGGTGTACATATTTTGATTACACGGCCAGTAAAACCTGCTTCGCGGACTGCTGAGCGGTTAGCGGTGCTTGGGGCTACACCTTATATATTTCCAACTATACTTATTGAGCCGCCAGCAGATACTGGACAGGTCAAGGCAGCGTTATCATCATTACAAAGCGTTTATGCAATAATTTTTGTAAGTCCCAGTGCAGCGGAAATGACGCTTAAAGATAACGTTAAATTTCCCATCTCAATCAAGATATTTGCTCCTGGCTTGGGTACTGCTGAAGAATTAAATTTACATGGGGTTAGCAACTTGCTAGTACCACTAAAAAATTTTGATAGTGAAGGTTTACTTGAACTTTCTGAGTTACAGTCAGAATTTGTAAATGGGCAACGTATATTGATATTTCGTGGAAATGGTGGACGAGAGCTGTTATTTGACGAACTGAGGAAGCGCGGAGCTCAGGTGGAGGCTATTACTGCCTACAGACGTAGTATCCCAACCACATCTCCTGAAGGATTACTAGAATTATTAAAGGTAAAGAAAGTAACAGCTGTTTCAATGATGAGTAGTTCTGCTGTAAAGAATCTTGTAACCTTGGTTCCAGAACAAGATCGTAAAAGTATACTGTTTTCCTTGCTGGCATATGCAAGCCATAAACGTATCAAAGATACAGCTGAGGCGCTTGGATTTCTGAATGTGACCGAGACTGAGCCTGGTGATAAAGGCCTTATTACTACACTCCTTCATTATAAAAATTTAAGTAAGCTTAAAATAGATAAATATTTTTGATCGTACAATTAAAAATAATTCGTATACTCATAAATTATGAAGAATGTGAGCCCCGTTCAATGCACACACCGACTTTCTTCACATCACGTATCATGCTGAGTTTTGCCACGCTGACCTTTGCCCACGGAGATTTAAACTCCGTTAAGATAATTTGAGCGATATGTTCTGCTAATGCTTCAAGCAATGAGAATTGTTTTTGTGATAAAGACTCATTGATTCGTTTAACGATAGATGCATAATCCAGCGCATCCTCAAAATTATCTGTCTGACAGGCCTTGCTTGTTGGTAAGGCAATCTCTATATCAAGTTGTATTGTTTGCGCCACCTTGCGCTCCCATGGATAGATTCCAATCAGGGTTTTTGCTTTTAGCTCGTGGATGAAAATTATGTCCATTCGTCTGAATTTATGATATTAGATGCTTCTGGGATACTTCGTAGGGAAGTAGTTTTAACGTAGAATCAAAGTGAATTTTATTCTATTTGCGGAATCGGCGCCAATTACAATTACAATGACAATAATAGTTTTTATAATCCTGGCTTACTTGCTTGGGTCGATTTCATTCGCAGTTATAGCGAGTTGGATTTTTAGATTACCCGACCCGCGTACCTTTGGCTCAAAGAATCCCGGAGCAACTAATGTTTTGCGTAGTGGAAATAAAGCGGCTGCAATACTCACATTACTTGGTGATGCCGGTAAGGGCTGGGTTGCCGTTGTATTGGCACAATATTTAGCGCCGGTTTGGGGATTAGATAATAAAGTTATAGCTGCTGTTGCACTGTTAGTTTTTCTGGGCCATATATGGCCCGTATTCTTACGTTTCAAAGGAGGTAGAGGTGTGGCAACAGCAGTAGGCGTGGTACTCGGTTTAAATCTGTGGTCAGGAATATTAGCGATTATTACTTGGATCATTGTTGCTCTGATATGGCGTTTTTCATCATTATCGGCATTGGTGGCAGCAACTCTCACGCCGGTTTATGCATGGATATTTTTAGGTTCAGAAGTAAGTACCTTAGTAATTTTGGTTATATCGCTACTTATTATATGGCGACACAAATCAAATATTGCTAATCTGGTTGCAGGTAATGAGACGAGAATTGATAAGAGGGATGCGACCTAGCCACTCATTAGATTGAGAATACTTCTGAAAAATAAGATACAGGAATTTTACCCCCTTAGTGGTTTGAGTAGGGTCGACTGATCACCCTGTGACCAGATCTTAAACTTCATCATAATAGCTTTAAATAGAGTGCTTTCAAGATGCTCCTGCAGCCATTTCTGTAAGTGTGGGACAGGTAAATTATTGAACCATTCTTTGTCAACGAAAGCACACTGACGGATAAAAGGAAACAAGGCAATATCTGCCATTGCAATATTATTGTGCAAAATCTGCTGATGTTTTTTCAGCCTGTTATTCAAATCATTTAATATTTCTGCACAGACATCACGTGCCCCCATGTAATCTTCATCCGGATAGCGTCCGGGATACTTATAGTGATCCAAAGCCTGCTTAAACTTATTGTCGTTCCGTTCTATCAGAAATCTCATCTCAGGTTCATCGGCATTAAGCCAGCCATCAGGATCGTTTTTGCCTAACGCCCATTCCATGATGTCGAGACTTTCGTCAATGATTGTACCGTCTGGCAGAACCAATACAGGCACGGTTCCTTTTGGTGAAGATTCAAGCATCTGTTCAGGTTTATTTTTTAATTCGATTTCCCGCAACTCAACAATAAATCCAGCTTTGTATAAACTCATGCGGCCACGCATTGCATAAGGACAGCGACGGAATGAATATAGAATCAGATCATTCTTTTGATCAAAATTACGCATAGTTTTTTCATTAAGGAGAAAATCTTTTTTTGCGGTAGTTCGCGCTTCTTTTAGGTATAAAGCTTTCGAAGCTTAGAAGTAAGTGTCTTATCGGTTTTTATTATACCTGTAATGATTTCCTGGCCTCATACAAATCTAAAAATGCTAACCTGGCATACAGGTAAGAAAATATGGGCTGTCAGGAGTGATACATTATATCTATTCATTAGACAGCATCTCATGTGCTTCTAGATCCCATCGTGCTCTAACAGTGAAGCTGCTAGTTGGTGATTGACTATTTTTCTGTAATCGCATTGCACCAGCAAGTGCAATCATGGCACCATTATCTGTACAAAATTCAAGGTCAGGATAGAAAACAGTAACACCTATTTTTTTTGCATACTTTGAAAGATTCTTCCTTAGTTGACGGTTCGCACCAACACCACCTGCAACTACAAGCTGGTTGAGGCCGGTTTGTGTTAGTGCCGCCATAGACTTTTGTGTTAATACATCTACAACCGCTTCCTGAAATGCATAGGCAATTTCTGCTTGTACTTCCTGAGTGATTTCGTGTTTATTTGATAGTGACAGTACAGCAGTTTTAAGGCCACTGAAGCTAAAATTGAGATTACCGCTGTGAAGCATTGGGCGGGGAAGTGTAAAATTGCTTACCTTACAAGCTTTAGAAAACATATCGGCAAGTTTTGATATTGCCGGGCCGCCCGGGTAGCTAAGCCCAAGCAATTTTGCTGTTTTGTCAAAAGCTTCTCCTGCTGCATCATCTACAGTTTCACCTAGTAATTTATATTGCCCAATACCATGTACTTCCATTAATTGTGTATGACCTCCGGAAACCAACAGTGCAACAAATGGAAATAAAGGGGCAGTTGTTGATAATAATGGAGAGAGTAAATGTCCTTCAAGATGATGAATGCCTATCGCCGGAATATTTAGTGCAAAGCTAAGTGCAGCTGCAAAACTTGATCCTACAAGAAGTGCTCCCGCTAATCCTGGCCCCTGAGTATAGGCAATAGCATTTAAGTCCTTGAGTTCAAGGTTTGCCGCACTTAGTGTTTGCTTGACAAGGGGCAAAACCCGTCGGATATGGTCACGCGATGCAAGCTCAGGAACAACGCCACCATAGTCACTGTGCATTGCTGTTTGCGAATATAATGCATGACTCAACAGGCCTCGCGTGGTGTGATAGATCGCGATGCCGGTATCGTCGCAAGAAGTTTCGATGCCAAGAACAAACACTGAATTAAAGGTAGAAATACACTTTCACAAAAAAGTACCAGACTACTATATACTATACTGTTTTTTACAATTGCACTTTTTAAATACAAGTATATTTTCAATAAAATAAAAGGATCGCGTTTTTATGACCATCATTAAAGTTAAGGAAAATGAGCCATTTGAAGTTGCTATGCGTCGTTTCAAGCGTACCATAGAAAAAACAGGGTTGCTTACCGAGCTACGTGCAAGGGAGTTTTATGAAAAGCCTACTGCTGAAAGAAAACGTAAGCTTGCTGCAGCGGTTAAGAGAACTTATAAGCGCCTGAGGAGTCAGTTGCTTCCGCCTAAATTATATTAGTTAGCTATATGAGATGAATGGTGATAGTCGAACCTGTATACCAGATAAGGTTATATCTTCCTCTTATCCTTGTATAGTGACGGAACCGATTTTTATTCGAATAAATTTTTCTGGTTTAAGAATATTTCCTTACTTACATTAAAAATATAGATGAAATCTGGATCAAATCTGAAACAGGAAGTCACTGAACACATGAAAGCTGCAATGCGTTCGGGTGATACTAAGCGACGGGATACTATTCGTTTATTACTGTCAGCTATCAAGCAGCGTGAGGTAGATGACCGTATTGCAATGGATGATGTTGCCGTCATTGTGGTAATAGAAAAAATGATTAAACAGCGTAAAGATTCGATTACTCAGTATGTAGCCGCAAAGCGTGAGGATTTGGCTGATGTTGAGAGATATGAAGTTGGCGTGCTACAAGCTTATATGCCGAAGGCGCTTGGTGATTCTGAAGTTGAGAGTATAGTAGAGGAAGTAATTACTTCAATCGGAGCAAAGAAGCAGCAAGAGATGGGAAAAGTAATTGCAGCACTAAAGCCAAAGTTTGCCGGGCGGGCTGATATGGGGAAAGTTGCTGCTTTGGTGAAGAAAAAGCTTTCTATCTGAATTTGTTATTGAAATTGAATATATATGTGCTGTTTAACGCACTGGTTATTTTTGGCAGCATATCCTCTCTTACTGTATTTCTGGAAAATGTCATATAATTACTACACAGTTTTAATCGCGTTTATTAGCTGATTGAAAATTATTGACTTTCTTTCCGGTAAATGATTCCACAATCGTTCATTCAGGGTCTACTTAATCGTGTAGATATCGTTGATGTCATCGAGCGACATGTGCCACTTAAAAAAGCTGGTGCAAATTACATTGCATGCTGTCCATTCCACGGTGAGAAAACGCCTTCATTTACTGTAAGTCCAACTAAACAGTTTTATCATTGCTTTGGCTGTGGTGCTCATGGCAGTGCTGTCGGTTTTATGATGGAATACATAGGTATGGATTTTGTTGAGGCGATAAATGATCTTGCTTCTCGTGTAGGAATGCAGGTTCCTGTTCAAGAGAATAAAGAGAATTACGGAGCATCTGGTTTTAGAGGTAGCAGGGAAGATAAAGAAAGCTCTTCCCAGAATTTGTTCGAAGTAATGAGTACTATCACAAGATTTTATAGAGACCAGCTCAAGTGCTCTGAGCGGGGCATTAATTATCTCAAGAAACGTGGCTTGACGGGGGAGACTGCTGCCCGTTTTGGAATAGGTTATTCACCTGCTGGCTGGCAGAATCTAGCTGAGATATTTCCTGATTATGAGTCACCACTACTCGTCAAAACTGGAATGGTAAATGAGAATGAGGAAAAGAAACGCTATGACCGATTTCGTGATCGTATCATGTTTCCTATCCTAAATCTGAAGGGAAAGATCGTGGGGTTTGGTGGACGGGTAATTGAGAAAAATGAGCCTAAATACTTAAATTCTCCAGAAACTCCGTTATTCGAGAAGGGTCAAGAGCTTTACAATTTGTTTGCAGCACGCAAGGCAATCCGAGATGCGGAGAAAGTCTTGGTGGTAGAAGGGTATATGGATGTTGTAGTACTTTCACAATATGGCATCGAATATGCAGTTGCTACATTGGGAACTGCAACAACATCACGCCATGTACAAAAACTTCTTCGCCAGACTGATGATATTATATTTTGTTTCGATGGTGATGACGCGGGTAGAAAGGCGGCATGGCGTGCTTTAGAAAATAGTTTAGCGCAGTTTGTAGATGGAAAAAATATAGGATTTCTATTTTTGCCTGATGGAGAAGATCCTGATAGTTATGTTCAGAAATTTGGAAAGGATTCTTTCGAAGAATTGATTAGCCAAGCCCTGCCTTTATCCGTTTTTTTGTTTCAGGGGTTGTCAGAAGGCATTAATCTGCAAACTAGTGAAGGCCGTACCAGATTAGTGGAGAATGCAAAGCCATTATTAGCACAGGTAGCTGCTCCTATACTTTCATTGATGCTGATAAAGCGATTAGCTGAGCTTAGTGGCATCAATCAGGATGAATTAGAGAGTTTATTGCAGATCAAGCGTGTGTCATCATCCTCACCTCGTGGCAGAATATTGAGACCAAATCCTGTTTCACCTTGTCGTTGGTTAATTCAGGTTCTCTTGCATGATCCTGGTTACGCTTCGAAATTGGATAGAAAACTTCTTTCAGAATATATTGAAAATACTGATGAAATGGCTGCGTTATTAGCGCTGATTGAGTTTATTGATGCTCATCCTCATGTCGGAGAAAATACTGCGATCCCATCTGCTATTACATATTTTCACAATAGCACTCATCGTGAATTGCTGGAGAAAGCTGAGAGTGCAACACTTTCCTGGGATAATGCGATAGATCTTGAAGCTGAATTTAATGGGGCGCTCGCGAGGTTACAGGAAATACAACGTAAACAGCGTATGACCGAGCTACAAAATAAGTCATTAAGTATACTTACTTCTGATGAGAAGCAGGAATTACAACGGTTAGCAGTACTCTTGAGCTGACAGTCTGACTCAGGCAGGCTAATTTTTGATATAATTGGAAGTTTTGGGTTCAATTATCCATAATATTTGGAAATCAAAATGGCAAAAGCAAAAACGCAAACTAGAAATCCAACTAAGGTAAAGGCAAAAAGTAAAAGTGTAGCTTCCTCGGCTACGCATACTAAGCCTCGTGTTACGAAAAATAAAACAAATACAAAAAAAGAAGTAAAGAGTATTTCTAAGAAATCGTTAAAAGCAGTGGTGAAAAAACATTCCCGAAGTGCTGTGGTTGAGAAAAAAACCATAAAGAAAGCTACAAACAAATCAAGTAAGGCATCTGAAGTTACTAAAAGATCCACAAAAACTATTGCAAAGAAGCAGGCAGGAACAGTAGCCAAGAAATTTACTAGAGGAGACTCTGTAAAAAAATCAACAAAAGCAATTAAGGGTTCCATAAATAAAGAAATAGCGGTCAAAAAGACGTCAGTTAAGACATCTGCCAAGGTTGTAGAAATTGCAAAGGCAGTAATGGCAGCTAAAGAGTCAAACCCGACTACCAGGAAAATGAAGCTAAAGGCAGCAAGGGAGGCCAGAGCACAAGCTAAACAAGCTGAAAAATCCCTTCTTCCTCAGGATCTTGAGGCAAGGCGTAAGCGACTTAAAAGCTTGATTGTTCAAGGCAAGGAGCGTGGATTTCTAACTTATGCTGAAATCAATGATCATTTGCCAGATGATATGCAGGACGCCGAGCAGATAGAAGGGATTATCAGTATGATTAATGACATGGGCATTTCTGTCCATGACGAGGCTCCTGATGTAGAAGCGATGCTGCTATCTGAGGCTACTCCTGCGGTAACTGATGAAGACGTTGTGGAAGAAGCAGAGGCAGCACTTTCTACTGTTGATTCAGAGTTTGGTCGAACCACTGATCCGGTACGTATGTATATGCGTGAAATGGGATCAGTAGAATTACTTACCCGCGAGGGTGAAATAGAAATTGCAAAGCGTATTGAAGATGGATTAAAACACATGATCCAGGCAATTTCTGCATCCCCAACTACTATATCAGGTATTCTTGAATTAGCTAATAAAGTTGCGCAAGATGAGATGCGCATCGATGAATTAGTTGATGGATTACTTGATCCTAATGCTCAGGAGATAGTTGGTGAGGAAATTTCTGATGAAACATTAGTACAAGAATTGGATGCAGGAGATGGAGATGATGAAGATAGTGCTGCGATAGCAAGTGCCAACGCACTTAAATTAAAAATAAGTGCATTGGAGCGTTTTTCGGTTATTTATAGTGCGTACGCCGAAATGCAGAATATCATTAAGAAAAAAGGCTCATCAAGTAAGGCATATAAAGAAATACAGGAGCTTATAACTGCCGAACTAATGGCTATTCGTTTTTCAGCCAAAATGGTAGAGCGTCTTTGTGATGCTCAACGTGGGATGGTGGAAGAAGTTCGTAGGTATGAGCGCAAAATAATGGAGTTGACTGTACTTAAAGCAGGAATGCCACGTAATCATTTCATCAAGGTTTTTCCTGGCAATGAAGTCAATCTCGGCTGGGTAGGAGAGGAAATTGCAGCAGACAAGCCATATAGTCAGATTATGGCACGTTACCAACCGGCAATTATTGAACAGCAGCAGAATTTAACAGCATTAGAAAAGAAGGTTGGTATTCCAATTAAAGAGCTGAAGGCAATCAATCGCAGAATGTCTACAGGAGAAGCCAAGGCGCGTCGTGCTAAGCGTGAAATGACCGAAGCTAATTTACGTTTAGTTATTTCTATTGCTAAAAAATATACTAATCGTGGGTTGCAATTCCTGGATCTTATTCAGGAAGGAAATATTGGTCTCATGAAAGCAGTAGATAAATTTGAGTATCGTCGTGGTTACAAGTTTTCTACGTATGCTACATGGTGGATACGTCAGGCAATTACGCGTTCTATTGCTGATCAGGCACGTACAATTAGAATTCCGGTTCACATGATTGAAACCATCAACAAAATGAATCGTATTTCTCGACAGATTTTGCAGGAGACTGGACAGGAACCAGAGCCTGCACTGCTTGCTTCAAAAATGGAGATGCCTGAGGAGAAGATTCGTAAAATTCTCAAAATTTCTAAAGAACCAATATCTATGGAAACACCTATCGGTGATGATGAAGATTCTCACCTTGGTGATTTCATTGAGGATGCTGCTACCATGGCACCTGTAGATGCTGCGGTCTTCACCAGTTTAAGGGATGTTACTAAAGCTATACTAGACTCGTTAACTCCGCGTGAAGCAAAAGTACTGCGAATGCGTTTTGGTATTGAAATGAATACTGACCATACACTGGAAGAGGTTGGTAAACAGTTTGATGTAACACGTGAGCGTATTCGACAGATTGAAGCAAAAGCCCTCCGTAAGCTACGTCATCCTTCACGTTCTGAGCGCCTGCGTAGCCTTCTGGATACTGAGGATTAATTGGCTTTAAATATTTTTAGTTCTGGTTTTTCTGATAGGGTCTGTAGCTCAGTTGGTTAGAGCAGGGGACTCATAATCCCTTGGTCGAAGGTTCGAGTCCTTCCAGACCCACCATTTAAATCAAGTAGTTATATGTATTTCTCTTAACCATTACTCTTGTCCAGCCCCATTTTAGCCCCAATTCTTTTCCTGTCTGACTCTTCTGACGCTTGTTTTAAATGCTCAGTTGACAAGTGTGCATAGCGTCCTGTCGTGGATAAATCACGATGCCCCAGCAGGTCACGTATCGTAGAAAGGTTCGCTTTAGATTGCGCCCACCACGAGGCCGCTGTATGTCGTAAATCATGAAATCTTACATACTCCATATTGGCCAGTGTCCGGGCTTCGTCAAAGTAATTTCTGAGAACGTTTCCCGTAATTTTTAATGGCAGGATTAACTCCGGCATATCTTTCGGCACAGGAACAAGCCTGGGGCGACCATTCTTTGAGTCTTCCACCACAATACAATCATCAAAAATAGTGTCAGCTTTGAGTAACTCAGACTTTCTTAATCCGGTACGGGCTACCAATCGTATGGCAATCGATACTGTAGGATGGCGGCAATGGTCGGCGAGGGTGTCCACCTGGTCGGGTGTCAGATAAATATGACGGGCTATCTCTCCTCTGAGCATCTTGATTTTTTGTCCCAGAGGTTTATTTATCCAGTCCCATTGTTCATAAGCCAGATTCGCAATTCTTCTTAGTACCGCCAGTCTACGGTTTATAGTTGCCGGTTTAAGACTGTTTTTTATCCCGTCAGATTTTATTTTCTCGGCTGCATTAACAATGGAGGTTAGAGGAGTATCGGTTATGAATGGTTCTAATGCTCTGACTTTTGAGAGTATATTTTTATAGCTTTTTAACGTAGATGCTTCGCCTTGCAGCCATTTGGCCAGAGCATCTTCAATAGAATATTTTTTCTTTCTTCCAACCTGGCCGGCAACAATTTCACGCCTTATCCTGGCTTCGTAATCTAGTGCGTCTTGCCTCGTAGCAGACGGTCTAAGACTTCTTTCGATCCTTTTGCCGCTCTCTTGAATACGGATTCTCCAGATATTTCCACGCTTTCTGACGGACATAGAGTCCCCTTGGTTTTAATCATTAGATTGCAGAGAATGAATTTGTTAACAATTGATTCAGGGATCAGCACTCTACCACGAACGCGACAAATGGCAATTTCACCTCTGTTAATAATACGATCAAGCGAAGTTCTGGATACTCCGATACGTTTTGCGGCTTGCTTAATATCGAGATTCTGCTCATTAGAAGCCATCACCCCTCCATTTCCACGATTGCCGCAGCCATTCCATTCTTCATCCGTGCAATGGTTTTCAGCAGGCTGTCCATTCTTTTGTACCCCTGCCCCTGCCCGATGATTTCATTATTTCCTGAGACGATAGCAAAATACCATTTACCGTCTGCCGCAGATTTATGAATGCGTACTCTGAGTGCTTTCATCTTCAGTCCTCAATCAAAAATAAACAAATCAATATCACAACAATAATCACAATCAGGCTCCGGTAAAATTTATTGTCATGCTCTGTGCGTTGCCTGCGCATGATTACCAGGGGATGTCGTCATCCATGTTCGTAAAATCACCCTTCGTATTTTCCTCTGTCTTTTTTTCTTCCGGTGCGCTATCTTCATTTTTAGCACTGTCCAGCATCCTCATTTCTTTTGCAATAATTTCTGTGGTGTAGCGTTCAATGCCGTTTTTATCTGTCCACTTACGCGTTTGCAACCTGCCCTCTACGTAGATCTGAGAACCTTTTTTTAAATACTGCCCCACAATTTCCGCCGTCCTGCCGTAAAACGTTGCACGATGCCATTCTGTCCGCTCCTGTTTCGCCCCCGATTTATCTTTCCAGGTTTCGGTGGTGGCTAATGTGATGTTAGCTACCGCATCGCCGTTTTGTAGTTGACGAACCTCCGGGTCTTTGCCAAGGTGGCCTATCAATATGGCCTTATTTATTGACGCCATTTTAATTTCCTCCTGCTGCGGTTTCGGTTTCCCGAACTAAATACTTATGTGCAAACTCTGCATACTCATCTAACGTACGCTGTACATCGCTTTGCAGAGATTTGTATCGATAAAAAGTAATCGGATTAAACTCTTTCACATAATTAATTTTAGTTTTTAGATCGGTATATCGGATAAAAACATTGTAGGTAAATTTGTCCGCATCAAAAATAGAAAGATACGCCCGCCATTGAAACGCATTCGTGTACGCTTCCGGATTAAATCTTTTGGATAATTTGTGATCAAAAATAGTGTTGCCGTACATCGCATCCACTTTTCCGACTAAAGTTATTTCACCAAATTGTTTCTCTGCTTTGAGTTCCCGGATATCCGGCAAAGCCAGCTCTGCATCCAGCTCAAAATCAAACCGGAATCCATCCTGCGTAACAGAGTGAAACGAACGTGGAACGGCGTTTTCTAATACAGAATGAAAAGCTGTCCCCGCCAGCATCGCTTCCGTCGGTGCTTCTTCCCTGCGTAACCGGGCCAGCAACGATTTTAAAGTCATATCGCTTTTCAGATAATACAGGTACTGATCAACATCGGAGACCGACACCCTCATGCCGCCACCTCTTCTTGTCGCTCCTCAAACGCTTTAAATTCCTTGTTCCACGTGAACCCCTTTTCTTTCGCCGCAGCCATCAGCAGAGCTTTATCTTTCGGTTGCGAACCCGACATTGTCTTTGTCATTTCTGTAAACTGGACAGACGTTTCCAACGCGTTAATGCGCACGCGCAATTCGTTCAGCCTCGCCTGCTCAATCACCTGCTCTTCCGTGGCGGCGTTCAGTGATGTTTTAATCTGCCCAATTATTTTTTTCAGACACTCCGGATCGGTGTCGGTATCGGGAATTTTTATAATCTCCAGGTTACCCGGGTTTTTGCCGAACTGCGTACCGGTGGGGCTGAAATTCAGCATACGGTCGTTGCCGCGGATAAACATCCGGCCCATCGCATCTGCAGATTTATACACTTCGTTCTTCGAGGAACCCTGCATATCCAGCCGCTCAATTAAATCGTCTCCGTCCCGCTCTTCTGAAGAGTGGGCAATCAGCACTACATCTTTGCCAAAGGAACGCAGGTTTTTAAGCCAGGCAGCAAAATCCGATTTGAGTTGCCCATAGCCCTGCAACGTCAGAGCGCCACCTCTGCCCATCTTCGGGTTGCGCGCAATAATGTCAGCCGATAACGCATCCAGACATCGCCCGGCCGTGTCAACAATAATGGTGTGATACTTTTCCAGATCGGCAGAATCAATAGCGGTCACATCCGACCAGTTATCAATCACTACCGTATCTTTGCGCCCCTTCGCCCGATACGCCCCTTTATCAAAATCCAGCATCAGCGGTGTGTCGCATGAAAAACCCAGCGTGCTTTTACCGCATCCGGGCGAGCCGTACAAAGCAACAACAATTTGTTTCACCGGCATCAGTTCAAATGATTTGGTAATTTTTAGCATGAGACCTCCTTTTCTTTTTTCACTTCAATTGGGTGTCGTCCCAGCTCGGCCGTTAACGGCAATGTGGACTGGGATAGTTTAGTCATGATGCGCAAGGCTCCCGCCGGCATGTGGTTCACATTCTCCAGCAGATAATCATGTGCCATCTCCATGGCAACAACAGCTTCGTTGATATCGTTGGTGTTCATATTGCCTCCTTTTATTGTCCGGCTTCCGCCACCGCGTCTGCGTCCGCTTCCATTTCTTCCTCTTTGTCCCGCACCAGTGCACAAATCTCACTTGCCCCCTGATCCTTAATCAGAGTCGGTAAAATTAACTGAAAATTCGCTATGCACGCTTTTTCATACGCTGCTTTTTCAGCCAGACTCTCTTTGTAGAGCTGTATATTCCTCTTCACACTCATTGCGTTGATTACGTAGTCAGTCATTAACGACTCTGAGAAATTCTTTTTTTTGAATATCTCGCATAGCAGCCCACGCAGCAGCCCACGCAGCAGCCCACGCAGCAGCCCACGCAGCAGCCCACGCAGCAGCCCCCGCAGCAGCCCACGCAGCAGCCCCCGCAGCATCCCCCGCAGCAGCCCACGCAGCATCCCACGCAGCAGCCAATTCATTTTCTGACGCTTCTCCGTTTGCAAATTTTTCAGCTACATTCAGAGCATTTAAACTTCTTTCATCAGTCAGTAAATGTTGCACCTGCCGCGCGCACCAAACCGCAAACAATCTCCATTCCTTGTCATAGCCAGGCTCTGCCCGGAAGCACCATAGCGCATCGTCCAGTCCGTTACTCTCAACGATTACAGAATAGCTGAGCGTCTCATCATCGCCTGTGTTTTTACCCAGATGAGCGAGTAATTTTTTCCAACCCCCCGGGCAGGGTTTGTGTGCTTTAATTCTGTTTAAAGTTGTCGTTAACATTATTTCTCCTGTTCTCTCAGCAGCGCCGCCGACTCGCTGACAGCTTCGCGAATGGTGGGGGCAAAATCACAACCGTACCATTTCTTCCCCTGTCCCTTGCGGACGCTGAGAGAGTAATAAGGTCGCATCGCGGACGGAGTAAGCGGTGTGTAATAGAGTAAGGACATATGCTTCTCCAGAAAATCCAGTATCTCGGTGTCGGTCATAGTTTTTCCTTTTCTGGCTAAGGTGAGTGGGGTAGGCATGGGGAGATTTTACCAAACGGTAATTTATTTGTCAATACCATACGGTAATTTTTATGCTATCCTCTCCCAAATAATTAAAAATAAATCAGAGGGAAGAGAGAAAAACTATGAAGTGCGGAGAAAAGGAACGGATATGAGGAACTATGAAGGGTGGAAGCAATTCGGTATCATCGGGGATATTTCCTTTCTGGAGAATTCTGCTATGCAAAATGATACCGATCTGATGCGAAAGATACTGGCCGCAATTTATGATCGCACCGATTTGAAGTCTAAGCCCGTTACGATAGAAGGCTATGACGCTATTCTGGTGGCGAGGCACGTGGAACGACTTTATAACGATGGTTTTATTGACGGGGCAGTTCACGCAGCGGTAGCCAACCCGTACAAGCTGATCCTTCCCAGAGATTTAACCAGTGACGGACATGAGCTTCTGGGGGCACTGGAAAATGAGGAAGTATGGAATCAGGTTAAGTCCGCTATCACGCTCAGACAGCTTGGGAGTATGCCCTTGCGTACACTTGCAAAAATAGCGGACGATCTGCTGGAAAAATACCTGCGGGCAAAGGTGGGGCTGTAGGAATTGAAACAGGAAATATTAAACCCAACCAAAACCTTTCGGAATGTTCACCTTCGGGGGGTCAGAGTCCTGATAATTAACAACACTGCCCTTCGCATCTGCTACAATTGCCCGGGGGCATCGGAGTTATTAACCGCAGCATCACGTTTCAAGCGAAGACCCTCTTTAATCACTTGCAATTCCCTGACATCTGTATCGTACTCTTCCTTCTTTTTAGCTTGTTTAATTTCCCAGGCTTTTTCGATTGCAGCAACTTCAAGATTTATTTCATCACAATTTCCGACTGTAGGAGCAAGAGCACAGAACCATGCTTGTGCGTTGTTAGGGCCAGGAGGTGGCGGAACCTTTTTCTCTGATGTTACATCTGAAATTACTTTTCCCGCTGTTACTGCGTAAGCTCCTATAACTACTGCAGCACATCCTGTCAGAGACAAAATCGCGAATACAGTTATCATACTTTTTATTGCGTATTTCATTTCCCCTCCATTGCGCTAAGGTTTTATGCGTCTTTTGAGTATTATTTCTTTCTCATTCTCAGTTCAGTTTTTAATCATCAAACTCTTTTAAGTCAAGCCAAATCCCGTAGTAGTGTTTACTACCGTCATCTCCTATTTTTCCACCAAAGATTTTAGCGTTACATTCGGTTATCTGGCCAGTCAGTTTCTTTTGTCCTAATCGTCGACGGAAATTTCTGGCATTGTCTCTACGTAAGTATCCGACTGTTTGTGCATTAATGTCAACGCGAATTGCTTTGTTGTCATATTTGTTATCATCTTCAGGTATAAGTAAAGCCACGCATTCAGTATAAGCACCATATTCATCATGATCTCCGGCAAATTTCTGAATGGTATTTTGATAGTGAGATTCACCAACGATTTCAAAATTATAGTCTTCAGTAGTTGGCCATTTAAATATTTGGTCAGGCGGGCGAACATATTTTTTAGATGCGCTCGCACTTGGTTTGATTTTTCTTAGTCTATAAATATAAATGTAGAAAAAGATAAACAGGATTATACTAAGAACTATTAAACCAAAGATCATGAAGAAATATTCTTTCTGATTACTATTTCTTCGATTGATTTCGATTTATAAATCTGTTCAAGAATTTTAATTGCCATTTCGATATCATCCTCGTTTTTTATTTGTCCGGCTAACTTACTTAATAAGTATGACTTCCTGTCTCTGCTCGATTCATGCGGCTGTTCAGCTTCATGGTCTTTATATGTTGCTAACTTGGCTGAGCATAGATTGTTTTTTGACATTTCATTTTTCATGTCAAACCATTCGCGAACATCGCATTCAATTTCTATTTTTTCGCACATCTTCTCACCCATCACTTTTGACCCTGTAACATATCTAGATACAAGATTTGCAGAAATACCGCTAGCCTGACTAAATTTAGCTTGACTATTGCTATAGTAGGATTTTATTAGCTCTGTAAGTCTAAGTTTTCGGAATTCATTTCGATTAAACGCCATAATTTCTAATCTTATTTAAGAAATACCTTTAAGTAAATGACCATATGGTATTGACAAATAAATTACCGTTTGGTAATGTTCGTTACATGGAAAAGTTGCTTTTATATTTAAATAATCTTTCAAAAGAAAAAAGAATCGTTTTTTGTGTAGGTTGCGAAACAACAGAAGGCTATCTGCGTAAAGCTGTCAGTGTAAATCAAACGTTAGGCGCTGTTATTTGTGTGGCAATTGAGAAATTTTCTTTTAAAAAAATAACCCGCAAAGACCTCCGCCCTGACGACTGGCGCCTGATCTGGCCGGAACTGGCCGAACCCACCCCCAAGGAGAAAGTATGCTGACTACACAACAAAACCAAATCATCAGTGAAGCCATCCGCAAGGCGGTCCGTGATATCCGCGAAGACCAAATTGTTTCGGACAAAATTGAACGCAAAGTACGTGATCTCGTCAGGCGTGAAATTTTTCACGACCGGGAGCGACATAAGGACTCTGAGCCGTCATCCGTTACCCGTGAGGCACATCTGCCGGAAGCGACTATCGACTTCGGCAACCCCTGTGCTGTGCGCTATGCCAGCCTGTTGCTCATACTGAAATATACCTCCCCGGACAAAGATGGAAACTACGCCGTGCTTAAAAGTGCGGACCACATTACTAAATTCATTCTCGGCAACGATGACATAGATAAGATAGCTACCATAGCCGACTTTGTCGGCAAGGCGAAAAGGTGATCCGGCTATGCAATTAGTATATTTTCGCCTTGTTCGGCTGAGAAGTTTCATAACTGCTTCTGGCGAGGGCATCAATATTGCGATCAATACGATCCGGACGTTTAGCAATCGTTTGCAAAGCTTCCGGCGTCTGCTTTTCAACACTGTTTTCCGGGGTATTGTCTGAATGATCATTTTCCATGGGGATTCCTTTTTAATGTTGAGATTATGCCTTGGCGGCACCTTAATCTTAGCATGAGGGGAATCCCCGCCTGTTTTGGTAGTAAGTAAAAGAGAAGTATGCAGTAAAGAGTTTTTTCTGAAAACGTTTACTCAGGAAGGAATAACACGGCATGAGTTACACGGTCTCATTTTTCTTCAGGAACGTCTGGTGGCAGCTTCCTCAGGCGGATCATTTCAGGCAACGTGAACACATACGTCATCACCATTTTAGTGAAGAAACGAAGTTCTTCCGCTTCTTTCTCTGTAAACGGCACGGCATCATGGACGGCATTGTTCCCGCCAAGGCGGACATGGTGAGCAAAATCCCCGAGAGCTTTCGTCAGTACGCCGTCTCTGACCAGCATTTTAATTCTCGCTGCCAGATTATCGGGGGACTTCGGAAACTCAAGTTTAAGTCCGACATCCAGTACTTTTCGGTACATGGTGCCCGCCGCGTCCGGGTTTTACGGGATGCTGTTCTCGGCTTGTTCATAAAATCGTTTAGCATTTTCAGGAATATACCCGGGAATATCCGCCTCTGGCGGAGCCGGATAGAATGCCATAAATGTATCCGGGTCTGGTGTGTCAGAAAAACTGGGAGCGATTGCCACCACAGGCATAGCACATTTTTTGTTGTTACACATAGCAAACCAGGCGCGCCCGTGCTGCGGGTTGAAGGAAGCCCCCGCAGTGCAATCCCCCGTAACCGTAAATCCGATTTTCTTACTCCCGCAGTGCGGGCAATCATGAGGAAAATCTGCCATGTCTGATTCATCCTTAGTTTTAACGCATTTCAGTAATTCTATTGATCTGATCCTGCGGAGTCAACCAGGGTCGGGACAAAAGATTGCTGACCTGCTCACCCTTCATGAAAAAGCACCCAAAAGCGATCAGTACGCCTGCACCTGTGCATTGGTTGCCGCATTGGTCGCACTTCATGACAAGCCGGAATGAGGAGTTACATGAACATTTTAGACACTATTTACCATGTTGCCTATTCGTACCCGGGCGGGGTACCTGCCTTAGCTGCCCGTATGGGTAAAAACCCGGTGGTGATGAATTCCAAGCTCAATACCAATATCAACACGCACCACGTCAACGTGGAAGAAGCCGCCATGATTGCGGACTTTGCCGACTCAGATGAGATTGCCAAAGCCTTTGCCGGGCAGCGCAACATGGTGTGTATCCCGCTGGTTGAGCATGAAGGCATATCGGATATGGAATTACTCGATCTGTTTCTGAAGCAGGAGAAAGAGAAGGGGGAGTGGTCAGCAGAGATTCAAACCGCACTCGCTGACGGTGCCGTTGATCAAAAAGAAATGAAGCGTATTCAGAAAGAATTTATGGAGTTTTGTACCGCCGGGGCGGAGTTAATGAGCCGGCTTGAATCGATGGTACCGGATAAACCGGTACCGGCTTTCTTACAAAAGAGAAATAAATAAAATGTTGCCCTGTTGTTTCCCTCAGGGCAGCCCGCAGCCACCAGCACGTACGTATCCGTGTAGCCGGATGGTGGCACTTTTTAAAAAGGAAACAAACAATGAATAAATACAAATCCAAAGGCTTGTCCCTGATCGGCGAAGAAGGCCATGAGCTTCTCTCGCCGGACAATGACCGTAAGGTGATTGAAAAAATCATTGAACAATGGTGGCACAAACGCGGCCAGAACCTGGTCATAGATACTATTGAAAGCCAGATTTACGTTCGTGTCCAGCTTATGATAGAGCAGGCTATTGAGGCTTACAGCCTGCGTAATGACCATGAACAGCACTGAGAACCCCGGTTGCCTCCGCCCGGGCACGCTCGTGAATTTCGGAGATTGTACTCCCGGACTTGTAGGGCACGAGCACGCGTATTGTGATGCCGGGGTTCTTTCTGTGGTCGCGCCCGCTGAGTTTCAAGTGGATAAAGATCATAACACTACAATCATCCTCATCTGCATTCACCGGGCCGACAAATTCGAAACTCTCTTCTGTAATTTCCATTTTAAATTCTCCTGTCTGTTCAGTTGGTTCAGGAGAACGGCGGGAAGAGGGGTTGGATCCTCTTTCCGTCACCTTTTTAAATTTAACACGTGGCGGTTACCCCATCAACTGAAGCTCAGAAAAAGAGTAATAACTTGACAAATACATTAACCGGTGCGAGCATGAGTGTGCAGATCAGCAGATCTGCCGGGTTTCACAACTCGTTGCAGGAAGGCGCTCATAATCCGCGTCGCAAAGGTAGCGGATTTTTTATGTCTGAGCGTTGCGGGGTTCCTTCGGGGACGCCGTTTGCCTTCTTGCGGTTTGTGAACCTGCAACTGCTCAGGCACCTTTTTCACAAGGGGTCTCTGAGTGTAATTAAAGGAGGCCGTCTCATGTCCGCACCCAAACCCCCGTACGATCGTTCCAACGTACTTCCCTTTCCCGCTTTTACCCTGCCTACCGACTCACAGGAGATGTTTACCAGCTGCCTGAGGTATGAGCCGCACCGGGAGACTTATGCTCTCTACGAGCAGAGGTTGAGGCTGGTGAGAGTATCGATGGAGGTGACGTTGGAGAAGAAGTACCGGCAGAAGTATCCGGGAGGGGTGAAATGAATTATTACTCGTTTCATATCGGCGACTATCGCAGAGATACAACACATTTATCTATGCTTGAACACGGGGTCTATCGCCAACTTTTGGACTGGCTGTATCTTGACGAAAAGCCAATACCCAGAGAAACCCAGGTGGTTATGCGTAGGTTATCGGCAAGAACCGATGAGGAAAAAAAAGCGGTACTGACGGTGCTGGAAGAGATGTTTATCTTACAAGAAGACGGAGAAAACGGAGAAGGAGGGTATGTACAGACCCGAGCATTGCTTGAAATTAACGATTATAAGATAAATGCGGAGCAGTCAAGGAAGAACGGAAAGCTAGGCGGGAGACCGAAGAAAACCCAGTTGGTTTCTAAAAATAACCCAGGGGTTTCTAAAAATAACCCAGACCTAACCCAGACGAAAGCCAACCAAGAACCATTAACCAATAACCATATAAAAGAAGTAAAAGAAAAAAAGATGCCGGTGAGTGTTCTTTCTTCAACGTTACAAAAAGAATTTGACCAATTCTGGGAGAAGTACCCGAAACATGAATCCCAACTTGCGTCACAAAAAGCATGGAAAAAACACAAACCGCCGCTCGGCAAAGTTTTAGCGGCGTTGGAGTGGCAGACACAGCAGGACAACTGGCAGTCTGATGATCTGCAATACGTTCCCAAAGCGAACAATTATCTGCGGGAGGAACGCTGGAATGATCCGATGCCAACGTCAATGAATTCAAGCGATAAACCTGTTTTTGCGAGTAATTAAATGATCGAAAAAATATTGTCAAAACTTCACAAAGTTAAAAAATACAAAAGGGGTACGTATGCAGCTTGTTGTCCGGCTCATAACGATAAAAATCCGAGTTTGTATGTAACGGAAAAGTCAGACGGAACGCTGCTGATTCATTGCATGTCGCGGCAATGTTCAGCGGTTGACATCATGGCTGCTATCGGTCTTGAAATGACTGATTTATTCCCGGAGAAACTATCAGATCACAGGAGGAAAATTTATCAGCCATGGAACCCGGGGGACATACTCGAATCATTGTCCCGGGACATGCTGGTGGTATCGATGCACCTTGAGAAATTTGTCAATGAAAAAGATCTGAAAGCGGGCGAATGGATGGAGTTAAAGGAAATTAATTTACGGTTCAATGCGGCGAGAGATTTAATCAATGTCTGATGCACAGAAAGGTAAAAACTTTTTAAATAATGAAGTATTAAAAGTGCCGCGTCTGGATGCGGTATTCGCGCTGAGTGAAGAGTTACATGAGCTGAAGGACAAGGGCTTACAGAAAGGCTTCAGCACAGGGTGGGCCACACTTGACGGACACTACACGGTCCATCCCGGTCAACTGACAATTATCACCGGATGGCCGGGCCACGGCAAGAGTGAGTTTTTAGATCATCTGATGATTAACCTGGCCGGTGCACCGGATTTCAAATTTGCGGTGTTTAGTTTTGAGAATAATCCTTGCAGCTGGCATATAGCGAAACTGATGGAGAAGATGTCAGGTATGGCATTTAACCTGATCGACAAAGAGGAGATCAATGAATATCTGGACGATTTAGGAAAAAACTTTGCACTGTGTCGCCCGGTCAACGGCAATTACAAACTGAATCAGGTTTTAGAGGCTGCGGAAGCATGGCTTAAGCGATTTCCTGATTCGCCTAAGGGCATGGTGATTGATCCGTGGAATGAACTTGAGCATCGGAGAGAAAGTCAGCAAAACGAGACGGATTACATTTCGAAAAGTTTGTCGATGATAAAAAACTGGGCTCACAACAATCGGGTGCACGTCTGGATCGTTGCGCATCCGCAGAAAATGGCCCGTGATAATAAAAATGTGTTACCTGTTCCCAGATCGGACAACATATCCGGTTCTCAGAACTGGTTTAATAAGGCTGATGTGGCGATTACGGTTTACGTTGATGAAAAAACCCGTGATGCCGGAGAGGCACAGATTCACGTACAAAAAGTAAGAAATAAAAACATCGGTCGCCCGGGTCTGGTGACTTTGTACTACAACCGCGTCAACGGAAGATATTCAGAAACGGACGGAGAGTTGATGTGATCTGGATGGGCAAAGGGCGGTATGCCATCACCAACGGCGTGTACACCATCGGCAAATATCTGTTGAGCGGACAGGCAGCCTATGTCCTGTTTGAAAATGGCAGGGGTGGTAAGAGGCTGGGACAGTTTATGAGTGCGGCGGATGCGAAGGCTGCAGCTGAAAAGGAGAGAAATGAATAAATATCGTAATAAGCCCTGTGTCTATGACGGCAGGCGCTTCGCCAGCATCGCGGAGAGCAGGCGTTATCACCAGTTGCAGTTGCTGTTACGGGCAGGGGAAATTACTAAGCTGGAGTTTCAGCCCCGCTTTGATCTGGCCATTTCACACGTAGTTGTTTGTAAATATTTTGCTGATTTTTCTTATATCGATGTAAAAACAGGAGAGACAGTGATTGAAGATGTAAAAGGAATTCGCACTCCTGTTTATCGGCTCAAGAAAAAGTTAATGAAAGTAATTCATGGAATTGAGATCACGGAGATCATGGCGTGAGCGATAAAAAGATATTTCACTTAGTGCACAAAGACGCAAGGAGGCTTGCCTCGGAATATTGTTTAAAAGCCCCTGAGGGCGAGATAGTGAGATTTTCCCGCCCCACCCGATCGTTGGAGCAGAACGCGAAGTTTCATGCGTTGTGCGGCGATTTAGCGTACTCAGGTTTGGAATGGGCAGGTAAGCCCCGCTCTGCTGCCCAGTGGAAAGTATTACTCGTCTCAGCCCATGCGGTAGTAACCAAAGAGGGTGCGGAGATCGTGCCGGGACTCGAAGGGGAATTTGTTAATTTAAGAGAGAGTACCGCACTCATGAGCGTAAGCCGCGGAGCCAGTCTGATTGAGTACGTGCAGGCGTTTGTGGCAACGAATGAAGTTGTGGCAGAGGAATCTGTATGAGCAGCATTACCGAGTCGGCAAAAAACGAAGAGTGTCAGATACGGATTGAAGGTGTCTGTCTGGGACACGCTGAAACGGTCGTGTGGTGTCATGCCAACGGTTCGGCTGCGGGTAAAGGGTTCGGTGCGAAGTCGCATGACCTGCTGGGCGCATACGGATGTGCTGCGTGTCATGATATGTACGACCGGAGGAGGGTGGCTCCGTACTACTTAACTTATGATCTGATTAAACTGCGCTTTCATGAGGGGCATATGCGCTCACTGCTGATGCTGATTGAGAAGGGGGTTGGTTACATGAACGGCTTGACAACTGAACTTTCAGGCGTTAGGGTACGTGTGCAGATACAAAAGTCTGCCGGAAGTAGCATTCCGTTGTTACCGGTGCCTGATACCGCACCTCCTTTGTTGCGGTTTTTTAATGTTTATGGCCAGGCATGCAGGGGAGCCTTCGGGTTCGCCGTTCCGGTAGACGGTAATGCTAAACCTGTTTGTCTGGTCACCCTGAGTTTAGTATCTCAGTTGGTCAGGTTTTTGAAACACTACCGGAGAACCGCCATGAGTGTTATTTCTTTTTCCCTTCGCAGCCAACTCAGTAAATTAAGCAAAGAACAATTAACGTAGGTGGAATATTACGTCCGCCTGATCCGCTTTGATGAAGGGAACGAACCATATGCGACTTACTTAAGCCGGAGAAGGTTACTGACTATTATTTTAGATGTGTGTGCGAAGAAACAACACAGCAAGGAGGCTACATGGCTAATGTGAAAGAGAATGTGCTAGCAAGATGCAACAGGTGTTAAATAGTTAAATTATGGTGAGGATCCCTCAATTATGGGGGTCGAAAGTGGGTTAGATAGTGAGACTGGACGTGGATTAGATAGTGAGGTTGGTGGTGGGTTAAGTGGTGAGGTTAGTGTGGGTTACATAATGAGGGTAACCCCGGCTCAACGCTCCAAGCGATAACTCCAAGGCAACACTCCGAAGGCTAACCCCGGGATCAGCACTCCGAGACTAACCCCAATAGTTACTCCGGGGGCAACCTCACCATTCGTTACAAGTCGTGGGACAGAAATGAGACCGCAGGGCTTGTAAGCGTATTACTCGCTACTGTGGGAAAGGTTCTGAGCGAGGCACGACCCGAATGGTCAGCGTGTGAACCGGGGGTAATTGTCTGTAATTCATGGAAGCTTGTCTTCATTGATTAGCGTAATCCATGTTTACATTTACTCTACCGACCAACCTTATTGCCGTTAGACAATTGTGGCAGAAGAGGACGTAATGAAACCGACACGTCTGTAAGACAAGACCACTTCATTACGTAAAAAAAAGGGGTTCCACTGGTTCTTTTTTTAAGAGACGCCAGGGGGGAACCCTTTCCTTCCACTTCTATAACTTCACTACGTTTCGTTATAAAGTGGGTATATGTTCTTACTTCCTCTTTTTGACGCGAAGAGAAGAACATTGAGTTGCTTTGGTTTTGACTTTGAACTTGATTTAGATTCTGGTTGTAATATTGTCTGAAGGAAATGAAAAATAGATTTTTTGAACGCGAAAATTTTTTCATTGCCGATCAGGAAATGGTTGGTGAAACAAACCACTATATATAGTATACTGTAGCCGTGAACACATGTTTATATAGTGGTTTATGAATGAAGCCGTTCTGGTCAGCCGGTTACTCAGATGGGCACGCTGGAAGATGGCAAGCGGGGTGGCACTGGGATATCCGGGGCAGGTAAGCTTTTTACGGTTAGCACCTCCGACCGCCACTTATTTTCGTGATCCCCGGATTGATGAAGAGTGCATGGAAACTGACAAAGCATACCAGTCTCTGCCGGAATTACACATGAGCGTGCTGCGGGTGGAGTATTTGTCATGTGTTAACAAGGATCGGACGAAGGCACAGTTATTCGGGCGTTCACGCAGAGGCTACTTTAAATGTTTGCAGGAAGCGTATCACAAAATGGAATTTATTCTCTCTGATTTACAATAGCAATTTGCATAATCAGGTATATAATTTCCATTTTTTAGATGGAACAGAAGTAATAAAAAGGAGAAAATTAAGATGTTTAAAACAATCACTTTGTTTACTTTTGTCGTACTGTTGTTTTCCGGCTGCGCTTCGGTGTCTATGGAGGGCACAAAAAAATCAGCCATGATAAAAAAGTTTAGCCCTGCATCAGATGGTAAGGCTGGGTTATATATTTACCGATCCGGATATTTTGGAGCAGCATTAAAAAAAGATATTTGGGTTGATGGAAAGTGTATTGGTGAATCTGCGCCTAATGTATTTTTTTACGAAGAGGTGTCGGGTGGCGTAGAGCACAAGGTTTCAACAGAATCAGAATTTTCACCAAATGCCCTGATTTTCAAAACAGATAGCGGTCATAATTACTTCATTCGACAATATATAAAATTGGGTGTGGTTGTTGGTGGCGCTAATCTTGAACTTGTAGATGAAGAAGAAGGTAAAAGTAAAGTTGCTAAGTTGGGTCTGGCTAAAAAAGGAAATTGCAGTAAGTAGAAAATCAAGCGTTATAGCGAATTCTCATTTTTCGTGTTTTTTTGAAAAAACACTTGATTAAGGTTCCCAAATGGTGTAAGTTTCAGCTATAGTAGTTATATCTACGAAGAAATCAAACGAAGCTCCCAATCCGAACCCGCCCCGTGCGGGTTTTTTTATGGGCAAATGGCGTGAAGCATGGGCGTTGTTTCCCGGGAATGTTGCCTACATCTGGCATGCAGGAGTTAAATCCCATGTCGTGTTCGACAGCATAATTTCCTGCGGATTCAGCATCCGCGCGCAAATCATCTGGGTGAAGAATCATTTTGCTATTGGACGTGGTGATTATCACATGCAGCATGAGCCGCTGATTTATGCAGTCAGAGATCAGACAAACGGCTGCTATGTCGGAGGCCGCAGGCAAACATCAATCTGGCACATCAACAAGCCTCAAAAATCAGAAACAGGGCATTCAACGCAGAAACCCGTAGAATGTATGAAATGGCCTATTGAAAACAACTCAAATGCAGGACAAGCGGTTTATGATCCGTTTATCGGATCAGGCACTACGCTCATTGCGGGCGAGATGACGGGTCGTCATGTGCTTGGGATCGAGCTTAATCCACCCTATGTCGACATTTGCGTAAAAAGGTGGCAGGACTTCACAGGCAAGATCGCTACGCTTGAGGCTACCGGAGAAGAATTTGGAAAAAAATAAAAAAATTACAAAAAAGAAAGTCCCGTCTAAGATGGGACGACCGCCTGTTCCTTTTGATGATGAGAAATTTGAGCTGCTGAAAGGTATGATTTGTGCGTACAGCACGCAGGAAGAAATTGCGAATATGCTGAAAATGTCGGTAGATACTCTTGACAGAAATGTTAAGAAAAGAGGCACGACTTTTGCGGAACTTTTTGCAGAAAAAAGAGCAGTTACCAATACAAAAGTCAGAAAAGCGATGCTGGAGAAGGCTGTATCCGGCGATACAAGCATGCTGATCTGGTGGTCAAAAAACCACTTAGGCATGACCGACAAACAGGAGGTTGCGCAAACCCTTCACGGCAACGTTGTGGTAGCGGTGTACCAGTTGCCGGACAATGGACGGGGCTAAAAACCGTCCGCAGCCGGGTCCGCAGGAGCAGTTTTCAGCATCCTCTGCTGACATTGCCATTTACGGCGGGGCAGCCGGAGGAGGCAAGACGTGGGCGCTTCTGATGGAGCCGTTGCGTCATATTAATAATTCAGATTTCGGTGCTGTGTTTTTTCGAAGAACCACGGTGCAGGTCAGAAACGAGGGCGGGCTGTGGGATGAGAGCATGGGGTTGTATCCGGGCATCGGCGGCAGTCCCAAAGAGCATACGCTGGAATGGAATTTTCCCTCTGGTGCGACTATTTCTTTCGCACACTTAGAGCATGACAAGACGGTGCTGGACTGGCAGGGCTCACAAATCGCGTTAATTTGTTGGGATGAACTTTGTCATTTCAGTGAAAAACAATTTTGGTACATGGTTAGTCGAAATCGTTCCATGTGTGGTGTACGACCCTGCATCCGTGCGACATGTAACCCGAATGCAGATAGTTGGGTAGCTGAATTTATTACCTGGTGGATTGACCAGTCGACCGGACTGGCGATTCCTGAGCGTTCAGGAAAGATAAGATGGTTCGTGCGGGTGGGCGATACTATACGATGGGCGGACCAGAAAAAAGAACTGGTCCGTTACACGATGAGGAATGAGGCTGGAAAGGAGGTTCCTGTCCCGCCGAAGTCAGTAACATTCATTTCCGCCGGACTCACTGATAATCAGATTTTAATGCAGGCAAATCCTGAATACATGACGGGTTTGTTAGCACTGCCGACTGTGGAACGTGAACGTTTACTTTATGGCAACTGGAAGATACGACCGGCAGCAGGATTATATTTTCAGCGATCGTGGTGTGAGGTGGTCGAAGCTGCACCTTCGGGTATGCGCATGGTACGGGGCTGGGATTTAGCCGCTACTCTGAAAACTGAAACGAATGACCCGGACTGGACTACCGGCACACTAATCGGAAAAGATACCAGTGGGATTTTTTACATACTTGATCACGTGTACGACCGGACATCACCCGCCGGAGTGGAGCGGATGATTACGAATACGGCGATTGCAGACGGCCACAACATTACTATATCCGTTCCGCAGGACCCGGGACAGGCGGGCAAAGGTCAGGCGGCTAATTTCGTAAAAATGTTAGCGGGATTTTCAATAAGAACTTCTCCTGAGACAGGAGATAAGATTACGCGTTTTTCTGCGTTCTCGGCACAAGCTGAAGCGGGCAATGTAAAAGTAGTTCGCGGAGACTGGAACGCACGCTGGTTTACTGAGCTGGAAGGCTTTCCCGAAGGCGCGCATGATGATGATGCGGACAGTACGTCCCGTGCGTTTAATCAATTAGTACAAGGCAGCAGGCAGGCTGTATTCGGCAAACAAGGATAAATGATGGAAGAAACACCGGACACTACTTCATCCGATTATGATTCGATGCAGAGCTTCTGGCGTATGACCGATGCGATTATGGGCGGTGCCGGGTCGATGCGGGCGATCAAAAGCTATCTGCCACGTTTCCCCGACGAACCGGAACAACGATACGAATTTCGTAGACGGAACGCAAAATTTACCAACATTTACCGGGACATTGTTGAAAACCTGGCACAACGACCTTTTGCAAAACAGCTAACCATTTCTGATGAAAATATCTCAGATGAGATGATGCAGTTTGCAAAAGATGTGGACGGGAGGGGTAATCATCTTCATGTCTTCGCAGGAGAGGTGTTCTTTGCAGGAATTAATTCAGCCATCGACTGGATTATGGTTGATTATTCAAAAGAAATTTCAGACAACGCAACGCGTGAACAGGAGCGAAAGACGGGCGCACGTCCGTACTGGGTGAGATATCCTGCGCAGAATGTGCTGGCTGCTTACACAGACATGATCAACGGCGCAGAAGAATTTGTCCATGTCCGGTTACACGAATTCGTTACTGACCGGGCGGGTTTTTCTGAACAAAGTATCGAGCGGGTACGGGTTTTGAACCGCGAAAAACAAGATGACGGCACGTATGCCCCGGCAACTTTTGAGGTGTATCAAAAATCAGAGGATAGTGGAAAAATAAAAGAATGGATATCGGTTGAAGGCCCTTCTCCGGTGAGCATCGGCATTATTCCGATCGTACCTTTTATCACCGGGCGCAGGTTGGGAAATTCATGGCGGCTGCATCCGCCGATGCGGGATGCTGCGGAACTGCAGATTGAGCTTTATCAGCAGGAGAGCGGGCTGAAGCATATCAAAGAGCTGACCGCTTTTCCGATGCTGGCAGGCAACGGAGTGCAACCTGCAACAGGAGCTGACGGTATCCCGGTTGCCGTGCCGGTTGGCCCGCATTCAGTGTTGTACGCACCGCCGGGAGACAACGGTTCCGGCTCATGGTCATTCATTGAGCCCGGTGCTCAGTCGCTTAAATTTTTAGCAGACGATATTAAAGAGACAGCACGGGAGCTGAGAGAGCTGGGACGGCAGCCGTTAACTGCTCAGTCGGGTAACCTGACTGTGGTTACCACAGCTTTTGCGGCGCAGAAAGGCAATGCTGCGATACAGGCGTGGGCGTTAAATCTTAAAGACAGTCTGGAGCGGGCGTTTGCCTTCACCGCTCTCTGGCTACGACTTGATGATCAGGTTGTCGTTAATGTAGATACTGATTTCGATCTGGGTTTTGGTGATGACGACAGTTTCGGTCATGTCCTCTCGATTGGTACGGGAGAAACGCCGTTAATCAGTCGTGAAGCAGTGCTACATGAAGCGAAACGCAGAAATATTTTAGACCGGGACTACGACGGTGACGCCGATCTCGATAAACTTATGTCTGAAGACGGAGAAGAATCCGGTGAATGATTAATAATTTAGAAAAGGTAAAATTAAAATGAAATTAAAAACGATCGAAATAGAAAACAAAACTTACGCTGAAATCAGTAACGGAAAACCTGTCTATGTTGAAGACAATGGAAAAGAGGTGGCTTTTGATGCGCCTCATGCTGCTGAGACGATCTCAAGACTGAACGGAGAGGCAAAAGGGCACCGGGAAGCGAAAGAAGCGGCAGAGAAGACTTTAAAAACCTTTGAACGTATTACAGACCCGGTCTCTGCCATCAAAGCACTGGAAACAGTTAAAAACCTGGACGACAAAAAACTAGTGGATGCCGGTGAAGTGGAAAAAGTCAAAGCGGAAGCCATCAAGGCGGTGGAAGAAAAATACAAGCCGGTGGTTACTGAAAATGATCAGCTTAAAGCAGCACTCAACAAAGAGATGATCGGCGGTTCATTTTCCCGGTCAAAATTTATTGACGAAAAAATTGCTGTTCCGGCTGACATGATTGAGGCGCAGTTCGGCAACAATTTTTCAATTAAAGATAACAAGATTGTTGCTAAAGATGCAAGCGGCAATCCGGTGTACTCGAAAGAACGTCCGGGTGAAATTGCTTCCTTTGACGAAGCACTGGAGACGCTGATTGAGCAATATCCTCACAAAGATCACATTCTGAAAGGCCGGCAGCAATCCGGGTCAGGGTCAACAGGAACCGGTCAGAACGGAGCGGGCAATAAAAATATCTCCCGTGCTGACTTTGACAAATTACCTCCTGTACAACAATCAATCAGAATGTCAGAAGGATTTACTCTGACTGATTAAGTCAGAAGATAAGTTTATATTTTTATCATTGCTGTCACGTGGATGCGTAGCGGCGCATGAGTCGGATGACTTACTGTTGCGGGCTGTTGTCCGTCTTATATACAATATTTTACAAGGATTTTAATCATGGCTAATACTTTAACAAACCTGATTCCGCATCTTTATACCGCGCTCAATATGGTCTCGCGTGAACTGGTCGGATTTATTCCGGCGGTAACACGGGACGGGGCGGTTGCCCGCGCAGCGGTCGGGCAGAGCGTCCGTGTGCCGGTTGCACCGCAGGCTAATGTCTCGGACATTTCCCCGGCGATGACGGCGCCGGAACCGACTGATCAGGTGATCGGAACTACTGAAATTAAAATTACCAAAAGCCGTGCGGCTGAATTCGGTTATGTCGGCGAAGAAATTCTCGGGCTGAATACCGGACCCGGAGTCACGAGCGTGCAGACGCAGCAAATCGCCGAAGGTATTCGTGCGCTGACCAATGAAATTGAGTCAGATCTGGCTGCTGAAGCATACAAAAATGCCAGCCGTGCGTATGGCACTGCCGGTACAACTCCGTTTGCGACTAATCTGAAAGACAGCGCACAGGTGCGTAAAATTCTGGATGATAACGGAGCACCTCCCGGGGATCGCTCACTGATTATTTCAACAACCGCCGGTGCCGGTCTGCGTACCCTTACTCAGCTCACAAAAGCAAATGAGGCTGCTGACAACACCATGCTGCGACAAGGAACATTACTGGATCTGCACGGATTTATGATCGGTGAATCCGGTAAGGCGGTTTCCCACAGCAAGGGTAGCGCCACTGGTTTTCTGTCCAATGCAGCTCATAATATCGGCGACACGGAAATCAGCGTTGATAGCGGAACCGGAGCAATCAGCAAAGGAGATATTATTACCTTTGCTGGTGATGCCACCAAATATGTGGTGGCAGAAGATTTTACCGGAGGCTCCGGACATATTGCAGCACCGGGACTGCGCAAGGAACTTGCTGATAATGTTGCGATTACGGTCGGGGATTCTTACGAAGCCAATGTCGCATTTTCCCGCTCGGCTCTTCAGCTTGCCAGTCGTGCTCCGGCATTACCGGATGGCGGAGATATGGCGATGGATCGTCACATGGTGTCTGATATGAGATCCGGCATGGTGTTTGAGATGTCAAGCTATGCAGGCTATCGGAAAGTGCGCTATGAAATCGCAGCAGCCTGGGGCGTTAAAAATATCAAACCGGAACATACGGCACTGTTGCTGGGCTAAACAAAGTGAGGGCGCACTCATTTACGCCCTCACTATTCGATAAAGGAATAAAAAATGGCTGATTTTGATTTGGCGACTGTGAAAATCAAGCATCCGGACGGATATGCCGTCATCAACAAAAGTGATTTTGATGCAGACAGACATGAACTGTATGGCAACGAAGAAGCAGGTGGGGCGATCACCCGCGGAAGTCTTTCAAAGATGCGAAAAGACGACATGGCAGAGTTGCTGGAAACTTATGGTGCCGATACAACAGGCACAGCTGCTGAGCTTCGTGAGCGGCTTGAATCTCTGTTGTTTAGTGATTCATAACGATGATTATCGAAGACGGAACGGGTAAATGGGATGCGAATGCCTTTGCCTCATTGGCTTATGTAGATGCTTATCATGCGTCCCGCGGGAATACGACATGGGGTGGCGATGATCAGTTGCGGGAAGAAGCCATTATCAGATCTTCTTTTTTTCTGAGCAATAGTTTTCACTGGAAAGGTTATAAAAAAAGAGGGCGGTTACAATCTCTTGAATGGCCCCGGTTTTATGTTTATGACGAGGAAGGACTGACCGTTGACAGTGATACAGTGCCGGTGGAAATACAACAGGCAGTCGCAGAGGTAGCCCTTCGTGAGCTGACAATTCCGAACAGTATGACGCCGGATTATACGCCTGCGGATCGCATTAAAATGGAAAAGATCGGACCGCTGACAACGGAATATGATCTCAGCCGGACAGACGCGGAGAGCGTCCGGCCTGTTCTGTTGATCGTGCGTGATCTGGTCGGGGCATTGCTGGATACCGGTAGTGGGTCACGGTTGGCAGGAGCTTCTTCGCGGGCATGATGATGACCCATAAATATCATAAACAGGAATCGGATGCGCAGCGAAAAATCAAAGAAGCGGGCTTCCCGGTAACATTAGTACAAGCCGGTGTGCGTACCGGCGGGCCGGATTACAGCCCGACCTTCAGTGATGATGTACGTACCACATTGTATGTGCTGGACGTGTCGGACGATCAGAAGTTCCGGCGCGACTCTGCTACGGCGAATTTTGAAAATATTTTGATGGTTTCAACCGAAAATGTAACGGCGGATAACAAGCCAGCAGTTGGTGATGGCGTGGTGATAGCACCTACGGATGATTTTCCTAAGTTGTCCAGGCAGTCGTTTCAGATTATGGAAGTGGAAGCATTGGCACCGGCCGGAGTACCGATTTTTTACACGTTAATGCTCAGTGGAAAGAGTAATGCCTAAGGATACGAGACGTGCTTTTGTACAGCTGGAGAAGAAATTAGAACCTGCGGTACGAAAAGCTTTCCGTCAATCGGTATCCGACATGGTCGATAGTGTGTCGCTGCGGGAAATAGAAGCAGCGATTCAACAAGGGGATGTGCAAAGAGTCATGCAGGCGTTAAACCTGAAGCCTGAATTTTTAGCTCCGTTAGATCGTGCGATTACGCAGGTTTTTCAGGAGGGTGCAGAGTATCAACTCAGCACCATTTCATCCCGTCAGAGAGATGTGGAGGGAACATTAGTCCGGGTGCGTTTTAACGGACGTCATCCACGTGCTGATGCGTTGATACGGGAACAGTCCGGGCGGTTGATTACAGAAATAATTGACGATCAGCGAACGTTAATTCGTAGTGCGCTGGAACGGAGCTTCACAGAGGGCTCAGGCCGCCGTCAGACGGTGCTTGAGCTGGCGGGCAGGGTCAATGCAGCAGGCAGGCGTGTTGGTGGTCTTGTAGGGCTTATCAGCCGTCAGGCAGATTATGTGGCAAGCATGAAAACAGAATTAAAAAATACAGACAGTAATTATTTCACCAGACAATTACGCGACAAAAGATTTGACTCAAAAGTCAGGGCTGCTATTAAAAGTGGCAAGCCATTGCCGGCCACTGATATTGACAAAATTACCGGTCGCTATTCCGGCAGATTATTAAAAGCGAGAGCGGATACCATTGCCCGCACAGAAACACATGCTGCCTTGAATCGTGGCAAATCAGAGGCTGTCGATCAACTCATTGACAGCGGCAAAGTAACCAGTGAGATGACGACCAAGATCTGGGATGCGACACCATCCGGGCGCACCCGTGATACGCACTCTTATCTGAACGGACAGGTACGCAAAAAAGAAGAATACTTTGACTCATCCTCCGGCGCACGATTGATGTATCCGCATGACAGTAATGCGCCGGGGGCGGAGACGATTAACTGTCGCTGCTCGGTGCGTTATCGCATCGACTGGATGCAGCAGGCAGTGTAATAAAAGGAAATTACAGATATGAAACTATCAGTTACGCCTTTTGCTGAGAAGTTTGCCAGAGCCGGTAAATATAATTTTGTGATAAGAAAATCAAAGAAAAACAATAAATATTATTTTTCAGTGGTCGCCGGTAACAATAAAATCGTCTGTCAGGGACAAGGTTATCGTACGAAATACGGAGCTGAAAAAACGATTAAAAGATTAAAGAAATATTTATTTTTTGCCGGAACGAAGGATATTACCAATGGCTGACCGGGCTTGATGAAACGGGTATCTACAGCAGCTTCACCAGAGCGGCGACCACGACAATACCGGTAACCAGCATTCCACCGAGGCGGATGGTGAGGTCGCGTTTCAGAATTTCAATATCGTGCCGGAGAAGTTCAATATCATGCTTCGTGGCAACGAAGTCCACAAGGGTATCAGCCAACGCTTCAGCCGCACCGACCGCCTGCTCATGCGTAAAGCCCGCACTTTCTAACTTGCGGGATAATTTCAGCGTATCAAAAGTTACTGTGCTCATGCCCGCATTATAAACATGGGTTCATTAAATAACAACCGGAGCAACTGACATGGCCAGTTTCGCCGCACAGATGAAGGGATGGACGGACAAAGCCAGGCGAAATGTTGATCTGGTAATCAAAGATTCCGCTCAGGATGTATTCGAGCTCATGACGCGCCGTCAACCCGGTGTAAAGGAAACCGGTGGCAGTTATCAGGAAGGCTTAGTCCCGGTCGATATGGGGGAACTGATCAATAGTGTGGAAGTGTCAGTTGCGGGCGTTCCGGTGGCGGCGGGCGAAAATATTGATTACGCCTCTGCTCTGATCACAGCCCCTGCGGGAGCATCAGTCGAAGCGGTGTTTACCGCTCCTCATGCGCGTGCGATGGAATACGGCACGAAGCATACAGCAGGACGGTTTTTTGTACGGAACGCGGTACAGAACTGGGATCAGATTGTAGCAGCGAATGCAGCACGTTATCGATAGAAGAGATGTTTATGCGGTCGCCGATGTTTATGCGGTCGCCGATGTTTATGCAATCTTAAACCTGTTAAGGAGGATTACGCCGGTGGATGTGGAAGAAGATTTGTTCAGATATTTACAAAACGAAGGTGAGATTATGTTCACCGGCTCCGATACTCCGGTGCCGGTACTCTGGCTTAATCAACAGGAAAAGAAACCCGGATTACCACGGATTGAAGTAGATCGCACGCCGGATGTTAACCGCCAGTTGGGTTTGTCTGCCAGTGCGATTGTAAAATCGTCTTTAGTGTTAACAGTAGTCACCAAAGCCGGTAGTTTTATAAATTCGAGAAACAAAATAATTCAGGCAATTTATCAGAAGTTTCCACCGCACCGGGAAATCGGCGGTGCGATTGTTACACGGTTACCGGAAGTCCGTCCGGGTTATTTTGATGGCGAAGAATTCAGGACGCCTGTATTCATCGAATACACGGCAATTATTCAAAACTAAAATTTTACTAAGGAGAACATATCATGGCATTACAACAATCAGTCGGCATTGCACTGGCTGTATCCACCACATTACCTGCCGCCGATACCGAGGAAGCTTATAACAGCATTACTTTTACACCGGTAGGTGAACTGAGCGAGGTGCCGGATTTAACCGGCGAATATGACATCGCTTCCTTCGATAATTTAACCACCGGACAGGAAACCAAGTTTGCCGATATCAATCGTGCCGGAGACGGTGAAATAAAACTGGGTTTTAATTTAGACGATGCAGGACAGACAATTCTGGAAACTGCTGCGGCGGACGGAGATTCTTTGTCGCTGGAATTTACGTTAAAAGATGACACTAAATATTACCGTAAAGCAATTATTAAATCTTTCAAACCAGCGGATGTGTCCACCGGTAATGTGCTGATGGCATCAGTTATGGTCGCATTTTTCGGCGTTTCGGTGAAAGTATAAATTTAATTAAAAGGAATAATTGCAATGGATTTTAAACATATACGACCGGGATCAGGAGAGGCAAAAGGTGCTGCTCTTCATCTGACGATGATAGACAGTGATGAGCTGCTCTACGAAGGTGGCAAGCCGATTGAAATTGATATATTGGGGTTAGAGTCTGCACCGGGGAAGAGGGTCATCGCACAGATGGCGAAAGATACTAATCATCGCAAAAAAATGAAGCTGGACAAGATGGGCGTGGATGAAATTATTCAAATTGTCGATCAGTCGAAAGAGGATAAAGCTGAGCTCTATTCAAAGCTGACCACCGGCTGGAGAAATATCACATATTTAACTGATGACGAGCCTGATGATGCAGACGGTAAAGTGCTCAAATTCACAGCTGAGAATGCGAAGATGCTCTACTTCACGCGCCCGTGGATCATGGAAAAGATTGATGCGTTTTTAGGAGACCGGGCTAATTTTTTGGGCAGGAAGAGACCAGCTTAAATCTATGGGCGAGGCAGCATGCGTGGTTGTCTACAGCGGACAAAAAAGATGGTGCTGTGCGTTTGTCGCAGATGGAAGATGCTGACGATCTTTTGCCGCCGTTGTCCGTTCACATGGAGTTGTTAGCCGGGTACCTGGTTCAGCTGGGTTTTGTGTCCGGAAACGGCATGGGCACTTTTAAAATATCCTGGCAGGAATTACAGGCGTGGACTGAACTCACGCAGTCTCTGATAACGTCATGGGAGTCCGGTACTCTTTTAAATGCTTCGCAGGCGTACGCTGGTGCAATTAGTGATTATTCGGATAAATCAACCGATGCTCCTTTTGTTAGTGAAGATATTCTGAGGTCGCAAAAAGTTGCGGAAGAAAAATCATACGAAAAAATGAAAATGAAAATGGATAAAAATTTCGGAATCAAAAACGATGGCTGAAGACGTCTCACGCTTAGGCATACGTGTTGACAGCCGTGACGTTGTCACAGCTGACAAACGTTTGACAAAAATGGGTAACACGGCCGGGAAATCGGAGCGGCAAGTCGTGAAATCCACCGCAGGCATGAAACGCGGGTTTAGTGTTGCAGCTAAAGCGGTCGGAGGGATGATAGCAGCCATGGCATCTTTGCAAACTGTGCTGAAAGGGATTAATCAGGCGCGGGAGTTCAGTGCTTCCCTGGCAGAAGTCTCCACCCTTATTTCCGGAACTACAAAGGAGCTTTCCTTTCTGGACGCATCGGCTAAGAAATTAGCCCGTACTTTCGGTACCGATGCAACGGATCAGCTTAAGGGTTTTTATCAGGCGTTGTCAGCTGGTGCGGATGGGGTAAAGGGTGCCGAAGAGGTGCTGCGCGTTGCCAACAAATTAGCACTCGGCGGCATTACCTCTGTCGAAACCGGTGTGGATGCGTTAACCAGCGCGATGAATGTGTATAAAGACTCTGCACTGACCGCAACAGAAGCCTCTGACTCCTTGTTCATTGCGATGAAGTTTGGTAAGACCACCGTGGGCGAATTAGGTTCTGCTGTTGGTAAGGTTATTCCTTTGTCGCAGCAACTCGGGGTCTCTTTTGATGAGACTAATTCAATTATTGCTGCACTCACCCTGGGCGGGTTCAGAACTACTGAGGCAGTGACGGGTCTGCGGGCAATTCTGGCAGCAATTGTCAAACCAACCAAAGAAGCCTCTGATGAGGCGAAACGGCTTGGTATTAACTTTAGTTCTGCCGGCGTATCCGCTGCCGGTGGGTTGATTCCGTTTCTTGAAAATTTACAAGTCGCTTTAGACGGAAGTAAGGAAGGAACCGCACTGCTCTTTGGCGGCGTGGAAGCACTGGTACCTGCCTTAGCTCTGTTCGGAGAAGGGGGCCGGAAAGCTGCTGCGATCATGGAAGAAATGGGCAACAAGGCGGGCGCCACACAACGTGCTATGGAGAAAGTAGCCTCCGCACTGGATAAACGCTTCGGCATCGCTTTGGCTGACATCAATGTGCGCATGCTGGAATTCGGACAACTGGTATTGAAATATGTGGTGCCGGCAGTGGAAGCCTTATCTGAAGACCTACAGCGGATCGGAACGTATATCGCCACCGCCGTAACCGGATTTGCAGCTTACAAAGTAGCCGTAATCGCTGCTGCCACGACGACTGCCGGACTGTCGGCTGCACTGGGGTTTTTACGGGTTGCTCTGATACGCACCGGCATCGGTGCGTTAATTGTCGGAGCGGGGGAACTGATTTATCAGTTCACCTTGCTGGTTGAAAAAACCGGTGGTGTGGGTAAAGCCTTCGGAGTAATGGGTAACTACGCCCTTTCTGTGCTGGATACGGTTATTAATAAAGTAAAGACCATGGTGAATTATTTCACGCTGGCCGGTAAGACCCTGCAGGCTGTCTTCTTCACCGCCTTAGGCGACTTCGATAAAGTAAAAGAAATACAAAAAACGATAGACACGATTACAGCAGACTTAAACTCCCGTGCTGATGTAACGTTTATCCCGGTTGCTCCGTTGCAGAAAATTACGAATGAAGCTACGAAAGCGGTAGCTAAAATAACGGAATTAAAGGCAACGGTAAGCGGTGTGCCAGCTGTTGCCAGCATCGGTGGCGGGTCAGCCGGGTTTGAGGAATTATTAACGTCATTGCGGGATCAGAATAACGCTTTGATTTCTCAGATAGCAACTTTCAATCTGAGTAGCGGCGCAGTAGCAAGGTATACGGAAGAGCAGAGACTGCTGGCTGAAATTCATAAAAATAACATCGTGCTGACCGTTGATCAGACGGAGGCTCTGAACAGATCTCTTGACGCGGTGAAGAATAATACGGACGCGCTGGATAAAATGCGTCTGGCGGCTCAGGTTTTTGAAGCCACCCGAACCCCGGCAGAACGTCTTGCTAAAAAAATTGAAGAATTAAATGACCTCGTTCACGATGGTTCGATTAACTGGGATACCTATATGCGAGCACTGGTTCAGGCGCAGGACGGGATGGACGAGTTGACCACCACTTCAAAAGATTTGTCAGGGGTGGTTGGAAACGATCTGGCTAATTCGTTTGACCGTGCTAACGACTCACTGGCACGCTTTATTGTGACCGGCGGCAGCGGAGGATTACAAGGCATCCTTAACACCTTAAGCTCCATCGCTACAGGTGCGGCGACAGGCTTGTTAACGGACGCTTTTAAACCGGTATCCAAATCAATCGGGCAGAGTATTTTAGGTGCTGCCGGTAGTGCACTCAGTTTATTCGGCTTCGGCGGACTTCCTTCCAACCCCAACGTCGGCGGATTTAACACCCGTCGTTTCGCAGACGGAGGATTTCACAGAGGCGGGTTCAGGCTGGTCGGTGAAACGGGTCGTGAGCTGGAAGCGACCGGTCCTTCCCGTATTTTTAATGCGCAGCAGACCAGAGGAATTTTAAGCGGTAAAAAAGAAGTAACGATCGTTTCCAATCTGACCATTAATAATTCCGGCAACGGAGGCGGTCAGGGAGCGGATCCCGCAGCAGCTGAAAAAATAGCTAAGGCAGTAGAGAGACAGGTTGTGCAACTGGTACGCCGTGAAATTTTTGATGACAAAGATAATGCTGCGGGTCGCGGCAAAATATATTAATGACCACCCGAACCTTTACCCCTTCAGTTTCTCCGGCGGCACCGCTTGAGATTTCGGTTGAGAGCAGTATCAATAAAATAGAATTCGGGGACGGCTACAGTGAAGATTCCGCCCGTGGCATTAACGCGCAACGGCGGGTGGCACAGTTAAGCTGGGTTCTGAAAAAAGAGCAGGCTTCCGTCATCCATTCTTTTCTGCAGAAAGAGTCCGGCTGGGGTCGTATCCGTTACACGTTACCCGGTGACACGGCTGACGCCTTGTGGATTGTGACAGAACTTTCGCTCACCCGTGGCGCGGGTGAGTCGGTTACTCTTACCGCTACTTTTAGCGAGACTTTTCTATGACAATTGAATCTGAAAAGCAACAGCTTAGCCAGGATGCAGTGATATCACTGTTCAGACTGGATTTAAGCTCCTTTGGTGAAAGCCCCGCCCTTTTTACGCCGCACGTGTTACCGGACGGCAGCCCGGTACGGTTCGGAGCAGACACGTATGCTTCCGTTGCATTATCCGCAGACGGATTTGCCTGGTCAGGCAGCGGGGCGAAGGTTGCGCCGAAGATTACTTTAAATAAACGTAATCCATCTTTATTATCTTTGCTCGCTACCTACGACAATCTCGCAGGCGTTGCAGTGACCAGAATACTGACCTACCGCCGGTTTTTAGCGGACGGGGAAGAGCCGGACGGCACGGCCGTTATCTCCACCGAGATATTTGTGATTGACCGTGTGGTGCGACCGGCCGGCGGGGAACTGGTTTTTGAAATGGCGACGCCGGTGGATCAGGCGAAAGTCAGACTTCCCGGAAGATTAGTCTTACGCGATCACTGCTCTTTTCATTATCGTACTTTTGACAGCAATAATAATTCTTTTAATTATGAACACGTATTTTGCCCCTATCGTAGCGACCAATATTTTGACGTAAACGGCAACCCGACTACAGAGCCTGCGATGGATCACTGTTCAAGAAAGTTAGCCACCGGTTGTGAAAAAAGATACCCGTCTCCGCAGAGCATTCCTTTCGGCGGCTTTCCCGGGGTAGCACGATTCCGGGGACGGTAAGGATGAAAAGGAAATTGCTGCAACTGACGGATCAGCAGATCAGCGACATAAGTTCTCATGCCATTTCTGCCTACCCCAAAGAATCGTGTGGTGTAATTAAAAACGGCGGATACATCCGCACCTTTAATGTTTCAGCAAGCCCTGTAAAAAATTTCAGAATAGCAGACTCAGAGATGAACGGACTGTTGCCGGTGGAAGCGATTGTACACAGTCATCCGGACGGGCCTGATTGTCCTTCCTCTGCGGATATGCGCAGCCAGGCATCCTGTGATCTGCCGTTTGTGATTGTCGCGACCGACGGCGGCGGAGCAACGCTTCCTTTTGTTTTGGATACTTCGGCGAAACCGCCTTCTTTGGAAACCAGAATATTCCGGCATGGTGTGACCGATTGTTACGCCCTGATACGCGACTGGTTTCTGATTGAAAAAAATACAGAGTTAATGGACGGCCCGCGGGACTGGGAGTGGTGGGACAAAAAACGATCGGATGACTTGTATCTGGAAAATTATCAGGAGGCCGGGTTTCGTAAATTAACTGCCGGAGAAAAGCCTGAAAAAAGTGATTTGTTTTTTATGCGCACTCCGAGAGCGAGAACCGTTAATCATGCCGGCGTATATCTCGGCGATGATGTTGGCTTTCATCATATGTCGCAACGGTACGCTTATGATCCATACTGTTTGCCGTGCAAGTTTTCTCTTTTACGATGGAAACAATATATCAAATTCTGGGTACGTCATGAAAAATAATCTTTTGAAAAAAATAACACTGGGCGGTTCGCTCGGCAGGCGGTTCGGGAAGGTGCATAAACTTTGTGTGGGGTCTCCGGCGGAAGCAGTCAGAGCGTTGATGCAGCTGGACGGCTTTAAAGACGCCTTGTTAAAAGGTTCTTATCGTCTGCGTGTAAAAAATAAAGTCCGTTCAGAAAATGAAATCGGGATGAGTTTTGGTGCGGCGGAGGAAATGAGGTTAACTCCGGTGGCGGCGGGTGCCAAAAGCGGGGGCAGTACGGGTAAGATTATTTTAGGCACGGTCATTATTGTGGCTGCGGTCGCGGGAGCTGCGTTTACCGGAGGCGCCACCATAGGTGCTGCGCTGGCAGCCGGGTCGCCAATATTCGGAATAACATACGGAGCCTTTGCATTATTTGGTGCGAGCGTCCTGCTGGCAGGCATTGCGCAGACACTGACTCGCACTCCCGGAGTAGGGGATCTGAATCGTGAAAAAGAGAAACCGGGCTTTTTATTTAACGGTTCCGTTACGGGGGTGGAACAAGGTGGTCCGGTGCCGTTAATTTTTGGTCGGGTCAGAGTGGGTGGTCTGGTGATCAGCAGTGGCATCACGGCCGAGAGACGATAACATGACACGCAGGTGGAACGTATCCGGCGAGGGGGGCGGTAAAGGTGGTGGTGCGTCCCGTGGCGGCAAAGAAGCACCCAATACGTTACAGACTAAAAATATTGCGAGCATCCTGTATTTAATCGGGGAAGGATTAAACGGCGGATTAGAGAACGGATTGGAATCAGTTTTTATTAACGACACCCCGGTATTATCAGCAAGCGGTACCTATAATTACAAAGGAATTGAAGTTCATGAAAATAGGGGAGAGCCGGACCCGTTACCGGTGCCGGGTTTTGATGTGGTGGAAAACGAACAGCCGGTCGGCTCGGATGTTACGGTTCTTCGCCCCGTGGTGCGCAGAATTACGGACTCCAATGTGGATTCGGTCCGGATTAAAATACTCTTTCCCTCTTTGTTATTTCTGAACAAAGAAAGCGGGGCAATTCAGCCCACCACGGTTCAGTTTACCATTGCCGTGCGGCCGGTTGCCTCAGTAGGCGAAGCGATATGGAAAACGGCTCATGATATTGAAATAAACGATAAAACTAATTCCGCTCAGCAACTGTCCTGGCGTGTATTCCCACCGGAGGGGAGCACCGGTGAATGGGAGTGGCGGGTGCTGCGCATTACGCCGGATACTGAGGAATCCAATCTTCAGAATAAGATACAAGTCTCCTCTGTTACGCACATCACCGACGGTCGGTTAACCTATCCGTACTCGCATGTGATCGGTGTCATCGCGGAGGCGGAACAGTTCGGGGAACAAATCCCGGAACCTTCGTTTGCGATCCGGGGCATGAGTAATTTACAACTCCCGTCCAACTATCATGCGGACACAAAAGTATACGAAGACGGCATCTGGGACGGCACTTTCATCACCGGCTGGAGTGATAATCCGGCCTGGATTTTTTACGCGGTATTAACGAATGAGCTCTGGGGAATCGGTCGCTATCTTTCATCAACACAAACATCGATGCTGAAATGGGATTGTTATGAAATCGGTAAATTTTGTGATGAATCAGTCCCGGACGGGACCGGGGGAACGGAAGCAAGATTCACCTGCAACGGCGTGATTCATCAGCAAAGTGATGCACTCGATTTACTGGCCGCGTTAACGTCCACCTTTCGCGGCATGATGTACTGGGCAGCCGGCGGAATTTTAGTCAGCTCGGATCGGCCAAAAAATACCAGCCCGTTGCTGGTGACACAGGCCAATGTGCAAAACGGAAACTTTGAACGCCCCGGGGTACGCAACCGCGACCGGGTAACGTCCGTCAAAGTGGTGTGGAACGATCCGGAAGACGCCTACCGGCAGACGATTGAAGTCGCGGAAGATGATGTGGCCATCCGCCGTTTCGGATTACGCACGGCACAGCTGGCAGCCTTTATGTGTTCCTCACGGGGGCAGGCACAGCGCGTGGGAAGATGGGTGCTGGCAAGCCAGGTGTTAGAGCCGGTTATTTTTCGTGGCGGACGGGATTTGTCAGAATTACGCCCCGGGGATATCGCGAGAATAGCCGATCCGGATCATGCGGCGGTACGCGCAGGAGGGCGCGTGACCGGTCTGATGGGTGACGGGCTGTCCGGGTTTTATGTGGACCAATACGAATTCCCGTTCCCGCAGCATATTTCTGTGCGGTTAACCTCCGGTGCGGTGGAAAGAAAAGAAATATCCGCAGACAGCTTCACCGGTACGCAGGCAGAGGGGATGTTTAAATTAAAAGTAACCGAACCGTTCAGTGCTCCGCCGCAGGTGGGGGCAGTGTGGGTGGGCGAGACGATGGATGTGGCACCGGAAATGGTCAGAGTGTTAAACGTGGAAGAACTGGAAGGCGGGGTGTTTCAGTTTGAATGTATCACCTATTTACCCACGCTCTTTGCCGATGTGGACCGCACCGGTACCTTTGTTAAGCCGTCCACCAGCCTTATTCCGACCGGCGATTTACCGGTGCCGGTTGATATCAGTATCACGGAGTCTCTGGTCGCTTCCGGCCCGACAGTTTCCGGCATTGCCGATATTTCGTGGGCAGCTCCCGGAGATATCCGGATACGAAGAACGCAGATTGAAATTGCCAGGCCGTATGACAGTTATAAGCCGCTGGAGATTACGGACGGCCCGACTACGCAGGCGGCAAATATCTCTGCGGGTGCATACAAAGTGCGGTTGAGATTTTTAGACGGTTACGGGAGGGGAGGTGTCTGGGCTGAGGTTAACAAACAACTGCACGGATTAACTGAGCTTCCTCCTGCGCTTAAAAATATACGACTGGCACGGGCGGGTGGTCTGGCAATCCTGTCATGGGATCCGGTAACTGTTCTGGATGTCAAAATCGGCGGCAAAATTATTGTTCGTTTCGCGGAAAGAACCGGAGGGATTGCCACCTCCAATCACATTATTGATCCGCTGGCAGGTTCAGCCACGCAGGCAATTATCCCTTCGGTGAAAGGAACTTTTTATATCTTCGCACGCGACAGCGGCGGACGTGCCGGAGCGGTACGCTCAATAAATTCTTCCGCTGCCACGGTGTTGCAATACTCCCCGGTGGCAAAAGTGAGGGCTGACCCGGTGTGGTCCGGCATTCATTCCGGTACGGAGAAATCAGGAACGTTGTTACGCCTGTCCTCCGACAGCTCAGGGGTGTTACCGGAAGGTCTGTACATCATGAGTGCCGGCATTGATCTCGGCTCTGAAAAACGGGTCCGGCTGGAATCATCAATTAATACCATCGGTGTCAACACGAATGACTCTCTGATTGAGCGAAAAGGAAATATGTTGGCTTTTGAAAACATGTTCGGCATCGTTTTTGATGAAACGGATGCGGTGGTGGAAGTGCGCACCACCGGTGATGATCCTTCCAGATCGTACGATGTGTTTAATTTTGTCGATGTATTTGCCAGGGCAGACATTTATGCCGCAGATAGTGATGCGAAGTGGTCTGCGTGGGAACAATTGTTAGTCGGAGAATATAACATCCGCGGAGTGGAGGGGCGCATCCGGTTATTTTCCAACGACGCGTCCTACCGTATTGACTGTAGTAAATTTGAAATCAATGCAACGGAGGTGGCGGCATGAGCCAGACCAACCCTGAAATAAACTGGGATACGCCCGGGTCCGTAGCACTGCCGCGACTGGATGAAGTACTGAGTGCGATGCGATCTTCCTGGAGCGGTTCAATGGCTCCTCCTGATCCGCAGCAGGGGCAGATGTGGGTGGATACTTCCCCCACCGGTTACGTTACGATTAAAGTGTATTACACCGGGAGTTGGATATCTGTATATCACATTTACAGTGCGACCGATGTTCGTCTGGTATCACAGGCGGGTACTGAGAATATAGCGAATGGGGTAGCCAATAAATATCCGGACGCAGCTGCGGTAAAAGAATATTCCGAAGAACATTTCGCGGGAAAGAATTTAGCAGCAGTCGGTGCCGCCGGGCTGGTTGAAAAAGCAACCGCTGACAATTTAAGTGAAGGCGATGCGGACAAATATCCGGATGCTTTAACTATTAAAGCTTTCGTGAATTCCAGCCAGGGAGGATTAATTGGTGTGCCGGTTATGTTCAGAGCGGGCGGCACGTATACCAAAAATCCGCTGGCAACATTTATTATTATTAAAATGTACGGCAAAGGCGGGGACGGAGGTGATTCAGCTTTTTCTCCGCCTCAATATATAAGTCCCGGCGTAACTTCCCGTGCATTTCGTGCCAGAGGCGGGAACGGAGCCGGAGGCGAGTACGCACAAAAATACATGGTTGCCGCAAATATTCCCTCCTCCGTTTTGGTTTCTTTTGACGAGACAAATAACCAGGTATCTTTCGGTGCCGGGGCCGCGTTAATTTTCTCCGTAAAAAACGGAGGAGACGGCACCAGCGGAAGAAGTGCCGCCCCCAGAAGACACCCGACTGATGCTCTTAACGGCACAAACGGAACGCCTCCGGGAACAGGGGCTGACGCAAGTTCCACTACACCGGCGTTACGGGCAAAGTCCAACGGAATATTTTCTTCCGGGGCAGGAGTGGGAGGAGCGGGAGGAAGAGGCAGCTCAACCTCTGCTGACGGAGAGGCCGGAGATCCCGGACTGGCTATCATTTACGAATACAGGTAGGCAAATATGACACAGACATTTAATCAGGTACCGATAGAAGGTCCTAAACGAATGAGTGAAGTGGCGATTGAAATTAATAAATCGCTTAACTCTTTACTCTCATCCAACATCGGCACCACCAGACCGTCCTATGCCACGGAGGGAATGTTGTGGCTGTCAAAAGACGGCGGCATCATTAAGGCGTACATTTATAACGGAACGTCTGACAAACTGTTATTTACCATCGGCGAGGGCGACCAGATCACAATTAACGCTGCCACAGGATTAACAGAAGCAGAAGTGTCCGCACTGATCGCAACCGCGGTGGCCAACATTGACGTGGTTAATGCTACTGTGTCAGCACGGGGCATTATCGAATTAGCCAATCAGGCGGAGGCTCGTGCGGGTACTGACAACGAGCGCGCGATGACACCTGTACGTGTTACAGATGTGGTGGGTCGCGCTACACCTAATGCCAGTCAGTCCACACGCGGGTTAATAGCGTTAGCGACTATTGCTGAAGCAGCAGCAGGTACGCAGACGACTAAGGCCGTGACACCGCGGGGTGCTAAGGAATCCGTGATGACATTCACGCAGGCTTGGGCGCGCGTTGGCAACACTGCCGCCATTCCGGCCGGCAAACTGGGTAACGCGCTTCGCGACACGGCAGCGCAAATCCTGACCAAGCTTACAACGGTTGACGGTCCGGGCTCCGGACTGAACGCGGATTTACTGGATGGCCTCACCAGCAGCGTTTATTTACAGGATCTGGGGACTCTTGATGATCTGAATACAATAGGAATTTCTGCTAATTCCGGGTCTTTCTATTTTCCGGCGACGGCAACCAACCAACCGTCCGGCGTTACCGCAGGTGGCCACGGCCTCTATCTGGGGCCGTTCGGCGGCAACCGGATGACGACCGCCCAGATAATTTTCCCGGCGAGCGGGGCTGCCTTTGCACGGCACAGAGAAAATACCGTCGGGTCGGAATGGGGGGTCTGGACAAGTCTTGGTTATGACGACACAGCGGTTCGGGATCTGATCACAAACGAAGTAACGGCGCGGGAGGAGGCGGATACAGTGCTTGGTACCCGCATTGACGATCTGCCAACCACAGGCGGCACGGCAACTCCCAATTCATGGATGAAGCGCAGCTCGACCTCTGTCCAGGCCCTTACTGATGTCTTCATCAACGTGCCCTTCGCCACTCTGGTCACGGACGAGAGCAAAAGCGATATAACCTACGCTGACGGGATGTTCACCGCCGTTGTTGCCGGTAATTATCGGTTCGGCGGGCTCATTACCATACATGATGCTGTTTCAAGGCGCGCACAGGCGGAACTCCAAATTTATGTGGACGGTGTGGCACGCGGCCCGGTTCATTTCGGTGCTTATATCAGAAATATCAACGAGGGTGTGCGTCCTGATGATCCTGATACGGAGGACGACTGGACTATCGGCCTGACAAACCAGCCGTTTGCGCTGACGGCGGGCCAGACCATTGAGGTCCGGGTTAAACGAGCCACCAGCAGCACGACCACGACCATCAACGGGACAGGCTCTTTGATCTGGCTGGAACGCATGACCGGCGACAAGGGCGGCCTTGAAGCTGTCTTACTGGACAATCTGAATACACAATTCACATCTGGTCACGGCCTTTTTCACCCGGGGACGACAGGTGTGCCACGGGCAGGTGAGAATGGGCTGGTCATAACGGTCGGTGATGTAACCGAATCTGCACAGATTATATTTTCCGGCATAAGCGACTGTTACTATCGAATTAAGAGACGAGGAGCGACTGGTTATGATCCTTTACGACTATTTAAGCGTTCGGGTGCAGACGCTCACCGCATAATTGATCGATTCCCGGCGGCAAATGAAGAAGTGTCTACTTATCATGGACATGGTGCAGTTCCCAGCGAGGTGTGGGTAGAGGCCATCTGCCTTACCGCCAGCGGTGATTACGCTGCTGGCGACACGGTCGGGATTCCAATAGCTGCAAATAATTCGGTTTACGGAGTGAATACTTACAGCAATGCGACACATACCTACATTAGAATTTCCCCTTTCGGCTTAAGCATAAAACGAAAGGGTACTTCAGGGCAGGTTATAAACCTGAGCAGCTTTGCAAACAGGAGCAGTTGGAGTCTGAGGTTTAATCTAAACAGATAAATAAAATCATCGGCCATCCACGGCCACAACAGAGAGGCTAATGACATGACTGAAGTTCAAAGTTTTTACTACTTTTATGATGCAAAAGGTGGTTATCTTCAATCCTATTATGGTTCTTCAAAGGAAGCAGAAGCGGAACGCGACTATCTTAACGCGACCTTTGGCGGGCCTCCTTATTATATTGCTGCAGGAGTGCACGGATTTGAGATTGATCCGCCCGTTCGCGACGCCATCATCAGCGCCTTTTCTATTCCGCATGCCTGGGGCGGGCGTTACGATCCGACCGTGCGCACCATCCACGGCGATGCACTGTTCGGGTACGTGTATCAGATACCGGACAATGTCTGGGCCATCGACACCATTTATGAGAACGGAACGATAGTCGCCCACGAGGGCAAGGTGTATGAAGCGAAGTATGTGGCGACGAGTACTGTTGATAATGTGCCCGGTGGCGCGGTGGATTCCTGGACGCAACTGTTCGTCTATGATGCCGCCAGTCAATCGGTTCCGTTGGGAGAAAAGGGTTTGAACGGGGCAATCTATCTGAAGTCATCGGCGCTGATGCCGGCCGAAGTGGGGGTGCAGTTCACCGCTGAATTTCCTCGCAATAACGGGTACCGGGTGATGGTCGGGTTCGGCGTTAACAAACCTGACATTACAACCGATGAAAGAGGCATAAATAAAGGATTGTTGTTCGGCATATCGACTTCTTCAAGCGACAAATTGGGTATTACTGTCAAATCGACTAACGGGCTGTTGCAGCATTTCGATCCCAGTATCGACTGGGGTTATTTCAATGGTGCAACCAATCTCTATAGTAATCTGATTATTCCGCTTTCAAAGTTAAAAGACGGCAACACCCATACCTTCAAATTCGAACATAACAAGGGGTTGTTGACAGTTTCCGTGGACGGAACCAGGTTCGGTGAATTTACCTATCCCGATGCGACCTATCCATTGCGCCAATATCTCACCGGCGATCACGCGGGCGAGCAGGTCAAACACTCCGGGCAATATTTTTCCCTTCAGAGCGTTGCCGGTAGTCCTTTCAGGTTCGACCTTTACGACCTGTGTTTCTACCGACCGGGCCTGCATCAGATTTCCCGCAATTTCTCCGACATCAACCCGCATAACCTCAACATCAGGGGTGATACTACGCCACCATCCAACGGGAGCCGCGTACAGACGCTGAAACTGGTCAGCCACGCGGACGGCGGCATGGAATTCAAGGTTACCTGATAAGAAGAGGAAGAAAAATGGAAAATGATATTTTAATCTGGCTCGGAAGCCAGTTGATAGTCGGGGCTGCGATCTGGGGTGGGATACGAATGGATATCCGGAATATGCATCGGCAGATCGAACAGGTACACAAGACTGCTTCCGATGCACACAACAGAATTGATCGTATCCTCGAACGAAAATAATGGGCTGGTTAACAGAAGCTTTGGAAAATGGTGCGCTGATCCGGCGCATTTTTTTATTGTGGGGCATGGCCATGACCACCTATGCGCTGCAATGGACTTTTACTTTCGTTGAGGTTTCAAAATTCAATGGTATCGAAACGGCCGCCATCATCGGTGCAATCTGGGTGCCGTTATCTTCGTTGCAGGGATATCTTTTCGGAGCATACACAAAAGCGAGGCAGACATGAAAACAGGAAAAAAAGGAATTGAATTAATTAAGAAATGGGAGGGCTTCCGGGCAGATGCGTATATCCCTGTGCCGGGCGACGTCCAAACCATCGGCTACGGACACACGTTGAATGTAAAAACGGGGGACAAGATTACACAGGCAGAAGGCGAACAATTTTTAAAAGATGATCTGATGCGGTTCGAAGAATGTGTCAACGAATGCGCCCCGCAAGATTTAACGCAGAATCAGTTTGATGCGTGTATCAGTCTCGCTTTCAATGTCGGCAATGCAAACTTTCAACGATCCACATTATTAAAAAAATTAAATACCGGAGATTATGCGGGGGCTGCTAATCAGTTTCGAAGATGGAACCGGGCGGGCGGACGTGTATTAGACGGACTGACTAACCGACGCCGTGCAGAACGAATTTTATTCTTATCATGATTCCAATCCCACCGAAGCTATATATGCTCGCAGGCGTGGCGATAATCATTGCAGGGTTATCTGTCTATGCCTACACGCTTTCTTTGCAACTCACAGCTTGTGAAGCGTCTTATGCGGAGTTTGTAGCGAAGACCGAAGCTCTGGGAGAGCGAGCCAGACAGGATGCGCTGATTAAAGACAATGCAAATGAACGAAACAGGAGAATTGCAGATGAGAAATTTACTAAAACTAACGTTACCAACGCTGCTGTTATTAAGCAGCTGCGCGACCAATCCGATACCGGTACGCGTTCCCTGCCCCAAGCCCCCGGCACTTCCCCTCGCCCTGACTTGTACTGCGCCGATCGAGGCGAATTTGAACGTGGAAATGGAGAAAGCTTTGCAACGCTACAAGCAGAGGCAAGAAAAATTGTGGACAGAGGTACAGCGTACTCCCTGAAGCTGCAAAATGCGTGTGCATGGTCGAAGGAGGTGCGGTGAAGCACGAACCCGATCCATGCTTACGCTGCTTTCAGTGTTCCGGATGATCGTTTTATGGGCTTAACTATTATCTTGTCTGCATTCTTCAATACCTGAGCAAGATCATAACCAGCCTGCATACGCACCCAAATATCAGCACTGCCACCAAATGTTTTGCTTATACGAACTGCCATATCAGGGGAAATACCAGCCGAGCCGTTAATAACCCGTGACAAGGTATTACGAGTAACCCCAAAGTGTTTTGCGCCTTCCGTAACATTCAAATTCCGAGCTTCTAAAGCATATCTAATCTGTCTGCCCGGATGCGGCGGATTCTTCATAATCATATCCATATCATTACCTCACTTGTTTATTTTTAATGATAGTCTCCATAATCAACATCATACGCATTTTGGTTTTCAAACCGAAACCATACTCTGTAATTACCTGAAACCGACATTGACCAGAAGCCCTTTAGTCGCCCTTTTAATTGATGTAAATCCCATGTAACTGTATCTATATCAGAGATATTCTTTAAATAGTGTAAGACAATTAAAATATCTACTATGCGTTCTAAATGATTTGGGTTGATCTTACTTTTATCATTCTTCTCGTAGAGTTTCTTTAAGGAACGGTTTTTAAATGTTTTGATCATGTGCTAATTATATCGTGATACGTATCGTGTGTCAAGATATTTACTTAAAATAAACTGAACCACAACCCACTTCACCCCAGCTTCTTCACCAGCTCTCCGGCCGGAACATGGTAGTACACGAGCAGCTGATTAAGGTTGCGGTGTCCGATCATTCTGAAATCAGCCCCATTTCAGCCCCACTTTGTACAGTATTTATAGGTATTTATGGGTAAGCATGGAAAAATAAATGCAATAAAAACAACAGACAAGCAGGTATATTCGTTGGCATCCTGAGACTCATAATCCCTTGGTCGCTGGTTCGAATCCAGCCAGACCCACCACTCACTCCCTGCATTCCCCCACACCAATTCGACATCAGAGAAGAGCCACGCATTCTTGCGGGCCTTGGGCTATAATTTACGGATACCTGTTGCAGAGAGACGATCTCCGGAGGCGAAAGGGACGATTTCACGCAATCGTCTCTGTCTGGCATTTTTTCGTCACCAATCCATGGGTGCTCACGGCGGATTGCGGGTGTTGAATCCAAGCAACGTTCGTTGCTCTTTCCAGGATTGTGGCAGAAGCCGGAGACGTTTTAGCTTTTCTACCGTGAGCTCAGTTGGTTGTTTGCCTCTGAGTATGGCCTCAATGATATCAGGAGCCAGGAATGCAAGAGGCAGGAAACGGCTGACATCACCTTCATCCCTGTTAGCGTCCTGCGCAATCTGACGAACTGTCCCGACCCCGCCCGAACTGATCTTCGCAAACCATTGATGAGTGTCTCTGACCAGGCGAATTAGTCTGTCATCTTGGAACGTCGCCCTGGCATCACCATGCATGATAATTTTTTGATTTACACCCCGGCATCGGATGGACATGAGAGCTTCGAGAACAATTGGGTTGCAATCGATAGCGCGGTTAACACCAAGGTACTCTGCCAACCCAGTGCCGGAGATAGTGATGCGCAGTTGATCGGATGTAACAGTTACCCGCTCCAATATCAGGCGAACAGTTTCTGCGGTTTCATCTGTCCGGTTCTCAGTGATGGCTGTTGCCAGCTTTGCCGCCACCTGAATGGAGGGTTGAATCTCTGCAGGTAACCCCGCTTCCCCGTACAGGGCATCTGCAATTTTCACATCGTCAGATAAGAACCGGGCCACCTCATACAGAATCGCCTCTTCCAGCCGATCAGCCGGCAGGCGCCATCCGTTAGTTTTACCACCCCCTTGTATTAAATGTTTGGATAGGTAGTACCGATATCGCCGCCCCTTCTTCTGACAATAAGATGGCGACAGTCGCTCACCGTTCTCATCAAACACCAGGCCTGTGAGCAGGCATCGTAGCCTGGCATTGCACCGGGAGTGTCGGGCCGGCGCACGGACCCGTAAACATTCCTGAACGGTATTCCACGTATCCCGATCTATGATGGGTTTATGTTGTCCGGGGTAAGTATTACCCTTGTGAGAGACTTCACCCACGTAGATTGGATTGTGAAGTAGTTGAGACAGATGCCCGCGTGTGAACGGCTTGCCGCCGGTTGCCTTGTCACCTGAGCCCCGCCGCCTGGTAATATAACCCCGTCGGTCTGCCGCCTCTTTCAGCGTACGAACGGATTTGACTTTCAGATAACGATCATAGAGCGCCTGAACCACTTTGGCCTCGTCCTCGTTAACAATCAGTTTCTTGTCGATAGCATCGTATCCAATCGGTGATTGTCCTCCCATCCACATACCCTTTTTCTTGGATGCGGCGATCTTGTCCCGAATCCGTTCCGCTGTAACCTCCCGCTCGAACTGGGCAAAGGAGAGGAGAACGTTCAGGGTCAATCGGCCCATGGAGGAGGTCGTATTGAACTGCTGGGTGACAGAGACAAACGAGACATTTCTGACATCGAAGATGTCGATAATCTTTGAGAAGTCCATAAGGGACCGGGTCAGACGGTCCACCTTGTACACCATGACCAGCTCGATCTTTCCTTTCTCAATATCTTCAAGTAATTCCTGTAAAGCAGGTCTTCCCATGGTTCCCCCTGAGATACCACCATCGTCGTAGTTCTTCCTGACTACACGCCAGCCAAGCCCCCTCTGTGATTGGACGAACGCTTCACAGGCTTCCCGTTGGGCATCCAGACTGTTGAAGTCCTGCTCCAGTCCTTCCTCTGTGGATTTTCGGGTATAGATGGCACAGCGCATGCAGTTACTCATAGTCCGAAGAACCTCGGACCCGACCATCTGGTCCCAGTGATGGCACAAGCAACTTTCGAGAGTGATTTGTATATCTCGCCATCATATCGAAACCCATTCTCAGCAACGTCTACGGTATGAGTTCGTCCATGCCATTCCCGAACCAGTCGGACACCCGGAGCAAGACCATCTGACTTTCGTAGCATGCCCGGTGATGCCGGGTTTTTTCCTGCTTGTTTTACGGTACGGCGTAGCTTCCGTTTTGTAGCCGGTGTCAGACCGCCAAGTGCTTTCACCTGTATTTGACAGGCAGCACTGTATTCCAACAACCTCCGGCTGAGTCCCTTCGGTGGCGGATGGCTGTGCGCATCCGTCCAGCTTTCAATCAGCCGAGCCCGCGACAGACCGGGTATCCCCCGGAGTGCCTCAGTGACCCGGCCCTGATCACCCGGGCTTATCATCGGACGGGAGAGTCCTGTCGGTCCAGCAGATTGGCACATTCCCGACATTCTTCTCCCACGTAATGCCATGCTCCTTTTTCCGAAGCTCTGTAAGGGGTACCCGCGTACTGTGCGGCAGCCACCCCGTGGTTTCCTGAAGCTGAGCCAGGCTTGCACCGTGGGAGCGGTTCAGGAGTGTAAGAACGGTTGCGATCCTGGTTGTTTTGGTGGGCATGGATACCTCCTTCTTCGTCATACACCGGAGGGACGCTGGTGCTTTCACCGAACACAGCCCGCCCTGTATTCACGAGTCGGACTGGCGCAGTGAAGAAGACGTAAAAAGAAGCGTCACCGCACAATCACAGTGACGCTCTGTTCAGCAGGGAAGTCCAGTGGTATTTTCCGTTGATATTCAGGAATGTCGCGGCACTACACTTTCCATCAGCAGTACCACAACCACTATCGACCACACGATGGCATAGGACTGGAAACATCAATGTGTGTGCTATTATCAACAGTTCATGCAGGCGCCTGATTTGTCTCACAGGTACTGCCTGACATAAAAGCGGCGCAGAATACACCAATGGATGGTAGTGTTACACACTATGGAAATAGAGGCGTTATATTTAGATGAAAATAACTTCTAAGCAACCTGTCCAAGTACCACGGGGTACGCAGGCAAGACATAGACACGATAAACAACTTTAGATTACGCAGAACACCAGCTGGCATCTGAACGGAGAAAATAAAATGGTAAAACGGCAACATATTCAATACAGTGCCTCATACATTACTATATTAACCGCCTGTATGCTCGCCTCGCCTGTGGCCGCCCAATCAATTACCATTGCCGAAGGAGAGACTCGATCGGAGACGGTTTCATCGGGTGATCCTGATGCTCGTATCACCAACAATGGCACCATCTCAACCACAGGGGTTGTGGCTCACGGTATTTTCTCATCCGGCTCCGGCGCGAGCCTCACCAATGAGGCGGGCGGCACCATCTCAACGTCAGGTGAGGGGTCTCACGGTATTTTCTCGCAGGGTGCTATGGCAAATATTACCAATGTCCTTAGCGGCTCAATCTCAACCACAGGGTTTCAGGCTTTTGGTATTTTCTCAAACGGCTCTGACGTGACCATCACCCATAGCGGTGAAATCTCAGCCACAGGAGACGATTCTGACGGTATTTCCTCGGAGGGTGATAACGCGGCCATCAGCAACAGCGGCACCATCTCAACGACAGGAGTCAGATCCCGCGGTATTTTCTCAAACGGCTCTGGCGCGAGCCTCACCAATGAGGCGGGCGGCACCATCTCAACGACAGGAGTCAGCTCTCACGGTATTTTCTCGGAGGGTTCTGACGCGAGGATCACCAACAGCGGCACCATAGAAACGAGCGGGGCTGGTGCTTACGGTGTTTATTTGGGGGGGGTGAATGTAGGCATGACTACCAACAGCGGCACCATCTCAACCACAGGGGTTGGTGCGCACGGCATTTATGAGGAGATGGCGAGTGGAGGCATGACTACCAACAGCGGCACCATCTCAACCACAGGGGATGGTGCGCACGGTATGTTTGCGGAAGGGGGGGAGTCGGGGTATGATTACCAACAGCGGCACCATCTCAACCACAGGGGATGGTGCTCACGGTATGTTTTCGGAAGGGGGGAGTCGGGGTATGATTACCAACAGCGGCACCATCTCAACCACAGGGGTTGGTGCGCACGGCATTTTTGCGGGGAGGGACAGAGACATTACCATCAGTGGCAGTGTGTCTGTCACGGGTGAAGATTCCTACGCGGTGCGAGGCTCCGATGCGGGCGATCAGACACTGAATCTGTTGGAAGGAGCGAGAGTCGGACGGGTTAACCTGGGAGAGGATGTGGATGGACTCGACCATGATGTGGTGAACGTTTTTGCAGCGAGGCGCCCGCATTCGGCAACGTACCTTTTTGAAGGGGCTGAGCAGATCAACCTGCTTGGCCCGGCACGAGCGGCAGTACGGAGTAGCACTGGTGATACCGTAGCGGTGATCGACCCGACGGGTTCTTCCGCCACCCGCATCACGCTGGGTGCGACTACAGGCCGGATTCACCGGCAGGTGTTTCAACGGCTCGCATCGGTACGGGGAAAATCGGCGAACCAAGGTGCCTGGGGGAGTTTTTTAGGAGGCTATACCAAGCGCGGGGGTGACGGCCTCGCGCAAGCCTGGAAGCATGATTTTTATGGCGGGGTCGGCGGGTTTGATACCCGCCTGCGGGGCGGGCATCGGGTGGGCGTGTTTGCCGGGGGCGGGCGGGGACAGATCCGAACCTCTGCGGCTTCCGTCCGGGATGGTGCCAGCCGTGCCTTTTTCGGGGCCTATGGCCAGCAGGCACTGGCCGCGCATGCCCGGGGTAAATTGACCCTGGATGGTTCGGTACTGTTCGGATATGCCCGTCATGACAGTATGCGCAGAGTGCTGGATAATCTCACCGGATATGAGACAGCGAACGGGGACTACAACAGCTTTTATATCAGCCCGTCCTTAGCTCTTACGTATGTGCAGGCACTGGGCAGTGGATTTGAATTACGGCCCGGCGCACAAATTGCCTATACCTACGGGCATTTTGGTGCGCACACAGAGAACGGCACCACCACCTCCGATATCAGCTTCCGGGGCCGGGGGGTGAACATTGTGGATGGTCGCATGCAACTGGCACTGGCTCGGACCTTTGCTGATGACCGGGGAGAGATTGAGTGGCGTGGTGGCGCCACCCTCGCACAGTATAGTAACAGTAATGCCGGTGCCCGCCTGGGCGGCGGGCCGACAACCTCTTATCGGGTGCCGGGCGATGATGTGATTCATGGTGGGTATACCGGGGTACGCCTGCACTACGCCATCAACGACTATACCACTGTAGGGGGTGATTTCGAATATGTCCGCAGATCGGGTCGGGAGGATTCGGTCCTGGGATATCTGAGGTATGCCGTTCAGTTCTGATACCCCGCACAGGATAGAATTATCTGATGACTGTCTGATGCAATCTGCTTCCTCCATGAGATTTCCGCCGGGGGGATTCTTTTAGTTCCGTTACAAGTGGAACTTCTTACCAGTGACCACATTAAGAATTGACCATCCGGATTAATTGTGATCTGGGCGAATGTCTGACGCCTGACCCGGACGCAACCGTAATGCCGCTGACTGATATCGCCAATATCGCCTGTGGCGGGCATGCGGGAAATGATCACAGCATGAATAAGACGATACAACTCGCCCGGCAAAACAGGGTGAGAATCGGCGCACACCCCGGTTATCCGGATCCGGTCAATTTTGGCCGCGTTCGTCATAATCTGAGTGAGGAAGCGTTATTTGCCCTGATTACCCGCCAGGTTGTGCATTTTCAGCAACTGTGCAGAGATCACAAGGTAACCCCTGAGTACATCAAACCCCATGGTGCCCTGTATCATCAGATGACGGCGGAGCCGTCCGTACTCAGGATAATTTGTCAGGTGATCAAAGCCACCGACCCGGATCTGCTACTGATCGTGCAGGCGGGGAGAAACAGTAAAGAGGTCAGCACAATCGCAGAAAAGGAACACATCAGACTGATGTATGAAATGTTTGCGGACAGAGGGTATAACGGTGCTCAACTGATTGCCAGAGGAAAAAAAGGGGCAGTATTAGCTCAGCCGAAAGCCATTATCGAACAATACCGGCGATTTTTAAACGACCCGCCGTTCAAAGTTGATACCATTTGTTTTCACAGTGATAATCCGGCTTCCGTTCAGGCGTTACAATTACTCCGTGTATAAGATCGTTCCGGCAGGAGAAGTGTAACCGACTAAGGTCTGTCTGCAAATCACAACAGCAGACGGCCAACGGTGGGAGATAGAATGAGTGTAACCGACTAAGGTCTGTCTGCAAATCACAACTGAAAATGATCAGCTTAAAGCAGCACTCAAAGTGTAACCGACTAAGGTCTGTCTGCAAATCACAACCACCACAAAATACGGCCAGTTCAGCTGCATGAGTGTAACCGACTAAGGTCTGTCTGCAAATCACAACAGCAGACGGCCAACGGTGGGAGATAGAATGAGTGTAACCGACTAAGGTCTGTCTGCAAATCACAACACGATACTACTAATGGTGGCGAAGCAAGAAAAGTGTAACCGACTAAGGTCTGTCTGCAAATCACAGCCTAACCGGACGGTTTAATCCGAGCGTCAAACCCGAAAAGCTGGGTATTCCAGGCAATGTATTCCCTGCACGGCAAGCTGGCGAATCCGGCTGCCGGCGAGTTTCAATGTCCTTCTCTCTATTTTTACATCACTTTAGCGATAGCCGATAAGCCTGTGGCGGTGTGGCAGACGTCAACGCGGCAACCCCCCCGCATTTGAGAGTGGTTTACGGGTCGCGATGGGATCTGTTCCGCTACGCCGTTCCATTCGCCCGTTCACGACAAGCATCAAAGGACGGAATGTCCGCAATCTTCTCAGAGATTGCCGACCACGACAGGCGCTGAGGATTTGTAAATCATCCGGGAGCGGCGTCACAAACACACTCTGTGCGGATAACCGACCATCCAGTCCCGACACTACATTGCGTAAGTTGTCTACCATGGAAATTACGTTCATGCTGAGACAACACCCTTTGCCGACTTAGCTTTCTGATTTAATATACACATATTTATTGATAAAACACATTTAATGTGTGTATAATATATTGAATGGGACAACGTAAAACATATCAGGACACGGCATGAGCGGGGTCTTGATTTTTCTGATGTTGCAACTGTTAATTAAACAGGTAATTACTATTGAAGATGTGCGTCAACCATATCCTGAGACCCGTTATATCACCTATGCTCTGATCAATGACCATCTTTACGTCTTTGCATGGTGCTATCGCGGAAAAAACCTGCGGGTGATCAGCCTGCGCAAAGCAAACACCAGAGAGGAGCGAAAATATGCCGGAGATTAAACCATATATAGACGAGGACGGGGAAGTCCGTGAACTGGACGAACATTTTTTTTAAAACAGCGACCCGTGGCTGCCCACCTCTGCCAGAAACCGAACGCAAGCAACGGGTCAACATCATGCTCGACCCCGACTTGTTAGTGCGTCTCAGGACAGGCGGCAAGGGCTGGCAGACACGAATAAACGCCATATTGCGACAAGCATTGAAAATGTAGTTTCTTACCCGACTCCTGTCAGCGTGTAGCTGCTGCCTTGTACCGGTTCATTACAGGCACGGAACGTGCTGTCCCCGTCATCATCGTGTGGTACTTCGGGAAAAACTTCCGGTTCCGCAAACCAGCCAGTGTTCCATGTCCATAGTTCATGTACCACGAGTATTACCTGCTTGCCCCTTGTATTACGCTTCTATGGTTTTCCAGGTACTGGCTGTAATGGATTTTGGAAGTCCGGGGAAAAAATCTCACCATAGAGCTGTCGGACGCCTTGCGATCAATATAGCAGGAGAATTCAGGAAATCCTTTTGATGCTGATTCCAGCGTACTCTCCGAAAGACTCCACTCATTCCTGAATCCGGATCTGCTACAAACGGATGTCCTGTCTTTCCGACCGGACATAGCCGTGTGTGAAGCAGATGGCAGATGATATCATTATGTAATTATCAACACTACAGTCTCCGGGACGTGTTTCAATATCAAGAGGAAGTTTCCCCGGTATTGCCTGATCTGCGGTTTATTTTCCCTGTTCGGGCAAAAGATTTCTCTGTTCTGTTGGTCAGCGTTCCCTGATACGCAGAATCAATTTCCCTGTTATCCGGGAACAGGGAATACCCGCAATTTGCTGATCTTGTGCGGTGAATTCGGTGTATAGCAGGCAGTTTTGCCTTAAAATTCCCCGCTTTCCCTGTTAATTCCCTGTAAATCACCAAATTCGGCAAGAGACCGGTTCGCTTAAGACTGCGTCCACCACCAATAATATTTAAGTAAAATCATAAATGACCGGATAACTGGTCTCTAGTGACCTTTTTGTTAGAGGCATTTTTTTGAGCAGAACTGTAATTTTTTTAACTGTTCCAAGTCACATTCACAAAAAGCATTAATTAAGCAAGTTTAGTATTACTCCTTACTAGTATTATTTGTTGCATTCGTCAATAATTCCTGAAATATAGCTTTATAGTCTTGGTGAACAAAAATTTGTTCACCACCTTGAAAGCTATAGCATGTTATTTCTCCACTTTTAATTATTTCATTCATTCTTTTATAAAATCCATGTTCTACTGCTTTGGATAGGGACATTAATTGAATATAGCCCAGCATTTTGCTGAGTTTCACAAACGCCCCTTGTCTTAAACCATATTCAAGACATTCATCAGCAATTTTACATCCTTTTGATTCAGATTTTGAAAATCCAAACATGATTTCCTCCATACCGATGAAACTGTTTAATATCTATGCGGACAAAATTATAAAAAGGATTTCACTGTTTTTTTAATTAGGGTGTATGGGGATGTTTCTTCCGAACCAAAAATGTAACAAATATTTGAGGTTCATTACTTATCTGAATAAATTAAAAATAATTGTCACAATAATACTAATGATAATGCAGGTTACAATAGGAAATACAAAAGAGAAATTATCTGATTTGTAGAAAATATCGCCAGGTAATTGTCCAAAAGGAAGCTTGCGAAGATAGGGATAAAGAATCCCAATCAATACAATTGCTAATCCTGTAATAATTATTACTTTCTGCAATAATTTGACCGTTTCTCGTTAGACAGTAGAAAAGAGGAAAATCTTAGATCCTAAGAAGAAAGGTTGTAGTCAGCATACTCCTGGAAATGCTAGTTAAGCAATTTTTAATAATCTAATTAAGTTTAGAAGTGAAGCCCTCAACTTGATAAGATCTAGATAGCAGGTGTAATAAGAATCTTTGATCAGACTTTGTTACACTGGTCCAATAGGTTTATTAGCTATTTGATTGGCATTAAATCACATCTCTAAAAGGTCTAATCATGATGTATTTGTTGGTATATATGTTGGTACATTAAACTCAGTAATAGTTAGTATATTGAAAACCAATAATACTCGGAGGTTTTTAGGGCATGGGCTATAGTTTGTGAACTAATGCCAAAGATGTTTGTAAGAGTCTGATGTTTCCAAACTATGCTACACATATTTCACAGGAAGTGACGGATAGGATTAACCTTTAAAGTTACAGAAATTAGGCTGTAAAAATAAAATATACTTAGTAAATTCCAAAATAACTGGCCTCATTGTATTGAGGCGACTGGTAATAAATAGTGGAGACAGAAATAATGGGGCGTATAAAAATTTGCTTGTGTAGCTTGTTAGTGGCTTTAATTTTTGGTGGTTGTGCTACAACTATCGAAGGTAATACACCGGAAGCGAAACGCCGGTCTATTTTCGCTATAAAAAATGAAGTGCTTACAGATCTTTACAATATTCGCCCTGAGATGAAAGCTAAGATTTCGGCAGCACCCGGTTATGCCGTATTCAGTAATGCTAATCTCTCTTTGTTACTAGTTAGTGCAGGTGTAGGTCACGGGGTTGTACACCGTAAGGGGGGCTAAGCCTATTTTTATGAAAATGGGTGAATTTGGTGTTGGAATGGGGCTGGGTATAAAGGATTTTCGTGTTGTTTTTGTTTTTCGTGACAAAGTAACTCTGAATAAATTTATTAAAGTAGGCTGGGAATTCGGAGCTTATGCCGATGCCGCAGCTAAAGCCGGAGATACAGGTGTGGCTATTGGAGATGGAATCTTAAACGACGGAACAACTATTTACCAGTTAACGGAAAATGGACTAATGATCAGGGCATCAGTTAACGGGGCCAAATACTGGATAGATAATGATTTGAATTAAGCCTAAATTAATAAAGAGATTGGATAGAAGTAAAATAAACTCAATTGAATACGATTGTATTAGTCTTTTTAAATCGTAATTTAATAACGAAATTTGATTATGGCTTGTAAAGAGTCCGTAATGTGGAATTTTACGTATTAAAAAATATGGAAAGTGCCTATTAAATAATCCTTCAGTAGTTGGCCTGCCTGGTTATATTGTAGTTTTGTGGTTTACTAAGTATAAATATCATACATAACCATCCATTCGATGGGTTATATTCATTTCGATTTAATTTTACATTCAGCACATTTGTTCCGGTCCTTTTTTCATATATTTGCATCAGTGTAAAAAGTTAAGTATGGCTTGGGTCACGTTGACTTATAAGCATAATACATTCATAATGCGTGGTTTTATTTGGAGGGGTTCCCGAGCGGTCAAAGGGATCAGACTGTAAATCTGACGGCATCGCCTTCGAAGGTTCGAATCCTTCTCCCTCCACCAAATTTGGTGGCGTAAGGATGCAGGAAGAGCAGTGTTGATAACCATATGAGTGTGTTGAAGGGGATGGCTAGTTCTGAATTAAGCTGACGAGGTTGGTTTTTTCTATCTGAATTGATTGCTAGATGCGGGTGTAGCTCAATGGTAGAGCAGAAGCCTTCCAAGCTTACGACGAGGGTTCGATTCCCTTCACCCGCTCCAGATTGGAATTTAAAGGGCTTTACAGAGGTAGATATTTTCGATCAAGTTGTAATAGTGCTTGCCCATGTAGCTCAGTGGCAGAGCACTCCCTTGGTAAGGGAGAGGCCGCCAGTTCAATCCTGGCCATGGGCTCCATAGGTTTTTGGTCCACAAACCAGGATACTAAAGGCACATTAAGAAAAGGAAACGATCATGTCAAAAATCAAATTTGAGCGGACGAAGCCGCATGTAAACGTAGGCACGATTGGTCATGTAGACCACGGTAAGACTACCTTAACGGCAGCAGTCACGATGGTATTGGCAAAGAAATTTGGTGGTGAAGCAAGGAGCTTTGCTCAGATTGACTCTGCGCCGGAAGAGAAAGCGCGCGGGATTACTATCAATACTTCTCATGTTGAGTACGAAACTGATGCACGTCATTATGCTCATGTTGACTGTCCCGGGCATGCGGATTACGTTAAGAACATGATTACCGGTGCGGCGCAAATGGATGGTGCCATTCTGGTTGTATCTGCCGCCGATGGCCCTATGCCGCAGACACGCGAACACATTTTGCTGGCACGCCAGGTAGGTGTGCCCTACATTGTTGTCTTTATGAATAAAGCTGACATGGTAGATGATACTGAGCTGCTAGAGTTAGTTGAAATGGAAATACGTGAGTTATTGACCAAATATAATTTTCCTGGTGATGATACCCCGATCATTGTTGGTTCTGCTCTGAAGGCTCTCGAGGGAGACCAGAGTGACATTGGCGAGCCTTCCATATATAAGTTAGCAGATGCGCTGGACAGCTACATTCCTGAGCCGGTACGTGCAATAGATGGTGACTTTATCATGCCGGTAGAAGATGTATTTTCTATTTCCGGACGTGGTACGGTTGTTACTGGCCGGGTCGAGCGTGGTGTTGTTAAGGTGGGTGAGGAGCTTGAGATTATTGGTTTAAAACCCACAACCAAGACTGTTTGTACTGGTGTGGAAATGTTCAGGAAATTACTTGATCAGGGTCAGGCAGGTGACAATGTTGGTGTGCTGCTGCGTGGAACCAAGCGTGAGGAAGTCGAACGTGGTCAGGTATTAGCCAAGCCGGGATCCATTACTCCGCATACAAAATTTACTGCCGAGATTTATGTTTTGAGTAAAGAGGAAGGCGGGCGTCATACTCCGTTTTTTCAGGGTTATCGCCCACAGTTTTACTTCCGCACTACAGATGTAACTGGTGCAGTTGAGCTGCCGGCAGGCACAGAAATGATAATGCCTGGCGACAACGTGTCGGTGACAGTGAGTTTAATAGCACCGATTGCAATGGAAGAAGGTTTACGTTTTGCTATTCGTGAGGGTGGCAGGACTGTTGGTGCAGGTGTGGTGGCAAAGATTATTGAGTAATGAAAAATCATGGAGGCAGGATTAAGTGCTAAGTGCGCATATCGTTGAATCCCGAATCTTCAATCCTGAGGTTAGAACATGCAGAACCAGAAAATACGTATTCGTTTGAAAGCTTTTGATTACAGGCTAATAGATAAGTCTGCGGTGGAAATTGTTGAGACTGCAAAACGTACCGGTGCAGTGGTAAAAGGGCCCATACCACTGCCAACGCGTATTGAGCGGTTTGATGTGCTACGCTCACCACATGTAAATAAAACTTCACGTGATCAATTTGAGATTCGTACTCACTTGCGTCTAATGGACATTATGGATCCCACAGATAAAACTGTGGATGCATTGATGAGATTAGATTTACCTGCTGGTGTTGATGTAGAAATAAAATTATAAGCTCCGAGTATGAATTTTAATTACCCTGTTTTTGGTAAGAAAGTTTAATATACAGATAAGATTGTTGCAGAGTGTCGGTCAATTGAAATCGGCACCTTTATTATAAAGGCGATTTAAAATGAGTTTAGGATTAGTCGGCCGTAAGGTTGGCATGACCCGTATTTTTACAGATGACGGCAATAGCCAGCCGGTAACGGTGCTTGACGTGTCTAATAATCGAGTTACGCAAATCAAGACTCCTGATACTGATGGGTATTCAGCAGTACAGGTAACTTTTGGTAAGCGTCGGGCAAACCGTGTCAATAAACCATTGGCCGGGCATTTTGCCAGGGCTGCTGTTGAAGCAGGTCATATAATTAAGGAGTTCCATGTAACAGATGAGCAGTTGGCAAGTCTGGAAACAGGAGCTGTTATAGATACTGAGATCTTTCAGGTTGGTCAGAGAGTAGATGTAACCGGTATAACCATTGGTAAGGGTTTTGCTGGTGTGATCAAGCGGCATCACTTTACTTCAAATCGTGCCAGTCATGGCAATTCAAAAGCTCATAATAAGCCTGGTTCAATAGGTATGTGCCAAGATCCCGGCCGTGTATTTCCTGGCAAGCGTATGTCCGGGCATTTAGGTGACGTCCGGAGGACGACGCAGAATCTGGAAGTTTTACGTATCGATGCTGAAAGAGGTTTACTTCTTATAAAGGGTGCCATTCCCGGTTCAAGGGGTGGCGATGTAGTAGTACACCCAAGTTTTAAGATCACAAAAATAAGAGCTCAGTCTACCGAGAAAGATACTAAAGATGGTAGTAAGAATAAGAGTGCGCAGAAAGATAAAAAGGCGGATGCATAATGGACCTCAAGGTTATTAGTAATGACGGACAGTCTACCGCAAGTATTTCTGCTTCTGATACTTTGTTTGGCCGCGAATATAACGAGGCTCTTGTTCATCAGATAGTAACGGCTTATTTGGCTAATGCTCGTAGCGCTAACCGCGCACAAAAAGGGCGTGCTGATGTTAATAAATCAACACGTAAACCATGGCGGCAGAAAGGTACGGGACGTGCTCGTGCAGGCATGGCCTCCAGTCCATTATGGCGTGGCGGCGGCAGGATATTTCCTAATAGCCCAGAAGAGAATTTTAGTCATAAAGTGAATCGCAAGATGTACCGTGCTGGTATGGGTGCTATTTTGTCTCAGCTAGTACGTGACAGTCGATTATCTGTCGTAGAGGAATTTACCGTTGATAGTCCAAAAACAAAATTGTTATCACAAAAACTAAAAGATATGGGACTTGGAGAGGTAATGCTTATTACAGATAAAGTAGATGAAAATCTTTATTTGTCTTCACGTAATCTTCCGAATGTGATGGTGGTAGAAGTGGGTCGTGCCGATCCTGTAAGTCTCTTACGTTTTGAGAAAGTATTAATGACTCAAAGTGCGGTAACAAAAATTGAGGAGATGCTGGCATGAGCTTGCAAGTTTTTAGTCAAGAGCGCTTGATGCAAGTGTTATTAAAGCCTCAGGTTTCTGAAAAGGCTACATATATAGTAGAAAAGAATAACCAAATAATCTTTCGTGTACTACAAGATGCCACAAAAGCTGAGATTCGAGCTGCTGTTGAGTTGATGTGGAAGGCACAGAAAATAGAGGTTACGGGTGTGCAAGTTGCTAATGTTAAGGGTAAAGAGAAAAGGTTTGGTCGTTTTATGGGGCGTAGAACAAATTGGAAAAAGGCTTATGTCAGTATAAAGGCCGGCCAGGAAATTAACTTTTCTGAAATTGCTCAGGTGGAGGGTAAATAATGGCGCTGATAAAAGTCAAACCAACTTCTCCCGGGCGGCGTGGGGTTGTTAAGGTTGTTAATTCCGACTTACATAAGGGAGCGCCCTATTCCAAATTGTTGGAGAAGCAAAGTCACTCTGCCGGCCGTAATAATGCCGGGCGTATTACTACACGTCATATGGGTGGTGGCCATAAGCAGCATTATCGTAAAATTGATTTTCGTCGTAGAAAGGACGGGATTGCTGCTAAGGTTGAACGGTTAGAATATGATCCAAACAGAAGTGCTAATCTGGCCTTACTTTGTTATGTTGATGGTGAGCGTAGCTATATTGTTGCACCTAAGGGGGTTATTGTAGGTACGCAGCTAATGAGTGGTGTAGACGCGCCAATCAAAAATGGTAATACACTTCCATTACGTAATATTCCGGTTGGCAGTACAATTCATTGTATTGAGTTATCGCCAGGAAAAGGTGCGCAACTTGCGCGTTCTGCTGGTACATCAATACAATTGCTGGCTCGTGAAGGGGATTACGCACAATTACGCCTTCGCTCTGGTGAAATTCGTAAAGTACATATTGATTGTCGTGCCACAATTGGAGAGGTTGGTAATTCTGAACATAATCTACGATCCATCGGTAAAGCAGGCGCACAAAGGTGGCGGGGTATTAGGCCGACAGTTCGGGGTGTAGTAATGAATCCAATAGACCATCCACATGGTGGTGGTGAAGGTAAGACTGCGGCAGGACGTCATCCAGTCAGCCCGTGGGGAACTCCTGCAAAGGGCTATCGCACTCGTAGCAATAAGCGTACGGACGGAATGATTGTACGCCGTCGTTATTCGAATAAGAACAAGGGGTAATAAATCATGGCTCGTTCCGTTAAAAAAGGCCCGTTTGTTGATTTACACTTGAAAGAAAAAGTAGAGGCTGCGCGTGCAAGTAATGACAGGCGTCCTATCAAAACCTGGTCACGTCGTTCTACAGTTTTACCTGATTTTATTGGTCTTACTATTGCAGTACATAACGGCAGACAGCATATTCCTGTTTATGTTACTGAGAATATGGTAGGACATAAGCTTGGTGAATTCTCTCATACCCGTACTTTTAAAGGGCATTCTGGGGATAAGAAAGTAGTAAAAAAATAGGAGTAATTGAAGCATGCAAACATCTGCTGTATTACGCGGGGTACGATTATCTGAACAAAAGGGGCGCTTGGTGGCAGACCAGGTCCGTGGGTTACCTGTGGACCGCGCATTGAATCTTCTCGCTTTTAGTCCAAAAAAAGGCGCAGTAATTATTCGTAAATTATTGGAATCGGCTATTGCTAATGCTGAGCATAATGACGGAGCAGATATAGACGAATTAAAAGTTTCGTCTATATATGTGGATCGTGGAGCATCAATGATGAGGACAAGTGCTCGTGCAAAAGGTCGTGGCAATCGTATTGTTAAGCCAACATGTCACATTTTTTTAACTGTGGGCGATAAGGTTGGCAACCAAAAATAGCGGCTTATAAGGATATTATGGGACAAAAAATACATCCAACAGGTTTCCGTCTTTCTGTACTGAAGAATTGGTCATCAAAGTGGTACGCAAACAGAGCAAATTTTCCGGTAATGTTGCAGGAAGATATAAGGGTAAGAGAGTATCTAAAGAAAAAACTTGCGCATGCGTCTGTTGGTCGTATAACTATTGAGCGCCCGTCTAAGAATGCTCGCTTTACTATCTATACTTCGCGTCCTGGTATTGTAATTGGTAAAAAGGGAGAAGATATTGAAGTTCTCCGTGGAGAATTACAAAAACGAATGGGCGTTCCGGTTCATGTGAATATAGAAGAAATCCGGAAGCCTGAAATTGATGCACAGCTAATTGCTGATAATATTGCACAGCAATTAGAGAAACGAATTATGTTTCGTCGTGCTATGAAGCGCGCGATACAAAATGCTATGCGTCTGGGTGCACAGGGTATAAAAATAATGAGTGCAGGGCGACTAAACGGTATTGAAATTGCTCGATCTGAATGGTACCGCGAAGGTCGTGTACCGCTTCACACTCTTCGTGCTGAAGTTGACTATGGAACTTCTGAAGCTCAGACAACTTATGGGGCGATTGGCATTAAAGTATGGGTATTTAAAGGTGAGGTTATGGGTCGTAAAGAGGAGCAAGTGTCGAGCATTACTCCCACAGATCAGACGCCAGAATCAGATGTGGAACAGAAGAAAAAGCGCCCGGCAACTAAATCTACTTCTAAAAAACCTAAAGCTGCAGCTGCTGTCAAGCCAATTGAGAAAGCTGTACGTAAAACTTCTAAGACTAAAACTAAAGAGGCAGCAGCGGATAAAAAACCAACTGATAAAGCTGAGGACAGTACAACTGCGAGCAAGAAAAAGGCTGGTGCTAAGAAAACAACGAAAAGCTCAGCCAAAGCAACTGAGAAAACTACTAAAAAGACTGAGAAGCCAGTTAAGGCGACTGCCAAATCTACTACAGCAAAAGCTGCAAAGTCAGCTGCAACTAAGTCTACTACTAAAAAAACTGTAAAGAAGCCGGGAGCTAAAGATGCAACAGCCAGCTAGAACAAAGTACCGTAAACAACAAAAAGGTCGTAATAACGGGATGGCTACCCAGGGTACAAAAGTTAGTTTTGGCGAATTCGGCCTAAAGGCAATTACCAGAGGTCGTTTGACTGCGCGCCAGATTGAAGCTGCCCGTCGTGCCATGACTCGTCATATAAAGCGTGGTGGTCAAATTAGAATCCGTATTTTTCCAGATAAACCAATTTCTCATAAGCCAGCAGAAGTGCGTATGGGTGGTGGTAAAGGTAACCCTGAATATTTTGTTGCAGAGATAAAACCCGGTAAAATGTTATACGAAATGGATGGGGTTGACGAAGCATTGGCGAGGGAAGCATTTCGTCTGGCCGCTGCAAAACTGCCGGTTCAGACTACATTTGTTATTAGACAACTAGGCGGTTAATTATGAAAGCAAGTGAATTAAGAGATAAAAGCCCGGTAGAGTTACAGAAGGAGCTATTAGCAATGTTAAAGGTGCGATTTAGTCTACGAATGCAACATGCTACTCAACAGTTAGGAAATCACAATCAGTTAAGTAATGTGCGTCGTGATATTGCACGTATTAAAACTATACTTAGTCAAAAAGTGAAACAATCATGAGCAAAGATAATCTGAGCCGTACTCTCACAGGTAGAGTAACGAGTGACAAAACGGATAAGACTATTACAGTGTTGGTTGAGCGAAAGGTCAAGCATCCTCTCTATGGGAAGATTATGGTTCGCTCAAAAAAATATCATGTCCATGATGAAGCAAATGAGTTTCATCATGGCGATTTAGTAACAATTGAAGAATGCCGGCCTATTTCCAAGACTAAGGCCTGGAGTGTAGTAAAGCCGACAAAGGAATAGAGTAAGTAGAGATTATAGTAAGGTGTAATATGACATGGGTCTGTTATTTTAGCTTGTTTCTTTTGTGACGTAACAGTATAATCCCCTCCTTCTAGTTTCTATATATTATAGAAAATGGTATTTTTTTAATTCAAGCTGATCTGTAAATAAGTATCTTACAGTAAGCAGCATAACCCCCCGGACGGGTTCCAAAACTATCCATGCATTTATAGATTGAATTTAATGCGGGAAAAGTTGGAGAGAGTGAGTAAAAATGATTCAAATGCAGTCAATTTTGCAAGTTGCAGATAATACTGGTGCACGTGCTATTATGTGTATTAAGGTATTAGGCGGTTCCAAACGGAGATACGCTGGTATCGGTGATATTATTAAGGTCAGCGTTAAGGACGTTACTCCACGAGGTCGTGTGAAAAAAGGAGAGATTTATAACGCGGTAGTAGTACGTACATCTAAAGGTATACGTCGGGCTGATGGTTCTCTGATAAAGTTTGATAAGAATGCTGCAGTATTATTAAATGCCAAATTAGAACCTATAGGAACACGTATTTTTGGACCAGTAACACGTGAATTGCGTAACGCACGATTTATGAAGATTGTATCGCTTGCGCCAGAAGTTTTATAAGCGTGAAGTAAGGAGCGCCAGCATGAAAAAAATTAAGAAAGGTGATGATGTAATTGTCACAACTGGTAAAGATAAGGGTAAGCGAGGAACAGTGCTGCGTGTGGCAGATGATTCTTTAGTAGTGGTTGAAGGCGTAAATAAGGTAAAAAAACATACTAAAGCTGATCCAAACAAAGGAGCAGCTGGCGGTATAATTGAGATGGAAAAGCCGATTCAGGTTTCAAATGTTGCAATTTATAATTCAGCAACAAAAAAAGCTGATAGAGTAGGATTTAAAACTTTGGAAGATAAACGTAAAGTTCGCTATTTTAAGTCGAATGGCGAATTAGTCGACATCTAAACTGATAGAAAGAATATGGCCCGTTTGCAAGAATTTTATCGTGATACTGTAACCAAAAGCTTGATGGAGCAATTTTCCTATAAGTCAGTTATGGAGGTTCCACGAATCAGTAAGATTACACTCAATATGGGTGTTGGAGAAGCGGTGGCTGACAAAAAAATATTAGATAGTGCAGTTGGGGATATGCAAAAAATTGCCGGACAAAAGCCGGTAGTAACCAAAGCAAGAAAATCTATAGCAACATTTAAGGTGCGTGAAGGTTATCCAGTAGGCTGCATGGTAACGTTGCGTCGTGTACAGATGTATGAGTTTCTAGATAGACTGGTGAGCGTTGCAATTCCACGTATTCGAGATTTTCGTGGAATTTCTGGTAAAGCGTTCGATGGACGTGGAAACTATGGTATGGGAATAAAAGAGCAAATTATTTTCCCGGAAATCGATTTTGACAAGGTGGATACATTACGTGGCATGAATATTACAATTACAACTACTGCCAAAACAGATTCTGAAGCTAAGGCATTACTGGCAGCATTTAAGTTTCCGTTCAAAAACTAAGGGGAATATGTCTAAAGTTGCTTTAATTAATCGTGATTTGAAGAGAAGAAAAACCGTAAAAAAATTTGCTGTGTATCGTGCTGAACTTTTTGCTGTTATTAACGATACAAGAGTAAGTGACGAGGAACGATACTCTGCAAGAATAAAGTTACAAATGTTGCCACGGAATGCTAGTCCGGTACGACTACGTAACCGTTGTATGCTGACAGGTCGTCCAAGGGGTGTATATAGCAAGTTTGGTTTGGGTAGAAGTAAATTACGTGATATTGCTATGAGTGGAGAAATTCCGGGAATGATAAAAGCTAGCTGGTAGTAACAAAATTGGAAGAAGTATAAATGTTAGTAAAAAAATTGGATTACGAGAGGTGCCATAGATGAGCATGAGTGACCCTATCGCTGATATGTTGACACGCATACGTAATGCACAGCTCTCCGATAAAAATATCGTTACAATGCCTTCTTCAAAGTTAAAGCAGGCAATAGCTAAGGTGTTGAAGGATGAAGGCTACATTGAGCATTTTGCCGTGCGTGAAGCAGATAGTAAGCCGGTGTTGGATATTAATTTAAAATATTATGCTGGACGTCCAGTGATTGAGAAAATTGAGCGTGTGAGTCGTCCTGGTTTACGTATTTATAAGCCTAACAACAGTCTTCCTAATGTTATGAATGGCTTGGGTGTCGCCATAATCTCAACTTCAAAAGGTGTAATGACTGAGCGTAAAGCACGTGCAAGCGGAATTGGTGGTGAGGTTTTATGTATTGTAGCTTAGGAGTGTTGATTATATGTCACGCATAGGTAAGGAACCTGTATCGGTTCCGGCAAATGTAGAAGTAAATTTATCTTCTTCTGAAGTGTCGGTTAAAGGTCCGCTAGGTAAGTTACAACGCAGCATTAATTCTGACGTAACCGTCAAACATGAAGGAGATACTTTGCTTGTAAAGGTAGCTAATGACTCTAAGCAGGCAGATGCTATGTCAGGAACGATGCGCGCGTTACTGGCAAATATGGTGCAAGGAGTAACGAGTGGTTTTGAAAAAAAACTATCATTAGTAGGAGTAGGTTACCGAGCACAGGCTGCTAAAGAAACTCTTAATCTTACTCTTGGCTTTTCTCATCCGGTTGTTTACAAAATGCCTGAAGGTATAAAAGTTGAGACTCCATCTCAAACTGAGATATTAATTAAAGGGATAGATAAACAGAAAGTTGGCCAAGTCGCTGCAGAGGTGCGTGCTTTTCGTAAACCGGAGCCTTATAAGGGAAAGGGTGTACGTTATGCTGATGAGGTAATTGTCATGAAAGAAGCGAAAAAGAAATAATTGAGATATATATGCAGAAATTAATACAATCCCGTTTGCGTCGTGCACGCCAAACTCGTGCCAAGATAGCCGAATTGAAGATAGTGCGTCTGACAGTGCATCGTACCAACAGTCATATTTACGCTCAAGTAATTGATAATACTAATGGAAAAGTTTTAACTAGTGCTTCTACTATAGAGCCAGAAATTCGGAAGGAGTTACCTGGCGGAAATTCTGTAGGTGCAGCAACAGTAATAGGTAAACGAATAGCTGAAAAAGCAAAAAAGATAGGGATTTCTAAAGTTGGATTTGATCGTTCTGGTTTTAAATATCATGGGCGTATCAGAGCATTGGCTGATGCTGCTCGTGAGCATGGTTTAGTATTCTAATTAAGGATTATTAATGGCTAAATTGCAAGGAAGAATGCAAGGAAGGAACCCGCAAGGAGATGATCGTGGGGATGGGCTCAAGGAAAAAATGGTAGCAATTAATCGTGTTACTAAAGTAGTTAAAGGGGGTCGTATTCTTGGCTTTGCGGTTTTAGCTGTAGTTGGAAATGGCGATGGTAGCGTCGGCATGGGCAAGGGGAAATCTCGTGAGGTGCCGGTTGCAGTGCAAAAAGCAATGGATGAAGCACGGCGTAAGATGGTTAAAGTAAGTTTAAAGAATGGTACTTTGCAACATCCGGTTATAGGTAGGCATGGTGCTGCCAAAGTGTACATGCAGCCTGCTTCAGAAGGTACGGGGATTATTGCCGGTGGACCAATGCGTGCAATTTTTGAAGTAATGGGCGTACACGATATACTTGCAAAGTGTATCGGCTCAACAAATCCCTACAACGTAGTTCGTGCGACATTGCAAGGATTACAAGCAATGAATACTCCAGCCGAGGTTGCTGCCAAGCGTGGTAAAAGTGTGGAAGAAATTATGGAGTTGGTGCAGTAATGAGTGAGAAAAATAAAAGAATAAAAGTGATTTTGATAAAGAGTTTAATTGGCACCAAGAAATCACACCGTGCAACAGTACGTGGACTTGGATTACGTAGAATTAACAGCAGTGTAGAGTTAGAAAATACACCGGCAGTACAAGGTATGATTAATAAAATTTGTTATCTATTGAAGTGTGAAACATAAAATGAGACTTAATTCAATTAAGCCTGCTGACGGGGCTGCTTTTTCCAGACGTCGTGTAGGGCGTGGAATAGGATCGGGATTTGGTAAGACTGCTGGCCGCGGCCATAAAGGGCAGAAATCCCGTGCCGGAGGATTTCACAAAGTAGGATTTGAAGGGGGGCAAATGCCTTTGCAGCGTCGTTTGCCTAAACGGGGGTTTGCTTCTCTTACAAGAGGGGATACTGCAGAAGTTAAATTGTCAGCATTGGACAAATTACCGGTAGACACCATAGATATAAAGGTATTGAAGCAGGCTGGGGTAGTTTCAAAAACCGTTTTAGCTGCCAAAGTTATACTTTCTGGAAATGTAAATCGTGCAATAAAATTACAGGGAATTCTTGTTACGAAGGGCGCGAAAGCTGCTATAGAAACTTTAGGTGGCAGTGTTGAATAAGGTCAAGAGGACATAAATTGGCCGCTAGTGGAATGTTAGGAGGTGGATCCGGAAAACTTGCTGATATGAAGCGCAGACTATGGTTCTTATTGTTTGCGCTTGTAGTTTACAGAATTGGTGCGCATGTTCCGGTTCCCGGGATTGACCCGGTGGTCTTGAAAGACTTATTTGACTCGCAACAGGGTGGAATTCTGGGCATGTTTAACATGTTTTCAGGAGGTGCGCTTTCCCGCTTCTCGGTATTTGCTTTGGGAATTATGCCTTATATTTCTGCTTCGATTATTATGCAGCTTGGTACAGTAGCTTTCCCATATCTAGAGGCATTAAAAAAAGAAGGTGAGGCTGGACGAAGAAAGATTACTCAATATACTCGTTATTTCACGCTTGGTTTGGCATTAGTGCAAGGTTATGGCATATCTATTGCTTTACAGTCACAGGCTGGACTAGTGATTGAGCCGGGTCCAACGTTTTTGGCAACTACAGTAATAACATTGGTGACTGGTACTATATTTCTGATGTGGCTAGGTGAGCAAATTACTGAGCGTGGCATAGGTAACGGCATATCTTTAATAATTTTTGCTGGTATTGTGGCTGGGTTACCGAGTGCAATTGGTGGCACACTTGAATTAGTAAGTACCGGCGCAATGCATTCCTTGGTGGCGCTAGCAATTTTTCTTGCAGTAGCTGTAGTCACAGCTTTCGTAGTTTTTGTAGAACGTGGTCAGCGAAAAATTTTAGTTAACTATGCCAAGCGGCAGGTAGGACGCAAGGTTTATGGTGGTCAAAGTTCGCATTTGCCTTTAAAGCTTAATATGGCTGGTGTGATTCCACCAATCTTTGCATCCAGTATTATTTTATTTCCCGCAACGTTAGCGGGGTGGTTTGCCAGTGGTGAGTCTATGGTTTGGTTGAAGGATATAAGTGGTGCATTGTCTCCAGGGCAGCCAATTTATGTAATGATGTATGCGTTTATGATTATATTTTTCTGTTTCTTTTATACTGCATTGGTATTTAATCCAAAGGAAACTGCAGATAATTTGAAGAAAAGCGGTGCCTTTATTCCAGGAATTCGTCCTGGAGATCAGACTGCAAAGCATATTGAGCGGATTATGCTGAGATTAACTATGGTAGGGGCAATATATGTAACTCTTGTTTGTTTATTACCGGAATTTTTAATCTTAAAATGGAATGTACCATTTTATTTTGGTGGAACTTCATTATTGATTATTGTAGTTGTAACGATGGATTTTATGGCGCAAGTGCAGGCCTACATTATGTCACAACAGTATGATAGCCTGCTAAAGAAAACTAACTTTAAGGGTGGTGGCGGCTTATCAGCAAGATGATTAGAGCTCCCAGATCAGATGGCTAAAGAAGAAACAATACAAATGCAAGGCGAGATACTTGAAACGTTGCCGAATGCAACGTTTCGTGTCAAGCTGGAAAATGGACATGTTGTACTTGGCCATATTTCCGGTAAGATGCGCATGCATTACATTCGGATTTTGCCTGGGGACAAAGTGACTGTGGATCTGACACCGTATGATTTAAGTAGAGCTCGAATTACTTTTCGTGCCAAATAGTAAAGGAGTGTAGATATGAAAGTATTAACTTCAGTCAAAAAATTGTGTCGAAATTGTAAGGTTATTAGGCGTAATCGTGTCGTTAGAGTGATTTGTAAGGATCCAAGGCATAAGCAGCGCCAAGGTTGATTGAGTAGATATAGCTTTGGCTGTTATAATTGATAGTTTTATTATTTGTAGGAAGTTAGTATGGCAAGAATTGCCGGAGTAAATATTCCGAATCATCAGCATGCAGTAATTGCCTTGACTGCGATTTACGGCATAGGTCGTACTGGGGCGCGCCAGATTTGTGCATCTGTAGGCATTAAAGTATCTACAAAGATTAAAGATATTACAGATACACAAATGGAAAAGTTACGTGACCATGTAGCTAAGTTCATGGTTGAAGGTGACTTGCGCCGGGAAGTATCAATGAACATTAAACGGCTAACAGATCTTGGTTGCTATAGAGGGTTACGTCATCGCCGAGGCTTACCGGTTCGTGGCCAGCGTACAAAGACTAATGCCAGAACTCGTAAAGGCCCCCGGAAAGCAATTCGTCAAACTAGTGGTAGGCCTGCAGCAAGATAACAAATTATTGGTTAATAACAAATTGCAGAATAAAGGAAAAAATTAGATATGGTAAAGACAGCTACACGGGCACGTAAAAAAGTTAAGAAAAACGTAGCTGAAGGTATTGCGCATATTCACGCTTCATTTAACAATACTATTATTACTATTACTGATCGTCAAGGAAATGCCTTATCGTGGGCTACATCTGGTGGAGCTGGATTTAAGGGCTCACGTAAAAGCACCCCTTTTGCGGCTCAGGTTGCAGCTGAGAAAGCAAGTAAATATGCGCAAGAGTGTGGAGTCAAGAATATTGAGGTACGTATCAAGGGTCCAGGACCCGGCAGGGAGTCTGCAGTACGTGCACTAAACGCAGCTGGTTTTAAAATTACCAGCATTGCTGATGTGACGCCATTTCCACATAATGGTTGCCGCGCCCCTAAAAAGCGTCGCATTTAAGGAGAGCAGACTATTATGGCCAGAAATCTTGATCCTAAATGTCGTCAGTGTCGTCGTGAAGGTGAAAAACTATTCTTAAAAGGCGAAAAGTGTTTTACAGACAAATGCGCAATAGAACGTAGAAATTATCCACCTGGACAGCATGGACAGAAAAAAACGAGACTGTCTGATTACGGTGTGCAATTAAGGGAAAAACAGAAGCTTCGTCGTATTTATGGAATACTAGAACGACAGTTTCGTATATATTACAAACTGGCAGACAAGCAGCGTGGTATTACAGGGGAGAATCTACTCCAGCGGTTAGAAAGCCGTCTTGATACTGTTTCTTATCGTATGGGTTTTGGTGCGTCACGCAATGAAGCGCGACAGATTGTGCGCCACAATGGAATACTTGTAAACGGATCTCGTGTCAATATACCATCCTATCAGGTTAGTCCTGGTGATGTGGTGGAAGTAACTAAAAAAGCTAAAGATCAGCTGCGTATCCAACATTCAGTGGAAGTTGCTGAGCAACGTAGTTTCCCGGAGTGGATGGAAGTAGACGTTAAGGCAATGAAAGGAACCTTTAAGGCCCAGCCAGAGCGTTCTGAATTACCTGCAACTATTCAAGAGTCGCTTGTTGTTGAATTATATTCTAAGTAACCAATTAATCAGAAAGTTTCCAGCAAAAGGATAGGCTATGCCAAGTGATACTTTTCTCACACCACGAATTATTAATGTTCAAAATATTACTCCGCTACATGCGAAAGTAACCATGGAGCCGTTTGAGCGCGGCTATGGACACACACTGGGGAATGCAATACGGCGTGTTTTGCTGTCTTCAATGCCCGGGTTTGCACCAACAGAAGTTCAGATTAGTGGTGTAGTACATGAATATTCTGCTCTTGATGGCGTACAGGAAGATGTGGTGGATATCTTGCTTAATCTCAAGGGTATAGTTCTAAAGCTACATAATACCACTGAGGCTGTTTTAATTCTTAAAAAAAAGGGTGAAGGTGTGGCCACCGCTGGTGACATTGAAGTTGGACACGATGTAGAAATTATAAACCCAGATCATGTTGTTGCGCATCTTACTGCCGGCGGAAAAATAGATATGCAAATTAAGGTAGAGATGGGGCGTGGTTACGTGCCAGGAACAGCTCGGGAAGTAGCAAATGAAAGTCGTGCCATTGGTAGTATTTTATTAGATGCATCCTTTAGTCCGGTTCACCGTGTAAGCTATGCGGTCGAGAATGCACGTGTAGAGCAACGTACTGACTTAGACAAATTGGTGATGGATATAGAAACTAATGGTGTTGTCGATCCTGAAGAAGCAATTCGTTATGCTGCACGGGTACTGGTAGAGCAACTATCAGTATTCGCAGATCTTAAGGGAACGCCATTGCCTGTAGAACAGCCAGAAGCACCACAGATTGACCCTAGGTTACTGCGGCCGGTAGACGATCTTGAGCTTACAGTACGCTCTGCAAATTGTCTCAAAGCAGAGAATATATACTATATAGGAGATTTAATTCAACGGACTGAAAATGAACTTCTAAAAACTCCTAACCTGGGAAGAAAGTCACTCAATGAAATTAAGGAAGTACTGGCTTCACGTGGACTGGCACTTGGAATGGAGTTGGAAGACTGGCCACCAGCTAAACTTGATAGTGCAAAGGAAGGTGACGATCATGCGGCATCATAGCGGGCTAAGAAAATTAAATCGTAGTAGCAGTCATCGCTTGGCAATGTTTCGTAACATGACTAATTCATTGTTACGCTTTGAAGTCATCAAAACTACGTTGCCTAAAGCTAAAGAGTTACGTCGTGTAGTGGAGCCAATGATTACACTTGGAAAAAAACCGTCTCTTGCTAATCGCCGATTAGCTTTTGATCGTCTTCGTGACCGCGACATGGTTGGAAAATTATTTACTGAACTTGGTCCACGGTACCAAACACGTAACGGTGGTTATCTGCGTATTCTTAAATTCGGTTTCCGGAAAGGTGATAACGCTCCGATGGCATTGGTTGAGCTATTAGATCGTCCAGATCCAATTATTGAACCTGTAACCGACAAAACTGACGCTTAGTTTGGAGGTTGTTTGGTAAAAAATATAAAAAGCCGAGTAATCTCGGCTTTTTATATTTAGGCTACTGATTATAAATTTTGAAGTGTAAGGCCGATATTTGAACTTGTGAGTCTGAATAATTCTTGTCTTATTAATAGAATTTATTAATTTATCTTAAATAGAGAATAAGTGCTTTTAACTAGAATCCTTTTATCAAAGTCATAGTCGAACCATCCTTTTTTACAATCATCCTATTCAGGAAACTCATACCTAATAATCCTATTCTCAATTGGTTACTTTTGGCAACAACTATTGCATCAATATTTGACAGAGCAATAGTTCCAATCTGAATATGATTTAATTTTATCTTATATGCTGTAGAGAGGCCGTTTGCAGTGGTTATGGTAATAGGTTTTTTTTTATAATAATTGGTATCTATATTAAGTCGTCTAGCATCCTCATAACTTAATGTAACCATAGTTGCTCCTGTATCAACTATCAGTCGAATAGAGCTTTTATTATTAACTCTGGCAGTAACGTAAAAATGGCCTCCTGAGTCTGCATGGAGGATTACCTGATCTCCTTTAGCAGGAGGTGCGAATGATAAATTCTGGCCCAGAACTAATGATCTTTGCTCTCCTGCGATCTCTATAACTACAGAGTTTGTGTTTGTGCTGATAAGCTTGACGCCAGATTTAGTAGTTTGTCCAATACTTACGGTACGTGGTTTAGCACCATCGATTACCAGTATCGCTTTGTTTGTAGCCAGACCAACTACGTTCACATCAATAGCATAGGATGAGTTAGAAAATAAGAGTTGAGCTAGAAGAAAAATGAAGATATAAGAAGTACGAATTTTAAGTTGATTGATGTGCATTGAGGAGTTCCATGAAACCTATTGCAATTTTTCGTCTATATAAGATTGAGGGCCCAGGATATTTCGCCACATTTCTTGATTCTCATTCTATTCCATGGAAACTCATTAAGATAGATGACGGTGAGAATTTTCCCCGTAGTCCCGAGCATTTCAGTGGACTGGTTTTTATGGGAGGTACGATGAGCGCAAATGACGATTTACCTTGGATTTTTGATGCATTGGCATTAATTAGACAGGCTGTTAGGTACAATATCCCGGTACTGGGTCACTGTCTTGGCGGGCAACTAATGTCAAAAGCTCTAGGAGGGCAGGTGAGCAGAAGTACTATCAGGGAAATAGGATGGGGAAAAGTCGTCGTAGCAGATAATCCGATTGCCAGCAAATGGTTTGGCAACTTATATGGTTTTGAGTCATTTCACTGGCATGGAGAATTTTTTACCTTACCTGATGGTGCAACCCGGTTGCTTTCAAGTAAATTCTGTGAAAACCAGGCTTTTGCAATAGGCGCACACTTAGGCATGCAGTGTCACCTGGAAATGACTGAAAAAATGGTAAAAACATGGTATGAAGCAGGTGCCGGAGAAATAGCCGGTAGCTCAGGGCCGGCTGTACAATCATTAGAAGCAGTGCAAAAGAACCTGGCTAATCGGATATCTGCTTTAAATAAGGTTGCCAGACATTTATACTCGAAATGGATTTCTCAGGTGTCTGATTTAGGATAAATAACTTTGCCTAAGAATGCATCACGATTAATTCTAGTAATTGTTTGCTATCCCGCACTGCAATTTTCTTGACAGGTAGTGCGTGCCGAGGTAGTCTACGAGACTGTGAAAGCAGATGATCAGGGTCGCTTGGAGCGTCTGTTAACTACGAAATAAAAAAACAACAACTACGGAACAACAGGGGAGGTATCAAATGGTTGTAAAGCTTTGGTTGAGAATGATTTTGTTTGCTTGCGGTGCATTATTTGTAGCAATGGCACACGCAACTTTTCCAAGTGTTCCTAGTGAAACTTACAAAGCGCTTAATATTGACAAATCAGCCTCACCTAAGGAATTGCATGAGGCATTGACAAAGCGCTATCTTGATCCTGCGCAAGGTGCCGGGAAAGGATCTCATGCTCAGTATTGGGAGCCGATCCCGATGAGCATGTACTTTGATCCCACCACTTTCTACCAGTCACCGACTTCACCAGACGAAATTGCAGGACGTAATGATTGCGTCGAGTGCCATACGGATGAATCACCTGTCTGGGTTAATGCCTGGAAGAAGAGTACCCATGCTAATCTGAGCAAGATTCGTAAGCTCTCACCTAAAGATCCGAAATTCTACAAAAAAGCGAAGCTTGAAGCTGTAGAGAAGAACCTGCGTTCGATGGGCAGGCTTGGTGCAAATGAGAAACTGAAAGAAGTTGGTTGTATCGACTGTCACGTTGATATCAACACCAAGAAGAAAGCTGACCATAAAGCTGATATGCGGATGCCTACTGCCGAAGTATGTGGTACCTGTCATCTGCAGGAATTTGCCGAACGGGAATCCGAGCGGGACACTCTTAACTGGCCGGAAGGAATCGGATGGCCTAAAGGACGTCCTTCACATGCGCTGGACTACAAGGCCAACGTTGAGGTATCAGTTTATGCCGGGATGCCGCAGCGTGAGATTGCTGAAGGTTGTACCATGTGTCATGTCAACCAGAACACTTGTGACCATTGTCATACCCGACATGAATTCTCGGCAGCCGAATCCCGCAAGCCTGAAGCCTGCGCTACCTGTCATAGTGGTATCGACCACAACGATTGGGAAGCCTATTCCATGTCCAAGCATGGCAAGATAGTTTCGATGATGGGCGACAAATGGAATTGGGATGTACAACTTAAAGATGCATACAGTAAAGGCGGACAGACTGCGCCTACCTGTGCAGGTTGCCACTTTGAATATGACGGTAAATTTACTCACAACGTAGTACGTAAAGTACGTTGGGCGAATTATCCGGTGGTTCCTGGTATTGCAGCAAATATCACCAGTGATTGGGCCGAAGGTCGTAAGGACTCATGGGTGACGACCTGTACCAGCTGTCATAGTGAGCGTTTTGCCCGTTCTTATCTGGAGTTTATGGATAAAGGTACGCTTCACTTACTTGCCAAATATCAGGAAGTGAACCGTATAGTTAAGGGACTTTACGATGATAAATTGCTCACCGGACAGACAACCAATCGTCCGGATCCGCCACCACCGATGAAGGCAGGATATTCTCAGTTCTTCCAGTTGTATTGGTCGAAGAATAATAATCCGTCATCGCTTGAACTTAAGGTTCTGGAAATGGGCGAAAACGACTTGCCGAAGGGACACAAGGGATTAGCTCACGTAAACCCGGGTGGATGGACTTACACGGAAGGTTGGGGGCCGTTGAACCGGGCATATGTCGAAATTATGGATGAAAATTCGAAGTTGCGCCATGAAATGGATTTGCAGAATCGAATAGCCAAGCTTGAGAAAAAACGTTCCGGTTTATTTGGCGGTCTGTTAGACGCGGATAGTACGGAAGAAAAGATCTCGCTGGGTGGCTTAGGCGGCGGTATGTTGTTAGCTGGCACCATTGCACTTGCTGGTTGGCGTAGACGCGAAAAAAGAGAAAGTTGATTTCTACTTCATCCCGGAGCGCCACACCGGCGCGGCCAGGAGCTAAATTCCTCCCGTTACTGGGTATCTTCCTGGTAACGGGAGGTTTACTTTTACTCGGTTGGCTTGCTTATGTGTCACTGAGTCCGGGGTCGGCACCTTATCACTATAAGTTGATTGAAGAGGGCGGGGTCGATAAGTTTGATAAACTTGGACTGGAAGCCTGGCCGGACCTTGCCGTAAGTAAGTATGAAGTATATGTGCAGGAAGTAGACAAACCCGTTGCCGTGGCACATCTTGTAAAGCGTGGTGAGGAAGCACCTGTATTGCTCGATTGGGAAAGCCGTACCAGTGAGTTACTTACTTCTGTCGACAGCAAATCATCTGAGTTAGTCACGCTGGTGACAGCGATTACTAAGCATGCGCCGGAAGATGCAGTCATACTTTCCTGGTGGGATACTTCGCGTCAAATACAATTACTTACCGGACGGGATACGTTGTTTCCCTCTCATCATGGTGAGCCGGTAATTATTCCTTCACACTGGCGTGAGCGTAGTGACGCCATCAAAAATTATGAGCAGGAATTCTGGGGCGCTCCGGCCCCGGCCGAAGAGCGCCGGAAGCTTCAGCGTTTTGCTGATGCATTGGTAGCAGATGTGGATAAGGGTGCCGGAATATTACGTGAGCTGGCCGGTTCGCGGGAAGCTTATGTGGTAGTTCATATTACGGACCTCTACAAGCTGGGGCTGATGCGTCCTGATTCACTTGATCTGGCCTATAAAGATTTCCCTATGAATATTGCTAACATGCATGGTCTGGTTAATACTGTGAAGAGATGGAAGGCAGAGAATAACTATAAGACTTATACGCTACAGTCGCTTTCTGACCAAGCGGTACGCGCTTATTTTTTACGTGATGGCCAGGATACCTTACTTGCACAGATGTTACCCTTTACCGAGACCAGGCCTATTGATCTGAAAGCGGTACAGCTGATTTACCAGCATGGGGGGTATTGGGTATATAAAATTCCAGCCACAGAGCCGCCTGCCGGTTGATTTGTTGCAGTTAGTATTATTTTTCTGATTTATTAAGAAGCTGGTTCAGTCGTTTAATTTCTTCCTCAGCATGAATTTTCTGAGTTACATCAAGTTGGACGCCAAGGTAGTACAACAGCTTCCCACCGGAATCAAATAGTGGCGACATTTCCAGGTGGTTAAAAAACAATTCTCCATTTTTCCGGTAATTTCTGAAGGTTATTTCAATGGGTTGCTTATTTTTTATCGCTTCTTGCATTATATAGCGTTCTTTTTGTTCCCGATCCTTACCTTGCATGAAACGACAATTCTTCCCCACTACCTCTTCCATCGTATAGCCTGTCATTTTCAAGAAGGCCTTATTAACGTATACAAGCGGCATATCCTCTAGGTCCGGATCCGCCAGAGTTATACCGTTCACACTGGAATCGAGAATTTTAGATAGAATTTGAGGAATTAGTCCGGGGTCTTTTTCAGCTATGAAAGTCATTTCTCTCTCCAATGTTATTCTGAAGGTTAGCTTTAAAATTACATTAATTAAAAACTAGAGCCATTAAGCTCTATGGCTAATCGATTTCTGATTCAACTAATCTTTTGATATTAATTACTGTTTTCTCGGTTCCTTCCTGTACTGCTATTCTGATAAGTTTTTCAAATGGTCTCATGAATAGTTCAAGGCTGAGTAATTCAAAAGTAAAAGAGACGCGGCTTGTCGATGCAGGTTTATCTGATTCAAGAACATAATCACATCGGTATGGGTTTGAAACACCCTCAAAACAGATACGTTTATCTGGTTGGAAAATAGTAACTTTGAAGGTTGATTCCGAGCGTCTTCCCTGATCAACACGGACCTGACGACACATGGTGCCTACTTTTACAGACCCATCAGTTAATGACTCAAGGTCAACCACTTCTGGTGACCACCTCGGATAATTTTTGATAAAATTGGCGCCAACAAAACTAAAAATAGTTTTGCAGGGGCTCTTAACCAAAGTGTTAGCTTTGCCTACTACCGAAGTATCTTTATACAAACCAAACATAAAAAGTTCCTGATAAAAGTACTTGTTAGACTATATATGTGTCTACTCCTGCTAACAATAGATCATACTGAGCCTCCACTAGTTCCTTAATAACCATCGCCGGAATACCTCCTACCACATTATTTTCTAGCGCCAACCATCCTACCGCGTCTGTTGGTCCAAGGCTGACCACATATCCAAGGTCATGATGTAGATATGGTTCAAATAATTTCAATGTGCCCGAGCTACGTAAAATATTACGTGCAGCAAGTTTACCTTTTCGTACTGAAGACTGAGCTGACATAGTATTTGAGCCATATGAATGGTAGCTAGAGCAGTCACCAGCTGTAAAGATATTTCGTAAGGGCTGATCATCAATTAAAACCTGGCCAAAGGTATTTGCTGATAATCGGTTCTCCTGGTTATTTCCAAGGAAAAGTAAAGTCATTTTGGAAGGAAGATCAAATTTTTTCCCGGGTTTTTTTTCTTCTAATAAAACTTTATCATTCAATTGTTTCCGATAATATGTATTTTGATAGTGATCTATACCAAGGTCGGTCATTCGGGCTTCGGTATATTCAGAGAAACCTGCAGGAAATTGTTGAAGCACTCGATCATTACCGTTTATTAATCGAAGATTACATTCTATTTTTTGGCGCTGAATGAAATGAGCAATCTCAAAGAGGAATTGAATACCTGTTGCGCCTCCACCTACCACTGAAATGAATGGTTTTTCTTGATTAGTTGTTACTAGATTGCGGTTCAATAGCTCAGGGCCGGATATAGTCAGAAAGCTATTCAGATCGAAAATATTATTTTCTCGATCAGCTCGTCCAGAAGCTGCTCCTGATGCTATTAAAACGTAATCAAATTCTAGTCTTTCTTCATGAATAGCAATAGATTTATCATTTCCCCATTGCCGAATATTGTCCTCTGTTATAAGCAGTTCAGCACAGATATGGCGGCAACCAAAACGTTGTTCCAGGGAAGAGAATGGCACCATAAAATCCTGTAACGGATATCTGAAAGTTTCATGAAGGTGTGTAATTTTGATGTGATGAGACCTGGGATCAACGATAGTTATATTCGCATCCGGCATATAACGTAAGAAAGTAGTCAGTGCTGCGATACCTGCATACCCGCCTCCCACAATCACAATGCTAAGATTTTTACGCTGTGGTATATAAAATGGTAAAAAGGGCACATCTTCTCCTTGGTAATTTTAACGATAATTCTAACATTTAGTATCGACCAATAGTTTTCTCATGTATTCCTAAATTGTCCTGATAAATAGTTTCCAATATGTTGAAAAATTATCATTAAATGTAGATACCAGGAGTGACTGTTATCTCTTAGTCATTTAATTTTAATTTAGTAGGAAATTGGGCGGTTTTTTTTATGAATCTTCTCCGGATGCCAATTCTCAATGGCCCATTTCCAGAAGGATGAAACATTATTTTCTAATAATTCGATTGGTGGTTCCTGGCCCAGGAAATTTACTGCTTCTATTAATTGTTTTACAGGGTTTGATGTATCAAGGAGTGCTGCGTTGGTTTGTTTACTAAGTTTTTTGCCCCGATTGTTAACTGCAACGGGTAAATGCATATACGTAGGTGTTGAGTAACCTAATAGTTTCTGTAGATAAATCTGACGAGGGGTAGAGTCTAGTAGGTCTGCACCACGCACTACATTGGTAATGCCCTGTGTGGCGTCATCTGCCACTACAGCTAATTGATAAGCGTAGATTCCGTCAGACCGACGTAGTATAAAATCGCCTGTTTCACTTTCCAGTCTCTGACTAGTCAGACCGTGCAAAGAGTCTTCAAATTCTATAATATTATTATCTGTTTTAATCCGAATTGCGCCAGGACGATCTTTATTTTGTACATTATTTCGACATGTGCCCGCGTATATTTGACCACTAATTCCTGTGATACTTGAGTCAGCTATTTCTTTACGAGTACAGGTGCATGGATAAGTTAACCCACGCTTGTTAAGTATAGTAAGTACGTTTTCGTAAGCATCTTCCCTCTGATCCTGATAGATTACTTCATGGTCCCATTCCATTCCTAGAATTTCTAGGGCACTAAGGATTTCGTGGGATGCGGCAGGAATCTCACGTGGTTTATCCAGATTTTCGATTCTGACTAACCACTCGCCATTATGAGATTTTGCTTCCAGATAGCTGCCTACAGCAGCAATTAATGAACCAAAATGTAGCGCACCGGTAGGAGACGGTGCGAAGCGACCGCGATAATCTGGAACAGAGAGTGGATTGTTTATCAAGGCAAGAGAATATAAATTTTGTATTACTTAATACCTTGTTTTGCGCTGTTTATGCTTCTCGGTAAGCTGGAAACCGGATATATGTACGTAGTGAACTGAATGGTATTATTACATGGTTCCAGCAATTATTAAATTTGATTTAATCAGGTTATTTCGATGTCGTTATAGGTCTTTATTGTTACATGTTTATTAATTTAAATTAAAAGCGAATGAATATGAAACACCATGTAGTTTTTCTTGATCGGGGTTCTGTTAAGGCAAAAATACGAAGCTTTAATTTTAAGCATACATATGAAGAATATTCTAAAACCTCATTTGATCAGATTGTACCGCGCCTTCAGCAAGCGACTATTGCAATTATTAACAAAGTGCAGTTGAGTGAGAAGATGCTTGTTAAATTACCCCAGCTAAAAATGGTTGCTGTTGCTGCAACAGGTTATGACTGTGCTGATATAGCCGCATGTCGAAATTACGGAGTTGCAGTGGCTAATATCCGGAATTATGCAACGCATACAGTACCGGAGCATGTGTTTATGATGATCCTGGCTTTGCGCAGAAACTTGTTGGCATATCGCCGGGATATTAAGAATGGTATGTGGCAGAAATCAGATCAGTTCTGTCTTTTTACACATGATATTGGTGATTTGTATGGCGCAACTATGGGTATCATCGGGAAAGGTGCAATTGGGCAGGGTACAGCGACAATCGCCCGAGGATTTGGTATGCATGTAATATTTTCAGATTACGTATCTTTAAATAAAGATAACGTAGAATCTGCTCCATTCGAAAATGTATTGGCAGAGTCCGATATACTCTCGCTTCATTGTCCGATGACTCAGGAGACTCGTGATATGATCGGAATTAATGAACTAAGAAAAATGAAACGTAATGCATTATTAATCAATACAGCACGTGGGGGTTTGGTTAATGAAAAGGCATTGCTTCAAGCGTTGGATGAAGGCTTAATTGCCGGTGCTGGTTTTGATGTTTTAACTACTGAACCACCTGAAAGCAGTCATCCGTTACTCAATGTGAAACGGCCAAACTTTATTTTGACTCCGCATGTGGCATGGACTTCAAATGGAGCTATGCAATTACTTGCGGAACAGTTAATTAATAATATTGAGGCATGGGTTGAAGGGAATCCGCAGAATTTAGTTACTTAAAACAAAATATAGTGAGATTTAAAATATGAAAATTCATGAATATCAGGCCAAGAATCTTTTTCGAAAGTATGGGGTTCCGGTTCTGGAAGGGATTACATGTTTTAGCGTAGAGGAAGCAGTTGAAGCTTCAATAAAGCTAGGCGGTGATATATGGGCTGTAAAGGCACAAATTCATGCTGGCGGACGTGGTAAAGGTGGTGGGGTAAAAGTTGCAAGATCACTAAATGATGTAAAGAAATATGCAGGAGAGATACTTGGAATGAAGCTGGTTACACATCAGACTGGCAGGCATGGCCAGATCGTTCGGCGACTCTTTATTGAGCAGGGCGCTGCTATACAGAAAGAATTTTATATTGGAATGTTAGTAGACCGTAGTAGTCAACGGGTTTGTCTAATGGTAAGTTCAGAAGGGGGTATGAATATTGAAGATGTGGCTAATAAAACCCCGGAGAAAATTAACAAAGTGTTGATTGATCCGATAGAAGGGTTGACTAGTGAAGATGCAAACAGGGTTGCACAGATCATAAACTTTCCACAATGTGATCTGTCTGAAATTACTACATTACTACAAAATTTGTATAAACTATTTGATAGTACAGATGCGTTACTAGTTGAAGTTAATCCGCTGATACTCACAACCGACAATCATTTTCTTGCGTTAGATGCAAAAATGAGTTTTGATGATAATGCGTTATTTCGTCATTCAGAAATCGAAACTTTACGTGATATTGACGAAGAAGATCCGTTGGAGACTGAGGCGTCCAAGCATGATCTTTCATATGTGCCACTTGACGGTAATATTGGTTGCTTAGTAAATGGCGCAGGTCTTGCAATGGCAACTATGGACATTATCAAGCTCTATGGAGGAAATCCAGCAAATTTTCTTGATGTAGGAGGTGGTGCAACTACTGAGAAAGTAACAGAGGCATTTAAATTAATGCTATGTAATACTAATCTAAGAGCTATATTGGTAAACATATTTGGTGGCATCATGAAATGTGATGTGATTGCCAGTGGTGTAGTTAAAGCAGCCAGAGAAGTTAAATTAACTTTACCTTTAGTAGTACGTCTGGAAGGAACTAATGCTGATCTGGGTAAGGGAATATTAGCTGAATCCGGATTAGAGATTATTTCAGCAAATAATATGGATGATGCAGCACAGTTTGTCGTGACAGCTGCGGCTAAAGGAGAATAGTCATGGCAATTCTAATAAATAAAAATACAAGAGTCATGACTCAGGGGATTACTGGAAAGACCGGCCAGTTTCATACAAGAGCATGTATAGAATATGCAAATGGAAAGAATTGTTTTGTTGCGGGTGTAAATCCAAAAAAACCAGGTGAGAGTTTTGAGCAGATTCCAATTTTTGCAACTGTCAAAGAAGCAAAGCAAGCTACAGGTGCAACAGTCTCTGTAATATATGTGCCACCGCCTTTTGCTGCTTCAGCAATAGATGAGGCAGTGGACGAGGAGCTTGATTTGGTAATTTGTATTACTGAAGGCATTCCAGTGCGCGACATGCTCAGAACTCGTTACAAGATGCATAAAAATAAAACTTTGCTGATCGGGCCTAACTGTCCCGGCATCATTACACCTGATGAAATTAAGATAGGGATCATGTCTGGTTATATCCATAAGAAAGGTCGTATTGGAGTAGTGTCTCGTTCTGGTACATTGACTTACGAAGCAGTTGCTCAATTAATGGAGCAGGGTTTGGGACAGTCAACTTGCATAGGTATTGGGGGTGATCCGATAAATGGATTGAAGCATCTCGATGTGATGAGAATGTTTAATGAGGATAATGAAACTGATGCAGTACTTATGGTTGGTGAAATTGGCGGTTCTGACGAGGAAGAATGTGCTGCCTGGATTAAGAGCAATATGACAAAACCGGTAGTAGGATTCATTGCGGGAGTCACGGCGCCACAAGGAAAGAGAATGGGGCATGCAGGTGCTATTATCTCTGGTGGTAAGGGCACTGCCCAGGAAAAGCTTGCAACGATGGAAGAATGTGGAATAAAGGTAACTCGTAACCCGGCAGAGATGGGCAAATTGCTGAAGTCAGTGTTACCATAAAGTTAAATTTTGTAGTATTAAAATATTTTGACATAGTTATTCTTTATTAATTCTTACTTTCTTATTTGAGGTTTCTGATGGCAGAACCATTACTAATAACAAGTTCCAGTCTTGATATAGCCCTGATGCCAAGTCTTGCTAATCGACATGGTCTTATAACTGGAGCAACCGGTACAGGTAAAACTGTTACTTTACAAGCAATGGCTGAGCGGTTTTCCTCGATTGGTGTGCCAGTCTTCATGGCAGATGTTAAAGGTGATCTGTCCGGACTTTCTGTACCCGGGGCAAATTCACCAAAAATGAAAAAACGGCTTACACAACTCAAACTGGATGAGCCTAAATGGTCGGGATTCCCAGTTGTTTTCTGGGACCTGTTTGGTAAATCAGGATATCCGGTACGTGCAACAATTTCAGATATGGGACCCAGGTTACTTGGGCGATTGTTCAATTTGAACGATACGCAACAGGGTGTGCTAACTCTAGTCTTTAAAATTGCTGATGATAATGGCATGTTGTTACTTGATACAAAAGACCTGCGGTCAATGTTGCAATTTGTAGGTGATAACTCGAAAAGTTTCAAAACAACGTATGGTAATGTTTCAAAAGCTTCAATTGGAGCAATCCAGCGCTCTCTCCTAGAGATGGAGCATCAAGGAAGCGTTAGTTTTTTTGGCGAGCCAATGCTTGATATCAATGATCTGATACAGACAGATAGAAAAGGTCGTGGTGTAATTAATATACTTGCAGCTGATAAGCTTATGAATTCACCTAAGTTGTATTCAATGTTCCTGCTATGGCTATTGTCGGAGCTGTTCGAAATTTTGCCAGAGGTTGGTGATCCGGAGAAACCAAAACTGGTATTCTTCTTTGATGAAGCTCACTTATTATTTCATGATCCACCTAAATCATTACTTGAAAAAATTGAACAGGTGGTGAGATTGATACGCTCAAAGGGTGTCGGCATATATTTTGTAACACAGAATCCGCTTGATATTCCTGATAGGGTACTTGGCCAGCTTGGCAACCGGGTACAGCATGCCCTTCGGGCCTTTACACCACGTGACCAGAAAGCAGTTAAGGCGGCGGCTCAGACTATGCGTGCAAATCCTAAGCTCGATACCGAGAAGGTGATTTCTGAACTTTCAACCGGTGAAGCCTTAATTTCAATGCTCGATAAGAAAGGCCGGCCAGCTATTGTCGAACGTGCGTTCATATTACCACCAGCATCAAAAATGGGACCGATCAGTGATGAGGAGCGTAAAAAAATCATTAAATCATCTGTTATTTTTGGCCATTATGAAGAAGCTATAGATCGTAAATCAGCGCATGAAATAATTAAAAGACGTATCAAATCTGAGGAAGAAAACACACAAACCTCACATGCCGATAAAGCACAACAGGATTTCGGAGGCGATGGAGGGATGATGGATATGTTTGGTGATTTGCTGCTTAGCAAGACAGGGCCACGTGGTGGAAATCGTCCGGGTGTTCTGTCGGCTGCAGCTAAAAGCGCAGCCCGTTCTATTGGTTCACAGGTTGGTCGTGCGCTTTTCAGAGGGATTTTAGGGAATATATTAGGAGGTAAAGGTAGATGAGGTGTTTAATCACGATAATGATTTTCTTAGTGATTGCAGGCTGTGCATCAACAAACACCAGTAAAAGAGTGAAACCTTCAGAGCCGCTGCCACCAAGCACTCGTCCTACGTATAATCTTGCCGGGTACCCGCCTGCTTTCAAAGACGGCTATATTGATGGTTGTGAAACTGCTAAGAAGTCTACTTATGGTTTTAAGGATGAGCAGCGCTTTACCGAAGACAATCAATATAGGAATGGCTGGAAAGATGGATACAATTTGTGCCTTGGTAAATAGCAATAGACCAGATATGTTGTCCTTCCTTACTGTTTTAGTTCAATATCTTGTCGAAGCGTAAATATAAAAAAATAGTGGTAATAGATTCTGTATCATTTCTTAGAAAGTTCTTATTCAAAGTGTTATCGATGTATATAAACTTTCATAAGTATAATAAATAATTACTTTATTCAATTACAATGAAATATCTAATCTTGTTAGCGCTACTTCTTGTTTCATCACCCATATTTTCTCAACAATCTAAGAATCAATCACAATTAAAGCCACAATCTTTATCTGAACTATCAATAACTACAGATACTTATATCCTTACTGATTTCCAAAGTGGACAGACTCTGGTCAGTCAGAATGCTTCTAAACGTGTTGAACCCGCGTCACTTACTAAGATGATGACGGCACATATTACTTTTTCAGCCCTCAGGCAAAAGCGAATTACCCTAAAACAAATTGTGCCTGTTTCGGAAAAAGCCTGGCGCGCAAAGGGCTCGCGAATGTTTATAGAGCCTGGTAAGCCAGTAACAGTAGAAGAACTAGTGAGCGGGTTGATTGTACAGTCAGGAAATGATGCCAGTATAGCTTTGGCAGAGGCCATTGCCGGATCAGAGGAAAGCTTTGTACAAATGATGAACAAAGAAGCTGAAAGACTTGGAATGAAGAATACACATTTTGCCAATTCTAACGGCCTTCCGAATTCAGAACATTTTACCACTGCTTATGATCTGGCCTTACTCGTATCGGACATGATACGACGTTTTCCAGAGCATTATCCGCTTTATTCTCTGCGGGAGTATACATACAATAAAATTTCACAATCTAATCGTAATAGACTTTTATGGTTAGACCCTAATGTAGATGGCCTTAAGACCGGGCATACTAAATCTGCAGGGTATTGTCTTGTTGCCTCAGCAAAAAGAAGTAATCGAAGATTGATTTCAATTGTACTGGGTGCTAAATCTGATAATGTGCGTACTATGGAGAGCCAACGTCTATTAAACTATGGTTTTTTATCTTACGACACTGTTCGTGTGTTTCGAAAAAAACAAGAAGTGACTACTATTCAACTATGGAAGGGCCAACGAGAAATACTTAAGACAGGATTTAATCATGATCTTTATTTCTCGCTTCCTAAGGGGCAGGCTGCTAAATTAAAGGCTACTATGGAATATAAACAACCAATGATCGCGCCGATAAAAGCAGGGCAGGAAGTTGGTGTGGTCAAATTTATATTTGACGGAAAACAAATAGCAAAGTATCCGTTGGTGGCCCTGGAATCTATTGATAACTCAAATATTTTCAGCCGTACGTGGGATGAGGTCCTGCTATTGTTTAATTAATTTCGTATCGTAATTAAGCCACTCTCAATAATAATATGATTTATTTAAATGGTTCCTTCATTCCTATCGAGGATGCGCGTATTTCAGTCCTCGACAGAGGATTTATTTTTGGTGATGGAGTATACGAAGTTATTCCCGTGTACTCACATAGACCTTTTCGTTTAACAGAACACTTGCGTCGATTGCAAAAAAGTCTTGACGGCATTCAACTGAAAAACCCTTATACTGATATTGAGTGGACAGAATTGGTGGAACAAATTATTGCGAGTAACGAAGGTGACGATCAATATCTTTATTTACAAGTCACCCGTGGAGTAGCTCCTCGTGATCATGTTTTTCCAAAGGAAGTGATACCCACTGTATTTATTATGAGTTCTCCTTTAGTAGTAGCATCAAAAGAGTTAACTGTTGCTGGTGTTTCTGCGATCACTGCTAATGATAACCGTTGGTCACGATGTGACATTAAGGCGACCTCTCTGTTGCCAAATGTGTTATTACGTCAGATGGCAGTAGATTCTGGAGCAACAGAAACTTTGTTGTTAAGGGAGGGCTTTCTGACTGAGGGTTCGGCAAGTAATGTTTTTGTTGTAAAAGACGAACTACTATTAGCTCCGCCAAAGAGCCATTTAATGCTATCTGGAATTACCTATGATGTCGTTCTGGAGCTTGCAGATAAATATCAGATATCATATGAAATCAGAGAGATTTCTGAATATGATCTACGTACTGCTGCTGAGATTTTACTGACATCTTCAACTAAAGAAATTATGTCTATTACACTTCTTGACGGAAAGAAAGTTGGTAGCGGAAAGCCGGGCGAGATATTTGCACAGTTGTACCAGTACTATCAGAAGTTTAAGGTTACTATAATGCGAGGGAAATCGTTGTAAAAGAATTATTAATGCAATTAACATGACATCTCGGCCTACATTTATTGATTATCCCTGTGATTTTCCTATTAAGATAATGGGGAAGGATGAGCAAGGTTTTACAAAATCAATTTTGATGATAGTGAATCGCCATATTCCTAATTTTGATGATAACAGTGTCGAAGCAAGAGTAAGTAAAAAGAATAAATGTTTGAGCCTTACATGTACTGTTCACGTAATTTCTCAATCTCAATTAGATGCGCTATATCAGGAATTGTGCGACCATCCAATGGTGTTAATGGTAATTTGACGCATAGATTTAGATATAATCGTTTGAGTTATTTTGATTAAATATGGATACTTCATATCTGGACTCGGAAACAGATAATTTAAGAGTCAACATAAAACATTCTGGTATGGTAGATTATCTTTCTACCTGGCAGGAAATGAAGGATTTTACATTAGCGCGTACAAAAAATACGTTTGATGAGATATGGCTGTTACAGCATCCACCAGTCTATACTCTGGGGGTTGCCGGGAAAAGGAAACATTTACTTAAAAATAATGGGATCTCTGTAGTTAGAACTGATCGGGGCGGACAAATAACTTATCATGGCCCGGGTCAGATTGTTGCATATCTTTTGCTTGATATTCGTCGGCTTAAATTAGGTGTAAGGGAATTAGTCAGGAAAATGGAGGGAGCAGTGATAGATTTATTAGAAGAATACTCTATCGATACTAAAGTTCGCAAAGATGCGCCCGGAGTATATGTAGAAAATGCAAAAATAGCAGCGCTAGGCTTAAAGATTAAAAATGGTTGTTGTTACCATGGGATAGCACTTAATGTTGACATGGATCTGACTCCATTTTCTGCAATTAATCCCTGTGGTTACTCTGGATTGGAAATAACACAAACCAGCGACCTTGGAATAAGTGATGGACTGGGTATTTTAAGTAATAAGCTTTCAGAAAAATTGAAAGCAAGAATTTTTAAAGAAAAGGATAGCGTGGCTATATGACAGACGAAATTCGTCAGAAAGGTGCTGACAAGACAGCGCGTAACCCTATCAAGATAATACCTGACCCTAATGGGATTGCACTTCGCAAACCATCTTGGATAAGAGTTCGTTCCTCCAGTAGTAAGGCGTTTTACAATGTAAAGCGTATTCTACGGGAACAGAAGTTACATACGGTTTGTGAGGAAGCATCATGCCCTAATATCGGAGAGTGTTTTGGTAAAGGTACCGCTACATTTATGATCCTGGGTGATCTTTGTACCCGTCGTTGTCCCTTTTGCGACGTTGCCCATGGCAGGCCATTACCACCAGATGCTGAGGAGCCGCTACACTTGGCACAATCAATTGCTACCATGGGCCTGAGATATGTAGTCATTACCAGTGTTGATCGAGACGATCTGCGCGATGGAGGAGCCCAGCATTTTGTTGATTGCATAAGACAGATAAGACTACATTCTCCCGGTACAAAAATTGAGATATTAGTGCCGGATTTTCGAGGAAGGCTGGAAGTTGCTTTAGAAAAATTATCAGCATATCCACCTGATGTTTTAAACCATAATCTTGAGACTGTCCCGCGTCTATATAAGCAATGTCGTCCGGGAGCAGATTATGCTCACTCGCTGAAATTGCTAAAGGAATTTAAGGTAGGCTCTCCTCAAGTTTCTACTAAGTCCGGGTTAATGTTAGGGTTAGGTGAAACAGATAATGAAATCCATGAGGTATTGAGTGACTTGCGACAAAATGGTGTAGAGCTACTAACTGTAGGTCAGTATCTACAACCTAGTCTAGGCCATTTACCTGTAATGCGTTATGTGTCCCCTGATAGTTTCAAAGAGCTGGAGCATATTGCAACTGAGATGGGTTTTCGTAGTGCTGCATGTGGACCAATGGTGCGTTCTAGTTATCACGCTGACCAACAGGCATATGAAGCAGGAGTGGCATAGCAGATTAATTAAGAAATTAATTCGAACAAAAGAATAGCTACAATATTTATATAAGTCAGTTTGTATTCTAGGTATTCGGTTTTTCCATCGTCTTTATTAATTCTTCAGCAAGCCAGGAAATTAAATCTCCGGTTAGTTTGTCGCTGGATTCTGCCAGAGCTTGCACAGCACCTGCGGCATTGGCTGTTGGAGCTACCATTTTAATATTGAAACTATGTTGTGCCTTTAGTAAGCGAGAACTGCGATTGATCAGACTAACGCGAAGTTTGATTGACACATGGCTATTGTCTATAGCATCAAATATCTGAGAAAATTCTTCCAGTTCAAGACGTAATATAAAGTCTGCTCGTACGCTATCACTGGTACTTAGAACCTTGTTATTGGTAGTGGTAGCAATACTGTTTCTAATATGGTGTGTCAGTAACGTTGCCGGTGAGGCAGCCCAGCGGCTGTTGGCGTATGTATATGACTGAGTAGGGTCGCGGTATGCCAGGCGATACTGAATAGTATTATTATTAAGCCATCCAGGAGATCTGGCTTCTGCTATCAGCAGATTTCTCGACAGCTGTTGTTGCTGGCCACCAGGAGTGTTATTTGTACTGGAAACTTGTTGTAAGCCAAAGTCGTATACAGATACCGGCCTTTCGTTCTGAGGTGTTATAGCACATCCCGTAAGCCATATACTGAAGAAGAAATAGAGTTTTTTCATTTTGAAGTTCCTTGAGGAGATATAAACCCATTTTCTCCAGGACCCGGAGGAGGCGGTGTTTTACCAAATATCAAACTTCTGGGCTGCTCTTCTAACTGAAGGAGAACACGATCAACAGTACGAGTACCATGTTTAACACCATCAATGGCTTCTTGAACCCTGGGAATAGTATCGGCAAGCTCCTCAGCACTTTGTGATAAATCATCAATAATTCCCCCTTGCTGACCAATTTTTTCCACAACTTGGTTTATATTTTTTACTAGTTGGTCAGCGTTACCTAATAAAGAATTTGTTTTACTGGTTAATTCTGGAAGTGATTTAAGGTTTGGCTGTAATTGTTCAGTGAAACTGCCAAAATCAATAGTTGCACTTTCCATATTTTCCAGAAGATGTGAAAATCGTTCCTGATTCTGATCATTTAATAAACGATTCATTCTCTTAACTGTCTCATTTACACTATTTAGCAGATCCTGCCCCGTAATGACTATGTTATCCAATGTTGAAGTACGCATTGGGATTCGTGCTAAGTCAATTTCATTGGTTTGCAGTAACTCTGGTTGGTTGCCATCATCATCCAGTTGAATATAGGCAAGCCCCGTAACACCCTGGTAGCCAAGCTGTGCGAAGACACCTTTAGTAAGTGGCACATTCCGATCAACTCCAATACGAATTCTAATAAATCGTGAATTTTCCGGATCAAAGCCAATATCTTCCACCTTGCCAACATTTACACCACGGAAACGGACTGCTGCCTGAGGGTTGAGCCCTGATACAGAGCCATCAGATGTCAGAATATAATGGGCATGATCGGTAGTTTCCCCACTGAGCCATGTCGCGGTTACAGCTATCGCAGTACTCAAAAGAATTACGAATAAACCTGCTATAAGAGCATGAGATCGGTTTTCCATTTTAATTCCTCTATATACTATCGTCTATCTATACCTGCCAATGCTCGCTTGCTGCGATCACCCCCAAAATAATTGGTAATAAATGGATGACTACTGCTAGTCACTTTAGTTAAATTACCCAGGGCAACGATGTGTTGATCAGCAAGTACTGCTATACGGTCAGACAGAGCAACTAATGTATCCAGATCATGCGTGGTCATAACTATTGTTAATGCCAGTTCAGTGCGTAGTGTCAGAATTAATTTTACAAAGCTATCACTGAGTACAGGATCTAACCCAGAAGTTGGTTCATCTAGAAACAGCAACTCCGGATCCAATGCCATAGCACGTGCTAACGCAATACGCTTAATCATTCCACCAGAGAGTTCAGATGGCATCTTACTTGCATGTTTTGCTTCTATTTCCACCATTTTAAGCTTTAACATAACAAGGCTGTATATTATGTCCTCATCCAGTGTATGTAGTTCTCTCAGTGGTAATGCAATATTGTCAAATACTGATAATGCGCTGAACAATGCGCCTTTCTGAAATAAAACCCCACTGCGATTACGCATGCTCTGAAGTTTGCTGTGGTTACCGTTATATATAGACTGACCAAAAACCAGAATTGTTCCTTGTGCCGGTGTTTCCAAACCTAACATATGTCGCAGCAACACAGTTTTTCCACTTCCGGAACTACCAACTAACGTTAGTACTTCACCTTGATAGACATCCAGATCAACATTTTCCAGTACAACATGAGTACCAAAACGAACATGTAATCCTTTGATCTCAATGATGCTGTCATTATTTTTCATGATTTTATAATATTCCCACATTGGAAAAAATAATGGCAAAAATTGCATCAACGATAATAACAGTAGTGATTGCAGTTACTACTGAAGTAGTAGTTCCTTCACCAAGACTCTCAGTATTAGATTTAATTTTTAAACCAAAGTGACAGCTGATAAGAGCGATTATTATGCCGCATACTACTCCTTTTCCCAGACCTATCCATAAATTTGCTATTGGTACAACATCGGATAGTTTATTGAAAAAAAACTGATAGCTTAGCCCTAATTGAATTTCAGCGGACACCATGCCTCCTATTAATGCAATGGCGCTGGTCCACAATACTACCAATGGCATGGCAATACTTAGGCCAATCACTTTTGGTAATATAAGACGTAAACTGTAAGGAATACCCATTACAGCCAGTGCATCTAATTCTTCTGTTACCCGCATCACACCTAGTTGTGCTGTCATGGAGGAACCAGAGCGTCCTGCTACTAAAATTGCTGCAAGCATTGGACCAAGCTCACGAATAATACTTACACCAAGAATATTGATGATAAAGATATCTGCGCCATATGCTTGCAGTTGCTTAGAGGAAAGATAACTTAGTACGACACCAATAAGAAATCCTACCAAAGCAGTTATACCTAACGCTTGTGCTCCGGTTCGGAAGAGGGTTGCAGAAATCTCACGCCAGGGAATACGAGCTGGGTGGACAACCAAATATCTAATGTCCAGTAGTAACTGGCCAGCCAACGTAATTATACCAATCAGGTGTTCCCAAGTCAGAAAGGCCACTTTTCCCAGTGTTCTGATAGGGTCAAGAAAGTCACGTGGAAATGGTTCCGGTATTGTTATAGTATTTCCTATACGGCTAAATAATTTTTCTTGTTCCGGGCGTAACTCTACATGTTGTGGGTGACGCTTTCCCCAGGCTTTCCACAGCAATAGTGCTCCAGCATCATCCATTTGCTCAATACCGGTTAAGTCCCAATGTAGATTTGAGTCAGATGCAAAGGGAGTAAGTTCGGCAGATAATGACTGCAATCGCTTTTCCAGTGCGCTCAATGTAAATTTTCCGGAAAGGATCAATTGAGGTACACCTGTATTGCTGACAGTATGGCGAATTAGTATTGGAGAGTTACGATCCTGATTACCTGACATTAGAATAATTTCCAATCAATATCTTTCATATGAAAAGATGGAATTCTATATAACAGTTTTATTCTGTAAAGTAACACTAATCCTGCTCCCGCTCCCTCAAAATTTTAATGATAGTACTTTTATTTATTATTGTGTCTAAGAAAATATCAAAATAGTATATTAGTGTTTTGTTGCATCATGCTTTTTGGACTAGAAAGATATTGTATCTTCAGAAGATTAGCAGCATCTACGTATTCCATCCCATTTCCTGGATTGCTCAGCTTTAAAGTATGCTTTACAGTCCAGTGGTTGACCACCTTCGTTTGCATGATATTTATTCCAGTGTAAAAGATAGCGTTCGTACGCATCATCGCCACTAATCGTTCGTATTCCCCGCCAAATATGGCGTACAGACTCAGTTAAAGATTTCATAAAATATCCTTTTTAATTACGTGCCCAACCTTCTATCTCACGACGGAATTCATGGGGTGCTTCGGAAAGTGGTGGATGAGGCATACCAGTAATAATACGGTATGAAACCCGAAGTGTATCTAATACTAATATCCAGGTAGTGACCAAGAAGAAACCAGTAAGTGTTGCAGCAAGATAGTCATTAAAAATTAATTGTTGGGCAGTGTCGGCCACATTCGGAGGTAGTGTACCGGCAGCGAGTTTTATCGTTAAATCCTGAGCATGTGAGAGAAATCCTATACGTAGTTCAGAACTAAATAGCTTTTCCCACGCGGCAGTACTTGTTATGATAATAAGCCAGGTAAGTGGTATTGCTGTGATCCATGAATAGCGTAGTTTGCCAGATTTGATAAGAATTGTTGTGGCGACACATAGTGCAATTGCAGCAAGCATTTGGTTGGCAATACCAAATAGTGGCCATAAACTATTAATTCCACCCAATGGGTCAAGTGTGCCAATATATAAGAAATATCCCCATGCGCTTACAAAGATACCACTGGTCAGAAATACACTGGGGTACCAACTAGTTCGACCCAGAGGCTTATATATATTGCTAAGCAAGTCTTGTAACATGAAGCGGCCAACGCGGGTTCCTGCGTCAAGAGTAGTAAGTATGAACAGTGCTTCAAACATAATGGCAAAGTGATACCACATATCCATCAGGCTTGATCCAAAGGCACTTGAAAAAATACTAGCCATGCCGACAGCAAATGAGGGTGCTCCACCAGTACGTGCAAACAGGCTGGTTTCACCCATATCTGCAGCAAGCTGTTGCATTTGTAATATGGTGACAGGAAAGCCCCAGCTATTTATTGTTGAAATGGCTTCTGTAGCTTCTTTGCCCACAATACCAGCCGGACTGTTGATGGCAAAAAAGACACCGGGGTCAAGTACACTAGCAGCAATTATTGCCATAATGGCAACGAATGATTCCACCATCATTGCACCATAACCGATGAGGCGGGAGTCTGCTTCATTAGAAAGTAATTTTGGCGTTGTACCAGAGGAAATCAGTGAATGGAAGCCGGATATAGCGCCACAGGCAATGGTGATAAATACAAATGGGAATAATGCACCACCAAAGATTGGGCCACTACCGTCAATAAATTGTGTGAGTGCAGGCATTTTTATTTCGGGTCGTAAGATAATAACTGCAACGGCAAGCATAAGCATCGTACCAATTTTCATAAAAGTAGATAAGTAATCACGAGGTGCTAGTAATAACCACACCGGTGCAGCGGCAGCAGTAAACCCGTAAGCAATAATCATCAATGCAAGTGTTGGGCCGTCATAATCAAACCATTGGCGCAAGTCAGGATGTTGGTCTATCCAGCCACCAGCAACCACTGCTGATAAAAGTAGAACTACACCAATCAATGTGCTTTCTACTATACGTCCGGGCCGGATATTACGCATATATAAACCAATTAATATAGCAATTGGAATGGTGGCTGCTACAGTGGATGTAGCCCATGGACTGTGCTTCATTGCATTAACTACTACCAGTCCAAGTACGGCAATAAGTATGATCATAATCACCATGACACCCGCTAACGCAGCCACACCACCGATCACACCAAGCTCATCACGCGCCATTTGTCCCAGTGAGCGGCCATTTCGGCGCGTAGAAAAGAACAAAGTAACAAAATCCTGCACACAACCGCCTAACACTGCTCCTGCCAGGATCCATAGTGTGCCGGGTAAATAGCCAAATTGCACAGCGAGAGTAGGTCCGATCAGTGGTCCTGGCCCTGCTATAGCAGCAAAGTGATGACCAAAAACGACCCACTTGTTTGTGGGAACAAAATCCCGGTTATCATTCAGGCGTTCTGCCGGAGTAGCGCGGGTTGTGTCTAGCATCAACACCTTTGTGGCAATGAAAGCACTGTAAAACCGGTAACCAATGGCGTAAACACAAATTGCTGCTGCAATGAACCATACACTGTTAATAGTTTCACCACGATGTAATGCGATAGCTCCGATAGCACTTGCACCTAGTACTGCTATTCCAATCCAGGTAAGAGTGCTAAGCAGCCCTTTTTTATTAGTTGAGATAGTCATTTTTTAATTGTGTTTAATACAAATATTATAGAACCAGATCTTTATTACACGATGAAGAAGGTTATTAGTCTATGCAAGTGGCTGTTCCAGGTCAAAAGGAAAAAATCAGAATAATTAGTATTTCATTATTAACTACTCCTCAAGACGCCCACCAGAGGTCCAGGCTTTGTATCTTCCAATGGCAATTAGTGTAATTTAGTGGGATGAAGTACTTTACTACTTGTATACTGTCTAAGAATTTAGGCGAATAATTTTAGGAAGACTAACCATTAATTGTAGTTAGTACTAAAAACGCATAAGGTTTTATAACGAAAGAACAATCGTATAAATAAGATTAAATATATATTACAACCATATGAAAATCAAAGACTATGGTGCCCAGAAGAGGACTCGAACCTCCACAGTGTTGCCACCGCTAGGACCTGAACCTAGTGCGTCTACCAATTCCGCCATCTGGGCAATTCGGTATTCAAAATCAGGGCGATAAGCAGAGCCGCAATTTTATAGGAAATCATTGTCTTGTCAAACAATAAAGGAAGTAAACTTCGTAATCTTGATCCCCATATTGAAAGAGAAAAGGAGCTGTACGAATATCCGCTACCAAGCAGAGAATTTATTCTGAAAATATTAAATGAGCAGGGTGTTCCAGTTACCGAGCTAACGTTGCAAGGTTTGCTCGAGATTACTCAAGAAGAAAAAGAAACCTTTAGCAGACGACTTTCTGCAATGATGCGCGAAGGTCAAATTATGTGTAACCGCAAAGGTTACATCTATGTAGTAGAAAAATTAGACCTCATCAAGGGCAAGGTACAGGGACACGCAGATGGTTTTGGGTTTCTTATCCCTGATGATGGTTCCACTGATTTATTCCTTAGTCCGAAAGAGATGCACAAGGTTTTGCACGGAGACATCGTGATGGTGCGTAATATTGGAACAGATCGACGTGGGCGCAGGGAGGGAACCATTGTTGAGGTGCTGGAGCGCGTTATAAAGCAGTTGGTAGGTCGATTACATATTGAATATGGCATCCTTTCTGTAGAAGCTGAGAATAAGAGAATTAGTCAGGCTATTTTGGTACCAAAAGAAGAGTCTATGAACGCTGGAGCGGGACAGGTTGTAACTGTAGAGATTATTCAGCAGCCTCGTAAAAATGCTCAGCCTATTGGGCGTATTGTTGAAATTCTGGGGGATTATACTGCACCCGGAATGGAGATTGAAATTGCGCTTCGCAAGCATGATTTGCCGTATAAATTTACACGTAAAGTAGAAGAATTCTCTGCTAAATTTCCTAAAAAAGTACTGAAAGAAGATCTGGTGGGGCGAGAAAATATTTGTCATCTGCCACTGGTAACTATAGATGGTGAAACTGCACGAGACTTTGATGATGCAGTGTATTGTGAGCGTGAAGGAAAGGGTTACAGGTTATATGTTGCAATTGCTGACGTTAGTCACTATGTGCGACCAAACGATGTACTTGACCAGGAAGCACTTAATCGTGGCAACTCGGTATATTTTCCTAGACGAGTGATTCCAATGCTACCGGAGGCACTATCAAATGGACTGTGCTCACTTAATCCACAAGTCGAGCGTTTATGTATGGTATGCGAGATGACCATCAACATTGACGGAAATTTTGATAATTACCGTTTTTATCCGTCAGTAATGTGCTCTCACGTTCGTTTTACCTATAGTCAGGTAGCAGAAATACTTAGTAACCCAAAGGGTGAAGTTGCCAAACAACACACAAAGATGGTTCAGCACATTCAATTGCTCTACAAATTATATAAGGTATTACTTAAGGCAAGAAAGAGGCGGGGTGCTATTGATTTTGAAACTATAGAAACCCAAATGATTTTCAATGATTTGGGTAAGATTGAACAGATATTACCAGTACAAAGAAATGATGCTCATCGATTGATTGAAGAATGTATGTTGGCGGCAAATGTATGTGCTTCAGACTTTCTACAGAAACATAAACAGCCTACGGTTTATCGTATTCATGAGGGTCCCACATCAGAAAAGCTTGATGCTCTACGTAATTTCCTCAAAGAGTTTGGTTTACAGCTAGGTGGTGGAAATAATCCATGTGCCAAGGATTATGTTAAGACATTAAAAAAAATTAAAGATAGACCCGATGCACAATTACTTCAGACTGTAATGCTACGATCCCTACGTCAGGCTGTTTATAGCCCTGATAATACAGGTCATTTCGGACTGGCATATGAGTCCTATACTCACTTTACTTCACCTATCCGTCGTTACCCGGATCTTCTGGTGCACAGGGCAATCAAGGCAGTACTTAAAGGGGCAACATATTCTCCGGGTAACTGGCATGAACTAGGAAAGCATTGTTCACAGACAGAGCGTCGTGCTGATGAAGCAGGTCGAGATGTAGAGTCTTGGCTTAAATGTTTCTATATGCAAGACAGAATCGGGGAATGTTTTGGAGGAGTTATTAGTGGTGTTACTGGTTTTGGTTTATTTGTTGCATTGGATGGCGTTTATGTTGAGGGATTGGTGCATATTTCTGAATTAGCCAAAGACTATTTTCATTTTGATTCTGTAAAGCATATGCTGATAGGAGAGCGTAGTGGCAGACAATATCGTCTTGGTGACCGGATGAGGGTTAAAATTGTGCGAGTTGACTTGGAAAGCAGCAAGATTGATTTTGTACCAGCCGGCAAGAATGAGTAGAGTTTTGATATATCTTTATAAATAAGTTTTACCATATTTTAGTTAAATTTGATGGTAGATTGTATTTTACTGAGTTACCCAAGGGCTTTTATTACCTAACTTAATGTCAAACATTCGTCTTATATTTGGTTTTCATGCAATCACCAGTCGTTTGCGGCAGAATCCGCGTAGTGTCAAAGAGATATTTTTAGATTCCACCCGTCGCGACCAACGTGCCCGTGATTTAATAAAGCTTACGGAAGCCCAGAAGATACACTTAATATTATGTGATGGAGCAAGGCTTGGTGCCATGTCAGGTGGTACTAGTCATCAAGGTGTTGCAGCAAATATTGATACTACATGTAATTATATTGATATTGAGGACGTACTTGAAACTCTAACTGAACCTGCACTATTTCTGATTCTGGATGGTGTTCAGGATCCACATAATTTGGGTGCATGTTTGCGTGTGGCGGATGCTTTTGGTGTTAATGCGGTGATTGCACCAAAAAACCGTTCCGTCGGGCTTACTACTTCAGTATACAAGGTGGCAAGTGGCGCTGCTGATTCCATCCCATATATTTCTGTTACTAATCTTGCCCGTACATTACGTAAATTGAAGGAACATGGCGTGTGGATAATTGGTACTGATGCTAATACGAATAGTAATCTTCAGCTTGCTAAAATCGATGGTCCTGTGGCATGGGTATTAGGTGCAGAGGGTGAGGGCATGCGGAGGCTTACTCGTGAAACATGTGATCAGTTGATTTCAATTCCTATGCTGGGTAGCGTTGAGAGTCTTAATGTTTCAGTTAGCGCAGGCATATGTTTATTCGAGACTTGTCGGCAAAGGATGAGTAGGGGGGAATAGGATTCCGGAGAAATTACAGTTGTTAAAATATTCGGTGTCAATAATGATTTAGATTCTGGTTTATTGATAGTCTTGTAACTTTACAAGCTCGGTGTCGTTTCTGATTGATATTGTTTCATTAATTAGTTAAAATGCCATCCCTCTTAATCCTTATCTCACCGTATTCATAAAGCGGGAGATTTTACCCGAAAGGAGTATACATGCGACATTATGAGATTGTTTTTATTGTGCACCCTGATCAGAGTGAACAAGTGCCTGCAATGATTGAACGTTATCATGGAATGGTAACTGCTAAGAACGGGAAAGTTCATCGCCAGGAAGACTGGGGGCGCCGCCAACTTGCATACCTGATTAATAAGCTTCATAAAGCACATTACGCACTAATGAATATTGAATGTGATCAGGAAACTTTGGAAGAGCTGGATCATGCCTTTAAATTCAATGATGCAATTCTTCGTTATCTTACTATTAGGATGGATGGTCCGGTAGTTACACCTTCACCAATGATGAGGGATGATAAAACACGACCTGCCTCACGAACGGAAGAAGCTGTAGAAATTAACATCGGAAGGTAGGCTAAATAATTTACTGAATGATTATCTGGCAAAGAGAAAGCTAAGTGTCAGCAGCTTATACTGTATGTTGGTAATGTATATTTAATATAATTAGATAATAGGAAAAAATTATGGGTCGCTTTATAACTAAGCGTAAAGACGGTAGAGACAAAGATAAGGATAAGAGCGCAAATCGCCCGCTGTTCAAGCGTAGAAAATTCTGTCGTTTTACTGCAGAAGGAATTAAAAAGGTAGATTACAAAGATATCGATATACTGAAAGATTTCATTAATGAAAATGGCAAGATTATTCCTGCACGTATTACCGGCACAAAATCACATTTTCAGCGCCAATTAGGTGGAGCTGTTGAACGGGCAAGATACCTTGCTCTGCTGCCATATACCGATTTACACTGAGGGGTGATAGCATGCAAATCATATTGATGGAGAAAATTGCCAGCCTTGGGCAACTTGGTGACGTAGTAAATGTAAAAAATGGCTATGCTCGGAATTTTCTGATTCCTCAGGGTAAGGCAAAGCGGGCAACAGATATTAGTATTGCAGAGTTTGAAGCTAAGCGTGCTGAGCTGGAAAAGGCACAAGCAGAGATATTAGCTGATGCTCAGGCCTATGCGGCTAAATTTGATAGTTTAATGGTACAGATTGCCCAAAAAACAGGAGTTGACGGCAAGTTGTTTGGGTCAGTTACAAACGCTGATATTGTGGATGCGCTGAAGACTCAGGGTTTTGAGATAGATAAAACTATGGTCCGTATGCCTCAGGGACCTTTGAAACACGTGGGTGACCACTCGTTAACTATTGTCTTACATAGTGACGTATTGGTAAATATCACTGTATCAGTGTTGGGTGAAGCGGCTATCTGAATCAGAATTATTGCCAAATTAATAAAAAGGGCTGGAGACAGCCCTTTTTATTTCTCCTTACATCAGCTAGTGGTAGAATTACTTTTCATTCGACATATTAATTCGCTCAAATTTTATGGCCCAAATATTATCAACTGTAGCCGGTGATCAGTCAGCTGATTCTTATAAGACGCCACCACATTCGGTTGAAGCTGAGCAGTCGGTATTGGGCGGACTACTGTTAGATAATCAGGCCTGGGATAAAGTAGCCGATATTATTAATGAGGAAGACTTTTATCGGTTTGATCATCGCCTCATTTATCGCCATATTTGCAAGCTGATTGAACATAACAAACCGGCAGATGTGGTGACTGTTGCTGAGTCACTTGAAATCTCCGCTGATCTGCAAAATGCAGGGGGACTTACCTACGTTGGTACGATGGCACAGAATACGCCATCAGCAGCAAATATTCGTCGCTATGCAGAGATAGTACGCGAGCGGTCGGTGATGCGTAGACTTGCACAGGTTGGAGTGGATATCTCTGATTCATCCTATAATCCTGCCGGACGTTCTGCTGCTAATTTATTGGATGAAGCTGAATCTAAGGTATTTCAAATCGCAGAAGCAGGCGCACGTGGGAAGCAGGGCTTCAGTGATATTCAGCCACTACTTAAACAAGTAGTTGAACGTATAGAAGTACTTTACAACCAAGAGAATCCAAGTGATGTAACGGGCATTGCTACCGGGTTTAGTGATCTTGATCAGAAGACATCTGGTTTTCAGCCAGGGGATTTAATCATTGTGGCTGGCAGGCCATCCATGGGTAAGACAGCTTTTTCACTGAATGTTGCCGAGCATGTGGCACTTGAGCTAAAAAAACCAGTGGCTGTGTTTAGTATGGAAATGGGTGGAGCGCAGTTAGCAATGCGGATGTTGGGTTCGGTAGGTCAGCTGGACCAGCATAAGGTCCGTACCGGACGTTTGTTGGACGAGGATTGGTCTAAACTTACACATGCACTTGGTAAATTAAATGATGCGCCATTATATATCGATGAAAGTGCTGCGCTAAATGCCCTGGAGCTAAGAGCACGAGCACGTAGACTGCATCGTCAACACAATGACCTTGGATTAATTATTGTCGATTATTTACAATTAATGTCTTCCACCAGCCAAGGTGAAAATCGTGCAACTGAAATCTCTGAGATTTCACGTTCTCTAAAAGCACTGGCTAAAGAACTACAGGTCCCGGTAGTAGCATTATCACAATTGAATCGTAGTTTGGAGCAACGTCCTAACCCACATAAGCGCCCAGTGATGTCAGATTTACGTGAATCCGGTGCTATTGAACAGGATGCTGATTTAATCCTGTTCATTTACCGTGATGAGGTTTACAACCCTGAAACACAAGATAAAGGAATCGCTGAAATTATCATTGGAAAGCAGCGTAATGGTCCTATAGGTAAAATTGATCTTACCTTCTTAGGACAGTACACAAGATTTGAAAGTTATGCGTCACCTTCACAATACTGAGGGAACTTAGTTTTTACAATATCTCAGCATCTAATTTTCAGTCCTGATTGTCCAGACATGCTGAAGTGTTACACATCTATCATTACCCTTTAAGTTGTATCACATAACCAGATTTTGTCAGTTATCAGGGAATATGTTAATTTTTTTTCCGAATCGCATCAGCCCAGCAGTTAGGTGTTTCATACAAACGAACCTGTTCCAACCTGAGGTTATTTTCATAATTATCTTTATAGGCACGATCAAGTATATCAAATGCAGTTAGTGCCAGATTCTCTGCTGTGGGTGGCATATCCAGGATCACCGTCTTATGGTCTTTAATGGACTGTAGAAATTGTAGCACCTGTATATCACCTGAATAAACAAGAAAAGCATGATCCCATTTATTTATAAGTACATCCTTTGCAATGCGCTTTACTTCTGAATAATCCATTACCATGCCTTGATTAGCCATACCTTCATCAGTGATAATGTTGCCAGATAGAGTTATTTCAATAGCATATCGGTGGCCATGCAGATGGCGACAATGACTATTGTGGGAAGGGATACGATGACCGGCATCGAATTCCAATTTACTGGAGATTAACATAAGCAAGATTGTAACATTGCAAGGGTCTTCCAAACTATTGAATATCACTGACCACAGTCGTGATATTGTTGGGCTAACCTATATTTATCCTGTGGTTTCACGCCGTGCCGGAGGCGTATCAGTCGGAATTAATCTTAATCCTAATAGTGCTTGCAATTGGCGGTGTATTTATTGTCAGGTACCAGAACTGAAACGAGGCTCAGCACCAACAATTGATCTAATTAGACTTGAAAAAGAGCTATATGATTTTTTACAGGAAATAATGTACGGTTCATTTATGCAAGAGCAGGTGAAACCAGGTGCAAGACGCATTAGTGATATTGCTTTATCTGGAAATGGAGAACCTACTAGTGCCAGAAAATTTAAGCAGGTAATAGATATAATTGGAAAAGTAAAATTAAGCTTTGATTCGCTTAAAGATCTCAGGGTGGTATTGATTACAAATGGGAGTCTGATTGACAGGTCAAATGTGCAGGCAGGACTTAGGCGCTTAGCAGAACTTAATGGTGAAGTTTGGTTCAAACTGGACAGTGTCATACGCAAAAAAAGGCAACAAATTAATAATACACATATAAGTTCCAGACAAGTTCGTAACAACCTGAAATTATCCGCGTCATTATGTCCTACCTGGGTCCAGACATGTGTATTCAAAACTGATAGTAATCCTCCTGCCAGAGTAGAAATTGAAGCTTACCTAGAATTTATTGAGAAATTATTGCAGGAAGGCACTCTGATTCAAGGAGTGCTTCTATATGGACTGGCACGTTCTTCAATGCAGCCCGAGTCACCACGACTTACAAAAGTTACTCAAAGCTGGATTGAGTCTTTTGGAAAAGAGATTAATTCTCTTGGTCTGATTGTTAAGACTAATGTGTAACTCCTTTATTTTTTAAGCAGCCTTTACAATCAACTTATCTTTGCAGAATTTCATACACACGCTTAGTGTTCTTTCCGGGAATCAGGTAATATCTATATATCTGTAAAAATAATAATTAGGGAGAGATATTAATAATCGTGGCACTTATCGTCCAAAAATATGGAGGAACATCGGTTGGAAGCATTGAGCGCATTAAAAAAGTTGCTTGTCGAATAGCTAAATTCCAATCACTAGGACACCAAATGGTAGTGGCGGTTTCTGCCATGAGCGGAGAAACTAATCGTCTCCTTGCTTTGGCCAAGGAGACACAGGATATTCCCGATTCGCGAGAGCTGGATGTTATGGTTTCTACCGGTGAACAGGTCACCATAGCCTTGTTATCAATGGCTCTAATTGAGATGGGCTACAAAGCCAAAAGCTATACTGGGGCTCAGGTACGGATATTAACAGACGATGCTCATAACAAAGCGCGCATACTTAAGATTGATGAGAGTAGAATTCAGGCAGATTTAGATGCAGGATATATTGTGGTGGTAGCTGGATTCCAGGGTGTGGATGAAACCGGTAATATTACGACATTAGGTCGTGGTGGATCTGATACTACTGGCGTAGCATTGGCGGCGGCGCTTAAAGCCAAGGAATGCCAGATATATACTGATGTAGATGGTGTTTACACCACTGATCCACGTATTGTCCCTGAAGCAAGACGGCTGAAGTCTATCACTTTTGAAGAAATGATGGAATTAGCAAGTCTCGGATCTAAAGTTCTTCAAATACGCTCCGTCGAATTTGCAGGTAAATACAAGGTGAAATTAAGAGTACTCTCAAGTTTTGAAGAAGGGGGCGAAGGTACTCTGATTACTTTTGAGGAAGACGAAAATATGGAACAGGCGATTATTTCAGGTATTGCATTTAACCGTGATGAGGCCAAGATTACTGTTCTGGGTGTACCAGATCGTCCTGGCATTGCTTATCAGATTCTTGGCCCTGTGGCCGATGCAAACATTGACGTAGATATGATAATCCAGAATGTTGGTAATGATGGCATGACGGATTTCTCGTTTACTGTAAATCGAAATGAATTTGATAGAACGATGGATATGCTCAAAAGTCAGGTACAACCTCATATCGGTGCACGGGACGTTGTCGGTGGCGACAATATAGCAAAGGTATCTATTGTTGGTGTAGGTATGCGTTCATATGTTGGTATTGCCAGTAAAATGTTTCGTTCTTTGGCAGAAGAGGGTATCAATATTCAAATGATTTCCACTTCAGAGATAAAAATTTCTGTAATTGTAGACGAGAAATACATGGAACTGGCAGTACGGATACTTCACAAAGCTTTTGATCTAGATCATGCGCTCTAAAATCAGAGTAAGGCAACATATCGGTTTGACCAGGAAGTCGTAAACCGCTATTCTGTCGCCTTTTCTCAAAAGGAGAGATGGCCGAGTGGTCGAAGGCGCTCCCCTGCTAAGGGAGTATAGGCTCAAAAGCTTATCGAGGGTTCGAATCCCTCTCTCTCCGCCATCATTCCATGATATTCTGCTGATAAATAACAATATTAATTATATTTATCTTATGCTATGTACGGATTGATGTACGGGCTTAATCTAATAATAACGCATTTACTTTTGATTTCCAAAATTTAGAGTTTTGACTCAAAAGCTGTATGGTATCAGTTAATAACCTTAGTTCTATCGTCCCCAATACAGCGTGTACTATTATCTTCACTTTCTACTATGTGTTGGACAATGATTCTCTGAACGATTGTTATAGGCTCTCCCTTAATGCCTGTTTTAGCCTATTTACCTCTATTTTCTTGGTTTGAGATTGGACTTTTTCATGCTCAATTATCAAATTACCGACAGTATTATCTTTAAGCCATTGATATAAAGTAGTTTAATAGTTTAGATGTTATAGTATTTTAGATAAATGGGAGGTTAGAGGCTAATTGTATAGATTAGTAATTTAGTTCTTTGATGTAAGTAGTATTGAAGGTGAATGGTAGCTATTTTATAGCTTTCCCAAATGTGGCTAAAACAGGGCGTTTCACCTTTAGTATAGAGTACAGTTTCATAAGGGAGTATAAAGGGAGCGGGTATTCTGATTTACAGAGAGAAATGGTGCTTATTATCTAATTGGATAAAGTATTTATTCTCAAGGTTTGACTCATCTACTATTGAAACACAATTAACAAAGAATATTAACTAGACGAACGTCTGCTTTGTGCCAAAAGCGGACATTCGAATACTAAGTATTGCTGTCCTTCGCGGTAACTCGCAAAAATAAGTCTAAGACTACGTAATAGTTGATTTTAATCCATCGATTGCAGATAAGGTTGCTCGTAGAACGGCCACACATACAATCGAAGAAATCGCAGTGGAAATTACGGAGCTTATAGTATCAAAAATATAGTAAGGTAGTAGTTCTGAACTTTAACGTTCGCTAATTTTCGTACCGTTTGTTATCACACAATAATTTTCATAAGATACAATACCGAACCTATGCGTGATAAGGGACAGCATGGGAAATGGTTACGGCATTCTATGTGGTCATAATATTACAGCGAGTTCAATTCCCAGCCTCGTAAACTAAGTCTTTGTTAGTATCTTGCATTAAAATTTACTAATGCTTTAGTGAAAAATATATATGCAGTAATCTTACTAGGGCTTGCCATTTTAAAAATTTTACAAAAATATGACTGAAGAACAAAAACAAAGGCTCCAAATACAACTGTGGAAGATTGCCAATGAATTACGTGGCAAGATGGGAGCGGATGAGTTCCGCGACTATATCCTTGGCTTTATCTTCTACAAATACCTTTCCGAAAAGCAGCATCTTTTTGCCAATAAATTGCTCGAAACTGAAAGTGTCAAAGATTATTCCCTTGTTACAGACAAGAAAGACCTCAAGGCAATTAAAGAGGAATCACTTGAAAAGCTAGGTTATTTCCTACGCCCTGAGGAGTTGTTCAGCGCCCTCACCATAAGAGGTAACATCAAGATTGATGAAGATGATGAGGAGGCAACCGACAATTTCATTCTCGAAGACCTGCAAGCCATCTTGAATGCCATTGAACAAAGCACAATGGGTAATGAGAGCGAGGATGATTTTAATCATCTCTTTGAAGATATGGACCTTGCCAGTACGAAACTGGGGCGTAGCCCCTCTGCGCGCAACATTTTGATTGCGAAAGTTCTCGCGCATCTCGATAAGGTTGATTTTCAGTTGGATGAAATTGAGTCTGATGTTCTTGGCGATGCGTATGAATATTTAATCTCACAATTTGCATCGGGTGCGGGTAAGAAAGCCGGAGAATTTTATACGCCCGCTCAAGTTTCAAAAATTCTCGCCAAGATTGTTACGTTGGGGAAAGGACAAATCAAAAACGCTTATGACCCTACGTGTGGCTCAGGTTCATTGCTCTTGCGAATTGGCAAAGAAATCAAAGTTGGTAAATTTTTCGGGCAAGAACTGAACCGCACAACTTACAACCTTGCGCGGATGAATATGATACTTCATGACGTTCATTTTAGTCGTTTTGATATTAGTCAGGAAGATACTCTCGAAGAACCTATGCACTTGGATAGAGAGTTTGAGGCAATTGTGGCTAATCCTCCGTTTTCCGCGCAGTGGAAGGGTAAGGATAACCCCCTTAATGAAACCGATGACAGGTTTAGCCAATACGGTGCACTTGCCCCTTCATCAAAGGCCGACTTCGCATTCGTGCAGCACATCATTCACCAACTGGCCGATAACGGAACGGGCGCGGTGGTGTTGCCGCATGGCGTATTATTTCGTAGCGGGTCGGAAGGCACAATTCGCGAATACATTATTAAGGAACAAAATTATCTGGATACCGTGATTGGCCTGCCCGCCAATGTGTTTTACGGCACGTCTATTCCAGCCTGTCTTTTGGTGTTTAAAAAATGCCGTAAGCATGATGATAATGTTTTATTCATTGATGCGAGCGCTGACTTTGAAAAAGAAGGTAATAAAAACAAATTAACTGATGAAAACGTCAAAAAGATTATAGAAACTTACGAAAAGCGAGAGAGCATTGAGAAATATGCTTACGCTGCGCCGTTAAGTGAAATTGCTGAAAACGACTATAACCTCAATATTCCTCGCTATGTTGATACGTTTGAGGAAGAAGAGCAGGTTGATCTGGACGCCGTGGCCAGGGAACTTGTGAAGCTTGGGAATGCGATGGCCGAAACGGATAAAACCATCGCTGGATTTTGTGACCAGCTTGGCATTAAATCTCCTTTTAGCGTAAAGGGGTAGTTATATGCCGCAGCAAGAACAAGCCGTTCCCACAATAAGATTTCCTGAGTTCGATGATGATTGGAAACTCTGCAAACTTGGCAGTTTTGCATCAAAGGTTAGTGATGGAATGCACACCACTCCTAAATACTGCGATGAAGGAGAATATTTTTTTATTAACGGTAATAATCTACAAAACAGCCGAATAGTAATTTCAGAAAACACTAAACGTCTTCAAAAATCTGAAGCAGAAAACCACAAAAAAGATTTGAGTGATAGGACAATACTTATATCGATAAACGGCACTATTGGCAGTTTGGCTTATTACTCTGGTGAAAAAGTAGTTTTGGGAAAAAGCGCAGGCTATTTAAATATTCTTGATTCCGCTTGTAAAGAGTTTACGTATCAGTTGATGCAAACACATAGTGTTCAAAAAGAATTTTTTTTAGGTTTGACTGGCACCACTATTAAGAACCTTGGAATAGGTGCGATTAAAAATACGAAGATAAAAGCTCCTGAGCAAAAAGAAGAACAACAAAAAATTGCGGTGTTTTTGGGGGCGGTGGATGAGAAGATTGCGCAACTTCAGAAAAAGAAAGATCTGCTGGAAGATTACAAAAAGTGCTGTATGCAAAAGCTCTTTTCGCAAGAGCTTCGCTTTATCGATGATAACGGTAATCCCTTTCCTGATTGGGAAGAGAAAAAGCTGGGTGAATTGTTAGATTATCAACAGCCAACAAATTATCTTGTGTCGTCTACAGAATACTCAGATGAATACAAAACCCCCGTTCTTACAGCAGGAAAAACTTTCATTTTAGGCTACACTGATGAAACAGAAGGTATCTTTAATGATGACCTCCCCACTATTATTTTTGATGATTTTACTACGGCCTTTCATTATGTGGATTTTCCGTTTAAAGCGAAGTCATCCGCAATGAAGATGCTAACCATTAAAAATGATAAGGACAATATTAAGTTCATTCACGCAGCTATGACACAAATAAGATTTGCTCTAGGGGAGCACAAACGGCATTGGATAGCTGAGTATCAGAATAAAAAAGTTCCATATCCTCATCCAGACGAACAAAAGATAATCGCTGATTTTCTTTCTGCGATTGATGACAAAATTGCTCTTGTTTCCGAAGAGCTGGGCAAAGCTAAGACCTTCAAAAAAGGTTTGTTGCAACAGATGTTTGTTTAGGGCTGGGTGAATGGAAAAGCTCAAGCATGAAATACACCAGATTAAGCGACATAATCTTGATTATTACCACAGCCATCTTGATGTCATCGAAAAATACATTGAAGAAAAGCCCGACATTTCTATCGAAGCCTGTAAGGCTACTATTGAAGGTATTTGCAAGCTCACATTGCACATTCTGAAACAAGAACCCCTAGAGGCACATAAAAATGAGAGCCTCAGCCCCTTATGCCGTCGCGCTTTAGATTCTTTGCAGGAAGGTAAAGGGTTTTCTGATGCTGATTTATGTAAGAGGTTGACTGGCGTTGTTAACTATATAGGTGATATTCGAAATGACCATTGCGATATAGGTCACGGCAGGGCTTCACTGAAAAAGCAGGTTAATGATGCTGATTTTGCGGAGCTGATTATCGGCGTGACGGAAAATCTATGCACATATATGCTCAGACGTTTGGATTATCTGGCTGAACCTGTGATCGAATATGATGAAAATCCAGAGTTTAATACGTATCTTGATGAGCTTAACTCGATGCCTAACACTGTTTTGTATAGCAAGGCATTATTTGAGCAAGAGCTTGAAACATACAAAATTGAGCTTGGCGATTATAAATTGCGGCTTGAAGCAGAAGAAGAATGAACGCACAGACCGAACAACAATTAGAGAATTCTCTTGTTGCCCAGCTTGAAACGCTGGGTTGGGAAAAGGTCGCAATTGCCAATGAAGAAAAGCTACTGGTCAATCTCAAGCGGCAACTGGAAAAGCACAATAAGGTTTTGTTTTCTGACTACGAGTTTAAGCAAATTCTGAACAAGCTTGCGCGTGGCAATATCTTTGAGAAGGCCAAAATTCTACGGGATAAGATTGATTACACTAAAGACGATGGAACAACGGGTTATATCGATCTGATTAACCAAGTCCAATGGTGCAAAAACGAATATCAGGTGACGCATCAAATTACCATGACGGACAAATATACAAACCGTTATGACGTGACGCTTTTGGTCAACGGCTTGCCGCTTTGCCAGATTGAGCTGAAACGGCGCGGCCTTGAAATGAAAGAAGCATTTAACCAGACAAACCGCTATCACAGGCACAGCTTTGCGGCAGGTTATGGATTGTTCGGCTATATTCAGCTTTTTGTGATTAGTAACGGTGTGAATACTAAATACTATGCGAATAATCCCGTGAATAAGCGGGACTTTAAGCAAACATTCTTCTGGGCAGATAAGAAGAATAACAAGATAAGTCAGCTTAGTGAGTTCGCTGCGGTATTTCTTGAGAAGTGCCGGCTTTCCAAGCTCATTACAAAATATATTGTCCTGAATGAAAGCCATCAAATGCTTATGGCTTTGCGCTCGTATCAATATTACGCGGTGGAGGCAATTGTTGCGCAGGTTCTAACAGCCAATAAGAACGGTTACATCTGGCACACGACCGGATCGGGGAAAACGCTGACCTCTTTCAAGGCCGCACAGATTTTAACGCAAAACCCTAAAGTACATAAGGTCGTTTTCGTTGTTGATCGTAAAGACCTCGACTATCAGACCATTGCAGAATTCAACAGCTTCCAAGAGGGAAGCGTTGATGCAACAAACAATACGACCAAGCTGGTTAAGCAATTTGGTGATGATACGCCCTTAATAGTAACAACTCTTCAGAAGCTTAATACCGCTATCAGTAAGGAGCGACATCTTAAAACAATGGACGGGTTGAAGAACAAGAAGATGGTGTTTATCTTCGATGAATGTCACCGTAGTCAATTTGGAGAAACACACAAACGAATAACTGAATATTTCGATAGTGTTCAAATGTTTGGTTTTACGGGTACGCCTATTTTTGCCGAAAATGCTGCGAAGAATGCGCTAGGAAAACGAACGACAGCCGATTTATTCGGAGAGTCTGCTCTACATAGCTATGTGATTACTGATGCTATTCGGGATGAGAATGTACTGAAATTTTCCGTTGAGTATATCCGTACCTTCAAGAAGAAGGATGAGGTTGTCGATATTGAAGTAGAGGCAATTGATACCGCAGAGGTGATGGAAGCACCAGAGCGTTTGGAAAAAATCACCGATTACATCATTGCTAACCATGATCGCAAAACACATAGCCGCGAGTTTACGGCAATATTCTGCGTTTCAAATATAAAGAGCCTAATTGCTTATTACGAACTTTTTCAAGCCAAGAAAGAAGCTGGAGAGCATAATCTGAAAGTGGCAACAATATTCTCTTACCAAGCGAATGAAGAAGATGCTGACGCGGATGGCATGGGGACGGGTGACGATATGCCTGTAGAGGGTGCTCCCGCAAACAAACACAGCCGTGAAAAGCTGGATGAGTATATCGTTAATTACAACAAGATGTTTAAGACAAATTATTCCACGAAGGACGGCAAACTTTTTTATGCGTATTACAAAGATATTGGGAAACGGGTTAAGAACAAGGAAGTAGATATTCTTCTTGTTGTAAATATGTTTTTAACAGGTTTTGACAGTAAGCCGTTGAATACAATCTACGTAGATAAAAACCTAAAATTCCACGGCCTCCTACAAGCCTATTCCCGCACAAATAGAATGATGGGGCAAAAAAAATCACAGGGGAACGTCGTTTGCTTCCGCAATTTAAAGCCTGCGACTGACAAGGCTATTGAACTGTTTGCCAATAAAGAGCCTCAAGAAAAAATTATCCTCGCCCCTTATGAAGATTATGTAAGAAAATTTGGAGAGGCGGTTGCTAATCTTCTGATGATTACTCCCGATGTTTCAAGCGTGGATGACTTGATGACAGAGAAAGATGAAGCCAAATTTATTCATGCTTTCCGTGAGGTTATTCGTATCAAGAATGTTCTCGACTGTTTTACTGAGTTTACTTTTGACGATCTACCTATGAATGAGCAGCTTTTTGCTGACTTCAGAAGTAAATATCTGGATTTATACGACAAGGTTCGTAGCGAAAAAGAAAAAGAAAAAGTTTCAATCCTTGATGATATTGATTTCGAGATTGAACTGATTAGCCGCGATAAAATCAATGTGAGCTACATTATAAGCCTGCTCCGCAATATGAAGGATAAGAAGCCAGAAGAGCAAGCGAAGGCACGCAAGACCATCATGGACATTCTGGATACCGAGACACACCTCAGAAGCAAGAAAGAACTTATTGAGCGATTTATCTCTGAACATTTTGCTGATATGACAGCGAGTGCAGACGTGGGTGAGGAGTTCGATGCTTACTGGACAGAAGAGAAACGGAAGTCTCTTATTGCACTTAGCGAAGATGAAGGGCTTGACCCTGAAGGGCTAGAAAAAGTCCTTGGCAACTACCTGTTCACCGAAAAGCCACCTATGAGGGATGAAATTATAGAAATCATGGGAAAACGTCCATCATTGCGGGAGCGTAGCTCTATTGCGGAACGCATCATCGGTAAGATATGTGATTTTGTTGAAACCTTTATTGATGGTGTCGATTAAACAATTAATTGTTTGAGTATGTCAAAAATGTTGTGTTTTCGATAAGTTACATTATCGTACTGTAGTATTATCTGCTAGAGCACCAGATTCTTTCATAGCGAATGTCTGCTTTGTGCCAAAAGCGGACATTCATAATGCCATTAATAGAAAAAGACTGAATTCATTGCTACTATTTGAAGCTATGTGAGAACCAATACAATTTCGGACGGGATAGTCGCTAGTATTACGCCAAGAACTAACCAAATAACACCGATAGTTTCAAGGTTTAAATTACCGGCTCCAAATGTATCAAGTAAGGCATGAAGTTTATTTAGAGCAGACTTACGCGATTGACGCTCAGTGTCTAAGGCATTTTCCATATTGCAGATTTCTTCATTAAGCTGACTTTCTATTTTTAGTTGTTTATCTTCCTGTGTATCTAAACGTACCTCAATAGCAGTTACTCTATCTTCAAGAGAGGCGCCACGTGAGAAACCTTTCGCCATACACGTATCGTTACCTTCTGATATTCCTACGCTACCTGATATAGTAGTCGTTCGATGATCAGCCTTAACCGGCCATTTAGGGCGCTGTTGGAAAACCCAATTTTTAAAATGATCAACAAGGCTTGGTCGCCCAAATAAACGCCTCTTCTCGCGTAGCCCGTATGCAACTGTAAGTATCCCAAGTAACTCCAAAGCCATTCCACAGTACCGAACACGATCATCCAAGTCGCAAGGAAGAAACCATACTACGCCTGCCACCAGCACTGCTACCCCCAATGTTGCCCAAACAGGTAATATGTCTTTGGTAACCCAACGCACTACGTTACATATAAAACGATACAAATTTTTAAAAAATAAAAACATTATTCAGCCTACTTTGCAGCTTTCTTTAAAAACTGCTCAGTTTCATGTGTGATCCGTTCCTGCACATTAATGTTTGATTTTGATGTCGTAGAAGATGGTGACATTCTAATCTGTTTCATAGAATATCTTTGTGGGCTTAATATTGGTTTCCGTCCATTAACAAACAATTGCCATAATGTTTCATAGATGGTGCTTGGAAACACAAGAAGCCGTTGCAGTTCATGGAAAGTAGTATTAGAGAAAGCTGCTGAAATAGCATTTGATCCAGTAATCACTGTATGCGCAAAAATTTTATTGCGTATATCTTTGTATGCACCATCATAAGTAATACGGTATTTATCAACATTTGCTTGTAAACGAAGAAAGTCCTTATTTGTAGGTACGTAAGCGTCAAGAAGAAATTTAGGTATCCAATCAGGCGGGGGGTTCTTTCCTTTTTGCAAACGAATACCAAGTGAATGCTTCGAAAAAATCGATAAATTATTTCTCGCCATATTTAATATATGATCTATATTATGATTTGAGGTCGTATCAAATATACGTCCCAAAGTAATAAAGGTGGAAGTCTGAAGTGCTGCCAGAACAGTATTCCAAAAAAGTGCTGAACGATTCAGAAACTTATAAACGTCCTGACGTCCACTTGCAACGTCATGGATCGTCAAGTACACATAGAAGAATTGTTTCGCTGCCTCCGCATCTCTTCTTAATATTTCAAGTTCATGCTTAAACTTAGTAGCAGGGTTAGCCATTGGTATATAGTCAAAACAAAAATTCTACAGTAAATCAGATCGGTATTTGAACAAATCTACTAAAAAATCAAAATTTATGCAGAGCCGGATATGTTCATATCCTCACTGTATCTGAATTCTTGGGGTGGGGGTCGTGTATACAAATTGCCAGCTGTTTTAGGTATCAGGTTTATAAGTCTGCTTGTTGAATAGTCTTTAGCCTGTATATCACGGTAACCTTTGCCTCTGGTTTTCGCCAAGTAGGAGATACGATACACGGCATCTAATTTAGTCTGTTCGTTATCAATGAAATAATAGGGATTGGGGACAACAGGCAAGTGGTTAGTTGTTCTGACTGATTGCCAGATAGATTCCATTGTTCTAAGCAATTTTTTGGGGTGGCGTATTTTGTTTCCGTCCAGATATAGTGCGCAGTGGCAATGCTGTGTTTTTGCTTTCTCTTTTTCTCGTACCCAGACATAGCCTGGATCATGAATCTGATATTCACGCTCTAATCGTGCTTTCAGGTTTTTCATAAAGCGGCTAACCAATTTGTTATTGTCCGTATAAATACTCTGGTGTAAGTCAAAACGAACGACCAGCACTCGTTTCCATTTGGCCTCACATATATCTAGCTGGTCAATAGCACGGTGAATGATTACTGAATAAACACCCGAACGTTTTACGTTCAGATTATATGTCGTTCCATTACGGATCATTGTTTCTGAATGAGTAACATACTTCCTGTTCTTTGTTCTCATGAGGATACAGGGGGGGGAGATATAGATATTAATAGATATTAGAAATAACCGTTAAAAATGATGTTCGGTACTAATAACTAACTTAATGATCAAGTTAAACTTAATTGAACCCTGATAAGACAAAACCGAGGGGACAAAACCGCATACACTTTTTAACAACTATTTAAGTTATCTTTTCTTCCTGTTTATCAGTCTCAAGGAATGGTCTATATCTTTCACATAACCGTGCCTATCAAGAAAACTAATAACCTCTGTGATGGGGCTTTCTTTTTGATTCATTGCTCAGCCCCCTTTGCCTGTTGATCGTGTTTATCCAGATCGACAGAACTCCAGCGGGTACATCTTTGACCATAGCGAATGGGAGAAGGCAGTAACTTCTTAGAAGTCCAGTCCCATACGGTTGATATGCCAATGCTATAGCGTTGAGCTACTTCCTTGGCTGAAAGGTAATAAAAGGATTCTTTGCTCATAATCTTGGCTGTTCTATTGCCACACGAAATAGTGCGATAGAATCCAAGATATTGTGAATTAATTCGGTGTCTATTTAATTACAAAATAAAGCAGTAATTAATTGATGTAATAATTAAATTACAATTTTTTCAATAATGAGTTCCATAAATCCTCGTCTATGCTAGTATCAATAATCATTGCCTCACCAATAAACTTTGAGATTTTTGATTTCTTAGCCTTGTAGTATTTAACTCTGAGTACATCACCCTGTTCGGACTCGATTGCTCCTGAAATAAAACTTTTCCATGGTTCTTTAGTTGCGAGATTCTTGCAAGCCCACGAGACTGACTTTTTCTCATCTTCTTTCTTACCCTCAGCTTGCTTGGCTTTCACTTTCTTATCTACTGAAGCTATAAGAAGTCCCATGTTATATTCTGTCCATTTCTCTTTTGGGCCTCTTCTCTTTTTTTCTGTGAAGGCGGGGACTTTCGATTCTTCGGCTAGAGCAATAGAAAGCTGAGCAAGCATATAAATGTGACTTGCGCCGATTTTATCCTTTATATTGGCTTTCTCAATTCCATAATGCTCACATAACAAAAGTAATTTTTGGTAATCTTCAAGAAAATACTCCATGAATTTCTTTTTATATTCCGCATTACATTTATCAGTTGCTTCTTTCTTAGAATCTTCGTCAAGTAAAAGGGTTGCTCCAACTTTAGGCCATTTTCTAGGCTGACGGTTTTTTGCTAATTTTCCAGTGAATTTATTAGACACTTTGCACTCCTTCCAGCGCATCCTTCAAAAGTATCCAAGCCAGGCCGGTGAAGGTTTCCGACCGTTCAAGAGCTACTCTAGGCTTGGTAATTTTTAACTATTTATTTAGTGAATGCTCATCACCTTCAGTTTGGGTAAAAAATGATTGTAAGTAATCAATTAATGAACCCAGCATTAAGGTGAGAAAGAAACATAATGCAAGTGTCATGAGTGACAACGGTGACTCTAATATCCAGATCGCTATTTTTCTGATCCCCATCCATTCAATCTCATAAATTACTGAGAGATTAATTCCCAAATATTCAATGCCCCAACCAAATGTGACTGGAATCCATGTACCATTTTTCATCCATATAACTACTTGATACAAAATCACACAAAATGGGATTAATAATCCTATGCTCACTAGCAGATAGAGCATATCTTCGAAAAACTTGATTATTTTATTTTCTCTTTTACTCATAAATTTTCCTGCTGAAGAATCAAATCAACAGTTAAATTATGCCCATTTTTTTATTGGTACTACCTTAGCTGAGTTTTCGCCTTTCAAGCAATAATTAGTCCAGGCATCCATCAGCTTGCGCCTTTTCTCGAATATGTCACCCCGTTGATACGCTGCCTCTGTTTTATCTTTGAGTGTATGCGCTAAGGCGGATTCTGCAACTTCACGAGGATAGTTGCTCATTTCTGCACACCAATCCCGAAAGCTGGAACGGAACCCGTGAATAGTCAGGGTAGAATGATCGGCCTTTAGCAGTTTCATACAGGCAGCTTCACTAATCGGCTTGTTTTGTTTCAAGCCGGGAAAGACTAGCCCGTCTTTACGCTCGAAAGACTTAACTGCTTTCAGTATGGCTATAGCTTCCTTGGATAACGGGACACGGTGCTGGCGGTCTGCCTTCATACGTTCGGCGGGGATTTCCCAGACACCTTTTTTTAAGTCGATTTCTTTCCATGTTGTGCCCCGTGCTTCGCTGCTACGGGTAGCGGTTAGGATGATAAAGGCCAGTGATTTAGCAGCTATCGATTCAAGTTTTCTCAGGTTCCGGTAATACTTCGGTACATTAGCGTAAGGCATGGCGCTAAAGTGTTTAACCTTTTGCACCTTGCTACGTTTAGGCAAGATTTTGTCCAGGTGTCCACGCCATAGGGCGGAGTTTTCTCCGGTGCGGTATTTCCTAACCTTTGCCCAATCCAGAATATTCTCGATACGCTGCCTAACCCGAGAAGCGGTCTCTGTCTTATTAAACCAGATTGGCTCCAGTACCTTTAGCACTTGGCCGGTATCAACATCTTGTACTGCCAGCTTGCCAATAAAAGGGAAGGCATAGGTCTCCAGCGTATTGCGCCATTGTTGCTCGTGCTTGCGGTTTTTCCAGCCGGCACTATGAGACTCCATATAGGCTAGTGCGCAATTCCTGAAGGTGACTCCCTTAACTTTCTCTAGTTCGTTGGCTAGGTCTTGCTGCTTTTTGTAGTTTATGGGGTCTATGCCTTTATCACGTAAAATGCGACATATATCAGCTTTAACTCTGGCTTCTTTCAGTGAAACCGTTTGGAATGAACCTAACCCATGCTTACGGCCTTTTCCGGCCTTTTCATAGCGATAAAACCACGCTTTACTGCCCGTCTGGCTGATTTGTAGATAAAGCCCCTCTCCATCGGCATAACTACCTGGCTCTACCAGTTTCTTAACTGTTATTGCAGTCAATAATTGTGTATTCTTAGCCATGTTCGATTTACTCAGATGTACGGATTGATGTACTGGTGATGTACGGATTGTAGCAGGTTTGCTTGGATGGTGTTAGACAATAAATTTATAAATATAGCGTAAATAAAGGGAAGAACGGACTATCTCGGACTGGCTTGAATTATGATATGGGGGACTCTCTCTCCGCCAAGTACCAAGCAAAAAAGTGCCTTTACGGGTGCTTTTTTGTTTTACCCATCAATATACCCATCACAGAGTTTTTTCTTCTCTGATTCATCTGACTAATTATAAAAGATAGTAAACTCTAGTAGTAAATCAACTTTAGAGTAACTGCAAAAAAATAGATTTGGAGAATAGTATTATGGTCAATTGGCGAATTAAAGGACAAGCTTTCGCGAACTGCAATTGTGATTATGGATGCCCATGCCAGTTCAACGCGCTACCTACGCATGGTAACTGTGAAGCTGCAGCAGGATTTAAAATAAATGAGGGATATTTTGGTGATGTTAATCTGGATGGGCTAAAAGCTGCAGGTATCTATTCCTGGCCTGGCCCGGTACACGAAGGAAACGGGAGAATGCAGCTTATCATTGATGAAAAAGCCGATGAACAACAGCGAAATGCCCTGATCAGGATAATGCAGGGAGAAGAGACAGAACCAATGGCAACAGTATGGGCCGTCTATTCTGCGATGAGTCCCAATAAACTTGAAACACTTTCTAAACCAATTAGTCTTGCAATCGATGTTGAGAACCGCACTGGACATATCAGTATACCAGGCGTGTTTGAAACAAAGGGTGAGCCCATTCGTAATGCCTTAACCGGAGGTATTCATCGTGCTCGTATCGATTTGCCCCATGGATTCGAGTATGAGATTGCTGAAATGGGAAGTGCTAGTACGAAAGCTACAGGTGAGATCAAGCTGAATCTTGAGAATAGTTATGGTCAATTTACTGAATTTCATCTTTCCCACATGGGTATTGTGCGTTCAGAGGGCTAGTTGATGAGACTAGCACCTCTTGGTACCAACATTAATAGTATTTGGACAGTAAATTAGGCAAAAACTAAATGTCCGCTTTTGGCACAAAGCAGACATTCAGCAATCTCTCTAGACCTCTCAGCATTTACTTTATACAAAATCCTTTGAATATTCATACTGTTATTAACACTCTATTACTTTCATGTCTTCAGTAAGACATTGGCCTTGCCCATTGTGAGGCATGGTAGGTATTTTAGATTCTACTGCTGTCTCGCTAAGTAACTCCATCATCAGTAGAGTGATTACAATACCTTTTATCATGGCGATCTTATTCCTTTAATTAATGACGTTTAAATTGACAAATAAGTATCTCTATTTTACCAACAAACACTTATACAGATAGATACAAGGAAAATAAGTTCAATAAGAAAACATGCTGCAGAATTTCTACATATACGAATGTTCGCTTCTGGTACGATCTTACTTGTAACATTATAAGTAATTTCATCAAATTACGTGGCAAAATATTAGTAAATATTTAATCTGCTATGGTGAGATCTTCCTGCTACACTGTAATTTTTATACTCTAATTTAGAGTTTGGTCATGAAAAAACTCACTCTTACTCTATTTGGTCTTCTTATCTTTCAGTCAACAGCTTATGCTCAGGAAAATCTTGAAGCATCGGTTGATTGTACAAATGTACAAATAGATTATGCAGATGATTCTACTCTGACCCGGGGTGAACGTATTCACCATATGGATCAGGCTTTTAACAAGTCCTTGAACAAATTTGAACTGTGTCAGTCGGAAAAGAAGAAGGTAGAATCCAATGGTGCTAACGGTAATCCTGGTGGTAATGGTGACTCAACTGGTAGTTCAGAAAGTGGAGCTACAAGCGGGTCTGTTGCCAGTTCAACCATGTCCGGAACCGAGTTACCAAAGGGGGATCCTGCTACTGAGGATAAAGGTAAAAAATCTGAAATTAACCCTGTGGCGCAAACTACGGATAATGAAAATAGTGTAAAGAAAGTAAATATTTCTCTCCAAAATGGTAAGCCTCCTGATGATATTCCGTCAGCAGATAATGACAGCGCGCTTGCGGCACAAATACGACGTGCTGCTGAGAATGAGACTGATCCTACCAAAAGAGAGCAATTATGGAATGAGTATAGAAAATATAAAGGTTTAACCCAATAATTATAGGGAGAGATCATGTTTCCTAAGAAATTTGATATCAGTTTTATTCTGACTGTCTGTATTCTTCACGTATTTCTACTTTCCGGGTGTGCAACCTATAGTACAAAGCCATCGACAGGAGTCGGTCCTTCGTTATCATCATCCTATTCAAATCCAAAAGAAATTAATTTGGTTCAAGCGCTTCCAAAGCTTGATGTAATTATCCCAGTCTTTGATCCGGGTTTGCCTGAAAACCCGGAAGATTATGAGAATGAAAATATCTGGCCGGAGATACGCAGGGCAGAAGCCAACCGTTTTGCCTACAAACTCAAAGAAAAATTAGATGAAACTGGACAATTTGGTTCAGTCCGTGTAACCCCTGACAGAACAGCTACCGGAGACTTATATATACTTGGTCAGATTAAAGAATCAAATGGTGAAGAAGTTGAAATAACGGTAGAAGCTATTGATATCAGTGGTCGCGAATGGTTAGATGAATCTTTTGATCATGAAGTCTCTGATACTTTTCATAAGAATTATAGAAACAGAGGAAAGGATTCCTATGATCCCTTATTTGAAAAAATAGCAACAGAAATTGTTGAGGAACTCAATGATCATGAATCTAAAGAATTAGAAGACCTTCACTATTTATCTGATATTAGGTTTGGAGCCAATTTTTCGGATAGTGAATTTATGCAATATATCAGAATTGAAGAAGATCAGTTCAAGCTTGTGGGCAAGCCAAGTGATCAAGATCCGATGTTTCGGCGTGTGAAAGCTATTAGAGTACGAGATCAGCTTTTTATTGACGGCTTACAAAATAACTATGCTGCTTTTTCTACAAGAATGAATGATAGTTATTTGATGTGGCAGAATCAAAGTCTGCTGGAAATTAAGGCAAAACGTGCAGCAAATCAGAAAGCGCTAGCTCAGGCTATTGGTGGCGCAGCACTCATAGGGCTCGGTGTTTTAGCGGCAGTCGCAGGTGGAAGTTCCAACTCAGTTGCTGCTCAGACTGCCGGCACTGCAGGGTTACTTGTAGGTGGGATAGGGGGCGCTGCTTTAGTTGCACAAAGTTTCAGATCCAGTGAGGAAGCAAATGTACATCGTGATACGCTGAACGAACTGGGCCAATCTGTAGATCTGGAACTGGGACCAAAGGTCATTGCATTTAATAAAGCCAGTGTTGAGCTGACTGGTAATGCCAGGGAGCAATTCATACAGTGGCGTACTTTTCTGCAAAAAATTTATTCTGAAGAAAAGACTCCTGATGTTCAACTATAGCTATTTAGAATAACGTGCTTGAGAAAAAACTTGGAGAGGCACGTCAGCGTAGCTCCAAATTAAGATGGCGAGCAATAATTAGTTTTCTTATAGTCATTGTTGCTTGTATTCTTATATTGGTCAGCCTGCCCTATTTTAAATTTGCCACACCAAAGGATACGTCTGTTACCGTATCTAAAATAAAAAAACTATCAGAATCAGATGTAGAGAGGATTCGGGAAGAATTTAAAGAATTATTTCAACAATACAAAGGTGAGCTGGAACCTCGTCTTCAGGCAGCCAATCTCGAACACTGGAATCAGAATGCTTTATTCGAGATCAATGAGCTGGATGAGAATATGATGCTCGATTTTAGTAATGGTGATTACTTAAATGCATTGAATAACATTCAATCATTAACGACTAAAACATTAGTAATTTTGGATAAATCAGAACAAATCTTTAAAGATAATATAGAAAAAGCTACCTTATATTTTTCAGATGACCATTATGATAAGGCAAAGTTACATATTGAAAAGGCCTTAGTAGTTGCTTCACAGTCTACAGAAGCCCAGGCACTTCAACAAGATATTGAAAAACTTCAGCATATTCTTCCTCTCTTAAATAAGGCAAGCGCAGCTCGTGCCGAGCATGACCTGCTAAGTGAACATAATTTATTAGAGCAGGTTCTAAAGATTAATTCAAACCGTCCGGAAGAAACTAAGCGGTTTAATTTATTGAAACAAATGATCAGAAACAATAGTTTCGATACTCATATTTCATCAGGCTTTTCTGAAATAGAGAATCATAAAATTAAAGAAGCCAGATATCATTACCAGAAAGCAAAGAAAATTGATCCAAAACGTAAAGAACTTAAGGTGCTTTTGAACCAGGTATTAGCAGAAGAGAAATTATACCGAATACAGCAAGCTATCAGGCACGCAGAACAGGCAACTCGCCAGGATAATTGGCAACAAGCAAAAGCTGGATTTGCCAGAGTCATAAAAGATATGCCGGAAAATGAGATAGCGATTAAAGGGGTAAAGCGTGCTAATGAAATTCTTGAATTCCAGTCAGTTCTTGGTCAATATATCAAATCCCCTTATCGTCTTACAGATAGTGGCATTCTTAGTGCAGCGAAAAAGATTTTAGTGCAGGCAGAGTATGCTTCAAAACATAGTTCTGGGATAAAGAAGCAAACAGAACAATTAAATAAGCTGATTGCAACGTTTAATCGGCTGATTCCTGTCATGGTCATGTCTGATAACATGACTGATGTTCACGTACGTGGTATAGGGAAACTGGGTGTTATTCTTCATAAAACGATACAGTTAAAACCAGGGAACTATACTTTTGTAGGAACGCGTAAGGGTTTTAAATCAAAATTATTGCAGGTAGTAATACCATATGATCAGAGCAACTACAGTGTCAGCATAATTTGTAATGAATCAATTTAATAAGAAATTAGACAAGGCACAAAGCCGGCAAAAAAGAATATATCTTATTTCTGGTGTAATGGTGACGAGTATTCTTTTACTTATAGTGGTATTACTTATGTATTCTCGTGGAACACGGGTAGAAGTTATGCCATTGGAAGCAGGTAAGTCGGCAACAATCAGCGTAATAGATAGCTTTAGTTTTAGTGTCGGAAATGTAGTGTATTCACTTGCCGGAAATCCTGTTATTAACGTATCTGCTTCAGGTTTTAAAGATGCAACAGAAACTATAGATTCTGTATATCTAGGCAAAGTCTTTCCACTTGATTTATTTGAACTACCAGGACACCTGATCATAAACATATTAGGAAAGGAAGAAAACCTGTCAAAGACTGCCTGGAAAATCAATGGTCGTGATACTGCACTCTCTGCTAGGCTTGATCTCGAATTAGAAGCAGGAACCCACACGGTTAAGATTAACAACCCTTTTTTTCAGCCTAAAGAGTTGACGGTTGAAATTCAACGACGCAAGCAGACAAAGTTTCAGGTGGATTTGCAACCTGTCGAGGGCAGGCTTAATATTTCTTCAAGGCCTGCCGGAGCTAAAGTCTTTCTTAATGAGAAGTTGATCGGAAGAACTCCCTTAGAACATAGCCAAAATGGCGGCTTGTATTTTTTGCGCATTACAGCTGACAATTATGTAGACACAATCGAGCAATTTGAAATTTCTCACACTGAGTCAAAAGTGAAACGTAACTATCAGCTTGCGCATATAAAGGCAAAGATCATCCCTAAACTAACACCAAAAGGTGGAAAACTTCTTGTAAATGGTGCTTTAGCAAAGGAGCCGCTTTTCCTCAGTACAAAAGTAGAACATCGATTAACTTATATGAAAGCTGGTTATTACCCGGAAACTAAAAAAGTTCAGCTTTCATCAGATCAGGAAAAAAAAATTTCTTTTCAGCTAAAACCAGAAGTTGGGCAGGTTGAAATCTCTTCTTCGCCACCTGCAACGATATGGATTAATAATAAGGATTATGGCAACAACGATATAACCGTTAGTCTTCCAGCAGTAACCCATCAGATTATCTTCAAAAAACCGGGGCATCGCTCAGTATCAAGAACTGTAAACCCCACAGGAAAGTTTGTTCAAAAGGTATCAGCTAAATTGTTAACCGAATATCAGGCACGATTACAGGAAGCGCCAAGAGAATTAACTAATCAGGGCGGGATTAAACTAAAACTATTTATAAAGCCAGGATATCTGAAAATGGGTGCACCGCGCTCTGAAAAAGGTCAGCGCGCAAATGAATTTCAGAAAAAAATCAGATTAACAAAATCTTTCTATGCCAGTATTTTTGAGATAACGAATAATCAGTATGGAAAATTTAAACTAAATCTGAAAAAGGCTCCGAGAGCAGCAAGTGTTCCTGTTACTTCAATTAATTGGCATGAAGCAGCATCTTTCTGTAATTGGCTAAGCGAAAATGAAAAGCTTCAACTTTTCTACAAAATTGCGAATGGGAAAGTAAATGGTTTTAATGAAAATGCTGATGGCTATCGTTTACTTAGTGAAGCAGAATGGGAATGGCTGTCGCGCATGGCAGGAAAAACTAAACAAACCATTTTTTCCTGGGGGAACGAAATGATTATTCCACCTAATACTGCAAATATTGCAGATGAAGGCGCTAAAGGCCAAATGACATTTTATGTGCCTAATTATAATGATGGTTATGTTAGCGTTGCACCTGTAGGTAGCTTTATAAAAGAATTGTCTGGTCTTTATGATATTGCTGGTAATGTTAGTGAGTGGGTTCATGACGTTTACTCAATCATGCCACCAATGACAAATGCAACTGTAGAGAACCCATTGGGTGCACAACGTGGGCAGTCACATGTAGTTAAGGGAGCCAATTTCCGCTCTGGTTCAATTACCATACTCCGACCTGCCTTCAGAGAAGGATTGACTACTGGGCGTGACGATGTAGGATTCCGAATAGGTCGTTATCTTTATGGAGGAAAAAATGAGTAGGCTGAAAAAGTTATTAAATAAAAGAATTACGCAATGGATTGTAGTATTGGCTGCTCTTTTTGTTACAGTGGCAACCGTGTATGCGGTGATGCCAGCCATTAGTCTGAACTCTCCTACATCTTTTCCTGTGGATATTTAATATGTCTGACGTTGTTAAAAGTTTTCTTGTCCTGATTATTTCAGTCATTCTAGTTCATCTTGCATATATCGGTTATGTTCGTCCTGAAGCGGACCTGATACTTGAGGCAGCGAGACAGGCAGGTCAATCGGCACCCCGTGATCTTGTAATTGTCATCAAAGATTATGAACAGGAGATCTGTATAATTCTGATGCTCTGGGGAAGTTTCCTCATTCTAAGTAAATGCCGCAAAATTTTGCGCAGCAAATACCTTTATACGGTTGATATTGTAGAAGAATTAAAAGGAGGGAATTTTGAGGCAGAACAGGTTATTAAACGACTTGATACGGAGCTCTCTGCTGAACATAGTTCAGCGCCTCTAATTCAGACATTGCGTACTACCTTATGGCGTTATGCCGGAACTAAAAATGTACAAAATCTATCTGATGCCATAGAAAGTTGTGTGGAAGCACTTGCTATTCGCCAGGATGCTGAGAATTCGATGATTCGTTATCTGATCTGGGCTGTACCTTCTATCGGTTTTATCGGTACGGTGCGCGGTATAGGTGAAGCATTGTCTCTTGCCGACCAAGCGCTTGCGGGTGATATTGCCGGTATGACAAATAGTCTTGGTGTGGCTTTTAACTCAACATTTGTGGCTTTGTTGATTAGTATATTTCTCATGTTCATCTTCCATCAATTGCAACGCCTTCAAGATGGCCAGATTGTTGATATCCAATCCTATTGTGATCAGTATCTACTTGCTCGTATTAAATAAAGAGTTAATCTGTGAGAAGGCGACGTCGATCAGAAGGATTTAATCTTGCATTCCTTGACATAATGTCATGTGGACTTGGTGCTATTGTGCTGGTCTTTATGCTAGTCAAATACAATGTGAGTGATTCTAATGCTGAGGCTAATAATTTAATTGGGGAGGTTCAGTTTCTTAAATCACAGCAGGTGGAACTGCAACAGACGCTTGATCAACTGCGCAATACATCTCAGTCTGAAGCTGAGAAAATTGCAAATCTCAAAGCAAAGCTTGCACAGATTAAACAAGAACTTTCAAAAAATGAATCTAGTCTTGCAAATAAGAAGGGACAGCTGTCTGCTCTGAAAAACGACATTGCTACAAGACCAATAGCACACAAAGAAGATCTTATAGAAGATGACCGGGGTGGTGAAGAAAACTATCTGATAGGTTTAAAAATTGAAGGTCGTCGCATTGCTGTACTGATTGATAGTAGTGCTTCAATGACCGATGAAAAATTATTAAATATTATTAGAAGAAAGAATAGTTCTGTTCAAAATAAAAAACAGGGTCCTAAATGGCTTCGGACAAAAAAGACAGTTCGTTGGCTGCTTGCCAGGGTTCCTAAGGTGAGTCAGTTAAGTGTACTTGCTTTCAATGACTCCATACATTCGTTGGGTAAGTCAAAATGGGTTACTGTTAATACCCATGTCATTCTTAAGGATTTTTATAAAAAATTGGATACTATCGTCCCTACTGGCGCAACTAATCTGCAAAAAGGATTACAAGCTGTATCCGGACTTAACGCTTCTGATCTTTATATTATTACAGATGGTTTGCCTACTACGGGTGAGTCAAATTATGCTCATCTAAATCCTTTTTCGGGATGTAGTTCACTGCTTGGAAATTCCAAATCAATTTCAGGTGAATGTCGGGTAAAATTATTCCGGCAAACTATTAAAGACGCTAGTCTTAGCGGTGTGAAAATCAATATTATTTTATTACCTATTGAAGGCGATCCTGATGCAGTAAATGAATACTGGAGTTGGGCAGCTGGTACTGGTGGTCTGGTCATTAGTCCTGCGGTGAATTGGCCATGAAAATAAAGAAAAAAGATTTTGATATATTTAACTTTTCATTTCTGGATATTATCACCTGTGGATTCGGTGCTATAGTTCTGTTAGTACTGATTTCCCATACTGACAGAGATACCCCGAAATTGAGTGCTGATCAGGTTGAAAATCAATTAGAGCAAGTCATGACGCTAAAGACTCAGGTAGATAACCTGGCAAAAAATATTGATCAGCAAAAGAAGCTGAATGAAGTTCAGTTAGAGGAAAGTAGAAATTTAGGTAGGGTAGCTCAAACTTCTTTACAACACCTGGGTACAAAGGAAAATGAAGCAAAAGAATTAGCTGGTGATCTTGATGGGCTCTCTCTGGTTCAGTCGGCCTTGAAGAGCATATCCATTGCACCATCTACCAGCAATACTTTTCGTGATGATGAAGTGGGTGGTATTCCGGTAGATAGTGATTATGTTGTTTTTGTGGTTGATACATCTGGCAGCATGCAGACTATCTGGAATCGTGTGACACAGGAAATCATTAACGTTTTAACTATTCATCCTCAGGTAAAAGGATTTCAGATATTGGATGATCAGGGCAGAGCTATTCTTTCAGGTTATAGTGGCCGATGGATTCCAGATGTGCCATTCCGACGTAAAAGTGTGATGAAACTATTTAAAGGATGGCAGAGTGCGTCTAATAGTAGTCCTGTAGAAGGAATAATGACTGCTTTGAAGCAATATAAGAAGCAAGGCCATACAATTGCTATTTATGTTTTTGGTGATGATTATACTGGTGATTCTTATGATAGTATCATTGCAAACATTACAAAAACGAATACGAATCAGGAAAATGGAAAGCGTTTAGCCAAGATTCATGCTGTTGGTTTTCCTTCTCAATATACAACAAATCGGTTTGCTATTCTGATGAGAGAACTTACAAAGAAGAATGGCGGAACTTTTATTGCATTACCTGTCAGGTAAACAATATATCTGTAAAAACTAGTATCGGATAAAAATTATTTTAATAAGCATTAATTTGGCAATATTTCATGAAAAATATATTTTTTACTTTAATGCTAGTAAGTATATGTAATAACGTAGGAGCAGAGTGGGTTTATGTTTCTGAAACCGAAAGAGATATAAAAATAAAAAATGCTTTTATAGCCTATGCTGATCCTGAAACAATTAGGAAAACAGGTAATATGGTAAAAATGTGGAGTTTGTATGATTACAAGTTACCTCAGAAACCAGGTGTCATATCAGCAAGACAAAAGAGTGAATACAACTGTACAGAAAAGAAACGCCGACAACTTTTTTTAGCTGCTTATTCTGGAAGGATGAATAATGGGGAAACAATACTGATCTATAATCAGCCAGAAGACGACTGGGAAAGATCTCCGTTAGGCAGTGTGCGTAAAGCTATGTTGGAATTCGCATGTGGCTGGCATCCTAAACTGCCACCAAGAAACTATTTTAATATTGCTATTGCTATTGCTATTGCTATTGCAGAGGCAGCGCAATAAGTTAATTATGATGTATTACTTAGGTTTCGTATCGATCTGATATATTTATTCTCTATCCTGTACTTGAGCTCTAATCCGCTCGCGTTCAGCGCCAAGTTGGAGTACCCCGTGCTCTATCTTTCTAATCGTTTTGTGTTGGAAATACTCTGTATACTTTTATTATTCGGGTTAATAATATTGCTCCTGGTTTCTGTGTCATCATGAGTATCTTGTCTGATTGTTCTTGCACGTTCACGCTCAGCGCCCAATTCAGATATTCCTCGCTCTAATTTTTCTAAACGTTCTGTATTGGAAATAACTCGTGTAGTTTTATTATTCGGGTTAATAATATTGCTCCTGGTTTCTGTGTCATCATGAGTACCTTGTCTGATTTTTCTTGCACGTTCACGCTCAGCACCCAGCCCAGCTACTCCAAGTTCTAATTTTTCTAAACGATTTTTATTTGAGCTGACCGGAAAATCATTAGTTTCTTTTGCATATAATTGAAAAGAAAGGGTAGTTAGTATTACTAAGATAGAGATTCTTGTCATGTTATCTTTCATAATATTTATATTATTTAAATTTAAACTTGAGATATGTATCCTGATATACAGGAAATTTAACTAATTACCACTGATTTTGTTAGTAGTGTTTCAATGGTAGAGTTTAAAAAAGAGTAGCTTACAGTTAATATTGGCGTGATAATCATAAAAGCTAATCCAATTTTAAGTGCGCTCATATTACGTACTGCCTCTTTTGGTGCAAGTAAATATTGAAATAGTAGTGGAGCAAACAACCAGCCGGATAAAATAATTGCTGGCATAAAGGTTATTAATGGTGGTTTGTCAACAAGATATACTGAGATCCAGATTGTTAGAGTAATTGCGAGTATGGCAGCAATTAAACCTATCCAAACCAGCCCTATGACAATACGGTTAGGATAGACATTTACCGGTAAATATATATTTATGTTAAGTAGTCTGTTAAACCCTAAAAGTAATCCTGCAGGTAGATAGGGTATTAGATGCAACCAGATCGGTTGTACAATTTCAGTATGTTGTTTCCCGCATAGGATAGAAAGAGGAGATTCTTTTTCTCCAAACATTTTCATGCAATTTTCAAGTGTTTCCTGTCTTAGGGTTGTCGGATTGACAATCAAATATACAAAACCCACATAAAGAAAGACCATAGCAATAATTGTAGCTATCCAATATAGAATTTTTGCAGAGTTCATCGTATTTTTATTTTTGTAAATCTATTAGAGATATATATGCTATACATTTTATGTAATTAATATAGTTACTAAAAATCAGTCATTTATACCTAAAAAGTTTAGGTTTGATGGCATGGGGCCGTATTTATTAGTATCTATCGGCAATATTTTATAATAGAAACAGGCATAAATATTAAATTTAGAATTTTAACTATAAAATAGATATTGAAAAAATTGATATCTGAAAATTTTACTATATAAGTACTTAGTGATTCTTTAACAAGGATGTAGCTCTAAGATTGCTCTCTGATTTGCCGTTATAAAAGTATTAAAGTTAATAAACCTGGTAATTCATCAATGATTGATTATTTGCCTCAATCAAAATTGTGGCAGTCAACTTCTAGCACGTCAGAAACTATACTCTCTGAGCAATTCTGGCGTTCGCTTTTTTATTTCAATGTGTATCGCATAATGGTGGTAGGTGTAATCATTATGGTTACATGGATGGTACGTGATTCTATTCTCGGTTCATTTAATCAGGAAAGTTTTCAATATGTATCATTGATTTATCTCCTAATTGGAGTGATATCAATGTTTCTGATACATATACGCTCACCCCGTTTTAACAGGCAGATAGCTATTCAGATTTGTAGTGATGTTCTGTTTATATCTATTTTGATGTATTTAAGTGGTGGAATTCAAAGTGGATTAGGCTTGTTACTGCTGGTGTCATTAGCAGCGGCCGGATTAATCAGTAGGGGCAGGTTGGTATTGTTTTACGCTTCTGTTGCAAGTATTGGAATTCTTTTAGAAGAGTCCTATACCATGCTTTACATAGAAGGATATCGTGCCCACTATATACAGGCAGGTTTACTAAGTATGGGCTATTTTGCTGTTGCCTGGCTGGCTCATAAACTTGCGAAGCATACTGCTGCAAGTGAAGAGCTGGCGTTACAACGTGGAATTGATTTAGCAAATATGGCTGAAATTAACCATCTGGTAATTCAGGATATGCAGGATGGGGTAATTGTGGTCGATGCTAATGGCGAAATCCAACAGCGTAATATTCATGCAGAGAAACTTATTAATCTGTCGCCTAGTCCGCATATCATGCGTTTGCTCTCCGATCAGGCGCCACATTTAGCCGAAAGATTACAGGTCTGGCGTGAGGACTCTACGACAAACTTTGATCTTTTACAGATTCCAGGGAGTAATTCATTAGTACGAACGCGGTTTGTACCTGTAAGAGGTGAAAGTAAGGCAAGCGTAGTAATTTTTTTGGAAGATATGGGCCATATTTAGGCACAAGCTCAGCAGCTAAAACTTGCTGCTCTTGGTAGGCTGACAGTTAACATTGCTCACGAAATTCGTAACCCGCTCTCTTCTATTAGTCATGCCTGCGAATTATTAGAAGAAGAATCGGGGATGAACTCAACTCATTTAAGATTACTTAGAATTATCAGAGATAATTCTAAGCGGCTAAACAAGATTGTACAGAATGTTTTACAACTTAATCGTCGTGATAGGGCTACATCTGAAATTATTCAGACAGCTAATTTTATAAATACATTTATTACTGAATTCTGCCAGACTGAAAAAATTGATATTGAAACATTCTTTATTGATATTTCTGAGCATTACACAATAAGATTTGATGAGGGACATTTAAATCAGATTTTATGGAACTTGTGCAATAATGCATGGCGACATTGCCGCAAGCAGCATGGGAGTATACAGATAATATTAACAGGCGTGGCTGACGACAGAATTCATCTGGATATAATTGATGATGGCCCGGGCATTGCTTCAGGGGTATTGAATCAGTTATTTGAGCCTTTCTTTACTACTGTTGCAAGTGGCACAGGTCTTGGTCTCTATATTGCACGGGAAATGTGTGAAGCAAATAGGGCATCACTTTTTTACTTAGAGCAGCCTGTTGGCGGCCATTTTAGAATTGTATGTAGGGGCAATCTAAAAAATGCCTGATCAAAATGAACCAATAGTAAATTCTGATTCCAGTATTTACTCATCAGCTCCCAGAATACTGATTGTAGATGATGAGGCAGATATTCTGGAACTACTCGAACTTACACTTGCTCGAATGGGTATGGAAGTTGAGAGAGCCATGAATATTAGTGGCGCAAAGCATATGCTGGAATTACATCATTTTAATTTATGTTTGACTGATATGCGTTTGCCTGATGGAGAAGGACTTGAATTAGTACAACATATAGTTAATTTATCTATAGATTTACCAGTAGCAGTAATTACTGCCCATGGCACTACTGAAAATGCAGTTGCCGCTTTAAAAGCCGGGGCATTTGATTATCTTGCTAAACCGGTATCTTTACAGCAGTTACGGTCTTTAGTGAAGTCTGCGTTAAATTTACCTCCACTAAAGAATAAAGTTTCCTCAGTTTCTGAGGATGAAGAGAGTATGTTGCTTGGTGAGTCTCCGTCAATGTTGCAATTACGTTCCATGGTTGAAAAGCTATCTCGTAGTCAGGCACCGGTTTATATAAATGGTGAATCCGGTAGTGGTAAGGAATTAGCAGCAATGTCCATTCACAAAAATAGTGCACGACATAGTAAGCCATTTATACCGGTTAACTGTGGTGCAATTCCTGAGAATCTTATGGAGAGTGAATTTTTTGGTTATAAGAAAGGAGCATTTACTGGCGCAGATACAGAGCGTGATGGATTCTTTCAGGCCGCTGACGGAGGAACATTATTTCTTGATGAAGTGGCTGATCTGCCACTTACTATGCAGGTAAAGTTATTGAGAGCAATTCAGGAGAAACGAGTAAGAAAATTAGGTTCTACACAGGAAGAAAATGTAGATGTTCGTATTATTAGTGCCACTCATCAGAATTTAACTGATCATATTGAAAATGGAAGATTTCGGCAAGATCTATACTACAGACTTAATGTAATTGAGCTTAAAATGCCAGCTTTACGTGAAATGAGAAATGATATCTCATTGATTGCCAATACTGTTCTTGTCCGGCTTTGTAACGCAAATGGAAAAACAAAATGTAATTTAAGTAAGAGCGCACTGGAAGCACTTATGAAATATGATTTTCCTGGAAATGTACGTGAGCTAGAAAATATTTTAGAGCGTACACTGGCATTATGTCCAGATATTGAAATTGATAAAGATGGCCTGCAATTGGAATCTTTTGAGCTATTGCCTCAGGATACTTCTGTAATACAAACTGATACGTCAAATAATGGCTTACCCTTACAGGATTATCTTGATAGGCTAGAAAAAGAGTCTATCGTAGAAGCTTTAGAGAAATCAAAATATAATCGTACTGCTGCTGCAAAACTGTTAGGGATTACTGTCAGGTCTATGCGATATAGGATTGAACGGCTGGGACTAAATGATGAATAAATTTACTTTATTTTTACTTTGCAGATCAAATTACGTTAATTTTGTAGTAGAAAAGGCTGTCTGATGAGAGTTGATGAAGCAGGTTATTTATCTGGTGTACAATTTATTTCCTCACCAAATTGTGATGAACGTCCACCAGAAAATGAATTAAGTTTATTGGTAATACATAGCATCAGTATGCCGCCAGATGTGTTTGATGGTGATGGTGTGATTGAGTTATTTACTAACCAACTTAACCCGGACGTTAGCTATTATGAAACTATTCGTGATCTAAAAGTTTCTGCTCATTTCTTTGTTCGTCGCAATGGTGAAATCATCCAGTTTGTTCCCTGTGGGAAGCGTGCCTGGCATGCTGGTGAATCGTACTGGAAAGGAAAAGCATGTTGTAATGATTTTTCTATAGGTGTGGAGATGGAGGGTAGCGATACGACGCCCTTCACTGATGGTCAATATATAGCTTTAGTTGCTCTTACAATAGAGCTGAGTAAAGTTTATCCAATTGCAGATATTACAGGTCATTCAGATATTGCGCCGAAACGAAAAACAGATCCCGGGCCATATTTTGATTGGCGTCATTATCAGGAGGCTTTGCTTGTTGCTAAGCAGGGTTGATAGTTATTTTCATAGACATAAAATAGAAATAAAACTGTTGGCTTCTCAGGATAGGTGATTTTAAAAAGAAGCATTATATATACTATAAAACCGAGAGTATTTATACTACACCCTGGTCTAGCAAGTACTCTTCATAGCTTCCTTTAAAATCAGTGATTCCATCTGGTTTCATATCAATGATACGAGTTGCCAGTGAGGATACAAATTCTCTGTCATGAGAGACAAAGATCAAAGTGCCTGTATATTTTTCCAACGCAGTGTTGAGTGATTCAATAGACTCCATATCAAGGTGGTTAGTTGGCTCATCCATAAGTAATACATTAGATTTTTGTAGCATAAGTTTTCCAAATAGCATACGCCCCTGTTCCCCTCCTGAGATTACTTTTACTGGTTTATTTACTTCATCACCTGAGAATAATAACCTGCCTAATACGCTACGTACGGCCTGATCATCATCAGTTTCCTGCCTCCATTGAGTCATCCAGTCTGTAAGTGAGACATTCATTTCAAAGTCTGCGGCATGGTCCTGAGTAAAGTAGCTATGGCACGCTTTTTCTGCCCACTTTATCTCTCCTTCATCCGGTTTAAGATCACCAGACAAACACCTTAATAGTGTAGTTTTACCAATACCATTTGGTCCTATGATGGCAATTTTCTCACCTGCTTCAATATTAATGCTAAATCTTTTAAATAATGGTTTCTCCATACCAGAGAAATGTTTACTAATACTTTGTACGGATACTGCTAATCGATATAATTTATTTTTATCATCAACTTCAAAACGAATGTAAGGGTATTGGCGGCTAGATAGCTTTACGTCTTCTAATTTTATTTTTTCTATTTGTCTGGCACGGCTGGTTGCTTGCCTTGCTTTTGAGGCATTAGCCGAAAAACGACTTACAAATGATTGTAATTCAGCGATTTGAGATTTTTTTTTGCATTGTTTGATAGCATGCGTTCTCTAACCTGGGTAGAGGCAGTCATATATTCATCATAATTACCCGGATAAACACGGATCTCGCCATAATCCAGATCAGCCATATGTGTGCATACACTATTAAGGAAATGTCGGTCATGTGAGATGATTACAATGGTACTCTTACTTGCATTGATCACATCTTCCAGCCAGCGAATAGTATTGATATCAAGATTATTTGTTGGTTCATCCAATAACATAATTTCTGGATCAGAAAATAAAGCTTGGGCAAGTAGCACACGTAATTTTAATCCGGGAGCAATTCCACTCATTAATCCCTGATGCTGAGATAGTGGGATACCAACACCTAGTAATAATTCTCCGGCACGAGCCTCTGCTGAATATCCATCAAGTTCACCAAAGCGAGTTTCAAGCTCAGCAGCATGCATATAATCTGATTCATCAGCATCTGGATTTGCATAGATTGCATCACGCTCTTCCTTTACACTCCACAGTTCATCATGACCCATCATCACCGTATCTAGTACCAGAAAGTTTTCAAAAGCAAATTGGTCCTGACGAAGTTTACCCACGCGGTCATTTACATCAACACTGACATTTCCAGAGGTTGAATCAAGATCACCTCCAAGAATTTTCATGAAAGTAGATTTTCCACATCCGTTTGCACCAATTAGGCCATAACGATTTCTGTCTCCAAATTTTACTGAAACATTTTCAAACAATGGCTTTGCACCAAACTGCATGGTGATATTGGCGGTATTAATCAAAATTCTCCCTTCCCTTTCAGAAATTTTATGTAAAAAAGCTGCTATTTTATATGGTTTTATGTCTAATTCCGAGATTCTCTTAACTTAAATACATTACTAGATCTGAATAGTGGTGATATTTTAATGAGAGATAAACTATTATTTTTTGTAATTATGTACTTATTCACTTTTTATATAGGATGTAATCCAGTTTGGATTCTACTATTGAGGTCTTAATAGACCCAAATAAACATGACTGCTGATATAGGCATAAATCATGTATCATTATGGCTTCAAAATTATGTCCCATGCTCTATGAAAGTTACTTTCCTGGAATTCGAACAACCTATTGCTGAGCTTGAAGCAAAGATCGAAGAATTACGTTTTGTTCAGGATGGTTCTGCTTTAGATATCTCAGCTGAGATTGCGCGTCTTGAGAAGAAAAGCCAAACTCTCATTAAAGACATATATGCAAAACTCACTCCATGGCAGATATCACAAGTTGGGCGGCATCCGCAGCGCCCTTATACGTTGGATTATATAGAACATCTGTTTACTAATTTTGAAGAGTTACATGGTGATCGGAATTTTGCGGATGACCCTGCTATTATTGGCGGATTGGCTCGTTTTGATGGACAGACAGTTATGGTTATTGGGCATCAGAAAGGACGCGATACCAAAGAGAAAATTTATCGTAATTTTGGTATGCCAAAGCCGGAAGGTTATCGTAAAGCTCTACGTTTTATGCAGTTAGCAGAAAAATTTTCTATACCAATAATTACGTTTATTGATACTCCAGGTGCATATCCAGGTATTGGAGCAGAGGAGCGGGGACAATCAGAAGCAATTGGTCGGAACCTTTTTGTATTATCGGAACTGAAAGTGCCGGTAGTTTGTACTATTATTGGTGAAGGTGGCTCAGGCGGAGCTCTTGCTGTGGCAGTAGGTGATATGGTTCATATGTTGCAATATGCAACATATTCTGTAATCTCTCCTGAGGGTTGTGCTTCAATACTGTGGAAAAGTGCAGACAAAGCTGCGGAAGCCGCTGAAATTATGGGGATCACTGCTTCAAGACTTAGAGCCATAGGGCTGATTGATCAGATTATTAATGAACCGCTCGGTGGTGCTCATCGGAATTATCCTTCAATTATGGAATCGGTAAGAAAGGCATTACAGGAATCGCTTGAGCAATTACAAAGTATTACCCCTGAGACATTGCTGGAGAAACGCTTTAAGCGACTAATGGAATATGGCAAATTCAAGGAAGCTGAAGCTAAATAACGTCTCTAGTCGTGTCGAAAAGATATTACACGAACAGATTCAGCGAGATGATCATTTGGTTTTAGGGTTAAGTGGTGGGGTAGATTCAGTTGTTCTGCTGAGCATCCTTACTTCTCTTTCCCTTAAATTGAAATTTAGCCTTACAGCTTTTCACGTTAATCATGGCATTAGTCCTAATGCAAATAAATGGGAAAAATTTTGTCTTAATTTATGCAGTACTCATAGTATTCCAATCAAGTTTGCTAAACTAAAGGTCAGTAGATTATCAGGTACAAGTCTTGAAGCTAATGCTCGGGATGCACGCTATCAGAAATTTAAAAATCTCAAGGCAGATTATGTGATATTGGCACAGCATCTGGATGATCAGGCTGAAACTCTACTGTTACAAATGCTACGGGGTGCAGGGGTGAAAGGATTAGGCGCAATGCCTGTGGTTAGAAACCAAATATCAGAAATTGGAGGTCAAGCTCTTGACTCAGGACCACAGATACTCCGACCGTTACTAAAAGTATCCCGTAGTGAGATTGAAGATTATGCCAGAAAGTATAAATTGAGCTGGATTACAGATGAAAGTAACAATAATGTATCTTTTGATAGGAATTTTTTACGGCATAAAATTTTCCCTTTATTAGAAAGAAAGTTCCCTTCCTATCGAGCCACTTTTCTACGCACTAGTCGACATATGGCAGAAGCAAGTTGTTTGCTGGATGATCTGGCAAAGTTTGATAGAGAGAAATGTTCTGTTTCAAATCATCTTCAAATTGAGAAATTACAAGAATTAAGTTTTTCACGTGCTAAAAATCTGTTGCGCTATGACCTTGCACAGCGTGGTGTAGTTCTTCCCAGCACAGTCAAGCTGGAAGATATGCTTCGGCAGTTACTTTCCTCCCGATCAGATACTAAATTACATATTACTTTTGGAGATACTGAGATTCGTAGCTTCAAGGGAAATATTTATGTAAGGCGGATAAGTACATTCCCGAATAAGGAATGGGAATTTATATGGAAAGGTGAAAAGAAATTAGCAATTACTGAAAAAGGTGATTCAGTTAGATTTATACGTGAAAAAGGGAAGGGGATTAATTTACAAAAGTTAAAAGAAGGACCGATTATTATCCGTTTCCGATTAGGAGGAGAACGCATGCGTCCGGACTGTAATCGACCCCGTCGTAGCCTCAAGAACCTGTTTCAGGAGGCATTATTTCCCCAGTGGGAGCGTGAATCACTACCTTTACTTTTTAGCGGCAAACATCTCGTATGGGTACCAGGTATTGGTGTTGATTGCGCTTTTCAAGCGGGTGTTTCTGATCCGGGTTTAATAGTTAGTTGGCACCCCAATTCTGATTAATTATTTTTATAATGGCCAAATCTAAATCAATTTATTCTTGTACTGAGTGCGGCGGGCAAACTCTAAAATGGCAGGGGCAATGTCCATATTGCCAATTATGGAATACTTTTGTAGAGACTGTAGCAGAAAAAAACTCTACACGTTTTACTCATACTAATGAGATTAGTAAAGTACAAAACCTTGAAAAAGTAAAAGTAGGAGAAGAGCCACGATACTCAACTGGAATAACTGAGTTTGATCGGGTACTAGGTGGCGGTTTAATACATGGTGGCATAATCTTGCTAGGTGGTGACCCTGGAATTGGAAAATCTACTTTGTTATTACAAGCACTTTGTCATTTGTCTGGTTCACGGGATGTATTATATGTGAGCGGAGAAGAGTCCGCGCGCCAAATTGCATTACGAGCTAAGCGATTGTCACTTGTTACAAAAGATGTACATTTACTGACTGAGATTCAACTCGAAAGAATCCAAAAAATTCTGGCTAAGGAAAAGCCGGATGTAGCGGTTATTGATTCTATTCAGACAATTTATTCTGAAACATTACAATCTGCTCCTGGCTCTGTTGCCCAGGTTCGTGAGTGTGCTGCTCAGTTAACACGAATGGCCAAAGCAAGTGGAACCTGTATTATTTTAGTAGGTCACGTTACCAAGGAGGGTACACTTGCCGGGCCACGTGTGCTTGAACATATGGTAGATACTGTACTTTATTTTGAAGGAGATACCCAATCTAGTTTCCGCTTAATTCGTGCTTTCAAAAATAGGTTTGGTGCTGTAAATGAATTAGGTGTTTTTGCAATGACCGAAAAAGGACTACGTGAAGTAAATAATCCATCGGCATTGTTTCTTTCTCACCATGAAGAGCAAGTTCCGGGTTCATGTGTAATGGTGACTCAGGAAGGAACCCGCCCGTTATTAGTTGAAATTCAGGCATTAGTTGATAAATCACATGTATCAAATCCTAGACGTTTAAGTGTAGGACTGGAACAGAATCGGCTGGCAATGCTGTTAGCAGTGTTGCACCGTCATGTGGGAATTCCATGTTTTGATCAGGATGTGTTTGTTAATGCTGTAGGAGGAGTAAAAATTACTGAACCAGGTGCGGATTTAGCTGTACTGCTTGCTGTAGTTTCTTCACTGAAGAGCAGGCCATTACCTAAAAAAACAATAGTATTTGGTGAAGTAGGATTAGCAGGAGAAGTTCGTCCTGTACAGCGAGGCCAGGAAAGACTAAAAGAAGCGGCTAAACTAGGCTTCACCCAAGCCATTATTCCTAAGGCCAATAAACCCAAGCGTCTGGTTCCCGGTATTGACGTCATACTAGTAGAGCGCGTAAAAGATGCGGTTACAAAAATGTATTAAAAACACAGTTATTAAGCTGTCGATCAATTTACATAAGAACATGTATGAAGTACCAGAGTAAGCTTTTGATGCTTGGAATTTTCTCAGTAGGTATAGTATTAATTTCAATAATTATGCCACCTACTTCACAGTCAATTGAGTACCATAAATTTGTAGACCAGCGTACTTATTTTGGCATACCAAATTTTTTCAATGTTGTTTCCAATATATTTCTTTTATTTGCTGGTCTGGCTGGCTTTATATTTCTACTGCGCCCACGAGAGTTTCTTATACACAAAACATTTATTAAGATTTCAGAACGATGGCCTTATTTTATTTTATTTCTAAGTGTGATTATGGCAAGTCTTGCCTCAACTTACTATCATTTGGCACCAGATAATGCCCGATTAGTTTGGGACAGGATTCCGATAGCGATTGGGGCAATGACGTTACTTTCAATTGTATTGATTGAGCGTATTAGTATAAATATTGGGTTTATCTTGTTACCTTTCTTGATCGTATTTGGAATAGGAAGCGTAATATATTGGTATTGGAGCGAACAATATGGTCCAGGTAATATAAATTACTATATTGTTGTACAGTTTTATTCGATTCTAGCTATTATCTTACTTGGAAAATATTTTTCTTCCAGATATACCAGAGGAACAGATATTTATGTAGTAATAATTCTCTATACTTTTGCAAAGCTTGCAGAAATCGCAGATCATGAAATTTATAGTTTAGGACAAGTGATAAGCGGGCATTCAGTTAAGCATTTATTTGTAGGATTGGCAGTTTTCTGGATTATATATATGCTACAAAAGCGTAGTCCATTATAAAAACAAGTTTTCTCTCTATATTATTTTTATAAAATTAAAAGGATATTTAAGTGCATCTTTCAGAAGCATACAAACTAATGGGTGGCGAAGTTGTCTTGCGTCGTCTTGTAGAATGTTTTTATGACCTTATGGATGAGGATCCGGATTACTTCGGCATACGAAAACTACATCCACAGGAACTAAATAGTTCACGCCAGAAATTATTTATGTTTCTGTCTGGGTGGACTGGCGGCCCTTCTTTATATGTTGAGAAATACGGAGAGCCACGATTACGTTCTCGGCATTTACCATTTTCTATTGGGATTGCTGAACGTGATCAGTGGTTATCATGTATGAATAGTGCGATGGAGAAGATTGGATTGGAAATACAACTACGGAAAAGTCTGGCGCTAGCGTTTGAGCAGACAGCTGATTTTATGTGTAATCAGCCTGAATAGAATGCAGGACAAATATAGCTTCTATATCTACAGTAGGTGCTGAGCTATTTTGTTTTTACATAGGCATTAGAATTTCCATTTCTGATTAAGTTGCCTCTATTATCGTTACTAAATGAACGACTACGGTTTTTACCGCTATTCTCATTGGTACTGTCATTAAATCTTTTTCTGTTGTTATCATTTGACCATGAGCTACTATTGTTACTGTATCGATTTCCATTAACATTACTGATATTGCTGTTGTCACTGTTATTTGTCCATGAATTAGCATGGTTATTGTAATTATTGCTTTTAGCGCTACTAAAGTTTCTGCTGTTGCCGTCATTTTCCAATGAACTACTACGGTCATTGTATCGGTTTCCATTTACGCCATTAGAATTTCTACTGTCGGTACTATTCGACGACGAATAGGCACGGTCATTGGTACGATTTCTGTTGGAACTGCTGAAGTTTCTTCCGTTACTATCTTTTGACCAAGAATAACCGCGGTTACGTTTACGGGCAATTGTTGGAGTAGTTCTGGATGTTCCGTTACCACCAGAGCGGGGTTTATTTCTTGGTTCCAGGCCGGGAATAGTATGAGAAGTTATCCTATGTCCTGTGAACCGTTCAATTTTCTTCAGATGGATGCTGTCTTTACCAGAAGCAAATGAAACGGCTATTCCAGATGCTCCGGCTCGGCCAGTACGCCCAATACGATGAACATAATCTTCAGCAAATTTTGGAAGATCAAAATTGATGACATGAGTAATTCCAGCTACATCAATTCCTCGCGCCGCCACGTCCGTAGCAACTAGTATTCGCAGGTTGCCATGGCGAAGCTTGGTGAGAGTACGATTTCGTTCTCGTTGATTCATATCACCATGTAATGCAGAAGCTACATGACCCTGAGCAGAGAGGTTGTCTGCCAGTGTATCAGCATCTCTTTTTGTTGCAGTAAAGACGATGGCTTGTTTTAAATTCATATCACTTAATAAATGGTCTAGTAGTTTATTTTTGTGCGAAAGGTCATCTACATGATGTAGTCGTTGTTCAATGTTGTCCATTTTTGTTTGTTGCGTTGCAATCTGGATACGTTTTGGAGATTTTAATAAACGGTTTGCAACCTTTGTTATCGTGTTATCCAGAGTAGCTGAGAATAGTAGGGTTTGGTGGTCGTTGGATATAGCTGAAGCAATTTTTTCAACATCATCAATAAATCCCATATCGAGCATGCGGTCTGCTTCATCCAATACTAACATCTCTAATCGGGAAAAATTTATACGTCCGCGCTGGATATGATCAATCAAACGGCCGGGCGTGGCCACAAGAATATCTACTGGTTGAGATAATAGTTTATTTTGTAGTGGATATGGCATACCACCAAGTATGCTTACAACTTTAATACGGTGTAAATGTTTTCCATATTTTTTGGCAGCTTCTGATACCTGAAGTGCAAGCTCACGTGTCGGAGTTAACACCAATATGCGAGGGCCACGACAATTAATTCTGGATGGAGTGGCAAGGCGATGCAGTGCTGGTAACATAAATGCTGCAGTTTTTCCTGTACCGGTCTGGGCTGAAGCCATTATGTCGTGGCCAGCTAGTAATTCGGGAATGGCCTGTTTCTGAATTGGTGTTGGTGTGGTATAGCCTGAGTCAATGATGGCTTTAAGGATATGAGGATGTAGATTGAGATTTTCAAATGACACGATGTTTTCCTAAAATAAAAATTAATACACAAGCAAGGAAATGTTTACCAGAATTTGATGGGCAAATGTACCGCTAGCGCATATATAACATCGCTGCTAACCATGGTACAGCATGTACAATTTCCGAGGAGAACTTGAAAATCGAGGAGAGGTCAGGAACGATGACTACGAGAAAAGAGAATGATCGCTTTTGTCGAACTGCGGATTATACATGAACCATGACAACTGTTGTGTTTAATTTAAAGTAGGCATTAGGTTAGCCATCTCATTGATTGGCTGCTATAATGCCGCGGTTTTATTACTCTGACGCAGAGATTTATAAATATGATTCGACCAGTTCGTAATATAGCTATTATTGCTCATGTTGATCATGGCAAGACTACTTTAGTGGACAAGCTACTCCATCAGGCGGGGTCTTTTGCTGCACACCAGAATATTGCAGATCGGGTAATGGACTCTAATGACATAGAGCGAGAACGTGGCATTACTATCCTGGCAAAAAATTGTGCGGTGGACTATGAGGGGGTGCATATTAATATTGTGGACACACCAGGGCACGCAGACTTTGGCGGTGAAGTAGAACGTGTGATGTCAATGGTTGATGGTGTTTTATTGCTGGTTGATGCGGTTGAGGGCCCAATGCCGCAAACTCGCTTTGTTACAAAAAAAGCACTGGAATTAGGATTGCGCCCGATTGTTGTAGTCAATAAGGTTGACCGTCCCGGTGCCTGTCCAGACAAGGTAGTAAATTATACTTTTGATTTATTTGATAAGCTGGGGGCTACTGAAGATCAGCTTGATTTTCCGGTAGTATATGCCTCGGCATTAAATGGTTATGCTACGTTAGAATTGAATCAACCCAATACGGATATGCGTCCATTATTCGATATCATACTTAAGCACGTTCCTGCTCCCATTGGTAATGCAGATGAACCGCTTCAGTTACAAATTAGTGCATTAGATTATTCGAGTTTCGTTGGTCGTATTGGCATAGGTCGCATTAGCCGTGGCAGTCTAAAACCAAATCAGGATGTAATGGTATTGGCAGGAGATAGTATTCCGAAGAAAGCCAGAGTTAATCAGATCCTCGGTTTTCGTGGCATTGAGCGAGTGCAATTAGATGAGGCGACAGTAGGTGATATAGTATTAGTCAATGGTATTGAAGAACTTTGTATTGGTGCTACTTTAGCTGATATAAATCAGCCTGAAGCAATGCCGATGCGAATGGTGGATGAACCTACATTAACTATGAATTTTCAGGTGAACACATCACCCTTTGCCGGAAGAGAGGGTAAATTTGTCACCAGCAGACAGTTACGTGAGCGGCTGAAAAAGGAGTTGCTTACTAATGTAGCTATGAAATTTGAAGATACAGATGAAACTGATGTCTTTTTAGTTTCTGGCCGTGGAGAATTACATCTCACTATTTTGCTTGAAAGTATGCGACGTGAAGGCTATGAGCTTGCAGTATCACGTCCGCATGTTGTATTTCGTGAAATTAATGGAGTTAAGTGTGAGCCATTTGAAATGCTTACCGTAGATGTAGATGAGGCAAATCAGGGTGTAGCTATGGAGGCACTTGGTATACGCCGTGGTGATTTACTGGATATGGTTTCAGACGGGCGTGGGCGTGTAAGGCTTGACTATCGTATACCTGCACGTGGTTTAATTGGTTTTCAGTCTGACTTCATGACCATGACGCGTGGTACCGGTATTATGAGCCACGTATTTGATGAATATGCTCCGGTACGACCTGAGATTGCCGCACGTAGAAATGGTGTATTGATTTCTGCTGAGCAAGGGGAAGCAGTGGCTTATGCATTGTGGAAGCTACAGGAAAGAGGGCGTATGTTTGTCAGTCCTGGCGATCGTTTGTATGAAGGCATGGTGATAGGTATTCACAGTCGTGATAATGACCTGGTAGTAAACCCTATTAAGGGAAAGCAACTAACCAACGTACGTGCTTCAGGAACTGATGAAGCTGTTACTTTGACTCCGCCAATACAACTTACATTAGAATCTGCTATCGAATTTATTACAGATGACGAGCTGGTAGAAATTACTCCTAAGACTATCCGAATAAGAAAACGCTTTCTGTTGGAGCATGAGCGCAAGAAAGCCTCGCGTGCTGCATAATTTAAATTGTTTGTAATTAATTATTTGTGTGTTGTTTGCGGAAGCTTAGTCTTGCAAAGACTTATTAGTTCTGTGAGTTAATTTACTATTAGCTGAACTAAGCCGAACAGATAAGAAATTCATTTAATGAACGAAAAAATCCTTTGGTATATTGCTGATCCGATGTGTTCTTGGTGCTGGGGGTTTGCGCCTATAGTTAAAGCAATTAGACTGAATTACAGTGAGCGCTCAAAAATTGAGCCAGTGATGGGTGGATTACGACCCGGGACAAAATTAGCGATAGCATCCGAACAGCGAGCAGAGATATTGAGTCATTGGAAAGCTGTAAATGGAAGGACTGGGCAGCCGTTTTCTTTTGAGGGGGCAATGCCGGAAGGATTCATATACGATACTGAACCATCTTGCCGGGGAGTGGTGGCTATGGCCTTAATCAATCCGGAGCTGGTTTTTTCATTATTAGAATCAATACAATTTAGTTTTTATGTAGAGCAAAAAGACGTGACTAGTCCTAAAATACTGGCACAGTTAGCTGGCAAAATAGGTGTTGATATGGATTCATATTTACAGGTATTTGAGTCTGATGAAGCAAAAAATAAAGTTTCTGCTCATTTCAATAAGGTACGCCGATGGGGTGTAAATAGCTTTCCTACCATAGCAGTACAGAATGCAACAGGTTGCAGTGTTCTTAATAGAGGATATTGCCCGCTGGATGTATTGTGTCAAAAACTCGATGGATGGCTAAATACATAAAATATTAGCATTAATGTAATTTTACCTATTTTTCAGAGCTCACTTTAGTTACCATCCTGACCCAACAGTCCATCCAAGTTGCTCTAGGTATTGTTGAAATATATCGCCTTTTATGATCCAGGCAATGAGTAACGAGGTACAGTACAATAAAAAAATAGTACCAATAGCCCTCAGTGGGCTCAGGGTTGAATACTTCTTCCACAGCTCAATCATGCCAAGATTCTTTGGCTCATTTTTCTTATGAAGCTCTACTTCAGCCAGGACACGATTTTTGGCTTTATGTAGTATCTTAGAAATGCATTTTTGATATGAAGAATCAATTAGATCTATTTTATTGGCAATCGAATTGACAGTTGTTTCGTTTGATATGGTCACTTTATCAAGTTTCTTGTAGAACTCCCTCATTCTTGATAAATATTGGCTGTCAGCAAAAACATTATTAATTGTTTTTTCAATACTACAGGCATTTTCTACGCTTAGAAAAGTGTCAGGCTTATTCAAAGTTAATGTTATTTCCCGTATAAACTTATGTTCTTTTTCAGCTATAAGATCAAACAATAATGCTTCTATAACCTGAGGTGACGGAATATAGAATTCTGAATTACCAGAATGAAAATCAGTATGAAACTTGCTAAGTTTTAGATTAATTGCTTTTTCACATTTGTCATTAATAGCTTCAAGCCTGGTGTTAAGTGTATTAATACTCATAATCCAAAGTGTAATAAGGTAATCTGGTAAGATTTAATTGTTTAATCCTGGTCTCTTACATTGGGATAACAGTAAAGACATCATGATCTTCTATAGCCGCTATGGTACGACTAAGGAGTTCGTGGTTGTGTTCTAAACTCATCATTCCGCCGATAGCCAGGGTCACGATCATTGCTTCAAAGGGATAAATAAGGTGGGCGCGGTATCGTTGCTGCATATTTTCAATATCAGAAGATGAAACTCCATTATTTATTAGCTCCTGTTTATAAATAGTTAATAGATTATCCTCATGCAGCCGTCTGATTTCAGGTTTGAGGGCAGTAGATAAAAAATAAGCAATATCACTGATTCCTTCACCAAAACGGACAAGCTGCCAATCCAGAAGACCGGGTTGAGATTGATTCCAGAACAGGTTTCCGGGATGGCAATCATGATGAATGAGTGTTTGTGGCGAACCTGAAAGGAAGCGCATCACTTTGCGACGATTGCGTGCATAGCGGATAGCTGGAGCATGTAGAGTAGGGGGGATAAGCTCTCCGGCTAAGCGTACCCTCTTTTCATTAACGGAACTGATAATGCCGTACCTAAGTGATCTTCCAGGCGGCGTACCGGTCCGGCTAGCCAGCGATAAGTTTGATTACTATGAACCTTATTCCAGAAATGAGTATGAAACTTAGCAAGTTGCTTGACAACTGCAGTTGCCTTAGTAATTGTTAATGCATCACTTGGTATGCCAGAGGTTGCACCGGACTCTGCCATATCAAAAAGAACTAGCGTTGCACCTATCCCAAATTTACTTTGTGCTGCTACAAAATCTGGTACATTGATCGGAACAGTAGAAGCTAATTTATTATAGAAACGCACTTCAGTATGAAGAAGTCTGGGCAGGGCTGTAATTAGTCTGGCTTGCCAGGCTAACGATGGCAGTTTTATAAACCATTTTTGAGGCAGAACCTCCGGGTTATCATGTTCAACCACGACACGAATTCTTGTTGTGGTTCCGATATCAACAGAAACGATGGATATATTTAGAACTGTAGTGTCAGGATAATGTAAGTTAACAACTCGTTGAGCCCAGTTGATAGTTAAATCGTTTGGGTGGCGTGCAAGAATATTATGCTTCATTTATGTCAGTATATGGTTCTGTCATTAATAGCGTCTAGTCATATTATCTTTAAATATCAGAATAAACTGAATTTACTCTATGCTTCTCTTATTATGGTAATATTTTTGAGAAGTATTAGATTTTTATCTTGTTGCATGTAATCAATACCTTATTATGATAAATATATGAACCCAATGATTGAGGCATTATCAAGAGCGTTTCGTGATCTATTTCAATTTCGAATATTGTGGATTGTTTTATGGCCGATCGTAACAGCAGTTCTTATGTGGTTTGTTTTAGGTGTAGTCTTCTGGGGAGTTTTTTCAGATTGGATCACAAGTGGTCTTACTGCACTTGGCATTAAAACCTGGCTTGAAGGTATTGAGCCACAATGGATCGCGCATTCAATACAGGCCATAGCGCATTTAATTTTATTTATCCCATTAGTTTTTGTAACAGCACTGGTAATTACAGCTTTGTTTGCGATGCCCATGTTGATTCGTTTAGTAGCTGAACGTGATTATCCTCAGCTTGAACGTAAAAACGGCGGTAGTGTTGGTGGAAACTTACTTAATGCTCTTCTTGCTATTTGTATATTTGTTATTATATGGGCACTGACCATACCACTGTGGTTGGTTGGAGTAGGGGTAATTATTCCATTCATTGCAGCGGCATATCTTAATCAGCGTTTGTTTCGTTATGATGCGCTTGCTGAGCATGCCAGTCATGAGGAAATGAAGGCTTTGTTTTCTGCAAATCAATCGTCATTATGGGGACTGGGTTTGTTAACCGGTCTTGCTCAATTTGTACCGATTTTAAATCTATTTGCACCCGTTTTATCAGGACTTACCTTTGTTCATTTCGGACTTAGGCGACTTAATGATTTACGTCAGTATCCCTAGATTATCCGGAAGTAACTCTTGTGCTTGTTACTTATTTACTTTAAAAAAACTTGTAAGCACCTAAAACTGAAGTGTATTTTCATTTAAGGAGAAGTTATTAATGAGCGACAAGATCACTATTTATCAAAAGCCAACATGCAGTAAATGTATTGCCACACTTAATATTCTTAAAGATAGTAATGAGGAATTTGAAAGTATTAATTATTATGAAGTACCTTTAACTGGCAATCAGTTGCGTGAACTACGTGATAAAGGTCTAACAGTGCATGAAATGTTGCGTAGTGATGAGCAGTTAGCGCGGAGTATGAATCTTGCTGATAGAAACCTCTCGGATGACGAATTAATTGACATAATGGTAGAGAATCCAGATCTGATTCAAAGGCCAATTGTTGTACGAGGGGGTCAGGCAGTATTATGCCGCCCGCCTGAGAATGTTATCAAATTATTGTGATATAAATTATTACTTATTTAATATTTGACTAAAAAATAAGCTACTAACGAATATATTGAACCATATGAGCCTGTCAAGTAAAGTCAGGCCGGGCTTCATTATATTAAACTAGGATATCAACTTTAATGGATTTAAAAACCCAGACCGACGCAGAGCTTATTTCACTTCGTGACAGGCTTAATGAATGGTGCCTCAAACATCAGGAATCAAAATGGGGGCATCGGTTCTGGATTTTGGTTGTTATTCTGGGTGTTTTTGCCTTTATTCAAGGAATAACTGATATTTTTGTTAGTGGAATAATTCTTCTGGATATATTTTTGATTATATTAGGAACTATAACTAGTTTCTCATGGTACATAGGTGAAAAGCGTAGAAGAAAAAATACAGATTTCCTTGCTGAAATTAATGGTGAGATTGCAATACGTGATTATAAGGATAATATTTCTAAGGAATCAAAAACTGCTTAAAAGCCATTTTTCTTTGTAATTTTCATAGTCAAGAACAGACTTTCTGGCTGACTGTTTAGAATAATACTTTTTCATGCAGGATGAGCAAAGAAATTACCAGCCAGCCAAATAGAACTGATTCCAAGCATAATTAGTGCAACCTGCTGAACAGTGGCACCAATTTCCGGGCGTTTATGTAAGCCTGGAATTAAATCTGACATTGCCACATAGATCATGCTAGCTGCAGCTAGTCCTAAAAGTGACGGCATAAGGTGGCTCATATCTTGCAGCATAAAATAAGCCATCATACCGCCAATTAGTGTAGCAACACTGGATAATAGATTAAACAGCAGCGCCTGCTGCCGGGAGTAACCGGAGTTAAGTAGAATCAGAAAATTGCCTGCTTCTTGAGGAATCTCATGGGCAATAATGGCTATGGATGTGACGATACCAAGTTGCACATCTACCATAAATGCAGCAGCAATAAGTATTCCATCAACAAAATTATGAAATGTGTCACCCAACATAATCATCATGCCGCTACGACCACTATCGTGGTCATTCATAGTAGTATTTGTACTAACACCATGTACTGGGTCATGAACCTCACATTCAACAAAATGGCAGTGGCGCCAAATTACCAGTTTTTCCAGAATAAAGAATAATAGAATTCCAAATAATACAGTAGCAGCCATTTCCCCCGGATTTTTAGACAATTCAAGTGCTTCTGGTAGCGCATTAAGGAATGCAGCTCCGAGAAGAGCTCCAATTGCGTAGGAAATTAGCATTTGTACCCAAGAGGCACGTGTATTTAGTGTTAGCATCGCAGCAAACACTACACTTAATGAACCGCCCAGAAGGCTGGCAGCAATAATCCAGGAAAAAGTGGTCATGGCAACAATTTATGAAAGAATTCGCGATTATACGCTGTTGAGGAATTTTGGTTGTTATGGAATTTGAAAAGTTTAAGAGAGTATTTTCATTAATAGACTTTCATACAGGATATTTAGAAAATTAATCATATTACTTTGTAAGCCAAATCAAACCTGCCATTCTTCCTGTATCACCGTCTCGTCGATAGGAAAAAAATTTAGCTGAGTTGCTATAAGTACACTCTTCATTGCTGTAAACTTTAGTTACACCTGCTGCTGCCAATCGCTGCCGTGCTAATAGAAAAATATCTGCGAGCCATTTTTTGTTGTTAACTCCATTATACGGAGTAAAGGCAGGTGCAGACATTTTGTCCTGTTTGATAAAAGAATGCCGTACATCTTCTCCAACTTCAAAATAATCCGGACCGATTGCCGGACCTAAGTAAGCCATAATATGGCTGCACTCTTTTTTCATCTCTGCTATTGTCTGTTCAATTACTCCTGCTGCCAGACCGCGCCATCCGGCGTGAACAATACCTACTACTGTTCCGGTTTCATCACATAGAAATACAGGTAAGCAATCAGCAGTAAGTATTGCGCAGACTATGTTGCGGGTCTTACTTAATGCAGCGTCACCCTTAAGAATGTTCGTATTATTACCCACCCATATTGGCGTTGAGCCATGTACCTGATTCAGCCATTTTGGTTCATTTGGTAGAGCTTTAAGCAATTTGGCACGATTTTGATTAACTATATGTGGCTTATCACCAACATGATCTCCTAAGTTAAAGCTTGCGTATGGGCCTGAGCTGATACCACCGCTACGCGTAGTAAATAATGCCTGAACATTCAATGGCGCTGGCCAATTTGGAGTGATTCAATTATTCATAGTGATAGAATATTATTTGAGAAAAATTATTATAATGCCGCGCGGAGCTTAAGTAGAAGTTCATCAATATCTTTTGGTAGTTCGGATTCCCACATTACTTTCTGACCGGTATCCGGGTGAATAAGCTCCAGGTGCTTTGCGTGTAGTGCTTGCCTTGGGAAACCTTCAATTAATTTCCTAATTTCTTGAGAGACTTTTTGAGGCTTTGTGCCATAAGTCGGATCACCTACAAGTGGATGGCCAATGGAGAACATGTGTACACGAATTTGATGAGTGCGGCCGGTATCAAGGCTGCATTGGAGCAAGGTGCAGCCATTAATTTGTTCTTTTATCAGGTAATAGGTACGCGCTTCCTTACCATTCTTATTCACTGCCATTTTTACCCGTTGTACCGGGTGTCTGCCAATAGGTGCATTTATTTGGCCACTAAATTGAACATGTCCATGTACTAAAGCTAAATAATCCCGCTTCATTGTACGGTTCTGTAGTTGTCTGACTAAACTGGTTTGTGCTTCAAGTGTTTTTGCTACTACTAACAACCCGCTGGTATTCTTGTCAAGACGGTGTACAATTCCGGCGCGTGGTATTTCTTCCAATTTTGAAGAATAATGTAATAAGCCATTTAGCATGGTACCTTGCCAGTTCCCATTGCCTGGATGTACTACCATTCCGGATGGTTTGTTAATGATCAGAATTGCCTGATCTTCATAAACGATATTAAGTTTGAGAGGCTCTGCTATATTCGTCGTTTTATTGTGATGTGTTATTGGGTTTATTTTAATTTTTTCACCACCCCATACTTTTCTTTTTGAGTTCGCATTCAGATTGTCTACAGTTATTCGTTTTGCAAGGATCCACGTTTGTATCCGATTACGCGAATGTGCTGGCAGTAGTTGTGCAAGAGCCTGATCAAGTCGCAGTCCCGCACAATTTTGTGGGACTTCTAATTCGAGAATATTTTCTATTGGCCTGGATTGCAGGAATTTAGCGTTATAATATGAAGATTCGTTTTTAGCTGTCATTGAAATGGTTATGTCCATAATTTCTCGTAGTTTAGCCTTATTCCTAGTATTTCAGCTATCAGGTTGTGCTTTTGGTTGGTTAAAAACCACAAAAAAAGGAGAAGATACTGGTGACTGGACTGTAACCCAATTTTATGAGGCGGGTAAACAAGACTTGGAAGACGGCGATTGGAAGGGCGCAATTACTTTTTTTGAGGCTCTGGAAGCACGTTACCCATATGGCCGTTATTCGCAGCAAGCTCAACTTGAGGTAGCTTACGCTCACTATAAGGAAGATGACCAGGATGCTGCAGTTATAGCCGCCAACAGGTTTATTAAATTGCATCCAAACCATCCTAATGTAGATTATGCATATTACATTAAGGGACTTTCAAGCTTTAATGATGAAAAAGGAATGTCAGGATATGTAATGAAATACTGGATAGATCAAAAAATGAGTGAGCGGGATCCAAAAGCATCACGTGAATCATTTGAAAGTTTTAAGGAGTTAGTTACACGTTTTCCTGATAGTAAATATAGATCTGATGCTATAAAACGTATGAACTTTCTATTTAATACAGTAGCAATGGGTGAGATTTATGTTGCGCGTTATTATATGAATCGAGGAGCCTATATAGCTGCAATAAATCGCGCGCAATTTACACTTAATGAGTATCCTCGGACTCCTGCTACTAAGTATGCACTAGAAATTATGGTAGATGCCTATGATGAGCTGGGAATGGATGATTTGCGCGATGATGCTATACGTGTAATGGAGAAAAACTTTTCTGGGAATCAAGAATCTTCAGATATTGCAATTTCTGATGGTGAGTCTTGGTGGAAATTTTGGTAGCCTTTCTAGTGAGGCAAGAGGCAATCACCTGATTTTCATTTGTGGGGCTGTTTGTGGCGTTCTAGATAATCTTATAGATTCTATAACATCTTGTATGCCCCGGTTTTAATGGCGTCCCCAAAGGGATTCTAAGAAAATTTCTAAGATGTCTTGACAATCAACAAGTTAAATCAGTAAAAGTGTGCTGCTGTGATACAGTAATTATTGTCTAAGTTTCGTTTTGACACTCTCAAGTGAACTAAATAGATAGCAGCCTGTCCTATTTTATTCCCAGCAATGGGGAGCACAAGTCCTCCTTAGATATATCTCCCTGTATTAATAGGGGGCCCGCTAGGCCATTTCCTAGTGTTGTTAACCGGTGAATCTCTCCAGTAGAAAAACTGTTCCTATCCAAGTGTCCCTCTGGAGGGAGGCCACCTTCTAGAAATAATTTCGCCACAAATTTATCGAAGGGTAACCTATATACTGTCGTTAGAAGTTTCCCCCTTGGGGCCCCTTCGGGTATGAATAGTTTAGCTAGGAGAACTCGAGGTTACTAAATGAACGTCCGCTTTTGGCACAAAGCAGACGTTCAAATCTTCAGTGTGGAAGAAGTCGCTGTAGTCAAAATCGTATCACTTCAACGCTTAAATAGGTCTTCTGTAACTGGTTTTGGCTCTTATTAAGTGCGACGAACACTGATAAGGAATTGATAAAAATAGATATGTTTTTTTAGCTTTTAATCCTATAAACCAAGGGGTCTCAGGCTTTTGAATCGTTCCGGCACGGTAGTCAGTATTGTGGCGCAGAGTAGTACAGGCTAACTTTGACATTCATCACTTTAATGAGCTGTAAAGGGATCATCGGATGCCGTACCAACGAAATCTTTCATTGATACACTGAATACTGCAAAATTTGCATCATCAATTTAAAATAAGAGAAAACGCCAAAATTGTGTTTGAGTATATCAATATTATATGTAGTCCTATTTTAGGAAAGTATGCAAAAATCAATAATTAAGTACCTGCTGATTTTTCCTGACTATTTTATAGTCACAGTCAAATCGCTACATAATGAGGGCAACTTATTCATTCACTAAATCGAGCCTGGTTCACTAGATACAGACTACAAAATAAGACCACAGCGATAAAAGGAGTCTTAAGTCTAAAATCGCCGTGGCCTGCCCTACAATAACTCTTAATTATTTACATGCTACTTATCTGTATGCATCATATACTACACCATTTTATTTTTCAGTAATTAAACTATTATCACTGATTCAATACAAGAACACCGCGGCAGGAAAATCAAGTTACCCTGAAACCCACCGCGGCTAACCATAACTATTGGTTACTTACAAGCTGCAGGGCGATATCTGGGATCTGTACTAGGTACTGAGCTACCGGCCACTGTGGCAATTCCGGCGTTATCACAGAACCATTCCTGTCCGTCATTTGTCGCTAGTGCCATGGTCGCACTAGTTAGCCCTGAACTGACTCCGGCCGCCTTAAATGTTGCGACTACCTGAAAGCCGGACGTTGGGCCGGGATCCGAGACTAAAGTGTCTACATACTTCCCTGATGTAGTAGTTACAAGCAGTAAAAATTCTGATTGTGTCGGCCATGTTCCTCTGTCAGCATAGAACTCGGAAACAGGGGTTTTTACGCCACCCATCAGATTGATGGCTTCAGTAACTTGGGCACGGGCAATATAGTCCTGATAGGCCGGAATCGCCACTGCTGCCAGAATACCGATAATTGCAACCACAATCATAAGCTCTATTAAGGTAAACCCTTTTTGTATTTGCTTTCTCATGATAAAACTCCTTCTGTTAAAAGTTTAAGTACTAAAATCTTTCTTGCTAATTACATACAAGCAACTTCTATGCCAGCTATTAACGACCACTTTACGGGACATCTTTAGGATATTTCCACCAGAATCCGACAGAAACTGACGTTTTTTGTCATGCAGCGTTGCACGGCATGCCAGTAAGTAACATCAAAATTACAATAGAATTACTACAGAAAATACAAAAATATAAATATAATCAATAATGTAACCTGCTAAGGTATCGTCTGGGCATGCAAGTGCAGGTTCTTTCAAAATGAAGGAAATGACTATTTGGTGATAAAATTGATCTCTTGCACATCTGTTTCGTGTCAAAAGCAGATATTAGGTATGCTAAAAAAGTAGACTAGTACAACTTTCACTTTCCAGTGCCCAGATTTGTCCAAACAGGCGAGCCAATCATGGCACCAAAATAAACTCTACTATTCAGTGCCTGGATTTATCTCCTCGGGCGAGTCATATAAGCAAGGGGTTAGCATTATAGCTAGTTCCTTTTTATTTTTAGGGTAACGCAGGAGTAACTTTAGAGCTAAATTAGATGTTCAGCTAGAATCCTGTGTTGTGCCAATTATAATTATTTTACAGCTATTATGAATGTCCGATTTTGGCACAAAGCGAACATTCAAAGTCAGGCTATAACATCAGTACTAGATCCTAGTTACCTCTTATATAACAGCTTAATGTCAATCTAAGGTATACCCTAACCTAACAATTCAGACCTGACAGATATATGTCAGAATAGGGTTAATATCTATATTTATTGACAATAACAATAAAGAGTCATAGAGTCTATCCAGACACTTAACTAAGGAGAGGCTTAATTATGAAAGGTCAGAGAGTTGGATATGTACGGGTAAGTACACTGGACCAGAATACACAGAGACAGTTAGAAGGAATTTCACTTGATAAGGTATTCACGGATAAAGCTTCTGGCAAAGATACTAATCGTCCACAGTTACAAGCAGCTTTGAATCATGTACGCGTAGGAGATACCTTAATTGCTCACAGCATGGATAGGCTGGCTAGAAATGTAGAAGACATGCTCAGGCTTGTAAGAGAACTAAATGGTAAAGGTGTATCTGTAGAGTTTGTAAAAGAGAATATGACATTTACTGCAGGTAGTGATGACCCAAGGTCTACTCTGATGTTTACAATGCTTAGTGCATTTAGTCAGTTTGAGCGTGCTCTTATTAAGGAACGGCAAAGAGAGGGTATAGCGCTAGCTAAGGCTAAGGGAAATGTGTACAAAGGTAGAAAGCCAGCTCTTAGTCCTGATAAAGTCACCGAACTTTGTAAACAAGTATCAGCTGGAGCAAATAAATCAAAGTTGGCAAAAGATTTTGGAATAAGTAGGGAGACGCTTTATCAGTATTTAAAGCCAGGTCGTCGAGTTGATGTATAAATTAGTTGTATTACGTAGCATGTGGAAGATAGGGAGGTAAACGTGGACATTTTAGATATTGAAGAGCAAGCAATTAAAAACGGTCAAGCACAAGCTAACAATTTATTAGAAAAACGAAGAGGAGTTCGAAAACGCATTAAGAAATCTGTGAGTGCTGGGGTAATAGTTGCTGAAGGTGATTCTTTGTTTGACTATCCTGGCAAAGACATTCTTGATGAACTAGATGACGAGTATTTGTATGATGTTGAGAGAGTATCGGGCGCTGGAGATCGAATCGAAGATATGGCATATGACAATGGACAGTTGGAAGACTTTATAAGAAAAATTGAGAAAGTAGCTCGCTCTGGTCGTGTTCCTAAGGCAGTATTATTGTCAGGTGGAGGTAATGATACTACGGGAGACATATTCAAAGATTTCTTAAATCATGCGAATTCTCCAAATCGTGGATTAAATGAGAAAATGGTTCATGAGTTTGTTGATGTACGCATTAAAGTTGCTTATGCACAAATTATAAGTGCCGTTGCGGTTAAATATGTGAATTTGTGAAGGCAAGGCCATACTCCAAGTGTAACAGTTATGCGATACACTTAGAAATTTAACCTATTGATTTACCCGAACATTATGTTTATTCAGGTAATTAAATTGTCTTGGCGTCCCCAAGGGGATTCGAACCCCTGTACCCACCGTGAAAGGGTGGTGTCCTAGGCCTCTAGACGATGGGGACAAAAATCATATTATAACTACCCAGTCATAGTATTTGGTGGAGATAAGCGGGATCGAACCGCTGACCTCTTGCATGCCATGCAAGCGCTCTCCCAGCTGAGCTATACCCCCACGAAAAGAAGGCGAATTATACTGAGGGGTTCTTTCAAAGTAAAGCCAAGGTCAGGTAGGAAAGTTGGTTATTTGGCTACTCATACGTTCAACTGTTTCTTTCCTACCAAGTAATTCCAGCACTAAATCAATAGAAGGTGTTTGTGTTTCACCAGTTACCATGACTCTTAATGGCATTGCTATTTTTGGTAATTTCATATTATAACCAGTGGCAGCTCCTTTAATTTCATCATGAATTGTTTTGCGGTCCCATGAAATCCGGGAAAATTTTGATATTAAATTCTCCATTACCGGTTTTATCTCAGCGCTATAATATTGTTTCTTAGCCTTCATTGCGGGCTCTATTCGTGTAAAGAAAATTGCTGATTTATCAGCAAGTTCTGTAATAGTTATAACCCTTTCCTTTAAGATGCTTGTTGTCCTTTGTAAATCTGGTCCGACTGAGATATCGCAACCTTTTTTCTCTAGTAAAGGCTTGATCTGATCTGCCAAGAAAGCATTATCTGCTGTTTTAAGATAGTGTTGGTTGATCCAGCGTAATTTTTCTAAGTTAAATTTTGCCGGTGAGCGATTAACAGAGGTCAGATCAAACCAATTAATGAATTGGTCCCGGCTAAATATTTCTTCATCACCATGAGACCAGCCAAGCCGTACTAAATAATTAATTAAAGCTTCAGGTAAATAACCGTCATCACAGTATTGCATTACTGAGACTGCTCCATGTCGCTTGGAAAGACGTTCTCCATCGGTTCCCAATATTATCGGTACATGCGCATATTGAGGTAGATGTTCTCCAAGTGCTTTAAGAATATTTATTTGACGCGGGGTATTATTAACGTGATCATCACCGCGAATTACATGGCTGATGTTCATATCAAGGTCATCTAAAACTACACCAAAATTATAAGTTGGAACCCCGTCAGCACGTAATAACACCAGATCATCTAGTTCGCTATTATCTATGATAATTGGGCCTTTTACTAAATCATTAAAAGCCACATCACCACTCGTAGGATTTTTGAAGCGTATTACTGGTTTTATCCCGGGTGGGGGAGTCTTTTTAGAATCACGCCAGCGACCATCGTATCTTGGTTTGAGACCAGCAGCACGTTGCTGTTCGCGTAACGTATCCAATTCTTCTTTGCTGGCATAGCAGTAATATGCATTTCCTGAATGTAGTAATTGTTCTGCGACGTCATGGTACCGTGCTAATCTCTGCATTTGATAAAAAGGTCCTTCATCATAATCAAGTCCTAGCCAGGCCATACTATCTAGAATTGTCTGCGTAGATTGTTTGGTGGAACGTTCAAGATCTGTATCTTCAATTCTCAGTATAAATTTACCGCCATGCCTGCGAGCATAAGCCCAGGAAAATAATGCAGTACGAGCACCACCGAGATGAAGGTAGCCAGTGGGGCTGGGAGCGAAACGGGTACGGATCATATTAAATATCAATTGCTACTAGTTGAAAAGATTTCCATTTTACGTGATTCTTCTTCGCAATACATTTCTTCCTGGTTTCTTGGCCAGTGCGTTGACCAGCTTGGATGACTTATGCTCTAATTGCGTCTTTTTCAGGCGGTTAACTCAGTGGTAGAGTGCCACCTTCACACGGTGGAAGTCACTGGTTCGACCCCAGTACCGCCTACCATTTCACAGAATAAAGCGTACTAAAGTATTTAAATTGCCGGAATTTAAATATTTTACCAGGAAAGCCTAAAATTCTGATATGGGCTGTGGGTTATTCAAATTTCGAATAACTCGAAAAATAATATGAAGTAAATAGGTATTCCTGCATCACTCATTTTATTGTGCCGGATTCAATATGTTTCCATAAACATGCACCTTTACTTTCACGATCTATCGCTTCCAGTTGCTGTGTATGTAACTCCAACTCTTCAGCATTAGCCGGAAAAGAAATTAACTCTATATCATGTGGATTGATGTTTATATCAGGTTGAGGAGAAGATATTTCCATTACCAGGCTTTCTTGTCCACGTGTCATTGAAAGGTATACATCAGCTAATAATTCAGCGTCAAGCAAAGCTCCATGTAAAACACGCTTGGAATTATTTATTTGATAGCGTTCACACAGAGCATCGAGATTGTTTCTTTTGCCAGGGTGTAATTCTTTTGCTATTTTTAGTGTATCGGTAATTGAATGACAATAGTTCTCTAATGGTTGTAATTCTGCTAAACCTAACTCATTATTAAGAAAACCAACATCAAATGGTGCATTGTGCATAATGAGTTCCGTATCATCAATGAATTCAAGTAGTTCATTGGTAATTTCGAGAAATTTTTGTTTGTCCTGAAGAAACTCGTTAGTTAGTCCATGTACTTGCAATGCGCCTGCTTCAACTTCACGTTCTGGATTTAGGTAATGGTGTAAACGACGTCCTGTCAACCTCCGATTAAGCATTTCTACTGCTGCTATTTCAATAATACGGTGCCCTAGTTTAGATTCAAGGCCAGTAGTTTCAGTATCAAGAAAAACTTGTCTCATAAAAGCTTCTGATTAATAAATTTATAAAAGATAATTACTAAAAATAATTATCTGAAAATAAGCTAAAGAAACTATTTTTCGATAATTTCAATATTGTTATCCAAAGCAATTATTCTCATTCTTTTTGTCGGGTAAACAGCATAAGCTTTATCAGCATAATTCATAATTGGCCAGTCAGACGCGTGATCACTATACACAGATATTTCGCCGGAAATATTATGTTTTCTCATATATGACTTTACCCGGGCTAATTTTTCCAGGCCATAACAGTTATTACCATCAAGCTCACCTGTAAGACAGTCATCTTGCCATAATGCATTTGTACAGATTAAATGATTAATTGAAAACCAATTTTGAATATCCGGTACATAAATATCAAGGCTTGCTGTAGACAGTAATATAATATCACCAGCATTCTGCCTTTTTTTTAATATGGTAACAATATCTTCTCTTAGGCCTTCAGTAAAAAGCTTATCTAAAAATATTTTATTCCAGTCTAATATATTCTTTTTGGTTTCACCACCTAAAATAATTTTTAGAAAAATAGTTTTTAGCCATTGATTGTCATGTATTTTAAGATAAAACATTACAACAGCAAAAGGCAGGATTGATGCTTTTAACCATCGTTTTGGATTGCGCTTTAAGAACCCAATTAAGTAAGGCAGATAAGTGTCAGATTTAGTAAGGGTGCCATCAAGATCAAATATTGAAATCTTTTTAGAATTTTCATTCATGAGGTTTTCATAAATGTATATGTTGAATTAATAATATAATTACAGATAAATACGAATCCAATCACTATGATTTGAGCAAGAATGTATTGAATGCTGGTATAGGTTACAAGTCCCCAGAACATAGTCATGTTAATTAATTGCATTATTGATGTGACAAATACATACCGCTTAAAAAATATAGCATGCCCTCCGCTTTTCTTAAATACGAACCTATGTTGCATACTGTAATTCAAAATTGAAGCAATACAAAAACCGATTAAAGATGAAAATGTTTTAGGAAGAGAGAGAAGTTCTACTCCAATCCAGAGAAGAATTAAACAAGTAAGCACCGATAAACTACCGGAAATTACATATTTAATAAATTGTTTGATATCAGTCAAGGACTATCGGATTAATTAATATATCAAGCCATGGTAAATCTATGAAGAATACCGTTGTAACTAATATGCCCAGAAATGCTAAATAGACCATAAATCTACGCTCTTGATATAATTTCTCTGGTCTTTGTGTAACTGAATCTTCACGCATACCAATCGCCATATACCACACAAACAATAATGCAAGAAATGGAACAGTGAGAAGAAACTCTACTTTATACTTAATTAAAAATACACCAAAGAAAAAAGCTGATGTTAGTGCATAAAAGAATGCTGATAACATGAGCGTATCTTCTGTATAGAACTTAAATGATCTTCTGTATAACCCTGCTTTTTCAGCATCGCCAATATAGCGAAACTCAGAATATCTTTTTATGGCCATTAGAAAGGCTCCTCCCATCCAATAAGCGAGTAAAACAGAAGACGGGGGAATTACATTGCTTACTACAGCTGCCCAACCAAGCATTAATCTAAGAGGGTTATTAATCGATTCAGATAATACGTCCAAATATATACGATCTTTTGTCCGAAAGGGTCTTACATTATATAAAACTCCCATAACCAGCAATGCGAGCGAATAGAGAAAGAAATGCATCCCAAGTAAGTTGGCCAGACTAAGGCCAAGAATGGATAAGATAATCCATTGGGAATATACCCAAAATGAGCTTAAATTACCTGACACAGAAGGCCGGTTATGTTTTACCGGATGAAACTTATCATATTCGGCGTCCAGCCATTCATTAATTGTATAGTTTGCAGATGCTATTAAACATGTTGATATTACAGCCCAAAATATGTTAATCAAGACATCCTGATTAACAGGGGTACTGCTCATAGTTAAAGCAAGAGCAGTACCTGGCAACATAAAAATATTTTTGAACCAATGATCAGGCCTTGCTATTGCTATATAGTTTTTGAGAGTTTCCATCCTGGTATCTACCATTTGGGTACTTGTTGTTACATTATCACTCATAATTGTTAAATCCCTGATAAGTATCCCTATTACATTACTTAAGCCAACTAATTAATTCTGTAATAAAAGTCACATTAACAGTCATCTTATTAATTCTTTGAGTATATTTAAATAGCTCTGGAGTAAGGCTAATTAAAAAAACTAGTCAATAGAGCTCCATAAATATGAAGCAGATCACAGGGCAGGATGATAAACTTACAAATAAAAATTAATACCTTATCTCAACCCGAAACTGCTATTAACTAATGAGCTATGCGTCCTGATAAGGTGATTACTGTTTAGTTTGATTAATCATTGGAATTATTATTTACAACAGTTCGTCCAATGAGAGAAAGCTCATTCTTAATATTAACTGGCCCAGCTGTAACATTTCCTAAATTTTTATATATAACAAGCTCTTTTTCATCAGCATCATAATTTGATTCCATTTTGAAACGCTGAATCTCTTTAAATTTATCACTTTCGAGTAATGTCTGGAGCAGATTCATTTGTTCTAAATCAGTCCAGAAATCTTGTTGTGCAACTACATAATGAATTGCTAATTTATTTATAAGATCAGCTATTTCTTCAATAGTATAATTTTTTTCCTCGACACCAAGTTCGCGCCTTGAGGCAATACGGAGTAGTAGTTTATCGGATCTTACTGTACTGACATCTGGTCTTTCGCCGATTGCCCGCATTGCAAAGATAAATGAACCGTCACGGTATCCGGAAAATAAGACATTGCTGTTTTTTGGCGCAAGTTTAGTTACTTCTTTTACAATATTGTTGTAGCCAGCTACATATTCTACAGGCCTTGTTATCATTGTTTCAGCTATAGTTAATGCCATAATAATAGCAATAAAATAGTTCCCTAAATGCTCCTTCTTTTCATTAATCTTGTCACATGCAAAGCCAATAAATAATGCTAACGGAAGCAGCATATGTATGCTAAATCTTATGAGCTTTAATTCTATGTATGTATAGAAAGCATAACCAATAACAAACCAAAAGATTAGAAATAAACAATTTTTAATTGCTGTTATTTTATCTTTTGTCCATAAAATGAATGAAGCAAGGGCGGCAAATAATCCAAAAGTAGCTGCCCATCCAAGCTGATCAGGAATTCTGATCAAATACCATGTTAAGACCTCAAGTGTAAATGTGTCATTAATAGCTTCTGGTGAGTCTGTGGCGGCCTGAATATTGGACTGGCCGAACTCAAATGTAATATATATCAGGGGGATTAGTCCTAATACAGCAAGTGCCAGAATGATATAGTAATGTTTATCCTTAAATATTTTTAATCCTCGGTACTGCCATAAAATAATAAGGTAAGGTAAAGCAATAAAAACTACAGGTGATTTTACGTATGCAGCTAAGACTAAGAGAGCAATACTAAAGTATAGATGCTTTATCTGATCACTACGGGTATACCGATTTAAGTAGTAAGCGCTCCATACCATAAATGCATAAACTGGAATTTCCAGCATTACTTGACGTCCCCAGAAAGCTATTTCTGGTGCTGCGCACAATATTAATGTGGCTCCAAATGATGCAAAGGGAGTTAGCCAGAACCGTGCAAGATGATAGGTTCCGGCAGCAAAAAAACAATAGCAAATAAAACCTGTTAGTAGCGCTGTTTCTTGTGAAACTCCAAAAATCGCATAGAATGGCGCCAGAATGAATGAATAAAGTGGCGGATAAAATAAAATAGTTAATGCAGGAAACTGAGAGTAATAATCATAAGCATATCCGACAGGATCACTTGTTGGCATGTCTTTCAACATATCCATTATAAATGCGCCATTTAGAGCATGCCTTGGAGAATCAGCCCAAAAAAACGCTCCGTCGACTGGTGCCCCTGTTACAAATAGTATCGCAATAACAAAACAGACTATGACGCACCATACGAACGAATATTTTTTGTCTAAAGCATCATTCTTATAATTCATAGTTGTATTATTCCCGTTATTCCTGTTAAAAACACGGTCTTTTTTTACAATTTATTATCAGTTCAAAAAATAAGTTGAATAAAAAAATAAAGGGCTGCTTTGTAGTTGTTAACCAAGGCAGCCCTTAACCAAAATAACTATTAATTTCTCTTCATAGCTTCATTTCTATTCCCTAATTATTGACTCTGCTCCTTGATTTGCAAGTTTATCTGCTTGTTCATTGCCATCATGACCAGAATGGCCACGAACCCAGAACCACTCTATTTGGTGTTGTTGTGCCAATTGATCAAGTTGTTTCCATAAATCATTGTTTTTTACTTCTTTTTTATTTGAGGTACGCCAACTTTGTTTTTTCCATAAGTGTATCCATTCACTAATACCCTTCTGTACATATGTTGAATCCGTATGTAAATGTATTTTACATGGGCGTGTTAGGGCTTCTAGAGCGCGGATCACTGCAAGTAATTCCATTCTATTATTGGTAGTGAACTTTACACCTCCATATAGCTCCCGTGTTTGTCCGTTATATTGCATCAAAGCACCCCAACCACCAATACCGGGGTTGCCTTTACAGGCGCCATCAGTAAAAATTTGTACTACATCAGATATATTATTTGTATCTGCATATTTCACTTTACACTTCTCATAATAGATTGATTACGTGAGGATACCAGAGGTTTTCTCTCAGCTATATTATTGTTGATTTTATTGGCAACCGGAGACATTCTACGCTTGGCAGCTAGCACATCCTTCCACGCAGGCTTAATAACACGCATGCCATGAATGCGCTTAATTGCCTGCAGAAAATACACGCCACCAGAAATCGGCCACCAACGGTCCCCGGTGAATTCCATAAATTTAAACCTTCGCAGCCATTTCTCCTGATTAATTGGTGGTGCATAACAAGATAGCTTGCCGGCAGTCATCTCAAGGTCTAGCAGAGTTAACCAATCTTTTAGTCGCGGCAGTGCTATGAAATTTCCATTCCAGGGGAAGCTGTGCCTTGAAGAGCCAAACCATTTGCGCGCACCCCAAAGACTTCTAGGATTAAAGCCACAAATAATTACCTGTCCTTCTGCTACTAGTACGCGCTGTACTTCACGTAATATTTGATGTGGGTTTGAACTAAATTCAAGTACATGTGGTAGGAGTACAAGATCTATACTGTTACTCTCAATTGGTAGGAAATCTGGATTTGCTAACAGCATAGCTCCTTTTTCTGTATCTGCACAAAACTGAAGAGGCATTCGGTTTGTGCGAAGAAAGTCATGCTGTGGGAATCCGATTTGTACGGCATTGTAGCCAAATACATCCATCACTGCTTGATCAAAATGGTTTTGTTCTCTTTCCAGGAGATATTGACCAAGACAGGTTTCAAACCACTGTTGTTGATTTTGTATTGGCATATATAATGTCCTGATCTTGTATATAAGATAAGAGTGTGACTGTAACTTTTTTGAAAGATTCTTTGTTTTTAAAATAAATTTTAATCTAATCTAAGATACTATGTTTAATATTGTTCCAGTTAGTGCATTTACTGATAATTATATTTGGGTCATTCATGATCAGTACCATGCTGTTGTAGTTGATCCAGGGGAAGCTAAGCCAATATTAAGTTTCTTGCAACAAAAAAAATTAAAGCTTATCGCCATACTAAATACTCATCATCATAATGATCATGTTGGTGGTAATCTGGCATTACTACAACAATTTCCAGTACCGGTATATGGCCCTGCAAGTGAGTCAATTTCTACAGTTACACACTGTCTGAAAGAAGGAGACAGTGTCTACTTGGCCGAATTATCACTTGGACTTAGTATCCTTGATATTCCTGGCCACACAGCAGGCCACATTGCATATTATGGCGCAAACTTACTATTTTGTGGGGATACTCTGTTTGCATGTGGTTGCGGGAGATTATTCGAGGGCACAGCACAACAAATGTATATTTCATTAAATAAACTGGCAAGATTGCCCGATAAAACTGCAGTTTATTGTGGTCATGAATATACACTTGCTAATATAAATTTTGCTAAATTAGTTGAGCCGGGGAACCAGGCATTAACACAACTACAAGTATCAGCAGAGAAACAACGGGAATCGAACTTACCTACTTTACCTTCAACTATTGTAATGGAAAAGACTTGTAATCCATTTTTACGTTGTAATCAACCTGAGGTTATCCATAGTGCCAGTAATTACATTGGTAAGCCTTTGACGAATCCTGTCAGCGTATTTGCCACAATCCGTGAGTGGAAAAATAATCTATAGATTTAATACAAAAAATATGTAAATCTGCAGATACAATGAATTCTGCTAATTTAGTAAGTTATAGATGGAACACAGTTGCTGATCAATCTGAGCTGAATCAAGTAGCATTACGCACAGTTCTTGATAATGCAACCAAGTCAATTAGGCAACGTGGAGAATTTCATTTTGTACTTGCCGGTGGAGATACTCCTCGTGGAATCTATCAACAATTACGTTCTGTCCATACTGATTGGTCAGCTTGGCATATTTATTTCAGTGATGAACGTTGTTTATTAACTGGAGATCAAAACCTAAACTCCAGAATGGCTGGAGAATCATGGCTTGATCATGTGCCAATTCCCAAAAATCAATTGTATGTAATTCCAGTTGAGCTTGGTGCGAGTCGTGCTGCTTATGAATACGCCAGAACTTTACGATCGGTGGGAGTATTTGATTTGACGTTTCTGGGACTTGGTGAAGACGGCCATACGGCAAGCTTATTTCCCGGACATGAGTGGGGGAGTGTGCCCGACTCACCGGATACATTGGCAGTATTTGATGCGCCAAAAGCGCCGCAACATAGAGTATCTATGAGTGCAGTACGTTTAAGTCGCTCGCGGCAGGTTTTGTTTTTAGTTAGTGGTAAATCTAAACATATGGTGGTAGCTAAGTGGCGTAAAGGTAATAATATTCCTGCCAGGGCTATTATGCCGGTAGCAGGTGTTGATGTGCTTTTAGAGTCTTCGTTACTAGTTCCATTATCTATCTGATTGTCTACTGCAGTTTTTGGTAAGCAAGAATCCTATGCAAGATAAATTTTCAATAAACTGTCGTAAATGTCACAGGTTAGTAAATTTTCTTAATGAAGTAAAAGCTAACCACCCAAATTATCATGCAAAGCCTGTCCCGGATTTCGGCGATATATCCCCTAAGCTGCTTATAATCGGATTAGCTCCGGGAATGCATGGAGCAAACCGAACTGGCAGGCCATTTACCGGAGATTTTGCAGGAATTTTATTGTATAGAACGTTATACAAATATGGTTTTTCCAATCATGAAGAGTCAATTTCAATGAATGATGGCTTGCAACTTATCGGGTGCCGCATTACCAACGCAGTCAAATGTTTACCACCAGATAATAAGCCAGAAACTAATGAAATTAGAACTTGTAATGGATATCTTTCTGCAGAGATTGCAAATTTTATAGCTGGTAGGGGGGTAGCATTGCTTTCTTTAGGCACTGTAGCACATCGGGCCGGGCTTATGGCATTAGGACTAAAACCTAAAGACTATCCCTTTGGGCATGGCTTTGTTCATGTGTTACCCAACAATCTGACTCTATATGACAGCTACCATTGTAGCCGTTACAATACGCAGACTAAACGTCTGACTACTAATATGTTCGAGCAGGTATTTAAAAAAATAAGTACTAATTTAGCGCTTCACATAAAAACTAAAGGATAAAGAATTATGCCATACGTAAATATTCGCATTGCAGGAGTACTTAGCCATGACCAGAAGAAAAAAATAGCTACAGAAATCACTGATACACTTGAGCGTGTTGCATTCAAACCAAAATCGTATACTTATATTGCTTTTGATGAGCTATCCCACGAGAATTGGGCTATCGGGGGGGAATTGCTGGGTAAGAAGGAGTAATTAAAGAGGAGAAATTGTTTTGTCGGCGTGTTCTGTTTTTAATGCCAAAGTTATTTACTCAAATTTACCTTCCCAGCCAGGTGTTTACCGCATGTTAAATTCGGCCGGGCAGGTAATTTATGTCGGTAAGGCTATCGATTTAAAAAAGCGTGTTGCCTCTTATTTCCAAAAAACCAATTTAGCTCCTAGGACACAGTTAATGGTATCCCAAATAACAGGGATCGAAACTACTATTACACGCTCTGAATCTGAGGCACTTCTACTAGAGAATAATTTAATAAAAGCTCTGACCCCAAAATATAACATACTGTTTAGAGATGACAAATCATATCCATATCTTGTTTTTACAAAACATGCTTTTCCTCGGCTCGGTTTCCATCGAGGAGTACTTGATAAACAAAATCTTTATTTCGGACCTTTTCCAAATGCAGGAGTAGTAAGAGAGAGTATTCAGCTATTACAAAAAGTATTTCGTATTCGAACTTGTGAAGATAGTGTTTTCAATAATCGTACTCGTCCATGTTTGTTGTATCAGATCAGACGTTGTAGTGCACCATGTGTCAATTTGGTTACAAATCAAGCCTATTGTGAAAATATAAAAAATGCTGAATTATTTCTAAAAGGTAACCAAACCAAGGTGCTTGAAAGTCTTGCCCAAAAAATGCAGAACGCCGCAAATAATTTAGATTATGAATTAGCGGCTTTATTCCGTGACCAAATTCAAACACTACGAAGAGTTCGGGAAAAGCAGTTTGTAGATAATGGCAAAGCTTTAGTCGCGGATGTTGTAGCATGTGTTGCTGAACATAATGGCGGAAAGATTTGCGTTAATTTAGCTATGGTAAGAGGAGGGCGGCATCTGGGAGATAAGAATTTTTTTCCTAAAAATGCGGAGGGCTATGATTTGTCAGAAGTGGTGGAAGCATTTTTATCCCAGCATTACCTAAGTCATGTTATTCCGCCTCTTATTATTGTGAGTGAGAAAATTAGCAGAGAAGCACTACAAGCCTCACTTACTGAGCAATCTGGTCACAAAGTAATTATCAGTGTTAACCCAAAAAGCGAGCGGCGGGTATGGCTGGATATGGCAATAAAAAATGCATATCAAGGGCTGGATCAACAGTTAAGCATGCTAATTAACCAGGAGGAACGACTACAATTACTACAGCATACTCTGGAAATTACAAATCTTACTCGTATTGAATGCTTTGATATCAGTCACACTCAAGGTGAAGCTACAGTTGCATCCTGCGTAGTTTATGATAATTTCTCTATGCGTAATGAGGAGTATCGTCGTTATAATATTGATGGCATTACGCCAGGGGACGACTATGCTGCCATGCGTGATGTTCTTTCAAGGCGCTACCATAAAGCCACTGAAGGAGATGGTAAAATCCCTGATCTAATTCTTATTGATGGTGGTAAAGGGCAGGTTAAAGTTGCAAGGGATACGTTGGTGGAACTCGGATTAGATTATGTAACTTTGGTCGGAGTGTCAAAAGGTAAAGAACGTAAACCTGGTCTGGAGAAATTGATTTTTTCCGGCACACAAAAACCGCTACAATTACCTAAGGATCACTTGGGTTTGCATCTGATTCAGCAAATTCGTGATGAAGCTCATCGTTTTGCGATTCAGGGGCATCGTGCAAGGCGCAGTAAATCCAGAGTCAAATCATATTTAACTGAAATTGACGGAGTTGGTAACAAACGTCGTCAAAATTTGTTGATACAGTTTGGGGGATTAAAAGGTGTATTGACTGCAAGTATTGACGAATTGCAGCAAGTAGAAGGCATTAGTCGTACACTAGCTGAGAAAATCTATAAAGAATTACATTGAATTTTATCAGATATTTTTTGTTTATATCTAGTTTAATAGCATATCTAACTTATGGTTCTTAACTTACCTAACCTGCTAACCTGGATGCGGATACTCGCTATTCCCTTGTTTGTAGGAATTTTCTATTTTCCCCCGGCATGGTTGTCTTATTCTGACCAGAATTTGTTTGCTGCTATTATTTTTACTGGTGCTGCTATTACTGACTGGCTAGATGGTTACCTTGCACGGGTGCTAAACCAAACCTCAGCATTTGGTGCGTTTCTTGACCCGGTTGCAGATAAGCTGATGGTTGCAGCAGCACTAATTGTTTTAGTGTATTTAGGAAGAATTGATGCAATTATTGCTCTGATCATAATTGGTCGTGAGATTACTATTTCAGCTTTACGCGAGTGGATGGCACAAATAGGTAAAAGTAAAAGTATAGGAGTTTCTTTTCTGGGCAAAGTAAAAACTGTATCGCAAATGGCAGCAATACCACTGCTGTTGTATCATGACAATATAGGAACAAGTTTTAATTCTCAGGTAATCGGTACATGGTTGATCTATCTGGCTGCCTTTTTAACACTATGGTCAATGGCGTATTATCTCAGAGCTGCAATTCCACTAGCATTAAAGCAGAACTGAAATCACTCTAACGTCTCGACTTTACTTGTCTTTTCTTGACAAAAGCAGGCGTCTCTTTATAATGCTTGATTCATTTTCAGGCTATTTTTAGGCATGGAAATGCCTTATTTGCGGGAATAGCTCAGTGGTAGAGCACAACCTTGCCAAGGTTGGGGTCGCGAGTTCGAGCCTCGTTTCCCGCTCCAGTTTCCCTCCTAGGTTGTTGCGATATCGGTGCAATGTATTTAATTTCCCGATTGTACAAAAGTGGCGGGGTGGCAGAGTGGTTATGCAGCGGCCTGCAAAGCCGTGTACAGCGGTTCGATTCCGCTCCTCGCCTCCACTATCCATGCGCATTTCAGTGGTTTAGTTGTTTTCAAAAATCATATAGTACGGTAAAGAGTACGGCACTTCTGTTAATAATTACCCAAAAACCTTATTAACGGCGTCTTTTTTATTGGTGTTTGAGAAATGCGCGTAACGCTTCGTTGATGCCAGTGATTTATGGCGCATTAACTGGCCGGTTAAAGTCAGATCTATGCCGCCCTGGACCAACCAGGACGCATACGCGTGTCTTCTTAGATCATGGAAACGTAGATCTTCCCGCCTAATCGATTTTAAGGCCGATCTGAAGCGATAGGACATGGCCCTGTAACTAATCCCGATGGGAAACATGCCAGGCGTTACTTTTAAAGTTTTAGGGATTTGCACGGTTTCCACATTCACGCCGGACTTTTGATCAAAATTTAGCCAGATATGGCCTTTTTTGATATGTTCCGGCTGAAGTTGCCGGATCTCGCCGGCACGAAGGCCGCAAAATGCCGCAAGGCGAATAAATAATTTACAGTGCGGATCTTTGATATGGCGCAAAATATTGTCTACTTCTTTCTTGGTAATTAAAGGAACACGACCGGACGTTTCTTTTAATAATTTAATTTTCTGTCCCAGGGGTTTATCCAGCCAATCCCATTTTTTATATGCAAGGTTGGCTACCAGGCGCAACATAGATAAGCGCCGGTTAATCGTGCCATTTGAAATATTACCTTTCTGATCCCGGGCGTATTTTTCGGCCACCAAATGAATTTCAGTTAGCTGGCGGCCACTAAGATAATTTGTTAGCTGATTAATGTGGCTGATAGTTTGTTCTTTTGATTTGTAGGTGACGACTTCTTCGTCAATCCATCGTTTTATTGCTTCCGCGATGAAATGATCTTTAGCTTTGTCTGGAGTATGACCGGCACGGATTTCAATAATAACCGCTGCTTCGAGTTCCTTGGCTTCGTTCCTGGTTGTTCCTTTCGGAGCGTAGCGAGTAATGCGGCGTCCGCGGCGTCTGACGTCAGCGCACCATAACTCGCGTGCTTTGTGGTAGAAGATGGACAAGTCGTTTGTTTGTGCTTTTTAAGAAAATTATCAAAGTCGATTTGGTCGATACGATAAACCCGTTTACGCAATTTGACAACTGGCAAGCCGTCACCGATCAGTCGAGAGATCGTTTTTGTTGATACGCTGATCTGTCTGGCCGCTTGCTCGAATGTTAGATAAGCAGGAGTATTCATAAATCTAAATCGGTTATATTGTCTAATTCCTCGTAGGTATAAACATCATTTTCCTGTTGTATAATTTGCTGGAGTCTTTTTTTTGATTTTGTTTTTCCGATCACTTTTGATACTTTTGGAAAATCCCTTCCTTCCTCGCATGAATATTCAGCAAATATTATATAAATCACTATGACCTCTCCTGATTGCGGATAGCGGTTTTAATAGCTCTGGCACTATCGCCCCACGCTCCCCAATAAATATCTTCCTGCGTGGCGGGTTTTGCATGTTTCTGTTGCAGTTTTCCTTGAGCATTCTCATCATCACATATCTTATTAACCTTCTCTATCTGCCTTTCCGTGGCCCATTTAACAGCAGCTTGCCAAGTAGTCTGACTATCAATCGTCTGGAAACTTCCTGTATGTGCTTTCTCTTTTCTCATAAAGAGAAAATAAGCCTCCCGCATTTCATCTTGTGTACTCATTTGCTTTCCAATAATAAAAGAATAAACAAGCACACAGCACCAATAGTTAATACTTGTAAAACTGTATCCTCTTTAATAAGTTTCCAAAATAATTTCCAATCCACTGTAATTTTCATTTGGATTCCTCGATCGGAGTAATCAGTGATTCGGGTACAAAATCTGTGTGATATCTGGTCTTACTTTTGTGTGGAATTGGCATCAGATAATAGTTGCCAAGCGGCCTGTCAAATCTACGCTTTGCAATTATTTTTTGTCTCCGGCCAAGAAACATTACGTCTTTATTAAGATTAAATTTAAATGCGGCCATTTTTAATCTGCAGAATTTGGAAGTTAAATTTGCTCATTAAATTAACTTCCAAGTATGGAGATAACCTTCAAATGGCAATCCATAGTGATGCTTAAAGAACTGAACAAATTCTTGTTGGTCATTAAAACCATCACGTTTTGCAAATTCATCAAGCCGATTGCCCGATAAAAGTGTTTCAAAAAATTCTCCGGGAAACGATGGAAAATAAACGAATCCTGCCTTTGTCGTATTTATGCTAATTATTACTGGCATCACGCCATGTATTATTCCCATACCTAATGGCCTGCATTTTTTAGTTCGTTGTCCGGTATACAGATACGCTTTGTCACCAAGTTTTGCGCCTTTGTCAGTTTTGCGTATTGTTTGTAGTTTTTCGCCGCGCTCTATCATTTCAGCAAATCGATTCTGAAAGTTATAGGCTGGCATTAGCTATGACCATGTTGAGTTTTATCGTGATCAGCTAACCGCTCTGCATCTTCTCTTGTTACCATTTTGAATTCAAACGAGTCATAGTGGCCGTGTGTTAAAAGGATATTCTTTGGATCAACAGCAAACTTTGTCATATCCTCACTGGTGATATGTATGCCATTATTGGCCAGCTTCCAAACAACCAGCGTCAACATCTTTTGCCATTGGCCTTCCAGTTGTTGTAGTACCGCTGAATCCGCATTAATTATTTCAGGTTTCATTTGAATTTCTATATAAAGCAGATGCGGCTACTAATCCTGAGAAAATAACTATCAGAATGAAACTGGTGATTAAAATCCACAAAAAAATATTCATACGTGAATAACCTTGCTTTTCTGGTCCGGACAAACTGACATAGCCTCTGGGAATTCATTTTTTATGTCAGTTTTCGGATCAAGCCATGAAATAAAGCCAATGAAGGCACATAAATACATGACGCATATAACGCCCCTGATCGTTCCACCTGGTTTATTTGTAGGGTAGTCTGTTGGCAGATCGATAATTCGCATTCGGTGAGCTCCTTTTGAATGAGAGAATTTTTGATAACAGGGTTTTGATTTTTGATACCGGATAGAGATCACTTTCAAATTCTTGCTTGCAGGTGCGTGAATTAAGTTTTCCGAGTGGCCTGTTACCAAAGCTTGCATGACGTAATTCACGTGGAGCTTTGCAGTCATCCGGATTGATAGTTAATAATTTAAATTTACCTGCTGACATTGATTTGTTCCTACTTAGTTATTTTGAGGATCAATTGAGCGGAGTCTAAACGCGGTGTTTAGAAATGTCAAACAGAATGTTTAGATATTTATTGCAGATATAAAAAAACCCGCAGGGAGCGGGTTTGTGGAAATAGGGTTAACTAAAGAAGATTAAGGCACTGAATCATCCGGTTTTTTTATTAGCTTTCAGTCTGATGCTGGTTTGTTCTTCTGCCAGGTGTCTGCAAAGATCCAATACATAACCAGCATCACGTGGTTTCATTTTCGGAATTAGTTCGATGATTTCAGTGGCAATCGGATCGTCAGTTCCGCTTGTCATATTACCTTCACCGGTATGCACCCATTTTGGGTTTACTCCTATTTGTTCCTCAATTAGGAATAATTTATTTTTAGGCACTCCACGGACCTGCCAGTTTTTCATGGTCTGGTCTGATTCACCAAGCAAACGCGCAAGGGCCGCATGATTGGATACATCCTTTAATTTCTTAGCGGCTAGTAAAAGCCTGTCATAGCTGGTTTGCATACTTTCAAGTGTATGTATAAAGGCTGGGGTATTGTTAAACATTATGTTTGACTTTTCTAAACACCGCGTTTAGACTCCGTGACCATGAGTACTATAAAAACAGATTCCGAGATCATTGATTCCCTCGGCGGCCATAAGAAAGTCGCGAAGGACCTTAAATATTCTAATAGCAAGGGGCCGCAGCGAGTAAACAACTGGCGGACCAGAGGCATCCCATCAAAGGTTCTTGTTGATCATTATGCATATTTTCAAAAAGTAAAATGTGTGGCATGAATAACAGTCTATTTTTTTCGACTGAAAAAGTCTTTCCAAGTGTTTCCAAGAAAATTGTAAAGGGGTGGAATGCAGACTGAAATGCCATTTTTTGATCATCCGGAAGATGCGCTGAGAGCGTGTATCGAATCATTGGGTGGCGCTAAAAAAGTTGGTCATGACCTTTTTCCGGATAAGACGATGGAAAATGCCAGAGAGTATTTATTGGCTTGTGTAAATCCATCAAGAGCAGAAAAATTATCTATATCACAAATTCTTTTTATTCTCCGCGAAGCAAAGTTAAATGGCTTTCACACAGGCTTTGAATATCTTGCACGTGAGGCCGAATATGATTCGCGTCCGATTAGCAAACAGGATGAAGAAAACAAGCTTGCTTGTGAAATCGGAAAAACCACAAAAATTCTGGGAAATCTGCTGGAAAGGGCAGAGCGCTTAACTAACAAATGAAAAGGTTACATTTATTTTTATTTTATTTTATTTGTTTCTGTAATAAATGGTATGGATCGTGCGTGATAGTAGATACAAGGAGGTATTTACTATGGATGGAACCACGAATAGTAAGAATATTATCCGTATTAAAACTTTTAATAATAAAGATCGGCGGCGGTGTCCGCACAAGGAAATTGTTGTTGATGAACTTAAAACTCAAGTTGAATGTGGTCTGTGCGGTGAGCAACTAAACCCTGTGGCGATTCTTGCGCGCATTGCTGCTGAACAGAATAGCTGGAATTTGAGTATGGAAGGTATTAGAGATATCGCAAAAAGGATGGAAGATCGTAGAAAAACAAAGTGTGAATTTTGTCACAAAATGACGCGAATTAGCCAGTAAGTACGTATATTTTAAAAGGGGTTACTTGCATGAAACGGCTTCAATATTATTTAGCATATTTTCATGTAACAGATCTCTCGATTAATTACAGTTTTTGCCCCTCCTGGGCTTGGCCCGGTATTCGATCGCAACTTATGGTCGTTTATCGGGCTTTTATTTGATCATATAAGGAGGCTTGATCATGATGAATTTAAAAATACTTCATCCTGATTCAAAAGTTTCTGAGTTGTTAAATATTGTTGGTGAAATTCAAAAAAGAAAAGATAAAAGACCTGCTGCTGCATTTTATTTTAAGCAGGTAAAAAAAAATGATTAACGCAAAAATTCACCAATGCCAAAAATAGATTTTAAAGAAATTGCCTCTGTAGCTTTATCTCGTGCAGAAAGTCTTGTTACGTCATGGATTCCCGGTGGTAGACGTGAGGGCCATGAATACAAGGTATTAAATCCAAAGCGCTCAGATAGTAAGGTCGGATCATTTTCAATTAATCTGAGAACGGGTGCATGGGGTGATTTTGCAACGCCAGACAAGGGCGGAGATCTGATTGCTCTTTATGCTTTCTTGCATGATTTAAAGCAGCTGGCCGCAGCCAAGGAAGTGGCAAAAGAATTAGGAATTAATTTTGATGATGCAATTTCATCAAGTAAAAAAACTCCGTTAAGAATAGTCAAAACCACGTGGATGCCGATATTACCGGTTCCGGATGATGCCGGACCAAGGCCGGTATCACACCTAAAGAGAAACAAACCATCTGTAGTCTGGACATATCTTGATGAAAACGGAAAAGTTAATGGATATGTATACAGATTTGATACTTCAGATGGCGGCAAAGTAACACTTCCGGTTAGCTTTTGCGAGGATAGTAAAACCAAGGCCAGAGAATGGCACTGGTTGTCTTTTCCTGAGCCTAGACCACTTTATGGCCTCGATCGATTAGCTGCTCATCCGGACCTGCCAGTGCTACTCGTAGAGGGTGAAAAATGCGCTGATGCTCCGGTGGTCCAGTTAGAAGGTGAACTTGTAGTTGTAACGTGGCCGAGTGGTTCTAATGCGATAGCAAAGGTTGATTGGAAACCGCTTTTTGGAAGAAACATTTTTGCTTGGGCCGACTGCGACGCGCAGCGGGAAAAATTAACAAAGCAAGAAAAGTTAGATGGAGTAGATCCAGAATCAAAACCTCTACTCCCTGAAAATAAACAACCTGGCATGAAAGCAATGATAGGTATTGGTGAAATCATTGCAAAAGAATCACCAAAAACAAAATTTCGCATAATCAAAATTCCGAAGCCCGGAGATAAGCCAAATGGATGGGACGTAGCAGACGCAGTTAACGAAGATCCTGATCCTGAATCACTTAAAAAATTCATTCGTAATGTTAGTCAACCAGTTAAAAAAATAAAGAAAGTTATCGCCAATTCATCGCGACCTGATTATCAGGATTTCAGAACATTTTTATTGCACAAAGGGAGAGATATTTTTCCCTGTGCGGCTAATTTAGATGACATTTTCAAGAATGATGAAAAGTGGGAAGGTGTTCTGGCTTTTAATGAATTTGAAATGAAGGTTGTTAAGTTAAAAAAACCACCTTTTCTTGATGGTGAGATTGGAGATTGGGAAGAAAAAGATGATGCTGAAACAGCTATGTGGATTACAAGAAAATATGGCTTTGCACCATCAACAAGAATGACCGCTGAAGCAGTAGAAGTGTTTGCTAAAAGGTATTCATTTAATCCGGTACAAGACTATCTTAGATCGCTTAAATGGGACGAAATAGATCGACTTGATTGTTGGTCGACTGATTTTATTGGCGTACCGAAAACAGATTATTCAATGCGCGTAGGAAGGTGGTTTTTGATGGGTATGGTAGCGCGCGCAATGAACCCCGGAGTCAAGTTTGATTCTTGCCTGGTGCTGGAGGGTGAACAAGGCAAATTAAAATCATCTGCGCTTCGTGTGCTAGGTGGTGAGTGGTTCGGTGATACTGATCTGGATCTTCACAACAAAGATTCTATGTCTGCAATTCGGGGTAAATGGCTCTATGAATTTTCTGAATTAGGTTCACTTGCACGATCAGAAACACATAGACAAAAATCATTTCTATCACGTCAAATTGATGAATTCCGGCCTGTCTACGGGCGGCGCGAAATCTCCTGCCCACGGCAATTAGTTTTTGGAGGTACAACTAACGAGTGGGAGTGGAATAAAGACCCTACAGGTGGGCGACGATTCTGGCCAATAAGATGCGAATCAGAAATCGATTGTAAGGCCCTTGCTGAAGTCAGAGATCAATTATTTGCAGAAGCTTACAGTAGATATTTAGGCAAACAAAGATTCTGGCCAACAAGCGAGGAACAAAAACTAATTTTCGATCCACAACAAATCAGCAGAACTGCGCCTGATGCTTTTGTAGATTTACTTCAATCGTTCGTTGATGGAAAAACAAATAGTGATTTATTTTGTTTGGCTGATGCTGCCAATTATTTGAAGATTGACGCTTCAAAATTAACTCGTGATATTCAAACACGAATAGGTAGTGCGCTACGGCAACTTGGATGCACAAGGAAAGAAAAAAGACATAATTCAATTGCCAGATGGTGGTACAGCCCACCACAACGAACCAGAGAAGAGGAGGGGAAAAGTGAACCGATTCCTTTCTAGAATCTCCCGCTTTATTAACTTGATCAGACTTTGCAAACCTGTAAATAGAAAAATATGCAAACAGGTATGGAAGGTTAGGAAGCGTAGTAAAGCGTTACTATTAATTTTTCCTCTTGCTTCCATACCTTCGGTTAAATTGTCGCATAGGTGTGGAATAGCTAAAGCCTTATCCAGAGCGGATTTTCCATACCTCCACACCTTCCATATTTATACTCTCGCGGACATCACACACACATGCACACACATGCGTGTGCGCGCGCACACATAACTGTAATTATAAGTATGGAAGGTGTGGAGGTATGGAAGAACAATTATTCATCAGGTTTTTATCGTCCATACCTGATATTTACGTATGGAAAGGGGGTGAATTGTGGTTAAGAGGGTAGAGATCTCCAAGGTAACGGCTGATCAGGTCAGAGCTATGTTCCCTAAGTGCGTTGTGGTAGCTAATCAGTTCAGAGAAGTGTTTGGTAAAGGTACTAAGCTGGTCTATGCAAAGGAAGGTGGTAATGAAATCGGAGAGCGGTTAGTAGGTCCTGAGAGAAGTATTTGTGTTAATCGAATGATACTCAATCCAACTAATGATGAGGAATCTATAGATGAAAGATAGTTATGCTCTGCCTGCTTATTGCTACCGAGATCCGGCACAGGTAGCAGAGGGTAATGAGCGTAGGGAATTAGGCTGTAGTTTGTGTATTAACCATAGCTATATGTTTGACAGGGCAATATGTGCAGATTCAAGAAATGAAAAGCAGGTGGGTTTTCCTACAATTGGTGGTCGTTGCAAATGGTTTGTTGAAAGGAGCTGACAGTGAGTTATAGAATATTTACCGTGTTATCAGAGCAATTTATTTTACGCATGAAGAATTGGGCGTGGGATAGTTCAGGTGGTCTGTGTAATGTTGGTATTAGTAATTATTGTATATTCATTACTAACGATGGTGGCTACAGAGAAAGTAATATTCCTGTGCTAACCGGAGAGGCTGAAGATACGGGTAAGGCACTTAGTACGTTAAGTGAGAGGCACAAGCAGGCCGTGTCATTGTTCTGGCAATATCAGGGCCGCTACTGGCCATAAAAACTCTTAAAAATCAATGCCCGGATGGTGAAATTGGTAGACACAAGGGACTTAAAAAACCGTGTGTTATCCCTGTTTATAAACAGTTACGTCAGAATCACCCCCGCCTGGTTCATTCTGCTCAACCCCATTGTATTTCAGAAAACTGACCATTATTCTCTTTTTATCACTCATGCAGCATATAGCTTTGTTGGGTTTTGAACATCAGGCACTTTAAGTTTACTACTGAAAAACATAGCCTCTGCACCTTTGTAATGATCTTGGGCACTGTAACTAATTCTGTATGAAATTGACCGTGCCCATTTATAAATTTCCATAATTTCTGGCGCATAATCATACGATACAATCCAAGGTAGCTTTATCTCCTTCTTTACAAGCTTCGATATTGCTACATGGTCATTATGCTGATAATGATTTTCATATAACCCTTTGCCCATTTCATAATATGGTGGATCAAGGTAGACAAGTGATTTTTTTTTCGGAAGGTCAGGAAGTATATCTTTTATGAATTTTGCTGCATCCATGTTATAAAGACGAATTCTTGAACTGTACAGGGAAATCTTCTCAATTCGTTGAATTAAATTTTGCTTTGTAAAACGTGCATCCAGTTTCCATTTTCCAGTCTGTTGCTTTCCGCCGATAACGCCGCCCCAAATAATCCCTGACCTATTTGTACGGTTCAAGAAAAAAGTTGAGAAACCAACTTCTAGAGGAGTGTGGTTAGCTTGATCTTTATGAATGGCTTTTTGTTTATGCCATTCATCCATAGTAACGTTCACATCATTGATGGCACGACATAATTCTTCTGGCTGATCTAATACGCAACGCCAGAATGCATATACACTTGAATTTAAGTCATTCAGATAGACGCGCGATACGTAGCTATGGGCAAGCAGAGTCATTCCAATTGCCGATCCACCCGCATACGCTTCGACATAGTTTCCATCAAGCAAATCATTCTGCTCAATCACGAGTTTTATAAACTCGGTTAATTTCCCTTTTCCACCTGGATAGCGTAATGGAGTGTTGAATTGCATTGGCTCTTCCTTGAAGTGTCAGTCAAGCCATTATCGCAAAACAGAACCTATTTGGCCAGCATCTATTGCACACTCCAGAGACGTTCAATAAATGTTTGCACATTTGCCCATTTAACCTTCAAATTAAGTGGGTCTGGATTCATTAAGGCACTGTGCACATACGCATTCAATGTATTCGGAGCAAGAAGATCATCTTTGCAACTTATAGCAACATTTATTGGTTTTAGTTCTTCGTTTGTCATAAGTTTCCTACTCTTAATATCTTTCAAAGTATGACTCAATCTAACGGTCAATTTCGTATTGATTTTTCCTTGGCTATCTTTTGGGAGCTTTATCTGGCATTTCTTGATGTATTCATCTAGTGAAATCTCTAAAAATACCCGGAATAAGACTGAGACTGCATGTCTATATTTCATAACATCCATCTTTTTTAGCTCAGTAAAAATATCATTAATTTTTCCTGCAGGTAATAATAGTTTGAAATCTTTAGGAATTAGATTTACTTGATCTTCAGTAGAAGGAGTAGTTTTTTTCTTTGGTTTATTTTGTGTTGTTGGAGCAGGTTTAGGCGTTCCTGTGACTACCCATGATTTAGTAGCTGCTTTTACCCCAGGATGTGCCGCAGCGATTTCAGTAGAGAAGGATTTGCGCTTATCATCCTTATCAATATCACGTTCTGTCCATTTGACCCCGTCCTTTTTACCAGTAGAAATTATCGTTACGACATCGCTTAGTACTTTTTTTGTCCAGTCAGTATCTTTTTTGGCTTTAACTTTTCCATTTTCAATGGAAATTCCTACTGATTTCTGTAATTCCTTAGTTGTAATAAGACGAGTGAGCGTTGTAAGGTTAAATGATGAGCCCATTAAGTTATCTCTGACACTGGGATCTAATTTCTTATTTGAAAGTACAAAATTTACAACATCTAAAGCTGGAGTAGAGAGCCCCTGATCTTTATCTGCACGTGCTTTTGCCATAGCTGTCCAAGGCTCGGTTCCTTTTCCATCAAGGCCGCTAGCATGTTTTCTATTACCCCACATAATTGCCAATTCTCTATTAGGTGCAATTGCGCAATCAATTACTTTAGGAATCGCATCTAGGTTATTGTTGTGAAGTTTTACAAATGCCGCGTGCAATGGAGTGTTTTTCGCAAGTTCGGGGTCTAGCAATAGACGGATTGCTGTTAGTCTCCGGTTGCCTTCCATCATAATAAAATTTCCGTTACCGTCCTCAGCATCAATAACCATAGGAAGGTCAAACGGGCTTAATCCGATTTCGACTATATCTTTTGCAAGAGTAATAAGTTTCCTGCCTTGCTCTACAATTATTTTATCTAGTGCGCCTTTCTGACTATCCTGAGCGACTATTCGATAGTTGCGGACGTTAAATAATAGTTTCCCTACACTAATGGAATCTCGAGTAAACATGGATATTCTCTCCCAGTTGGCGAATTATTTTTCTAAGTTGATGATACGCCTTTTAATTCTGTATTGTCGAGGGGGTAATTCCTTATTTATCTAGGACGCTTTGTTCACGATTTACCGAAAACCGTGAAAATTAATTCTGGCCGGAGGCCAGTTTTAATCTGCTGATATCGAGATCCTCGCTATATTCTTTTGCTTGTGCCAGATCATAAGCGGCCTGCATTCGTACAAAAACATCAGCACTACCGCCGAATGCTTTCTCAAGCCGGATTGCCATGTCCGGAGAAATTCCTGCATGTCCGTTTACAATCCGTGACAGATTCGTGCGCGTTACTCCAATGTGATCTGCAGCTTGTCCAATGGTGCGACCACATGCTTCTATTGCGGTTTTGATCAATCGCCCTGGATGGGGCGGATTTTTCATAGCCATGTCCATGTCCTCCATTATAATTTTAGTGATAGTCTCCATAATCAACTTCAACAGCGTTCTTATTCTCAAACCGAAACCATATTCTGTAATTGCCGGAAACTGAAACTGACCAGTAGCCTTTTAATTTTCCTTTTAACTGGTGGAGATCCCATCCGGCAAGATTCATATCTGATGGCTTTTCAGCATTATCCAAATATCCCATAATATCTTCTGCACGTTCTCTATGATCGGAATTTACTTTACTGGGATCACCGTTGTAAAGCTTTTTGAGTGCGCTGTTTTTGAATGTTTTGATCATGCGTTAAGTGTATCGTAACGCAATACACCTGTCAAGGTATTTCATCATCTAATTACACATGAGTCACGGTTTGTCGGAAACCGTGAAGGTTAAGTATTTTCTTCTGGTGTGATATTTATTACTTCACCTGAAGTTACAATATAAGCCAGACACCGAATTCACCGGTCATAGCTAAATAAAGCACATAAAATATTGCAAGACAAATGCACCCACCAATTATAAAATACTTTAACTTATCCATCGTTTCGCTCTCCTGTTTAAAGTTGAGCGCAACAGTTAGTTTCGGAAAACTATGAGGAAATTTCTTGTGGTACTTTTGTACGGTAAAAGTACGGCACTCTACGGCATAAAAGGTCTGTTTAAGTCCTTTGAGTACAGAAATTATACTTATAATACAGCCATATAGGGTTTTTGTTACGCCCTGCAAAGCCGTGTACAGCGGTTCGATTCCGCTCCTCGCCTCCACTTCATATGGTATATATAATTGGTCCAATGAATTATTCAGCCATGCTGAATTCTATTTAAAAAATAGGACATTTCCACAGAAAGTTCCAAATTAACTTCAAGATATTTCTTGAATGCTTCTGCTAAATCTAACACACTATCTAGATGCTACAACTTTCACAAGTTTCTAAAAGCTATGGTGATACAGTAGTTCTGGCACCTACTGACCTTCAGGTTTCAGCAGGTAAAACTATAGTACTTATTGGCCCCAGCGGCTGCGGTAAATCGACGTTACTGCGCCTGATTATAGGCTTGGTTAAATCAGACACCGGTACCATTACTTTTAAGGAGACGGTGGTAACGCCAGAAAACGTTCTTCAAATACGTCAGAGAATAGGTTACGTTATTCAGGAAGGTGGTCTTTTTCCACATCTGACAGTACGTGACAATGTAGTCATAATGGCACGCTACCTACATCGTGATCCTGCCTGGATCAATTCCAGATTAGCCGAATTAGCCGAATTGGTCAGGCTCCCTCAGGAGCTTATGCGTCGGTTTCCTACAGAGCTTTCCGGTGGACAGCGTCAGCGTGTGAGCTTAATACGAGCCTTAATGCTTGATCCGGAACTGTTATTGCTGGATGAGCCGTTAGGTGCATTAGATCCCATGATCCGATATGAACTCCAACAGGAACTGAAGAACATATTTAGTCAGCTTGGTAAGTCAGTTGTTATGGTTACTCATGACATTGCAGAGGCCGCCTATTTTAGTGACTCTTTAGTACTTATCAGAGAAGGGCATGTTGTTCAATCCGGCACCTTTAAAGATCTTGCTCATAAACCTGCCGACTCATTTGTTAAACAATTTATTACAGCACAGTGTGAGCCTATGGAAAGGGTAACAAAAATACTTAGATGAAAATTAAACGGTATATAGGAACTATCTTGCTGGGTATATGTACTACTTTATATGCACTACCAGTTCTTGGTAATGAAGTTAGTGAAACTATTAAAGTTGGTTCAAAAAATTCTACTGAGTCAGTGATCTTGGGTGAGATGCTCAGTCAACTGGTTAAAAAATCTGGGAGCGATGTTATACATCAGAGGCAACTAGGAGGAACTCGCGTGTTATGGGATGCTTTATTAAATGGTGAGATTGATGCATATCCAGAATACACGGGTACTTTGCAGCATGAGCTGCTAGCTGAAGAGAGCCTGCGAACCAGAGAGCAGATTAAAGCAGCTTTAGCTGCACGTGGCTTGAACATGACTCAGCCATTAGGATTTAATAATACCTATGCAATAGGGATGAAGGATAAATTAGCTGAAGAACTTGATTTACGTAAAATATCAGATTTGAAGAATTATCCTGAACTCATACTCGGTTTTGGGAATGAATTTATGGATAGAGCTGATGGTTGGCCTGGGCTACAGCAACATTATCGGCTTTCACACCAAAATGTGAGCGGCTTAGAGCATGATCTGGCTTATCGTGGTATCGAAACAGGAACACTTGATGTAACAGATCTTTATGCAACTGACGCAGAAATCGGACATTATAATTTACGAGTTCTTAAGGATGATCTTAACTATTTTCCGATATATGACGCAGTAATTTTATATAGAGCAAATCTCGTGCATAGAGCTCCGGACAGCATTATATTATTTAAACAGCTCGCTGGTGCTATTGATGCTCCGACCATGATTGGGATGAATGCTGAAGTAAAGTTATCTGGTAAAAACGAATCAAAGGTAGCAGCTAATTTTTTGAACGAAAATTTAAAATTGAACATAAATGTTCAGGTTCAAAGTAAGTGGCAACAATTCTGGCGTCATACTAAAGAGCATATGGTGCTTGTCGGGATTTCCTTGTCAGCAGCGATTCTCCTTGCTCTTCCTCTTGGCATCTTATCAGCACGCCGTTCACGGGTAGGTCAGATCGTGCTTGGTGTTGCTGGTATTATTCAGACCATTCCTTCACTGGCGTTATTTGTATTTATGATTCCGCTGCTGGGCATTGGCGGGCCACCTGCAGTTGTAGCTCTATTTCTTCACAGCCTGCTTCCAATAATTCGCAATACTTATGCGGGCCTTAAGGATATCCCGCTAACAATCGTAGAGTCAGCACAAGCAATTGGGTTGCCGCAACGTGCCAGATTACGAATTGTTGAGTTACCCCTTGCTACCCGGGCTATTCTTGCCGGGATAAAAACATCAGCTGTTATAAATGTAGGTACAGCTACTTTAAGTGCTCTGATTGGTGCCGGAGGATATGGGCAGCCTATTCTTACTGGCATCAGACTTAATGATATAGGCCTGATTCTTCAAGGCGCAGTTCCTGCTGCAGTACTTGCGCTGCTGGTTCAGGGGTTTTTTGAACTAATCGAAAATATAGTTCTCCCAAAAGGACTTCGTATACAAGAAAAAGAATCTACATCAGTAAACTAGTAAAGCGAAATATTTTAATATTTAGGTCAAATCTAAGAAAATAAATTAGCCAGGTAGTTTGTATTTATTAAATGAAAAGATCATTCTGATTACCACCAATCAAAAAATGATTTTTCTTCAGATTTAGTACTCCCGGTATTTTGAGGCCTGCTATGGGAAAAACCGAGTTGTGGAGGTGACATAAGATTTGTTGAGGAATAAGACAATAAAAGAAGAACCGTGTAATTGTTATGGTATGAGTCGGCTAGAAAATTGGGGCTTGACCCGACAAATTTACCGGTCAACACTTCAAAAAAGTTCATATTAAACTTCACATACCCGGTTTGATTCTCCGATTTATAAAAAGCCAACTCAGGTAAGGAAAAAGGGATGATCTGGCTATGAATTGGGGGCAGGCCAATAAAGGTTCCGTCTTCCTCAGTGCCTATAGCACTTACAATTACATCGATTCGATATGTTGCATTCTTGTTGTCTTTTTGAATCAGGTATCCTTGTCGTCCTAACCAGCCGGTTAATATCTCTTGTAGAAGAGCCTGGTCTGGAGTTAATCCAGATGTATTAAGGGTAACCCTGGAGCCGGAAGGAATTGGAAGGGGCTTGTTAGATTTTTTGGGCAGGCTACGGATTGCTGATTCTGAAATTAGTAATTGCTCGACAACTGTTCTGGTAGATTGTGTGGTTCTATGAGTTGTCGAGCAACCTATAAGGAAAGTAATAGAAGCAGAGCAAATCATTATGATTCTGAGAGTATTATTGTGCATAGAATTATCCATCTGTGTTTTTGAGATAAGTGACATTATCACATAGGAAACATAATATTGAGATATTCATTCTAAATGAAACATGCGGCTATACCTTAAATACTATCTGTAAATTCTTTTACAAAATGTTGATCGATCCAATCCTTCAAATACCAAACTAATTTACCTTGAATGCTCCACTTTCCCCAGGAAGCTATAGCATATCGTGATCCACAAGCAAGTATGTACAACGAATACTTTCGTGGATGATAAGTGTTTAATTGTTCTCCATTTAGGATTGCTAATATATTTGAAAAGAGAATAGGTCCCGCATGAACTGCATGAACACCGGAACGGGAAATTGCAGAATCCTGCCGAGAGGAAATATCGCCTGTAGCAAAAACATTAGGATGTGACGGGCTTCTGTGACATCCGTCAACAGCAATGTAGCCATTTTTATCAAGCATAAGCTTTGATTCTTGTAGCCAGTAAGGTGCCCGGGTACCAGTGGCGGCAATTACATAGTCTGCCGTTAGTAACTTTCCATTCGATAACATCAGTCCTTCTTCTGTCCCTGTAGCCTTTAAATAATGAACGGTGATACCAGCCTCAAATAAAATATTTTTAATGTTCCGTTGTATCTTAGGAGAGAACTCAGTTAATAGACCAGATTCTGAAGCCACCAGATCTACATGTCCGCTATCATATTTATGATTTGAGTACTCGAAAGAGTATCGCGCAGCTAAGGCAAGCTCAACTCCTGCAGCGCCACCACCAACTACAACCAAACGATAATCGGATTTATTCTGCTTTTTAGATAGTATTTGTGACCAGGCTTCGATAAAACTATCTAATGGTCTAATAGGAAGTAGTTTGTCTTGTAAAGCTCCAAGCTTTGATAGATCGGTTTCACAACCTATATCTACTGAAAGCAAATCATATTTAATTTGATTATTTTCTGGTAGATACACTAAACATTTGTCAGCATTAATACCTGTAATTCTATTAACAATCAGGCGTATATTCGCTTTTTGTGCCAGGGTTTGTAAATTTATTTGAAATTGTAATTTGCTGTAATGACCTGCCATCCAGCCAGGCAGCATACCTGAATAGTTTTGACAGGAGTTGGGTGAAATTAAAATAACTTCTAATTTACTAAGTTTTTTTCGCGCAAGTGAACGTAGTACAGAAAGATGTGCGTGTCCACCCCCAACCAGAACCAGGCATCTCATACGGTAATTAATTTAATCAAAATAAGATCAAATGTCTACGATCCTGCTACAGGAATTTATACAAAATTATATCTATTGAAGTATGGGAATATTTCCAGCTGTTCAATTATTGAAATATATTGTTTGTTACTTTTTTGAATATATACGGGGGACAGTAAATTATTGAGCTGTATATTTATCTTCTATTTTCCAACCATATTTATTTTTCATGCATTTAGTGCGTTCTCTGTCTGCAAGACATGGATCAGCAACCTTGTCCAGGCTATTTACATACTGATCTGCAAATTTCCCGCAATCATCGTAATTACGGATAAACTCACTGCTTCCCTTTGGATCACGCATTGTTGAAATCTTTCCATATCCTTTTGTAGGATGATTCCAGGTGATAACAGCGCATCCATTCAATGTCAGTGCAACCAAAATTAGGAATATTAGCTTACTCATGCCAGTAAATTATTAACATGTTAGAATTATGATCGAATCATTCATATAGTGTTGTGTGATAACTATGTCCTATTGTAAACGCTAATCGCAAAACAAGAGGACATAGTCTAAAAATAATCGAACAAATCAATAGCCCGGATGGTGAAATTGGTAGACACAAGGGACTTAAAATCCCTCGGACTTAATCGTCCATGCCGGTTCGATTCCGGCTCCGGGCACCAAATAGAAATAATATAGGTGCTGTTATTCAAACAGTTAATCATTAGATAGCCTTTCAGTTGTGGTACTTATATGATATTTTCATTGAAAATATCATTTTGAGGGCTATTTAATTTGAATATCCGGTATACCTATTCGCGAGGTAATGATTATTACTATCAGAGAAAAATACCCCGGGACTTACTCTGTCATTATGCAGGTTCATCACACATCAAGATCAAGCTCAAAATTGATAATATAAATCAGATAGCTAAACAAGTGGGTCTTATTAATAAACAGTATGAATCAGTCTGGGCCTCACTTCGTAGCAATCAGGACAACACCAATATACCTACGAAGATCCAAATCTCAGAACTATGTGCTCCCGCAAAGGAGCAGAGAGGGCTTGATTCCAATCAGCTTTCTACACTTGTACATGCATGTAAAAATAAAGATGATGATGTTAGGTGGTTACTTGCATTGCAGCTTGGTCTGGACTGCAAACTTGCTGAAGTTACTGGTTTAGCATTAAATGATCTGCGTTTGAATGTAGGGCTTCCTTATGTATCTTTTCAGTCAAATCCGTAGCGGGTATTTAAGAATATTTCTAAAAAAAGAAATGTTCCACTTGTTGGTATTTCTCTGTGGGCAGCATATAAGATTGTAGAGTCAGCAAAGAGGAGACAATTTTATGCATTTCCTCGATACACTAACGGTAATCAATGTAATATGAATTCTGCATCTGCAACTATCAATAAGTGGATTAGATCATTAGGCATTGATAAAACGACTCATGATCTGCAATATACGATGAGAGGCAGATTAGAGAAGGCTGGTGTGCCCATGTTGATTCAGGACTTCATAGGAGGTTATGACCGTAAGAGCAAAGTTGATGATTCCAGGATGACGTATGGGTTAGAGCAGTTGAAAATCTGGCTTGATAAAGCCGCCATTAAAACTTGAATACTATAAGGTTTGCACTGACCCTTAGGGTTGTCTAAATCGACTTCTTGTTAATTCTTCTGCAAATTAGTTTGGAATAGATTATGGAATAACTAGTGAATCTGTCATTTGTCTCAGCTTTTTTCTTAACATGCTTGATGACTGCTTGTGTTACAGCTCCGCCCCGATCAAGTCAAAATGCCTTTAAATTGATTCAAGAAGGACGTATTCCTGTTAAAAATACACAGGCATTTACTGATTGCTTAATGGATGGCTTTGATGTGGCATCTTTTGTTTTTACAACTGCTGGTGTTAGGCAGCAACGACGTGTAGAGGGATACCGTGTAGAAGTTATAACAAATTCTGCGATTCTCATTAGTGCTGATGTATCTGATACCGGTTACGTTAAACTTTTTGAAAGTGAGGTTGCGGCATTGGTTCCAACAACAGAAGAACGAAATGTATTTGCAGAATGCCTGAAGAGGTTTCAATCTATAAACTAATTAGCTTTTAGATGACAATTATATTTATAAATCTGGATTTTCTAATAACATAAAACAGTATAAATAACCGTTCTATTCAAACTATATTTCGAGTGTATGCTGTGGTACTCTGATATTACTTAACAAGTAATGGAGAAGGGGCTGGATTAAGGTATCTGAGTAGTTTGATCTGCTTCCTGACAATAGCTAAAGAAAACGCAATAGAATGCTTTAATATAAATTAATTATTTGGAGAAATTTTACTATGAAGACAGGAAAACGGCTGGTTCATATAGTAATTATCTTAACCATGATCCCGATGCTATCAGGTTGCTGGTTCTTGCTGGGGGCGACTGGCGGAGGTGCCGGTGCATACGTGGCTACTGAAAAGGGGTATGGGGTCCAAAGCCCTATAACCAAAGAAGAGGATAAAAAAGAAGAGTCTAAATAGTATTTATTCTGATCAGAACTTTCTTTTCTTAGGATTTAATTCTTTTTGCTCTCCAGTATTTGGATTTCCAGTAATTGTTATCCAGTCTGGAGATTGTTACACCCTGACTTGTTGATGCATGTAAAAATTTTCTATGCTCCAGATATATACCAACGTGTCTTTTGAACTTGCCGGTTTTAAAAAATACTAAATCCCCTGCCTGTAGTTGGCTTCTTTCAACATTACTCCCCGTTGCTACCTGTAAATGAGTTGTCCTGGGCAGGACTATTCTTAGTTTGGATTTAAATGTGATAAACACAAAGCCAGAGCAATCGATACCGTTTTTATTTAAGCCGCCAAGCTTATATTTAGTTCCTTTCCATTGAGCGTATTGCGCATAAAGCTTTTTCTTAATTGACCCGGTATGTGTTCCTCCGGTTTGCGGGGAATAGGTGTTTCTATCAGGCACAAGGCTGCATCCGGCAAGTACAAAAATAAAAGATATGATGATCCAGGTTTTGTCTGCCATAAATTTTGTAATATTCAGATTAACTCTGCACATTTCCCCTGGTATCCTGACTGAAAATGTTTACCCATTTATTTAAACGATGGGCCCAGATAGAAGTAATATAAAATAAGTTTTGAGTATCTTGTGCTTCATTCTTTAAAAATATTGCAGTTGCTGAGTAAGTCAGACTTACAATTTCCGGGCCAAGCTGTATTAACTGTGCAGAGCCCATCTCATAGCTTGAAATAACAGGGCCATTCCGAAGTTGTTCTAAGTGATCTTCCTTAGAACTTATGCCGGATTCGTAGACGCCCAGGAAATCGTCTGAGAGAAGATTTGCATCGGCATTTACATCACCGTTTTTCAGAGCTTCCCAGACCTGCTTTTCCAATCCTACAAAAAAGTTAAGATCATATTCCAGAAGGCCTCCCTGGTCGTTACATCACATAAAAATTAACAGGCATATCTAAACTAAACAATCGGTCAATTTTGCGCAATACTTTATTACTTAGGTTATAGGTAATTAAATGAAGCATATACTATCCAAAATGCCATTACTTTTTATACATTATTTGAAAATTTAAATGCCATACCCAGTTAGATACGTGAGTTGCGATATTGTAAATATTTGGCTCAGGATCATCATTACACCTATCAGCCTAGACTATAGTTAGATAAATTAATTTAGAATTGGACATAAAAATTATGTAAGAGTTCGATAATATATAGACAGAATAGTTTGTTTGATGTATGTTGCTATGAAGAACGTCTGTATTTTAATATGGTCGTTCTCGTATGTATTTTTTATAGTAAAGTAGGACTACAATGACGACACTGAAATTTAGCGTTTCGTTACAGATATAGTTGTAGAATTATGTTACAGATTCATGTATTCAGTTTGTTCTACTTAAAACTCTCAGGGAGGAGTAACACATTATGATACGTCGCCACTTTATTAAATCACTTGCAATTGCAGCATCACTTAGTGTGATGGGTGCTAATGCTTACGCTGCTGATACCATCAAGGTAGGCATCTTACATTCGCTATCAGGTACGATGGCTATATCCGAAACTGCATTAAAAGAAACAGCGCTCATGACCATCGCCGATATCAATGCTAAAGGCGGCGTACTGGGCAAACAACTGGAAGCTGTAGTAGTTGACCCGGCTTCAAACTGGCCGTTATTTGCTGAAAAAGCCCGTCAGCTTTTAGGACAGGATAAAGTTTCAGTAGTATTTGGTTGCTGGACATCAGTTTCACGCAAATCAGTGCTACCTGTATTTAAAGAGCTGAATGGTCTGCTGTTTTACCCGGTGCAATACGAGGGTGAAGAGCTGGAATATAACGTGTTCTATACCGGTGCTGCACCTAACCAGCAAGCAATTCCGGCAGTAGAATATCTGATGAGCGAGGAAGGCGGTGGGGCTAAACGCTGGGTCTTGCTTGGTACCGATTATGTTTATCCTCGTACCACCAATAAAATCCTACGTGCGTTCTTGAAGTCTAAGGGTGTTGCGAATAAGGATATCGATGAAGCATACACTCCGTTCGGTCATAGTGATTATCAGACTATTGTTGCCAACGTCAAGAAATTTGCTCAGGGCGGCAAGACTGCGGTAATTTCTACCATCAACGGTGATTCCAACGTGCCTTTCTATAAAGAGCTGGGTAATGCCGGCCTGAAAGCTACCGATGTACCGGTAGTCGCTTTCTCGGTGGGTGAAGAAGAGCTGCGTGGTGTTGATACCAAACCTCTGGTAGGTCACCTTGCTTCATGGAACTATTTCCAGTCGCTCAAAAATCCTACAAACAAGAAATTTATCAAGATGTATAAGGATTGGGCTAAGAAAGCTAAACTACCGAACCCTTCCAGTGTTGTAACCAATGATCCTATGGAAGCTACTTACATTGGTATACATATGTGGAAGCAGGCTGTAGAGAAAGCTAAATCTACTGACGTTGATAAAGTGATTGCTGCTGTAGGCGGTCAAACCTTTAAGGCGCCAAACGGATTTACTATTAAGATGGATGAAAAAAACCATCACCTGCACAAACCGGTATTTGTCGCGGAAGTACGTGCTGACGGCCAGTTTAATGTAGTGTGGAAGACCAAGGGTCCTGTTAAGGCAGCCCCGTGGAGCCCGCACATTGCAGGTAATGATAAGAGAAAAAATTACGCAACAAAGCCGTAATCAAGTAAAGAAATAAATTAGAACGCCTCCGGCAAAAACCGGAGGCGTTTTTTTGCGTTTGTTTATTTAAGTATAATTTGATCTAATATTTGCTGTATTTAATCAGATCCATTTCTTAATAAGTTATAAGGAATTAACAGTATAAGGCCTTAAATAAGTAGTGCCGCTGCAACATTCCGTCCTTCTGCCATAAGGATATTATAGGTTCGGCATGCAGCATTAGTATCCATCACTTCAACGCCGGTTTTAATCGCTATTAATTTTTTTGTTACTAATGGTGAAGGAAAGCGTAAGCAACAAAAGAAAAACTTCGTTTCTTTTGACAGACGGAATCAGCCAAATAAAACGGATGTCATAAAGAGAAGACAATGCCCAAAAAGATTTATTCTTTTAAGATTAATTTTTAGTTCTTATATTTCTATAGCCAGCGTAATTTTAGGCTTGACCGATCAAAATGGACTTGATATTATCCGTTTCGGATTGGGTTTTATGTATTGTACTAAATCTCCTGAACATGCTTGTTGAGTTGTCTTTCAAGAAGAGAAAAAGAGTCTTTTAAAAAGACCGGTTATTATTTCAAAAAGACCAAGTATTATTTTTTTGATGATTTATAATTGGCTTTCCAAAAAGCCATTGGGTATAATTAATTCCATGCTTTGTAAACTTCAGTTCAGGGCTTCACCTCTAAAAGTTTTACGCACTATCTTCCTCTTACCTTGGTTGGCGGCGATGATTGCCTTACCTGTAAATGCTACTCCACTGGATCCGGAGTTAGTAGGTCAGCTAAATGGAGATGGGAATAAGGCAAAGACCACGGCCATTAAAGAGTTGACTCTTTTGGCAACTCCCGAAGCAATACAAATACTAAGAGCACTGTCTGAGGATCAATTAATGATAGCTGGTGACAGCGGAGAACTTCTTCTTCGTATGGATGGGGAGCGGGCTTTTGATGCTGCCACCGGTGAAGAAGTTTCGCCAGTACCGGAAGACATGGATCAGTTGTATCCGAATAACCGTGTACGTGTTGTATTAAATACCAGTTTATCCATATTGAAGTTATTTGACCCGGATCGTGATGTGAGGCTTGAGGCAGCCAAGCAGATTGAAGATACAGGGGGAGCGGATGCTGCATTCCTACCCGTCATGGATAAGGTCCTGACAAAAGAGACAGACTCTGAGATTAAAGAAGTAATAACGCTTGTAAAAGCCATGATTGGTGTCAAAAGTACTGATCCAGCCATTAGGTTGAAAGCAGTACAGGATTTGGGACAGAGTGATAACCCGGATATTAAATTAAAGCTTACCGAAATGACCGATCCTGCTAATGAAGCAGATAGCGGAGTACGTTCAGCTGCAGCAGAATCACTGGCATCGCTTGAGCAGAAGATACTGATAGGGGAGACGGTTACCCGTGTGTTTACCGGGGTAAGTCTGGGTAGTATACTTTTATTAGCAGCACTTGGGCTTGCGATTACATATGGGGTTATGGGTATTATCAACATGGCTCATGGCGAGTTGCTGATGATTGGTGCCTTTGCAACTTTTGTAGTCCATGATTTTTTCCGGGATCATTTTGCCGAATATTTTGACTGGTATATAGTCGCTGCGGTTCCGGTGGCATTTTTTAGTGCGGCCATAGTTGGTGTCATAATGGAGCGTACAGTCATTCGCTGGCTTTATGGCCGAGCGCTTGAAACACTGCTGACTACCTGGGGTATTTCGCTGATTCTGATTCAAACCGTTCGAGTCACATTCGGTACATTTAACCAGGAAATTGCTAATCCGTCATGGTTATCAGGTAGTGTGGAAGTGATGAGTAATGTAAATCTTCCCTGGAATAGAATAATAATTATCGCATTCGCAGTATTGGTGCTTGCACTGGTATGGGTATTGCTTAATCGTACACGGCTTGGGCTGTTTGTACGTGCGGTAACACAAAATCGTGCTATGGCAGGTTGTGTGGGCGTACCTACAGCACGTATAGATACAGTAGCGTTTGCTTTAGGTGCGGCTATCGCGGGACTGGGTGGCGTTGCACTATCGCAAGTTTCTAATGTGGGTCCGGAAATGGGTCAGGGTTATATTGTTGATTGTTTCATGACGGTAGTGTTGGGTGGCGTGGGTCAGCTTGCAGGTACCGTATGGGCGGCAATGGGTATAGGAATAGTTACAAAACTTGTTGAGGGCGGATTAGGTGCAGTAATTGCAAAAATTGTAGTACTTGCCATTATCATCCTTGTTATTCAGAAAAGACCACAGGGGATCTTTGCACTTAAAGGAAGAGTTGCTGACGATTAAAACTATTATGACTACTGCGCGCACCCCTTTTGTAATTCGCTTTTTTTCTGCTACCGGCCGTACAGGATGGGTGGCATTGATGCTGTTTGCCCTCTTGACCATTGTGGCAGTGCCAGTATGTCATCTTATGTTTGCTGAAGGGGATCCCCTGTTTGTTTCTACTTTTTACGTGACACTTATTGGTAAGATTATGTGTTACGCAATTGTAGCAGTAGCAATGGATCTGATCTGGGGGTATGCGGGAGTTCTTTCTTTAGCTCAGGGATTATTCTTCGCACTAGGCGGTTATGCCTTTGGTATGTATTTAATGCGTAGTATTGGTCTTGATGGTGTATACCAGTCACACCTGCCAGACTTCATGGTTTTTCTTGATTGGAAAGAGTACCCCTGGTTCTGGGCATTTACTGACAGCTTCATATATTCAATATTTTTAGTTGTTGCTGCACCAGGGTTGCTGGCTTTTGTATTTGGTTTTTTTGTTTTCCGCTCGCGTGTTAAGGGTGTTTACTTTGCCATTATTTCTCAAGCAATGCTATATGCGTTTTTGTTGTTATTTTTCATGAACAATACTGGTTTTGGCGGAAACAATGGTTTTACCGATTTCAAGCGCATTCTCGGATATGATATTACTTCTCCGGAAATGAGAGCAACGTTGTTTGCGTTAAGTTCAGCTACACTGATGTTTGCACTTCTGTTTGGGCGTTACCTGGTTTCGTCGAAATATGGCCGCATACTGACTGCAATTCGTGATGCAGAGATGAGGGTTATGTTCCTGGGTTACAATCCGTTATGGTATAAACTTTTCGTTTGGACGGTTGCGGCCATAATATGTGGGATTGCCGGAGCACTCTATGTTCCGCAAATTGGCATCATAAATCCTAGTGAAATGGCAACAGCTAATTCTATTGAGATTGCTATTTGGGCTGCTATCGGTGGTCGGGGTACTCTGATTGGTCCTGCGATAGGAGCGTTCGTAGTTAATTTATCTAAGAGTTGGTTCACGGTGGCATTTCCTGAATACTGGCTATACTTCCTCGGGCTATTGTTTGTATTGGTTACCCTATTGTTGCCCCAGGGATTAGTAGGTTTGTACCAGCAACTGCGAGCACGGAGTACACGATGAGTGATGTAACATCAGACACAAACAATGCACAAGAAGAAGGGTCTTCATCTGCTGCTCCGGCACAAAGCAATGATGCAATTCTGGAAATTTCAAATATTTCAGTATCGTTCGATGGCTTCAAGGCGCTTAATGATCTTAGTATGAAATTTATACGCAATGAATTGCGCTGCATTATTGGTCCTAACGGCGCCGGTAAAACTACAATGATGGATTGTATTACCGGAAAGACAAGGCCTGATGAGGGTACCTGTATTTTCAACAATACAGTCGATCTTTCAAAACTTTCTGAGGCGGAAATTGCTTTGGTTGGTATTGGTAGAAAATTTCAAAAACCTACTGTATTTGAAAGTCACACCGTATTTGAGAATCTTGAACTTGCGATGAAAACTGATAAGCGGGTTCGTTTCAGCTTGTTTGCAGTAGTTGACGATGTTATGCGTGATCGTATTGCTGATACATTACGACTAATAAACCTTAACGAACATGCCGATCAACTGGCTGGACGCATATCTCATGGTCAGAAGCAATGGCTGGAAATAGGCATGTTACTAATGCAAGGCCCGCAGCTATTATTGCTAGATGAGCCTGTTGCCGGTATGACCGATGATGAAACGGAGCGTACAGGTGAATTATTTAATTCTCTGAAAGGTAAACATTCGTTAGTTGTGGTTGAACATGATATGGATTTTGTTGCACAACTTAAGAGCATGGTTACTGTGCTTGATCAGGGTTCTCTGTTATGTGAAGGTGAGATGGCTGCAGTGCAGTCTAATCCGAAAGTTATTGAGGTTTATCTGGGACGTTAATTATGCTGAAGGTTGAAAACCTTAATCAGAAATATGGTGGCAGCCACATTCTGCGGGATCTGTCTTTTGAATTAAAGATAGGTGAAGTGACTTGTTTACTCGGCCGAAATGGCGCCGGAAAAACTACATTACTTAAATGCCTGATGGGTGTAGTGAACTCGGCTTCAGGTACGATGACTTTTGACGGAAAAGATATGACCCATGATCCCTCGTACCAACGAGTACGTCATGGCATTGGTTACGTGCCACAGGGACGTGAAATCTTTCCCCGCCTCACAGTTTTAGAAAATCTAATGATGGGACTGGCATCTAAGCCGGCCAACACTCCCTTGCCACCTCGTATTTACGAGATGTTTCCAATATTAAAAGAATTTCTTAAACGCCGGGGTGGTGATCTTTCCGGTGGTCAGCAACAACAGCTTGCTATTGGCCGTGCTCTGGCGATCTCTCCGCAGCTTCTGATCTTAGATGAGCCTACTGAAGGCATACAACCGTCAATTATTAAAGACATTGAACGTGCTATTCGGAGCTTGGCCGAAGAAGGCTCTATGGCGATCTTACTGGTAGAACAATATTATGATTTTGCACATTCTCTGGCAGATCAGTATTTATTAATGGAGCGTGGCGAATTTATTAAACGTGGTACGGGTGAAGACATGGAAAAAGACGGTATACGGGAGATGCTCGCTGTATAGCCGTTGTTGGTTACCGGATCCTGTTTTTAAATATAGAAATACCATTATTGTACTAGTAAAGTTTCAGTCTCCTTTCTTATTCTATATTATTTGCTTTATTTTAAAGGCAATATAAGGACTGTTTTACCGACCGTAACACTTTAGCAGTATCTTCTTAAAATATAACAGCTTATTAGACTCTTCTAGTAAGCTACATTACCTTGTTATTTTCCAAGAATCATATTTACAACATAGAGATGAAGTATATCTTTATACTCTCATTGTAACTGCTGGACAGAACGTTTAGATTCCTGTATGTTTTAGTTGTATTGGGTGACCAAGGCTGCCATTAAGCAGCATCTAAATTTTAAATTACATGTCAACGAAAATCCTTGGCATCACGTTACAGATATAGTTGTAGAATTATGTTACAGATTCATGTATTCAGTTTGTTCTACTTAAAACTCTCAGGGAGGAGTAACACATTATGATACGTCGCCACTTTATTAAATCACTTGCAATTGCAGCATCACTTAGTGTGATGGGTGCTAATGCTTACGCTGCTGATACCATCAAGGTAGGCATCTTACATTCGCTATCAGGTACGATGGCTATATCCGAAACTGCATTAAAAGAAACAGCGCTCATGACCATCGCCGATATCAATGCTAAAGGCGGCGTACTGGGCAAACAACTGGAAGCTGTAGTAGTTGACCCGGCTTCAAACTGGCCGTTATTTGCTGAAAAAGCCCGTCAGCTTTTAGGACAGGATAAAGTTTCAGTAGTATTTGGTTGCTGGACATCAGTTTCACGCAAATCAGTGCTACCTGTATTTAAAGAGCTGAATGGTCTGCTGTTTTACCCGGTGCAATACGAGGGTGAAGAGCTGGAATATAACGTGTTCTATACCGGTGCTGCACCTAACCAGCAAGCAATTCCGGCAGTAGAATATCTGATGAGCGAGGAAGGCGGTGGGGCTAAACGCTGGGTCTTGCTTGGTACCGATTATGTTTATCCTCGTACCACCAATAAAATCCTACGTGCGTTCTTGAAGTCTAAGGGTGTTGCGAATAAGGATATCGATGAAGCATACACTCCGTTCGGTCATAGTGATTATCAGACTATTGTTGCCAACGTCAAGAAATTTGCTCAGGGCGGCAAGACTGCGGTAATTTCTACCATCAACGGTGATTCCAACGTGCCTTTCTATAAAGAGCTGGGTAATGCCGGCCTGAAAGCTACCGATGTACCGGTAGTCGCTTTCTCGGTGGGTGAAGAAGAGCTGCGTGGTGTTGATACCAAACCTCTGGTAGGTCACCTTGCTTCATGGAACTATTTCCAGTCGCTCAAAAATCCTACAAACAAGAAATTTATCAAGATGTATAAGGATTGGGCTAAGAAAGCTAAACTACCGAACCCTTCCAGTGTTGTAACCAATGATCCTATGGAAGCTACTTACATTGGTATACATATGTGGAAGCAGGCTGTAGAGAAAGCTAAATCTACTGACGTTGATAAAGTGATTGCTGCTGTAGGCGGTCAAACCTTTAAGGCGCCAAACGGATTTACTATTAAGATGGATGAAAAAAACCATCACCTGCACAAACCGGTATTTGTCGCGGAAGTACGTGCTGACGGCCAGTTTAATGTAGTGTGGAAGACCAAGGGTCCTGTTAAGGCAGCCCCGTGGAGCCCGCACATTGCAGGTAATGATAAGAGAAAAAATTACGCAACAAAGCCGTAATCAAGTAAAGAAATAAATTAGAACGCCTCCGGCAAAAACCGGAGGCGTTTTTTTGCGTTTGTTTATTTAAGTATAATTTGATCTAATATTTGCTGTATTTAATCAGATCCATTTCTTAATAAGTTATAAGGAATTAACAGTATAAGGCCTTAAATAAGTAGTGCCGCTGCAACATTCCGTCCTTCTGCCATAAGGATATTATAGGTTCGGCATGCAGCATTAGTATCCATCACTTCAACGCCGGTTTTAATCGCTATTAATTTTTTTGTTACTAATGGTGAAGGAAAGCGTAACGTGGCACCAGTGCCTAATAACACAATTTCGGGTTGAAATGGAAGTAAGAGCTCAAAATGTTCTTCTGAGAGCTGCTCAAATGTCTGTACCTGCCAGTCTTCAATAATATGATCTGGCATTGTGATCAGGCTATTATCATATCGTTTCTGGTTAACAACAACATAGCCCGGGCCATATCCGGTAAAAATGTTTTTCTCAGCCGAGTTAGAGAGATGTAGCTTCAATATGAGTCTCCATTTGCAGCAGGATAGCTGGTCAGGTAACATTACATCTTTTTCACGTAGTAATAAAGTAGAAAGAGTGATAGAAGTAATATAGTTTTTCAAGATTCGCAGACTTATCGAGATAATCCTTGAATTGTAGTATAAGTTCTATTCTCACTGTAACTTCTTACAGATTAAGATTTGGTCATTTATTTATGCAATCAATATTAAAATCTAGCAAACTTGCTAATGTCTGCTACGACATCCGTGGGCCAGTGCTTGATCAGGCTAAACTGATGGAGGAGGAAGGACAGCATATAATTAAACTCAATATAGGAAATCCAGGCTCATTTGGTTTTGATGCACCAGAAGAAATACTAAAGGATGTAATTCACAATTTATCAGATGCATCTGGATATTGTGACTCAAAAGGTTTATTTGGTGCACGTAAGGCTATCATGCATTATGCACAAGAGAAGCATATACAAGATGTACAAATGGGTGATATTTTTATTGGTAATGGCGTATCTGAATTAATCGCTATGTCTATGCAAGCACTTCTTAATGATGGAGATGAAGTGCTGATTCCTTCACCAGATTATCCGTTATGGACTGCAGCAGTTGTTCTTGCCGGTGGTGTAGCGCGACACTATATGTGTGACGAGCATGCGAACTGGTTTCCTGACCCGGATGATATGCGTTCTAAAATAACATCCAGGACCAAAGCCATAGTTATTATTAATCCTAATAATCCAACCGGATCAATTTACTCTGATGAGTTATTGTGTGAAATTATTGATATTGCCAGAACAAATAATCTTATCATTTATTCCGATGAGATATACGATAAAGTGTTGTACGGTAATGTTAAACATACTTCGGTCGCTTCTTTGGCAAGTGATGTTTTTTTTGTGACATTTAGCGGATTATCTAAGAACTATCGTGTTGCCGGATTTCGTACAGGTTGGGCTATTGTTTCCGGTAAAAAGCACCATGCTAAAGATTATATTACAGGCTTAACTATGCTTGCTTCAATGCGTTTATGTGCCAATGTTCCTGCCCAATATGGTATTCAAACTGCACTTGGCGGTTACCAGAGTATTAAGGATCTGGTCATGCCAGCCGGACGACTTGTAAGGCAGCGTGATCTCGCATGGAATCTTCTTACTGAAATCCCTGGGATTACCTGCTTTAAGCCGCCTGCAGCAATGTATTTATTTCCTCGTTTAGATCCAGAAATATATCCTATCAAGGATGACCAGCAGTTTATATTAGATCTGCTGATGGAGGAGAAAGTTTTATTGGTGCAGGGCAGTGGGTTCAACTGGCCATATCCAGATCACTTCCGGGTTGTTTTCCTTCCCAATAGTGACGATATTACTGAAGCAATTCGCCGTATTGCATGTTATCTTGAGCGATATCGGAAGAGTCATGGAACATAATACTGGTAGAAATATTCATGGCATAACATTTAAATTCATATGATAAACACATGTTGAAAGATATCATGAAGTTACAAAAAAAGAAGAAAATATTGTTATCCTTTAAATTATAAATTATGAAACCAATTAATGTAGGCTTATTAGGTATCGGAACTGTTGGGAGCGGTACTTTTTCTGTTCTTAAGCGTAATCAGGAAGAAATCGCTCGACGAGCTGGTCGGGAAATTGTCATCAAGATTATTGCAGACCATGATATTGAGAAAGCACGGAAAATTGCCGGTGAAGATACATTAATCACATCTGATGCAAATGATGTGGTTACTCATCCTGATGTAAGTATTGTAGTTGAGCTAATTGGCGGTTATACCACTGCAAAAGAACTAATCCTTAAAGCAATTGAAAATGGTAAACATGTAGTTACTGCTAATAAGGCTTTGCTTGCTTCACATGGCACTGAAATTTTTGCTGCTGCGCAAAGACAAGGAGTTATGGTGGCATTTGAAGCGGCGGTAGCCGGTGGGATCCCTATTATAAAGGCTTTACGTGAAGGACTGACAGCAAATCGTATTGAATGGATTGCGGGAATTATCAATGGTACAGGCAACTTCATTTTATCAGAGATGCGTAACAAGGGATCAAGCTTTGATACTGTATTGAAACAAGCGCAGAAATTAGGATATGCAGAGGCAGATCCTACCTTTGATATAGAGGGAATTGATGCGGCCCACAAGATTACTATCATGGCATCTATTGCTTTTGGAATTCCAATGCAATTTGACAAAGTCTATACTGAAGGCATTACAAAATTAACTGGTGATGATATTAGTTATGCGGAGGAGTTGGGTTATCGTATTAAGTTATTAGGAATTACTAAGAAGACTTCTAAAGGGATTGAGCTACGTGTTCATCCCACACTTATTCCTTCAGGAAGACTGATTGCTAATGTAGAAGGTGTGATGAACGCTGTCGTTGTGAAAGGAGATGCGGTTGGACCGACCCTTTACTATGGCGCCGGAGCCGGAGCAGAGCCAACTGCAAGCTCTGTTGTTGCAGATTTGGTTGACGTTACCCGTATGCACACTGCCGATCCCAAACATCGTGTTCCTCACCTTGCCTTTCAGCCTGATTTGTTATCAGACATACCAATCCTGCCAATGGAAGAAGTGGAAACATCTTATTATCTCCGGTTGCATGCAATGGACAGGCCGGGTGTGCTGGCTGATATTACACGCATACTTGCTGATCTTGAAATTTCGATAGATGCTATGGTGCAGAAAGAACCTAACGAAGGCGAAGACCAGGTAGATATAATTGTACTTACTCATCTTTCTATAGAGAGGAATATTAACTCAGCTATTGCCAGAATAGAAAAACTTGCTTCAGTGATGGGCAAAATAACTCGTATCCGATTAGAGGAATTAAGCAGTAATCATTTAGCAAAGAATAATTGAGTTATACCAGAAAAAACTTTATTGTTATGACAACAAGACGCATTCACCCAATTATTGATTATTCAATTTCTAGTATTTAATCCGGATATTCTGTATTCCCTGTAAAACATGCGCTATATATCTACTCGTGGAAATATGTTGCCAAAAGCATTTTCTGAAGTGGTTCTAGGTGGACTGGCTTCTGATGGCGGCCTTGCAATACCTGAGTCGTATCCAAAAATAAGTAAACCTGAACTAGAAGAGTGGCGTACTCTTAATTATCCTGATCTTGCATTTAAAATTCTTTCTAAGTTTGTAGACGATATTCCCGGAACTGATTTGCGTGGCATCATTGATCGGACATATACCCCTGAGACTTTTCATAACGATGAAATTGCACCACTAAAGACCTTAGAACCGGGAATCCACATACTTAGTTTATCAAACGGACCAACTTTAGCATTCAAGGATATTGCAATGCAGTTTCTTGGAAATTTATTCGAGTATGTATTGGCAAAAACGGGTGAAGAATTAAATATTTTAGGTGCGACCTCTGGTGATACCGGTTCTAGTGCTGAATATGCCATGAGGGGAAAGAACGGAATCCGTGTATTTATGCTGTCACCTCAGGGAAAAATGACTGGTTTCCAGACTGCACAAATGTTTTCTTTACAGGATCCAAATATTTTCAATATTGCCATTCGGGGTGTATTTGATGACTGTCAGGATATAGTTAAAATTGTTAGTAATGACTCTAAATTTAAGAAAAAATATCATATCGGGACAATTAATTCTATCAACTGGGCACGTATTGCAGCACAAATTGTTTACTATTTTAAGGGATACTATGCAGCTACGCATTCAAATAGCCAACTGGTATCATTTTCTGTTCCTTCAGGAAACTTTGGTAATATTTGTGCAGGCCATGTAGCATTTATGATGGGGTTGCCTATCAAGAGATTAATTCTTGCGACCAATGAGAATGATCTATTACATGAGTTCTTTTCAACGGGATGTTACCGTCCTCGTACCGCTGAAGAGACAAAGCACACAAGTAGTCCGTCAATGGATATTTCTAAAGCATCTAATTTTGAGCGTTTTATTTTTGATATGACAAGCAGAGATGCTGAAAAGGTTAGAAAGTTGTGGGAGAAAGTAGATAACAATAGGGCATTTGATGTTTCTGGTACACTATTATGGGAAAAAATAAGAAAGTCACACATCATATCAGGAACCAGTAATCATAAGGCGCGCATTGAAACTATACGAGAAATACATAGAAAATATGGGGTGCTGGTAGATCCGCATACTGCTGATGGTTTGAAGGTGGGACTTGAGCACCGCGAGAAAAATATTCCTTTAGTTTGCCTGGAAACTGCGTTACCAGCAAAATTTTCTGAGAGTATTGCAGAGGCTGTCGGGGTTGAGCCAAGTCGTCCAGATGGTTATTATAATCTGGAAGATTTGCCGCAGCGTTATGTTGAAATGGATGCTGATGCAACAGATATTAAAACCTTTATTTCCTCAAACATTTAGGAATTAATTTAATCCTGAGAACAGAATTCTAGTCTTTTTAATAAAGTTCATCGAGAAATCTATTGCTCTTACATTCTTGGTTATACTACCAATAGAGATTCGATCAACACCAGTTTCTGCTATTTTTCTAACATTGCCTAATGTAATACCTCCTGAGGCTTCAAGCGTTGCTTTTTTGTTCGTTAGATCTGCAGTTAAGGCAACAGCATAGTTCAGGTCGTCAAGATTAAAATTATCTAATAGAATCATTCTGGCTCCCGCTTTGAGCGCCTTAAATAATTCGTCTCTTGTTTCAACTTCAATCTGTATTATTAGATCTTTCGGAGCAATTATTTTTGCTGCTTTTAGGGCTTGTTCAATGCCACCGGCAGACATGATATGGTTTTCCTTTATAAGTATTCCGTCATACAAACCTAACCGATGATTCACACCGCCTCCGCATTTGACTGCATATTTCTGTGCAAGCCTTAATCCCGGAAGTGTTTTGCGGGTATCTACTATTAATGCGCCGGTTCCTAGTACTTCATTAACGTAGGATCGGGTTTGTGTAGCTATAGCTGATAGAGTTTGTAAGAAGTTTAGTGCTGAGCGCTCAGCTGTAATTAGCGAGCGTGCATTTCCTTTAATTTTACACAGCTTTTGTCCGGCAGAAATTACGTCGCCTTCTTTTGCAAACCAACGTATTTCAGTTTGTGGGGAAAGTTGCTGAAAACATGTTTCAAACCATTGAGTTCCACACAAAATAGCTTTTTCACGGCAAATAACGGTTGCCACAGCACTTGCTTCACTCTTAATTAAAAGAGCAGTTAGGTCATACGCGCCAATATCTTCAGATAATGATTTGGTAACGTTACTTATAATTTCAGAGTTTAAATCCATAATGATTGTTTAAGCTACTGTCCATCTTTAATTAGGTCAGTTATTCTAACTGAATTAAGTAATAGCAGTATATGCACAAGGGCATCATGATCCCTTGAAATTGTTATTTGTTTCCATATATATAGTACTTATATAGAGCAATACAAATTTAACTGGAGAATCATATGCGGTTTGATAAATTAACCACTAAATTTCAGCAGGCTTTAGCTGAGGCACAGTCTATGGCAGTTGGGAAAAATAATCCTTACATTGAATCTCAGCATTTACTTCTTGCTTTGTTTCAGCAGGAGGATGGTGGAACAGCCTCTCTGTTACAGAGATCCGGTGCTAATGTTATACCTCTGCGTGACGCATTGGAGAAATCTATAGGGCGATTATCTAATGTAGATAATACAAATGGGGAAGTTAATATATCGCGTGATTTAGGTAAATTATTCAACCTAACTGAAAAAGAAGCTCAGAAGAGAGGAGACCAGTTTATTGCCTCTGAAATATTTCTGGTAACTGTTCTTCAGGATAAGGGTGAAACAGCCATGCTGTTAAAGCAAAACGGTGCAAGTAGTGCTTCTCTGGAGCAGGCTATTAAGGAAGTAAGGGGAGGAGAGAGTATAAATAGTGCTGAAGCTGAAGATGGCCGTGAAGCACTCAAAAAATATACACTTGATCTTACAGAGTGTGCAAGCATGGGGAAGCTTGATCCGGTTATAGGGCGTGACGATGAAATTCGTCGAACAATTCAAGTATTGCAGCGAAGAACTAAAAATAATCCGGTTCTGATAGGTGAACCAGGTGTTGGCAAAACTGCCATTATAGAAGGACTTGCTCAGCGCATTATTAATGACGAGGTACCCGAGACCCTTAAAAATAAACGGGTGCTGTCTCTCGATATGGCTGCGTTACTAGCCGGAGCCAAGTATCGCGGTGAATTTGAGGAACGCCTGAAATCAGTTCTAAATGAACTTGCTCAAGATGAAGGTAATACTATTATATTCATAGATGAACTTCATACAATGGTTGGAGCCGGAAAGGCAGAAGGATCTATTGATGCAGGTAATATGCTAAAGCCTGCTCTTGCCCGCGGTGAATTACATTGTGTAGGGGCAACCACATTAGATGAATATCGGAAATATGTCGAAAAAGATGCTGCATTAGCACGACGTTTTCAGATGGTAATTGTAGATGAGCCTACAGTGGAAGCTACTATTGCTATCCTTAGAGGACTGCAGGAAAAATATGAAGTACATCATGGCGTTGATATTACCGACCCAGCTATTGTTGCTGCTGCTGAACTGTCTCATCGTTATATTACCGATCGTTTTTTACCTGATAAAGCTATTGACCTGATCGACGAGGCGGCTGCACGGATACGTATGGAAATTGATTCAAAACCGGAAGTTATGGATAAGCTTGACCGTCGTATTATTCAGCTCAAGATTGAGCGGGAAGCAATAAAAAAAGAAAAGGACGAGGCTTCAAAAAAACGACAGGGTTTACTTGAGAAAGAGATTAGTAAGCATGAGCGTGAATATGCTGACCTTGAAGAAATATGGAAGGCTGAAAAGTCACAGGTACAAGGATCTCAGCATGTTAAGGAGGAAATGGAACAGGTTAAATTAGAAATAGAGGCTGCTACACGAAAAGGTGATTGGCAAAAAGTTTCTGAATTACAATATGGTCGTATTCCACAATTAGAAGTTCAATTGCAATCCCAGCTTAGTGATCAATCTCACCAGTCTGAACCTGCAGAGAAAAGCGAACAACCCGGCAAGCCAAGGTTGTTACGTACCCAGGTAGGTGCTGAGGAAATTGCCGAAGTGGTTTCCCGTGCTACCGGAATTCCTGTATCAAAAATGATGCGTGGTGAACGTGAAAAGCTATTGCAAATGGAACAAAAGTTACATGAACGTGTGGTGGGACAGGATGAGGCAGTTCGTCTTGTATCTGATGCTATTCGCCGCTCACGATCTGGCCTTTCTGATCCAAACCGGCCTTATGGCTCCTTTCTTTTCCTCGGGCCGACCGGTATAGGTAAAACTGAGTTATGTAAAGCCCTGGCAGGTTTTTTATTTGATTCGGAAAATCATCTCATTCGTATAGATATGTCAGAGTTTATGGAGAAACATTCTGTGGCACGGTTAATCGGTGCCCCACCTGGCTATGTTGGTTATGAAGAAGGAGGGCATCTTACTGAGGCAGTTCGTAGAAAACCATACTCAGTGATTTTATTGGATGAGGTAGAAAAAGCTCATCCAGATGTATTTAACGTACTGTTGCAAGTTCTTGATGATGGACGCATGACAGACGGTCAGGGACGTACTATAAATTTTAAGAATACAGTTATCGTCATGACTTCCAATCTGGGTTCTCAAATGATTCAGCAAATGGCAGGTGATGATTATCAGGTAATAAAATTAGCAGTGATGGGAGAAGTGAAAACCTATTTTCGACCAGAATTTATCAATCGTATTGATGAAGTGGTTGTATTCCATGCTCTTGATAAGAAGCAGATCCATTCTATAGCACGTATACAGTTACGTAATCTGGAAGAACGACTGGCAGAAATGGAAATGAAGATACGGGTTTCTGAGACAGCTTTGGCTGAGCTGGCTCAGGCCGGATTTGATCCGGTTTTCGGAGCACGTCCGCTAAAGCGTGCAATACAGTCACAAATAGAAAATCCACTTGCCAAAGAGATACTCGAGGGGCGATTTTCGGCAAAGGATACAATAAATGTAGACCGTAAGAAAGGTGCAATGGTATTCACTAAGGCATAAGTTGCTAATTAGCGCTTTATAAAATGTATTGCAAAATAATCATGGTATTTGCAGGGAAACAGATTCAGGTCAGATAATGTGAATATCCATAGGAAGTTGCAAGATTCATGTAAAATGTTTCTTTTTCTGGATAAATTGTCATGTTTAAAGGTAGTTTAGTCGCTATTGTCACGCCTATGCATGAGGATGGCAGCTTGGATCTGGAAAGTTTTCGTGCCCTGATTGATTTTCATGTAGAACAGGGAACAGACGGTATAGTAGTTGTGGGTACAACGGGTGAATCTCCTACAGTAGACTTTAAGGAGCATCACCTGTTGATTAGTACTGCAGTAAAGCATGCTGCAGGACGCATACCAATAATTGCAGGAACTGGTGCAAACTCTACAACTGAGGCTATTGATCTTTCCGCTTATGCGAAGGATTCCGGTGCAGATGCAAGTCTTTCAGTAGTTCCCTACTATAATAAACCGACTCAGGAAGGTTTATATCAGCATTTTAAAAGTATTGCAGAAGCAGTAGACATCCCTCAAATTTTATATAATGTTCCGGGGAGGACAGTTGCAGACATTAATAGTGACACTGTATTACTTCTTTCTCAGATTCCCAATATTATCGGAATTAAAGATGCAACCGGAGATATGGGTCGCGGATTTGGCTTACTATGTCGGGTCCCACAAGATTTCGCAGTTTATAGCGGCGATGATGCAAGCAGCCTGGCATTATTATTACAAGGCGGGCATGGCACAATTTCGGTTACAGCAAATGTTGCTCCGAAGTTAGTGCACGAAATGTGTGCTGCAGTATTTGCAGGGGACCTAACCACTGCCCGTTCTATTAATACTAAATTATTGAGACTACACTGCGACTTATTTGTTGAGGCTAATCCAATTCCGGTAAAATGGGCAGTGGCGCAAATGGGATTGATGAAAACAGGTTTGCGTTTGCCATTGACAAATTTATCTGAGCAGTATCATAAGCTTGTCAGAGATGCCATGCATCAGGCAGGGGTACAGCTATAATTTTTTATTGCAGCATTATGATACCGGAAAATTTAATAATAAAAGTTAAGTGGTGGAAATTTGTATTGCTAAGCATGACACTGGCAGCTTCAGGTTGCAGCATGTTTAACATACTGTCTGATGATGCTGATGATACTGAATTGGAATATGAATCAGTTGCTGATAAAACTCCTCCTCTTGATGTGCCACCGGATTTGACCGGGCCTGCAACAGATGGCCGCTATATTGTACCGGATTTAAAGCCATCTGAAAGTAAAACATATTCTGCTTATAGCAGAGAACGTGCAAATGGACAGAATGATGAAGCTAATACCCGGCTTTTACCAGCAAACTCTGATGATTCTATGGTAAGAACCGAACGTTCTGGTACTCAGAGATGGTTGGTAGTAAAAAGTGAGCCGGAAACAGTTTGGCCTATTGTCAAAGATTTTTGGAAAAGGATGGGTTTTGGTATTAAGATAGAAATACCGGAGGCTGGGGTGATCGAAACAGATTGGGCCGAAAATCGTGCCGTTACTCCACAAAATATACTTCTCAGGACAGTTTCAACAATCGAGCGCGATAAATTTCGAACCCGTTTAGAGCGAGGAGAGACAGGAATTACTGAAATTTATATTAGTCATCGTGGTATGGACCGTCCTGCAGACCCGGATTTAGAGGCTGAGATGCTTGCACGTTTGGTGGTGCATTTCGGGGTTGATAAAGAAAAGGCAAAATCTATAGTAACTAACACCAGAACTAAAGATCGCGCGTATCTTGATCGTGAAAAGGGGGGTATTTTAACGATGGACGGAGCATTTGATCGTTCATGGCGTCGTGTTGGATTAGCGCTTGATCGTATTGGTTTTACCGTTGAAGATCGTGATCGTTCAGCAGGAATTTATTTTGTACGATATGTTGATCCAGACAATAAAATAAATAATGAAGCAGGTGCCTGGGACAAATATCTTTTCTGGGAAGATGATAAGGAAGGTAATAAGCCGGTTGAATATAGAATTCAGGTTAGTGGTACAGAGTCCGGAAGTGAAGTAAAAGTAGTAAATAAGGACGGTTCGCTGAAGAAATCTGATATTGCAGATCGAATTCTGAATTTGCTATATGAGCAGCTCAGATAATATATTCAGAAGCATATAAGATGAAGGAATAGATTATTTTTATTAAAGAGAATACTTTTTTGAATATCTTGTTTAGTGCAGATGATCTCTGTACTGGCAGGATACTTCCCATTTCTTTACAACGAATATGCGATTTGCCTGCTTAGGAAGTGGTTCACAAGGTAATGGTCTGATTATCGAGGAAAAAAAGACTCGGTTACTATTAGATTGCGGCTTTTCAATAAAAGAAGTTACTGCTCGTCTCTTCAGGCTTGGTCTCCAGCCCGATATGTTAGACGGTATTATTATTACCCATGAACACGAGGATCATATTGGCGGGGTAGAGCGGTTTGCACGTAGATTTGATGTTCCTGTTTGGCTTACTCACGGCACATTACGTGGTGCAAATAAAACTTTTTCCACGCTATCTAAAATTAATATAATAGATAGTCATCAAGGTTTTTCTATTGGTGATATTGATATCCAACCTTATCCTGTTCCTCATGATGCTCATGAGCCTACACAATTCGTTTTTGGTAATGGTGCTCTTAGGTTAGGTGTGCTGACTGACACTGGTTGCTCGACAACTCATATTGAAACAGTTCTGAATCGTTGTCATGCCCTGGTACTGGAATGTAATCACGATGCTCAGCTTCTTGCAAACAGTAATTATCCTCAAAATTTAAAGCAGAGGGTAGGAGGGCGCTTAGGGCATCTTGAAAATACAGCCTCTGCAATACTTCTGTCAAAGCTGGATTGTAGTTTGCTGCAACATCTTATTGCGGCACATCTGAGTAAAGTAAATAACACACCTCAGTTGGCTCAATCAGCGCTTAGTGAGGCAATAAACTGCAGTTCAGACTGGATCGGAGTGGCAGATCAGAGCAGGGGTCTTGATTGGCGTCAGTTGGTATAAATCAGGTGATCTGTAAATTTCTAAATGCTTGAATAAGTAAAAGCCATCATAAATGATGGCTTTTACTATTTCTAAGATCGCGAGTGCGAATTTTTTAGTGCATTAGCTTGGTAGGGTCTTTTCCGTCAACGATAGGATTACCGTTTCCATCAAGATTATGTCCCGGAAGCACTGCTTTACCGCTGAATTCATCTTCAACCGCACCTGCAGCATCTTCAACCGCACCTACAGCATCTTTAACAACAGCTTTGCCGGCATCAGCAGCTTCACCTGCAAGTAGTTCTGCGTCAGTCTTATGTTCCTGCCCTGCATCTTTTACGTCAAATGATGATGGGTCAGCTACGCCTGAGCTTTCTCCTGCAGCAGCACGTTCTTCAGCTACAGTGGAACCCTCTTCAGTTCTGGTGCCATATCCTTCAATACTTTCAGGGTTGGCTTGATGTGGTTTGCCGCAGGCAGTCAGAGCGAGCGCTACTAATGCAGCAGCGATTAGTGAAAATTTCATTGTTTAGGTTCCTTAATAGTAATAATAAATAAGTTGTAGAGTCAGGCAGTTTACTCCAAACCAGCTAACGGCTCAAGTATAAAGCTTTATACTTGGTTTAAGGGATATTTAATTAAAAGAAGAAAATAAAGATCATAAATAAAAATACTGCTTATAAAGACAGGTTTTCTATCTTTGGATGATTATAGCTTCATTATATATATCCTTGGCGGATTCGTATTAAATCTTATATTTTTACTTTAATTTCAGATACTTCAAGGTTATTTGTAGCTTTATTTACAAAAGTCCCTGTTTTTTGGAAAAGAATATAAATCTAAATCCGTCTTTATAAGAGTTACCATTTATTTGGCTTATCTTGTTTGTCGGGATCATCAAGATCATCAAAATTAGGCTCAGAGTTCCGTGGTGCGTCTGCAGAAGGGGGTGGTTTTTCCATATCATGGCCATCCAGGCTTTTTTTGCCTTCACCACATGCGGTAAGTGACAGTGCGAAAAGGGCAACAATTAAGAATGGATAAAATTTCATTATTTAAATTCCATTAGATATTTTTGATCTTATGCAATATAGCAGAAGCACTATAACTACTCAAATATTTAGAGTTGGTTAATCTGTCCTGTTGAAATGTTTGTACATAATACTTAATAAAAAAAGCCGTCCAAAAGGACGGCTTTTTTGTCTTACCAAGATTTACTCGGCAGGAGCTTCATGACGATCTCCCGCATCTCCGGCACCTTCATCTGGTCCTGGAGGCGCGCTATCACGTTTATCCCAAAGACTAGGCGGATATTGCCCGGGCTTCCCTTCCCCGGGACTTTTTTCTCTGAATAGGTCACAGGCAGACAGTGACAATGTAATTACGGCAGCGAGGAGCAGGTATTTCATTTTTAATCTCCCATTTGGTTTATGACGAGTAGTGATTTTATAAAGTTATAAAAATTTTAGAACTAAAGCGTTTCGGCCATTCAATAAACTGATTCCTAAATCCGAAAAGACCGTCATATTAATATCAGAATTCATAAATATTGTCTAGTCAAGTATGGTATTTGTCCGAAGAAGATTGTAAAGCTATGTAGAAGGAATCTTCACCAAATCAGATTATCAGGTAATACAGAAATTATAATAAATATTGAGAGGTATAATAAGTTCATGTAAATATTATTGTTTTTTTGGGAGATATCTATATAAAGGCTATTGATTGTTTTTTTATGCTATCGGTAATAAATATTAGATTAGAGAAGAAAATAAGGAGCAAATACTAGTATTTTAGGGTTTTCTGGAATCAAATAAGAAACAACTTTGAACTAATAAATAGATAAAGGGCTATCTATGTTTGAGAAGCAATTGTTGCTTTGTATCTAAGCGATGAAATAACCTGGAGAATATATAAATATTTGTTGCGATAACTCGATAGAAAAGATTTCTTGTAGGATTTATTTTACTATTATTAAAAAATTATTCTTCATAAATATAAAAAATATAGATTCTTTTTTAAAATAAGTTAGAATTCGCTTAAAATTATTTGGTTACTTGACAATTATTTTTTAACTACAAAAAACCAACATAAAGGATAAAAATGTTACGAGTAGGAGAGATTGCACCAGATATTAATTTGCCTGATGCTGATATGGAGATGGTCCGTTTGTCCTGCTACAGGAGTAAGAAGAATCTGGTGCTTTATTTTTATTCTAAAGATGATACTCCGGGATGCACTGCTCAGGCTTTGGAATTCAGTGATTTAGAAGATAAGTTTGCAGATCTTGATACAGTAATTCTGGGTGTTAGTCGTGATGATTGCTTGAGTCATGGCTCATTTCGTGACAAACATGGCATTACCGTACGTTTATTATCTGACAGTGGAAGTGAGGCATGCACAAAATATGATGTTTTGCAGGAAAAAGAGATAAACGGCGAAACAAAAACCGGTATTTTACGCTCTACTTTTATCATTGACATGCATGGTGTATTGAAGCATGTATTATATGGTGTAAACGCACGTAACCATGCCACAGAAGTTTTACATTTAATGAAAGAATTATCCTGAGTTTTATTAACTTATTTTCCTCGCATAAACATTTTATCAAGATTGGCGAGGCTGATTTCAAACCATGTGGGCCTTCCATGGTTGCATTGATCAGAGCGTTCAGTTTCTTCCATTTCGCGTAGCAGCGCATTCATCTCCGGTAGGCTCAGTATGCGATTAGCACGAATTGCATTATGGCAGGCCATACTTGAGAGGAGTTCATTGCGTTTGTTTGTCAGTAGTTGACCGGCATCAAACTCACGTAGTTCATTTAGGATATCCCGGGCCAACTTAACGACATCCGTATCCTTGAGTATAGTCGGCACTGCACGTACAGCTAGTGTGGTAGGAGAGAGAATGGCGATTTCAAAGCCTAGTTCACTTAAAATTTCTTTGTTCTCTCCAGCAGTGACAACATCTAATCCGTCTCCCTGGAATGTCACAGGAATAAGTAGTGGTTGCATAGAGAGTGTATGGTTATCAAGTGACGACTTAAGTTTTTCATAAGTCACACGTTCGTGTGCTGCATGCATATCCACAATGACTAAACCCTGACTATTCTGTGCCAGAATGTATATACCCATAAGTTGTCCCAGAGAAAATCCTAACGGTGGAACTTCTTCCTGTGCCTGTTCAGTGATTGTTGCGTCTGCAGGCATCTGTGGTTTGATTCCTGCACCAAACAGATTCTGATAAAGAAAAGGAGACGGAGTCTCCTTCCCGAGCTGTATGGCGCCTTGTTTTATATAGGTTGATGCAGAAGAAGTAATCTCTTTATTTATAGCTGCTACGGAGTTATTTGCTGCTGATTTTTGGTGCGGAGAAGCTAAAGACTTGCTAATCGCGTGAAAAATGAATTGATGTAGTGCGCGTGGGTCGCGAAATCGTACTTCAGTTTTGGCTGGGTGAACATTAACATCCAATCCTTCCGGATTCATATTTAGAAATAGTACATATGTTGGATACCGGTCCAGATGTAGTACATCACGATAGGATTCTCGAAGTGCATGAGCGATTAATTTGTCGCGTACAAAACGACCATTAATAAAAAAATACTGTGCGTTATGGGAAGATTTTGAATAGGTAGGTAATGCGACAGATCCATACAGATGTAAATCTGCTGCTTGTTCGTTTATAAGCAAGGAGGCTTGCTCAAATTCCCTGTCTAACAATAGTGTAATTCGTTGCGTCAAATCAGAGGATCGTAAATGACTACGCGTTTTACCGTTATGTTGTAGTGTAAAGTTAATGTTAGGACATGATAATGCAATACGTTTGAAGGTCTCCTCACAATGGCTGAATTCTGTAGCTTCAGTTTTCAGAAACTTTCTTCGGGCAGGAGTATTAAAGTAGAGATCGTGTACTTCAACCGTAACTCCGGCAACGAGTGATGAGGGTTCAGGTTGTGAAAGTCTGCCTCCTTTAGCTTGTATTTGCCATGCATGTTTTTCTTCTGATTTTCGGCTTGCTAAAACTAAATGAGAAACTGATGCGATGCTTGCCAGTGCTTCGCCTCGGAATCCCAGGCTACTTACTTTTTGCAAATCTTCCAGGGTTCTAATCTTGCTCGTAGCATGAGGTGTAAGGGCAAGAGGTAAATCATTCTTTGAAATTCCGTTACCATTATCGGCTACACGGATTAATTTAATTCCACCTTCTTCAAGTTGTACTTTAACTTCTAAAGCACCGGCATCCACACTGTTTTCGAGTATTTCTTTAAGTGCTGAAGCAGGGCGCTCTATTACTTCACCGGCAGAAATTTGGTTGATAATCAGGTCGGGCAGAAGTTTGATCACAGATCTAAAGAGTAGTTAAACGGAATCTTTATAATTATACAGTTCCGGGTTGCTATGTATTGTACAAAGCATTGTTATATCTTGTAAGTATACTGAAAGTAATCCGGACTCTTTGTGGAATTATGAATTTTTATCCATGGCCTTCTTGACAGTAATTCGATTAAGCTGAGGAGAGAATATTTGAATAAAGTCAAGTACATAACTGCGCAGATAGCTGTTCTTCCTGATACCAATACGTGTAGTACTTGATTCAAACAGGTGTCCTGCGTCTATGGATCGTAAATGTTTATCCCGGTTAGGGTCAAATGCCATCTGTGCCACTATTCCAATACCTAACCCTAACTCTACATAAGTTTTAATTACATCTGCATCTAAAGCAGTCAGTACAACATTTGGTACTAAGCCTCTGGCTTCAAAAGCCTGATTAATTTTTGAACGCCCTGTAAATGCAAAGTCATAGGTAATAATGGGATATTTTACAATAGCTTCAAGTGAAATTTTTCGGAGTGAAAGTAATGGGTGTTCAGGTGGTGTGATGATACACCGATTCCATTGATAGCACGGAAGCATCACAAGTTCGTGAAAGAACTCAATAGCTTCTGTTGCAATGGCAACATCTGCTTCTCCAGAAGTCACTAACTGTGATATTTGAGTTGGATTTCCCTGACGTATTGTTAGCTTTACTTTGGGGTAGTGAGTAGTAAATTGCCTGATTGTAGTGGGCAGAGCATATCGTGCCTGAGTGTGAGTGGTAGCAACAGTTAAAGATCCAACATCTTTGTTTGTAAATTCCTGTCCTACCCATTTCAGGTTATTTGTTTCTCTGAGAATTTTTCCGGCTATCTCGACTATAGTTTGTCCAGGAGGGGTAATACTAACCATGCGTTTACCGTTACGAATAAAAATTTCCACACCAAGCTCGTCTTCCAGAAGTTGAATTTGTTTGCTTATCCCGGGTTGCGAGGTATGCAGTTTTTTTGCAGCTCTGGATAAATTCAGATCCTGGTTCGCTACCGCACATAAATACCGTAATTGCTGTAGTTTCATCAATGTTACTCCAATTTATGTTATAACCAATAGTTATAATAGTCTAATTTAATATTATTTCCTAATATATTAACTTATTGCTAATATTCTGCCTTCAAAATTCAGGGCAATCAGAATAAATAGTATGGAATGGGGCTACACTCTATCAGGCTTACTGGTGGGATTTATTGTAGGACTCACCGGAGTAGGCGGGGGATCACTTATGACTCCTCTGTTAATACTGGTGTTTGGTATTTCCCCGGCTACTGCTGTAGGTACGGATTTGTTATATGCTTCGTTGACAAAAGCAGGAGGTGTATGGGTACATGGTCGTCGTGGCACCGTAGACTGGAAACTGGTAAGAAGATTGGCAATAGGTAGCATACCTGCTGCATTATTGACTGTGCTGGGATTGAATGCGTTAGGGGTTGAAAATCAAATCTTCTCAGGTTTCATTACCAGTACACTTGGACTAGCGTTAATTCTGACTGCTCTGGCTTTATTTTTTCGCTATCAACTGGCGCATTTGGGGAAATCCCGCTTTAGCTCTCTGGCAGCGTGGCGCGACCGGCATATTGTGACAGCAACGATTGCAACAGGTGCTGTTTTAGGAATTTTGGTAACCATAACATCAGTGGGTGCCGGAGCATTGGGTATGGTAGCACTTATTGTTTTATATCCACGTTCTCCTACTATAAATTTAGTTGGTAGTGACATAGCCCATGCAGTTCCGCTTACTTTAATAGCAGGAATAGGGCATGCTTATCTTGGAACAGTGGATTTTGGGTTGCTTGGTAGCTTATTATTGGGTTCTCTGCCGGGAATTTACTTAGGAAGTCATATAGGCGGGCGGATACCAGAACGAATATTGCGTCCAGCATTAGCGACTATTCTTGTCATAATTGGAGGAAGATTAATATGGTAATAAATTGTGGAGAAATCAGATGGATGAGCTAATAAATCTTGCCAGCGATGAAGAAATAACTTTATTTGATAAAGCGCTGCAGGACTATCAGAACCAGAGCATGGATGCTGATCGCTTTACTGCTGCCCGTTTACAAATGGGTATTTACGGCCAGCGTCAGGAAGGGGTCAATATGGTTCGTATCAAGCTTCCGGGTGGTCGTTTAAATTCGAAACAATTAACGATTATAGCAGATATATTAGAAAAATATGTGCAACACGATGTTGTGCATATTACTACACGTCAGGACATACAGATACATTATGTTCCGCTCGGGGATACACCGGATGTACTTCGGCATTTGGCCACAGCAGGATTAACAACACGTGAAGCCTGCGGCAATACTATACGTAATGTTACTGCATGTTCTTTGTCGGGGGTATGTCCTCGTCAACATGTTGACGTTAACAGGCACCTCGATGGAGCTGTCCAGCATTTTTTGCGTAATCCGCTAACACAGCAGATGCCGCGTAAATTTAAAATCAGTTTTTCGGCTTGTGAATCAGATTGTGCACAGGGAATGATGCATGATATGGGAGTTATTGCAGTACGAAATGGTACCAGATTTGGCTTTAAAGTTTTAGCTGGTGGAGGTCTTGGGCATAAACCACATGAAGCCATAGTAGTTGAAGAATTTATTGAAGAGAAAGATTTATTATTAGTGATGGAAGCAATTATCTCATTACATAACCGATATTCAGATCGTGTTAAGCGCGCTAAGGCAAGAATCAAATTTTTAGTTGATAGATTTGGTCGGGAAGGGTTTATCGAAAAATATCATGAGGAGTTAGAGCGTACCAAAGCAGCATTGGCAACACAAGAATATCCCAAAGGTGAATGGTATGCTGGAGTTGACGGTGAGATTCCCGGGATTGGTGCGCCACGCCAATTATTCGAACAGAAACAATCCGGTTTTTATGTTTTCCCGATTAGTATTCCAATGGGCAACTTAAACGCAATACATCTGCGAGGACTTGCTGGAATTCTTGAAACTTTTGAATTAAATGAGATTCGTGCAACCCAGGATCAGAATATGATTCTGATAAATGTAGAAAAAGCCAAAATCGATACTTTGCGTTCTGCTGTAGCTGCACTAGACTTGGGTAAGCCACAAACGGGTGATGATGTGGTTGCATGCCCCGGTACTTCGACTTGTCGTTTAGGAATAACTTCGAGTACGGTTCTTGGACCAAAATTAAGTGGGGGCAAACATGATTTAAAAATTCGTGTTTCCGGGTGCCATAATGGTTGCGCACAGCCTGAGACCGGTGATATTGGTATTTACGGGGAAGGTAAGCGCATGCATGGTAAATTAGTACCACACTATCAGATGTATCTTGGAGGAAATGGTATGGCAAACGGGGCATTGGCAATTAAAGGCCCGTCAGTTCCTGCTGCACGTATTGAAGAGGCTGTGAAACGGATAAAAATGGCATATACCTCTGAGTGTGAATCCGGTGAAACATTTTTTTTCTGGGTAAGACGGGTTGGTAAAGACTATTTTACTGAGTTGCTGAAGTATGTAACTGACGTTAAGTCTGAAGAATTAGAGTTAGTTTTACGCGATCATGGAAAAGAAAGTGATTTTAAAGTTCTGCAACTAGGTGGGGGAGAGTGTGCGGGAGTTAGTCAGGTAAAGATTGGCTCAAGTTTCTTTGAGGCAGCACATGAGCGAAACTATCGGGATGCATTAAAATTTCAGCGTAAATTTGAAGATTCTGTTAAATGTGCCGAGGAAATTGCACTTTTAATTAGTCAGGGTGTAACAGAACTATTTGGTGGTCCTAAGAAAGATAACCTGAAGGAACAGGCTGAAGAATTAAGGCGTGTGTTACCTACTAAACCACATTTGTCCGAACAGCTAATCAAATTTTCAGAATATTTTATGAGTTCAACTGAAGAACTAAATGATGCTCTACTAAATAAATGGTTTTTAGAGTTGGATGGATGGACAGTAGAAGCTGCGGAATTTTGTCTAAACTTTGATCATCAGCTCGATTTGGCAGGAGCATTGCCACAGACAGCCACACCTGGTCAGTTGCAGGTTCAGAAGACTCAGCAGCCAGCTGACATGAGGCATTAAATTTCTATAAACCTTATAAGTCCAGAGAGCGCATGAGTTTAAGTCAGAAGGTTGAAGAAGTGAAAGCACTGTTAGATTCAGTAAGTAAAAACTATGCTCCGGTTGTTTTTGCAAATAGCTTTGGTGCAGAAGATATGGTGCTGACTGACTTAATCGGGCAGAATTTTCCAGATATCTCTATGTTTACTCTGGATACGGCTCGTCTCCCTGAAGAAACTTATAGTCTGATGAAAGAAGTTGAGGATCGCTATAATATAAACACTAAAATATATTTTCCTGAGTCTGCTGCAGTGGAGAAATATGCTGCTGAAAACGGACCTAATGGATTTTATGACAGCATGGCCCTGCGAAAATCCTGCTGTTTTATTAGGAAAGTTGAACCATTAAAACGCGCGTTAAAGGATAAACGTGCATGGATAACAGGACTACGACGTGATCAGGCTCCAACTAGAAGAGATCTGGAGGAGTCAGAGTTTGATGCAGATAACGGTCTCCAGAAAATTAGTCCGTTGTTAAATTGGAGTCTGCCTGACGTATGGGCATACATTAAAGATTTTAATGTTCCGTATAATACATTGCATGATAAAGGCTATAGCAGTATTGGTTGTGCGCCATGTACCCGTGCTATTACACCCGGTGAAGATGTCCGTGCCGGGCGTTGGTGGTGGGAAAATCCTGAAACTAAGGAGTGTGGCCTGCATCTTAAAGGCTATAAATAATATAAATTTATTTGGTAATCTTAGAGAATTAGCAAATGGATATAATAATGAACGATATGCAAGATTTTATTACCCCTGTTCCAGGTATTGTGATGAAAAATGAGCCAGTAATTATTAAACGACGGACCGTAGATCAGCTAAGTCATTTAGATGCTCTGGAGAGTGAATCAGTTCATATTCTGCGTGAAGTTGCAGCAGAATGCGCGAATCCTGCATTACTTTTTTCCGGAGGAAAAGATTCCATTGTATTGCTAAGGCTGGCAGAAAAAGCATTTCGTCCGGGCCCCTTTCCATTTCCGCTGTTGCATGTAGATACTGGCCATAACTTTCCGGAAGTAATTGAGTTTCGTGATAAGAGAGCTAAAGAATTAGGTGAACGTTTAATTGTGCGTAGCATGGAAGATTCTATTAAACAGGGCAGAGTGGTTTTACGTTCAGAGAATCAGAGTCGCAATGCCTTTCAATCAGTGACACTATTAGATTCAATTGCAGAGCTTGAACTTGATGCTTGTATTGGTGGCGCACGACGCGACGAAGAAAAAGCCCGGGCAAAGGAACGTATATTTTCTTTCCGGGATGAATTCGGGCAATGGGATCCGAAGAATCAGCGGCCTGAATTATGGGATATTTATAATACACGGGTACATAAAGGAGAAAATATTCGTGTATTTCCAATCAGTAACTGGACCGAACTTGATGTCTGGGAATATATTGCGCGGGAGCAATTGGAGGTACCACAAATTTATTTTGCACATACACGTGATGTGTACCGACGTGAAAATGGCCTGTTGCCAGTATCTCACCTTGTTCAACCTAAGGATGGTGAGCAATCAGAAAATATTATGGTTCGTTTTCGTACAGTAGGAGATATGAGTTGTACCTGCCCGGTAGAATCTGAAGCAGTGAATGTCGAGGAAATTATTACTGAAACAGCGATTACACATATTACTGAGCGGGGTGCTACCCGTATGGATGACCAAATATCAGATGCATCTATGGAACTGCGTAAAAAAGAGGGATATTTTTAAAGTGCGCAGTTCATCTGAAATAGATGATCAGATAAATTTACAGCAATTCGAACTCCCAGAAGGATAATAAATGGTAGGAAACAGTAAAATTTCGTTTAGTGATACTGAATTGTTACGTTTTATCACGGCCGGTAGTGTGGATGATGGTAAGAGCACCTTAATTGGACGCTTATTACATGATTCCAAATCAATTTTTGAAGATCAGTTAAGTGCAATTACGAACACTTCACACAAACGTGGAATGAAGGACGTAGATTTATCATTATTAACTGACGGCTTACAGGCTGAACGTGAGCAAGGCATTACTATTGATGTGGCCTATCGTTATTTTGCTACCCCTAAACGAAAATTTATTATCGCAGATACCCCGGGGCACGAGCAATATACCCGTAACATGGTGACCGGCGCATCCACTGCCAATCTTGCAATTATTTTAATTGATGCACGGAAAGGCGTGCTTACCCAATCTCGCCGTCATGCTTATTTAGCTAGTTTGATGGGCATTCCTCATTTAGTTGTAGCTATTAATAAAATGGATCTTGTTGACTACTCACGTGATGTGGTTAAGAAGATTAGTCAGGAATTTGCCAAGTTTGCCGACATGCTTGGCTTAGATAATATTGTGTATATACCAATGTCTGCTTTGAATGGAGATATGGTGGTAGAACGCGGGAATAATCTTTCCTGGTATAAAGGTGTGACTTTAATGGATTTACTGGAGAATATATCCATAGACCATGATATTAATCTTGAGGACTTTCGTTTTCCGGTACAACTGGTATGCCGTCCAAAAACTGAGGAACTCCATGATTTTCGTGGTTACATGGGGAGAATTGAATCAGGTCAGATTACTGTTGGAGATAAAGTGACAGTCTTCCCCTCTGGATTAAACTCTCGTATTAAAGAAATCGTTACTTACGATGGGTTCCTTAGTCATGCCGTTGCACCACAGTCAGTGACACTGACTATAGAGGACCATCTGGATATTTCCCGTGGTGATATGTTGGTAAAGACTGAAAGCGCACCGCGTGTTACCAAAAAAATTGAGGCAATATTATGCTGGTTATCTGAGGCGGCTCTTGACCCCAAGCGTAAGTATCTTATCAAGCACTCGACCCGTATTGTTAAAGCAGGGGTGAGTAAGATAGATTACCGAGTAGATATCAACACACTAAATCATGAAACAGTAGATACCTTAAAAATGAATGATATAGGACGTGTGAAGCTTAATGTGCAGCAACCTTTAGTATGTGACGACTATCAGAGAAATCATGCTACGGGGAGTTTTATTGTAATAGATGAGGCCAGCAATAATACTGTTGCAGCAGGAATGATTTGTCCGGTTAACAAATAATTTAATGCTTTAACGATAATTTTTAAAGTAATAAATTACAACACCAATAAAATCTTAGTTCTATTTATTTAACATCATTAACAATTTATTGTATATGAAAAATACAGGACCAAATTCAGATTCTAGGTTAGGAGTAGTAGGAGAAGGAGATCCACTTGTTCTGGGATTCGATATGATCTTTGCAGATTTATATCGTCGTACTGGTCTTTTAAAGCTGGATCAGGGTTTTCTTAATTTTTTAAATGATAGTGATCCTGATTTACATACTCGATTTGATTATGCCCGTTCTCATTGCGACAGTCTTAATGCGAAAGATGAGTCTAATTTATTAATTGAAATTGCCCCCTGGCTGGATGATTTTATTTCAAAGTTATTCTGCATAGAGACTGAAGTTCAGGCACTATCTGCCCGGCATCACGAGCTTGCTCCGCTGTATTCCTGCAAAAGACAGTTTGTACAGCGAAAAGCAAAGAATAAAGTGAGTGATGAAGACATATCAAAAATTGATGGCAATACATTGGAGAAACAGCTGGAGGTTGAATTTAAAGCTCCGTTTTCTGAGCTTGTTTTTGCAACAAAAGTAACAGAGTGGTTGAAGGATGAAAAAAAGAATGAAGAGCGCCTTAAGGTGGCATTATTTTATGCGGCATGGGCACTGAAAACTGCGGAAGGAATAAAACGTAGCCAAGACGGCGTGCTATTCAAAGCTCACCCTAAGCTGGATTATTTACACTTAGTACCAACGGTTACTGATACTACTGAAGGTTATGCTATTCATCGGCTGGATCATTTGCGTCGGAGAGAAGGTTTTTCGCTGACTGATCCGGGTACTGATCTTGTTGGTGCTTTGGATGAAGCAAATTACTGTATTTGGTGTCATGAGCAAGGAAAGGACTCCTGCTCAAAAGGGCTGAAGGAAAAATCAAAGTCACCTGATGAACCTCAGGCTTTCAAAAAAAGCCAGTTTGGCGTGTTACTTGCTGGTTGTCCTTTAGAGGAGCGTATTTCTGAGTTTCATAAATTAAAGACTCAGGGAGTTGCTATTGGTAGTCTGGCTATGATTGTGTTAGACAATCCTATGTGTGCCGGAACTGGCCATCGGATTTGTAATGATTGTATGAAATCATGTATTTACCAAAAGCAAGAACCGGTAAATATTCCTGAAGCTGAAACACGATCTCTTAAAGATATTCTTGAACTACCATGGGGCTTTGAAATTTATAGTCTACTTACACGTTGGAACCCGTTGGATCTGAGCCGACCTGTTCCGAAACCTCCGTCAGGTCATAAAGTGCTGGTGGTTGGTATGGGACCGGCAGGATATACTTTAGCGCATCACCTGATGAATGATGGCCATGCCGTGATGGGTATAGACGGACTTAAAATAGAATCCCTGCCATCAGATATCTCAGGAATTAGTCAAGAGGGTGGTCATGTGTCTTTCAGGGCTATCAGAAATGCAAAAGAGCTTGATGAGGATCTGAATGAACGTATGCCGGCAGGTTTTGGCGGTGTAGCGGAATATGGAATTACTGTACGTTGGAACAAAAATTTTCTGAAATTAATTCGGCTGTTACTGGAACGGAGAGAAGAATTCTCTCTTTTTGGCGGGGTTCGTTTTGGAGGAACTATTACAGCTGATGATGCGCTTAGTATGGGATTTGATCATGTGGCACTAGCTGCCGGAGCAGGACGTCCCACCGTACTTGATTTGCCAAATGGTCTGGCCCGGGGCGTTCGTGCTGCATCTGACTTCCTGATGGCGTTACAGCTATCTGGTGCGGCTCAAGATAATTCTGTAGCAAATATGCAGTTACGCTTACCCGTTGTAGTAATTGGAGGTGGATTAACAGCGATTGATACGGCAACTGAAGCTCTTGCCTATTATCCGGTGCAGGTGGATAAATTTCTTCGTCGCTATGAAGTTCTTTCAGCCGTAAAGGGTGAAAAAGAAATTCGTAATTCGTGGGACGAGGAAGAACGTGAAATTGCAGATGAATTTCTTAATCATGCGCGTGTTATTCGAGACGAGCGTAATTTAGCAACAGATGAAGGGCGTACACCAAAGATTCTGGAGTTACTTCAGTCTTGGGGAGGAGCTACTATTGCGTATAGAAAACGATTAATAGATAGTCCGTCTTATACCCTGAATCATGAAGAAGTGAAAAAGGCATTGGAGGAGGGTATAACATTTGCTGAAGGTCTTACACCTGAAAGTATAGAACTTGATCAACGGGAACATGCCAGATCCGTAAAATTTACAATTAAAAAACTGGATGAAACAGGATCGTGGGAAAAAACCGGAGAAACCGAATTGCCAGCGCGTGCTGTATTGGTTGCTGCAGGTACACAGCCCAATACGGTGCTTGCCAGAGAAGACCGGAAAAATTTTAAACTACACGGACGTTATTTCGCTGCTTGCGATGAGAGTGGGAACCCTGTAGATCCGGCATACGGAAATCCTAAACCTGAAACTCCCATGGTGCTTCTAAGTCGTTGTGATGACGGACGTTTCATTAGTTTCTTTGGCGATCTTCACCCATCCTATTCTGGAAATGTGGTAAAGGCAATGTCCAGCGCAAAGCAGGGTTATCCTGTGGTAAGTCGCGTGCTTAGTCAACAGTCTCCGGTATCAACAGAAGAAAACTCACAATTTTTTTCTGTAATTAATGCACGGTTACGACCTACAGTACATAAAATAGAAAGGCTTACCCCAACTATTATTGAAATTGTGGTGCATGCACCTATGGCTGCAGAACGTTTCCAGCCAGGTCAGTTTTATCGTTTTCAAAACTTTGAAACACTTGCTACTAATGCCGGTGATACAAAGCTTGCAATGGAGGGAATTGCCCTGACAGGAGCCTCAGTAGATGTTGAACGTGGATTAGTATCATTAATAGCATTAGAAATGGGTGGATCAGCTGATTTATGTGCCACGCTCAGTGCCGGTGACCCGGTAGTATTGATGGGGCCGACAGGAACACCAACAGAAATTGTACCAGGTGAGACCATGGTGCTGGTTGGAGGTGGATTAGGAAATGCAGTTTTATTTTCTATAGGTGCGGCAGCGAGAGCAGCGGGATCAAAGGTCTTGTATTTTGCCGGATATAAAAAGTTAATTGATCGTTACAAGGTAGCAGAAATTGAATCAGCTGCAGATACAGTTGTATGGTGTTGTGATGAGTCGCCGGGATTTAAACCTTCACGGCCTGGCGATCTGAGCTATGTTGGAAACATAGTAGAAGCAATGACTGCTTATGGTAGTGGTGCTTTAGGGCCTCAGCCGATTCCATTGGCTGAGGCTGACAGGATACTTGCTATTGGTTCAGATCAAATGATGGCAGCAGTAGGCGTTGCCCGACGAAATGAACTGCAGCCTTATTTAAAGGCAGATCATTTTGCAATCGGTTCCATAAACTCACCAATGCAGTGCATGATGAAAGAAATTTGTGCACAGTGCTTGCAGCCTCATAAAGATCCAGATACCGGTGCAATTACTTATGTGTTTTCATGTTTCAATCAGGATCAACCACTTGATCAGGTTGATTTTGGCGGACTTGCATCACGATTACGCCAGAACAGTACACAGGAGAAATTGACCACACAGTGGATTAGTCATTGTTTAAAGGAATCAGACCAGATCAGAGCCTAGGAGTATTAAATTTAGTTTATCTTGTATTCTGTGCAACACATCATACCCAGGATTATTTATAATCGAAGATTCTTAGAAAAATAAGAGTTATTTGTTAGTGGAGACTTTATATAGATATTTTGTAGAAATATAAGATATCTATAAGGGAGATTGTCAATGTATATAGGAATACCCGCGGAGGTGTTAGATGGAGAAACCCGCGTTGCAGCTACACCAGAGACTGTTAAGAAGTTTTCTGCCAATGGATCTCATGTCGTTCTGGTACAGTCAGGAGCCGGTGTCGGAGCAAGTATTACTGATGAGAATTTCAGGGAAGCCGGTGCAATCATAGTAAATGATGCCGCAGAACTTTTCAGGCAGTCTCAGATAGTACTTAAAGTACAGGCTCCGGATTCTTCTGAGCTAAAGATGATACGTAAGGATGCAGTTTTACTTGGTCTGTTATCTCCGCATCAGACTGAAGGCATTGCTTCTCTTGCAGGCCATGGATTAACCGCATTTTCTATGGAGAAGCTTCCGCGTATTTCTCGCGCTCAAAATATGGATGTACTTTCTTCACAGGCTAATATTGCCGGATATAAGGCGGTGCTGATAGCAGCAAATGTTTATCAGAGGTTCCTTCCTATGTTGATGACAGCTGCAGGTACTGTTAAGGCTGCACGTATGCTGATATTAGGAGCAGGGGTTGCAGGTTTACAGGCTATTGCCACAGCCAAACGTCTGGGAGCAGTAATTGAAGCATTTGACGTGCGTCCGGCTGCAAAGGAACAAGTAGAAAGTCTGGGAGCAAAGTTTGTTGAAGTACCCCTAAGCGATGAGGAAAAAGCACAAGCAGAAACTGCAGGTGGTTATGCACGGAAGATGTCTGATGAATATAAACATCGCCAGGGAGAGTTGGTACATCAACGTGCCATAGTGGCAGATATTATCATAACTACTGCATTAATCCCGGGGCGTCCGGCACCGGTTTTAATCAATGAAGAAACTGTAAAAGCTATGAAGCCCGGGTCAGTGATTGTGGATATGGCGGTAGAGGCTGGTGGGAACTGTCCGCTATCGGAGCTAAATAAAACTGTAGTTAAACATGGTGTATCTCTCGTGGGCATAGCTAACCTGCCCGGACTGGTGGCAGCTGATTCCAGTTCACTTTATGCCCGTAATCTAATGAATTTTCTTAACTTAATGTTAGATGCTGAGAGTGGTGAATTTAAGCTTGATCGTGAAGATGAGATTGTTGCAGGAACCCTCGTTTGTATAGATGGGGAAGTAGTTTCTAATGTAAAGTAAGCAATTTTTTAAGTTAAATTTTTCAGGTATTCAGGAGGAGCTATCATGATTGGAGAAATTGATCCAACCATTATCAACATTACGGTATTTGTATTAGCGATATTTGTTGGTTACCACGTTGTGTGGAATGTGACTCCTGCCTTGCACACACCGTTGATGTCGGTGACTAATGCCATTTCAGGCATTATTTTAGTTGGTGCCATGCTGGCTGCTGGACCGGCAGAAACAGACTGGGGTGTTTGGTTAGGTGCAGTTGCTGTGACGTTAGCCTCAATCAACGTATTTGGTGGATTTCTCGTTACTCAACGTATGCTGGAAATGTTCAGAAAAAAAGATAAAAAAGGAAATGCGTAAATGTCACCAAACTTAGTTGCTTTAGCTTATCTTGTTGCGTCAGTTTTTTTTATTCTGGCGTTGAAAGGTTTAAGTTCGCCAGTTACTGCCCGCCGGGGTAATTTATTTGGAATGGTAGGGATGGCCATTGCTGTTGTTACCACGCTTACAATTACTAAAAACTGGGCGTTGGTAATTGGTTGTATTGTTATAGGTGGTGCCATTGGTGCAGTTGTCGCAAAACGTGTACAAATGACGGCTATGCCGGAACTTGTTGCATTTATGCATTCGCTGGTAGGGTTAGCGGCAGTATTTATTGCTATTGCAGCAGTTAACAACCCGGTTTCATTTGGCTTACCTGCAATGCTGCCAATGGGTAGTAAATTAGAGTTGTTTCTTGGTACATTCATCGGTGCTATGACCTGGTCAGGATCAGTGATTGCGTTTTTAAAATTATCAGGTCGTATGAGCGGCGCACCTATCACCTTTAATGGACAGCACATGGTGAACCCGATCATCGCCCTGGTAATGGTCGGGTTTGGTTTATGGTTCTTTTTCAGTGACATTACTAATTGGACAGCTTTTGTTTCTATGGCTGTGATTGCTTTTATTCTGGGATTCCTGATTATAATTCCTATTGGCGGGGCAGACATGCCGGTAGTAATCTCAATGCTCAACTCATATTCAGGTTGGGCAGCAGCAGGTATTGGTTTTTCGCTTGGTAATCCAATGCTAATTATCGCAGGTTCTCTGGTGGGCAGCTCCGGTGCAATATTGTCTTATATTATGTGCAAAGCCATGAACCGGCCATTTCTTTCAGTCATACTTGGTGGATTTGGTAGTGACGGCGGATCAATAGAAGAGGGTGACGGAGAGCAAAAAACTCATCGCAGCGGTAGTGCAGATGATGCAGCATTTTTGTTAGGTAACGCAGATAGTGTAATCATTGTTCCCGGTTATGGTCTGGCTGTGGCACGAGCGCAACACTCAGTTAAGGAGCTGGCAGAGAAATTACTAGAAAAAGGTGTCAATGTGCGATTTGCAATTCATCCTGTTGCAGGGCGTATGCCAGGCCACATGAATGTACTATTAGCTGAGGCAGAAATACCATATGAGCAAGTATTAGAGATGGACGAGATTAATAGTGATTTTTCTAATACTGATGTTGTATTGGTTTTAGGTGCAAATGATGTTGTGAACCCTGCAGCATATGTTGCAGGGAGTACTATCTATGGTATGCCAATTCTGGATACTCACAAAGCACGAACGGTTATGGTAGTAAAACGGAGTATGGCTGTCGGTTATGCCGGCCTAGACAATGAGCTGTTTTACATGGACAAAACTATGATGGTATTTGGTGATGCTAAAAAAGTAGTCGAGAGTATGGTTAAAGCTTTGTAACAATATCTACTAATCTTTTATTGAATATCGACTAACTTAGCGCATTCTGAATATGATAGCTATAAGTGTTCATCATCTTTCTTAAGTACAGTATTGCTAAATTGTTCACCATAATAGTTTTCTGCCCACTTACGTTGACTGTAAGGTTGGCCTAATCCTCCATCGTATTCTTTTTCCTTTTCGTCAGGTTTTTTGCGCTCACTAATTTGATCGCCTACCTCTGCAATAATTGATATGAATGTTTTAAGCATGATTAATATTTCCTCTTAGAAATTATTAATAGTTATTGATACATTATTTTAATATGGTTACTGTTACGTCTATACTAAACAGACAGGCAGACAGATTCAGTTAATTAAGTCACAAAGTATTAATTAAGGAGGATAGCTACCGGGTCATATAGAAGAACTTACCAGTTCCCTGCTGAACAGAGGACTGGTAAGAGTTTGGTTATATACTTGAGTGAGGCTTAGAAACGGAAGTTATATTGCACGTAGAATAAATCCGGATTTACGCCTGGTCTGGTAGCTTTCATAAAAGTTCCGGCCCACATTTTAGAATATCCGACTAAGACATCCTGATGTCGGTCAACGTGTATATTAAAACGAACATCAATCTCGTCCCCGACATGACTTCCTGATGCACCCGTTGCATCGCGAAGGGTTGCTGCTCCGCCTGCGTTATATAAAAAGTCTGTTTTGCTGGCTAAATAGTATCTGTGATATTGCGAAATAAATGTAAGCCAGCGTTGCGGATGTAAACTAAACTGGGCATTAAGGTCGTGTATATTCTGACGCCCTACCCGGTCTAACCAGCCCATGTAATAGTTCCCAAATGGAAAGAGATGGTTAAATGTATTTCGGGTTCCACCAACATTCAGGTTGTCATCACCAGAAGCATAGTCATAACGGAGCCAGAACTGAGGGTTGTATGGTAGTGGGATACGGTATCCACCACCGACAGCAAGCGCACCGGCAGAAATATCCTGATTGGAATTCTTACCAAACTGGTACATACCTTCTAACTCAAACAGAAACCGTTTATATGTTCCAATATAACGGCTACCAATGGTATGTATTACGGAGTCACCCATCACACCACCCTGACCCATAAATATTCCCCTGTTATCCAATAGACTCAGGAAATATAGATCAAAGGCATCTCCTTTCTTAGGCTTATAGGTTCCCCATAAACCAACAAAGTCACGTTTTTTCTGCCACTGATCAAATGCGGTTGGTGATGTCATCATAGGGCGGACCCAGAAGGTGTCTAAATTAAACTTTGGTGTATGCCAGAACGCTTTGACACCCTGGAATGTGCGCCTTGTATTTACCCAATCCAGTGATGAAATAAGTCTTTGGGAGCCAAAGGTCAGTTCTTGTCTACCAATACGTACGTAGGCCTTGCCGCCCTGCGCTTCAGCTAATTTTACATCCATAAAGATGCTTAGCATATCCGTGTGATTTCGGTCTATGCCAAGTGGCGGTAGCTCCTGACCCCATTGGCGTGCATCCAGAAATTCGGCAAAAAACCTGACTTTATCCTGGTACCATATATCAGTGTGAACTCTCAGACGTGTTAAATGAAAAGAATTATTTGTACCTGCTGCATTTAACCTGCTATCTGTTTCATGCATATAGCGATACCAGAACTGGCCACCAAAAGATAACAGGACGTCATTACCAATTTGAATACGCTTCAGAGGATCAAAGAAATCTTTTTCATGATCAGGATTGTCCAGGTAGCTGAAATTTATATCCGATGCAGGGGTAGTTTGCAGGGCAAACGGCGCGTAGGGCTGAACAGGTTTAGTTGTGCGGTTTTTTCCGGTTGCAAAGTCCCAGAAAGAATACTGTCCCGGATATTCCTCTGCTTTCGGACCTGGTGGAATTACAAAGCCTCCTGGCCGGGGTCCTTTGGTTACTACTGGAACAGTTTTCATAAGTTCAGCAATATCTGTTTCAGGTGTAGATTTGATATCCTCAGATGTAACTACAGATACTGCAGAGCCTACGTCATCTAATAATGTATTTGTCCTCCCTGCCAGCTTAATTGGCGGCAAATCAGTTGTTGACTGGCCTGCAGATAAAGTTTTTGTCTCTAAAGTTACAATTTCGGGTATCAGAGAATCTGTATCCTGTATCAGTGAATCAGCTGTTGTGCCGGCTAAAGCCGGAAATGATAGACTGAGGAAAACAGTGCCAAAAAGATATTTTAACAGTCGTCCGGATACATCTGATGTTTCACACATACTCGCATGAAAACTGGTAGGTACAACCGGATATGTTAAATAATTACGCTGATTCATAGGTATAGTTCCTGTGTGTCGATAGATTGGTGGATTGCAGAGATCGGTTTGTATGGCAGTAGTCATGCCGCAAAAAAAAGGGGGGGTTCCTCTACATGCATTATTTTTCACGTTGATTGTAATAGAAATACTTCGAAACGTTACTGCTGTGTATAAATTATAACTATACATTATATTTTGCCATAGGTGAGTGTGCGCATCAACATTAATTTTCCTGAATGGCTTACTACAAGCCATTATTAAGGAAGTGGTTATATGCAAAATCTTTTGTCCTTAAGAGAAAGTATTGAAGTTGGAATTCGTGTGTGGCTGTTTTAAGAATTATCAATTCATAAGTATTAATATTTTTCTGATTTATAGGATACTCAGAATTATTTTTCTAAACTTGATTTAGATCAAATTTCAATTAATTACTACTATATTTAAGAAGTAACATTAAATACAGGCGCACCTGAGTAACGGATCGTGTCGGGCTTAATGGTAAGGCGTTTTTATTCGTTCGGTTAATCTTTTCATTTGTAGCTATCCCGGATTTACATCTTAATTTTTAATTTTATCCTGTTGGTCCATAAAATTATTACTTGCTGCAATAAAACTTCGAAATTCATATTCCATCTGAGACTGTAATTGTAAGTATTTAACATTGAAAGACTTTTGTGCTCTTTCCATTTGGCGTGTCTTATTTAGTAACTGGTGCTGAATTCGTTCATTATATGGGTATGAATATGCTGCTTTAGCAGCAAGAGTAACCTCATGAACCTTTTGATCAAACCGGCTAAATAGCTTGGCTACGTTATTGGCAGCATTGATGAAACGACGTTGATGTAATTCCATTATTTCAATGTCTGTTAACTGTTCGCCGGCGGAGCTATATTCAGGTGTAGGCAAACCACTATTTACCGAGATTTCTTCCGGACCGGCTCCGGATATTCTGGTTCCAAGAAGCAGCGTTATAAAGAGAATAAGCTGGGATGGTGAGATTCTTTTACCGTATGTCATGGACAATCTCCCGTAAAAATTACGTATTAAACATGTATTGTACTAATCATATGCTACCAAAGCTTTGTTAAACAATACCAAGTATTTCCAGGATTTATAAAAACTTCTCAAATTATTTTCTGGTTTATAACAAAGGATATGTAATACTGTAACAAGGTTAATAATGCTAAATAATAACTTTTTTCAGATATGTCACAAATGACCCCGGGAAAATTTATAACCCTTGAAGGAATTGACGGTGCAGGTAAAAGTACGCATCTCTCATGGTTAGAAAGTATTTTGGAGGGCATGGGAAAGAGTATTGTGGTATCGCATGAGCCCGGGGGGACTCCTTTAGGTGAGAAATTACGTGCACTCCTGCTTGATGCCAGCCTGACAATACATCCTGAAACGGAGGCGTTGCTTATGTTTGCAGCGAGACGAGAACATTTAGATAAATTAATATTACCGGCATTAACTAAGGGAAATTGGGTAATTTCAGATCGTTTTACTGATGCCAGCTTTGCCTATCAGGGTGGTGGAAGAGGATTATCTGAAGATAAACTTGATGATTTGGAGTGTTGGGTACAAGGAACATTTCAGCCTGACCTTACCTTTTATTTTGATGTAACAAGCAAATTGGGAAGGAAGCGTCTAAATAACAGAGGGGATGGAGTTGAACCGACCGATAGGTTTGAAAAAGAAAAGGATGAGTTCTTTGACCGGGTTCGGGAGTCTTACCTTAAGAGAGCGCGTAAATTCTCTCATCGGATTCATATAATTGACTCAAGTCAATCATTGGAAGTTATCAGACTTGAGCTTAAAGACATTATTCTGACTATCTGTTAATGAACAATATATTTCCATGGCAAGATGAAGTTTGGCAAATTCTGACTAAGAATAAGGCTTCTATAGGCCACGCGTTACTATTAAAAGGGAAAAAGGGTATTGGAAAATTAGGATTTGCCAGATCTCTGGCTAAATTTTTGTTATGCGAGGATCTGTCTTCAGAGAGTCAGGCTTGTGGAAATTGTCCGGGCTGCAGATGGTTTGAACAAGTCGGACATCCGGATTTTTACCTGGTTGAACCAGAAGCATTATCAGAATTATCTGGTGGGATTAAAGAAAAAGCAGGTTCTGACAACAAAGATAAACTGAGTAGTACGAAATTGAAGAAGAAACCCAGTAAGCAAATTAGTGTTGCACAAATTCGCTCCCTAAGTGATGTAATTAATATGTCAAGTCATCGTAGTGGCTATAAGATAGTTTTAATACATCCGGCAGAAGCAATGAATGTTGCAGCTGCTAACGCACTACTAAAAAATCTGGAAGAACCGCCACCTCAAACTTTATTTATCCTTGTAACACACCGACCACATGATTTAATACCAACAATTCGCAGCCGTTGCAGGCAAGTAGCCATGCCTGTTCCGGATTTTAGTTTGGCTATAAACTGGCTTGAACAACAGGGTATCAAAGACGCTCAGGGTAGTCTTGCTGCTGTTGGCTACGCTCCCCTTGCAGCGTTGGAATATAATGATGGCGAGTATCACTTGGAGTATGAAAGTTTCATCAACCATATCAGTATGTTAAAGAGCTTTAATCCAATATTATTGGCTGAGGAATTACAAAAATCCGATCTCTCAACTACAGTAAACTGGTTGCAAAAGTGGTGTTATGATTTAATGAGTTTTCGTACAACAGGAAAGATTCGTTATCATTTATCTATGCAGACCAGAATAGAAGAGTTGGTTCCAAAGATTGATCCGCTTCAACTTGCCGGATATTTACGTAATTTAATAGATATGCAGCGGTTAGCGCATCACACTCTTAATCCCAGACTTTTTTTAGAAGAGGTATTAATTTCTTATGCTATGTTGATGGCTCCCGCCCGGAGTAACTAACCCGTATAAAATATGTATATATCAATATATAGACTTTTTGTTAATTTTTTATATAATTATGTTAATTGATTCGCACTGTCATCTTGATTTTCCTGATCTTGCAAATAATCTTGATAAGATTCTTGATAATATGGAGGCAAATAAGGTTACACACGCTCTGTGTGTAAGTGTTAATTTAGTAGATTTTCCAAGGGTACTTTTACTGGCAGAGAGTTATCTAAATCTCTATGCTTCAGTCGGAGTTCATCCTGATTATGAAAATTTGGCTGAACCACAATCGGAGGAGTTAGCTTCCTTAGCCCGGCATCCCAGAGTTATTGCAATAGGGGAGACAGGACTGGATTATTCCCGGCTAGAAGGTGATCTGGAGTGGCAGCGAAATAGATTTCGAGAGCATATACGTGCTGCTCGTCAATGTAATAAGCCACTTATCATTCATACTCGTGAAGCGGCGGCTGATACCTTACGTATCATGGCAGAGGAGGGCGCAGATCAGGTCGGAGGTGTGATGCACTGCTTTACTGAAAGCTGGGAAGTGGCACAGCAGGCAATGGAAATGAATTTCTACATATCATTTTCCGGTATAGTGACATTTAAAAATGCTGTCACTCTAAAGGAGACAGCTAAGAAAATTCAGCTGGAAAGAATGCTGATTGAAACGGATTCTCCGTATCTGGCACCGGTACCATATCGTGGCAAGACTAATCAGCCCGCATTTGTACGACATGTGGCTGAAGAGATAGCATCTTTACGTAGTATTAATATAAATGAAGTAGCCGAGTCGACAACCCAGAACTTTTTTAATCTTTTTAAGGATGCCTGAATGCCAAGTACTCAACCTTATACAGAAGGAGAGTTTGCAAAGCGTTTTCCCAATGAGGATAAAGATATAAAGGAAATGCTTGGTCTGGGTTATGTGCCTATATTATTTCGAACTGCAATAGCAGTCAATCCGTCATTAGCCGCAACATCATGGCAGATGGTCAGAGCTATTTTATGTACCGGAAAATTATCCCGGGCCCTGAAAGAAATGATTTTTGTTGTAGTTGCAAATGCCCGTGACTGTCAGTATTGCTCTGTTGCACATCAGGCTATGGCATTGAAATATGGCTTGGAGTACGGCGTAAATCAGCAATTAACCAGAGACTTAGAACAAATTCAGCCCGATTCTACCAGAGAGATATTAAAATTTGCAGTATGTCTTGCGCAAGGTAAAGGAAGCTATGGTGAGGCTACTGACAAAATGCTAAAGAGTGGGGTAGACCAGGAAGATATTCCGGAAATTATTGCTATGATTTCATGTTCAAACTATATGGTTACACTGGCAGATGGTCTGATGGTGGCACCTGACGAGCATTTCTACGAGTTAATAGAAGATGCAAAAAAGAATGCTGTAGCTCTTAGCTAAATAGATCTGAAGTAAGAAGCGGCTAGAATATTAAAAGGACATAAATAATTATGTCCTTTTTTTTGTAAAAGAAAGAGTTAGTTTACAGTTAAAAGGCAGCTTTCAAGCAGCTTTCTTCGTCCTGAATTCTTTTCTGTTACCAGATTACTTGCTACAATTACATGTAGAGGATCCGATCCGATCAGATGCGCCAATTTAATGCACATCGGGTCAGGTAAGCCCCTTTTATGCTGTTTCATTTTTCTCATATTAGAGTCATTTTGTTCCAGGTAGGAGGCAAGTTTTACTTGGTTTCCCGCAGCTTTCTCTCCCATTTCTATATATTCTCTAAGATCCATAGTGCAATTCCTTTAACTAATACATTTGATTTGATATACAAGCTATAGGTCTAAATTAACCCACAATTTAATTAATCTCAGTTAAATATGACCAACTTCAAAGATATATCTTTTTATATCGGCCAGAATGGGACTTTAATTAAATTTAAATTATTTGAATCTTTACTATGTTCAGAATCATTTCAATATGAATCTGAAGTGAGAAGGGCAGAGTAACTGTAATTAAACATTTCAGAATTTTCTAAAATCTCAAATTAATACGAAATTAGATAAATTATAAAGAATCTGAGTTATGTTAAATAGAATAATATTATGTAATCCTAATATAGGATATTAAATGGTACTAATAATATACTGATAATTAACTATTAATTATATTTAAAAATATTGAATATTACTGTCTTTTTTAATTTTTCAAGAATTTTATGCTTATCTCAATGCTTGCTAATAAGACATATGATGCTAATTGTCAGATTTACCTTTCTTAAGGAATTTGTTTGCGCTATACATATAAGTATTTAAAAGAATACCTTTACATATAGTTTACAAAAAGATATGATATATTTATACTAAATAAAATAAAGTAATAAATGTAACAATATGATAATAAGCAATATATAATTTCTAATTTCCTTAAATTAGAATAAATTTTTATACATTTTGGAGATTTGGCATATAAACTCAGATAATATTTGAAATATATATTGTATTAGTTACGTAGCTGATATATCTTTTTTCCACTTTATTAGTTCATTTCTAAGTGTATTTTCTTCATATTGTTCCATACGTTGTATATAGATATTAATGTAATTTATGTAGAGTGATGAGAGTCCTGTTTTAAGATAATCGGCAACAATATTTAAGTCTTCGGGTAATGAATTCAGTCTCCATTGATATCCGTTCTTTATAAGTTCTGCATCAGGACCCTTAAAATTATCCAAATAGTAGCGGGATGATTCCTCATTTCCTGCTATTTCACCGGTTCTTTCCAGGTAGATAAACCTGGCAGGAAACAGAATTGTTTTCGTTGTATAAACAACCCCTTTATCTGCTATACAGCGACAATTATGAAATTCTTCAATTCTTTCCTGACTTGCAAGATAGCTGAGTGAAAATTTGGAACTTGCAATTTCAAGTTCCTTCCTGGTGGGTCTGGTCAGCATCTTCCTGACATCCTGACCAGAAAGGAGCAGGGCATGATCAATCAGGTCCAGCCGATCGAAAGGCGGATAACGACCTGCTTCAATTTCCCCGTTAATTGATTCAATTGATCCCCAGAAAATCGAGATATTATTTTTTACAGAAGGAAAATTCTTATGTGCAGCAGACAGTACTTCTTTGATTTTTTCTCCGGCACCATCCAGTGAGCCCTTAAGAATGATTCCCAGATCAATATCGCTGGCTATTGCGCTAAAGCCGCCTCTGGCCAAGCTTCCCATAATATATACAGATATTTCATGTTTGTTAAAAATAGCATTAGAAGATACTACAATGTGATTTATGAGGGATTTGATTTCTATATTATTTGTTTTCATTTCGGTTAAGGTTAAAAATTACTCATTCAGGTTATTCCACCTTTAATACTTTTGATTATAAATGAATCATTCATCGTAGGAAGACAGAGAGGGGGCAATTTTGACGCTTTACAAATGATAAAGGAGAAGCTGTCACATTTGAGGCTTCTCCTTTAAGTCTGACTCTGTTTCTGTCAACTCTTAGCAAAAATCACATCAAGTTAAATGTCAGTCCCATATTCAGGTAAGACTCTCTATTTTTTTGAATTGCCCTCAGGAGAGGCTTTCTCTTTCCTGGGCTTGATTTCAGCAGCAGATTCAGCTTTTTTAGGCTTGCTTTCAACTACAGGCTCTGCTTTTTTAGGCTTGCTTTCAGGGGAGGAGGGAGCTTCTTCATCTGGCTTATTTTCAGCAAGTGGTTCTTCGGTTACTGTTGTTTCCCTTCTGGACAATGATCTTATATCCCAATCCTTCAGAAAATTAAATTTGGATTTCAGTAGTACTTCGATCGAATCCTCTTTATTTTTTGCGTTTGATGTAGCTGTATTAGATGTTGCTGAATCAGGTGATTTATTATTAGTCTGAGCAGAGGTTTCTTTACATGTTCCATTTGAGCAAAAGCATGTAGTAATACATGATTTCAGGTCCTGCCACTCAAGCCGGTAACTATTATTGATATCCTCTCTCATACGTATAGCTAACGCGGATGAGTCTGTTTTCAACTGATCCGTAACAGCGGATAATCTTTTTAAATCCAGTGTATCCCACTCATTCTGATATATAGACTCATTAAAGCCATTAATATCAGAAATAAGATGTTGATTTTCACATGTGAGGGTTAGGCTATCTATTAATTGTTGCGAGTTTTTATGTATTTCATCTAAAGCATTATTTGCTTCCCGTGAAAGGAGTTTTCCCTTGTGATTGGCAAGAATGAAGTGACGTACTTCCGTCCATGATTCTGTTATGGAGTCAAAGGTATTAATCTTATTATTAATAGTGCTTTGCCTGGAACCACTCATTATTACCATTTTATACAGATATAATCCTGCCGCTACCCCAATGATCAACAAAATTACCTCAAACATAATAAACTTGCCTCCTTTGACGTTTAATTTATCAGAAATGTATCTTAGATGGTTAAAATTATTAGTATTTCGTAGTATTGGTTTCAGCTTTTCCGGCTAAAACCTGTTAATTTTATTTATAATATATAAATTGTATTGGTAATGTATGTGTTGCGTTGTTCTGCAACATTGACTTTGCTTCGGAAGTGCTAGAATTTGCTGCCAGAAGCATCACGAATGCGATACTGGTCAAAGTTGCTAAACATCCTTCAAAAATTTTTCTTCTTTCCGGATTTTTCTCGGTAACTAAATTACTAGCTGCAATTACTTCAATTTCAGTTACTCCTACCAGCTTGGCTAATTTTATACACATTGCGTCAGGGATACCCTGGGTGCCTCTCTTTGCGTTTCTTATATTTGCCGGGTTCATCATAAGAAATTCTGCCAGGTTTACTTGACTTCCTGCTTCCATTTCACCCATTTCTATATAGTCACGTAGATTCAAAGCGATTCCTCCTGACAGTCGAGATTTAATCGGATTAAATTATATCTGTTTGTAGTTTTTAGTCAAGGAAGATCAAATTTAAAGCTGAAGATACCAATATTGCATGGAAAATAGCGAAACCCTAGATAAGGCCTTAAAATAGTTGTTTCCCATGAAAAGGCCAAAATGACGTATTTTTGGGCTATTTTCGTTTTTGGAAAATATATCTCAATTGCTCATAATGTATATTATGTTAAATAGAGTGTCTATTTTTTATCAGATACATACTTACCTATTCTTAATAATAGATTTTCTTAACGCATCTACTCATCCCTAAATAGTTTTTGAATTTCAAGAATTTTATTTGAATTTCTTAGTATGGCGTTTACACAATCACGATCCAGTTTAGTATCTGCTAGTTGTCCTAACTTTGCAAAAGCTTCTTCATTGCTCCAAGGGGCTTTATAAGTACGTTGTGAAGTTAATGCATCAAAAATATCAGCTACTGAGCTAATGCGTGCTTCAATTGGTATTTCATCACCCTTAAGGCCTTTAGGATAACCGCTTCCATCAATTGCTTCATGGTGGTATACGGCAATATTACGCAAGATATCAACATGACCAAAAGTACCCAAACCGAAATCTTTTAGTATAGCGTTTATGATCTCCCCACCTTTTTCCGGATGTGTCATCATCACCTTGGTCTCCTCCTCGTCAAGTTGCCAGGCTTACGTAAGATGCTATCAGGGATCCCAATTTTCCCAATGTCATGTAAAGGTGAAAACATAAAAATATGTTCAATTTTTTCATCAGTGAGATGATGATGGTCAGCTATTTCAAGAGCTATAAGACGAGCATAATGTGCGGTACGATCAATATGAGCTCCGGTTTCCATATCTCTGTAATGGGTCATGTTACGCGCCACTCGCACCGCAGATAGGAGCGCACGAACGGCAGTCAGTTCGCTGATAAACATTAAAGCAATTAAATGGCCATAAATATCTATCTGTCGTAATACCTCTGGAACAAAAGGATGTGTTTGATTGGAATTAAAAAATAAAAAGCCAAGGAAGGTGCCGCTTTGATAAAGTGGCATAGTATAGCTAGCCTTATAATCCTTGGTCGCTAAACTCTTAGTGTGTTCGTGTTCTCCCTTAGCGAAAATAGCCAGATTCTGAACAAGCCTTGGGCAACGATGCTCAATGATCTCGCATAACGACGGGGCTTCACTCAGAGGCACTTCGTAGGTGGTTAGCGGGTTAGAACCTATAGTACTTTGCGTATAGGTTTTAAGTACATTGGTTTTTTCATCGAGTAAAGATATAGAAATGCGATCAATAAATGGAAAGTCTTGACGAATTACTTGATGAAGAATACCTAATTTATCTGATAATGGCAGGTTATCATGTAATTTAGCTAGTGTATCCTGATGTGAGAAAAGTTCTTCCTGTTGCGTCATGAATGACTCCTAATTTGCTACTAGTATGCTCTTATTTTTCATGAGCCCTGCTCTCTATTAGACCTGTACCAGTAAACCCGATAAACAATAAATTTTTAAGTTTCTTTAATTCGTCCCGGTGTTGTGCTGCTTCTTCAAACTCCATATTTTTTGCAGCTTTCAGCATCTTTTTTTCTTGCAATTTAATTTCTTTAGTAATTTGCTTCTCACTCATAGAATTATAGCGTGCCTGTATTTTTTCAGCTTTTAGATTTTGTTGCGCACTTTCAATATTATAAACGCCATCAATAAGATCTTTAATACGTTTACTTACACTACGTGGTGTGATGTTATTTTTTTTGTTAAACAAAATCTGTATATTTCGCCTGCGATCAGTTTCATCAATAGCACGCTGCATGGAATTGGTTATCTTATCAGCGTAAAGTATTGCTGTACCATTTATATGTCGGGCCGCGCGACCCATAGTTTGGATAAGTGATCGTTCTGAGCGCAGAAAGCCTTCTTTATCAGCGTCCAGAATTGCAACCAATGAAACCTCAGGAATGTCAAGACCTTCTCGTAAAAGATTGATTCCTACTAATATATTAAACTTACCCAAACGCAGGTCGCGAATGATTTCTACCCTTTCAACAGTGCCTATATCAGAGTGAAGATAACGTACTTGCATTCCATGGTCAGAATAATATTCGGTCAGACTTTCAGCCATACGTTTAGTTAGTGTTGTCACTAATACACGCTCTCCCCTTTTAGTGCGGATATTTGCTTCTGACATTAAGTCATCAACCTGAGTAGATGCCGGACAAATTTTTATTTCCGGATCTGTCAGTCCGGTAGGGCGGACTACCTGTTCTACAATTTGGCCACTATGTGCCCGTTCATATTCTGAAGGTGTAGCTGATACAAAAACTGTTTGTGGCATCATTTGTTTAAATTCATCGAATTTCAACGGGCGGTTGTCTAAAGCTGAGGGTAAACGAAAACCATAATCTACAAGATTTTCCTTACGTGACCGGTCACCTTTATACATACCGCCTACTTGAGGAATAGTCACATGACTTTCATCTACAATTAAAAGCGAATTAGATGGTAAATAATCAACTAAGGTAGGTGGTGGGTCCCCAGGATTTCTTCCTGACAGGTGTCGTGAATAATTTTCGATACCCTTACAGAAGCCTAATTCATTTAGCATTTCCAAATCAAAACGAGTACGATGTTCAATGCGCTGAACTTCCACAAGTTTATTATGCTTTTGATAAAATTCAATACGTTCAGTGAGCTCTGTTTTTATAGTTTTAATTGCACTTAGAGTAGTATTTCTTGGCGTCACATAGTGACTTGAAGGATATACCGTATAACGTGAAACTTTACGTTGTTGACGTCCTGTGAGCGGGTCGAATAGTGACATTCCTTCAACTGCATCGTCAAACAGAGAAATTCTTATTGCAGTTTCAGAGTTTTCTGCTGGAAAAATATCAATAATATCACCACGCACTCGGAAGGACCCACGACTAAACTCGATATCATTTCGTTCATATTGCATTTCAGCCAGTCGCTTTATGATTTCACGCTGAGTAATTTTCTCATTCTCACGTAAATGCAAGATCATCCCATGATAGTCTACCGGGTCACCAATACCATAAATACATGATACTGAAGCTATAATTATAGCGTCATCTCTTTCAAGCAAAGATTTTGTTGCTGATAAACGCATTTGTTCAATATGCTCATTAATACTTGAATCCTTTTCAATAAAAAGATCACGTGATGGAACATAAGCTTCTGGCTGATAGTAGTCATAATACGAAACAAAGTACTCGACAGCATTTTCTGGAAAGAAATCACGCATTTCAGAATAAAGTTGTGCTGCAAGAGTCTTATTAGGCGCAATAATAAGTGTGGGTCGCCCAAGGCGTGCTATTACATTAGCCATTGTAAAGGTTTTACCAGAGCCGGTTACACCCAGAAGCGTCTGAAATGTAAGGCCGTCAGCTATTCCTTCAATTAATTTGTTAATAGCTTCAGGCTGATCACCGGCAGGCTCAAATGTCTGATAAAGCTTGTAAGAACTATTGGGGAAGGTTGAAATCACAGGTATAATTTGTGTGCTTTTAGTTATTACTTGGTATTAATTTTATCATGCAGGCAGAGCCTGTTCAGCATAAGGATATTAAAGTGGAACTTTCAAAACGCGTTCAGATGATCAAACCATCTCCTACTCTGGCTGTTACTGCACGTGCAGCCAAACTTAAATCTGAGGGTAAAGATATTATTGGCCTTGGTGCCGGTGAGCCTGATTTTGACACCCCGCAACATATTAAAGATGCTGCTATTAATGCCATAAACGAAGGTTTTACCAAATATACACCAGTAGGAGGTACTCCCAGTCTAAAGAATGCAATTATTGCTAAGTTTAAAAGGGATAATAATTTTGACTATACTGCAAAACAAATTTTAGTTTCATGTGGGGGAAAGCAAAGTTTCTTTAACCTGGCTTTAGCTGTAATTAATCCAGGGGATGAAGTTATTATTTCTTCTCCCTATTGGGTGTCTTACCCGGATATAGTATTGATTGCTGAGGGTAAGCCAGTAACTATCGATGCAGGGATTGAGCAAAATTTTAAAATAACTGCGGGGCAGCTTGAGAAGGCAATCACTTCAAAAACAAGAATGTTTGTAATTAACAGTCCCAGTAATCCGTCTGGTAGTGTTTATACATTAGACGAATTAAAGGCTTTGGGTGAGGTATTACGTAAGCATCCAAAAATAATTATTGCTACAGATGATATGTATGAACACATTTTATTGTCAGGTGGCCAATTTGTGAATATCCTCAATGCATGTCCGGATCTATATCCACGTACTATGGTGCTTAATGGTGTATCTAAAGCTTATTCCATGACAGGTTGGCGTATTGGTTACTGCGGTGGACCAGAGCATATCATTAAAGCTATGGAAAATATTCAGTCACAAAGTACCTCAAATCCAACATCCATTTCTCAGGTAGCTGCAGAAACAGCGCTTAATGGTGATCAGGCTTGTATAGAGCCAATGTTAAATGCATTTAAGGAACGCAATCATTTTATTACAAATACGCTTGATGCAATACCTGGCGTAAGTTGTTTGTTATCAGAAGGCGCATTTTATACTTTTGCTGATGTTCGCCAAGCGATTGAAACGCTACATAGTAGAAATGAGATAAAAGATAACAGTGATATATCTTTTAGTGAGTATTTGCTTGAACAAGGCGGTGTTGCTGTTGTACCGGGCTCAGCTTTTGGTAGCGAAGGTTATGTTCGTATGTCTTTTGCTACATCAATGGATAATTTAAAAAATGCATTAGAGCGTATAGAAAAATTACTAACTTAATGAGAATAGTAAAAAGGGTTTTTCTTCTGATATTTAGAACTATTTAGAACCTGCATAATTAATACCGAACTAACAGTGGATCTTTCATTGTCCCCTCTAAGGATATAGGGCCACTTGACATAGTATGACCACCTTTTAAATTCGATATAATTTCACCAGATAATTTTTCTCCGGTAACAATATCCAAGGTGCCCTCTGCAGAAAGAATTCCGGATGACAGCTTTAACTGCTTTAATTGATAGTTCTTATCAATAACTTTTAAGACTCCTGAAAGTTCATCAAATCTGGTCTGCCCGCTTGCAATGCTACCTTTGGATGTAGTCCGGATTGAATTGCCAAGGCCAATCTTTACAAAACCATTTTGAAGTTGGAAGGTTCCATTAATATGCATTGCATCATATAGCTGCTCAAATTCCCGGGCTTCCGAAGAAATTTCTACTCTACTGAATAGTTTTCCTTCCATAGGAATATCTGTGTTATAGGATATTGCGGCTTCTTTAATATTGACACGTTCTATTTCAAGTTCTCCATCAAGATTCCAGCTGTCCTTCCATTTTACAGAAGCAGTTCCTTTCAAAACACCATCATATATCCTGCCATCTATCTCGCTTATCTGAAATAAGCCTGTACTCATAATTACTTTAGCATCTAAGTCTGACAGGACCATTGGTGATGAAAGAGATGGTTTCCATTCTTTCGCTGAAATATTCAGAAGAAAATTATTTTGACTGGGTGAAATATTGATATTTATTCTTTTATCATTTGTTGTAAATGAAGCTCCTGAAAATTTATTGTTATCTGTAAGATCAATACTTCCGTTTAATAAGGGAACAGAAATATTCTTAAAATCTAGTTTTGTTTCTTTTAGTTCGATTTTCTTAAGCTCAGATAGTTGTGGTGCATTACTTAATCTGCTCCATCTTGTAATGTTGTCGTAAGCACCGGGCAGGACACTGACGCCTGTTAGTTCAATTATTTTCAGATTATTACTGTTAAAGGAAGAGAACATTGAGAACGTTAATATTGCCGATTTAATTTTTATATTACTGCCAATAGTTACAGCCGACACTTCTACGCTGGGTATTGGCAAGAATGTCACATGTAGAGAGCCAATTTTGACTGGTTCAGAAATACTATCTGTTGCTGATTTTTCTATTGTAGAAATATATTGGCTTGTTGGTAGTACGTAGGGTAATAGTAAAGTTACACAAATGAAGGTTGCAAATAATAAAGGTACAACTATGGATAAATTTATTGGTTTCCACCGGCGACGTAAACTTGGAATAGTGGCGGTCTGAACTTCTGTTTTTTCTTCCTGCCATATTTCATTCTCAGTAATAAGAGTTTCATCTCTTGTATTTATGTTTCGTTGTACTCCCTCCTCAACTTCAGATGTTACCTCTTGTATTTTTGCATCATCTTCTATTGTTTCTTTAATATCATCTGGTTTGAAAGTTGATAGATCTAAGTTGGGTAACGACTCAGCTTCTGATATAGTTTCTTCCTTAGTGTCACTAGTTATATTTTTATTGGGCTTCGTCTCTACCTCTGCCATTGCCATTGCAGAAGCTATTGCTTTAGCATAAGCTTCACTAGCTGCAATTATTTTTGCCTCATTATCTTCCTCTTCCTGAAATTTATTTCCTGTTTTTTCTTTTGCTTTAGCACGTGAACGATTCTTCTTGCCTTTCTTTCTGCTAGTTTTTAATTCTGGTTTTTCTTCTTCTGTTGCCTTAGCTACAGCTTCTGCTCTGGCTTTAGCTTCCTCTTCTGCTCTCACTGCGGATTCCGCTTTTGCTTTAGCCTCCTCTTCTGCCTGGGCTGCAGCTTCTGCCCTGGCTTTAGCTTCCTCTTCCGCTTTAGCTGCCGCTTCAGCCTTAGCTTTAGCTACAGCCTTAGCTGCTGCCTCTGCTCTTGCTTCAGCCTTAGCTTTAGCCTCTGCTTTCGCTTTTGCCTCGGTTTCTGCCTTAGCTTTAGCCTCTGCCTTAGCCTTAGTCTCCGTATTAGCTGCAGCTTCTGCCCAGAGACGTGCTTCTTCATCAATTTCAGCTTTTTCCCAAACACGTGTTTGTTTGGCTATTTTATCGTTTACAAGTGGTTTTTTAGCCTTCTTTTTAGCTAATGCATCTGCTTCAAATCCGGCAAGTGCACTTGTCCATGCTCCAATATCCTCTCCTCTCTCTCTTGCGCGTGCACTAGGTGCACTAGGTGTACCAGTTGTTGAAGCTGTCCATGCTCCTATATCTTCTCCTCTTTCTCTTGCCCGAGCACTTGTTGAATTAGAAAGGCCGGTAGCAAGAGTATTCTTACTAAAGGAGTTACTGGAATTTAGATTCTTATCTTTTTTATTGGAAGCTGCTTTACCCTGAGGTATGGAAATCTTCAATTTTCCTTTATTATTTTCTGGTTGCGAGAGATCCCTAGCAAAACCCTCAATAGAAAGACTTTCTAACAATTTTGGTAATGAGGAGCGGAGACTGGGAGCTGCTTTTTTTAGTAGCGTTGATACATTTGACTTACCATCAATAAAACTGAGAGCAATCCGCTGGTCAGGCATGATGTCATACTCTCCACTACGAATTTCTTCTTCGCCTTTAGCAGTTTTAATAAGTATTGTTGTAGGATTAAGCATTATTGTTAAGTGATGGTCATATAATTTAAACCGGCCACAAAATAAATTTCCAATAGAATCAAATAATTAATAGTCACACGTATCCCGCCCTAGGCTTTTATCCCTGTCAGATAACATATCGGCTTAAATACAGGCTTTTTTAATCTTATTCTCGTATTTAGGCTTGAAGAGTTTTCAATATTATTTTTGATTTTTTGTTATATTTGAATACTCGGAATAGGTTTTGGATAAGTATTAGGCATTAGGTTGACCGAGGTGATTCAACCTATTAGTATATGCAACTTCCAAATCCCTGATAGCTCAGTTGGTAGAGCAACGGACTGTTAATCCGTGGGTCGTAGGTTCGAGCCCTACTCAGGGAGCCAAATTCTATGTGGGCCAGCATTTAAATAGTAGTCATTTCTTTTTCTGGCAATAAGCATGTACGTTTACTAATCTTTTGGAGGTCTTTCTTTTTATGCATGAATTTACGAATTCGATTCTCTGTGTCTGGATGGGTTGATAGGTACGGTGTGATTTGTTTTAAGAGCCCGCCTTCATCTTCATTTGTATCTGGAGTTGTTTTCTTAGGATTCATTTCAGTATCTGAATCGTTGCAATTCAATTTCCTGGAGTTGTAATATTTCAAGCGCTGCATAATTTGAGCGAAAGAATCAGGTTCAAGGTTATTCTTGGTTAAGAAATCATAGGCAAAATCATCTGCTTCAATTTCAAAATCTCTTGAGTAAGAAAGGTTAAGTAAAAGTGAAGGTAGTGCCAGTACAAGTGATGAAGCAGATGAAACATCACCCGTGATAAAAATTATAAGTATAGATGTAGATGAGTTTTGAATGATGCGTCTCAATATGTGACGATGCACAACATGACCAATTTCGTGGCCTAAAATAGCAACGAGCTCATGATCATTTGCAGCTAAATTTACCATCTCATCTGTAAATACAATTGTGCCGTTTGGTAAAGTAAATGCGTTTGCTCCAATCCCTCTCTCTTCTTCTTTCTTCTTTCCTTTGCTTTTGCGGAACTTGAACGCAATTTGATGCTCCGGATAGTCGTCCGCATACACCTGAAACAGATTAGCCAATTCCTGTTGCCGAGACGTCGAAAGCTCTGAAGGTTCAAACGCAAATTTATCAAGGATCTCTATCGCTTCTTTTCCTAAATAATGGTTGGTTTCATCAGGCATTCGTTCGGCAATGATTTTAGCCATAGAAGGGATGCCATATTTCATTCCACCCCACATAAAAGCTAATACAAGTATAGTAAATGCCAGGACTATTACTAGCCGACTTTCCAGTATATGAATGAAATGGGGGGTCGGGCTACGGCAATATTGTTTGAATAATATATCAATGCCATCATTATCATTTGTTTCAAAATTTGCACCATTCTTAATGTAAAGATACCTGGGGGTATTACCTAGTCGAGGAGAGACATCAAGTTGTGAGATATCACCACAATACAGTATTGAATCTGACTGGCTCTCTAATGCATTGATGAAAAACTGTCCTGCATCATTTACTGAAAAGGCAGCACTTCTGCGACTTGAAGTGCTGCCATCAAAGAAATTACCTTTGATTGGGATCATACTGGGACATTATTTCAACATCAAACACTTCGCTCATTTGATCTCCTAGTGCAGAAACATTCTTTTGTTCGGCAGTAATAAAGTTGTCCAATGAATCATATGCTTCTAATTTCAGGCATTCTGCACGATATCGAGCCATACGAACTTTTGCCCAGGGAATCATTAATCCTAGTGATAGTGCGATCGCGGCCGTGTTGGTAAAGTATATCCAGGCAACTGTTTTTGATTGCATCGATGAGGTGAAATGGTGGCCTTTAATAGTTGTGGAGTTGAAATTCAGGTTTGCTATGTTGGCTTTAAGGTAGCCAAACATAAATAGATAAACAGGCAGAAAAACTAATCCACCGATCATAACTGCAGTTTCTTCATCCAGTATGCTGTATAAGCAAAATATAAGTAACCCTACCGCGAGTAATGAACCAAATACAATCAAAAAAATACGATAAATATCTTTAGGTTTTGCATGATAGTCAAATTCCGAGGTACCAAAGGCACCATTATTAATTATAAAACGATACTGTTTGTACAGAATATAGGGCAAGATCAGTCCTGCAGTAAAAATGATAAGTAACGGCCATAAAAGAAATACACCAATGGCTTCTCCATAACCACCTTTAAAATTAACCGGATATTGCGGTACATACTGTTGCGAGCATTAAAAGCTAGCGAGCGAGTAATTAACCAGGGAATAACTGGCATAAATGCTAATGACAAAGCAAATCCGGCCATAGGTGAAACTTGATTAACAATACTGTATACACCAAGTATCCCAACAGCAATTAGTCGACCTTTCAGAATGCTGATAGGCTTGGCTGTATAATTAAAACTTGATCCGTCTATAATTGTGTTGCCATAGAAGTATTGATTATTTCGCACTTTTGCCCAGGCGGAGTAGATTCCTAGTGTAATAATAGAAAGGAAAATATTTACAATCCATATCTTAAAGTATTCAAATGCCTGGCCATTAAATTTAACCTGTATTGTACGGTGCCTATCATTATCATCTGCTACATTATTACCTGTTCCCTGCTTAGGAATAGTATCAATAACCTTTTTAGGGTTATCGTGTACTTTAGTGCTCTTTATTGTTTCCTGTACCGGCAAGTCACTGTTAGTTTTCTCAGTTTCTTCGTGTATTTCAACACATAATCCTATTTTGTCCAGATAAGAACGATATATATTTGACTCTTTTTTATTTAATCCTGCCTTAATAGCTCTATTTTTTGAACGAATAATCTTTTCTGCTTTTTCATGAGAAAATTTCGGTAATTTGGCTAGTTTCTCAATGGTATCCTCAGCGGCAACACCATTTTTTAAGTCGACATAAAAGATATTATATTTTTTATCAGACATTTGTTTTCCTTAAAGGCAATTGAGATTTCCGGATAACAGAAACTATTATCGATCAGTTATATAACGGCCAAAAAAGAGATTAAATTAATAATATCAAAAATTTTAGTCTTTAGAGAAAATAACCTGTTGATTCATAAAGCGGCAAAAACACTTTTTTGTGGCCTGAAGAATGCTGATAAAATACAAGTATCAGTAAAATAGATTTGGTTGATGTTAATCTGCAGGCCATAGTTAGGGTTTTGCTCGGAGAGCAAACAAAAAAGCTAATTCTGGCATTTTCTTGATTTGTCTCTTATCTGTAAAATTAGGGATTAAGAATGAAATTATGGATTTTAAAACCAATGCAAGGTTTATCTGATGATGTTAATCCTTGGGATCCTTGGCATCACAAAATATTTGGATTCGTAGTAAGAGCTGAAACGGAAGAGGATGCCAGACAAATTGCCCAGTCACAAAGTGGTGATGAATCTAAAGATAAACCCACTCCATGGCTTAACCCTAAATTATCCACATGCTCAGAAGTTACAGTTGAAGGAGAAAGTGGTGTCATCCTTAAGGATTTTGCTTCAGCATAACCGGGTATTATTTCACAGACTGTAAGACACATTTCGAGCTGACTCAAAAAATATTTATATTTAATGGATAAGCTTATTTATCCCGGAGTCATACCAACAAAAATACCAACAGATTTATCTTATTTTGAGGTATAAGTTTGTGATTTATTGCCATTTTTTATAGGTTGTAGGGCTGCAGAAATCTTTATTAGTATCTATAAATGATGGCTTAGCAGATTAATTCTGTGGGGTAATTACCAGATCTTCGGATTAATGCAATTTATAATTATGTCTTGATTAAATTTTGTCGATTCTTCAAGATAGTCCCCAGAGTGTACATGGCAGTTCCTAATGCAAATTGTAGGTAATTTAAGAAATTCGTATAGATAGCATAAGACCACTCATCCGCTACCTGTATGTTCATACCCATAAATCCAATTGAACTAATTAGCATATAGGATGAACCAAACACTCTAACCAGATGTATCACTGAATCTGTTCCCTGCTTCGTAACAAGAGCAAGTCCCATTGCTGTTATTAGATGAGTAAAATTAAGGATTACATTGGTTTCCAAAAAAGCTTTATCTTCTGGTAGTAAATCTGAGATAAATCCAGCAATAGCCAGCACAAGAAACAAAATAGAAAATATCCAAGCTATTGTTACAGATGAATTTTTCATCATTTCCGCTCCCAAATAAGATTTCTTAATGAAACAATATCTTATATATCGGATTTTGGGCTGCAATGTTGAGCCTATATGGCTGACGTTATGAATTTTTACCAGCCTAAATCTTTGCTGGCATAACCCATAACTGGAGAATTATGACTGTAATTATAAGTACAGTAATCAGAACATATCTGCCTGATAGTAAATCTTTAAAGATTTCGAGAGATCTGTCCCAACCATATAACAAAATCAGTACTAATAATGACCAGGGGAAGAGAATTGTAATAAGAAATGCATATAAGATCTTTTTCCACATGTTTTGTAGCTCCCTGCAAGTCAGGATTAACCAACATATTATGTCTGGTTAGGAAAGGTTCACTTTCACATCCGATAACTCTGATTCATAAAATGTTGCCTTCCAGATTCTGTTCTGATAATTAACCCCAACTTCATATGTATTTTCATCAACAGACGGTTTAATGTGCTTTTTAATTACTCCGGGCATCTTAATTGGAAGAACAAATACATTCTGTGCGATTTTAAATTTGTAATTACTCATCCTGGGGTTCGTTTTATGCGTTTTATTTTTATAATAAAAATAATTGTTCTGTCGGTAGTTTATTTTTTATAACATTTGTAATGTTTGCTGAGTATTGATAGAAAAAAATCTTTAAAAGAGAAAGCTGTTAATATTATTAGGACAGGCTTACCGGAAATAATATTGTCTGTATTTCTATGTTATTTTTCTTCAAGATCTTGGTTTAAACTAATGAGAATCTTCTTCTGTTTTATCAGGTGATATTATATTCTTTTCATCAATTTCAACTTGAAAGAAGATTTCATCTTGTTTAATCATGCCTAGCTCATTACGGGCGCGCTCTTCAATAGCAACTGATCCCTGTTTAAGGTCCTGTACTTCTGCGTCTAGTGCAGCATTACGAATTTGATGTTTCTGATTGGTTTCATGCTGTGAAGCTACTTGCTGGTCAACCTCCCATACTCTGTGCCAGCTACCTTTACCCAGCCATAACGGATACTGTAATAAGATTATCAGGGCAAATAGTATGAGTCCTAATACCTTCATTATTTTATTTGGTAGAAAGCACCCCGTCCTGCAAATTTAGCTGAGTCGCCGAGATCTTCCTCGATGCGAAGTAACTGGTTATATTTAGCCAGGCGATCAGAGCGCGAAAGTGAGCCGGTTTTGATTTGAAGAGCATTGGTAGCTACAGCAATATCTGCAATAGTAGTATCTTCAGTTTCTCCTGAACGGTGTGAGATTACAGAGGTATAGCCAGCACATTTTGCGATTTCAATAGCTGAAAAAGTTTCAGTCAGTGAACCTATCTGATTAATCTTAATAAGAATAGAATTGGCAACCTCTTGTGCAATACCTTCTTTAAGAATACTTGGGTTTGTCACAAATATATCATCGCCTACTAGTTGTACAGAGCTTCCAATTTTGCTGGTTAGCAGCTTCCATCCGTCCCAGTCATGTTCACTCATACCATCTTCGATGCTAATAATAGGATATTTTTCTACCCAAGCAGAAATATAATCAACCAGTTGATCTGAATTCAGGCTCAGATTATCAGAGGCCAAGTGATATTTTCCATCTTTAAATAACTCTGAGCTAGCAAAATCAAGTGCTATAGCAACATCAGCTCCGGGTATAAATCCAGCTTGTTCAATAGCCTCCACAATTAGCTGTAGTGCCGCTTCATTATTTTTCAGATTAGGGGCATATCCACCTTCATCTCCTACCGTAGTAGTCATATTTTTTTCATGAAGCATTTTTTTTAATGTATGAAATATCTCTGTTCCATAACGTAGTGCCTCGCGAAAACTTTGTGCGCCAAGCGGAACAATCATGAATTCTTGTAAATCAATATTATTGTTGGCATGTACTCCGCCATTGATAACATTCATCATCGGTACCGGCATAGACATTGGTCCTGACCCGCCTAAATAACGATATAAAGGAATACCGGAGTCTTCTGCTGCTGCTTTTGCAACTGCTAGCGAAACTGCCAGTATTGCATTGGCACCAAGCCTTGCTTTGTTATCAGTACCGTCAAGATCAATAAGAGTCTGGTCTATAAAATTTTGTTCTATTGCATCTAGACCCATAAGGGCCTCTGAAATTTCACTATTTATATTTTCAACAGCTTTAAGAACACCTTTTCCAAAATAACGCTGGGAATCATTATCTCGCAACTCAACAGCTTCTTTAGTGCCAACTGATGCGCCGGAAGGTACTGCTGCTCGTCCCAGTATTCCTGATTCAAGTATAACTTCAGCTTCTACAGTTGGATTGCCACGTGAGTCTAAAATTTCTCTTGCAAAAACATCTACTATTGCACTCATATTATTTTTCCTAGTTACTAAGTAATTGGTAAAAATGACTGGCAAAACGGCAGAACTTCATCATATGTTAGGCACTAAGGTTATATTTTTTTGTTTGCCAGAGTTTGTTGTTTCAGATGTATTGTGTTTGTTTGAAACATTAATTGCTGCTTCTATAAATGCTTTAAACAGAGGGTGTCCTGTTCTGGGTGTTGAGGTAAATTCAGGATGGAACTGGCATCCGATAAACCAAGGATGTTCGTTTTCAGGTAGCTCAATCATTTCGCAAAGTGAGTCTTCTGCCGACAGGCCGCTGGCATGGAGCCCTGCTTTTTCTAACTGAAGAATATACTGGCTATTAACTTCATAACGATGGCGATGACGTTCAGTGATTTTTTCTGCACCGTAAATTTTCTGTGACAATGAATTTTCCTTTAGGAAACACTCCTGGCCTCCCAAACGCATGCTGCCACCAAGCTCTGATTGAGCGTTACGAGTATTAACCTGACCTTCTCTAGTTCTCCATTCGGTAATTAACCCAATAACAGGATAGGGTGTATCAGGATTAAATTCAGTGCTATGCGCATCATTCATGGCTGCTTTACTACGAGCAAACTCTACTACTGCCAGTTGCATACCTAGGCAAATTCCAAGGTAGGGAATAAGTTTTTCACGTGCATATCGAATAGCCATAATTTTACCTTCTACACCTCTTTTACCAAATCCGCCCGGGACTAAAATTGCATCAGCATCTATGAGGCAACTAGTCCCATCTTTCTCGATATTTTCTGAATCCACATAATGGATGTTAATTTTGCATTGCGTATGAATGCCTGCGTGAATCAGGGCTTCAGACAGAGACTTATAAGACTCAGTTAAGTCTACATATTTTCCTACAAGTGCAATATTAACTGTTTGCTTGGGATGTTGTAATGCATTGACAAGCTTCTTCCATATACCCAAGTCTGCCGGTTTCGCAAGAATATTTAATTTATGGCACACTATTTCGTCTAACATTTGTTCATGTAGCAATGCTGGAATTTTATATATACTGTCTACGTCAATTGCTGAAATTACAGCTTCTTCTCGTACATTAGTAAACAATGCAATTTTTCTGCGCTCGTCTGTCGGTAATTCGCGGTCAGCGCGGCATAATAATACGTCTGGCTGTATACCAATTTCACGCATCTCTTTTACAGAATGCTGTGTGGGCTTAGTTTTCAGTTCTCCGGCAGAAGCAATATAGGGTAATAATGTTAGATGAATAAAGCAGGTATCTTCATAGGGATTCTGGATTGCCATCTGTCTGATTGCTTCTAAAAATGGCAAAGACTCAATATCACCAGCTGTACCGCCAATCTCAACAATTGCTACCTGTGAGTCACCTGCACCAGATTTAATTTGCAGTTTGATTTCATCAGTAATATGTGGAATTACTTGTACTGTCCCGCCAAGATAATCTCCACGACGTTCTTTTTTTATTACACTTTCATAAATCTGGCCAGTGGTGAAGTTATTTAGCTTACTCATTTTGGCATTGATAAAGCGCTCGTAATGCCCCAGATCCAGGTCGGTTTCAGCTCCATCTTCAGTAACGAATACTTCTCCGTGCTGAAAGGGGTTCATAGTGCCCGGATCCACATTGATATAGGGATCCAGTTTAAGCATGGTTACTTTGATACCGCGGGATTCAAGGAGTGCTGCAAGGGAGGCGGCAGCAATGCCCTTACCAAGGGATGACACAACGCCGCCAGTCACAAATACATATTTGGTCATGGACAGTTATAATAACTCAAAAGAGGTGGAGGAACAAACTTGAACAGGTTTAATTTTCTGGCATTAATTCAGTTTAATATTAACCTCTGTTCCCACATCTGTTAAATCGAATAGTTCCAGCAGATCAGTATTTAGCATTCGAATACAACCGATAGAACCGGGGCTTCCTAAATCAATGCTATCGGGGCTGCCATGAATATATATATAACGACGCATCGTATCTACCGTTCCTAAACGATTAAAGCCAGGTTCGCATCCGGAAAGCCACAATATTCGTGTTAAGATCCAGTCGCGATCCGGATATTTTTCACCCAGGCTGGGGGAATATATTTCTCCAGTGGGTCTGCGCCTAATAAAAACGGTATTAACTGGTTGGCCTTCTCCAATTTTAGCGCGGATTACATGTTTTCCTAGCGGGGTACAGAAACTTTCCCGATCTTGCCCTGCTCCGTTTTTTGCAGAAGAAATTTGATAGGATTTAATTCTTACCTGTCTATTGTTAATAATATCAAGATATTGTGAGTCTATTTTAATCTCAATTCTCATAAATACATTTCTTAGTTAATCTTACGTTTTTCGATAAAAAATTCTTTTAGTAAAGAACTGCTCTTGTCTTCTAAGATATTCCCTATCACCTGAGTATGATGATTTAACTGTTTTTCTGTCGGTAAATTTATAACGCTACCACATGCTCCGGTTTTAGAATCTTTAGATCCATAAACCAGTCGAGCAATACGGGCATGAAAAATTGCTCCTGCGCACATTACACATGGTTCTAAAGTTACATAAAGAGTACATTCTGATAAGCGATAGTTACAAAGATAATGTGCCGCATCACGTAACGCTATTATCTCTGCATGAGCAGTAGGATCTGAAGTGGTTATAGGACGATTATATCCACGCCCAATGACAATGTTATTTTTTACTACAACTGCTCCTACTGGGACTTCGCCCTTTTTTCTTGCTTGTTGCGCAAGATCAAGTGCTTCATACATAAAATCATTATCTCTATTACTCATAGTTAAAATTAGAAATACCTTATATTTTACTATTTAGGCATTATATGTCCGTTAAATTCTAATTATTGGAGCTGTCGCACTCTTTCAAAGAAACAAACAGCTGCAGCTGCAGCAACATTTAGTGATTCTGCTTTGCCCGGCATTGGAATGGTGACTTTTTCATTAGCAGCCTTACACATTATCTCTGATAAGCCGGCTCCTTCATTACCAAACATGAATGCAATTGGTCCCTTTAAAGATAATTTATATAAACTTTTATCAGATTTCAGTGTGGTTGCAATAACCTTTCCCTTAAATCTTTGAGCAATTCTTGTCAGTTCTGATTTTTCATGAATACGCAATAAAAAATGTGCACCCATAGCAGCACGAAGTGTTTTTGGAGACCATGCATCAGCACAACCATCAGACATGTATATATCACTTACACCTGCAACAGCTGCGGAACGTAAAATAGATCCAAGATTGCCGGGATCCTGAATTGATTCAAGTAAAGCACAAAAATCCTCACTCCTCCTAACAGTGATATCTTTTGGAGTAGGTATAGTTATTAACGCTATAATCCCGGTAGGCGCCTTGACAGGTGAAATATTACCAAACAAGCTATCACTTAGAACATACACTTCTATTGCCTTACTATCCTCTAAATTTAACAATTTCTTTATTTCTGTGTTTTTGTGCCCTGATTCATTTATAAATAAGCATCTTGGCAAACCTATTCTCTCATAATAGAAATTTACCAGATGTATTCCATCAAGAATCGTTAACCCGCTAACTTTGCGCTTCTTTGACGATTCATCCAGTCTGACTAGTTGTTTGAAAATAGTGTTTTTACAGGAAGTAATACATTTCATTAGTTATTCCGGTTTACATTAAGAAGTAAAGCCAGCAAACCCTTGTTTCTATTTTCCATATGCTTATTATCGTTTAGTTGGCGGCTCAAATAGCTCTGCTGGGATTGTTCTATATTTAACTTTTAGAATTTCAATTTCCTTAACCCCGGCTGGTGTAAGGAAACTTACTACGTCACCTTGTCGTGACCTAATTAAAGCCTTAGACATTGGTGATATCCAGCTGATATAACCTTTAGTAGTATCTATCTCATCAACACCAACAATCGAAACAGTTTCTTTCCTGCCATCCGGACCAGAAAAAGTAACTGTGGCACCAAAGAAAATTTGTGTTTCATTTTCCCTTGGAATGGCCGGGTCAACAATCTCTGCTATATCCAGTCGTTTAGTAAGATAATGAATACGTTTGTCGATTTCACGTAAACGTTTTTTTCCATAGATATAATCACCATTTTCTGATCGGTCACCGTTTCCGGCGGCCCAGGAAACAATCGCAGTTACTTCCGGTCGCTCTTTATTCATAAGCCATAAAAACTCATCCATCAACCGCGTATGACCATCCGGAGTAATGTAATTCTTATAACTGGCTGACAGATGACCATCAGGACTATCTTCTTCTAAATTATCTTTTGATTTGGTATTTTTCATAAACAGTTTACTCATATATTATGAAATAATTTTACATTAATGGTTGCTAAAATTTAACTTCTGCAACTTTTCATACGTTGAATTTCCCGCATTGCACCCATTACGCCTATTTTCGGGTTCATAACAACATGTATAGGAAAATTTTTCATCATTTTGGAGTAACGACCTTTGCTACAAAAAGATTTTATAAAATTACCCTCTTTAAGTTTATCAATTATTTTTGGCGCAATACCGCCAGCTAAATATACCCCGCCATGGCATAATCCCGTCAGAGCAAGATTCCCGGCATAAGCTCCATATATTTCAATGAATAAATTAAGGGCTTTCATAGCAATAGGGTGTTTCCGATTTAGTGCAAGATCAGTAACCATTTGAGCATTATTAGTACTTGTTTGTATAAGTTGATTATTCTTATTCAGAGCTGTTTGCAAGAAATTAAATGTATCTGCAAGGCCACTTCCGGATAAGATCCGTTCGATAGAAACATGACCATATCTTTTTCTCTGGAATTCAAGAAAGTTATCTTGTAACGAGTTAGAGGGAGCAAAATCTACATGCCCTGCTTCAGTTGAGAGAGGGGTGTAGCAATTGTCCTGCCAGATTAGCCATGCTACGCCCATTCCAGTACCCGCACCTAATACTACTTTCATAGACTGAGCCTGAAGATTACCTGCTTGTAGTATTTCCAGATCTTTTTCAGGTAAATTTTCAATACTTAGCGCTGCAGCCTCAAAATCATTAATTAATTTTACGTTAGAAATAGAGAATTCCTCAGTAATTTTCACGGCATCAATTTGCCATGGTAAGTTTGTTAGATTTGAGCATTGTGCTGCAATAGGACCAGCAACAGCAAAGCAGGCAGCGACAGGAGCACACCCTCTGGCCTTACTAAGGAAGTCTTTCAGTACCTCAGAAAAATTAGTGAAGTTACTGCTATGGTATTGATGTTCAAGATGTACCTTTGTCGTGCCATCTATAGATTGCCCTAGCCATAGTAGAATCTTAGTACCACCAATATCACCGCAAACAAAATATCTACTCATAATTTATCCATCAGTTGTATCGTGCTCTATTGATGATACTAAGAAAATAGAATGGATACTAATAGTTAATTAATTTGAATTCTTACGTAGAACGGAGCCATAGAGCTTGTTGATAAGCTATAATTTTACTTTTTCAGAAAGCACCTGATGTTAAAAGTATCTGATTTAGAATGTGTGCGTGGTGAACGCAGCTTATTTAAAGATGTTAATTTCTCACTTGAAGCTGGTGAACTGTTGCAGGTTAACGGTCCTAACGGTAGTGGCAAAACCAGTTTGTTAAGGATGTTATGTGGGCTCGCTACACCTGCTCATGGAGAAATTTGCTGGCTTGGAGATAACATCCGGTCTTTAGATGAGGATTATTATAATTCTATTACTTATCTTGGACATTTAAACGGAGTAAAAGACAACCTGAATGCAATTGAAAATTTACGTATTTCAAGTGCTCTGGCAGGAAAGGAGATTGATGAAAATAAAGCCTACAATACCTTACAGCAAATGGGATTAGGTGGACGTGAAGTATTGCCTGTTAAGGTTTTATCTCAGGGACAACGTCGGAGAGTAACATTAGCCCGCCTATTAGTAAGTAGCACAGTATTATGGATACTTGATGAACCATTAGTTGCACTCGACACTTCTGCAGTACTGCTGGTAAAAAGTATATTAGAACAGCACTTGGAAAAAAGGGGTATGGTTGTAATGACTACCCATCAGGATATAAATGTTACTGCTATAGTAACGAAGAGATTGCAGCTTAATTAATATGTTTCTATGGGTAATCCAACGTGATCTTCTCTTGGCAATGCGTCAGCGGGCAGACGTATTAACCACTTTATTCTTCTTTATTATCGTAGTAAGTCTGTTTCCTCTAGGTGTAGGGCCTGAGATTAATATGCTTCGTTCTATGGCGCCAGGTGTGGTATGGGTTGCTGCCTTACTAGCCTCAATGCTCTCACTAGAAAGAATGTTTTCCAGCGATTATCTGGACGGAACATTAGAACAAATGATGCTTTCTCCCCAGCCATTATCACTGCTAGTACTTGGTAAAGCACTGGCACATTGGATGGTAACTGGCGTACCACTGGTTCTAATATCTCCAATACTCGGGATTCAATTTGACTTACAAACAGATGCATTGTTTGTACTTGCTGTATCGTTATTATTGGGCACACCCGTATTGAGCCTTATTGGGGCTATCGGTGCAGCTCTTACTTTAGGACTTAGGGGTGGCGGAGTATTGGTATCGCTACTAGTTCTTCCCTTATACATTCCGGTACTAATTTTCGGCGCCGGTGCTGTAGAGGCAAGCTCTGCAGGCTTGGGTGCCAGCGCGCATCTGTCATTACTTGGGGCATTTCTATTAGCATCACTTGTATTGGCGCCGTGGGCTGCGGCAGCTGCACTGCGAATCTCAACTGAGTAAAGTAAAGAAAGCAATTATAAATTTTAATTTATGAGTTAAAATAGAGGGTTAATTAGAAGTGAATTTAAGTAAAATTATATAACCCCTTAAATCTTTACAAGAAATGGCAATTAACTGGTTTAAATATTCTTCTCCGGCAAGTTTTTATTTTCTTGCCGGCAAACTTACCCCGATATTTTCTGCCGCTGCATTTATATTATTTGTGGTCGGGCTCTATATTAGTTTTTTTGTTGCGCCTACCGACTTTCAGCAGAGTGAGGCCTATCGAATTATATTTATCCATGTTCCTGCTGCGTGGATGTCTATGTTTCTATATTTGGTTATGGCAGGTTGGGCTGCAATTGGCCTTGCTTTTAATACACGACTTTCATCTATGATAGCTACAGCTATAGCGCCTACAGGTGCAATGTTTACATTCCTGGCCCTATGGACAGGAGCCCTTTGGGGTAAGCCCATGTGGGGAGCTTGGTGGGTTTGGGATGCTCGGCTGACATCTGAATTAATTTTGTTGTTTCTTTATATTGGATTTATGGCACTTCAGGCAGCCATAGATGATCCCCGTCGGGCTGATAAAGCTGGTGCTGTATTAGCGTTGGTTGGTGTAGTAAATATTCCGATCATTTATTTTTCAGTAAAATGGTGGAATACCCTGCATCAGGGGGCCACTGTTAGCCTTACACAATCACCAAAAATGGCTACGACAATGCTCACCGGAATGCTTATTATGAGCATTGCATGCTGGATGTATTCAATTGCATTAGTATTGATTCGTACACGAACCATTATCCTGGAGCGAGAGCGCCATACTATATGGGTTAGTGAACTTCAGGGAACTACGCAATGAACTGGGCAGGCTGGTCAGATTTCTTTGCCATGGGTGGATACGGATTTTATGTATGGGGCTCCTTTTTAGTATCTTTTATCTGCATGGTTGGTGAGGTTGTATTAGTATTAAATCGCAGGCGAACTTTGCTGAGGCAACTTAGTCTGATTCATAAAGTAACTCAACATGAGCAGAATAATGAAACCACGACATAAGAAATTAACAATTATCATTGCAAGCGTTGCCGCATTAGGTCTTTCTGCAACATTGGTACTTAATGCATTCCAGAGCAACTTGGTTTTTTTCTTCAGTCCCACGCAAGTAGCTGCTAATGAGGCTCCTCAGGGTAAAAGCTTTAGAATTGGAGGACTGGTAGAAGAAGGAAGCGTTAAACGTCAAAGTGACGGAGTTACTGTAAATTTTGTAGTAACTGATACAGCAAAGGTTATTCCTGTTGTGTATACAGGTATTCTTCCTGACTTATTTAAAGAAGGTAAAGGGGTGGTGGCACAAGGAAAACTGTCATCTGATGGAATTTTTCGTGCTGATGAAGTGTTGGCCAAACATGATGAAAATTATATGCCACCAGAAGCTGCCGCTGCCTTAGAGCAGGCAAGTAATTCACAAAAAACACTGATAATACAGTAGTTATAACAATGTTTAGTACACTAGTATTTCTCATTTCTTCTGTTCACTTGATCTCAATTTCTACTTCTATACTTACCTACCATTATGATCCCAGAACTCGGTAATTTTGCTTTAATTCTTGCACTTCTGTTAGCAGTCACACAAGTTGTTTTTCCTATAGTCGGGGCTGCTCGTGGTATCCCCTCATGGGTTGCACTGGCACGACCAGTGGTGCAAGGACAATTTGTATTTGTTGCAATTGCTTTTGGTTGTTTGGCCTATTCATTTGTAAATAATGATTTCTCAGTTCTGAATGTTGCTCAAAATTCCAATTCCAAGTTACCAGTTCAATATCGACTTGCTGCAACATGGGGCTCGCATGAGGGTTCACTGCTATTATGGATGTTGATGCTTGCCTCCTGGTCGGTTGCTGTCAGTGTATTTAGTCGTCATTTACCAGATGACATGGTAGCAAGGGTTTTAGGGGTGATGGGAGTAATCAGCGTGGGATTCTTATTATTCATGCTGTTTACATCTAATCCGTTTGACCGTCTTTTTCCTGCAGTTTTTGAAGGAAGTGATCTTAACCCTCTCTTACAAGATGCAGGTATGGTAATCCATCCTCCCATGCTATATATGGGTTATGTTGGATTTTCTGTTGCTTTTGCTTTCGCTATAGCTGCTTTAATAAGCGGACAGATGGATGCAACCTGGGCGCGCTGGTCACGACCATGGACTACTGTAGCATGGGTATTTCTTACTATAGGTATTATGCTTGGTAGCTGGTGGGCTTACTATGAGTTAGGCTGGGGTGGCTGGTGGTTCTGGGATCCGGTTGAGAATGCATCATTTATGCCATGGTTGGTTGGCACTGCACTCGTCCATTCTTTAGCAGTTACAGAAAAGCGGGGTAGTTTCAAGAGCTGGACCATTTTACTTGCTATTTCTGCTTTTTCCTTAAGCTTACTAGGAACTTTCCTTGTTCGTTCAGGTGTACTAACGTCAGTTCATGCTTTTGCAACCGATCCTACCCGTGGTATTTTTATACTAGCCTTTCTGGTTACTATTATAGGTAGCTCATTACTTTTATTTGCTTGGAGAGCTCCTAAAATTGGGCTTGGCGGTAGTTTTGATCTGGTATCAAGGGAATCTCTTTTACTGGCAAATAATCTGCTATTAATAGTGGCAGCAAGCAGTGTCTTGCTCGGAACGTTGTATCCGTTAGTAATGGATGCTCTGGAGCTTGGAAAAATATCGGTAGGCCATCCTTATTTTGAATCAGTATTTGTAGCTTTAATGGCGCCGGCAATCTTCCTTATGGGCCTGGGTCCTTTAGCTCGCTGGAAGAAATCAAGCTTACCCGAACTTGCAGTACGTTTACGCTGGGCATTTGGAGTAAGCATGGTAACTGCCCTACTCTTACCACTTACTATTGGTGAATGGAAGCCAATGGTCAGCTTCGGGTTGTTATTATCTTTTTGGATTATTACCAGTATATTTGTAAGTTTATGGCAGCGTATAAGAAGTAGCAGCCATCAAGGACTATTCACAAAACTAGCAAAACAATCACGTAGCTACTACGGAATGAACTTTGCTCATTTTGGCATTGCTATCTTTATCATTGGCGTGACAATGGTAAATGGTTATGAAACAGAAAAAGATGTGCGTATGGATATCGGTGATACCGTTGCTATAGGCGGCTATACTTTCCGTTTTAACGGTACAAATGAAGTGCCCGGCCCCAACTACCAGGGTATCCGAGGTGATATAGAAGTATTAAATAATGGAGAGAGAATTAATCTTATGCATCCTGAGAAACGTACATATAATGCATCGGGTATGGCTATGACTGAAGCTGCAATTGATACCGGCTTATTTCGTGACTTATATGTAGCTCTCGGAGAGCCTTTGGTAAATGGGTCGTGGGTGGTACGAGTTTATCATAAACCATTTGTTGACTGGATTTGGTTTGGATGTTTGTTAATGGCATTCGGAGGAGCTCTTTCAGTATCTGATAGACGTTACCGTATTAAGGTTCGGAAACTATCTGAAACAAAGATTGAAAATAAAGACACAGGAATTGCCCCATTAGTTACGGAAACCAGAAAGGCATGATACGTTATTTACTTCCATTAGCAGCCTTTATTATTCTGGTTGCATTTTTACTTGTCGGGCTTAATCTTAATCCACGTAAAATTCCTTCACCCTTAATAGGTAAGCTAGCGCCTGTTTTTAAATTACAGCAACTACATGAACCAGGAATAATTCTTGAATCAAAAGATAATTTAGGTAAAGTTTGGTTACTTAATGTATGGGCATCATGGTGTGCTTCCTGTCGTGATGAACATCCCTTATTAGTCCAGTTAGCAAAAGCCGATGTAGTTCCAATCTACGGCCTTAACTATAAAGATAAAAGAGATCTGGCGATACAGTGGTTGGACCAACTTGGTGACCCATACACTAAAAGTGTTATGGACACTGAAGGAAGAGTGGGAATTGAATATGGTGTATATGGTGTCCCGGAAACATATGTCATAGATAAGTCTGGAGTTATCCAATACAAGCAAATTGGCCCGGTAACTGTAGATGTTTTAGAGAAAACAATTTTGCCGCTAGTTAAGGAATTACAGGGATGAATTTAAAATTATTTCTTAATTTTATAAGAAATTATGGAAAACTAGCGGCTACTTGCTTACAAAATTTATCCTGTAAAATACTATTTTTGTTATTACTTTTTATTTTGATTGTTTCTCCTTTAAGTTGGGCAAAAGAGGCTTTGCCGGTGGCTGAAAATCCTGAAATAGAGAAACGTATGATTGCCCTGTCAGAAGAGTTGCGTTGCTTAGTGTGCCAAAACGAATCTCTGGCTGGTTCACGATCCGATTTTGCAAAGGATATCCGTCGTGAGATTCGTGAGCAATTAATAGCAAATAAGAGTGATAAAGAAATTACTGATTTTTTAGTTGCCCGCTACGGAGATTTTGTACTTTATCGACCACCTGTAAGAACTAATACAATGCTTCTCTGGTTTGGACCATTTATTTTTCTTTTAATTGGAGCATGTGTATTAATTTTTTACCTCAAGCAACGAAGGAAGTCATTACAAGAATCACCGCTTTCAAACGAGCAGCTCAAACAGGCTGAAAATTTATTAAAAAAAAGTAGTGATGGTGACAACAGATGACATTATTTTGGGTTGTTGCTGGAATTTTTATAGTTGCTGCTTTGCTATTTATCCTTCCTACATTATTGCGAAATAAGGGAAGTGATACAGGTGTGGAACGTGACTCAACAAATGTCAGTATATACCAGGATCAAATATCAGAGCTTGATAATGATCTGCGTAATGATATTCTAAATCAGGAACAATACAATCAAAGTAAGTATGAATTACAACAGCGAATGATGCTGGACATACCAGAAGAAAGTTCTATTTCAGTGGCAATAGTAAATAGCAAACGAAGCATTGCAACTCCAGTTGTACTTATATTGCTAATCCCTGTATTAGCAATATCCTTGTATTTATTATTAGGAAATACCAAGGCATTACTACCACAACCAGCAGTAGAGCAAATGGAATTAGTAGACGTTGCTTTAACTTCAGAAGATGACGGCCATCAGGAAATTTCTTCTATGGTTGATAGTCTTGTAAAACGTCTCGAAAAAGAACCCGATGATTTAGAAGGCTGGAATATGTTGGGACGAACCTACGCAATTATGGGTCGTTTTAATGAAGCCAGAGATATCTATGCAAAGCTTCTTGCAAAATCACCTGATAATCCGGAAGCGCTGGTTAACTACGCAGATGTCTTTGCAATGACTCAGGATGGGAGTTTAATGGGAAAGCCTGTTGAGTTAATCAATAAAGCTTTAAGTATTGATCCGAAAAACCCTAAAGCTTTGGCACTAGCCGGCACCGCAAAATTTGAACAAGGTGAATTTAAGCAGGCCGCTGTGTATTGGGAAGAATTACTGGCTATTATTCCAGCAAAATCTAAGCTGGCACAATCTGTTTCAGGAAGTATCAAACAGGCAAAATCATTGGCATCAAATAACCAGGGGAACGTATTAATAACTAAACAACATTCTCCTAAATCTGGTAAAAATGTAGCAAATAAAGGTTCATCCCCGACAATTTCAGGAGTTGTTAATATCAGCCCTGCCCTGTCTGCTAAGACCTCACCCGGAGATACCCTTTACATTTATGCCCGGGCAAAAAGCGGTCCGAGAATGCCTCTTGCTATTGTTCGTTTACAGGCTCAAGACTTACCTGCAAAATTTACATTAAAAGATGGAATGGGCATGAATCCGAATATGAAGCTTACCAGTTTTCCCGAAGTTATAATAAGTGCCAGAGTTACAAAATCTGGAAAGGCTGTACCTGCAAGCGGAGATTTACAGGGTTTCAGTGAAGCGGTCAGGATTGGTAATCAGAATGTCAATATTCTGATTAACCAACAGGTGCCATAACTTAATAGTAATTAATAAATAAAGATCTGTAGTAATAGATTTGAATTTTATTCAGTTATGAAGCACCCGGCACAAAGAACAGTCAGAAGTAATAGCACTTGCTCAGCTGTTATACCCATTCATTTATTCCGATCACACTTTAATTATCCTGCGTAACATATTCATTCCTTTTATTAAGATATATCTCTTATAATTACCTCTTTATGAGAGTAGCGAGCATAATGCTCAGAGTCTCTTCTACACGTTACAATACTTATTATATTGGCAACTGAATAATATTGATTATGCCTAATAAATTAAAACAATCACAATTAGATTTACAGGAGAATGAGGAGCGCTTTCGTGCCATTTTTGATCATGCTGCGAATGGTATTGGAGTATTAGACAATAATAATCATTACCTGCAGGTTAATCGTAAACTGTGTGAAATTTTAGGTTACTCTGAGAGTGAACTAGTTGGAAAATCAATTAATGAAATAACATATCCTGATGATCCTGAGGAAAATTTAAATCATGAGGATCAACTGTTATCTGGCCTGGTAGATACGTTTCCACTTGAGAAACGTTATATTAGGAAGAATGGTTCGATAATTTGGATACATGTCAACACTGCTGTGGTTCATGGGCCGTCAGGTAATCCGATCTATTCAATATCATCTATTACGGATCTATCTGAACGTAAGAGATTAGAAATATTTCATAGCGTTGCCAGGACCTTGGCTAAATCAAAAAGCATCTCCAAAGCTATGCCACGTATCATTAGGATTATTTGCGAGTCTTTGGGATGGGATTGCGGCGCTCACTGGAAAATCGATGATGAAAACCAGCAATATCATTGTACCGAGACTTGGAGTCATACAAATACCCAGATTAAAAAGTTTATGGCTTACAGTAGCCAATGTTTTATTCCAGTTGATAATGAAGGCTTCATAAAGCGTACCTGGTTAAGTAATCGTCCTATATGGATTTCTGGTATTACCGCAGAGAAAGTTTTTTCACGATCATCACAAGCAGCCGAAGCAAAACTACTTAGTGCATTTTCCTTCCGAATACTATCTGCAGATAAAACTATAGGTATCCTGGAGTTTTTCAGCAGGTCTACCCAAAAACCAGACACAGCATTAAACGAAACGGTACTATCTATAGGTGTTCAGATAGGCCAGTTTATCCAACATAAACAAATAGAGGATGCACAGAAGAGAAGTGAGGCTCAACTTTCCGGCATCATTCAGTCTGCCATGCAAGCTATTATCATGGTAGATGAAGAAATGAGCATTGTTTTATTTAATCCGGCCGCTGAAAAAATATTTGGTTATAAAAGTAAAGAAGTAATCGGTACAAAAATAAATAAACTAATGCCAGCCCGACTAATGGGATTACGCCGTAATGGAGAAGAGTTTCCTATTGAGGCAAGTATCTCACATCTTATTTTAAGCGGGAAGAAACTGTACACTATAATTTTATCTGATCTAACGTTAAGCCTTGCTGCTGAAGAAAACCTGCATCTTGCTACCGAAGTAATAAAAAATGTTCAGGAGGCTATAGTCATTATTGATGCTTCTAAGAAGGTAATTTCTGTTAACCCGGCTTTTACATCGATAACTGGTTATACGGAGGATGATGCAATTGGTAAGATTCCCAGAATATTTAATACTGAGATAAATAATAAAGATTCTTATCAGGTCATGTGGGATTCCCTTAAGAAAAACGGGCATTGGTATGGAGAAGTATGGGACCAAAGAAAAAACGGAGATTATTTTTGTCAGGGGCTTTCACTTGACACTATTAATAACTTATATGGAGAAGTTACATACTATGCTGCTGTCTTCTATGATATTACTGATCGGAAACGAACGGAGGAACGGATTCTGAATTTAAATACTGAGCTAGAGAAACGTGTAATGGAGCGGACTCGTCAACTTCAGGCCTCTAATAAAGAGCTGGAAGCTTTCAGTTATTCTGTGTCGCATGATTTACGTGCCCCTTTAAGAGGTATTGATGGGTTCAGTCAGTTACTCTTAAAAAAATATTCTGGTCAGCTAGATGATTCAGGCAATAATTATCTGCAACGAATACGTAATGCAAGTGAACGTATGGGCCATTTAATAGATGACCTGCTGCAATTATCAAAAGTTAGTGCTAGTAAGATCGAAACTAAGCCTGTTGATTTAAGTAAATTAGTTCATTCAATATTAACGGAATTACAAGAAACAGATCATGGCAGGGAAGCAGAACTTAAGATACAAGATGATGTATTTATTGATGCGGATCCTCGACTTTTCCGAATTGTACTAGAAAATCTTATAAGTAATGCCTGGAAGTTTACTTGTAAGAAAGATAATACAGTTATTCATTTTGGTGTTAAGGAACAGAATGGTGAACAGGTGGTATTTATCAAAGACAATGGAGCTGGATTTAATATAAAGTATGCTCATAAATTGTTCGGTGCATTTCAACGGCTACATAGTGTGACTGAATTTGAAGGCACTGGTATTGGCCTTGCTACTGTGCTGCGGATTATGAATCTGCATGGTGGACGCATATGGGCAGATTCAAACTTAGGTGAAGGTGCCACCTTTTATTTTTCTGTTCCATCCCCACAGTAAAATAAAGATGGTTTGCTAGAGACAGAGGACAGATTGAGTACACAAACTATAGATAAAGTAATCCTGCTTGTGGAAGATAACCCGGATGACCGGGATCTTGCACTATTGGCATTTAAAGAAGCAAATATTACTAATAAAATAGTAACTTGTTGTGATGGTGAGGAGGCTCTGGACTATCTGTTTGCGACCGGAGCTTACGTAAATCGCGACGCCCGAATAATGCCAGAGGTTATGCTTCTTGATTTGAAGCTTCCTAAAGTTGATGGATTTGAAGTACTTAAACGAGTACGTGAAGATCCCAGGACAAAATTACTTCCAGTAGTGGTTCTTACTACTTCATCGGAGCAGAAAGATCTGGTAGAAAGTTATCAGCTAGGTACAAATAGCTATGTTCGTAAGCCGGTTGATTTTGGTAAATTTATTGATTTTGCGAATCAGTTCGGGTTGTACTGGCTAGAATTGAATGAATCTCCGGTACGTAGAGGTACCAGAAGAGAAAATTAATAAATTTATATATATGAGAATATTCTGATTAATTCTTTATAACTACTAGTCTTATGAGTAAGCACGTACTATTTGACAGAGAAGTACCCTGACCTACATTTAACAAGCTAGCATAGTTATTGGTAGAATATTAAATTCTTGACCTGTATTCTTATATATTTATAGGAAATTATTGTTCATACTCAAGTTTTTTGGTGTTAATACTAATTGTCATGACATTTTATGGGCTAAAATTTTTCAAAATACCAGAACAACGGATTAACTCAAATAGCACTGGTTAGCTTAAAAAACTCCCTGCATTATGGGATATAAAAATATGGAACAGCAGATTTTGCGCGTATTAATGATTGAAGATTCTGCAGATGATGCAGAATTAATTTTATATCCACTTAAAGAAAGTTGGTTTAAGGTTCATTGTTTACGTGTTGAAACTGTTGACAGTTTACAAAGCGCATTGAATAGTGAGAAATGGGATGTAATTCTGTCTGATTATAATCTGCCTGATTTTGACGCAGGGGGAGCATTAACACTACTTAAGGAAAATGATCTTGATATTCCATTGATAATAGTATCAGGATGTATCGGTGAAGAAACTGCAGCTTCCTTAATGAAGGCTGGCGCACACGATTTTGTGATGAAAGATAGTACCGCTACATTGGTTCCGGTCGTACAACGTAGCCTGCTTGAAGCTGAGAATCGCAGGCAATTCAGGCTCTCACAGGCGGCATTAAAAAAAAGCGAGGCTCGTTTTCGGGCAATTGCTTCCAATCTTCCCGGGGTAATGTTTCAGTTTATGCTTGAAGAGCAAGAAAGAATAAGCTTCCCATACGTAAGTGATGGTTCACTAATGTTACTTGGTTTACATCCAGGTACTCTTATGGATAAACCAGAGTTATTTTCGGAGATGGTTATACCTCAAGATAAGCTATCCTATAGTAACTCAATGACTACCTCAGCTAATAATCTTTCTCCTTGGAACTGGGAAGGTCGTATTCAGGTAGATAATGAGACCGAGGCAAAGTGGATTAGCTTACGTGCAACTCCCAGACAAATTACTGATAATACGATTTTATGGGATGGCATTGTAATTAATATCACTAGAAATAAGTTGGCTGAAATTGAAATAGCAAGTTCTCGCGAACAATTGGCTGAACTTTCCTCATATTTACAGAAAATTAAAGAACAGGAGCGCGCAAGGATTGCCAGAGAAATACATGATGATATCGGAGGTATTTTAACTGCAATTAAATGTGAATTACTACCATGGGCTGAGGGCGTAGCAAATAAACCTGCTTCTTATAGAAAAAAGGCAGAATCAATTGAGTCTTTAGTTGATCAGGTCATTGACAGCACACGTAGAATATCAATGGATTTACGTCCGGGTATACTGGATTGCGGGATTGTGGCTGCTGTTAAATGGCAGGCAAAAGAATTCTGTGGACGTGCAAGGCTCCGGTACCGGATGTCTTGTGATAGTGATGAAATTCCACTGGACTCAGATTTGTCAGTAGCTATTTTTCGGATTTTTCAGGAGACTCTAACAAATATATCAAAGCATGCTAATGCTTCAAGACTGCAGATTCGGCTTTCTGAGAAAGATGGGTGGGTATATCTTGAGGTCAACGATAATGGTCGTGGAATATCAGATCAGGATATGGCAAAACCAAAATCCTTCGGGATTCGTGGTATGCGTGAGCGTTGCCAGCAGCTCAGGGGTCACCTGTTAATTACAGGCAAGCCAGACAAGGGGACCAAAATAAATATTTCAATTCCAGTAAATGCGATGGAAATATCATCCAAGGATTCAACGGATACAAATATAACATTAACAGCCTTACGACCAACATTTGTGACCAATCAAAAAAATCTTACTAAAGTATTACATCTAACCTAAAACTTGGACTACAGATGATACGTGTAATAATAGCTGATGATCATGCAATTGTACGTCAGGGATTCAGGCAAATACTTAGCGAAACTGATGATATTTCTGTTGCAGGTGAAGCAGAAACAGGGTTACAAGCTATTAAAGCTGTACGAGAAAATGCTTTCGATGTTATGTTGCTTGATATTTCATTACCGGATAGGAGCGGCATTGAAGTACTAAAGCAGATTAAGAAAGAGCAGTCAAAATTGACAGTCCTGATGTTAAGTATGCATACAGAACATGAATTTGCAGTACGCGCATTAAAGGCAGGTGCAGCCGGCTATCTTAATAAGCAAAGTGCGCCTTCACAGCTTGTTACTGCAATACACCAGGTTGCTCCGGAAAAAAATATATTAGTGCCGCTCTCGCCCAGGAACTTGCTAATACATTAGGTCAGGATACTGAGCAGCCGCTACATGAGACTCTGTCTGATCGTGAGTTTCAGACTTTGTGCCTAATTGCATCCGGGAAAACCCCCTCTGATATTTCTACCGAGTTATGCCTTAGTCCTAAAACAATAAGTGTATACAGATCCCGCCTTCTTGAGAAACTTAAACTTAGTAATAATTCAGAGTTAACTCGCTATGCAATTAGAAACCATTTAGTCGATTAACTCTCTCCTACCCGTCTTTTCTCCCTACAAATACAATTAATTCAGAGAACAGTGGCATTTGCCCTGTTTATTCAACTTATAGATTTATATATTGTCTGTTAACTTGGGTGCAATTATTAATTCTGAGTTTTTAGCTTAATTAAAAAATTATTTATGTTAAATAATTAATTATCTGATTGATTCTGGGAGGAATAACGAAGTGGATGCCACTAAAGATAAAAAATTATGGCAGATATCTAATATAAAGAATGATGCCAGAACAACACAAATGACTATAAGTAACAAAGAAAATTCAATCGGTATTGATGAATATTATGAACAGATCGAGAACTATACACAGCAAATACGGTCAACAGATGATCTAAATGAAATAATAAATATTCTTGATGTGGCATTAATTGAAACTAAAAACTTATATTTTAGTAGTGAAGTTAAAAATGTACGGGGACATGTACATCGTACGGGAAAAGATATCGAAACATTAAAAAACGAACTGGAAGCACTCCAGAATTTAGTTCATACGGACCAGCTTACAGGAGCCTTAAATCGGGCTGGATTCGATGCTTCTCTGGTAAGAGAAGCTTCAGATGCAGACCGGCATGATAATTCACTATGTTTAGTATCAGTTAATATTGATGATTTCAAGGTATTCATAGATATTTATGATAATCAGGCAGGTAACCGGGCCTTGTCTCATCTGGTAAATGTTATTAAAGAATCTCTGCGACCCAGTGATATTGTTGCTCGCTTTGGCCTGGAGGAGTTTGTTATTTTACTGCCGAATACCACCTTAGAATTAGCTACACAGATTACAAACCGATTACAGAATAATTTAGCCGAGAGGAGTCTGCTACATGTTGATAAGTCAATACCTATTACATTTAGTGCTGGTATAGCCGTACGAGCTCGATATGAGCATCAAAACTCTGTAATTGGTCGTGCCGATAGAGCGCTATATATTGCAAAAATTGGCCAAAAAAATCAAATCTCTGTAGCAAATTAAAACCAAATATATCAACAATATATAACAATGAATAATAGTTTTGAGATTATTGCTATTTATGAAGCTATCCTGACTATAACCGGTCGGATGCTAAAGGCAGCACAGAGTGCTGATTGGGAGAGATTGATTACACTTGAACATGAATGCAGAGTATTAACAAAAAAACTTATGATAAGTGACGAGAATAAAGTTCTGAGTAGTGATCTACGACAACGCAAACAAGAAATTATTCAGCAGATCCTTGCTGACGATGCCGAGATTAGAACCCTCACCCAGCCATGGATGGCGCAACTACAAAATATTCTTAGCAATCCTGTCTACAAGCGTTGTCTGCAGGCATAGATAGTTATATCTGGGTGACCCGGAAATCAATTGCTACAAATCGTAATAGATATATCACTGCTATTCAATTACTTACCTATTGAATAGCTTGGATCATTATATGATTTTATATACTAAATCAGTAATTTATCAGGTTTTTCTTCCCTTCCCTTCACGCTTGTACAGGGCACCTGAAGTAATTGCTAAAGGTCGCTGTTTGATTGCCGAAGATATTATTACCTGAGTATTATATTTAGGGTAGTTACTTGCAAATATAAAAGTTTGTGTTACAACCAACTCAGTAAATAAAATTACGTAAAAATTTATTTTTACGTGGCGACCAAGGATAAATATTTTACTTGTCTTTTTACTCTATAGCCTAGTAATTAAGCACCTTCTGTTTAGCTCCCTGCATTTTTGATACATAATACCTACTGGAGAGAAGTAAGAATGAGCAGAAATAACCAGTTCGATGGGGTGATAGAGCTATCTCCGGAAATAGAAGATAATAAATTTCGTATTTCTTCAAAATCTGCTATTCAGAGCATTTTACGGGCAGTTATGCAAAGAAATATACTGGTTGCCCTTCATTTTGGCCACAACAATGATTATATCTTAACCTCAATTTTAGCATTTGATCCTGAACTTCAAAGAATTGTTGTAGATTTTAGTGAAGCTGAAAAACTAAGTAAAGTTGCTTTAGATACAAAAGAAGTAACTTTTGTTACTTCTCAGGATCAGTCAAAAATTCAATTTACTTGTAAAGCTATCAGGAAAATTCAATTTGAAGATCGTAATGCTTTCAGTATCGATTTGCCAGAATCGATTTTACATATTAAAAAGAGACAGTATTATCAAATTACTAAGTCATCCCGCACTACATTAAAATGTATTATACCGCTTCCAAATGAATATAATTCTAACAGCACAGAGATTACAGTACATGATATTAGTTGTGGTGGCATAACACTTATTGAGCAAAATTCTTTGGTAAATTTTGAATGCGGAGTAATTTATAAAAACTGCCAAATTGATTTGCCGGGAGTAGGAACTCTTAATATTGCAATTAGAGTAAAGAATACATATAAAGTAACGTTAGATGATGGATTGATTTGTAAACATGCGGGATGTGAATTTATAAATTCACCACAAGAAATGTTAGAGATGGTCCGACAATATATTTCAAAGCTAAAGCAGGTGGAAATTAGGCAGGCCATTACTGAGAATCGCTTCAAGGTTAATCCTGAAGCTGTGGCGGATCGATTATTAGAGACAGTACGAGAACTGATACGATCAAAGAATAATCAAGAATCAAAACCAAATGATGAATAGTTAGTTACCATTTTATGGTCTCTTATTGCTACAGAATATTATTAAAAATGCCTTTTCTACTATATAGAAGCAGAAAAGGCATTTTACCTGTTTGTTGTTAGTAGTAGTAGATCAAAGACTTCTTAATCGACTGCGTAGCCGGGCAACAGCTTGAGTATGTAGTTGACATACTCTGGATTCGCTTACCCCCAATACTTCACCAATCTCTCTCAAATTCATCTCTTTTTCATAGTGCATACCCATCACCATTTTTTCTCGTGTAGGTAAATCATCGATTGCTTTAATTAACATCTTTTTCAGGCGATCATCCATGAGAAGATCTAAGGGATCATTTTGTGAATCCGAACATAAACGGTCAAAGAATGGCTCATCATCAGCTTTCTGAAAATCTTCATAAAACATTAATTGACCTCCTCGTGCATCCTGGAGAGTCTCCTGGTACTCTGTAAGAGGTATTTCTAATTCAGTAGCTAACTCCTGCTCACTTGGTGCTCGTCCCATACGTTGTTCTAAGGTCCTGACCGCCATTTCAATTTGTCGCATTTTCTTTCTAACACCACGAGGCAGCCAGTCAGCCTCCCGTAATTCGTCCAGAATAGAACCGCGGATACGTTGGGCTGCATAATTTCAAATTGACGCCCATGTGAACCTTCGTAACGTTTGATTGCATCCAACAGACCAATCATTCCAGCCTGGATAAGATCGTCAACTTGTACAGAAGCAGGTAACCTGGCCATCATATGATGGGCTATACGTTTTACCAGCGGCGTAAACTTCTCCACAAACTGTTCTTTATCAACTGTATCTATAGTGGCACTTAAAGTGGCAGTATTCATAATAGTAGTCTTTTTGTCAGATTGTTATGCCAAAATGGCTAATTAAAACATATTGTTGTATTAAATTTCTGATACTGATACTCTATTTTTTACTAAATGCGACTTCTTAAATAAATATCCTCAGACCGGGCTAAGTTCTGGTATATGCGATATACCCGCACGTGTTGTTTTTTTAGCTTTTTTAGTTTTCCCAGCACGGGAAGGAATGTTACAGAGCTTACAAATAAGCTCAGGATGAAGATCAAGAACGTGGACCACAAAATTTCCTCCACACTTTGTACATGGAGCAGTACGTAGTATTTGGCTACGGATAAAGCGAATTAAGGTCCATGCACGTGTCAGACTTAAAGTTTGCTCAAGATCATTTAGCTCTAGGTGCTCAAGATAAAGCTTATATCCCTTTATAATGGCATCAATACCCTGAATTTCAGTATGTGCAATCAGATAGTTATAAATATTGATGAAAAGTGATGAGTGTATATTTGGTTGCCAACTCATAAACCAATCTTCAGAAAATGGAAGCATTCCTTTCGGTGGAGAGACGCCTTTAATTTCTTTATAAAGTTTTATTAATCTCTCGCGACTTAAATTTGAGTTAGTCTCTAGTACTTGTAACCGAGCACCAAGTTTTATTAACTCTGTAACAAGCTGGATTTCTTTTGCTTCAGATAAAATACTTTTATTTCGCATATCGATTAACCTTTGGGTTATAAATTGGCTTAGACCAGTGCTTCTGCTGGCTGGCTATCAATATTGCTGCATGAGATACGGTTGCAGCGTGATCTCTGCTATGGCTTGTCAACATTTCTGCGATTAAACGATCATCAAACCGAAAGCGGCACAGTAATGTATTAGATGAAGCCATTTTTAAAATTTGACTAGAACTTAAATTCTTGATTATTTCGGCAACGTCCTGACCAATTCCCAATCTGTACATTGCAGCAACTTTATCTTCCCGGAGCATTTTCTGTGCTAGCAGAATGTATCCAAGATTAATTTCTTTTATTTCTCCTAGAATTTCGCTTGTATTCATGTTGTATGCTCCTTTCTAGTTTTCGTGAGCGCTCAAACATGTTGAATGAGCCAGTGAACTCATTCTCGTTTAAGACATAGGAGTGCGTAAATGGGAGGTTTTCTAAATACTTAGTAGGATTTTTATTAACTAATATGTAGGAATTTTTCCTACATAAATTACTACGAAGAATTTAGATAATAATGAAATAAGGTGTTAAGAACGTTACCAGTAAAGGAATATACTGCTGAATAGGATTACTCAGTTTAGACTAGCTTGTAATAATAAATGGACTCAGGAAAGATAATGCTAGAGCATCTGTATTTAATGGTTTACTGATTAAGAACCCTTGTGCTCTATCACATTTATTAGTGCATAGGTATTCCAACTGCTCTATCGTTTCCACTCCTTCAGCTACAATTGTTAAATTAAGACTTTTTGCTAGAGCGGTGATTGCTGTCACAATAGCCAGGCTATCTGAGTTAATCGAGAGATCACGGATAAAGGTTCTGTCTATCTTTAATACATCTATAGGAAATCGTTTGAGATAAGCAAGGGATGAATAGCCAGTACCAAAGTCATCTACTGCTATTTTTATTCCCATCTCTTTGAGTTCATGTAAAGTATTGATACTAGCTTCCGCATCTTGCATTAGTACAGATTCAGTAATTTCTAATTCAAGGCAGGCAGGATGAAGGCCAGTCTTACTTAGTACATTTGCCACATGTTCTTTTAGTTGTGGCTGCCCCAGTTGCACAGCTGAGACATTTACTAAAACAGATATCGGATGATTTGATGAGTCATGCCATATTTTTGCTTGCATGCAAGCTTGCTGCAATACCCATTCTCCAATTTTAATAATAAGACCGGTTTCATCAGCAAGCGGAATAAATTTGTCCGGAGCAAGTAGTCCAAACTCAGGATGATTCCATCGTACCAGTGCTTCTGCTGCAATAAAATCCTTCGTTTCCAGATCAATAACCGGCTGATATTGCAGTAGTAACTCTCCCCTTTCCACTGCTTTACGTAAAGAAGTTTCTAATACAAGGCGCTTAGAAGAAGCTTCACCCATCTCCTTGACATAATATTTACAGTTGTTCTCATAAGACTTTTTAGCAAGAGATCTGGCACTTTCAGCATTATTTAACAATGTTGATGCATCATTACCTCCCTCCGGGTATGCAGACACCCCAATACTCAGAGTGACATAAAATTCTAGCGTATCAATAATAAACGGGGAAGTAATTACCGTCATGATTTTTTCTGCAAATTTCTTGATTTCATGATCGTCATTCATATTCCGCTTAAAAAAAGCAAATTTGTTACCGCCGATCCGAGCTAATATACAGTTATCATCTACGCATTCACTTAATCGATATGCTAATTGCTGGATTAATGTGTCACCAATTGCATATCCGTATGTACTGTTAATTCGCATTAAATGATTCATGTATATAGAATACATTGCAGCAAGTCCGTTGGAATTTCCGGAATCTACCAAGCCAGGTAGCATTAAGGATGACTTTTCACAAAATAAATTACGTTTAGGGAGGCCTGTAAGCTCATCAAAGTAGGCCAATTGATATATATGACTATCAGCTTGCTGCTTAGCACGACGGATATCGGCATTTTTTAGTTCACGAAGAATTGATGGAAGTAAGCGAGTGAAGTTTCCCTTAAATATATAATCGTGTGCTCCGTGGCTCATTGCAGAGACCACCATTTGTTCGCTTATTACATTAGAATAAATTATAAATGGAATATCTTTTCCACTTCTTTTTAGTACATCCAGAGCATCTATGGAACTAAAAGACGGCATGGAATGGTCTGCGATGATGATGTCCCAATCAGATTCTTCTAAAGCAACCTTCATATCACGATCACTGTCAACTCTTTGATAGATCAGCTCATTACCGGCGTTGGTAAGCTCTGCACATAACAGGCAGGCATCATCCTCTGAATCTTCAACCATTAAAACTTTCATATATAACCCTAGTATGCCAGGCTGAAAGAGATATCAGCCCGACTCTTAAATTTCGGCCAAAATGGCAAAAACTTTAGGTGAAGAATACTCTGGTTACCATAGCCTAAAATTATAGAGATTTTATTTACTATTCAAAAAGTTATACTGTTAGAAGACGCAACAAAAATATGCTAAGTTATTGATTACCAGAAACTGATTATTTTAAATAAATTTTGGAGATGGTTTATATAAGAAAATGGCAGGATCCAAGGTAGTATTAATTGTTGTGTCTTTTCTGCGAATAGATGGGAAATTACGGATTTATATAGTAATACAATAGCTTTTTCGTAGTATCATCTGATAAAGATATTTATCAATTTTGTAGTTTATATCTTATCTATTCTTTATAATTTGCCCTCAATTAAATGAAGCAACCTTGAGGGTTGCTATGGCTTGATGCAATACTATATCTGTCAAAGTGAATCCAAATCTAGATCGCCTACAATCTTATCCTTTTCATAAGCTTAACAAGCTCTACTCAGGGATTACACCTAATTCAGCCTATTCGCCGATTAGATTGCATATAGGTGAACCAAAACATAAAACACCAGATTTTATCCGTTTAGCATTGATAGAGGGATTGAATAAACTAGCTAATTACCCTACAACTCTTGGAGACAAATCATTACGTACAAGCATTGCTTCATGGCTAAAGCACCGATATAGCTTGTCTTCCATAGACTCAGATACAGAAGTTATCCCAGTAAACGGAAGTCGTGAGGCTCTGTTTTCCTTTGCCCAGGCAGTTATTGATTTATCCTGTTCAACTGTATCAGTTGTTTGCCCTAATCCGTTTTATCAGATTTATGAAGGCGCAGCATTATTAGCCGGAGCTACGCCACATTTTTTGAATGCTTTACTCGAGAATAATTTTATACCTGACTATTCACAAATACCCGATAACATTTGGTCATATACGCAACTGATATACGTTTGCTCTCCTGCAAATCCATCAGGTAAGGTGATGACAATGGATGAATGGCGAAAACTTTTCTCTCTCTCTGATCGCTTTGGATTTATTATTGCTGCTGATGAATGTTACTCTGAAATTTATTTTGAAGAGAATAATCCGCCACTTGGTGCTTTAGAAGCAGCTCATCGCTTAGATCGTAAAGATTTCTCCAGACTGGTAGTATTTGGTAGTCTATCAAAGCGTTCTAATGTTCCTGGGATGCGTTCTGGTTTTGTTGCAGGCGACTCAGAAATATTAAAAAGTTTTTTACATTATCGTACTTATCATGGTTGCGCCATGAATCCTGCAGTGCAGGCAGCAAGTGAAGCGGCATGGAATGAAGAGTCTCATGTTATCGAAAATCGTCGTTTATATCGGGAAAAATTTATTGCAGTTAAAGAAATATTGAGCGGACAGATAGAAGCACCAATACCTGAAGCTACTTTTTACTTATGGGCAGAGACTCCGATTAGTGACACTAATTTCGCCCGGCAACTATATCAAGATTATAATGTCACCGTGTTACCAGGTAGCTATCTTGCCCGGGAAGCGCATAGTGTTAATCCTGGTAAGAATTTTATTCGTATGGCTATGGTTCCTCCGTTATCTGAGTGTGTTGAAGCGACGAAAAGAATAAAAACTCTTTGCAATTCGTTAGTAAAAAGTTAGTCAGGTAATCTGTGCTCGGAAGTTATACATTTTTTGTTGTTTAATAAATCCATTAAGGAGAAACATGGAACAGCTACAAACCACAATTGAAGAAGCTTTTGAGTGCCGTGCTAAAATTACTCCGCGTAATGTTGAGGCAAAATTAAAAGAATCTATTAACCAAGTATTAGATATGCTCAATACCGGTGAACTACGTATAGCAGAGAAAACCAATGGTGAATGGATCACTCATCAATGGATAAAAAAAGCAGTACTATTATCTTTTCGTATGGAAGATAACAATTTCATCAAAGGGGGTTTTTCTAACTATTTTGATAAAATTCCATCAAAATTTGCAGATTTTAGTTCAAAAGATTTTCGTAATGGCGGATTTCGTGTTGTGCCACCGGCAACAGTTAGAAAGGGTGCTTTTATAGCAAGTAATGTTGTATTGATGCCGTCGTATGTCAATATTGGCGCATATGTTGATGAAGGTACAATGGTTGATACCTGGGCTACAGTAGGCTCTTGTGCTCAAATTGGTAAGAATGTACATTTATCTGGCGGTGTTGGTATTGGTGGTGTATTAGAACCAGTACAAGCGAATCCAACTATTATTGAAGATAACTGTTTTATTGGGGCACGCTCTGAGATAGTAGAGGGAGTTCTCGTGGAAGAAAATTCAGTAATATCAATGGGTGTCTATATTGGTCAAAGTACTAAAATATATAATCGTGAGACCGGCGAAATTAGCTACGGCCGTATTCCACCGGGTTCAGTAGTAGTTTCAGGATCATTACCTTCTTCAGATGGAAAATATAGTCTTTACTGCGCAGTTATTGTCAAGCAAGTTGACTCTAAGACGCGTGCAAAAACTGGAATTAATGAGCTACTACGTGGGATTTAAATAGATACCCGTTAGTAGCAATCTTTTAGGTATCTCAAATGCATAAAGATCCTTTGTCTCTCGCACAGCAACTTATTAGCTGTCGCTCACTTACCCCTGATGATAGTGGTTGTCAGGAAGTTCTGATCGGGCGTCTGAAAAAAATAGGTTTTAACATAGAAAGGATCCAATGTAATGGAGTAGAAAATCTTTGGGCAAGACGTGGTACATCTACACCAGTTTTATGTTTTGCGGGCCATACAGATGTAGTACCAACTGGACCATTGGAACATTGGGAGAGTGATCCATTTACACCGACAATTCGTGATGGAAAACTCTATGGACGTGGTGCGGCAGATATGAAATCATCTTTAGCCGCATTTATTACAGCAATTGAATCATTTTTGTGCTTACATCCAGATCACTGTGGTTCAATTGCGCTTCTGATTACTTCTGACGAAGAGGGTATTGCTGTAGATGGGACTGTTAGGGTCGTTGAAGTCCTTAAAACAAGGAAGGAGCAAATTGATTATTGTATTGTTGGTGAACCCACGTGCTTAAATCAATTAGGTGACACTATTAAAAATGGCAGACGAGGGTCTTTATCTGGAGCACTCACTATTAAGGGAATTCAGGGGCATATTGCTTATCCACATTTAGCAAAAAACCCTATTCATCTTGCTGCCCCATGTGTTGCTGAACTTGCACTAACTGAATGGGACTGTGGTAATGAATATTTTCCACCAACTACCTGGCAGATTTCTAATATCTCTGGAGGAACTGGTGCAACAAATGTAATTCCAGGTGAAGTCGAAATTATATTTAATTTCCGTTTTTCTACAGCTAGCACGGTTAAATCACTACAAAATAAAGTACATGAAATACTTGACAAACATGGGTTGAAATATAATTTAGACTGGGCACTGTCTGGTAAACCTTTTCTTACTCCCAAGGGAGATCTGGTAGATGCAATAAATGATTCGATTAACAGAGTAGTGAATATCGAACCACAATTATCTACTTCTGGCGGCACTTCAGACGGGCGTTTTATAGCAGATATTTGTCCACAAGTAGTAGAATTTGGTCCGGTTAATACCACCATTCATAAAATTAATGAATGTGTAGAAGTAACTGACATAGAGAAATTATCTGAGATCTATCAGGCGACACTTGAGAATCTATTGTTAAAGTAAAAAAGTTTTTTGCTATAATATTTTATGATGCAGCAAACTTCTTATATTGAAATTATTGATGACAACTATTTATATATAAATATTCTTAATTGTCAGGATAGTTTGAGAATAGACGTTCAACTTCTTCCTTACTTAGCTCTATCGATTTTCCTCGCCTTAATCGTGGTGGTAATTTAATAGAACCAAATCGTACGCGGATCAACCGACTAATTGTTATCCCTATTGTTTCAAACATACGTCGTATTTCACGGTTTCTACCCTCTTTTAATATTACATGGTACCAGTGATTAGAGCCCTTTCCGCCCTGATCAACCAGAGAAATAAATTTAGCTGACCCGTCGCCTAATTCAATGCCCGTTGTTAACAATTTTATCTGGCTTGGTGATAACTGACCTACGATACGGACAGCATATTCACGTTCTACTTCATAACGAGGATGCATTAATCGATTTGCTAATACTCCGTCCGTAGTAAAAATCAATAATCCACAGGTATTAAAATCAAGTCTTCCAATTGATACCCATTTAGATGTTTTGACCTTAGGTAGCTTGTCAAATACTGACGGCCGATTATGTGGATCATTATGGCTTACAATTTCACCCTCTGGTTTATGATAAAGCAACACTCTTGGAAGTGCTTTTCCAAAATTCAGATGAATAATACGTTTTTTTATTCTAACTACATCAACATTACTGGCTCGATCACCAATTCCGGCCACCCTTTTATTTATAGTTACCTGGCCCGTTGCAATAAGCTTTTCCATTTCACGCCGAGAACCAAGCCCTGCCTGTGCTAATAATTTGTGTAATTTCTGTGTAGTTACAGATAACGAAGTAATATTTTTCTCATTTTTGAATGAAGCTTGTGTTTTATTTTGCAACTCTCTATGTGATTTGTTAGTTCTCATCTATTTATCAGCAGAAGGGCTTCTTTCCTGTTTTATACTAATTTATGTCAGTAATAATAGAAGTAGTATAGAAAATTATGATGATCTGAAAAATTTGGTAGTAATATAATTAATCAGCATTAAATCTCTCTTCGCTCCATAACTGCTTGTGCAAGCGTGCCACTATCGACATGCTCAAGTTCACCCCCTGCCGGCAGCCCTCTTGCTATACGGCTAACCTTTATTTCCATACTATTAAGTAGCTCACTAATATAATGTGCAGTAACTTCTCCTTCTACAGTAAAGTTTGTAGCAAGTACAACTTCTTTTACTGTATTGTCTTGGACACGTTTCAGTAGCCGATCAAGATAAATATCTTTTGGGCCAATGCCATCCAATGGGGAAAGTTTACCCATCAGTACGAAATACAGGCCCTTATAACTTTGCGTCTGTTCAATCATTAATAAATCTGCAGGCATTTCAACTACACATAAAAGACCCGCATTACGTTGTGTGGAGCAACATAAGTTACAAACGGATGATTCAGTAAAACTATTGCATTTCTCACAATGTTTAATATTTGTAAGTGCTTTATCTAGTGTGTTTGCGAGTTGACGTGCACCTTCCTGATCATGTTGCAATAGGTGATAAGCCATTCGCTGAGCTGATCTGGGTCCTACACCCGGCAGACAACGTAATGCTTCGATTAAATCCTCAAGAGATGCAGAATTTTTCATTAGAGGTCAGATTAAATACCATCATAAATAGATGAAAGCAGTATTTTTATATGTAACCTCATTGGTTACATTACACATATTTAAAATGGTAATTTCATTCCCGGCGGCAAACCCATGCCAGCAGTAAATCCGGCCATTTTTTCTTGTGTAGTCGCTTCAACTCGTCGTACAGCGTCATTTACTGCGGCAGCAAGCAGATCTTCCAACATATCTTTGTCATCATTAATCAGGCTATCGTCAATGCTTACCCGCTTTACATCATAGCGACAGGTCATTACAACTCTAACCATACCCGCACCAGATTGACCCTCTATTTCAACCGTAGCCAACTGTTCTTGCATATTTTTCATATTTTCTTGCATTTGTTGAGCCTGTTTCATTAATGGCCCTAAGCCACCTTTCATCATTCTGAACCTCCATTATTAATAGGTTTAATTGAAGAATTAATTAATTTTGCATCAAAGCTATCTACTAACTCACGCACAATCGGATCGGTTTCAATAGCCGTTATGGCTTGTTGTTGTTTCGTCTGCTTGTCACGGTTATCCAATTCTGCTGGAGTAATACCTGTAATCTTACCTACAGAAAATTTTAAGTGGATATTATTTCCGAAATGTTCACTTAGTGCGATTTGCACCTTATCTTGATATTTCTTTTCTAATAAATGTTTATGCTCAGCTAACAGGCATAATTCAATATTATTTGTTGAATAGTTTTTAATTTCACAATTCTGAGCCAACATTTTTGCCATACCGTTTAATTTTAACTGATTTACCAATGTCGGCCAGTCAATATCTGATTGATTGGTGTTACAAGAATCTGTATTAGGTACCGTAACATCATTCAATATGGCAGGGGAAGTATGTTTCGAATTAATACCTGAAATAGTGCTGATTTTTTTATTTGCACGAGGATTCTGTTCTTTTGAGTTTCCAGCTGATGGAGATACAGAAGCCTTGGTATTTTCTAACAAATTTTCTGGAACAAAAGCTAGCATACGCATTAACGTCATTGTAAAGCCGGCATACTCATCAGGTGCTAGTCCTAAATCTGCACGACCGTGCAAGGCAATCTGATAAAATAACTGTAGCTCCTCAGGTGGCAATCTTTTTGATAATGAAATAATCTGTTTATATTCAGGTAAATTTTCGTTGATGGTCTGTGGAACTACTTGTGCTAAAGAAAGATTGTGAAACAGCCCCGCCATCTCTTGTAAGGCAGTATCAAAAGACAAACTTTTCGCTTCAATGCCATCAGCTATATTTAACAGCTTCGTACCATCTTTTTGAATAATTGCCTCAACCAGATCATAAAGATAGACCTGATCAATGGTGCCTAGCATGGCGTGAACCCCGGATTCCTCAATCGTACCTTTGCCAAAAATAATTGCCTGATCAAGAATACTAAGCGCATCACGCATACTACCTTGTGCAGCACGAGCCAGTAGCTGTAATGAAGTGTCATCACAGGTTATCTTTTCCTGTCCAAGCACATACTTTAGATGTGCAGCAATCAGGGTAAGAGGGATTTGTTTTAGATTAAATTGTAAACAACGTGATAAAACAGTAACTGGAATTTTCCGTGGATCAGTAGTGGCCAATATAAATTTTACATGGTCTGGAGGCTCTTCTAAAGTCTTGAGCATAGCGTTAAAAGCAGACTTAGAAAGCATATGCACTTCATCAATAATATAGATCTTATAACGGGCATAAGTTGGTGCATACAATGCGTTTTCCAGCAATTCACGCATATTATCTACCTGAGTATTAGATGCGGCATCAAGTTCAACTAAATCAATAAAGTTTCCGCGATCAATTTCGATGCATGCAGGACAATTACCACATGGGTTACTTGTAACACCTGATTCACAATTAAGTGCTTTGGCTAAAATACGTGCAATTGTTGTCTTGCCAACACCACGCGTGCCTGTAAATAAATAGGCATGATGTAAACGTTTTTGTTCAAGTGCATTTGTGAGCGCTTTAATAATATGGTCTTGTCCAATCAGACTGGAAAAGTTTTTTGGACGCCATTTACGAGCAAGGACTTGAGATTGAGACACGGCAGATACTAAATAATAGTTGGTAAGGAGCGATAAAGGGATATTGTAATCTGGATAGTCTGAAACGCAATCTACTTCATCTTCTATGAGCTCTGCTCAGTGATCTGAAGCTACTACAAACAATTAAAAATAGAGCCAAAATACGGGTAACATATTGATTCTGAGTAACTATATAATAATAAGGTGGCGAGCCAAACCCCCGGCACTTACAGAGAATAGCTGTGGCTGCTTCCTTCCGGACCTGACCAAGTTCACCACTATGTAATGCGGGGAGGCCCGCCATAACAAACTATTACAAGTACCCCAGACGGTGTTTTTTAGAGTCTGGTTCAAAATAGGTAGAAACCACTTAAGATGCTTGGTTGCGGGGGCAGGATTTGAACCTACGACCTTCGGGTTATGAGCCCGACGAGCTGCCAGACTGCTCCACCCCGCGCCAGTAACTGCAAATTATAACAAGATGAATATCATAGGGTCAAACTTCATATTGATTTAAAAGAATTTATACAATAAGAAGAGGCTCACACTAATATGGCTATAAAATCTGATCAGAACTATTTAATGGCTTGTCTGATAAACATAATATAGCAGCTAGAAATAAGAGTAAGTTATTTATACAGATAAAACTGAATTGCTCATAATTTCAAGTAAAAAATTGACATTATGTTAACGAAAAGTAAAATGACGTGTTGTTTCAATATAATATCAGAATATTTTTCTTATTTTAGGGTAGATAACTTCCCAATGAAATTGGAAAAAACCCTGTTTAATAACGCATCATTAAGGAAGAAATAAATGAGTCATACTTTACATGAGGCTTCTGTTTTAAGAGTACAACGTTGTGAATTAGCTGTACCGGGTTCAAATCCAAACATGTTTGAAAAGGCAATGAAAAGTGGTGTGGACTTTGTTTTTCTTGATCTTGAAGATGCTGTTGCTCCGGATGATAAAATACAAGCCCGAAAAAATATTATTGAAGCTATTAACGATTTAGACTGGAAAGGAAACGGAGTTTCCCTGTCAGTTCGAATTAATGGCTTAGACACTCAATATATGGTTCGTGATGTAGTCGACCTGATTGAACAGGCCGGACATAAAATAGATACTATTCTGGTGCCAAAGGTTGGAGTCTACTCTGATGTTTATATGGTTGAAGCTATGCTAAATCAGTTAGAAATACAACAGGGTTTGAAAAACAAGATTGGTGTTGAAGCTTTGATTGAAACAGCGTTAGGTATGGCGAATGTAGAAAATATTGCCTGCAATGGATCAGCAGGTCGTCTTGAAGCCTTACATTTTGGTGTGGCAGACTATGCAGCCAGCAATCGTGCCAGGACAACAAATATCGGGGGCCTTAACCCTGATTATCCGGGCGATCAATGGCATTCAGCCATCAGTCGAATGACAGTTGCTTGTCGTGCTTATGGATTACGTCCAATTGACGGACCTTTTGGAGATATAAAAGATCCGGAAGGGTATAAACTGGCTGCCAGAAGAGCAGCAGCTTTAGGAATTGAAGGCAAATGGGCAATCCATCTATCACAGGTTGATCTTGCAAATGAGGTCTTTACACCACCTCCTGCAGAAGTTGAGAAGGCAAAACGAATATTATCTGCACTGGATGAAGCCGCAGCACAGGGCAAAGGAGCTGCAGCATTAGACGGGAGATTAATTGATGCTGCTTCCGCAAGAATGGCTAATAATATAGTAGAAGTAGCAGAAGCAATTGCCAGAAAAAAATAGAAATTAAATCTAAAAAGTAATAGTTCTTTTTACTGATTATCTAATTTAAGGGTGAGACATTGGACATCCATGAATATCAAGCAAAAGAAATTCTAGCTGAATATGGCGTAAAGATAGCTGATGGCGGCTTAGCATACAGCCCCGTAGAAGCTGTGCAGAGAGCGAGAGAAATAAGCAGTAGTAGTTGGGTGGTTAAGGCACAGATACATTCAGGTGCACGTGGAAAAGCAGGTGGAATAAAGATCTGTAAGACCCACGATGAGGTAGAAAGGGCGGCAGAAGATTTATTGGGGAAAAAATTAGTAACTCACCAGTCGGGCCCCGCAGGAAAAATTTGTTCCAGAGTTTATATTGAGGCAGGAACAAATTTTAATAAAGAACTTTATCTCTGTTTTCTTATTGACAGAAGCTCCGAACGTATTGTCATGGTAGGTTCTACGCAGGGAGGTATGGAGATTGAAAAATTAGCGAAAACAAATCCTGAATTAATTCATAAGGTCTATATTGAGCCAGCTGTTGGCTTACAGGATTTTCAGGCACGTACAATGGCTTTTGCTTTAGGTTTGGAGGATCCACAATTATTACCTCATAGTGTTAAAACAATTAAGGGTTGTTATCGTGCCTTGCGTGATCTTGATGCAAATATGCTGGAAATTAACCCTCTTGTAGTCACTAATAATAATGAATTAGTCGCATTAGATGCGAAAATGAGCTTTGATGAAAATGCTTTATTTCGTCGCCATAAAATTGCTGAGCTACGGGATAAAACTCAAGGGGATATTCGTGAAGCAGCAGCTGCTGAACACGGTTTGAGCTATGTGGGTTTAAATGGAGATATCGGTTGTATGATTAACGGTGCAGGTCTGGCCATGGCTACCATGGACATGATTAAACTGGTTGGCGGGGAGCCTGCTAACTTTCTGGATGTTGGTGGCGGAGCATCTGCTGAACGTACTGAAAAGGCATTCCGTTTAGTATTGGCAGATAAAAATGTTAAGGCGTTATTAGTTAATATTTTTGCCGGGATTAACCGGTGTGACTGGATTGCAGAAGGTGTTGTACAGGCAATTAAAAATATCAACATGAAAATACCTTTGGTTGTACGTTTATCTGGTACAAATGTTGCTCAGGGGCGTAAGATAATTGCTGAGAGTAACTTGCCTATCATTACTGCAGAAACATTAGCCGAGGCTGCTGAAAAGGTTGTTCAGGCACGCAATGAGATGGTCGCTAGAGGAACCTAAAGGAAGACTATGTCAATTTTAATTAATGAAGAAACACACATTATTGTTCAGGGATTTACAGGCAAGATTGGCACATTCCATGCAGAAGACATGATTAAATACGGTTCTAATGTAGTAGGAGGAGTAACACCCGGAAAAGGAGGTCAGCAACATTTAGGCTTGCCAGTTTTTAATACCGTAAAGGAGGCTGTAAACCAGGCCGGAGCTGAAGCAAGTATAATATTTGTTCCTCCTGCTTTTGCTGCTGATTCAATTATGGAAGCAGCTGATGCAGGTATAAAATATTGTGTGGCAATTACTGATGGTATCCCCACCCAGGATATGATGACTGTAAAAAGTTATCTTCGCCGCTTCCCTAAAGAAAAAAGAATGTTACTAACTGGCCCAAATTGTGCAGGGACAATCAGTCCGGGACGTTCAATGTTAGGAATCATGCCGGGACATATTTATATTCAAGGAAATGTGGGGATTATTGGTCGTTCGGGAACTTTAGGTTATGAGGCTGCTGATCAGATGAGGATGTTAGGTATTGGTATTTCAACATCGGTTGGCATCGGTGGTGATCCAATTACCGGGAGCTCATATCGCGATATTTTAGAAAAATTTGAATCAGATCCTGAAACAAAAATTATACTTATGATCGGAGAAATTGGTGGACCACAGGAAGTAGAAGCTGGGGTTTTTTCTAAGAATTATTTAAGTAAGCCATTAATTGCTTATATTGCAGGTTTAACTGCACCAGAAGGAAAACGTATGGGCCATGCAGGAGCAATTATTTCTTCTGCCGGAGAAAGTGCTGCGGAAAAAATTGCTCTATTAGAAGAACTGGGAGTCACTATCAGTTCAACACCCTCTGATATGGGCAAAACGGTTTCTGAAGTACTAGCTAAAATTTAAATAAATATAAATCTATCAATATTTTTTCTTTCAATTTATTGGTCTAACTCAGGTTCCTTTGTTTAATTTCTAAATATATCAAGTTTAATAGAATTTTTTCCTGGTATCGTGATCTAACTATCGTTAGATAATATCGCAGCATCATATTACTTACTGCATCACGTGTTGATGTGCGTTTATTTATATGGCAAGATGAATTAATTACCATCGCAATAAAAGCTTCATTAGGAACTTTACAGATCGGGATTGAAGTTATGGCATTTGGGTGGATTACAGCTCTAAAGATTATTCCCTGGAAGGATGTACTGGAGAATGCACCGCACATTGTTAAAGCAGCAAAGAATCTCTATGCCGGTACAAAAACTGATACTTCTTTTTCATCAGAGAGTTCAGACTCATCAACCTTCACATCAGATAGTGAAAATACAGAAAGCCGGGATTTTCGCCTTCATAAAATTGAAAGGAAAATACTAGAACTAAATGATGAACAAGAGTCATCTGTAGAATTAATCAGATCTCTTGCGAAGCAAAATGTACGAATCGTTGAAGCAATTGAGGTTCTTCGTGTCCGTTCAAAGATACTGCTTTTCACATGTATTTTATTAGGTAGTATCCTGGCGGGCCTAATATTCTTATTAATATTGAAATAACATTATTTACTCGCCTTTCTGATATTTTCCAGGGCCGTGGCAATAATATGACGGGGCGTTCCTATATTCATCCGCATAAATCCCTGTCCGCCTTCTCCGAACAGAGTACCAGGACTCATACCTACCCCGGCTTCATTTATAAAAAAATGCTTAAGCTGTGCATCATTCATACCTAATTTACGACAATCAAGCCACAGCAAATAAGTTCCCTCCGGTTTAATAAGTTTAATTGTTGGGAGATACTTTATCAAATACTGTTCTACAAAATCTCTTGTATCTTGTAAATAAGCAAGTAATTTGATGAGCCACGACTCACCTTCTCGATAAGCGGCTTCAAAAGCTACAATACTGAAAGGATTAGATGCGCTTATATGCAGGATCTCAAATGCCTGCATAACTAAAGCACGATGGTTTTTGTCGGGTATGATCAGTGCAGAAAGGTTTAGGCCTGGGATATTAAATGTCTTACTAGGTGCAACGGCAGTAATTATATTGCCCGGATCTTCGGCTAATGCTGCAAGTATCTGATGTTTACTTTCAGAAAAGACCAGGTCAGCATGAATTTCATCTGAAAACACAACTAAATTATATTCTTTTGCAATTTTGATGATTTTTTCTAACTCTGTTTTATTCCATACTCTGCCTACAGGGTTATGTGGAGAACATAAGAATAATATTCGTGCTTTTTCCGCACATTTTTCTAAATGATCAAAATCTATGGTATATCGCTTATTTTCAATAAGTAGCGGATTCAGAACCAGATTTCTGCCAGTACTTGTGACAGCAGAAAAAAAAGGAAAGTATACTGGTGGTTGAACAATTATCGACTCGCCTGGTTCTGAAAATGCCATAGCTGCTGCATGCAATGAAGGTACTACACCCGGACACATTACAATCCAGTCCCAGTGTACTTCATGCCAACCATGATGTTGTTCCAGCCACTCTATTATAGATTCATATAGGCTATCCGGATATAAGGTGTAGCCATATACGGGATGAATTGCGCGCTCTGAAAGAGCCTTGGTAACAGCAATGGGCGCAGCAAAATCCATATCTGCAACCCATAATGGGATAACCCCAGTATTGCCAAACATGCCTTGTCGTCCATCATATTTGAGACTTGAGGATTTAGTGCGATTAATTTCCAGATCAAAATTACAACCATAATCATGTGGAAACACTTGATGGTTATTCAATCAATTTTCTCCCAAACTGTAACCTCTGACAAAGTATGCTGAAATTTCCGACGGGTTTCTCGAATGATGAAAGGTACTGCTTGTGGACCCTGAATCAGTTTGAAATGACTGCTGAGAACTTTCTTGAGTCCATCCAGAGTACTAAATTTTTCACCGTCTTTTTTAAATCCCCCAACCCATTCTTCTTTCTTGGTATGTTCTTCCAGCCATGTATATGGTGAAGTAATCATAAGCAATCCACCTTTGATAATGCGTTTATGTATGGATGTTAGAAGCTTAGATGGTTCATAAAGACGGTCAATTAGATTTGCAGCAAGAATTAAATCATAACCGGTATAAATAGGTTTTAGATTACAAGCATCACCCTGATAGAATTCAACCTTATGCTTAACAGTATCAAGACCAAGATTTGCTAGTGTACTTTCTTTATAGGAAACAAGATCACCTTCATCTGTAAGTGTATAACGTAGTATGCCAGTTTCGGCTAATTGAACACCCTGTCCTATAAAACGAGTAGAAAAATCAATGCCTGTAACATGATCAAAATGTTGTGCTAATTCAAAAGTAGAACGACCTGATGCACAACCAAGATCAAGAGCCTTGCGTGCAGGTTTATTACCCATAGCTATAATAGCTATTTTAGCCAGTTCCGCAGGAAAATTAGGCACCCCAAAATATGTATCACCATAATGAAATTCTGCATATTCTGTAAGTAGTTTATCGGTTTCATAGTGAGATCCCTGTTGTATGGCAGGTGCTTTAGCAGCAACATATCTAAATCCGGCGTGTTGAAAAAAATGACGACGAAAAGCGTAGCGGGCACTCTTTAATGATTCGTCACCACATGAGATCCAGGAGCCACCTTTGATAAGATTGTGGCGGCCATCAAAGGTTGGGGTTGTAAAGTCATCATAAAGAGGATGGACTTTGAAACCTTCAAATGGATATATCGGTGTTTCTGTCCATTGCCAGACATTTCCAACTATATCGAAAAATTCACCATGTTTAAATTCCGTGACAGGGCAACTTGAAGCATAATAATCAAGATGAATATTAGCTGTTGCCTGCTTGTTATGAGGAACTTCTGACAAATCAGCCAAATTATATAAGTGATACCACTCATCTTCAGTAGGCAGTCTAATTGGCTGACCGGTTATTGTTGTTTTCCAGTTGCAAAAAGCCTTTGCTTCATGGCAATTCACTTCAACCGGCCAGTCCCATGGCATAGGAACTTCTTCAGTCATTAAACGTAGCTTCCACTCGGCACCAGATTTAATCCAGAAATTCGGGTGCTCTACACAGGTATGTTTTTGCCACGCAAGTCCCTCCTCTTCCCAAAATATTTCTGAATTGTAGCCATCCGCTTTAATAAAATCTAAAAACTCCTGATTACTTACTAAATACCGGCTGGCCTGGAAAGGCTGAACTTCTGCTTCATGATATCCAAACTCGTTATCCCATCCATAAGCTAAATCGCTATCATTTTTACCAATTTTTACCTTGCCAGCCGGAACAATGATAAGTTCATTTGAAGGAGCTTGGCCTGATTTACGACAAGGTTCCCAATCAGGATGAGGCTTTACATGTTTAATTTCATGCTGTCTGATTAAAACTGACGAAGTTTCCAAATGAATTAGTTCATGTTCTATCCCCATCAGCACAATCCACCATGGGTTGTCCCAATTGATGGGAAGAGTCAATTCAGTTTTAATTAGCAGTTGATCAACAATTTTACGCATTATCTTTCGATAAGTACGTACCTCGTTAATGGTAGGCCAGTCATAATCAGACAAAGTAAGATCATCCCAGCTCATCTCATCTACTCCAACTGCAAACATAGATTCCATCTTAGGGTTAATACGTTCTTTGACTAAGCCTGAAATTAGTAGTTTATTAATAAAAAAAGTTGAAGTGTGACCAAGGTAAAATATTAACGGATGACGTAATGGAATTGATTTTTGAAAATAGGCTTCATCGCCATGTAAAGTATCAAAAAGTAATTCAGTACGATCAAGAGTTGCATGAAAATAATCACGTATCTCTTCCTTTTTATCTGCGGTATTGTCACCTGAAAGTAAGGGAGTTCTGTTGAATAGTTGTTGTGCCATATAAATTTAAAGAGTTTCGGGAACAGTAAACAAGTATGTATTATAACTTTTCATGCGATCAAAGCTAAGATTCAATTCTATTGTCTTAATATACGAACACCTATCCAATATTAAATTTGAATTAACTGATGCTTTATAAAAAATCGCAGGTAAATGATAATACGTGTATTACATTTCTAAGATATAGCAGATAATTGATATAAAGTAATTATTACAAGTATTTTAAATACCTACATATGATTATGCATTAATTATAAAACATTTCTAAGCAAACAAATTTTATCACCCTGAGATTCAACAAAAGAAATTGCAGACTGATGCAGCTGATAAACAAAAGGAAGTAAATTGTTATGGGCAATAAATCTAATCCATCAATACTGAGGATACTGCTGTGGATGAATATCTTGTTATTATCGGCATGCCAGTCAACGAATATTATTAATAATATTGGTGGAAGTAATCTTGAGTCTGATACTAATCCTCAATTAGAAAAAAGGGCTATTGCCCCGTTTAATGCTATAACCGGGAAAATTACTAATTTATATGCGAAGGGCTCGCTTAAAAGCTACATTGGAGACCTTGATAAAAAGAATTTATCAATGGCAATTCAAAGAGCAGCAGATACTGACCAACCTCAGGTATTTACAAATCAAGACAGTGGCGTAAAAGGTAAAGCAGAAGTTATTCAATCCAGAACATTATCTACTCAGGAGCCAGGCAGACAAGATGGTGTTCAGGAATGCAAAACAATCAGGCAAACTATTATATTAAAAGATAAAAGAGAGGTTATTGAAAGTGTTGTATTATGTAAAGGCCCTGATGGATGGGGCTAGAGAATAGTTTTTTATAGGGAAGACAAACGGTCATGCTCTTCACTACAGAAAAACTTGTTGTCTTTTATTACACTCTCACTTCTTGGTAAATGTAAGCCACAATAATCGCAACAGACCATATCTTCACTTTCAGTAGAAGATGAATCATTATTGTCATTTATATCCTTACGAATAAATTTTCTTAGTATCCATAGGATCATTACAGCAATAATGGCAAAAAATAATAATCTACCCAAGAAGGGATCTCCTATTCCGGCTTAAAGCCATATTCATAGTTTCGTATTTTAAATTTATTTAGCACTAATTGCACTTATAAAATACTTGCAATAGGGTTTCTAATGGGCTGGTATCTACTTAACTAGTTGATTATCTGGTCGGGGTGAGAGGATTCGAACCTCCGACTCCTGCGTCCCGAACGCAGTACTCTACCTGGCTGAGCTAGACCCCGAGGAATGATTAGAGAATACCTGTTTATGCAGAGGGCACTAATAATTTCGTGCTACTGCGAAAGTGGCTAATTGTAGTAAACACTCTTTGTAACTAGACTCTGGAAGTAATGAGATTGCTTCAGTTGCCATACAAGATTCAGCTTCTGCTTTTTTTCTGGCGTAACCTAATGCATCTGTTTCATGAATTACTTGCAAGACGGCTTCCAACACCCCTTCTTCGCCACCGTTCCGGATAGCTTTACTTACGGTTTCAGCCTGTATCTTGGAGCCGGTTTTCATGGCATAAATGAGCGGTAAAGTAGGTTTTCCTTCAGCAAGATCATCACCCAAATTTTTGCCGGTATCATGGTAATCTCCGGAATAATCCAACATATCGTCTGTTAACTGAAATGCTGTACCAAGATGCATACCATAGGCAGATATTGATTCTTCCTCTTCTAATGTTGCATTACAAAGAATTGCACCCAGCCGGGTTGCCGCTTCAAATAATTTGGCAGTTTTATAACGAATTACCTGCAGATAGCTCTCCTCATTTACATCAGGATTACGGCAGTTTAATAACTGTAATACTTCACCTTCAGCAATTGTGTTAGTTGCATCTGCCAACACCTGCATGATACGCATATTATCAACTTCAACCATCATCTGAAACGCCCTTGAATAAAGGAAGTCTCCGACTAAAACGCTTGCCGCATTACCAAACAGAGCATTGGCTGTAGCTTTACTTCGTCTTAGTTCCGATGCATCCACTACATCGTCATGAAGCAGAGTCGCCGTGTGAATAAATTCAATAATCGCAGCAAGATTATGATGATATCTTCCGGTGTAACCAAATGTACCAGACGAAAGAATTACTAACGCAGGCCGCAAACGTTTGCCGCCACTATTAATAATATATTCTCCCACCTGGCGAACCAGCACTACATCAGAGTGGAGTTTTGCCCGGATTACCTCATCCATAGCCTCCATATCAGGGCCGATAAGCTTTTTTATATGATCAATTGACAAAGTAACCTCTGCAATAAAATTGGTATGTTAGAAACGTCATCATCAAAGTGTCAAGTTTCATAGATTAGACATATTGATTTATTCAATGTAAATTTATATAGGACATACCTTTGACCAAGTAAGTGCAGCTCTGTATAATTTGCGCTTTCATTGAAGTAAATCATGGAGTTTGACATGTATGCGGTCATAAAAACCGGTGGGAAACAGTATCGGGTTGAAGCTGGTGAAAAAATCAGAATAGAACAGATATTAGCAGAAATTGGTAGCGAACTTGTAATAGATCAGGTTTTGATGGTTGCTGATGGTGATAATATCTCAATGGGAAAGCCTCTGGTGAATGGTGCTACAGTCAAGGCAACTGTACTCGGACAAGGTCGGCATGATAAGGTGCGTATTTTCAAAATGAGGCGACGGAAACACTATCAAAAGCATCAGGGACACCGACAAAATTATACCGAAATTCAGATTACCGGCATTTCTGCATAAAGGGAGTATCAGACTATGGCACATAAAAAAGCAGGCGGAAGTTCCAGAAATGGCCGTGACTCAAATTCGAAGCGACTTGGAGTTAAAAGATTTGGCGGGCGATCAATCTCTGCAGGCAGTATTATAGTTCGTCAGCGAGGAACCCAGGTTCACCCTGGTAATAATGTTGGAATGGGCAGGGATCATACTTTATTTGCTAAAATTAATGGAATGGTTACATTTAGTATTCAGGGAGCAGCGAAACGAAAAACAGTAAGTATAACTCCCGCTTAGACTTATTTAGTTTATGCAGATAAAGCCCTGACCGATTAGTTAGGGCTTTTTTATTGGTAAAAGCTAAATCAACAAAATTTATTATCTTATGAAGTTTATAGATGAAGCAAAAATCCAGGTAAATGCAGGAAAAGGCGGAGACGGTGTTGCCAGCTTTCGTCGGGAACGCTTTATCCCAAAAGGTGGTCCGGATGGTGGTGACGGTGGAAATGGTGGCAGTATATTCGCCATTTCAGATCGTAATATCAATACTCTTGTGGATTACCGTTTTGCTCGTATACATCGTGCTAAAAATGGAAAAAATGGTCGTGGTTCTGATCGATATGGTAAAGGGGCAGAAAATATATTATTGCGCATGCCAATTGGAACGATAATCAGCAATATAAACTCCGGAGAAATTATAGCTGACTTAAAACAAAATCAACAGAAGGTCTTATTAGCTAAAGGTGGTGTAGGAGGTATTGGGAATATACATTTCAAATCAAGCATTAATCGTACGCCGCGGCAATTCACCTACGGTGAGCCAGGAGAAGAGTTTGAGCTTAAACTTGAGCTTAAAGTACTTGCAGACGTGGGTCTTTTGGGAATACCAAATGCTGGTAAATCTACATTGATTCGGGCAGTATCTTCTGCCCGTCCTAAAGTAGCTGATTATCCTTTTACTACATTACATCCTAATCTTGGTATGGTACGTGTCGATCACAACCGTAGCTTTGTTATGGCAGATATTCCGGGTTTAATCAAGAATTCAGCAGAAGGTGCTGGTTTAGGTCATCAGTTTCTAAAACATCTGACACGTACACGCTTACTATTGCATATAGTGGATATAGCTCCGCTGGATAGTAATACTGATCCGGTTTATGATGCAAAATCCATTGTGCTGGAACTCAAGAAATACGATGAATTACTCTATCAAAAACCACGTTGGTTAGTAATCAATAAGGTTGACATGTTGCCCGATGACAGTGAAAAAGAAGTTTGTACGAAATTTACTCGCAACTTAGGATGGAGTGGTAAAAGTTTTATAATTTCAGCATTATCTGGCAAAGGGTGCAAACAATTGATTTACGCTATCATGGAGTACTTAGAACAAGAAAATAAGACGGAAACAACTTAAATTCAAATATATAGATGATATTAAAGCAAGCTCAACGTATCGTTATCAAAATTGGTAGTAGCCTTGTTACTAACCAGGGACAGGGACTCGACCATGCCAGACTCTCCTCTATTGCTGAACAGATTGCGCACTTAAAAGAAGAGAAAAAAACAGTTGTGCTGGTTTCATCTGGTGCTATAGCTGAAGGGATGCAACGTCTGAATTGGAAGAAACGTCCTCATGAACTATACAAACTACAGGCGGCTGCAGCAGTTGGACAAATGGGACTAGTCCAGACTTATGAGTCCTGTTTTTATAATCATAAACTACAAGCGGCTCAATTGCTGCTAACTCACGAAGATCTGTCTGACCGTAAACGCTATTTAAATGCCCGCTCTACCCTTACCGCGTTATTAGACATGAATGTGGTTCCAATTATCAACGAAAATGATTCGGTAGCAACTGACGAAATCCGCTTCGGAGATAATGATACGCTGGCTGCGCTAGTGACGAATCTGATCGAAGCAGATGTATTGGTGATTCTTACTGATCAAGCCGGATTATATACGACTGATCCACGAATAGATTCAAAAGCTAAATTACTAAATAGAGTTATGGTTGAAGATCCTGCGATTGAACAAATGGCAGGTGGCATTGGGAGCTCAATCGGGCGTGGAGGGATGCTCACAAAAATAATTGCTGCAAAACATGCTGCGAGAAGTGGTGCTCACACGATAATTGCATCTGGCCATGAAGAAAATATACTAATTCGCCTGGCACAAGGTGAAACTGTCGGAACTCAGCTTTTGACGAATACAAAAAAGCTTGCAGCCCGTAAGCAATGGCTCGCTGATCACTTACAGATACATGGGAATATTACATTGGATGAGGGTGCTGTGAAGGCTCTCTCAGTTGAAGGAAAAAGCCTGTTGTCGATAGGTGTAATAGAAACAACTGATAATTTTGAACGTGGAGAAGTAGTAAATTGTATTAATGCAAAGGGCGAGGAAATTGCTCGTGGTCTTATTAATTATAGTGCTGCAGAAACCCGAAAAATTTTACGCTGCGCTAGTAGTGAGATTGAAACTATTTTGGGTTATGTAGATGAGATGGAACTCATTCATAGAAATAATTTAGTTTTACTGAATAAACAGACCAAAACGTAAATTCAAATTATGTAGCTGATGTGTAATGGGATAAAAATACCCTGGGTTTTTATCTACTTATTATCTATCCAGGTCATCAATCAGTGAATTACTTACCAATTTATCTACTTGTTTTATTTGTTCCAGATAAACAGGATGATCAATACCCATACTGAGAGATGCACCTTTATGCAATGCCCTGATCATATCCTGGTTAAGTTCAAAACGTAAGAAATGAACTGCAGAGGTTTTTTCCTCAGTCGCCCTGTCCAGATCTTCATCAGCAATCGCAAAAACAGGACCATAGTTTTCTACTTTCGCCCAGACCTTATTTTCAATGCCAACTAATTTTGTCAGTTTATCAGCACGTACTATAGGATCCGGGTATTCAATCATCATGGTTGCTTTCCAGTTTCTGCCGTCGGGTATAAGCGCTTTATACGCTTCTATTTCATCAATTATTCCTTTTTCTTCAAAAATCTTTTCAACACGAAGCATCTCTTGAATTTGATAACGAATGGTCAGCTCATCTTCAAAAATAAGTGTGACATTTTTACCTAAAGAAACTTTCCTGTTTTTCTTATGCAACATTACCTGTGCACGAAAATCCTGACGTGCTTTAGCATAATCCTCTAATGTCATAATGCTGTCACGAGTAATTGTAGGCATAATATTTCTATATATGAAAGTTAGTAGGCAGATTGTGGTTATTTTTCAGGTTAATCCGTAAGCAATCCGAAGCAGCGTTAATGGATGTTGCTTTACTCCGACACTCTTCCCCATACCCTGGTAAATATGACGTCCTGCAATGGCGCAATCAGAACTTATATAGTCAGGATCAGATTCTGCCATTTGTTTAAAGACTGGCTTACCAATTTTCATAGAATCAGCAAAATATTCACTTTTAACGCCCCAGGTTCCATCATGACCAGAGCAACGCTCCACTACGTTAACTGTGGTTCCCGGAATCATTTCCAGCATATCTTTTGTTTTCTTACCTATATTCTGTACTCGCAGGTGACAGGGAATATGGTAGGACACGTTACCTAAAGACTTTTTAAAATCAGTGTTAAGTAATCCATCCCGATTGCGTAGCATCAAGTATTCAAAAGGATCAAACGTTGCTTCTGCTACTAGTTGTATATCCTTATCATCCGGAAATATGAGTGGTAATTCCTGTTTAAACATAAGTGCACAAGAAGGTACCGACATGATAATGGCATACCCTTCTCTTGCTAGTTTTGCGAGAGAAGGAGTATTCGCATTTTTAAGCTTCTCTACCGCTTCCAAATCGCCCAGTTCCAGTTTAGGCATGCCGCAACATACCTCTTTTTCTACTAAGCATGTCGGAATCTCATTGTATTTAAGTATTTCTATAAGATCATGGCCAATACCCGGCTCATTATAATTTACATAACAAGTTGCATAAATGGCAACTTTACCTGATGTTTTTTCGCCATTTTTTACACTGAATGATTCATTTACCTTAGCATTAGGACGAAATTTCTTAGCGGTATACTCAGGCAGTTCCCGTTTCGCATGAATGTCCAGCATGCTTTCTATTAGTTTTCTGGTAGTAGGCGCTTTAATTGAGGCATTTACTGCTTGTACTACTACCGGAATACTGGCAAGTTTACCCATAATGTCGGTACTGGATAACATCTTGTCCCGGAAATTAGTTTTACCTTTCTTATATTTAACTGCTTTGGCACGTAGCATCAAATGGGGGAAATCTACGTTCCACGGGTGTGGTGGCACGTATGGACATTTGGACATAAAACACATATCACATAGATAGCATCGATCCACTACTTCCCAGAGTTTATTTTTTTCTACTCCATCCAGTTCACCTGTTATCCCCTCATCAATAAGGTCAAACAAAGTTGGAAATGCTGTACAAAGATTGACACAACGACGACATCCATGACAGATGTCAAAAACACGGTCCATTTCACTGAATAGCTCTGCTTCTTTATAAAAATCAGGATTCTTCCAATCTATCGGATGACGTTTGGGCGCCTCTAAACTACCTTCATAGGTGGCCATGGAAATTAGAAATGAGTAGAAAGAAAATCAAAATAGGAGTGGATCAACCAAGTTAAGCTTATAAAGCTTCTTTTAGTTAATCCACTAGAGTTATTACATCTTTTATTTAATCAGAATAGGCGTCTAAAGCTTTCTGAAAACGATTAGCATGTGAACGTTCTGCCTTTGCCAGTGTTTCAAACCAATCAGCAATTTCATCAAAGCCCTCTGTACGTGCAGACTTTGCCATTCCCGGATACATATCAGTGTATTCATGAGTTTCACCAGCGATAGCTGCCTTAAGGTTGTCACGGGAGGCACCAATAGGCAAACCGGTAGCCGGATCACCGCAAGACTCCAGATACTCAAGATGACCATGAGCATGCCCCGTTTCTCCTTCAGCTGTAGAACGAAATACTGACGCAACATCATTTTGACCCTCTACATCAGCCTTAGCTGCAAAATAGAGATACCGACGATTAGCCTGGGATTCACCCGCAAAGGCCGCTTTTAAGTTTACTTCCGTCTCAGATCCTTTGAGTTGCATAATTTTCTCCTAATAACCAACGTATTGATAACTAAAATAATATAGCCAGTCAGAATATCTTGTGCAGGATTCTTAAACCAATTAACAAAATCTAAACTGTAATGGAAGACTATCGGAGGGTTCTTTGCTTGTCAACTGAGCTGGTTAATATTGCTTACCAGATAATAAAATAACTTTGTTAGGTTTATTCAGTCTATAAACTAAATTAAAAGATCTATAGGTTACTGCTGACAATCATCACTTTGTCCGAATAACCTGTTTTCAGCAAACTTTCTGGCTTTAGTCATTATATTTTCGGTTGAAACGGTTACACTTTGAAGCTTAAATCTATCAAACTTGCAATCTTGATCAGCATTATTACTAAAATGATTATATAAATTAGGATTATATGAACCAACCAGCCAGTATTTGGAAACGATTCTACTTAAATTAACCCTGTTACCATTGCCTCTATAATCAAGATTAAAATATTCACCTGCCGGATACCATCCGTCAGCAAGTAACTGAGGCCATTGCTTATCAGAGAAATGATTCATTTCACTGTTATTCAGAGCAAGTAGCGATACGTTATTATCACCTTCAATCCAGCCTAACTCTAAAGAAATAAGAGATACTGCCCGATTAAAAGATAGCATTAACATACTATAATCAATTAGATTTTCTTCAACGATGCTAAGTCCGTTTAGGTTTCGACCAGAATCCGCTCAATGCCTGGTTCTGTAGAAGATCTACAAGACCAGCCAGTAATTTGAAGAGCTAACCCGTTTTTTGTTAAATTAAACTGATTAACACCTGTGCTTCTGTCAATAGGATCTTGTAAATCAGTATATCTCGTTAAATCAAAGCCTATTTGATTTGTATAATTAATATTTATTGTGTTGTAAGTGCCCGTAATCCAACATTAATTTTTTTCTGAAACGGCATAGTTGTTTTTAAGTTCACTTTTGATAATCGCCTGAATACCGATTTATAGTATCTAACTTCAGTGAATACTTATGTGATAAAGCACACATAATTTAAAAAACATACTGTTATACCCTAAACAAAATTAACTCATACTAACTTTTAGTATAGGATAGGGTTACATGAAACTTGATTGGAGAGAATGCTATGAAAAGATTGATTTTGATTGCTATAACGATGATGTTTTCGTCAGCATTAGTTCATGCTTATGATTATGAAAATCAAAGACGCCAGCAGGCAAGGGACTCCGGGAAGCCATTAACTAAACCCGAACAAAAAGAAACTCAGAGTACAAAACAGAAAAAACAGAAAACTGTACAACGCAGAAAAAATCAGGAAAAACGCAGTGCTAGTCGCATGAAGGGGATAAGGAATAAACAAGCTGAACCATTAATGCCAGATAAAAGCTTTAACGGTTCCTATTTACAATTCTTATAATTACTCTTTTTACAAACCCCGGCAAGCTCTTTCGCCTCGTTTATTTGGGAGAAAGTCATTTTCTTGGCCAGTAAGTTTCTACCATGTTCTGCTAAATCACTCCCATTTGAAGCTGCAAGATCTAACCACATATGTGCACGAACATCGTTTTTAGGTGTGCCCTGCCCTTGACCGTACATCATACCAAGACTGGCTTGTGCATTAGTATGACCTTGTACAGCGGCACGATGATAATATTTAATAGCTTCCTGATAGTCCTGAGCGATACTTTCCCCCTGATCATACATGACAGCAAGTTTAAACTGAGCGCTCACATACCCCAGATCAGCGGCTGAGCGGTACCACTTTACTGCTTCCTGATGATCCTGAGAAACGTCCTGACCTTCATCATACATCACACCCAATCTGAACTGAGCATCTACGTGATCCTGTTTTGCAGCCAAGTGATACCACTTTAATGCTTCCAGATAATCCTGGGTAACACCTTGTCCCTGGTCATACATTAAACCAAGTCTAAGTTGTGCGACTATATGTCCTTGTTCTCCGGCTAAACGATACCAGTTCACAGCTTCTTGATAATCCCAGGTAACACCTCGCCCGCCAGCATATGCTGCACCAAGCCAAACCTGCGCATCAGCATCTCCCTGATCTGCGGCCAAACGGAACCATTTAGCTGCTTCCTGATAGTCATGAATTTTACTTTTTTCGTTAGCATACATAACACCAAGATTATATTGAGCAAGAATATCTCCTTTTTCTGCCAGGGGACGAACTAATCCATCTGCCTTTGTATAGTCACCCTGGAGATAGGCTTGCTGTGCCTCAGAGATAGGGTCAGCAAATATATGTCCTGCTGATGATACAATCAGGAGCAGGATACTTGTACATATATATTTAAATAATAATTGCATTCTTTATTTATGTACCATTTGCCGAAGTTTTAATTTTATTTCACCAAGCCCACGGTAATCACCCCTTAACTGGACCGGGACTCGTGACTCAGGATCGATATAGATTTTAATATTTCCTTGTAATCCGACTAAAGAAAATTTATTCATTGTTTGGCCCGAAGAAATTGACCGTGCCTTGAGTGAAAGTACCTCTGTTAGAATTGATGTATTTCTTTGAATGGCCTCATCACCCCTTATCTCTGTATAATTAAGCTGAACAGATTCAGCAGGCACTTTCTGAATATCTAGATAGATAGTCTCTGTTTTATTAAATACACATATAGTTACAGGCTTTTCAAAATCTGAAACTTTTGATGCTGAAATTAAGTAAATAACAGGTATAGGTGCGGTTATATTCACACAACTTTTTTTCTCCGGATCATGCGGAAAGAAATTTTCCTTAACAGCTGACCATTTTTCCGGTAATTGTATAATTTCACTCTTATCAATTGGTTGTTTAGTAAGTTTAAAAACCCCTTTATCTGTAAACCGATAAGTCTTTTTAGCATCGTTTAATCCGACTCGCTGGCGTACATATTGCATTGCTGACAGTGTGACAGGATCAAACCAGGCGGTATTTTGTAATTTTACTTTAACAAAAATAGATTTCACTGAAATCTTAGCATCAATGATCAATGCTCCGGATTTTGTGATAGCTATAGGAACACCCTGAGGAGAAGGTATAAAAGCAATATCTAGTTCAGATTTTGATGGTGATGTTAATTCAACTTCAGCGGCAAGTTTGGCAAAAAATTCTTTTCCCTTAAATGACAGATGTTTCCAGGGTACAGTTGTTTTATCTAGACTCAAAGCGGGCACCATCTCAGTAGCAGATGAGGTAAGTGGAAAAAATAGTGATATGAGTAGAATTGGAAAAAATATCAGCCAACGTTCATGTAATGACTGCCCTAACATAAATATGGTAGAGCTGTATTGGAAGTATAGTTATACATAAGTTATCCTTTTAATTAGAAGTTTTTATCATTATATTTGATTAAATGTAGTGCAATAATTATCTCAGATCCATCTAAATACGTGGACTAATTATTACAAAAAACCTCAGATTTTTTATATTATAAACTACGACAATGATACGTGTAAGCATATACTGCCGGGCTCCGGGGATCTCTGAAATACGTTGAATACCCGGCTTTCATGTGTCAATATGCCATGTATTCCCTATTATTAAAAATAATGAAATCCTGCTAACTTATTCTAATATTTATGGGACAATCAATCTATCTTTTCGTTGCACTTGCCGTCGGGCTTTTTGTCGGTGCAGGGATTCTCTGGTTAGTACAGCGTGCCCTGATTACCCGTCTTAATGAGCAATTATTTGCTTCTGAGCAAAATTTACAAAAATTGGCAACGGAGCATGATGCACTTACACTCTTACAGAACCAATTGACCATTAAAAGGCAAGAGCTGAGCACTGACATTGCAAAATTGACAACAACATTAGAACTGGAACGCTCACAGACTAAAGAGAAACTTGAGTTCAGGGAAGACACCGAAAAACAACTATCCAATCAATTCAAAATATTAGCCGGTGAAATTTTAGAAGAGAAATCCAGAAAATTTACTGATCAAAATAAAACTAATCTTGATCAGCTACTGGAACCTCTCAAGATAAAAATTTCTGAGTTTCAGGGAAAAATACAGGAAGTTTATATTCAGGAAGGTAAAGATCGCTCAGCATTATCTGAACAAGTAAAGCAACTTATGGCGCTTAATAATCAGTTATCTGACGATGCACATAATCTTACTCAGGCTCTCAAAGGACAATCCAAGGCACAAGGTAATTGGGGTGAACTAATCCTGGAACGCGTATTAGAGGCCTCCGGATTACGCAAAGGTCACGAATATAATGTACAGGTAAGCCATGTACGAGAGGATGGAACCCGGGTTCAGCCAGACGTGGTTATTCACCTACCAGAAAATCGTCATCTGATTATCGATGCCAAAGTATCACTTACAGCATATGAAATACATGCTAATGCAGACAATGATCCTGAACGTAATACCGCTATAAAAAAACATCTGGAGTCAGTCCGTTCCCATATAAAGGAACTTTCTGAAAAAAATTATCACCAACTCTATGGACTACAGTCTTTTGATTTTGTTCTGATGTTTATCCCGGTTGAACCAGCCTTTATGCTTGCCATATCACACGATAATAATTTATGGCTGGAATCATGGGATAAGAATATTTTGCTTGTTAGCCCCAGTACTTTGTTATTTGTAGTTCGTACTGTTGCACATCTTTGGAAACAAGAGCAACAAAATCGTAACGCACAGGAAATTGCCAGTCGTGGAGCAGAACTCTACAATAAACTGGCTGGTTTTGTGGATGATCTTAATATGCTGGGAAAACGTTTGCAGCAAGCACAAATTGCTTATGATGATGCCTACAGCAAGTTTTCGAAAGGGAAAGGAAATGTTATACGCCAGGCAGAAATGCTAAAGGAACTTGGCGTAAAACCTACCAAGCCACTATCGCAGAATCTAACCACTGATCCGACTTCGGATAATCCTGCCAATACTGGCCCGAGAATCTCTCCGATAAAGGGAGAATAAACATTATCAAATATTCTTTTAACTTGATCTGCGCGTCTCCAGTTTCTACCAATCTTCCATCATTTTCGGATTATGCTCTAAAGGGTCGATATTATTTGTAACTAAATCACGTAGCGATATATCCCCGACAGACGACTCAATAGCCCGTTGTACCTGATCTAGTACCTGCTCTACTGGTTGTGGAACCGGCAATGTTTCAGGTGACAGAAGACGTTCTTCTCCGGCAATACGCATGGTATTCAGTACCTGTGTTACGGTGACTAATGAAGGATCACGTGCTGGCAGATAGGCTGGCGGATCATCACCATTCTGCACAATAAATTCCTGGCGTTCCAGAGCATCAAGTACTGTCTGAAGAACGTGTACTGGCACCCCGAGTAAGCGTTTAAATTCAGTTGCTGAGGGCATTGATTTGCCATCAAGAAACTTGCCTGCTACTAAACACATAATTGAAAGTGCAATGCGCTCGCGCATCCGATTACTCAACCGGTCACTTAGTCTTGGTTTTCCATCTCTGAAATACAGATATTCCTGATGCTGAACATAGAATGCAACACTAGCTCCAAATAACAGAATAAGCCAGCATAAGTAAAGCCAAATCATAAAAAGTATCAGAATTGCCAGGCTTGAATAGACTGCAGCATAATTATTTGATGATGCTACAAAGGTTGCAAATATCCATCCCGCGGTTTGCCAGGCAATCCCGCTAACCAGGCCACCAATCAGTGCCGGCGTAAATCGTACCCGCGTATTAGGAATAAATATATATACAAAAGTAAAAAATGAACTTACAAGTAAATAAGGCACAAGCTTACTTATCATTTTTACAGTATCGTCTAGTATCCCAATTTCCATCATGCCACGCATCGCATCATGGTTCATTACTGTTGCAGTAATACCAAGTGCAGAGAACACCAGAACTGGCCCGATCATGATTACACTAAGATAACGGACAACTCTTTCACCAATACGCCTCGGATTTTGAATATGCCAGATATAATTTAATGACTGTTCAATCTTCTGCATCAACGAAATTGCGGTATATAGAAGTAATGCCAACCCAACTGCACCAAGGACACCGACATTCATATTTTCGATGAACTGCACGATATTAGCTGCTATGTCCTTACCCTCTTCTCCAAGAGGCTCAAGAAATGTTAGTAGCATCGGCTGAATCTTATTATGAACACCAAATGCTTTTAATACTGAGAAACATAACGCAAGTAATGGCACGATTGAGAGCAACGTCGTGTATACCAGGCTCATTGCACGCAATGTGAGTTGACCACGCACAATATCTTGTGCAAGTATTAGTATGGTCCGCAGGATCCTTATCCCATACAACTTCCAGGCTGATTGCGGACCTGTTTGTTCCTCCCAGACAAATTTCCGGAAGCGACTTAGCATATCTGTAGAGAGAATTTTCATTCAGTAATTACCAATTTCAGTTAAAACATAGTTCTTTTGATTATTATCATGTACCTTATGTTGCTTTTTTAGTACCGGGAATTTCTTTATCACAATGTATACAAACTGTTGAAGTTATGTAATTTAGTTTTTTACAAAATGGGCATGCTATTCTCTTTCCTTTGCTAATAAACACAAGAATAACCCCGAGTGGGCCAAGTATCAGGCCATAAAAAAAAGCACTGACCCCCGTTTCCTTACGGGAGCCAATAATTGCGGCGGTAATTACACAGACTAGCCACAATATAATCCATATATGAATCAATTCCACAAGAACCTCCTTTATTCTTTTTCACCCAATATATTGATATTAATTGGAATAATACAATAATCATTTTATCAGTTCTGTAATCCGAATCTACAATGATTCATATTAATACTGATAATTAAGTATGATCCGGACAAAACTCTTCAAAATTTTGAATAAAGTGTAACCAGACTGTCCAAAATACGTATTATTACTAGTACCAATAGTATTTACATCTTCCGGTGTGCCATAACAGCAATTTTTATAATTATCCAGGATAAGGTATGCATGCCACCCTGCCACTGCTACAAGCGACAAAGTTTCCGGACCTAAATCGTGACCAGCTCATAACTCTTCAGATTAACCTTGGTTATCGCTGTAATCAGTCCTGCGTACACTGTCATGTCAATGCGGGACCAACACGTAGTGAAATGATGGATAGTGAAACACTTATGCTTATCCCGGAGGTACTTGCAGCCAGGAACATTACAACACTTGATCTAACTGGTGGTGCTCCTGAATTACATGAGGGATTCAGATTGCTGGTAAGGGAAGCCGGTGCCTTAGGAGTCAGAGTTATTGATCGTTGTAATCTAACAATTCTATATGAGCCTGGTCAGGATGATTTGGCCATATTTCTGGCCAGACAACAGGTAGAAATTATTGCCTCACTTCCCTGTTATTCCATTGCAGATGTTGATAAACAACGTGGGGAAGGTGTTTTTGACAAAAGTATTCTTGCTTTACAAAAACTAAATTTGCTCGGCTATGGCCGTAAAGACACAGGACTGATACTCAATCTGGCATATAACCCACAAGGCCCTTTATTACCTCCTGATCAGACTAAGCTGCAATCTATTTATAAAAAAGAGTTATATGAAAACTTCGGTATTATATTTAACAAGCTGTTTACTATAACTAATATGCCCATACAACGTTTTGGTTCTACATTGATTTCAAAAGGTCAGTTTAATGACTACATGCGATTACTAAAAGATAATTTCACAGAAGTAAATTATTCAAACGTAATGTGTCGCACCCTTATCAGCGTTGACTGGAAAGGTTATTTATACGACTGTGATTTTAATCAGCAATTAGGACTAGAGTTAAGCATGGACGGGCAATCAACAGAAAGATTAAAAAGAAAACCTCATTTACGTGATTTATTAAATGAAGATCCGTTTGGCCGGGCAATTCGGGTGGCTGATCACTGCTACGGTTGTACTGCTGGTCAAGGTAGTAGCTGTAGTGGCACATTACAGAAGTAAAACCAGGTAATGAGAAAACCGATAATTCTTCTTCTAATATGCCTGATATCAATTTTTTTTGCATTGGATCTGGACTCATATCTGTCCTTCGAAAATCTTAAATCCGGTTTAGGACAATTTGAAACGTGGCGCATAGATTCACCGGTACTGACAGGGCTAATTTTTTTCTCACTTTATGTTGCGGTTGCTGCACTTTCTTTACCAGGTGCTGCAGCAATGACTCTTGCAGCCGGTGCTTTGTTTGGCCTGTTGTGGGGAACAATAATTGTGTCATTTGCCTCCAGTATCGGTGCCACACTTGCATTTCTAGTCTCGCGCTATCTGTTTCGTGATGCTATTCAGAGGCGCTTTGGAGATCGACTACGTACCATTAATAATGGTATTGCCAAAGACGGTAAATTCTATCTGTTTACCCTTCGTCTCATGCCACTATTCCCTTTTTTTATCGTTAATCTTTTAATGGGATTAACTCCAATTCGTACGGTTAGTTATTATTGGGTAAGTCAGGTCGGAATGCTTGCCGGCACACTTGTTTTCGTAAATGCCGGTACACATTTAGCTAAAATATCAGGGCTTGACAGTATCATCTCACCCGGGCTGCTGGTTTCATTTACCTTATTAGGAGTGTTCCCATTATTTGCCAAATGGTTTTTACATTCTCTACAACGCAGGCGAGTCTATGCAAAATGGAAACGACCAAAAAACTTTGACCGGAACCTGATTGTAATCGGGGCCGGAGCTGCTGGGTTGGTTACTGCTTATATTGGTGCTGCTGTTAAGGCAAAAGTAACCTTAATTGAAACGCAAAAAATGGGGGGGATTGTCTCAATTACGGATGTGTCCCAAGTAAGACATTAATTAAATCGGCCCGTATAAGACATCAATTAAGCCATGGAGACAATTACGGCCTAAAGGCTAAAGTACCAGAATTTAATTTTAAGGAGGTAATGGCACGTGTACATGAGGTAATCCGTACCATAGCACCACACGATAGTGCCGAACGCTATACAAAATTAGGAGTGGAGGTATTAAAAGGTTATGCATACATCAAAGATCCCTGGACTGTTGAGATAAGTCTCCATATAGGAGGTATACAACGTTTAACTACGAGGAATATTGTAATTGCCACAGGCGCAAAACCAGTCGTACCAAACTTGCCGGGTTTAGATAAAGTTGATTACGTCACCAGTGACACTCTTTGGGATAAGTTTGCAAAAAAAGACTCACTACCATCACGATTAATTGTACTTGGCGGAGGACCGATTGGTTGTGAGCTGGCTCAGAGCTTTGCCCGCTTAGGATCCACAGTTACACAAATTGAAATGGCTTCACGAATTATGGCTCATGAAGACGAGGAGGTCTCTGAAATTGTACAGTCTTCGCTTGAGCGAGATGGCGTACACATACTTACAGATTATAGAGCCCTAAGTTGTGAACGTGACGGAGATCATAAGTTTATTACTGTTACTCATGATGGTACAGAGCAGCGCATCGAATTTGATGAATTACTATGTTCTGTTGGACGTAAAGCACAGATAACGGGATATGGCCTAGAAGAATTAGGTATTGAAACACAAAATACAGTAGTAACTAACGAATACCTGGAAACACTCTACCCTAATATTTTTGCAGCTGGTGATGTGGCCGGCCCATTCCAGTTTACCCATACCGCATCACACCAGGCATGGTATGCAGCAGTGAATGCACTCTTTGGGGACTTTAAAAAATTTAAGGTGGATTATTCGATTATTCCCAGAGCCACATTTGTTGATCCTGAAGTTGCCAGAGTAGGACTTAATGAACAGGAAGCTAAAAAACAAGGTGTGCCATATGAAACCACCAGATATAAATTTGATGAACTTGATCGCGCAGTTACTGATAGCTCGACACATGGATTCGTTAAAGTGCTGACAACGCCTGGTAAAGATCATATTCTGGGTGCAACTATTGTAGGTGAACATGCAGGAGATTTACTGGCTGAATTTGTTTTAGCAATGAAATACAGATTAGGGCTTTCAAAGATTCTGAGTACTATCCATATTTACCCGACATTAGCTGAAGCAAATAAAAATGTCGCGGGTATATGGAAAATAAAACATACTCCACAGCGTTTATTGATGTGGTTATTCCGATATCACACCTGGAAAAGATAGCAGACTATATATCTTCAATCTTTATGAAATTATCGATAATCATACCTATTTTAAATGAAGCCAGCAGGATTCCTCAGTTACTTGAAAAGTTAAAGCAACTTGAGCAGAGCAACTGCGAAATTATTATTGTTGACGGAGGCAGCAAGGACGCTTCAGTTGAAATAGCAGAACATGCCGGATTTAGGGTAGAAAAAACCACCCGTGGCCGTGCCCACCAAATGAATACAGGTGCGAAGCGAGCTACCGGTTCGGTTTTATTATTCCTGCATGCTGACACACAACTTCCGGATACCGTAGATTTACTGGTTAAGAAAACATTTTCTGACAATCCATTGTCTTGTTGGGGGTACTTTCTGGTTCGTATAGCCGGACATTCAAAGGTACTTTATATAGTCGGATTTATGATGAACCTACGTTCACACTTAACGAATATTGTTACCGGAGATCAGGTTATATTTGTGAAAAAAAGATTTTCTAAAAGCCGGTTGTTTCCCGGAACAATTATTGATGGAAGATATTGAATTATCAAAAAAACTACGCACGCTTTCACGTCCCGGTTGTATTAATTGCCATGTCATAACTTCAGGGCGTCGCTGGGAGTTACATGGAGTCTGGCGCACTATTTTTCTTATGTGGCGACTTCGTTGGGATTACTGGCGGGGTATTCCGGCCAACCAGCTGGAGGGAAGATATCAATGAGACCAGTTCGTATAATAATTTTTACCAAGGCGGCACAACCAGGGTTTACTAAGACGCGCCTTATACCTGCCCTTGGAAAACAAGGGGCGGCTGACCTGGCAAAACGAATGCTAACGCATACATTAAACCAGTCCCTGGAAGCCAACGTGGGTTCTGTTGAAATATGTGTTACCCCGCCACCAACAGATGCAATCTGGCAGGATTTTGCAATATCAGATGAACTGGAATACTCAGATCAGGGTAAGGGAGATTTAGGAGAACGACTGTCACGTGTTACTCGACGTGTTATTGATAATGGTGAGTCGGTCTTACTAATAGGAACGGATTGTATCCAACTAACTGCAACTCATCTGCAGCAAGCTAAAGACAGCCTACGTTATTTTGATTCAATATTGATACCTGCAACTGATGGTGGTTATGTATTACTTGGTCTGAATTTTTTTCATCCTTCTTTATTTGAATCTGTTAAATGGAGCACTGGTACTGTTTGTGCTGAAACAATTGACCGACTGAAAAAATTAGGCCGCTCGGTACGAAACTTTCCTAGTATGCACGATATTGATGAGCCAGGAGACCTGAAGTTCTTGCCCGGTACATGGAAGGAGGTGGAATATGCTGATTAAATGGATAGTAGTGGTATTAAGTTTACTGAGTATGAACACTTCAGCACAAAACATAATCAATTATGCAGGTAACTTTATTTCTAATAGTGATGCCACTCCCCCTGCTCCCTGGCAGGTAATTCAATTTGATAAAAGTATACCTTCCACGCAGTATCAGATAACTACCTGGGACAATATAGTCGCAGTAGAAGCCAGAGCTAACGCCAGTATGTCCTTATTAGCAAGGCCGGTTTCAGTCGATCTTAGGCACACTCCTGTTTTATGCTGGCGTTGGAGGATTGATGCACCACTTAAAACTGCAAATATGGCAACCAAAGCAGGTGATGACTATGCAGCACGAATATACCTTGCATTCAGTTTGCCTCCGGAGACAATCGATTTCATCACCAAAGCTAAACTTAAGATAGCACGTAGCCTTTACGGAGAACATGTTCCGGACATTGCACTTAATTATGTCTGGGACAATCGCTATCCTGTTGGTACCCAACGATCTAACGCATACACCGAACGCGCACAGATGATGGTGTTACGTTCAGGATCCGGATATGCCGGAGCATGGGTGACAGAACGGCGAAACATAGAAAGCGATGCAATACAAATTCTCAATATTGATCGATTCAGACTAAACCTGCTTGCTGTAGCAGCTGATACTGATAATACCGGTGAGTATGCTCATGCTGGTTTTGCCGATTTACACTTTGTGCCTAAAAATACAAAGTGTAATTTTCCATAATTAATTAATGTGAAGAATTGATAACATCATTTTGTAATTATCAGGAGAACAACTATGTATGAAATTGTTCAGGATTATTACGGTAATCAACTAAAGCATACAGATGATCTGAAAACTAACGCATGCTGCGACACCAACCAGATCCCTTCATGGCTAAAACCACTTCTTTCACGAATTCATCCGGAAATACTTTCACGCTATTATGGTTGCGGACTGATCTGCCCTCCTCTGCTTGAAGGCTGCCGGATACTGGATCTTGGCTGTGGATCAGGGCGGGATGTTTATTTATTATCTCAACTTGCAGGTGCATCGGGAGAAGTGATAGGTGTTGATATGACCGATGAGCAGCTTACTGTTGCTAAAAAATATCATGACTTCCATTCAGAAATTATTGGTTATAAAAATATAAGTTTTCTGAAAGGCTATATAGAGCATCTGGATGAATTAAATCTGGAACCAAACAGCTTTGATGTAATTGTATCAAATTGTGTTGTAAACCTGTCACCGGATAAAGATGCGGTACTAGACGGAATTCACCATTTACTTAAAGAGGGTGGCGAATTCTATTTCTCAGATGTGTACGCAGATCGACGAGTCCCAAATGCAGTGCGAAATGATCCGGTACTCTATGGTGAGTGTCTTGGTGGTGCACTATATTGGAACGATTTCCTGCAGCTTGCGTATCACCATGGGTTTGCAGATCCACGATTAGTTACAGATAAACCTTTATTAATTACAAATCCTGAATTGGCATTGCGTATTGGTAACCTTCGGTTCTTCTCTGCAACTTACCGGTTATTTAAATTAGAAGGACTGGAGGCTTCATGTGAGGACCATGGTCAGGCAGTAGTATATCGTGGCAATATTCCAGAGCATGCGGATCAGTTTATATTCGACAAACATCATAGTATAGAGACAGGAAAGAAGTTTCCTGTATGTGGTAATACCTGGCGTATGTTACATGACACACGCTATGTAAATAATTTCGATTTTATAGGTGACTTCTCTGATCATTTGGGTATCTTTCCGGGCTGCGGCAGTAATATGCCATTCGACACAACAGCAGGGTCAAAAATAGCCTCAAAATGTTGCTGACTATTTATCAGGTAATTCAGCAGGTCAAACCGAAAGGAATGAGAAAATGGACTGGTTGTTAATTATAGCTGCTTTGTTTATTGCTTTTAGTAATGGTGCAAATGATAACTTCAAGGGCTTTGCTACTGTATGGGGGGCTAATACATTAAGCTATCGTCAGGCACTTTTCTTAGCAACTGCTGCAACAGTAGCAGGCAGTATCGCCTCATTAATTCTGGCTGGAGAACTTGTACAACATTTTTCCGGAAAGGGTCTTGTACCGGATATAGTGGCCAGCACACCATTATTTATTTTAAGCGTTGCAACCGGTGCCGCTGTAACTATTTCTCTGGCTACAAAACTGGGACTACCAGTTTCTACTACTCATGCCTTAATTGGCGGCCTTATCGGGGCCGGACTGGCACAGAATGAAGGTATTGTACATTTTGATAAGCTGGCCAATACTTTTATGTTACCTCTCATAGTCAGTCCAATAATAGCAGTCATAACTGGAATATTAGCTCACAGATTATTTCATATGGCTCCGATTGAAGCTGACAAAGATTGTGCCTGTCTGGTAACGCCCACACAAACATTGATCCCGGGTACAGATGGTACTTTAATCAGTCAATTTTCTGCACCCGGTATTATTCTGGCCAGTAATACTACCTGTAAGCCTATAAAAGCGCCTATCAGAGTCTTTATATCGCGTAGTATGGATCGTCTGCATATTTTGTCCGCAATGACAATCTGTTTTGCGCGTGGGGTAAACGATACACCAAAATTAACCGCACTACTTCTCGCAGCGCACATACTACAGCCTACTACTTCTATTGCAGCGATAGGTCTGGCAATGGCAGCAGGAGGATTGCTATTTGCAAAACGAGTTGCCAGAACAATGAGCAGGCGGATAACAAAAATGAATCATATACAAGGGTTAACCGCTAATTTAATTACAGCATCTCTGGTACTGGTCGCCAGTAAATTTGGTTTACCTGTCTCAACAACACATGTTTCTGTTGGCTCCATTGTCGGAGTTGGTGCAGGTGCCGGAACACTTGATCGGAGCACTTTACGTAATATTTTACTATCCTGGGTAGGGACATTACCACTTGCAGCCGGGACTGCATGGCTATTAAGCTCAGTCATATAAAAATCAAAGCATGTTCTTACAAATAAGGACAGAACTATAATTCGGAGAGCATCTATGGAAATAACACTAAACCATACGATTATACCGTCATACGACAAAGTCAAATCTGCCGAATTTTATACCAAAATATTCGGATTTAAGTATATTGGAAAATTTGCACGTTTTATTGTGGTAAGAGTAAATAAAACTCTTTGTTTAGATTTTGCCAATAGCGAAGAATTCGAACCTCATCACTATGCATTCAAAGTATCTGAACAAGACTTTGATACTATATTTGAACGCCTGAAAATGGAAAATATCAAACATGGCAGCGGACCATATAGCCCGGAAAATATGAAGATAAACCATGATAATGGCGGACGAGGAGTCTACTTTCGTGATGCAAACGGGCATCTTTTAGAGATATTAACAACAGACTACAAAATTGAAGAATCATAGATAAATCAATTTGTTCTTACATTCCCGGGGAGCCCCTGTTTTTGTCTGTTACATCATTATTCTCAGGGCAATGTAAGGCACAAGATTAAAAACATAGATAGCCAGCTTATATTGACCCAGGAACTTAAAATATGAGAGTGATAAATCCGCATCATTTAACTTAAATAACTTAGAATGAATAACTGAAATAGTGCTACGGGCAAAAGCTATAAAAATAGTCGCAACCAGTAGTATGCCTATATTGATAATAGTACACCACCCGAAAAACTCTCTTACAGTATCAATTGAAATCATTTGATCACCTCTCTGTTTGGTGAAATAATCCATTTTTAGCGTTATATCTGACGTGCTTATAAGCTATATGAAAAATAAACCACACCATTTGTTAGAAAGATTCCTAAATCGTAGCCTGAGAATTGCGGCTGGTGTTGCTATTCTAATACTGGTTTTCTACTTTGCCACGAGTGCCCGGGAAATAGCCACATCCACTATATCCTTTGACACCTTATCCACTACAGAGTTTCTTTCTTTTGTATTTTTTACTGTTCTTGCCTATTTGCTTTTTATATTGATATGGCCGATTTCTTTTGGCAAAGAACCAATTAATCTGACAAAAGCACAATCAAAGGGAAAGGAGATAAAAAAAAGAGTCCTTAGATTTATGAAGATGTGGATACGAGGATGATCACAACTGATATTCTGAGAATACTCAAAAAAGATACTGTTGCAACAAGGATACTACCAGGACCTTTTACAAAGGCCTGGTATTTAAATGCAAATCACATTTTGCTTTCTTTTTATTACAGGTAATAGTGGAAATTATTGCAGAAACGAACTGGCATATTGCCAGCCGGCAACAACTCTCCAGTCTGTTTCAAGCTGTGGCCCGTGGAGGTTTCTGTAAACCGGGACTATCGCTTCAGCAGCTAACCGGTGTCCCTTTAAAATCCCATGCTGGCCTGCTAAGTTAAATCCTACGGCAAGTCCCAGTTGACGCCCTCCCTGATTTCTCGGGTCAGCAGTCTGAACAGGAGCAACGATTGCCGGATCCATGCCCCTGATAGAATCAGTTGTTTGGTATATTATACGTGCGGAAGTACTAATCCACCGCGCCCATTCATAGCTACTCCACGCAGTGAGCATATGTTTATCGCCATGTGCATAACCAGCGTTATTTCTTTCCATACGGATTTCAGCCATATATTGGCCTCCCCAACCCAGTTTCCTATAATTACCGGTATAGGTTATGCCCGGTAACGCATCAAAGGTACCGGATCCGAGCTGCATAGGATAAGGCAATCTTAAATTTGGTGTCGCACCCGTCGGAGCCAGTACATTAGCTCTTTCGCTGATTGAGCCGGTCGGAATGCTGAGATTAAAATTGATGTGCGCATGATGATTTGTATTAAAAACATTCGTTTCAAAAAGCTTGAACATTGCACCGATCTTCGTATCACCAAATCCGGAACTCTTTGTATTGAATCTTCCAAGTACAGTTGTACCCGCTCCGCCCATAAACGTAGTGTGATCCATACTTTTCTCTACATAGCTTGCCATAGCCATTAGCGTTAACCAGTCCGTCGGAGCGTACATGCCACCAAACATATGCATCTGCATGGTCATTTTAGTAGGAACCACACGTGTAGTTGGTGGTTGCCCCGGCATCCCAAAAAACGGATTGGGGTTCGTTGTAGCAATTTGTAAGGGGCTAACCTTACTATGTCCAATTCGATTTCCTTGCATGTGCATATGACTGAATCGATAGGAAAACATATATTCGCCTTTTTTATGCATATGATCACCCATCACCCCTATAGGTGCATGACTGGAGGCTCCGCCTCCAGAATAGGCGTCTGCATTACCTACTCCATAGCTATGCGCATGTGCAAATGAAATTGAAAATGAACAGAGGGTTCCTGCTAATAACAACTGACTACAAAAGCTTTTATTATTCATTTGATTATTTGTACGAATTTTGAAAGATTGAGATTCTACTGTATTTGTTACATTTTTTGAACGTGGCAAATTGTCGCATAGCTATGCCCGGCTACTGATTAGATCGTCAGTTTTAAAAAACTGAAAAAAGATTGGTATCGGATTCGAATTCCCTTCAGTAATCTGATAAAAGAGAGCTGCTCTTTTTGAAAATTTATAAGGATAATACTTTGGAATTTACCGTAAATTACGTATCCGGTATTATTCTGATAAATGACTGGTCTCTGAACCGAATAAAAACCTCATTGATTCTCTGGTTACGGTCGGTATGGAATTTATCTCCGCGCCCTTTTCATATGCTCGGATAATAGCGGGACGAGCTGTAAGCTAATCTACCCAACTTTTCAAATCGGGGAAATTATCAAGCTGTAATCCTAAAAAAGGATATTTTAGTATCCATGGATAGCATGCCATATCGGCAATAGAATATTCTCCTGAGACATACTGGGAATTCTCAAGTTTTTTGTTAAGTACACTAAATAATCTCTTCGTTTCATTCTTATAACGTTCTATCGCGGAAGGAATTTTTTTCATAGCATACTGATGAAAGTACTGGTACTGTCCCAGTATCGGCTCCAGGCCACCCATTTGCCAAAAAACCATTTCAGAACTTCTGTACGTGCAGCAAGTTCTGAGGGGATAAACTGAGTACTTTTTCTGCAAGGTATAAAAGAATTGCACCGGACTCAAAGATCTCTACTGGCACACCACCACCCTTTGAATCTGAGTCAATTATTGCAGGTATCTTGTTGTTTGGGGATATTTGCAGAAATACAGATTCGAACTGCTCACCCTTGCTGATTTGACAGGTATGATGCGATATGGAATTTTTGATTCTTCCAGTCATATAAGAACTTTGTAGCCATTCGGAGTTGTCCAGAAATAGAAATCAATCATTTTTGTATATAAACTAAAACATTAAATACATTTGGCAAAACCATGATTATTAGAGTTTATAATAATATTTCCTGTTATTTCTACCGGCTCTTTGAAATCAGATCATATGCCACCTGCACTTCTTTTGCCTGTTCTGTAGCTACGGCAATCATATCTTCCGGGAGTCCCTGACCCATCAGCTTATCCGGATGATATTGACTCATTAACTTACGGTATGCATGTTTAATTTCCTGATCGGTGCTATCTTTACTAACGCCCAGGGCCTTATATGCATCCTCCAGGGCAGTGGCAGAAGTTGTCTGACCTCCTGCAAAGTGTGACTGATTTAAAACCATATCCAACATATGCCTGAACGCAGCTTCATCATAGCCAAGGTGATGAGCAATACTGATTAATAAACGCTCTTCAGACGGTACAATACTGCCGTCTGATAACGCCATCACAATGAGATATACCAGTAACATCTGTCTCAAGTGATGCGTGTTACCGCAAACTTCCATAAACTCCCTTAAGGTTGGATCAATATCGAAGTCTGGTCCTGATCCTTGTTTAAACAGAGTAATTGCATTTTGTTTATGCTCAGCAGACATACCAAGCTTTTGAAAGAATTGTTCTACATGCTCAATCTCCTGCTTTGAGATATGACCGTCTGCTTTAGCCAGTTTTCCCTGTAAAATAAAAACCGTCTCAAGAAAGACTTTTTGACGATGACCACTGCTAAGAGGGTTAATGCCTCCAATACCGTAAGCTCGGGATCGATCAACAATACCGCCTAAGAAATAACCAGTTAATGCACCGAAAAATCCAAAGAAGTAAAACCCTAACAGGGCACAAACAAGCTTAAACACGGCAGCTCCTAAGACTCTAAATGAAAAAAAATATAAATGCGTATAACATCTGTTATGCAGCAAACTTAATTCTGAATGAACTCAAGCATAATTATAATATCTAATAAATTGCACCTTCTGAGAGAATTGGATTAGTACGTTAGATTATTACCCCTGACCCTTTACTAACTGAAGCTCACAGGTCATTATGTACAGGTTGGCAGTCATAGTGGCACTATTATAATACGTACTCTGAAGGAATAATCTGTGAAGCCATTAATGGATTTTCTTAAGAATGCCAGTATAAAAACACGGCTCTGGGTGATTATGTGCACCATGGCCTTGTTGATTCTGTTTGGCGGGGCTGTCGGGCTCAATGGTATCGCAATGACAAACGATGCATTGGACAGAACCTATAAAGATAGTCTTAAACCCACTAATATGTTTAGTCGTATCATGCTGTTAATGGATGAAAACCGTGTCCATATTATGCTTGGTTTACAGCAAGATCCAAAAAATCATTATCCGAAGATAAAAAATAATGAAAATTCTGTACACATACACATCACAGCCATAACTAACAACCTCAATGAGATTACTGCTATTCTGGGTGAATATAAAAAAAGGCAATTAACGAGTGAAGAGCAGGATCTTGCAAATTTGTATACTATTGCGCGTACACAATATGCGAACGACGGACTAATTCCAGCTGTAAACGCGTTGAAAGCAGAAGACTTTCAAAAAACTAATGAAATTTTTCTGAGCAAAATTAACCCTTATTACAAGAATGCCAATCTTCGGGCAAATACTTTATTACAAAAGATCGGCGAGACTGCAAAAAATAATTATAAAGAAGCATCGGAACGTTTTACCCTTATTCGTAACATTCTTATATACGGAACATTACTAGGTATATTGTTCGTCTCAATTGCGGCAACACTACTGATCCGATCAATTGTACGGCCACTGAATAAGGCAGTCACTCACTTCAAACACATTGCTGAAGGAAATCTGGATGAAGATATCTCGGTCTCCGGCCAGGACGAAATTGGCCAGGTGCTAAGCGGACTTGCTGCAATGCAGGGGAAACTGAAGATTATGATTGGTGAGCTTGATCAACTGGCAAGTACTGATAAACTTACCGGCGCATGGAACCGAAGACGTTTTGAGGAAACCGTAGAAACTGAGATGGATCGCCTGAGAAGATACGGGCAACGGTTGAGCCTGATGATTCTTGATGTAGATCATTTTAAAAAAATAAACGATCATTATGGTCATCCGGTTGGCGATCAGGTGCTTATTGATTTATCGAATACAATTCGCTCATCCCTGCGTGCATCGGATTCTCTTACCCGCTGGGGAGGAGAAGAGTTTGTAATATTATGCCCCAATACAACAGCCGAAATTGTATCAAATCTTGCAGAAAGGCTACGTAAAAAAATTGCTACTGTGAAATTTCAGGAGGTAGGCACTATTACACTGAGTTTTGGGGTGGCAGAGTGCGGACCTAATGAAACCTGGGAACAATGGCTTCACAGAGCCGATGAAGCGCTTTATTTAGCAAAATCAGGTGGCCGGGACCAGGTTAAAACAATCAAAAGGCCTCCTGATATCATTGAGAAAGTAACTACTAAATAATGCCCGGAGTACTAACGGATTAATTAATGTTGCGTCACCAGATACTCAAATGCACCCAATGCAGCATTAGCTCCTGCACCAGCAGCAATTACGATCTGCTTATCATGTATATCTGTTACATCTCCGGCAGCAAAAACACCGGAAATGCCGGTTTGTCCATGAGAACCGATCTTAATTTCACCCCGGCCATTGGTGTCTAATATATCAAGAATAAAATCTGTATTAGGATACAACCCGATTTCAATGAAAACACCCTGTACATCAAGGATCCGGACTTCACCTGTCTGAAGTTCCCGTACTTCAAGCCCCTCTACATGCTTAGATCCAAGAATCCTGACCGGATCATATGAAATTAATGATTCAACTCCTTTGGCGGTGCGTACTTTATCTTGTAAGATCAAATCTCCGCTCCAGGGCGTACGTGAAATGAGAAAAACCTTCCGTGCCACCCCGTTCATTTCTATTGCAGCCTCCAGTCCTGAGTTACCACCGCCAATAATCGCAATATCCATACCTTTGAACAGCGGACCGTCACATGTTGAACAATAAACCACGCCCCTTCCTGAAAGTTCCTTTTCACCTCGAATATTAAGTTTTCGTTTGAATGCACCAGTTGCAATAATGACAGATCGGGCCAGAATTTGCCGGTTGGAAGCAGTATCCAGAATCTTACAACGATCTTCAAAACGTAAACCTGTTACCTTTTCTCCAACCAGTTTATCGATACCATATTTTTCCATATGTTCTTCAAACTGTTGCACCAGGTCAGGACCGGTAATCATCTGGAAACCGGGGTAGTTGCTGACTTCATATGTGGTCCCTAATTGCCCGCCAATATCAGATGCGATTATCAGTGTCGAGAGATTCTTCCGTGTCGCATAAATAGCAGCTGACATTCCCGCGGGACCTGCGCCGACAATTACTACATCATAGATCTTTGTCAGATCGACTGATGATTTAATATTTAAAAGTTGATCAAGCTCACCTGTCGCGTTTAATTGTGACAGATCATCATAACCACCGATTGAACGATCATCTATAAAGATCTGTGGTACGGTCCGGCGTTGAGAACGGGCAATCATTTCCTGTTCAGCTCCGGCATCTGATGTTACATTAATTTCCTCAAATTTAAGTTGCTTACTACGTAACAGTGCCTTTGCCTTAGCACAATAAGGGCACCATTCTTTGGAATAAACTTGTATGACAGGGTTACCCATTGAACATCCTCAGGATTATGATCATTATTCTTTCAGCAGTGTCGGGTACGCTTCTACATATACCCAGTCCTTATCTTTTGCAGGCACGTGACATCCACGACAATCAGTTTTGTAGTCAGTGGAAATATTTTTACTCTTTTCGGCCGGTTTGTATAATGCCCAGCCCCAGCCATCACCCCATAACGGATTACCGGTAAAACGACCTTTTGTATCTTTAATCATTACAAACCATTGCTTAATACTGCCTGTCGCATGGCTTACATTCTGACCAGTAGTATAGCTGCCCGGTTTAGATGTTCGTAACTCTTTGACGATTGTTGCCCCATCAGGAAATTTGCCGGTTTTCTGATAAGTCTGTACTGTTTCTTTTTCTGTATATACGTCATGAAATCCGCTTGCTTCACCTTTCGGTACAAACCATGACCCAAGGTGCACCATAGAGGTACGAAATCCATGAGGAAAATTAATATTCCCTTTTGTATCAACATAAGGTGAAAAATTATCCCCGGCTATTGCCGGAGATAATTGTACCAGGCTGAAAATCACAGTAAAAATAGCAGGAACAGAGATTCTGTAATAATAATTCATTGTTGGCCCTTTAACTCAGCTTACCTGTGTATTATTTGCTCCCCGCATTTTTTTCAGCTGCCTTACCCGCACGCAACACCGGATAATACTGCGTAAATACCCAGTCTTCAGCAGCAGCAGCTTCATGGCAACTATTACATGATTCGGCAGGAAACTTCGTAGTTGCAACCTTCAATGACTTATGATCTTTAGTTGAGAAACTGAAATAAGCCCAGTTTCCAGGTTCGCCAGGAAAGTGCTTCTTACTCTTAATAGTCGCTTCCAATCCAAGGAAATCACCCATAAAGTATCCCTTACCACTTACTGCTGATTTTGATCCGACACTAACAAGCTCTTTAACCAGAATAGTTCCGTCACGAAAAGTTCCTGTTTTTTTCCAGTGTGCCCAGCTTTTCGGGTCTATATAGACATTATGAAATTCAGGAAATGCAGCTTTTCCACCGTTCATATCATGAGGGGTAACAGGAGTACCTACATAGATCCACTCGCGATATCCGACAGGGCGTTGCAATTGCCCGTTATTAATCTTGTAATACTCTCCGCCCAAAGCGGTTGGTAATTGTGGCAAGTTGATGTTAAACATCTCGTTTGCATAGACAGTATTGGCAGAGGACATCTGTAATGTTACCCCTAATAAGATTCCACAAAAAATAGATAATCCATTTTCCTGTAAATGCATGATGCTCTCCTTATATAAATATTAATCTTAAGATTAATATATTCTTATATAAATCCTTAGTTCGATACTTCCGCACAGAGGACCTGTATACGTAGACTCACTTGAACAAATCAGTTTCTATTATTTGTCTTATGTAAGACGCCGTTATAATCACATATCTTACCTATAGAAATTACAATTAGCTATTACGCTTCAAAAATTCCTATAAAACAATAGCCTGGTTATGTAAACGATCTGCAGCGGCAAAGAGAAGAGTAATTGTTCCGTTATCAGCTTGCTCAAATATTTTCCTGACAATATCCTGCCTGAAGGAAATCTCTTCAAGGTAACTGAGACGAAATTCTCTGAATTTATTTTCCTCATGATTAAACCATTTTCTAAGTGCTGTTGTTGGTGCAAGTTCCTTTGCCCAAAAATCAATACGGGAACCGGATTTTTTCAATCCACGTGGCCACAGACGATCTACTAAAACTCTCAGACCATCATCCTTACTGGGCGGGTCGTAAACACGCTTGATTCGGATACTTGCTGATTTAATCATTCATTTTTTTAATTGCACTTCTTAGGAGCAAATATTCTTCGTGACACTCCGTACAGACTGACAGGTGATGTTCAACAGCCTTTAGTGCATCTGAAAGAGACTTGCCTGTTAATTCAAGTTCTGCGAACTCAGATACTGATGAGAGACATTGCTCACAATTGATTTCTTCATTCTTCGTTAGACTAATCATTCGCATCAGTCCATCTATCTCTTTCTTTGAAAGTGACATGATCTATTCCTCAATTAGCAAATATTGTCTGAATGTCAGTCATTTTATAACCAACAGCCTCAAGGCCTTTCTTTAATTGCTTACGTGCATCATGCGTTAATTTATATATGGCGTTACGATTACTACCAATATGTCTGGCAATTTCATCCTGCGGCATTTCCTTTAATTCAGCCAGCAGAGCTGACCGCTGCTTCTCTGTCAAACTGTTATGAATTAAGCCATACATTATTTTAATAATGGCTTCTCTTTCTCTCAGTATGTTTGGCTCGGGACAAGTATCAATAGCTCTCTCCGGAACCGGGCCGGCATCTGAAATTAATTCATCCAGAGAAACATCTTTCCATCTTCGACGCCGAAGCTCGCTTATAGCAACCCGGACTGAAACAGATGTTGCCCACGTAAGAAACTGACTGCGTCCCTCGAATTGTTTTAATCGATCAAGAATGCGGATAATTGAGTCCTGCACAGTATCTTCCAGAAATGCGTCATCAATTAATGCTCCGTTCCACAACGTTCCCCGCAAGCTATAAATCAGCGCATCACGAAGATCTGAAAGCGCCTGATGCTGAATTGCACCTTCGCTTCTCAGGTGTGTAAGCCACAACTCATTATCTCGTTTCATGTGGCCTCGATATTTTCATTTATATGCATTAAAAGAATTTATGATTTTCTGGAAAATATTCAGGAAACCTCATAAAAATGGTTAATACAAAACTTGTAATCTAAGGTATTACACACCCGGACATTTTTTAAGCCGCTTTAACAGCCAGTAGTCCAGTCCGAACTTTCCTCCTCCGTGTGTAAACAAAACACTTAATAACAGTAACCAGTAATAATGTTCAGTCGTGTCAGGAAAAACAAAAATCTCAATTACAAGTGTCATGCCAATCAGACCAAGTGCGCTTAATGGTGTCATTAAACCGAGTATAAGCAATGCAGGTAATGCTAATTCAGTAAAAGTAGCAATATAAGCAGCAACCTCAGGTGAAAGAAGCGGAACCTTATATTCATCTTCAAACAAGGCAATTGTCGTAGTCCAACTTTTAATCTTTGTCAGCCCGGACATAAAAAATATTTCAGCAATCCACAGCCGGATCGCTAATAAGGCAGTAGCCTGAAGCCAGCCGGCATTTCCTATAAATTTACACCCAAGAGTATAGATATATCCGGTCATTGGTTACTATCCACATATACAAATATGCCTGAAGATACAACCAGGGCAAATTCTTGCTGGAATGCAGTAAGATCCTGTAGTCCGTCACTGGACTGAAACATTGCCTGAGTAAAATCTATCCCCTTCTGACAACATCGGAGCAATTTTTTTAAGGGTTCGGATATCTTCTGGAGAAAAATATCATCCTTCTGATCACGCCAGATTAGAACAGTCTGTGGAGATTCCTGTAGCTTTATAGTTTCAATTTTATTTTTCTGATGCTCCTGCCAGATCTCCAGCGCATTAAAATTCAGTTTAATACAATGGACCCCGGGATGAAGTGACAAAATAAAATCGGGATGTTCTGAGATTAAATCAGTTAATCCACTAAAATCTAATGCCAGAGCATCTTCTGCAATCGATGCCTGAAAATATGCCCATTCAATTGCAGCTATATCAGGAAGATAAGGCCATGAAACAGCAGGTTCATATGATCTTAAGAACGAGGCAAGCTCTCCTCCATATGTATGACGATTACCGGTAATCTGAGAATTTGACTCAATGTAAAAATGCGCTACTGTCCTAAAAAAATTTTCGCCGACTATTTTTTGTAATACAGGATAAGTTGCAGTCAGAATATCTGCCAGACCGAGCAATGTGTTGTTGTAATAAATATCTAGTCTTTCCGGCGAATTAAGCTTATTTTTATTCAAATAGACAACACTAGTCTGCTCGCCTGTATAAGCGTCATGTATAAAGGCGGCCTGAATGTCACGGAGTGCAGGCATTGGATTCTTCTTTAACTCGTTTATATATGGTATTGGCTTTATTTGCTTCCGCTACCAGGACATCTAATGCAGGGATATCAACATCCCATTCAATTAAGGTTTTTACATCTGGAAAACGGCTTAGTGCGTATTCATAAAGATCCCAGACTTCAGGATATACAGGCTTGCTATGTGTATCCAGATAGATTTTCTCACCATTATCAAGCCTGTTAATTAAATATCCTGCAAGATGAAACTGCTTAACTTGTCCATCTGCACGAATACTATCAATATAAGCCTTTGGGTCATAATCAAGATTATGTGCACTAACACGAATATTATTAATATCCAGCAGAAGCCCGCAGCCACTCCTGTCAGTAAGTTCATTTAGAAACTCGGGTTCACTATAATCCAGTTTATCAAAAGCAAGGTAGTTTGATGGATTTTCAATCAATATCTGACGCCCGATTTTGTCCTGAAACTCTGAGACATGTTCTACAAAAATGTCCATAGCCTCGTTAATAAAAGGAATAGGCAACAAATCAGGAACATGAATATGATTATATGCACTCCAGGTCAGATGCTCTGATACAAAAATCGGATTAATTTCATCAACAAGTGATTTAATTTGGCCGAGATGCTTCTGATCCAGTCCGTCCGCACGCCCCAGAGAGAGGCCAACTCCATGAAGGGAAAGTGGATATACCTCAGCGATCTGTGAAAGTAATTTACGGGGCTTACCACCACCAAAATAATTTTCGGAGTGAGCCTCTAAAAAACCAACTTTCACTTTAGAAGTTAAAAGTTCCCGCACATGCGGCGCTCTCAAACCGATGCCGGATAATTCAAATGGTTTATGCTGCACGGCAGGAACCAGGGAGCATTTAACTATTATTTAACGCTGCTGCCACCGACAATCTTGTCGCAGGTACCAGTCGGAACATATACCCACTCCTTTGCATCACCATCTTTTTTTGCTTTACCGGCACAACTGTGTTTGTTTGCCTTACAGTCATTTTGACCTGCTTTTGCTATACCGGCACATTTTTCAAATCCTTCTTTAGCTTGCACATCAGGAGCTATCATTGCAGCACCTGCAATAAAAACAGCCAGAGCGGCCGCGGAATGGAGAGATTTTGAGAATTGCATGACTTAGGTTCCTTATCGGTTGGTTTTAAATGTGTAGAAAAAAACTCCCTGCTAAAATGATAACAGGCGTAATTCTTTTCATGGATATTAATACGCGGGATAACCAGATTGGTTACACTCTGTAGTAATTTTACATATAAATGTAACCATATGCCTAATGATTACGTATAACAAAGAAATTAATGCCGAATTATAACAGTCAGAAATGGGATGAATGGATACGTGCCGTTTTAAAAGGCGACCAGAATGCTTATCGTCTGCTATTGACCAGTTTGCGTCTCTGGCTCACGGCCTATTTTATAAAACGTGTTCACTCTAACGTAGTGGAGGATCTGATTCAGGATACATTATTGACATTACATGCCAAGCGCCAGACTTTTGACTCCCGTTATTCGTTCGGCCCCTGGATTGCAGCAGTCGCACGTCATCGCTGGATAGACCATATGCGCGCAACATTAAAATATGTTGAAACTCAGTTGGAAGATGATTATCACTCTCAGGAATCAGAGCGGGATATTTGTGCAAAACACGATATCAAAACCTTACTAAAACTTATCCCTTCTCCCCAGGCAGAAATAATTGAGTTAGTTAAACTTAAGGAGTTCTCTATTGAGGAAGTATCTAAACAAACCGGTCATAGCCCATCCTCGGTCAAAGTTATGGTCCATCGGGGTATGAAAAAAATGATGGCCGCAGTAGAAGAGGTCCGGGATGACTGAAAAGGATGTCAAAAATGACTGACCAATTAATTGAACGTTTGGTAGCTGACCTCAAGCCACAGGATCTGCTTATAGATTCCAAGCTTTGGGCACACTGTACTATATGCCTGATAGTATTAGCTGGTGCAGTACTGGCTATAATGGGCCTACGTATAGACTATCCGAATGCCCTGGAAAACGGAGCTATGTTCTGGAAGACAGGAATATTTCTTGCCTGCTGGATTGGAAGTATATTCTTTATACTAGATTTTTCCAGACCAATTACAAAAATCAATAAATGGCACTTTACACCTATCTTACTGGCAATATCTGTTTTTCTATGGCAAATCATCATTCAATATCCATTTTTTCTTACATCTGATGCAACTATAAGCCTGAATGATCCTAACGCCATTTATTGCCTTGCCGTTATCATTGGCGGGGGCGGAATAACTTTGGCTGTATCCTGGAAATTTTGGTATGCCAAAACAGCTTCTCCAAAACCTTCGACCCTTGGTGCACTAGCAGGGTTTAGTGTGGGCTGCCTTGCTGCAACTGCATATGCCTTACATTGTGATAAAGATGGTGTGTTATATATATTTGTCTATTATGGATTACCTATATTGGCACTGAGTACATTTGGAAGCTTCTTGAGTAAAAGATTATTAAGGTGGTAAGAAAAACTCCGTCAGGATCTTCTCCCGCCACCCGTATTTCTTTATTATTAAGCTTTCAGAGCTTAACTATATTTATAGATTAGTAATAACGCTGGCTATGTTTACTGCCTTGCTTACCATGACTTTTGTGACCACCATGCCCCCGCCATGCATACCATGGTTCATTTTCATAGTCTTTAGCTGCTCTCTTTGCTCAGCTGTTAAAATTGCATGTACAACATTACGACTTCTAATATGCTGCTCAAGCATAGCTTTAAATGCCTCTACATGATCATTACCCAACTTACGTAAAGTAGCATCATCAGTACCGGATTTCATACTTGCATGATGAAAATGCATCATACTTTTACGAATTTTCTTCTTAAACTGCTTGTGTTCCTGTGCATGTTTCATGTGTAATCTGACAATTCTTCCAAGCTGAGCGTCAGAAAGCTCCAACTCATCCGCATGAGTAGCTATCATATGTGCGTAACTTTGACCCCCATGCCTGGATCTGCCCGACATATGGCCCATCATGCCGCCACTGCTTTTATTCATTCCTTTTTTATGCTGACAGGCCTTTTTCTCATTATGTTGATTATTACAATTCTCATGACCTCCATGTTGCATGGACTGCGCTACTATGATTGATTGATCCTCAGCTGATTTATCGAACTCGGAAGCAGATACTGTAGCAGAGGTGAAAATAAGTGCCATTCCGATAATAGCGGGAGTCAGAGTTTCTCTGTAAAGCATAGTAGTTCCTCCTGAAAATTTATAAGTTGTCTCGTTTCAATTTATCTGAAAATTATTGCATTAGTTTTCATAAACAATCAGAAATTATAATTTACTCTGATTATTGGTTACTACAAGAACCATATATGTACATGTTCTAATGAAACAGGAAGAATCAAATCAAAAAAGACATGAATGTACCTTTTAGTATAAACCAGATATATTAATTTGAAATCAATATTGTCAGGAAATTCCCGATAATAAAGTCCGCTATGAATTATAGAATTGCCAGATCCCATGAAACCAGCAGATAAGATTTAATTACATATTCTGTGATTTTACTCACAGAATATGTTTACAGATTTTAATAACATGATTACCGGGTTCCCAGAAACAGTGATATTAGAATTTTTAACTCTAGTTTATATAAAAGGACGCAGTTAATTATGTATAAAAAAATGGCACTTAGTACCAAACCTGCAGCCAGTAAAACAAAAAGCCAAAAAATATTAAAAAAAGAAACAAAAAACGGACAACATGGCCTGATCAATAGTTTACATACATGGGGGGAAGATTATTACGGGGCAGAAGATTATTATGAAAAACCGGTCAACAACAAACCAAAAAATAATTATTACAATGATTTTCAGAAAAAATCCGCTAAACAATAATAACTTTAAGCGTTACCGGACATTAAATATTAATTGAGACAAATTTCTACAAGATAAAAAATGGCTATAACTATTATTTAATTCATATCTATCAAATTAGTATAGCTATACTCCAATGTTAATTTTTGCTAATAATTATCTAATATGTTGCCAGAATTCTGCTGTTAAATTATTAGCTATTTAGTTGGTCTGCTTCTTATGCATCAATATATTGTTAAAACCGGAAATACGGTCCGTGGTCTTCTGGAAATGGTTAATCATGAGAGCTCTCTGATTAAGGAGCAGACTTCGAAACTTCGTGATGCAATAATCAAGTTCAAAGTACAGGGGCGGGATTTCAATTCTACTGATTTAAATGACGATTATTCTGATGCTTATGTAATGGCAGCATACTTTCGCCTGGCAAATTCCACGCCTGGGGCTGATGAGCTAAAATCTGAGATTTCAAGAATCCAGGCTCTTATAGGAGCGCATCAGTTAACAATTCAAACCTTATGTGGTTCAATTCTGCAAATTGCGAAACAGGGAATTACATTAGCTCATGGTAGCTTCTTAGCACGTGATAGCTATACGATCGGCACTCCGCCGGGAAGGATCATTGCTCCATTAACTTTGCGTGATATCATCTGGCAGGCTTGTAATCAGACAATTTTCTATAAAGAGGGAAGCTATCCGCAGCCTGTAATTGACCTCTTTGCTGAACTCGAAATATCTCATGGCTCACAATTTTCATTGAGTCGTTATCCCAGACAAAGCCGGGCAAAACAAATTATCCAGTTATTAGAATGGCTAAATTATAAAACCTATATTTCTGATATGCGGTTACTTCTACCATGAGTTACTATATAGCCTTAGCAATTATCAGGTTAATTAAATAAACAACATAATCAGTATCAGAATTAATGGAATGATTTTATCTGCGCTATTATGAAAAAATTAAAAAATGAAAATGCAATATTTAAAGAAGCGTTGATTGCAGGAGTAAAATATGCGGAAGGTCGCGGAGTAGTTGAATTTGAAGCAACTGATTCAGCGAGTGAGAAACTTTTGTATATCTACAGACTTTTAGTCCATGACAAAATTATTCAGCCTTTACCTGAAGATCAGGTGGCCGAAAAATCATTACGACATAAACTTGCAATGTGGCATTCAAAACAATTGCCTAAAGATCATCCACTTCTAAAATAAAAAAACAGATACTTGCGTTTAATATAAAATTATCTTTCATTTTGTGTTTATCAGTACAACCCTCACATCTCTTAAACTACTCCGGTATTTCATACCGTCTAAAGTAAATAAATCACATTTTTCAGACAGTAAGCATTTTCAGACAGCCTCTGTTTGACAAAAAACGTCATTATTTACCAAATTTTGAAAGAAACACTGTAAAGATATCCTGAAATGGTTCTGTGACGCGGCCGGGATTGTCTCTGTAGGTGATACGGACGGAACTACCACTCTCCAATATCGCCCTGCAGCTTGTAAGTAAACAAGCCTGATCCCAGGTTAGTAATAACCCGCCCCCGTCCACATATATGTGAGCGGGGGCTTTATTTGGTTGGTATGCTTAACATTCCACATCGGGACAAGCTAAGTAATAGATTCATTATATTTATACTCTAAGTCGTATCATTTATCTTAAAATACAATGTCTTGTAAAGCCTCCTGCTTCATTAGCTGTCCAATCTGCCTTAGGTTTTTCTTTCATATTTTCGCACCATCCATCGCTACCCACTTCCGGAGCACATGCTGCAAGTGTAAACAAAAACACTACTGATAATAACGCGAGAATGTTATTTTTAAACAAGTTCATTGATACCCCTTCTTATTTAGTCTATAGGACCCTGGCTATAACCATTAACCGGGTAATTCTTCACTGGAAACTCATATATCAGAATATAAACTCTGAGCCTGTCAATGAGTTTTCATACAATTACGATTTAAAATAAATTGATTTATATCATCGTACTTGGTATTGTTCAGGGATCGGGTCCTGTTACACGAAAATATTGTTAATTTTTCTTAAGGTTGGATTCACAAACTATACACCGAATATAAATCTGAAAAAGGAGAAACAAGGATGAACAAATTATTGCTCACCGCTGCTGCCTTAGCAGTATTTATGATCAATTCACCTGCTATGGCCGGGGATAATGCTGAACTCCAGGATATTGATAAAATGTCTACCGCAGAAAGAGCACTACAAGATAAATCTGCCCAGTCAATTCTGAATGAAATAGACTGCCAGGATAAAGATTCAGGTGATCAGATCAAGGATTCAACCGACGGGACAATGTATACTTGCCCATAAAATAACGCCATTTAAACCTTATAGGCAGATACTCTGAGTATCTGTCTGTAGGGTTTTCTTCTTCCCCCCTCTGCAATTACTATCTACCCCCATCTAAGTTAAGATCATAGCTCTACCCCTTTTTTACCAGGGTAGCTTAATTTTTGTATTATCTATTATCAGCCATTAACTATTTCAAATAGCGGATTAATAATTTAATATTATTTTCATATAGTAATATCTGTTGATTAAATTTATATAGATTTGAACTTTAGCTCTACGTCAAAATCTAAATGCTAAATTTCAACCGGCATCCTAAGTATCTCCCCTTATCAGTCCGATATATATTCTGAATACTTGTCATGGTAATTATATTGCTTGGTTTAAAAATTATAGTATCGATGACAGTATTTATAACTATAGTTGCACTTATATGATTGATACTAAAGTGATTTATAATTTATCTATGTCTTTTATTATTAAAAAAAGGTCATAATATGGATGCTCTCGCTTTAATATTCAAAATTAGATGTAAAGGATATTCGGTCATTGCAAATGGTACATTTCTGGATATTTTCCCTACAAGTGAGCCATCGGGCGCTATTCCTTCAGAACTAATAAACCAGATTGAAAAAAATAAACTGGAAATTTTGTGTACTCTTCATCGGGAAACTGAATTAGTAAGACTGGTATTTCTGGTATGTACTCACCATAATTATTCGGAGGAAGAGTACCAGAAGACAATGTCTCATGCGCTGGAAGACCAACCAAACTCTTTAGTTCGGTTCGCCGGATATGCCCATAAACTAGGCTTATTAGAACTCTGAACCTTGTACCCGGGTTTTATTAAAAGTTTCTTGCGGGATGGTGGATAAGTACCACATTACTGATATATCGCAAGTAATTGATAATTATCATATTATTATACATTCATTTTATTTAATATCAGGTTTATCACGTTTTTATATTAAATAACTACAATTACATAAAAGTATTAAGAAAAGTTGCATAGTACCGATATAACTTTACAGTAACTAATAAATACAGCACTTTTATTATTCTGAATCACCTATGTTAACCATCCTGAAACTATTATTTAGGGAGACACATATGCCGTATACGAAAACAATAAAATTGATACTAATTGCCTCGTTGTTAATGGCTATTGGAAGTGTACAGGCTCAAGCAGATCAACAGAAAAATGAGGTAATAAAAGACAATAGAGGTGACCGGGCCGAGCAAAGAAGTGAGCACAGGGAAAATCGTGCCGGACGAAGAGATCAGCGCAGAGAAAACCGTGCTGAACGCAAAGGACGCACTCAGAGAATTAGTGTAAACAGAGCTTCAGGAGGAAGACGAAGATAAGTTCTTTTTATTTTCTAACAGATGTTTGTTTGCCGCTATCAATCCGTGAAAGCTGATCACATAGAAAGCTAAAACGCTCCTCTACATTCTTACCAAATATAGGATCTGATATGGATATATGAATATCAGATTCAACTTTCTTCCAATCATCATCATTAAATAACTTTTCAGCCATTGCAAAAAGACTCTGTTCTTCCTTTTCCATACGAGCACGAAGAATAGTGACGTATATACGCCCGGGCGTTTCTATTTCCTCCAGCTGCATAATCTCGCTTTCACCATTGACAAGATTCTCAAGTTTTTTATGAAAGTTAGATCCGGCCTCGCCGATTGTATGATACTGTCTGGTAATTTCTGCAACATCTCTTTTTGCAGCGGAATTACGTTTTACAAGAAGAGAAAAGATAGCCTCCTCTCTTGGATGATGAGAGACATCAGAATACTCAGTCATATAACATAGGATATCAGCCATAATTTCATAATCAGGCTCTTTTCCTTTATGTAAGAGATCCAATTGCTCCTCGAGCAGATTGAGCATTTTCTTGAAATTTAAATGTTCTTTTCGTAATTTAAAAATTTCATTTGCCATGGCTGTCTCTTTTAATTACGAAATAATATCTGTACAGAATAATACTTGAGATTTTAGATGTCTGCCTAGTATCCCCCCACATACCAATACCTGCAATATCTTTTAATCTATCAAATACAATATTCATTAATAAATATTAATTTGACTCCCCTCTTCCTTAAAATTTCTGCTATAGAAGTAAGGAATATCTGAACTAAAAGACCTTTTATGGAGTCCCAAGCAGAATATAGAAACGAAACGGACGCGAAGACATAAAATGGCTAAACCTAATAGTAAGAAGAAAACGCATCAACCTTCAAGTATGACACCCTGCTGTAACCTCCCGGTAATTCCTGATCGACATCTTAATAATACCATTGCCCTAAATCGTGTATTCCTTATTCGCTACATTGAAAAAAAATGGGTAAATCACACAGTACTCCATTATTATTTCTTAGATACACCTAAATCATGGAGAGGTAATAACAAACAAAAGCAAATTGTTAGAGAATCATTTAAAGCATGGATAGATCTTGGGGTTGGATTAGCATTTAATGAAGTGAGCAACGCAGCTGAAGCCGAAATACGTATTGGATTTCAACCGGGATCCTCGTGGTCCTATGTAGGGAGGGATGCTATAGATTTAGTCTCAGATATCAATGAAAGAACCATGAATTTTGGCTGGGATCTGACAACAGATTACGGTCGTGATACAGCTTTGCACGAAATTGGTCATGCATTAGGTTTTCCGCATGAGCATCAGAACCCAAATGCCGGCATAATCTGGAACGAAGAGGCAGTATATTCATATTTTAGTGGCCCGCCAAATTTCTGGAAGCGTGACAATATATACCACAACATTATTAGAAAAATTTTGCCCGCAGTAGTGGAGGGTTCAGAATGGGATAAGGACTCGGTTATGCATTATCAATTTGAGTCAGGCCTGATTTCAACTCCGGAAAAATATCAGAACCAACCACTTATTCCGGCAGGTGGATTATCTGTTGCAGATATTAAAGAAGCACAAAAATTTTATCCGGTTAAAACCAAAAAACGGATCACGGAACTAAAACCATATATATCTAAATTGGTACGGATTGATCCCGGAGAGCAACTGGACTTCCTGATCCGGCCAGAGGAAAGCAGGAAATATACACTACAAACATTTGGTAACATTGATTCTGTTATAGTACTTTTTGAAGATGTTAATGGTGAGTCTGTTTATCTTGCTGGTGATGATGACAGTGGCACAGAATTTAATGCCATGATTGAGAATCGACTTCTGCATGGACGAACTTATTATTTACGACTACGACTGTACTATGACAGATCCGGCCATGGGGCTGTGATGCTCTGGTAATTTACCTTATAAGAACTATCGGCCTTCAAATACCCATACAAACTGTATAGGAGTTGGCTTCAGCCACTGCAGCACTGAGTACTGCAGTGCCGGGAGCAGACTGAAGAACTGCCCTGACAGATCCGGTACTGGTCTCTCCGTCATCAAGCGTGATGTCCAGCTGCCTGACATACTTTCCGAGTATGCCATCTGAACAAATAATATAGGTGCCAGTCATAGCAGTAGGCGCTGTAATGGTAACAAAACCTACATTACTCTGAATTCCCATAATCCCGTTATCCGCATTACGAGGGACATAAGCCGGATTACTAATATCAGTTGATCCTGCTGCAAGCCCTGCTAAGCGTGCATGTTGCCAGAAAAGAAAAGACTCATCAGTAGTTGTAGTTGAGTTCCAGAGCCCATTGATTACACTGTTTCCCTGAACACCAGCCGGAGATGTGGCAAGCGTACCGGCCACATTAGCTACAACCCTTGGGTCATCACCGGGCACCTCCTTGAACCTGTCCAGATAACCATAAATATAGACAGGTATTCTCCTGAAATCACTGGCTAAATTTTTAACTTTAGCACTATTAATCATCTCCTGTCCCTGAAGTACCGCAATAAGTAACAGGCCGATAATTACTAATACAATAGCAATTTCAATTAACGTAAAGCCCGATTGCCGAGTTTGAAAAACAGATCTCATAAGTTATATATTTCCTTACATCCTAAACAAAAGTTTTCACAGATATAGAAATCTAACAGACAATAGATAACTTCCCAAGGATTAAGTACTATTTTAAATTTGATTTTAAAAACCAGTGATCTAAAACTTGTTTAGAAGATTTACGAATTACTTGTACAATATTTTAATATTCATAATAATTACCTCAAATTGTTTATGCAGAAGTATTGAGTAGTGAAAATAATTTAACTTTTAATCTACATTAATATTATACTGAACCAACTAATCTCAAGGAGAAAATCATGACTAGATGGCAGGATAAACCATTTGTAATTGATGTAAAAACAGGAGATACAAAAGCATTTTGTGCTTGTGGTTTATCAAAAAACGGGCCTTATTGTGATGGTTCACATGTAACAACAGACAAAACGCCTTATGTGGTTAAATTCAAAGAAGATAAAACTGTTTATGCATGTGGATGTCAGGAATCAGCCAATCGTCCCTACTGTGATGGCAGTCATGCCAAATTAGGAATTAATTAATCCGCATCATAAAAAGTATCTAAAGCCTCTGTCTGTCTGCACATCAGGCGTGTAATTTACAGGATTGACGGCATATCAGTTGTTTGTAACATTACTGTTATATTAGTGTAATGGAATCTTTATATAGATGTAATTAAAGCGTCATTTTATACCTCTATTCTCTCTCCTGGCTTCTTTAATTAATAAACCAGGAGAGAGATTTGAAGTTTATTAAATCTAAATTTGTACTCACTGTAGTCATATGGATGGGTGTTACATCCGGAGCTTATGCTATTGATCTTTATGTAGACACCAAAACCAAGCAAATATTTTCAGAACCAGGTCCTGACCGGGAACGAATTGGTGCCTTTGAAAGAGTAGAGGATGCCCCAAAGAAACCTGCAGTTCCTGCTGTCTTGCCTCCTCGAAACAGGGCTGTAGAAATAGAAAAAAAAGCTGAAACTGCACGTCTTATCAGTAAAGTAGATTCTCTGGAAAGAGAAGTCAAGAAAGCAAATAATGTCAAAATAAAACTAGATAGAAAAGGATTACAAGCTGAAACTGCAAGTGGAAACTTTAAATTTAAAATCGGCGGCCGCATGCATGCGGACGCTTCAGTTAGCGGTAGTGATAAGTTTTTAAATGGCGGTACTCCTGTTGAAGCAAATAATGGAACTGAGCTTCGTCGTGCGCGTATAGCTCTCGTTGGAACATTCTTTAAAGACTGGAAATTTAAAACTCAGATTGATTTTGCTGACAATAAAGTCGATGTCAAAGATTTAAAACTTGCTTATACCGGCCTTAAAATATTTGAAGATACAAAAATTAAGATAACTGTTGGTCATCAAAAACAAGCTTTCAGCCGCGAACTACAGGAAAGCTCAAATGATTTGATGTTTCAGGAGAGATCTGTAATGAACGTTCTTAATGAACCGGTTGTGGATCGTGCGATCGGGATAAATATTTACGGCCATGGTAAAAAATGGACAGCACAGACAGGTGTTTACGGTGAATCAGTTACCCCAAATAAAACCAGCATGGATGAGGGATGGGGTGTTAGTGGTCGTGCTACATATAATCCCATCATCAATAATGATAATGAGGTACAAAAGCTAATTCATTTGGGTATTTCAGGAAATTTTCGGGAAACCAGTGACTCCGGCCAGATAAGTGGCGCGGGAACCGGAGTACGGTATAGGTTTGAAACTACTCATATGAGTGATTTATTCCCAATTGATACAGGCACCATTACCACGGTTAAAAATATAAAAATGATTGGGTTTGAAGCAAATGGTGTATATGGCCCATTTAGTGCAGGTGGCGAATTCACCCAAACCTGGATGGACAGGAACACGGGCATGAGTTCTCTTGGTTTTCATGGTTGGTACGGAGAAGCATCCTGGACTCTAACTGGTGAATCAAGATCATATAAGCAGGGCAAATTTAGAAGATTGGTACCAAAGAATGCGTTTAGTCTTGCCAGTGGTGGACTAGGCGCATGGGAGCTAGCAGCACGTGTTGGCGGGATAGATATGAACGATGGTGCATTTCAGGGGGGCTACATGAAAAACTTTAGCGTAGCTCTGAATTGGTATGCAAATCGGAATGTTCGTCTTATGTTTGGTTATGACAGAATCATTGCCATTAAAAATTCCCCATTAACTACTCGAACAAGTGGCGGAAAACCGGATGGCCTGAATACATTCATGTTTAGAACTCAAATAGCCATCTAATTTAGAAATTTAATTTATTAAATAGGGAATAAGGTAATGAAATTATTAAATTTTAATATGCATGGTGTATCAGTAACATTAGGAACCATATTTGTTGGCATCGCCGGTATCAGTATTGCAAATGCCGGAACAATCAGAATTGACGGTTCCAGCACTGTCTATCCCATTACCGAAGCAGTAGCAGAAGATTTTCAAATTGCCAAAAGAGGAAAAGCCAGAGTAACAGTCGGGATATCAGGGACAGGTGGTGGTTTTAAGAAATTCTGCAGAGGAGAAACAGATATTGCAGATGCTTCCCGCCCCATAAAACAAAAAGAAATGGATAAATGTAAAAAAGCCGGTGTGAAATATGTTGAAATGCCTGTGGCATTTGATGCGTTAACAGTAGTAATCCATCCAAAAAATAATTGGAGCAAAACTATAACCGTGGCGGAGTTAAAAAAAATGTGGGAACCTGCTGCCCAAAATAAAATTACCAGATGGAATCAGATAAACTCAGCATGGCCAAATTCAAAATTTAAGCTCTATGGCGCGGGTGCGGATTCAGGTACTTTTGATTATTTTACTGAAGCGGTTGTTGGTAAAGCCAAATCAAGCCGTGGCGACTTCACAGCCTCTGAAGATGATAACGTTCTGGTTCAGGGCGTATCAAGAGATAAAAACGGGCTTGCCTTTTTTGGTTTTGCTTATTATGTAGAAAATAAGAAAAAACTTAAGGCTGTGGCCGTAGACGGTGGTAATGGAGGAGTACTTCCATCCTATGCAACAGTTGAAAACGGAACTTATCAACCTTTATCCCGGCCAATCTTCATTTACGTCAATGTAAAGGCGGCAAAAAGGCCAGAAGTCAGAGAGTTTATTGATTTCTATATGAAGAAAGGACCTGCTCTGGTAAAAGAAGTTAAATACTTTCCGCTTCCTAAAGCAGTCTATGCTCTTAATTTAGAACATTTGGATAAGAAAAAAGTAGGAACTGTCTTTGGTGGCGAATCAAAAATGGGTATGAAGATTGAAGATGTGATGAAACTGGAACACAAGAATTAAAAAATAATAAGTTTGCCCTTACTGGTCCCTCCGGTCATTCTTTCCTCAGATACAAGAGCCTCCCCCCTCTGAGTTCTGAATAGCATGATCAACTTTGGGGCTGGATTCTATTATCTTATTCTACTTTTGAATTTTTTTCATCCATGGTGCTTGTATCTTATTAATTGCCTGCTTGATTACATTAATTGCAGGCTGACGACTATAGCTTTTGCGCCAAACTATGGCAATCCTCCGTGATGGTTCCGGTGAAGAAAATGACACTGCTTTCAGAAGCTTATCTGCAGGATATGGATTTGTAGCACAGGCAGGCATAACGGTAATCCCTAGTCCGGAAGCAACCATATTCCTAATAGTTTCAAGTGAATTGCCCTGAACCGTATCTTGTGAATGTCGACTAAGTTCAGGACAGAACTCTGTGACCTGATTACTAAAGCAATGACCTGAATCAAGCAATAAAACTTTTTCTTTTTCAAGCACACTACTACGTATCGATTTCATTCGCGCCCATGGGTGATTACTTGAGACTACCACCTTAAAAACCTCATCATATAACGGTGTCGAAATAATACCGGGCACATCGAATGGTAATGACAGGATTGCCGCATCCAGATGGCCGTTTCGTAAATGCTGTTCAATATTAGCAGTCAGACCTTCTTCTATATCCAGAGGCATATCAGGAGCAAGTTTTTTTAGTTCAGGAATAATCTTTGGTAATAAGTAAGGTCCTACTGTAAAGATGACTCCCAGCCTGATCGGGCCAATAAGCGGATTATTGCCAGTACGAGCAAGCACCTTAACCTTATCTGCTTCTTCCAGTACACGTTGTGCCTGCTCTACTACCAGACTCCCGATATTCGTAAGAGCAATTTCAGTTTTAGATCGCTCAAATATCTGAATACCCAGTTCACCCTCAAGTTTCTGAATCGCTATGCTAAGTGCAGGTTGACTGACGAAACAATTCTCAGCTGCGCGCCGAAAATTACGTTCCTGTGCAACAGCAACCACATACCGAAGTTCATTTAATGTCATCGAATTTTGCCTCCTAATAAATAGGGCTAACAAATCAAAGCTAATAACTCCAGTATATCATTATCTTAATAACAATCAATTAGATTTATCAATTAATAACAGATAATCTGTACATCGTACTAATTATTAATAGAGGAGAAAAGCATGAAACCCGTCCAAAAAAAGCTTACCACTGCAGCTGGCGCACCTGTACCTGACAATCAGAACACGATGACTGCCGGTCCCCGTGGTCCTGTAACGCTCCAGGATGTCTTGTTCCTGGAAAAGCTTGCACATTTTGATCGTGAAGTAATTCCTGAAAGACGCATGCATGCTAAAGGCTCGGCAGCCTATGGTAGTTTCACGGTAACACACGATATCTCTAAATATACTAAAGCTAAAATTTTTTCTCTGATAGGTAAAAAAACTGATTTATTTTTGCGTTTCTCCACTGTAGCCGGAGAAAGAGGTGCAGCCGATGCAGAACGCGATATTCGTGGTTTTGCCGTTAAATTTTATACGGAACAAGGCAACTGGGATCTTGTTGGTAACAACACACCTGTATTTTTTTTACGGGATCCACTTAAATTCCCGGACCTTAACCATGCGGTTAAACGGGACCCCCGCTCTAATCTACGTAGTGCTAAAAATAACTGGGACTTCTGGACCCTGCTACCTGAAGCATTACATCAGGTAACAATTGTTATGAGTGAGCGTGGTATTCCAGCTTCTTATCGACATATGCACGGATTTGGTAGTCATACTTTCAGTTTTATTAATGCTAAAAATGAACGGACCTGGGTTAAGTTTCATTTTAAAACTCAGCAGGGTATCAAAAGCTTAACTGATGCCGAGTCTGCTCAGCTCATAGCGGATGACCGTGAAAGCAGTCAGCGTGATTTATACGAAGCAATTGAAAAGAAAGATTATCCACGCTGGACAATGTACGTTCAGGTCATGCCGGAGAAAGATGCAGCAAAGCTTCCGTATAATCCTTTTGACCTTACTAAGGTATGGCCAAAGAAAGATTATCCGCTGATTGAAGTGGGAATTCTTGAACTAAACCGTAACCCTGAAAATTACTTTGCTGAAGTAGAACAAGCAGCTTTTAACCCGGCCAACGTCATTCCCGGTATTAGTTTTTCTCCGGATAAAATGTTACAGGGAAGACTTTTCTCATATGGGGATGCTCAACGCTACCGCCTGGGAGTAAATCATGGGCAGATACCTGTGAATGCTCCACGTTGCCCGTTCCATAATTATCACCGTGATGGCGCAATGAGGGTTGATGGTAATCAGGATGGTATGATTGGATATGAACCAAACAATTACGGCCAGTGGGAAGAACAACCCTCTTTCTCAGAACCGCCACTATCTGTAGACGGTGCTGCTGATCACTGGAATCACAGGGAAGATGACGATTACTTCTCGCAGCCGGGGAAGCTCTTTAAACTAATGACCCCGGAGCAACAACATGTACTATTTGAAAATACTGCACGTTCGCTTGGCGGAGCACCCCGCGAGATACAGTTACGTCACATTGAAAACTGTACAAAATCTGATCCGGAATATGGTGCCGGCATTGCATTGGCACTGGGTATCAGTATGTAGAAATTCCATGTTAACAAACCCTGTTAACATGGAATCTAACCTATCCGGGAATAACACTTCACTTATAATAATCCCGGATAGTACATTTTGTGTTAGAACATTATTTCTATAGTCAAATACTGCCTAATCCCCCGGAATGCCCGGGTAACTCTCACTTCCTGCAATTCCGGAATAGCTTTTATTTCCTGCGACTCCGGAATATCCTTTACTCCCTGCAATCCCGGAATATGCTTTATTCCCTGAAATTCCGGAATAGCCTTTATTCCCGGCTATTCCGGAGTAGTTTTTGCTCTGTGTATGACGCCAGCTTGGATAATAGCCTCCATAACCTGCAACCCCCGGATAACCACCCGGCCCTGCAACCCCCGGATAACCCCAGGTTCCTACAACCCCGTGGGAACCCGAACCCCCGGGTATACCTTGATTGCTACTCACAACTTTATTAGGATTCCCTCCGCTTCCTGCTATACCGGGATCTGTATATAACATCGCACACATAATAAAAAGCATTACTATCAGGCCTACCCTGTTTAAGAACCCTTTCAAAATAGGCATAAAGGCAGCATCCCCTGTCCATCTTTTATTCATTCTACACTCCGGCTTATTTAATGGTTTTGTACTTAATTTATCTTTGTAAGCAAGTCCTACGCCATGTCTTAGCTACTAAACGAATAATTCATATATAACATAAAGTTGTCTATATGAAAATAATTTAAATCATACTTCAAGAGTAGATTTAAGCTTTATATGTAAAGATTTACGACATACTAATTGTATTGATAACAATAGACTTAACTTAAAATATTGTCATAATAAATATTGAAATAAATATATCAGTCATTTTATGACAGGGAGTAATTAAATGTTGGTAAGTAACGAATCCTCAGAATACAAATGGTACAAGTCATCACGTTTTCGGATTTTTATACATCTTATGGCAGGATTTTGTTTAATGGCTACTGCAGATAATAGTGGACTGAGTAAGTTAATAAGTCAGTCATTGAATTTTACTCAGTCAACGGAAGTGATTACTCCTATAATTACCATGTTTATCTCAGGGTTAATAATAGTATCCGGCTACTTTCTCTCATCCAAACTGGCTTCGATAATCGACAGATCAACCTTTAAAGAGACACACAAATCATGGATTATCTTCTCTCTTCCGGTAATTTATTTTTTGGCTGTTTTTCCTCTTGTAACAGCTGTCGGGACTTTAACAGGCACAGTTATTACAAAATAAAATTTTGTAATATTAATAGGTTAAATCATATTTATGATGTTATTTATTTAAAGTAGATTATTTAAAGTTAATTGTTAATATAGATTCTGGGAGAGTAGTATTAAAATAGAAAATGATTATCCTGAGAGATAAATCATGAAAACAAATCCATCGTTCAGTTTTTCAAATCCATAGCGGGACTGCCTCTTATTTAAAGGTTTTAAAATGTATAAACTTATTTTAATTATTGTTATTACTACTGCCTTGAGTAGTTGTGCTACCACCCGCTGGGAACACCCAACAAAGAAACAATCAAGTAGTTATTTAGACCTGTTACATTGTAAGCAATGCGCCAATCAATACGCCGTAGAATCAGGGTATTCACAAGATAAATCATTGATTAAGAATGAGACTGATAAATGTATGAATGAAAAATATGGATGGATTAAAGAAAAGGACTATCCTCTCCGCTACTATCTGCCCTTCCCTTTTAATCTTTTTTTGGCTTATCAGTAATTTAATTTTTAGTAGATAAACACTTGAAAAGTAAACTTTTCCTGACTAAGTAAGTCTAAAAGGTACCACTATCTTGATTTATTGTATGCTCTTGTCTCTTTAATTTTCCACCACAATCCTATAATTAAAAGAAGAATAGCTATCCACAATGCCCAGTTCATGATTGTCGGATTTGACTCTTCTGTCGGATTTGACCCTCCTCTTTCCACTGAATCTATCGGAGGCTGTACTACTTTAACGGGTTTTACTATTATCGTCGGAGGAGAATCCGAGGCTTCGGATAAAATGCTTTCTGCCTGCGCTTCTGCATTAGCCATGGTGGAATTTTTTAACTCAAGCAGAAGTTGCAATTCATTAATATTTTTCTCAAGGGCTACAATACGCTGATTACTCTCATTTAATGCCTTCTCATTTGCTGTTTTGTTTTCCGCCATAGCACGTTGAAGTAAAGATATACTCTCGTTAGCTTCATTTAAAGACTTTTCGCCAGCAATTGAATTCTCTTCAACTATGTTAAATTTTTCCTGAATACTGATTGTATCTTCACCACTACCTTCTTCTGTGCTTACCACACTTTCCATTCCTTTAGAAAGCCTTAGCAGCCCTTCAGAATATTCATGTTCCGTTTCAATGCTATTATCATCGAGGATTGCAGTAATTTTACCGGTAGCCATTTGTGCTGACTCATCACTAGCAGAAGGAATAGAGGCTTCTACAACTAGTCTCTGTCGATAGGCCTCCCAATTAGCCATCTGCATTTTTACTTCTTTATCAGCTACATCCGGGGAAATGGCTGCAATTTCACTCTCATCGGGTATCTGTAACATGGAACCTGTCTTAAGCCGGTTCATATTATTGTCAATAAAAGCCTCACGATTTGCGTGGAGTAACGCAACAAGTAATTGATTTAGCTGTACATGATAAAAAATTCTTTCTTGAGCAATTTTAGATAGAGTATCACCACTTTTTACCGGACCATAGGTAGTGGCGCCAGATTTTTTAGCTGATACCGTTTCTTGTTGAGGTACTGCCTCCTCTGGTTCTGGTTCTGACATTACATCTGCTTCTGGCATTGTTTCTTTCGCTGTCGGTTCTTCATCACCGACTAAATCCTCACCAGTTCTGGAATATGGTTGCTCAACTGCCGTTGGTTCAGGTTTGACGGAAATTGGTTACAGGTTCGTCCTGCTGCATTACTGGTGGTGCTGACTGAGGCATATCCTCTGCGAGCTGTACTGTATATTTTCGGATTAAGCTGCCTGATGACCAGTTCAGTTCAATTAACATACTAAAAGATGGCTCGATGACAGGTTGCGGAGAAATAAGCTTAACGTAAGGCTGTCATCAACACTATTTTCTACACTGAATTCTAAAGTCCGCAGGAACCGCGCGTAATCGACATTTGCCAGCTGGAAGGTGTCAAAGGAAGCAAGACTCACCGTTATAGATGAAATATCTTCTTTTTTTACAGAAACAAGATCAATTTTTGCTTTAAATGGTTGCCCCAGATAAGAATTGAGCGTTAATTTCCCTAAGCCTGTCGCAGAGACCATATAAGGCAACACCAATGCAACCAAAAATAAACAAGCTTTGATAATAAGTTTACACACTATTTATACTATCCATTGGTTTGTTTTCCGAAATTCACATAACACATACTTTCTGAAACCCGGAAATCAGGAGCTTAGTATCCTACAAAACTGACAGTTCCACACCAAAATGTTATATACGGATACTTATGAAAAGTAAATAATCGATTCTGCCTCTATTTCAATGCTTTGTCATTATTATTAAAATAATCTCAACATATTTTTTATTAAGATACCAACAAATATACCAACAGAACTATGTTAGTTTAAATATAAAATATGTGACTTATTACCATTCTTTTTAAACAAAAGCAGATAAAGACTGTTACAAATTTTACTTCACACAATTTGGTATTAAGATACCAACAAAAATACCAACAAAGATATGCCGGATAAAATGTGACTTATTACCATTTTTTTGTTTATCTATAATTATCCTATCATTAAGTTAAACCTGAGCTGGTCTCTCATTTGTTTATTCTGAATTCAATTCTGACCACACGATTAGGATTAGTTCTCGTCTAGTTGTCACAATCCATCAACTGTAGAATCATCCACACGATCTTTAGCAAGAACTTCAATAAGTCTTTCAAGTGCCAGCCTTAATCTGCCCTGATCCGCTTCGGCGAGTCCAGTCTTTACTTTAACTGCCAATTCATCTGCTGTTGGTATTAATTCAGTTCCTTCTGAATGCACCAGGCGCATACAGTGTTCAATTACCTGTACTGACGGATTTACTTTCCCACTTTCATAACGGCTGATCGATGATTGTTTCACGCCCAGTTTTTGAGCAAACTCCTTTTGACTATGCTCGTTTCGGGCAGTTCTAATTAATTTTGCCACTGTAGTAATTGACACCAAAAGATCCCTATAAAAATATACATATAATGCATATTATACTGTATAATATGTTTGTAATGCATTTATATAAAAATATCTGACATCAATAAAAATACAAATCTACCGATAAAACACTAAGAATCTTATTCAATATGAAATTATGCGTACTTAATTCTAATTAACATTTATTAAGTAACATTTTGAAAATAAATCTAAAAAAATGGATCTTATTTATAACTGCCCTGTTTTTGTTATGCAGTAATACCGCAAGGAGTGGTGGTATAGAAGACGGAATAGAAGCATATAAACAAGGTGATTATGATAAGGCCCTGACAATACTCCACCCTCTGGCCACTCAGGGAATGGCAAATGCGCAAAATAATCTCGGCTGGATGTATGAAGAAGGCATAGGTGTAACCCGGGACTACAAGGAAGCAGTGAAATGGTACCGGCTTGCTGCGGAGCAAGGGTATGCGTCTGCACAAAATAATCTTGGATTTATTTATCACGTAGGTAAAGGAGTCACTCAGGACTATAAAGAAGCTGTGAAATGGTATCGCCAGGCAGTTAAAAAAAGAATGGCAAATGCGCAAAATAATCTCGGCTGGATGTATGAAGAAGGCAAAGGTGTGAACCGTGACTACAAGGAAGCCGTCAAGTGGTATCGCCTTGCTGCTGAACAAGGGTATGCGACTGCACAAAATAACCTTGGGGTTATGTATGTCACGGGTAAAGGCATACCTCAGGACTCTATTCGTGCACATATGTGGTTCAATCTTGCTGCAAGCCAGGGAGACACAAATGCTGAAGAAAGTTTAGATAGGATGAATAAGGAGATGGAACCATCTCAAATCGCTAATGCTCAGATTATGGCCCAGGATTGTAAAAAAAAGAATTACAAGAGCTGTAAATAGCTCTAATTTACGCGTAATTACCATTTTAATTCAATAATTCAATAATTTAATAAGGAGTCAGGCCATGCCACAATTTAATAGCACCCAACAAAATATTAGTTGGTGGGAAAGAAAGAGTGAAGATATGGTGAATCTTGCCCTGGGATTAGCTATAACCCTTTTTACAGCCTGGGGCTTATATATAGGAATTAGTTTGCATTTATAATTGAATAACCGTAACGAAGACTAACGCAATCATAAGTTTTAATCAGCCATTTTGGCATAATAATCTGACAAAAACACTACTACTATGAATACTGCCACTTTAAGCACCGCTATAGAAAACGTTAATAAAGAACAATTTATTGAGAAGTTTACGCCACTTGTAAAACGTATAGCCCACCTTATGGTGGCAAAATTACCTGCTTCTGTTCAAATGGATGATCTTATCCGGGCTGGAATGGTCGGTCTGCTGGATGCGATCAATCGTTATAAAGGCTCATGTGGTCAGCAATTTGAAAGCTATGCGGCCCAACATATACGTGGTTATTCTGGATCAGTTACGGGAAGCTGACTGGCTACCTCGTGAAAATAAGTAACTCATCTGAAATCACTGTTTTTATATTGCCCTAAACATATACGACTAATAGTTTAAGCCAGAACCTGAAATCAAGTTCACTACCCTGACACTCAGTCAGTGATGGGAGCATCAAATAATTAGTACGTCTAATATCTCTGTATCATGAATGTTAATGTCCGCCTGACCAGTTTAATTAATAAACTTGATATAGAATTCTCTTTTCCCGGAATTATTCCATTTTTTCGATACTAAGGCTTATAGGTATCGGCCTCTGATCAAATCTAACTATTCAAATCGTTGTATGAGCTTTTATCGAAAGTTCATACAATTAAAAACGTTAAAAATAACAATAGCTCCTGCATGTGATTTTTATTACAGACTTAAATTATCGATTTGAGTATTGTGATAAATAAATGCATCCATGGAAAGTATCTGAAGACAGTTAAATCTAAAAGGTTGTCCGGTTAATACTGCTGATTGCAATAACAAATAAGGAAATAATTGAAATAACTGGCAAAGGAGAAATACAAACGATGAAAAAACATGTTCTTTTCATAGCCACTACAATGTTCATATATAGTAGCGCTATCAAGGCAGATACTCTTGAAGAAGGTATAACAGAGCACAATAAAGGTAATTACGCTCATGCCCTTAAATTACTCCACCCGATAGCAGAGAAAGGAAATGTAACAGCGCAGAGTCTGCTTGGACAAATGTACCTTAGAGGAGAGGGTGTTACCAGGAGCTATCAAAAGGCTCTTAAGTGGAGCCGACTAGCAGCAAATCGGGGTAATGTAAACGCGCAAGCTAATCTTGGTTTGATGTATGGTCATGGTAAAGGTGTAGACCAGGATTATCATCAGGCAGCAAAATGGTATCGTTTAGCTGCAGAGTTATAAACACGTTCTTAATCAATGATACCCGTGCCAATAGATCGTAAACGTCTGATTCTTGAAGATGCGAAAAATCGTGTCTACAAGAATCAGACAGTGAAAGAAATAGCTGCAAGCCATGGAATTTCCAAGCAGATTCTGACTACCTGGTTAATGTCCCAGCGAGAGGAATACCGAGAACTGCGTGATACGTTCAAAATTAACTTATCTACTGAAGACGCACTTGGCGGGAATGCAAGAACTCTATTTGATTATCTGGCAGAAAAAAGAAGATAGTTATACTTAACCTTTAATCTTGCCATCTTGAGAGTCTTGTTGCAGAGTCTCTATATCCGGACAGTTCGGGTTACAAGGCTCCACAGAAGGAAGGTGATTATCATAGTGTTGGGCATCATTGCCATCCACTCTTTCATAAATACGTACATGTTGACCGCGTTCAACATCACCATTCGTTGTAACCACAATAATTTTGCGATCCGGAAAAATGAATTGAACGGATTTAAATTCTGAACCATGACTCTGCCTGACACTAGTACTAATTTCGGCAGATGAGCCGGAGGAGATCTTGGCGCTCTCCATGGCGGATAAAAGTGCTTTGGTAACTTCCACCGGACTAATCCTACCGGAAAAAGCACCCCAATTTTTTTCTATCCAGGAAACCTGTCCGTTTTCAAATGCCAGACTAGCCACAGGCCGGCCTTTATTTGCTTCATCTTCAGACAAGAAAAACATACTTTTAGCACCTGAAACTCTAACTATATGAAAATGAGATCGAAGTTTCTCAAGTACGTCGGCCTGCTCCATTCCGGGCGACAAGATAACAGAACCAATTTTTAACTCAGCAGCCTGTATACCGGGAAAAACAAGAATCAGGATAAAACCAATAAAATAGTATTTTTTCATCTATAGTTCTCTGTTTTTAGTAAGCATTCTATCCCTTGCACCTATAAAGAACTGATAAAAGGTCAAATTGTTTTCTGGGTAACTATATCGAATAATCTTGATATAACATTAACTCCTGATAAGTATCTTCGACTAGTAATGGCATCCTTGTCAAACTTCATGCCAGCAGTGTTTATCCAAAAATTGCAGCAACATCCCGTGAAGTTTTACACGGTCTTCTGAATACAAAAGAATTTAATAGTACGCGGGAACCTCCGTTTTTCATAATTGTCTAGCTTTACAATGACAAATTGAAACCAAACATATCTCAGGTAGCCATGGAATTTGCTGTTACAGATACTGTCATCGTTGAAATCACGATCTTAATTCTGATAGTGTTCATGCTTGCATGCATATTATTAAGATCAATTATTCAGCCAGCACATCAACTAAAAAGAACAATGGCTGATATTTTGCACACTTTTTCACGCTATACATATGTGATTCACTATGTAGATGTAATTCCTCCTGACCTACACAGCGAAGTCTATGAAACACTAAGACGACACTCTAATCAACTATATACTGATATGTCTTTGATGCCAAAATGGTTTTTTAATTTTCCCTACTTTGGTAAAGTATTTTCCCTACCGGAAGAAAAAATGGTTTATAAAAGTGCCCGGAATTTGACTGCGACAGCAAATTGGATACACGTAAAACATAACTGTAAATTAAATCATATTGTTAAAAATATTCAAACAGCTTGTGACAATCTTGGTTTATACATTGACCCGAAAGACCGGATTACAAATGAGCATTTAAATTTATGATAAGCCTCAAGGCCAGTCGTCCAAAAGTATTTTCCTAGTTCCCTGATTCCTTTATGAAAAAATTCATAATTTTATTTAATCTACGCCTGTGAATCTCAGATGAGAGATCTTGAAATGGATGGGAAAGTTCAATTCCTCTGAACACAAAAGCTCCGCGGTTAGCTCCTATACGAATTAATTCTGCCATTTGTAACGGACTAACAATAAGGTCGCGCACACCGGAAATTATCATAATATGAGAACTGTCCAGAGGAAGATGACGCATTGGATTATAGCTTTCCGGGCAACCATAGTTTGATATGTAGCTTGGAGAAGAATCGATAACTGCTGCATCAAAGTTATGACTGCGCCCTACAGCATTGAGTAACATTACCCCGCCAATAGAGATCCCATACATAAATCGCCTGATATAGCCCCGGGTATTTAAATGGGAAACAATATCAGTGTAATCAGCAATTATAGCTGCAAGACGACTTTTACCTTCAGACTGTCCATAACCTCTGTAATCGTAGATATATGTATCAAATCCATTTTTACGAAACAATTCTAAATCGGAAATTAGCTGATCAGCCAGCATAGCATTCCCCTGTGCAACCAAGATATAACCTCTGGGTACACGTGCCGCAAGTTTGTAACCACTAAGAATCACACCATCTCGGGCAGCAAACTGAATGGATTGAACATTTTGTTTAAGTTCTACGTGAGAAGGATCAGGTCGCTCTGCCATAACCAAAATGCTAAAGGTTCTCGTACCGCGCCACAAACAGCTTGCTCAAAGTCAAACTCCTCTGCTACAACCAGGTTTGGGTTGCCTGCTAAAAACATTACACCCATGATTAGAATAGTTAAATGTGGCATGTAGTAAATAAGTCATTCATTCAAGACCGAAATTGAAAGCAAAATGATCATATTTGACCACTAATATACTTTATGTAAATATTTTATTACTATTTCTTTTAAAAGTAAGCTGTCTGTAATAATAAATTAGAGAATTGAAAGCAGGAAATATACTCAACCATTAGCCAAATACTCTTGTAGAATATTATTATGGAACTATTTTTGATCGGGGTTACTGCATTCCTGGTTGCATTACTTACCCTGTTTTCGGGTTTCGGGCTTGGGACTGTCTTAATGCCTGTTTTTTCATTGTTTTTTCCGGTCCCACTGGCGATTGCGGCAACGGCAGTGGTGCATTTTGCTAATAACATTTTCAAATTTGGTTTGATGGCAAAATACACTAACTGGAATGTAGTCACCCGATTTGGTATTCCTGCTGTACTGGCTGCACTTGCCGGCGCTATTCTTCTCCAAATATTGGATCAGATACCTATGATCGGCAGCTATTCTCTTGGTGAATCACTATTTAAACTTACAGTTGTTAAAATGGTGGTCGGATTCCTGATCATTTTCTTTGCAGTATTTGAATTTTTACCCTGGGCTCAACAATTAGTACTGCCATCAAGATGGCTGCCAATAGGTGGAGCAATATCTGGGTTTTTTGGAGGGTTATCAGGGAATCAAGGTGCGTTGCGCTCAGTCTTTCTGCTAAAGACCGGTTTGTCTAAAAATGCTTTTATCGCCACCGGCATAGCCTCAGCCATTTTCATCGATGCTTCCCGCTTAATAATCTACGGAATAAAAATTCCATCTGACCATGTCACAGAATCTCAGGAGCTTATCATTCCGATCATTGTAGGAACAGTTTGTGCACTCTGCGGGAGCTTTATTGGTAAACAATTTCTTCAAAAGATTACAATCAAAATAATTCGCATCATAGTAACAGCTACCATGATGCTAATCGGAACAGCTCTTCTTATCGGCGTTATTTAAGAAAGAGTATATCTTTATTTTAACACTATATTTCTAGTACTGGTTGTAAAGCATCATTCAAGATACCAACAAGGGTACCAACAGAAAACAATATAAAAAACTGTATAAAGTGTGATTTATTACCATATCTTTATAGTTAATTATTTACACAATGTAACTTAATACCAATTTTGTTACCGGTCTGTATGTATACATACTAAGCAAACATTAACTAAGACAAATCATAAGTATAGGACAGTTCGAAACAATCCCACGCCTCCCTGTCTAAAACAGCACTTTCTCTTCTTTTTTGATACAACTTTAACGAATAGATTTAATGAAGAAGCCTCGAAATTATTTAGACAAATAAATTATCATTTATAATGATGGCATTATTTCACAGTCTATAAACCGTAGCTCTTGACATATTAATAATTGTTTAATTTCAAAATGGAAGCATGTATTTCTTTTAAATGTACCAACAAATATACCAACATCTCTATCCTGCTTTTAGCCCCTAAAAATGTAATTATTTACCATTTTTAGGAGCTTGGTTCTTAGCACAGATGAAATAGATTATGAAGACTCCCGATAATCCTTTAGATACACCCGTTTATTATTCAGAAATTTCGTGTCAAAAAACGCCGTGTAGTTTTCTTTGGCTTTATAGTAGCTATTGAATTGCGCAATCCAGCCGTCGGATCGCGCAATGTACGTCCTGTTGCAATAGCATAGCAAAATATCTGCTCACAATAAGTAAGTGCACGATGTGCAGTTTCCAGAGCTCCACGGCTTTCTATGCGCTTGATTACAGTTAGCAATACCGGTGAAATTATTTTATCTACAGGCCGCGCACCCAACCATGGAAAAATATCTTTTTCAAACTGAGTAATAATCTTACTTGAGTGATTTTCTTTCCAGTTAGGTACCCGCCCCATGAACCACTCCCGGGTGACAACCTCAAAACTATCATCAGCCAATACCCTGGATGCAATCTTTCTTGCTTTTTTGGTGTTACTTGGATCCGCACCATTTGCTAATAGCTTACGGGCCTTTTCACGCCGATCTCTGGCAAAAGAAAGGGTTACCTCTGGATACACACCTAATGCCAGCGTTTTTTGCTTACCGGCAAAACGATACGCAAGACGCCAATACTTGGAACTATTAGGGTCCCAGGATTTTACCAATAAGAATAATCCGCCACCGTCAAATAGTTTTAATGGTTTATCAACAACCTTTGCATTCTTTACCTGTAATTGTGTCAGTGCCATTCTTATCCGTCATTGTTCATTCCGATATTAGTTAATAGCGTCAAATACCAATAATTATTAATAGCCAGCAATAAGCAAACCAGAATACCAATGAATAACGGGGTCTCACTATTTTATCAGTATAGGTATTAAATTCAATAGAGTGTCACAAATGACTTTGTTTAATATATGCCGGTCACTAATGACTACTATTTTTGAATACCAACTATCATGCAAAAGCACTAAAGTTTACAGATATATTACCGTTTTATTTTGATACGATCCGGATGCATCAGATGCCAGGAATCAAGCTCTTGCTGTAAGTTTTTCTAATATAATTTTATGAAAAATATAACTATTTCAGCTGCACAGCTATTTATTGCAATTTTTTTGGGAACGAATTTTGAAGCGTGGTACAAATTATCAGATGTCTTATATCTCAACTTTTTAAACTATCTCCAGTTTGGATTAGGAATAATCATTTCTGCTGTAGGTTCTGTCCTGAAAAAACGTCAGGAATTAATAACTACATAAATTTTTCCAGCAATGCTGCCAGTTTATAAATAAAATAATATTTATTTATTGTGTGAATTTTTTCACAGAATGATTCGTTCAGAACGATTATTCTATGTTTGCACGCCCTAATATCAGAAATAACCAGATTTAAAATGATACTGAATAAATATGGCAGGTGTGTGTTTTGACAAGGAGGCTACATAATGGCTGATGATAATAATCTAACGTGCCAAATTGAAGATATGGGCACTATGCCAGTTCCACGTACGTGCAGGGCAGCATTTGGAACTTCGTCTAATCTTTTAGGAATAGACCAGGATCTGCCTTTACGATCATGGAACATGACTGCAATTATATGTACCGCTTTTTTTCTGATCTGGATAGGATAATCTATAAGTAATTAAGTATTATTGATCTAAGTTTAGATTCATACTTTACATTAATTATTAGTATTATCTATTTGTTTATACTTTTGTTTTATTATTGTAATTACGAATCCTGAAGATATATTATATGAGTAAAAAATGTACAACATTGCGGGAAGAACCTTTTAAGAGAGGAGAAGTTGTAAGAATGCTTGAAGTTCCACAAGAGTTATTCTTAAAATTTCCTGAGACTCAGCATGTAACATTAAGAGCAGAAGTTGGAAACGTACATTTAATTCAAAGCTTTGACGAAAACGGGCAGATTGAGTTAGAGATCCATGATGAACGTTACACACCACATACTATATGGGTGGACCCATCTTGTGTAACGAGGAACCTAAAATAATTGAGTAATATCGGACTCAGTTTTTCTCTGATTATGTCTATGATGAGCGACAGCTCTAATTATATGATTAAATCTTTTTCATTTACATCAACATGTTTTCATAATCCCTTAGATTATCATCGCCGGCAGTATATCGAAGTTAATGGTTATTTTAAATGTGTGACAGGAAACTAGGTTTTCTCAAAATATAATCAATGGGAATCAAGAATATTCCATTTAATACCTTAATTATCAATATAATATAGACTGTTTCTAATCTTGTTTATCTTATCATTCCTGCCAGTGTGACCAGCTATAATCTAGATTTTTTGATACCAGCTTTAACTTTCATTAAATTGTTTACTCCTCCTGTTATATTTTTCTATATTTCCCTTTGATAAATTTACCGGATATTTTGTTGCATTAATTTCTATTTTTTCTAAAGCAGCTTTCTCAATATCCACATCTAATTTATCAGCCAGCCTTACCAGAAAGAGGAAAACATCCGCAATTTCTTCTTTTACCAATGACATCTGCTTCTCAGAATTCACTATATCTATAGACTGTTGTTCTGTAAGCCATTGGAATAACTCAAGCAGTTCGGCGGCCTCTCTCACAAGGCCCATAGATAGATTCTTAGGGCTTTGAAATTGGTCCCAGTCACGCTCATCAGAAAATATAGATAGTTTTTTCTGTATAACATTTATATCCATCAAATAGCTCCCTTTAATTTATTTGAACATTTCTATAGAGACTTCCATCTGAGCAGGAAATATATGCTAGGAGAAATATAATCTATTAATCAATATATTAGAATGATTAGATATTTTTAAGTGAGCTAAAAAATACTCCGTCATAATCCGGATTTATTAAATTACCGTATAAATTTTATCTGCTCATCAGATTTGTAAAAACCCATCATAAATGACTTTTTTGTATTTAGCAGTCACTAGTGACTCTATTTTCGTAAACTGGTCCCTTATGACTTCTTTTGACTCAAAGTAAATTTCTACAGCAAAAAATATGTAAATCTATAGATCACTTATAGTATTCGGGAGAGCTTAAACTAGTCTTTCTCCTCGAGTACTTCTTTAACTCTCTTTCTCAGCAATGGAAGTAATTCTGCTTCAAACCATGGATTTCTACGAAACCATAAGTTGTTACGTGGACTAGGATGTGGCATAGGCACCAAATCCGGCCACTGCTCGCGCCAGGATTGCACTGTATTGGTAACTGATAAGTATGAATCAGGAAAATAATAGGCCTGAGCATACTTACCAAGAACCAGGGTAAGCTTTAAATTTTTTAGGGGTTTCATAAGTTTTTCACGCCAGGCGGGTGCACATTCGGGACGCGGCGGAAGATCACCGGCATTACCAGTACCAGGAAAACAAAGACCCATTGGAAGAATAGCTATAGTATAGGGGTCATAAAAGACTTCAGAAGATACTCCCAACCACTGGCGTAGTCGGTCTCCACTCATATCTGCAAATGGAACACCTGACTCATGTACTTTTCTGCCAGGAGCCTGCCCCACAATTAGAATACGAGCACGAGTGTGTAACTGGAGCACAGGTCGGGGAGGGAATGGCAAGTGATTCGTACAGATATTACAATTACGAACTTCTCTAAGTAATAATGAGACAGATTTCATTAACTATACCTTAAAGAAACAGATCATTATTTATATACATTGAATAGATATTGCTATTTTTATTTAATATTAAGTTTACTTTCAATCCCTTATAATCTACAAAGCTTTCCCGTTATTAGTGACTCTGCACTTAATAAGCTTCTATAAAATAAACATACAGACTTTTAATCTAAATTACTTAGTTTTTAGTACTAAAATTTAAGGTAAATTGTTAATGTCTAAGAAAATTGGGCTGGCTCTGGGACTATTTGCGTTTATATATACTATGGCATCAGCACCGCCTGCCGACATGAGCGAACAGGCCTGGGCCACAGCAGGAGTAGGTATGTTGATGGTAGCTTGGTGGGCCACCCAGGTTCTTCCTGTACCAGTCACTTCATTACTTCCGATTGTTTTATTTCCATTAATAGGAATAAGTTCAGTTCGTGAGGCTGCGGCACCCTATGCCAACCCTGTAATATTCCTGTTGTTAGGTGGCTTTATTATTGCAACAGCTCTGCAACGTTGGCAATTACACAGGCGCCTGGCATTATTGATTTTACGTTTAGCAGGTAGTCATCCACATTCAATTGTTGGTGGTTTCATGTTTGCCAGTGCATTTTTGTCAATGTGGATTAGTAACACTGCAACGACAATTATGATGCTACCAATTGCGATATCACTTGCCCAGGTCATGCTTGAGGGGCAATCTAAAGAAATAACTGATAAATTCACTATTTGTCTCTTATTAGGGATTGCTTATGCAGCAAGTATCGGAGGACTTGGTACCCTGATCGGTACGCCTCCCAATGCAATGATGGCAGCCTTCATGACAGAAACTTACGGTATCAACATCGGATTTGCCAAATGGATGACTTTTGGTATACCAATTATATGCCTACTGTTACCTCTTGCATGGTTGTTATTAACACGTCTGATATTCAATATTAACCTGCCACATAATAAATCTACTGTTATAACTGTTGACAGTGAACTAGAGTCTATGGGGCCTGTAAGCACGCCGGAGAAACGCACAGCGATTGTCTTTTCCCTCATTGCTTTGGCCTGGGTAATACGGCCAGCCTTGCAACAGCTTCCAGGTCTGGCTGAACTAAGCGATACAACTATAGCTATAGCAGGTGCAATTTCACTTTTTTTAATCCCATCAGGAGATAAACTGAAAAAAAATACTCAGCTACTGGACTGGGCAACAGCTGTGAGTATTCCCTGGGGTGTATTACTATTATTTGGTGGCGGCCTTAGCCTGGCAGCTATGATAAGTAGCAGTGGTTTGGCTATCTGGCTAGGTAGCGTATTATCTGTACTTACTAATTTTCATATTTTTATTCTAATATTATCCATCGTTACATTAGTAGTATTTTTGACCGAACTTACCAGTAATACAGCAACTACTGCAACTCTGCTACCTGTTTTGGGGGGCATCGCAACTGCAGCTTATATAGAGCCTATGTTGCTAATTGCGCCAATGGCCCTTGCTGCAAGTTGTGCTTTTATGTTGCCTGTTGCTACTGCCCCTAATGCAATTGTATTTGGCTCCGGTAAAGTATCAATTCCTCAGATGGCAAAAGCAGGGTTTTCTCTGAATCTGCTAGTCATTACACTTATCACTCCAATGGCTTATCTATTAATTCCAATAATTTTTCTGTAATAAATCTGTTGATGTAACTGAGTTCTTTAACTCCAAAATGCATACTTCTATTGAAATCAAACCAAATACAACCATATATTCTGTATAAACAATACATATTTAGTTTAATCAACTTTAAAGGAAGAAAAATGGACTCAAAAGATGAGTTTGTCCGTAAGATGCATTCAAATCTAGATCAGTTGAATAATAAAATAAATGATCTTGTTGCAAAAATAGAACAAACCGAAGAGCAACTCAGTAATGAATATCATCAACAAGTCTCGGTACTAAAAAACAAACATGATGAGATTCGCAGAAAGTTGAATCATATTGAAGAGTCAGGTGAAAATGCATGGGAGGATATGCAAGCGGGTGTTGAATTGGCCTGGGAAGATATAAATATGGGAATTGATACGGCATGGGATGCTATTAACGAAGCAATAAACTCAGCAAAATCCCGTTTCAAATAAATGATGTCAGAGAAGGCAACATTTCTTATTGCTTACAATTTCAGAATATCTCCTTCCTGTGGCACATCTACCCTTAGTCCCAGTTTTTGGTTTATATGATCACAAAATTCCTGTTTGGTCTGCTTTTCACCATGCACAACGTGAACAGAAGGATCACTATTGAAATTGCTTATCCAGCGCGTTAAATCATCAACGTCTCCATGGGCAGACAGGCCACCCACTGTATGGATCTGTGCATGTACAGAATAGAGGATACCGTGGATTTTGACTTGCTCATGACCGTCCACTAACTTACGGCCTAACGTACCATTTGCCTGATATCCGACAATCATTATGTGAGCACCTTTTTTCGAAATGTTCTGCTTTAAGTGATGAATAATGCGCCCGCCATTACACATTCCGCTACCGGCAATAATGATGGCCCCTGTCTTGATATTATTAATCGCCATCGAATCTTCCACAGCAGAACACAGGTGTAAATTCTTCAATCGCGGCATTTCATTGACCTTGTGCCGGAGACGGGTAGCATCTTCGTCATATAGATGCGGATACTCCCAATACACTTTACTTGCCTTTATAGCCATTGGGCTATCAAGAATAATTTTCCAGCGATCCAGCTCCCATTCTTTGTAATAAGTGCCCATGAAATAAAGAACTTCCTGGCTGCGACCTATAGAAAAAGCGGGGATCAGAAGATTCCCGTTCTCATGTCGAGCCATACTAATAATGCTGCCAATCTCATCTATCGTTTTTTGCTGATTACGATGACGACGGTTTCCGTAGGTACTCTCAATCAACACATGGTCAGCAGATTGGATAATGGCTGGATCATTTAGAATAGGAGTATCGTACTGGCCCAGATCACCACTGAAAACGATTTTCTGCTCTCTGCCCTCTTCTTCTATCCAGATCTCTACACTACTGGAACCAAGGATATGCCCTGCATCCTGAAAACAAATATGAATTCCCGGAAGTATTTCTCGTTTCTCTCTGTAGCGCAAACCAACAAAGCTCTCCAGTGACTTCCGTGCGTCTTTAATTGTGTAGAGTGGTTCAATTAGTGACTTCTTCTTCCTGTTACGCCACTTATTCTCATACTCAGCATCGCGCTCCTGTAAAGACGCTGAATCCTGCAACATGATCTTACATAGATCACACGTTGCCTTCTGCGCATAGATCGGGCCACGATAACCTTGCCTGATTAATAAAGGAATTCTGCCTGAATGATCAATGTGGCCATGACTAAGTACAACTGCACTAATCTTATTCGGTGAAAATGGAAAAGGCTCCCGGTTCCTGGCCTCAACATCACGCTTCCCCTAAATTAAACCACAGTCCAACAACACCAATTGCCCATTGGCCCGAAAAATATGGCAGAAACCTGTTATGCCACTAGTAGCTCCATAGAATTCTATATGCATGAATGTTCTGCTTGTCTATACTCAAATAAATACCAAAACTCGTGAAATGTATTTAATTTAATTACAAAATGTAGATAAAGAGTCACGAATTATCAGATAATTTTTTCCATATTAGTATGGTCAGGTACCCACTATTTATTAATTTTAACAAAAAGAAAAATAGAAGCAAAACTGATGAGCAGCACCATTTAACTCAGTTTAGGTATGAACGATTCTTTAAAGAATTTAATATAAAATACACTTCTATTACAAATCAATAAGTAAGATCTAAATAGTAAAATATAAAATTAAGGAGCAGTCATGTTTTTTAAAAATTCAGTGCCGGCCTTTCCTATTATTATCCTAAGCTTAATGATAGTCAGCACAATGACTTGGGCAGCAGATAGTGAGAAGCGATATATAACAGTAACCGGTCATGGGAAGATATCAGCCATACCTGATACAGCATGGGTGTCTGGCGGGGTTCATACCCAGGCCAAAACAGCTACAGAAGCACTAAATAATAATAATAATTTAATGGAAGCAGTAATTGAAGTCCTGAAAAATGCCAATATCAGGAATAAAAATATCCAAACATCAGGTTTTAATGTCCATCCTATTTATGATCGCTCTAAAAGCTCAGGCTACAGAAGCCTAACTCACCGAAAATTACGGGCTACAGAGTTTCTAATTCTGTGACAATTAAAATTATTGATACTGATAAGCTCGGTAAATTACTTGATAAATTAGTTAGTTCCGGAAGCAACCAGATATCCGGGATCAGATTTGGATTTAATGATAGTCAGGAATTACTTGATGAAGCACGAAAGCTTGCCATAACTAATGCCGGAGAAAAAGCAAAGCTTTATGCAAAAACTGCTGGTGTTGATGTTGGTAATATTATCAGTATTAGTGAATTAGGCGCCAGAATGCCTCAACCAGTTTATCGCCTTACTGAAATGCGTCAGGCAAAAATAATGTCTGATGCCAGCACGGTACCTGTTGTAAGTGGAGAACAAGATATTTCCGCTTCAGTAAATGTGGTATATGAGTTAATGATCAGAGATGATTAAACTCAAATAAATACCAGGAATATCCTGATGATACTTTACTGTAAGTAAGTTATAAGGTCAGGAATTATTTATAGTTACTTTATCCCAACAGCTTAATGAATTCATTGATATTAGAACTGGTATTGTAATAACGGACTGTCATCTCTATTTTTATCATACACACGATGGTTCTTATGTCGTCTTATTCTGTAATCATCAATATTGCGGTCATTAACCTCAGTTTGAGTAACAGGTCCTCTCGCATCATCCACCTGTTTAATTTCATGCACTTTATCTGATGACTCACGCTCTATTTTTTCCAGATAGTAATTATCTAAAATAATCAGATCACCGGCATATACCTGATACGAGAAAAAGAGCAGGATTACAGGAACAAGTATTTTCATGGATATATCTTTAAAATAATCAGTATGTTACTCACAGTAATAATAGAATATTCTAACAAATACACAAGTTAATCCCGTCATTTACTCCCTCGTCAACCAAGGATCCTCGTTACGCATGATGGATTTATTAATATAGCATGGAGTGCACCATGTGCATCATAAAATTCCATTTTTATTTTTCCCTGACCACCAGGCTCTTGAATTAAATGTTTTTTACCAATTTGCGCTCTTAGAATATTCTGCTCAGATTCAGTAAGCCCCAGGAACATTTCCAAAGGAAGAGTCAGTAATTTGACTGTATCTCCTTTTCTGAGGAGTGTACCTTGATGGTCAAAATATTTGTTACCTGATCCTGATTTCTTAGCTAACTTGCCATTATGGCTAATAATTTTTTTATCCATAGTCAATAAATAACGCTTAACCAGCTGAATAGTCAGCTATCACAGTAGTAAACAGTATGTAATTTGTAATTACTTAGATACAGAATCAATTTAAAATTTTATGGGACAGCCCTGTATATTCTGTATCTCTCATTTAACTGAAAGCATATTCTATGCCAGTAATTATCTATATAATTACATTATAATTATATGGAATTTAAGTGCCCGAAACTGTCACAAATTACAGTTTTTTGTCATGTCTTCCGGCTGTTTACAACAACCCTAAAAGGCATTAATCAATACCATCCGATTTAATAAAATGGAGTGCTTAATATTGTGTAACAATTTCTGATAATTATTTTTCGTATCAGAAAGAGTCCAAAATATTTTTTATATGAATGTGTGAATGTTATTTCATGAGTCACAAATGTGCAGAAGAATAATTTATTTTTCTATTATTATTAGTTACATAATATCAACCAGCGTTATGGCCAAGGACATGCCTGATAATTTTGTTGAGCTTAAGATGTATATTCCTACCATAAATCTAGATATGCGCTATTTCACCACTGACAATTTTGTTGGAGCACGTATTGATGGGTACAAGAGCCCGAAAGCTCTACTCTCAGTGCAGGCTGCAAACGCTCTTAGGAATGTTCAGTCCGAACTTGCTATTTTTGGGCTTGGTTTGAAAATTTATGATGCATATCGACCACAACAGGCAGTTGATCATTTTATTCGCTGGGCAAAAAATCCGAATGATATAAAAATGAAATTAAACTATTATCCTGAATTGGATAAGGAAAGTCTGTTTACTGAGGGTTATCTTATTGATAGATCCAGCCACTCCAGAGGAAGCGCCATAGATGTATCAATTGTTTCTTTACATAAAACTGATCCAAAAGAACTGGACATGGGTACAAATTGGGATTTTTTCGGACCGGATTCATGGCCTCGGAGCTTTACGGTAACACCGCAACAACGCGCAAACAGAATGTTTTTATATCATATGATGCATAAACATGGATTTAAGCCACATGAAAAAGAGTGGTGGCACTTTACTCTAGAAAATGAACCTTATCCTAATCAGTATTTTGATACTCCGATACAATAATATTTAATTCATTTACAAATTTTCAACCCAGTATCACTAGATGAGGTCGAATTGCTTTGAGGAATTATCTTACTTTATCTGAAAATTCTCAGACCGGGTCACAGTTGACTATTTAGAAGTATAAAACAGTCATTAATGACCTCGTATAACACAATACAGCCATTTAGAAAAAACCCAGGAGGCCTGTCCCTCAGGCTATATTAAATACCATGTTCAGACCACCGAGATTCTTATCGTTACAAGCCAGAAAACCAACTGGTCTATTTGGTCAATATGTAATGACAAGTATTTTTAACAGTGTAAATGCTGATCTGAATTCATTGGTTAAAGAAATACTTAACCCTGAAATAAATGACAAAATCCTAGAAATTGGATTTGGTTCCGGAAAGTTAATACATGAAATGGCTGGAATTATTACTGAAGGAATTCTAGAGGGAATTGATTTCTCAGATACGATGCTGAATCAAGCGAGCAAAGTAAACAGGCAATATATATCAACTGGCATCGTAAAACTTCAGAAAGGTGAATGCAGTAACCTTCCATATGATAACGAATCATTTGATAAGTTATGTTCTGTAAATACCTTATATTTCCTAAGTGAACCAGACAAATGTTTCCTGGAAACATTTCGTGTCCTAAAGCACGGGGGGAAGATCGTGATCGGATTCCGGGATGATAAACAAATGAAACATCTAAATCTCAACAGGGATATATTCAATACCTACTCATTGGATGAAGTAGTTGAGCTGTTAACGAATTCAGGGTTTTCAAATGCACAAATAGTAAAAAAGGATGGAAAGTGGTTAATGTCATACTGTGCTGTGGCAACCAAGCCAACGGCACAATATTAACATTAATTTAACCCTAAAATATGGGCTATCCACTTATAAAGAATCAGGCAGTTTAAAGCAGGAATGAGAACATATGATTTTTCTCAGTTAATTCTTTGAGTTGCTCACCTGAAATTTCCTTATGAGTCTTACGTTTTATCATAGCCAGTGCTGCTTTGTCTGTATATGCCTGGAAAGACATTTTCAAGACTCCGCCTTTCATATTTGCAGCTCCTGCATCCGTAAGAACAATATGATACTGCTTCCCGCTACTGCGGCCAGGAAGAATAGTAGTCTCTTCACCGTTATCGATACGCTCAACTGCATTATCTATAACTTGCTGAGCCTTACCTCCAATCATAATTAATGAACCCGGTACAATGTTTGCTTTTAGTGTTCCGTTATTATTGAAGTTGCAATCAACGGCAACGGTATTTGTACCCGTTTTAGCTGTTTTACTCAACTTAATGTATGAAACAGTAGCACGTTTACAATAAATTCCCAGGGATGGTTGCATTCCTTTAACCAGCTCAGCAAAACCAGATGTTAAATACATTTTATCGGTTTCAGCTTTTTGCTGTTCAAATTTTTCTGCAGAGGAAGCAATTTGTGAATCTAAAAGCTGACGATTCTCAGTAATTTTTGAATTCATCTTCTTCACACTGGAAGATACTGCATTAATATTATCCTGTATTCCTCCCAGATCAACATTCTGAGTTGGTGTTGATACAGGAGTAAAGAAATTGAAAAAAGCCACTGCCAAAGCAATCAGGGAAATGAAAATTGCACTTCTCCCACTATTATTTTTTGGGGGTGAAAAATCAGCAGGTGATTCCATAGTTATTCTCTGTTCTTCCATAGGTTCTCTCTCTTTTTCCTTAGTTTTTACCTTAACTTCTTTAGCTTTCTTCTCATCTTCCATAGGTTTTTTCTCCTCTTCCATTGTTTTCATCTCCTCCTTAGTTTTTATTTCAACTTCCTTTGCTTTATTCTTTTCTTCCTGAACTCTCTTTATCTCCGCTTCCCGGGCTTTATTCTCTGCTTCCTGAACTCTTGTCATTTCCACTTCACGGGCCTTCTTCTCTGCTTCCCGAATTCTCTTCTCTGCTTCTCTAAATTTATTCTCTTCTTCCAGGGCCCTCTTTCTCACTTCTTCCTGAGCTTTCTTTTTTGCTTCCTGAACTTTTTTCTCTGCTTCTTTGGCTTTCTTCTTTATTTCCTTATCTTTTTCTACTTTTATAACTTTTTTTGCTGCTCCCTTAGTCACTTTAGCTTTCTTATCTTTTTTTTCTGTTTCCTTGGCTTTAATCTGTATTTTCTTGATTTCTTTCTGTGTTTCCTTGGCTTTTTTCGCTATTTTTTTATCTTTTTTTTCTTTCATAGCTTTCTTTTCTTCTGTCATAAGTTGTTTAAAAAATTAATGGATAATAAGTTAAGTGTTTGTATTCAAATAATGAATTAATTTATATAGCCCCATAAAACAGCCAAACAACAACTGTTTGATTCTCATTCACAGCCATAAGGATTTGTTGAGTATACTAGATAAACTTACAGGATTAAATCTCGATATAAGCAAACATGTAATATTTGTTCAGTTTATTTAGAGCTGTAAAAAATAATTATCAGTATGTGTATATAATAATACACATACTGATAAAACTTGCTTCATTTGTTTAATTCCAACCCAAATTAGGATTTATTTTTTAATCGTTATTCTCTCTACAGCGTATGCTTCCAAAGCCTGCCAGACCAAGCCCTATAAGTACAAGAAAAGCACACATAAAGAACGTGGTAATTCCTAGTAGCGGCTTCTTTAAAATTTCTTTTACTTTTAGCATATAAAAGTCTCCTTTCAGTAACTGCAAACTGACTTTATTTTTTATTTACAGCTCTTAAAACTTTTCCTTTCACAAATACGTGCCATCTCTTGCGCATTAATAATCTGAGAAACTGTCATTTCTGTAGCTATCCAGGCACGATCTTCCCTTGCATTCATATGTCCATTATTAGCAACAAGTTCGAACCACATATAAGCGCGAATATAATCTTGAGTTATGCCCTGTCCGTTTAAATATAGTAAGCCAAGATTATATTGAGAGTATGCATCTCCCTGTTCTGCGGCAAGGCGATACCACTTAGCTGCTTCCTGATAGTCCTGAGTAACACCTACTCCATGCAGATATGCAGATCCAAGTGTATTCTGCGAAATTGTTCCCCCCTGCTCTGCAGCCAAACGATGCCATTTAACCGCTTCCTGATAGTCCTGAGATGCACCCTTACCGTAAAGATAGGACATGCCAAGAACAGTTTGCGCAGAAATCTCTCCCTGATCTGCAGCAAGTCGCAGCCATTTTATTGATTCCTTGCTATCCTTAGTTACGCCCAAGCCAACATCATACATCCCGCCAAGTTTGGCCTGAGAATATGCATCACCCTTTTCTGCGGCGAGCCGGAACCATTTTGCTGCTTTAGAATAATCCTGAGGAACTCCTTCTCCTCTGAAATACATCTGACCGAGTAAACCCTGAGCTATAACATTCCCTTCCTCAGCTATCGGGTAGAGTAGTTCCGGAATTTTAGTATGCTGACCTGTACCATATACTTCTATACTATTCTCAAATGAATCTGCACTTGTAACGCTACTGAATAGCGATGACAGAATGGCCAGAATTAGAATCCGAGTTCTCATTATTCATTCCTCTCTCATATAGATTAGTCCAGTTCCATACAACTGCTCTCATTTCTATTTAGCAGAAGATTATGTAAATCAGAAAATTTATTCAGTAATTAAAATCACAAAATGTATGTAAACTATGGAAAGGCAGAATGAGTACGTTGATATTAAATAAATTTAAATCCTTACAAATACGATATTAAAAACAATTTATTTTTAAGATAAATCAATAACTAATCCCGGACAGAAAGGACTCAATGGTACTACCTGACCAAACAAGAATGATCAGCCCATTTATCTGAAATATCAGGCACCTGATAGCAGATATAATTACATTGTGATCAGAGATTAAAACGCTTATGATAAATTTGACTATATTTTTTAATTATACTGATATCATGCTTTCTCAATGATTCTGGCAATTTTATAAACCATGAACATAGACATAGAATTAACTATCTTACTTATCCTGCTTATCAGTATGCTTTGTGTGGCGTACTGGTACGCAAGAAATCGTATAAAGCATAATAGCCTTTTACCACTACGGATAGACGGTGATCCGTATCTACAGGAAGTAGCCTCTTTTAAGGCAAAAATTGACAAAACTGTCACTACAACTGTTCGGCAACACGAGCAGGATCTGGAACAACGCTATGAAAATGATGCTGAAAACTTAAAGCTTAAGGAACGACTATCTCAGTTTGCACGAGCCACTGATCTGGACAAAGCGCTAATCATAATCTGGGAAGAAATAGAGCACTATCCTTTATGGCTAAAGCGTGATGATTCTGATAAATGGAATAAATTAAACTTACAAGGCATCAATGGCTCAAGTAAGGAGGATACATATTCAGTAGAGTTTTTATATGGCTCTCAGCAGTTCAAAATAACAGAGAAAACTCAGAGCGAGACAGGAGAACTGAGTTCCATTCTTTTTTTATTTGAAGATAATATTGAAGTTTTTGCTATTGAATGCTCAATTAATGCTATAGATGAAGAAACTAACCATATATGCCAACAAATCTGTGCCTTTAAAGAAAGAGGAAACTGGCCAAAAACACTACTTGAATTATATAGCCAGATCAGGATTGAAAAAGCCAAGGCTGCAGATGAGGTTAAATACTTTCGTGCAAATGAATTTAAATCTCGTTTTGAAGGGTAGTCGGATACCAGTAATCAGAATATCTCACGCAACTACCCTCTTATAACTTTGTAAGAGAGTTTTGAAAATTCTATGTATCAGAGCTTAATTCTTACTTATATACCAAATTCATAAAAGAAAACTCTGAATGCGATTAAAAACAGAATTGCTAGTGCAATTAACGTTTTCTCTTCATTACTCATTTCACTACCCTCCCATTTCAATCAGGGGAAAACCATTGCTGCCTACAATGATAAGGTAAATATACTCTGATTAAAGTATTCTTATAAGCCTCAATGTCTATCCATGGCGTAAACCCTACAAACAAACATGTAATCGATCAATTTCATCGGAGAACAGGCATGATACGAATTCTTCTGATCAATCTTTCTATAACTTTGTTGGTCACACCTGTGTACGCTGCATCAGCTGACAGCCAACTTGACACAGCACTTCAAGATCTAAATAGCTCTTTTATTAATGCACACTCTGCAGCCAGAGAACTTGATCTGGCAACCGGACCCGTCATTCTGCATCGCGACGGACAGCTTGTTCTTATCAATAACGATACTAAAGTTACGGCCAATGTCATTCTTCCGACCTACCATACATTTAAAGCATTTGCGCATATTCCGGTAGCAATCTACCTCATGCTCTCTCCTCAGGGAAGTGGAATGCTTGATTTTGAACGTTTTCAGTTACTACGTAACTACTACAAAAAATTAGAGTACGTACAGAAAAACATCAATCAAATTACCCTGAATAATACTGATCTTGAGAGACAAAGAATTATACTTTCCAAATCAATGCAATTTCTCAAAACTATCATTGAAGATCAAAGGTTTAACAATAAGGAATTATTCCTTTTTACACAAGGTATGCTCCCATTTATCAGCGCCAACATAGAAGGTGCAGCCAGAAATCAGCTTGATGCCATGCACCGGCACGTTATGGCATGGAAATCGGAAATGCCACCCGATCACTGGAAGAAACTACGTGTAGCGACACAAGGAGCAGTACTGGCCCGGAACGGAGACCTTGCTAAACAGTACTTTAAACGCCTACTTCATATCAAAAAAGAAGGATTGCGGCTAGTCTACAAAGAACTATACTTCCGACCTACACCAATGTTGACTTTACTAGCCACACGATCAGTTGACCGGGGTATTAGTGTTGCTATATTTAATAATCCGGACCGTATGTTCCGAGATGTACTCTCGGATGCTGCGGCTTCCTATATTAAGACAATGAAATTCGATTAGATTTAAATAAAATCTAATGTCTTTTTTGATGCAAATCAAAGATTTCTTATACAGATATAATATTTAAAAATTATTACCCTACATCAGAATTTTCCTTCTGTTGACTCATTTTCAATCATCCGCTATCACTGATTCATTAAATGTACGCAATATAAATGCAATGGGGCCTTTTTTGTGACTTTTATCACAGAATTGATTTGTGGGATTAAGTAATGTATCAGACATGCTCTGTTAATGAAAAATATCAATAAAATTGATACAAGACACTACAAAATCTCTGTGAATATGCATAAGGAACAAAAAAATGAACCCTACTTCCATACACTGCAAGCAACGTATCTTAGAAGATGCAAGGGAACGAATATTAAAGAATCACTCGTTGGAACAAATTGCAGTAAGTCACGGTATCAATAAGAAGACACTTAATAAATGGCTGATGTCCATGGGTGAGGAACATCGTGAATTAAGACAGCTATGGGTAGATAATATGCTGGCAAAGGCAAATGAAGAAATTGATAACGTAAAAGACAATATCTCTTTGGAAAATGATGATTCCAAGCAGGAAGCTGCTACCTGGTGTTCTGAAAGAAAAAAGCAGAACAGAACAAGCAAAATCACTCACAACCGGAATGGCTCTGGTTAAATAGTTTGTCAAAGTAAAAGATGGCATCATGGGATGCAGAAAAAACGCGCAAGCTTGTCCGAACCCTGTATGGTCCGGCTCAGCTTGAAATTGTGCGCGAATGTATCAGTTCGGCCATTTACAGACAACGCTATACAAGATTTCACTTTAAAGAGATAAAGAAGATTTTGGGTGCATATACCGGTATACACCTTAAATCTGAATATATTACTAACAGCATATTAATTGGAAATACAAAAGAACAAAATGATTTCGAATATTGCCAGACAAGGATCGGCGCGCATATTATAGCTCCGGTACAAAGTATCTATTCTTTAGCAGATATTCTGGTATACACGGCATATTATTCCCTTGGATGTAATCTACTGCGCTCTTCCCGGAAAGAAAACCAATACTCTCTGGAGGCCATACAGACTTTTTTCTCAAAAAATATCAAGTATTCAAAAATTGAAGTCATTCTTGACTCTATTTTCGAACATAAAGAATTTAAGTATCTTACTGCACTCGCAAATCACAGTAAAAGTCATGGCCTTATTAAAGCTACATTATGGTTTGGTGCAACAGGCAAACCGCAGAACCCCTATACTTTAAAGTTTCAGGCATTTAATTTTGAAGAAAAATATTATGGCAACCGGCTGGTCCTACCATTCCTGGAGAATGAGTACAATCGCCTGTCAAAGATTACTGCAGAAATCGGGTCAACTCTCAATTCAGCACTAACAATAAAAGAATAACTTTGATTTTAAATCAATATTTAAACAATGAATCAAGTTCCCTTACACCGTAAACATTATATTCTTAAAGATGCAAAAAAAAGCATCCTTAAGAATTATACTCTGGCAGAAATAGCTGCAAGTCATGGTATATCAAAGCGAAGACTGATTTCATGGTTAATGTCATTGGGAGAGGAATACCAGGAAATACGACGTCAACTTTGGATAGATAATATGCTGGAGGAAGCTAAAAAAGATATTGATAATGCATCCGATCATTTCCCCCTAGCCAAAGCAAGCGCCAAATGGAAAGCCGCCATCTGGTACGCAGAAAGAAAAGACCAACAACGATATGGTGGTCAACGGGCTATAACTTCGGATGACAAAAAAGATTCTTCAGGTTCTCTGTAACTTAAAGCAGGAATTTATAATTACTGTATTACTTAATACAGGCTATTTCCCAAAGTGTAAGTCCGATACTTCTGGGAGAAGAAACTATTTCCCATTCATTTGGTGAGCTGTCCCCATAAAGAACTCCCCCTTTACCCATGTTCCCACTATAGGTATTAAAAGCAAGTATTCTTTTTTTTACTTCATTACAGTCATACTCCTGCACTACTTTTATAGATAAAAACTTATCATCAACAGCTTCCCGTGCAGTTTGATAGTCAATCAGATTAACCATCCTGACTTTATTTTCAGTTTTCTGAATCGTGGCAACATCAACATAACGGGTTATACCTTCGCTATTATTTTTCTCCACTTTTGTCCATTCACTTAGTGCACTAGTGCTTACCATAGCAAGCAAAGCCATCAAAACAGACTTCCACATTACAACTCTCCTTATATGAATAATCATCATATACCTGTTCAATCAACCTGGGGCATCACGTTAAAGACTGCCATTTGTACCATGAACACACACTGACTATTATTAATTCTCTAAGATAATAGTTATTACCTATAGCACATGTCCGACTTAACCCATGTCATGGCTACAATTATTGTTATTTCCTTAGTTTACGCCACTTCCAGTGATGGCAGAGGATTCGGATTTACCCACAATCCCCGTTGTTTTTTTCTGGTATCTTTCTCAATATCTGCGTAGGCAATTCTGTCGACAACAGCCTGATCACGAAGATAACCATGCCATGCCAAGCCACGCCGTATTTGCTCCTTATTTACATCTATTCCATTTATTAATACCTTTCCCAGTACACGTCCATAGCGATCTCGTTTATTAGTTTCTACTGTTACAGTCTTACTAAAAACCAGTTTACCCAAACTTTGCCTTGAACGACTACCAAAAGCCTGTTTTCTTTCAGGCGCATCAATTCCGGTCAAGCGAACCCTATGCTGCACCTTATAGTGATCCAATACCGTTATTGTGTCACCATCTGAGATCTTAACCACCTTTCCGGTAAAATATCAGCCCATACAGAAAATGATAAGGCCAGTGAAAGAAAAACTGCTCCGATAGTTTGAAATAAAATTTTTACCATTCTCAGGCTATCTTTTTTAAAAGATTAAGCTTATCTGTAATTCAATATCATTGTCAGATAACGACTAACATCTGGCGAACAAATATTAAGAATAAAAGAATAATTACTGATATAAGCCACACAAGAATATATATACTCATCGCCCGTTTGGCTTTTTCTTTTTCCCACCAGGTTCTTGGGCCGATACCCTTTATAAAGAAAACTATATTACTGGCCAAGTTTACGCATACTACATTAATGGCCAATAGCAACCCAGCGCCTATAGCAAGATCAGCTTCTCCATGACCCAACATGATACCCAGTACTGCAGCCGGTGGAAGTAGTGCCACCGCAACCATTACCCCTACTAAAACACTTGACAGGCCTGATGTCAGAGAAAGGGCTGCGGCTGCGCCGGAAGCAAGAGCCAATGCAACAGAATCCAGTCCCACATCTGTACGGGAAGTAAGTTCTGAACTTAAAATTTCAAATGGCCAGAAAACACCAATTACTGCACTCAAAGCTATGGACAGCACAATACCCACAGAAGTGGTTAACGCAGATTTGCGCATTAAGTAAATATCACCTAAGGCTGTACCAAAACCGAATGCAAGATTAGGGCCAAGTAGTGGCGCTATCACCATTGCACCAATAACTACAGCAACATTATTTTCTACAAGACCTATTGCAACAACTATTGTCGATAGTATTACCAGCACGATAAAATTCATGTCTAAATGCGAATTCTTTTCAACATTTTTATAAAGAGACTCTCTTACTGCAATTGCTGAAGCCTCTTCTTTTCGTTCTTCCTTAGATTGTTTTGGTAACGCAATTTCTACAGGTAAACTAATATATGTGCGGAAGGCTGGGCCCCTAACACACCCTGTAATGAATCCAATACAGGCTGAATTTTATCGTCACTAACAAGTAATCGCATCTGCTGCATGCCATCGTCTCCTACAATACCAATACGTAAATCACGAGCTTCGTGCTTTTCTGATATTGCAAGAACCGTATCCAGACTACCTGCATCGGCGACTACCTCAACGTATTTCATCCTTTCCCTCCTGCCTGCTCATATGCAAATGGTTTAACTGTCGCCATATTTTCAATAATTTTTTTGAATTCGGTATAAATAACTGCATTTAACTAAAATGCAAATATAAGGATAGTTATCCTTCCCCTCACAAGCAAAATAAAACAAGTTAATCCTGTCGGGTTCAACCTGATACACTTATTTGCAGTCGTTTTTAAATATTTTTAACTCTCCCTGGCCAGAAGAAGTACAAACTGGTATTTTTATAAATGTATCTCACAAAAACCATAGCCTTGCCTTAACTGAAATATTCCATTAATATTTTTGTGCTGCATATACTAATTGCATATGCCCCGTACGATAATTGAGTTCTGAATACGCAGGTTTAATTTTAATTAGATATTATAAGGAGAATATATATGTCAGTTGTAAGAGTAACCGAAATTACCGCGTCTTCACCCAAGAGTTTCGAAGATGCGGCACGAATTGGTATTCAAAGAGCCGGGAAGACTTTGGATAATATTAAAAGTGCCTGGATTCAGGAGCAACGTGTCATTGTTGAAGGAGACAAAATAACTGAATACCGGGTCAATATGAAGGTGTCTTTTATCTTAAAAGACTAAAATAATTAATCTGTAACATTATGAAGTAATCTCAAACTTTATTAACTAACAGGAAATTAAATATGGCCGGGAAATTCGAGATATACACAGATAAAGCCGGGGAATTCAGATTCACATGATATTCACAGTATTTCCGTTTCAGTCAGAGTTCTCTGGTAAGAGGTGAAATCGGTATTGCACTTCTAAATAAAAGTGATAGGATAACCCCAGTGTTAAAAACAGATCAGGGAATCTGATCAGATAAAATAGTACGTATTTTTATTTTTACGCACAGCAGGCCTATAAAAATATAGTATTTAGTAATAATAATAATTTAACAGGGGGAAATATGAACAAGGTTGTACAACTATTTGTCGGATTCGGACTATTTTGTATCGGCGCTACACAAGTTATGGCAAACGCGCCGGCCGGTACACCTCGCGTAGTACAAGAATTGGTTGCTCCGCCTTTCCTGCCTAAGCATAATCAGGTAGCTAAGGGAGGACCTAAAGTTGTAGCAATACGTCTTGTTACCGAAGAAAAACTGATGAAAGCCGATGCAAACGCAAGCTATTGGGCTTTAACATTCAATGGTTCGGTGCCTGCTCCAATGATCGTCGTGCATGAAGGCGACTGGGTTGAACTGACATTGGTCAATCCAAAAACTAATACGATGCCGCACAATCTTGATTTCCACGCTGCAACCGGTGCACTGGGTGGCGCGCATTTAAATAAAGTGGCCCCGGGTGAAGAAGTAGTGCTGACCTGGAAGGCAATCAAACCCGGTGTATTTGTATATCACTGTGCTCCGGGCGGAACCATGATTCCTTTCCATACTATTTCCGGAATGAATGGCGCCCTTATGGTGCTACCTCGCGGTGGTTTGAAAGATGCTAAGGGTAAACCATGGCATTACGATCGAGCCTATTACATAGGTGAACAAGACCTGTATCTACCTAAGGGTAAAGACGGAAAATTCAAAAAATACAGCCAGCCGCTCGAAGGCATGGCTGACATGCTGGAAGCTTCAAAAGGACTCGTTCCAAGCCACGTTGTCTTCAACGGTACCGCAGGCGCACTAACGGGCGCCAATGCTCTCACAGCGAATGTTGGCGAGAAAGTACTCTTCATTCACTCACAAGCTAACCGTGATTCCCGTCCGCATCTGATCGGCGGTCATGCTGACCTGGTCTGGCAGGGTGGTTCATTCAGTGATACTCCGGATACCGGTTATGAAACCTGGTTTGTTCCGGGTGGATCTGCCATTGCTGCCGGATACCAATTCAAGCAGCCTGGATTGTATGTATATCTCAGTCATAATCTGATTGAAGCAGTTCTGTTAGGAGCAGCTGCTCATATGAACGTTAAAGGCAAATGGGACAACAATCTCATGGAGCAATCCAAAAAACCAGGACCTATCACTTCTACGGCAAGTGTTAAACAGGAAGTTCGGAACCTCGGCCACGGTTTTCTGGACTCTTTGAAACAGACTGTTGATAAGATAGTAGATTAATCTGTAGTTTTTCAGTAATAATCACATTTAACCCGGCTTCGTGCCGGGTTTTTTTATGTGTATCTGAGTTTCATCTTTTAACAAAATAAGGTGCTCCCAGCCTAATATTTTAGTCCTGATATCCGTTATAGTAACTATGGATATTAATAATAAAGTTGAATTACTGGAAGAAATGCAGGAATTCCTAAGCAGTCGCATGGACAGCTACATTACTATTTCTACGCTCCTTGATCAGATCGCTGCTGTACAGACTGATTCCGAGAATCTTCTTGTACTGAAATCAGCAGGGATACAGAAACAATTGCAGGAGAGAATAGACATACTTAATAACCTGTGTGTTTCCAAACTCAATGGTGATATTACAGAAAAACTACAAGATGATAATCAGAAATTAACCGATTTCAGAGTAAAACTGAATGACCTTTTAAAAAAATAACACTCTCCGCTATTATAGCTTCAGAGATTGAAATTGCTCCGCATGCCGGCATTCAGACGGCAAATCAATAGTCATGTAATTAACGACATTCACACTTATTCCTCAGAATTAGTATTGAGAAGCTTGCCTTAATACCAGGCAGATACCTTAAACTTCAATAAAATTCAGATCAGAAATATAATCAGGCTTAGTGACATTAGCGTCACCAGGACTTAGCCTTATAATGCTATACGCTAACTTATAAAAAATCTTTTCGTTTAAGGAAATAACGCATGCCAATTAAATATGACATTAAAAATAAAACTGCAATTGTTACAGGTGCAAACCGGGGCATTGGAAAAGTAATCACAGAAACATTTTTACAAAAAGGCGCTAAAAAAGTATATGCCGCTGTAAGAAACCCGGATACAGCTTTACCACTGATTGAGCAGTATGGTGAAAGAGTTGAGGCTATTACTATAGATCTGGAAAAACCGGGAACTATTATCACCGCATCGCTACAGGCAGAAGATGTTGAAGTGGTAGTTAATAATGCCGGAGTCAATACCCGTTCCACACCCTTAGATACAGATGCCATAAACTCTCTTAATTTTGAAATGGAAATAAATGTTAACGGTCTTATTCGTATGGCACAGGCATTTGCACCGGTCCTGAAAAGAAACGGAGGAGGTGTATTCATCCAGATTAATTCTGTAGCATCGATTAAGAATTTTGTTCCGATAGCCACCTATTCCGCATCAAAGGCTGCTGCTTATTCAATCACTCAGGCTTTACGTGACCTGCTGGATGAGCAAGGCACCTTTGTAATGAGTGTACATCCCGGCCCTATTGCAACAGATATGATTGCCACTGTTCCGGGAATGTTAGAAATAGCAGAACCCCCGGGTATTGTTGCAGATAATATTGTGGATGCACTTAACAGCGGAGATTTTCATGTATTTCCGGATAAGATGGCCAGACAAATCAAGGAGGCCTATCAAAGCTTTGCAGAGAATACTATTGAAGTGAATATTTTAGATAATTAATATTAAGTATTATTAGTGATATGAAATGACAAAAAATGGCAGTTTCCATCGCAGAATGCAATTCTTCCGGCACGCAGGCTCAGTCAGATCAGGAATACCGCCTGAAATCAACATACTAAAACCTGGCATAAAAGATGCTTATAAAATAATTACCGGAAACTTTTAACTACGATTAAATTATACTTAATGAACAAAAAACTTATTAACCGTCGGAATGCTCTCACTAAAAAAAGAGGTTCAGCTGAATTACTGGATATTCTACTGGAACTGTTTCTGGAACTCACTGAAAAAGAAAAAGAGACTCTGAGCGCAAAAATTAAGAATGCGCGTTTTATTCAGTGTTCTGACAGACATGGAAAAATAAAATTAGAATACTGTGACGCGAATTATGCATTACACACAATACTGATCACTCCCTCCTGATTTTTCAATACAGTTTAAAACAGATAATGGTAATAATATTACTATCTGACGCCCGTAATACAGGCAAAGAATAATAAGATTTCATAAAGAATAAACAATTTTAAGTTAAGTTGTGTACAATAATTTTGTGAGCAGAGTTTATTTTCAACCACCTCAGGGGGGTTATATGAAAATGATCAGACTATTCGGTCTTACTATATTTCTATCCGGCAGTATCAGTGCCTCAGGATGAGGAATTTGATGACGCCCGGCATCACTTTGGCAGTGACTATAACGGAGGTCGTTACGGATTTGTTCATGGCAGATTCCTGTTATCTCCGTATTTCGCATATCATCCATGTGAGGTAAAAAAACCGGTGGAACCTCCTGTATATATACGGCGTCAGAACATTGAACTGTCAGCTACAGAAGCACTTCCTGAGTATTGTCATTATTGTAGCAACCCGAAAGGCTATTACCCAAGTGTCAAGAAATGCCCGGGCGGATGGCTCCCGGTTGCTCCGCAACAACCGACAATTAAAAGGTAATCAAAAAATTGAAAAAAGTAAAATCAAAGAAAACACAATATGGCCTTACCCTGCTTATGAAAATGGTTGTAATTGCAATTATCGGTATTCTGGCACAGGTAGCACTCTCATCTTATCAGGAGTACGCTGCACAGGAGCAAGTCACAAAACAATAGATATATACTATTTATTTTCTATAAAACTTTAAGATGTGCGGTGTCCGGACCAATTAAAGAGCCCATGAATGAAATATATTTTTACCCTGTTTTATACCTTAGTACTTATTTCCCCGACTGTTTGGGCTGCTGATATTCAGGTCCCGTTTGGAAATGAGATACAAAGCCCGATTAAAAACTATAACCGAGCCACGCCGACACTGGCTACATCAGGCACTATTGGTACGGGTGGTGTGAGGGAGCTGGCTGAAAAAGGCTTTGCCACGATTATTGATTTACGTACTGAGAATGAGGGAACGGCTGAAGAGAAAAAAGATGTGGAATCAGCAGGAATGAATTATATCAATATCCCGGTTACAGGTGCAGGAATAAATCATGGACAGCTTACTACTTTTACCAGAACAATTGAAAAAGCACAGACACCTGTTTTAGTGCACTGTGCTTCAGGAAACCGGGTAGGCGCTTTATGGACGACCTACCGTCTTAGTAAAGGGATAAATTCTGAAACTGCCTTTGAAGAAGGTCGTACTGCCGGAATGAAACCGTTCCTTGAAGAAAAAGTCAGAGAATCATGTCAGACATGCTGAATTCTCTCCCCTGTCTCCCGGCTAATTGCATTCAAACAAAATAAGCGGATGCAGACTGCATCCTTTCCTAAGGTTACGCATCTGTCTTTGAAATGTTTTGTATAAGCTTTACCATAGCAAAGGTATCCATCTCACAATATTTCAGTAGGGAATCAGTGAGAGACTGCTTTCGTTCTAATGTGGTTTTTTTATTAATTATTTCTAGATAAGCCTGCTGCGCCATCATGCCGTCTTGCACATCCATCAGATCTGCGTAGTTAAGCTCAGGCACAACAGTCGGCAATACATTCTTAATTGAATAACTTCCCTGTAAATCACGGTGAAAATAATGTGCCTTTATCGGTTGAAGCAGGTCAAAGAGACGATCAATAATGCTTTGTAATTTCTCTCTTAACTCCGGGTAACGCTCCTGCAAATTTCGTAAAACTGTCTTCTCAAAATTTGAATAAACGATAACAGCCCCTGAATCTCCAAGTGCATCAATTAGAGCTTCAGAAAAAGAACGCATGGGCGGATTTCCTGAAGTATCCAGGAACCCGGTATGACTTACTGCCATAGACTTATCCTCAACATGGCAGGACCACTGGAAGGGTAATTGCTCATACGGTCTTGTACCGCTCCACTTTGGAACAGCAAATCCGATTGTTTCAAAATCCAGATAGTACCGGGGAAACTGTAACTGTTCTAATTTATTGCGTAATTCTCCGGGGATAATCTGCTCTCCTGTACGGTAAGCATTTAACCTGGCCTGTAATGTATCGTTACCTAACAGTCCGTCAGGTATATCCCGTATATCTTCATAACCTGCTTTCATCAGTTCGGTACTTTTACTTTTTTTCAGTCCCGGAAATTTTGTAACAGGATATTCTATTACCGGAACATCTTTCCAGCAGTGCCCGATAAACGGGCAGGCATATGGTCTCGTACAATGATCTCCTACTTCTATTTCAGGTGGTTTTCCTGCAATCGCTTTATTAGCCTGCTCTATCCAGTCAGGAACCTGCTCAGCTCTTTCAGAAACTTCAGCTGTAAGATCAACGATTTCAAATAAACCGTTATAGTTACCATCGCCCTGGTATACAAACTGATTATTAATATGAGCAAGGCTGATTTTATCCGGAGTAAATCCTGCCCCGTCCATCACCGAATACTGAATTGCACAATCCACCAGATAAATTTCTTTTACTCCGGTTGAAGATTTTACTTCCACTACATGGATAGAGTTCTTGTTTCTGGTTAGCAGGTCAGCACGTATCCGAATATTCTGAGTCTGTAATGTGGCTTCATATAAAGTAACATCGAACAGATCATTTAAGTATCTATGTGTGATCTCAACTGCCTTGCGTAAACCACGGTCATATTCAATCAGAATACCCCCAGGCATTAATACTTCCCGTGCAGTTTCACCCACCTCATCCCCGATACGAAAAGCAATCTCAGAAGAAGATGAATACTTTATTAAATTACGGTGATGTACTTCAAGGTATAAACGCTTGGAACATTGCAAATAACTCAGAATACGTGATTTTGATAAAGTCCATTTCATATCGGAGCAGTTTATTTATAAGAACATTTACTTAATTATTAAATCTAAAAAAGTACTGATTTTATCCATCTGTCGGTTTCGTAAGATATTTTTAACAGCTTCCTGATAATGTGAATTTTCTCACAGTGTGCACTAGTTCACAGAACATACTAATAGAAATAATTATGCTGTCTGTATATATTATTTATGCAGGAGGTAATGATGAATTCAAGCGAAATATACAGTATTCTTATTTTATTTATGCTCTTCCTTATAATCTTTGGAACTACAAATAAACGTTCCTGAGCTAATGCTGAAGCATTGGTGCCGGATACATATTTAATCCTTACAAATAAAGAAACAGAAACTCGGGTATTTATTACAGCTATTCACAGTTTTTGTACTTCTTCCTTTCACAGTCCCGTGCCATATTCTGCGCATCAGTGATCTGAGAAGGTGCCATTTTTTTAGTAATCCTGTCGCGTTCATCTCTGGCTATTATATTCTTGCCGGAAGCCAGACTGAACCACATATGTGCACGAACATAATCCTGCTTTATACCATTGCCATTTTCATACAAAGTAGCCAGGAAATACTGTGAAGGCGCATACCCCTGTCCTGATGCAAGACGAAACCATTTTATGGCCTTCCTGTAGTCAGGTTTTCCGAGCAGATCACCGGTATAAATATTCCCGAGCTTATGCTGAGCACGCTCATATCCCTGTTCCGCTGAAAGATTCAGAAATTTTATCGATTCCTTATAGTCTTTCCCGACAACTTTTCCACGAAAGTACATTAAACCGATAATATATTGTGCAACTGCACTCCCCTGCGCAGATAACGGGCGTAGTACCGCATGAGCCAGAGCATAGTTACCTTCTGACCATGCATTTACACCGTCTACAAGGATATCAGGATGATCCTGTCCCTGATCCAGAAGATCGTTTGCTCCGGAAACGATACTGAATAAAGATAGTATAACTGTTATTAATAAAATCCATTTTTTCATGGTGTACTTTTTTTATTATTTATTTCCGGCAGGCAATTATCCACATTGACTCCTTAATAGTGCCCGTGGCTATCGGCAGCCAACTGTGTGGTTCTATATCCTTCCGGATAGTGGTGCCGGTACCCATATTCTTCTGATAGAATGAAAGAAAGAGTCGTCTGCTTTGTTTTTTTATACAGTCATATTCGCTTTCAAGTGTTACTGACCTATACTCTACCTGTCCCCGGGCTGTCTTATAGTCGTGCAAACTCCATATTATTACCTTACTGCCTGACTTACGAATTGTTGCGGTATCATAGTAAACTATAGATTCTTTACTTCTTCCGGCCTCAGCCCACTCAGCTATCGCACTACCGCTCAAAACAGTCAGTATCAGAATTAATAGTAGTCTTTTCATTTCATCACCTGATTTAAATATCGTCTGTCGTTATTTTATTATCCGGTCACCATTTCATTTTTCTGGTCTTCTGCAAGAAGTGCAGGGTATATTATGTGCGGATAATAAACCACATACATACAGTACAGGTTAACCGGTAAAAGAAAAATGAGAACACCACTGGCTATAATTATCGCTTTTGTGATTCTTTTTAACGGATGGCTACTGTTGTCCGGAATACTACATGGGATTGGTTACCTTTTACAAGTTGATGAAAACTCATCAATTATGTATTGGATTAACCTCCTGTTCATGCTTTTTATGAGCCCGATTTTCGGTGGTTTTTTATCAACCTATATCACGCCACGATTATTTGAAGGAGTCAGCGCAAATACTATCGCAGTCGGTGTTATTTCTATAACTCTGACTCTGACTGTCTTAATCAGTACTTTATATGTGATTTTTTCCCTGCAGGATAAACCAGATATTCCTAAGACCAGTGAGTTTGCCATGTTTATAGTTCAGGCTTTATCACTTGTTACAGGAGCAATCGGCGGAAAATGGTTTTATCGATCAGTTCATTCATAATAAATTAATTTTGCCGCTGATCCTTTATCGTCTGTATCTGTTACACAATTAATATTCTTTATTTTCTTTCCCGGCATAAAAAAACGGGAACCGAAGCTCCCGTTTTCTATTTACCATCGAACCACAACAACAGGCGAATAGTCATAATGCCGCGGGAAATATCCGCCAAGACCTGATCTGAAGCCGTAGCCCCGATAGAAACCACGACTAAAGTAGTTTCTTCCACCGTAATATCCTCTGCCAGAATACCTACCACCACGATAATGATGTTTATGGTGTTTAAAATGCTTAAAGTGTTTTCCTCCGCCGTAATAATGCTTACCACCACCATTGTAGTGTTTGCCTCTGTCTGCAGATACTGTACCGGCAGATATCAGTCCGAACATTGTAATGAAAAGGCACATCATCTTTATCTTTTTCATAATAGCCTCCGTCAGGAGTTATAAAAACTGATCTTTTTTTATTTCCCTGCCCGGTTTCAGCATGTATGCTGATCAAATCCGAGCTGTCAGTTATATAACGCCTCACACCTGTTTTGGTTGTCATCCAGGGAATTACTACTTAATACTAAAAAGTATTTATGTTTTCAGTTTCATTCCTTATAAGATAAATAAAGTCATAAATGACTCCGTTTATAAAACAAATTAGTCACTGATGACTGTTTTTATCACGATACAAATGTACAGAAGAAATATAGAAACTAAATATTCCGAACCTAATATCCGTTATAAAGCTATAGATCCTATTGTATTTAGATTAAATATGATTATGAGCACAATCTATAAACAATATTTACAAACATTAAACTCTGAGCTGAGTTATATCCTGAGCATAAAATGAACCTGGCTAAAATAGCTGAAGACAGAGTCAGTCTGCTGTTTAAGAAGTCGGAAGGCAAGGCAACCGAGAGTGACTTAAAGCAGTTGAATAAGTTGGCAGATTTAATGCAGAAAACTAAAGTAGGTCCGATAATCCCGGAAGAAGATAAAAGGTTTCTGGAATATGCCAAGAAGATGATTGCTGCTTTGGAGAATAGATCGGTTAATGATGAACCGACTACGACCAGAAAACTGGTAGACCTGGATTTTACAACACAATCGGTTACCTCTGTCAGTCTAGATTTTACAAAGATGCACCAGGTACCGGCTTAAGTTTCAGTAATAACAGTCCTGTAAAATTTCGGCATCAGTTTCTTCACTCATTTAAATCTTTGCCAGCACTACAGCTAACAGCAGTATTGTTTCACTTATTTCAACCAAAGCACCAGCTGTATCGCCTGTTGTGCCGCCTATACGACGAAGCATAAGAAAGCGTAATAATAAGAAAGTAATCAGTGCAGTAATCAGTAATAAAATGACATCAAACCCGCCCGCCAGAATTACCAGAACAGCAGTTGCTAAAATTACAAATTTACTCATGCGGCGTGGCTGATATTTAGTAAGAGATGATCCCAGTCCGTCAGCCCGTACGTATGTTGTAGTCAGGAATAACAAAGGCAGAGCTGCCCTGCTTAGTATCAAAGTAAATAATAGAGCACTCCAGTTACCGGCAATAAACAGGGCATGAAGAGCTGTGAATTTTAGTAGTAAAACTAATGTAATTGCCACAATACCTGCCGGACCACAATCAGGATCTTTCATAATGAGCAATGTCTTCTCCTGATTGCCCGTTCCACCTATCCATGCATCCGCGCTGTCAGCCAGACCATCAAGATGCAATCCGCCGGTAAGTACTACCCAGACAGTCAGCAGCAATGCAGAAACTACTAACGGCGGGCCTTCTTCCAGCATCCAGCCGGAAGCAATAAGTAATAAACCAATAATAAAGCCTACCAGCGGGTAATAAAGCAGCGAATTTCCGATATCCCGGTCACTATGCTGAGTACTTATCCGGACAGGGATCCGTGTCAGAAATTGCAAAGCGATGAGAAACGGGCGAATCATGTCGGTGTATGCGTAATAAGTGAAGTATGATTCTGAGACTTTTCATGTTTTATCTGAATACGCTGTATGGTTGCATGCCCTATATTAAATTCAAGCATGCGTTCAACAGGGTGTTGTAAAACATGACAGAGAATCATGCGTATGACTCCACCGTGAGTAATCATCAGAATTTTTTTTCCGGCACACTGGTCTGTGATATCATGCCATGCACTAAGTACACGCGTTTCGAAATCAGAAAGACGCTCACCATTGGGCGGCGTGTTGAGTACAGGGTTATTCCAGAAACGGGTTAATATATCTGCATCTGTCTGCATTAATTCAGCAGCTGAACAATTCTCCCAGTCGCCGAAATGTATCTCCTTAATACGTTCATCTACCGTACAGGGAATCGTATGGCGCCGGCTGAATGTTTCTGCAAAAGCTCCACAGCGGATTAACGGTGAAGTAATCATGTGATCCCAACCAGGCGGAATTTTCTCAGTTACCGTCCACATTTGTGTCCGACCGTTTGTGGTAAGCGGTGTATCCGTACTCCCGCAATAACGGGTATGGTTTATTGTTTCACCATGACGTAACAGGTCAATGTAGGAAATTACGGGCATTTATTGTATTAAGGCTTTTGTGAAACACGGGCTTCAGAGAAAGTTGCCATTTCATTATGCAAGGTACAAGCCATCTGTAATATGGGTAATGCAATGGCGGCGCCACTGGCCTCCCCTAAGCCCAGATTCAGATCAAGTAATGGCCTTGCATGTAATGCATCCAGGATCAGGTGATGCCCAGGCTCTGCAGAGTTATGTGAGAACAGAAACCAGCTCTTTACATCAGGACAAATACGCTCCGCAGTTAATGCGGCAACTGAACAGATAAAACCATCTGTTAGCACAGGCAAACCCAGCTGTGCACAACGGATGTAAGCTCCGGCCAGCGCAGCAATTTCAAAGCCACCAACACGACGCAGCGCTTCCAGAGGAGAAGCACTCTTTCTGCTATGAAGGTTTATGGCTTGTTGAATAACGGCCACTTTATGTGCAACACCATGAATATCAAGACCGGTGCCGGGTCCTGCTATAAGCTCCGGTGCAACATCAAGCAGGATACAGGCAAGTGTGCCGGCAGATGTAGTATTTCCAATCCCCATCACCACCTATAAAAAGATGTGTGTTAGCAGATACTGCTCTGCTGACAGCCTGCCGGCCGATATTTAATGCATCTACTAATTGACTGTCAGTCATTGCAGGTTCGTGAATAAAATTTCTGGTTCCGGGACCGAGGTGATAGTTCTTCACATTTTCAACTGCCTCGGTTTCATGTGCCGTACCCAGATTAATAATTTCAAGCTGTGCATCAAGGCTACGGGCTAATACATTAATGGCAGCACCCCCGCGTGCAAAATTTTTAATCATCTCAACAGTAACTGACTGAGGAAATGCAGATACCCCCTCCGCTGCAATACCATGATCCGCAGCAAATATTGTAATTTGTACGTTCTGAATAGCAGGTCGTAAAGTTCCCTGTAGTGAAGCAAGAAGTATTGCTATTTCTTCGAGACGTCCTAGAGAACCTGGAGGCTTAGTAAGCTGGGCCTGGCGTTTTAGTGCCGACTGTTTTGATTCTATATCCGGAATAGCTGCAGATTTCTGCAACCATTCAGGAGTGGCTATATTACTCACTATAGTTTCCCTTTTAACATCATAGGTATACCAGCTATAGTTAAAGCTACCTGCTCACAACTCCGGGCCAGTTCCTGATGCAAAAGGCCCGCTTCATCGCAATACCGCCGGCTTAATTCGCCAAGCGGAGTAACACCCATATTGGTTTCATTACTGACTAAAATTATGTTGCCCGGTAAAGTAGAAATAACTGAGAGCAAAGCTTCCCGTTCTAATTCAAAAATTGTCGTATCTTTGTCTGTTAACAGATTTGTAATCCAGAGTGTCAGACAATCAACAATAATTAGATGTCCGGGTCTGGCATGGGTAGTAAGTACCTGAGCAAGCTTAATTGGCTCCTCAATTACCTGCCAGGTTGCCGGACGTCTCTCCTGATGTGATGCAATCCGCCTGCTCATTTCTTCATCCAGTGCGGTGGCGGTAGCAATGTACGTGACAGGTAACTTACTCTCAAGTGCCAAGCGTTCAGCCAGACGACTCTTCCCGGAACGTACGCCTCCCAGAATCAAAGTTCTGATGTTTTTCATGTTAAGGCCATATCAAGATCAAGTATTTTAGATAACCGAGCGGTATCAAGATGCTGAGACACACAATCAGCCAGCCGGTTCACTGATGTTTCCCGTACAGCGTGATAATCAAATGTCTGAATCGTATTATGCGGATCAACCCAGGAAAGCAACGCGTTACCCGCAGCCGGTGATTCAAATAATCCGTGTAAATATGTTCCCAAAATTAATCCGTCTCCACTGACAGCACCATCAGATCCGTAAGCAGACTCAACAGCAGGCTGATAAGATGACCGGTAACAGGTAATACCTGCATGAATTTCATATCCGGTTATTTCAGCACCATTAAGCGTAAGTGAACCGGTTACATTTCGTAATATTTTTTCAGGCTCCAGCATGGTTTCCATATCAAATAATCCTAATCCGATGCTGTTTCCCGCCTCTCCTTCCAGACCATGCGGATCATGGATGCGCTGTCCCAGCATCTGAAACCCGCCGCAGATACCGATTACTTTTCCACCATACCGTAAATGTTTCAGGATCGCTGATTTCCATCCCTGTCTGCATAACCAGTCAAAATCAGCACGTACACTCTTTGATCCCGGTAAAATGATCAGATCAGCGGACGGAATGGCTTCACCCGGACCAATAAATTTTAAATTCACCTGCGGATGCAACCGTAGCGGATCAAAATCAGTATGATTGCTGATACGTGGTAAAATCGGAACAATTATTTGTATAAGCTTTGTTGTCTCAGTTGCAAAATAATTCTCTTTCTTTGGAAGCGCATCTTCAGCTTCAAGATGCAGCCCCTGTAAATAAGGTAAAACACCTAAAACCGGTTTTCCTGTATGTTCTGACAACCACTTTAATCCGGGTTCCAGTAAAGCAATATCTCCGCGGAAGCGGTTAATAACAAATCCTTTAATCCTTGCCTGTTCACTCTCACTTAATAATGAGAGTGTTCCGATGAGATGTGCGAACACACCGCCACGGTCAATATCAGCAATGAGAATTACCGGGCAATCAACAGATTCTGCAAAACCCATATTGGCAATATCATTGGCACGCAGATTAATTTCAGCCGGTGATCCTGCCCCTTCGACAATGATTCTTTCATACTTTGCGCTAAGTCGCGCATGAGATTCCAGTACGGCATTCAATGCAACAGATTTATAATTATGGTAATCACACGCATCCATGTTACTGACAGGATGGCCATGAATAATCACCTGAGCACCTATATCATTATTAGGTTTTAACAGAACCGGATTCATATCAGTGTGTGGTGCAAGATTGCATGCTAAAGCCTGAACAGCCTGTGCACGGCCGATTTCACCACCATCAATACTGACCACACTGTTAAGTGCCATGTTCTGTGGTTTGAACGGTGCGACACGTATTCCCTGTCCGGCCAGCCAGCGACACAACGCTGTTACCAGCAGGCTCTTGCCCGCATCAGAAGTGGTTCCCTGAATCATGAGGGTCCGAGTATTCATAAGACAATCGGAATTAAAATTATGAGAAACATCCGGCCACCTATGCCGGTAACTTTGTGTTTCCCCAGGTATTCTGAAACAGTAAGTCTTTCAGCGGAAGTTGTTCTGCCCATCCTTCATTTACTAACATAGGAACTGAATAGAATTCAGCCACATGACCGAGACAAAGAACAGCTACAGGTTTGCTACCATCAGGCATAGCTAATAAATCAGCAAGCTCAGCCGGATCAAATAAGGAAACCCAGCCCATACCAAGTCCTTCTGAGCGTGCTGCCAGCCACATATTCTGTATCGCACAGGAAACGGAAGCCAAATCCATTTCCGGCATAGTACGCCGGCCGAAAACATGCTGTTCACGCTTATCACTTAATGCTGCAACCAGAAGCTCTCCGCATTCAAGAATCCCTTCTACTTTGAGGCGCATAAATTCATCACCACGATCTGATAATGCCTCTGCTGTCAGACTGCGCTCTTTTTCTACCAGTCTTGCGATACCGGATCGCAGTTTGTCATCAGTAATGCGTATAAAGCGCCAGGGCTGCATCAGACCAACACTGGGAGCCTGATGTGCAGCTGAGAGCAGGCGGGTAAGGATAACCGGATCTACAGGATCAGAACGAAAATGGCGCATATCCCGACGCTCAGCAATCGCACGATACACAGCCTTAATTTCTGACTGACTAAAACTGTGAGTATTCATGATGAAAATAGTACTTCATTAAAAAACTTCACAAATCAATACCTTTTTGTGCGGTAACTCCGGTATGAAATGCATGTTTGATATCCCTCATTTCAGTAACCGTATCTGCTGCTTCACAAAGTGCTTCAGGTGCCCCGCGACCGGTAATGACTACATGCTGCATAGCTGGTCTCTTCTTAAGATCATCTAGCACAGTTTTGATATCCAACCAACCAAATTTGATCGGATACGTGAGCTCATCCAGCACAATAAGCTGTCGGGAGGAGTCCTGTAGCATCTCTTTTACAATAGCCCAGCCACTTTGTGCAGTTTCAGTATCGCGCGCCAGATTCTGTGTCTCCCAGGTAAACCCTTCTCCCAAAACATGCCAGGTTACATTATCCTGATGACGGAAAAATGCTTCTTCCCCGGTATCAGATCGCCCTTTGATAAATTGTGCCACACTGACTCTCATACCGTGACCCAATGCACGTGCAATCATGCCAAAAGCAGAACTTGATTTACCTTTACCGTTACCCGTCAGTACCAGTAATAATCCCCGCTCCTGATCTGCGCGCGCAATTGCCTTGTCAACGACCTCTTTCTTACGCTGCATGCGTGTGCGATGGCGTTCTTCCCGGTCAGGTTTATCCATTTTGTTTTATATCGTTCTGTTGTTATGCGTCCTGAACGTATCCCGGGCATATGTAAACAGAGTATGGATAACAGCAGTGATGCCAATATAAAATACCAATGACCCGATATAATGAGGGAAGTACTGCATCAGACGTTGACCAAATTCAACCAGAGTGGTTTCTTCGAAACGCCCCGAAAAGAAATAAAACCCGCCACTTGAAAAAAGCTCACAAACAGCTGCACCGGTCATTAGACTGAGAGAAAGCGGCAGTAATGTCTGCCATTCAAACTGATACCGGCAGGCATACCAGCGACCGGCATACCAGAGTGCACTGTAGGCCGGTAACAAAAATACATAGGCAGAAGTCAGACAGAAACCGCTGGCGCCTCCCCAGGTATAGGCTGAAAAATCCAGTATCCATGTCAGTATAAGAAACCCTGCCAGCGGCCACACTGCACGTAAATACACGCCAGCCAGAAAGAAAACTGCCCAGGAAGTACCGGGCAGGCTATGTAATGATGAAAAATGATGTCCCCGTGTAACAATCATCAGAAACACCAGTGCAACACCGATAGTCAACTGGTTGCGAACAGATAAAGTCATCATAGTTAAGTCCTTAACAGATTATGAGGGCTGATACCGCAGGATAATAAAAAAATTTCGGCCCGGTTGATTAAAAAATGAAGCTGTTTCATAACGCTCATCCGATATGTTCTCGATACGTCCCTGTACACGCCAGTTCTGATTCAGCATATACTCACCACGTATATCCAGTTTAACGTAACTATTCAGTTTACGCGTATTAGCCAGATCATCATAGCGTTGTCCCACAACAAGTAGCTGGGTACCCACCATAAATTTATTAAATGATAGTCCACATAGCTTAAATTTATCAAACTGCCGGTTTACATCAAAACGAAAAGATTGTCTGGCACGGCGCGGCAGGATATTCCCTCTGTTGATTCCGGACGATTTATTCTGAGGGTCGAGTAAAGTTAAATTGGTATTAATCTGCCATTCTTTAATTTGTGTGGTAATCACTCCTTCAAAACCACGGATACGTACCTTGTTAATATTATTCGGTGCAAAAATACTTGCATCAAAAGCAATGAGATCATCAATACGTGTCTCATAAATATTAAAGGCCCAGCTTGTCTGTTTAATTTTTCCGCTTGTTCCGAATTCATAGCTCAGAGATTCTTCCGGCCGGAGATTGGCATTACCAAATCCCGGAAAATATAATTCATTAAATGTCGGTGCCTTATATGCGGTCCCGAAATTTGCGGTAAACCGTAACCATTCCTTTACGCTATAACCCCAGCCGGCACCTCCGGTTGCATGGCCACCAAATTGTTCATTTTCATCATGCCGTACAGAAAATATTAAATTTTGTTTAAAGACTGTTGCCTGATACTGGGCAAATGCTCCCCAGTTATTACGTGATGTGACCGCAAAACTCTGATTTGAATTTATATTATCGTTCTTATAATCACCACCTACCGTTAACAAATGAGATTTACCTAATGTAAAGTCATTTTGTAAGGTAACGGTATCGCGCCGAGTATTAAACTTAGTCTGGAACATTTGTCCCAGAAAATTTCTGGTATTTTCCCGGCTTCGGCCACCGGTTAAAGTAACTTTCCAGAATGAAAAAGGGGAGTAACGGGCCTTGCCACCAAAGACCTGCTGGACCAGCTCAGACTTATTTACAAATGTCCCGTCAAATTTAGTCTTACCGGAAGACTGCAGAAAATTGGTTTCAATATCCAGCCCGTTTTCAAACAGATACCCTGCCCGGAAAGAACCTGCCACATTATGATATCCGTCCCTGTCAGGTTCATTGGTAAAACAGCCGGCCCCGCCCGGGAAAGGTTTGCCCGTGCAGGAATTAAATCCGCTTGTATTCTTCCCACTGATATTCATATTAAACCAGCCGCGCTTGCTTCTTCCTGAAAGTCCGGCAGAACCGTTAAATGTACCGTAACTTCCACCGCCGATACTGAAACTAGGGGTGAATCCTTTTTTATCTCCTTTACGGGTAAATATCTGGATGACACCGCCGATCGCTTCAGAACCATATAAGCTGGATCGCGGACCACGCACAATTTCAATACGTTCGATCTGCTCGATCGGAATATTTTCAAATGCGGCCCCGCCTGATGTGGCAGATCCTGCTCTGATACCATCTATGAGTACCAGCACATGATCAGATTCTGTACCACGCATAAAAATGGATGTGTTCTTACCTGGCCCTCCGTTATTGGCAATGCTGATACCCTGAGTACCGCGTAATAAATCCTGCACGGATCGTGCCTGCCGGCGTTCAATATCTTTACGCGTGATGACGGTTACTGAAGCAAGCGTTTCATCTGCTGTCTGGGCAGTACGGGTTGCAGTAATAACAACAGCCTCTCTCTGGTTGCCATCACTGGCTGACAAAGTCGATACAAAACTCAGGTACAGAACTACAATTACCGGTAAACGGTATTTCCTCATTAATTGATTCCTCTGCGCACACCCGCACGCGGTATCAGTATAAAAAAGTATTGCGGAAGGAATCAGAAATAAACACTCAGATCAGGCTGGCAAGGCAACCTGTCTTTATGTCGTATATTGCCCGACCGCAATACCGCATGTTGACTTCAGGCCGGTCTCCGGACTCATGAGCGGATCACTCCCGGATTTGCACCTTCCCGTGACCAAGCACAGTGGCATTAAGCAAATCCTTATCTCATTTACCGTTGCGGGGGCAGTGCCGGCATTGCTCTGAATTCAATCAAAACGCACCGGCTTCCCGTTTAATTCTTTCGGCGGATGCCGTAAGAACACCTCAAGTAGTGATATTTAAAATACAAGTCTTATGATGAATGTGTCAAGTGTTTTACTTTTCTTTGCGGGCTTATCAGAACTGTTTTTTACCCTGATAAAGCTTCGATATGAGCAGCAACACTTCGTCCCAGAGCAGGCAGTGAATACCCTCCTTCCAGGACGGACACGATTTTCCCTGATGTATGCTGATCTGCAAACTCTCTGATTTTAGTAGTTACCCACGCAAAATCTGATTCAAGCAGATTCAGGCTGGCCATATTATCTTCCATATGTGCATCAAAACCGGCAGAAATAAAAATCAGCTGCGGTTTGAATTTTTCCAACACGGGTAACCAACAAGACTCCACGGCCGCACGAAACTCTGTGCCTCCGGCACCTGCAGGTAAGGCAACATTAATGATATGATCCGATTCGATATCTGCACCACTATGCGGGTAAAAGGGATGCTGAAAAGTTGAACAGTACAGAACACCCGGGTTGTCCTTAAAAATATCCTCGGTACCGTTTCCATGGTGCACATCAAAATCTAATATGGTGACTCTTTCAAGCTGATATTCTTGTAAAGCATGGGCGGCAGCAACCGCAATATTATTAAAAATACAAAACCCCATTGCCCGCATGCGCTCGGCATGATGCCCCGGCGGCCTTACATTACAAAATACTAATTTCTGTTGCCCTGACATAACAAGATCAACGCCGAGTACAGCCGCGCCGGCAGCCCGCAGCGCTGCGCGGAATGAATCGGGATTATTCATCATGGTATCCGGATCCAGCCTGATCACACCCTCATATTCTGCGCTGCTGAAAATCAGATCAACATAATCCGGATCATGAACCCGGTACAATTGTTCACGGGTAACCAGGGGTGCTTCATAGTGCTTAAGTTCTGCACGAAAATCTCCTGACAATAATTTATCTTCAATAGTTTTCAGACGTTCCGGGCATTCCGGATGACCGGAATTCATTTCGTGCAATAAACAATCCGGGTGCGAAATCAATGCAATGCTCATGATAATGACCGGCAGATTAGAAACTTTCAGATAATCTTACGCTGCCCTGTACCACTTCTTCGTTTTGCACCTGTTACAACAGGTATTTTCCTGCGCTTGTTGGAAGTACCGGTAGCTGCTGAATTGGGTCGCCCACAGGCTCTGTGTGCCGGGTTTTTTTGCCTGTTATCAATTCTCTTCACTGTAGTTTTTACTGATACCGGTCTGAATATTATTGAACCTGAACTAATCCGGAATAATCAAAATATCAGAAGTTTTCTCCTCTGATCTGGTCCATAGAATAATACTCTCAAATAATGAGTCCAGTCGTTCTTTGTTTTCTCCTTTAAAACTACACTCCCATATAACCAATACCCTGTAACCGATGTCAGTAATCTGTCTGATCACTTCAGCATCCCGTTTCACATTTGCACTGATTTTGTTTTTCCAGAATTTGGTGTTGGTCTTTGGTAATTTAAAATAATTACAATTATGCATGTGCCAAAAGCATCCGTGAACAAATACTGCCACACGGTATTTTGATAACACCACGTCTGGTTTACCCGGAAGTAATTTATTTTTGAGACTATATCGCAGCCCTCTGTGGTGGAGCTCTTTTCTGACACGTAATTCTGGCTTGGTATTGCTGTTCCTGATAGCCGCCATGTTACGGCTTCTGGTCTGACGGTCATGTACATCAGTCATGATCGATTCCTGAAATTCAATTATTTCTTCCTTTGTGCTCCGGCTCTTTTCAAAGCTGCCAACATTGATCCGGCCACCTCTCTCACAACCGGTACAGCAACTGAATTTCCGAATTGCTTATATGCCTGTGTATCTGAAACAGCGTTTACAATAAAATCTTCCGGGAATCCCTGTAAATTTGCACATTCACGTGGTGTGAGTTTCCGTGGTCTTTTTTGTAAATGGCTCTGATCAATCAGTATTTCACTACCATCTTTGTAATATCTCGCACTCAAAGTATTTGTATACTGATCAGATTTTTTAAATACGCTATATCCGAAACCGTTTCCTTTACTTTTATGTTCAGACTTCCTCCTCTGATGTCCGTCAAGCAGTCTCTGAGAAATCGTATATTTTGAATCAACGGTTTTATCCGATTCCAGTATATCTCCTACAGTCGTTTTAGTTTTTGGAGGATCAGGCCAATTAAATATTTTACTAAAATCCACTCCTTTTAATCTCTGTTTATTAAAGCCGACAATAAATATTCGCTCTCTGTTCTGAGGTACTCCAAAATCACCAGCACGAAGTACTTTGTAATAAGCCTGGTAGTTAAGCTTGTGATTCAAAGTACAACGCGCTTCATCAGACATCGGGACATCGTCAGGAATACTGTGAGAATACTCACCCCCCAAGGTATCCATAATAATTCTTAGCGTCTCACCATGATTATGCCCCCTGAGTTGTTTAACGTTCTCCAGGAGAAATGCGTCAGGCTTACAGATAGAAAGGATTCGCTGAATCTCAAAAAACATAGTACCGCGGGTGTCATTGAATCCTCCCTTCAGGCCTGCCTGAGAAAATGCCTGACACGGAAATCCAGCCAGCAATATATTAAGTTTCTTACTACCCTTCATAAAATGCTTATTAATATCTCTGGCAGAAATTTCCGTAATATCGCCGTGTGGAAGTTCACCAAAATTTGCAGCATAGGTCTTCTGAGCAAACCTGTCCCATTCTGATGAAAAAATACAATGGCCTCCGGACTGTTGAAAAGCAAGGCGAATCCCCCCGATCCCGGCAAACAGATCAATGAAGCTAAATAAATGCTTATCATCTTTCATCATATTCATTACTAAATAGATGCTCTCACTTTCGCGCCTAAATTTGTGTCACAGTCTCATAACCAACACCCCAGTTATCAGTGTCAACCTCATCTATAACCACGTAAGTTTTTTGTGGGTCTTTATTCAAAACTTCATTTAGTAGTTTTGATATGCCAGCAACTAACTGCTTTTTTTGTTTGGATGTCACACCTTCCTTCACTATTTTAATATTTACGTATGGCATTTACCTTCACCTTATATTAGAAAAAACTTTACTATCTTTTTTTCTAAATAATCATTTAGTTTTTAGCATAGTTATTTGCTAGCCGGCCTATTGTGAGGCCTTGTACTATTATTGAAAATACCACTATACAATAGGTGATAAGCAGTAGCATATCGCGTACATTACTATCCGGCAAAGAGAGAACCAGTGCAACGGATAAGCCACCACGCAACCCACCCCAGGTCAAAATGGGAACTGTACCCCGTGAAAATTCTTTGAACGTTTTGAATATAGTAACTGGAAGCAAAACAAGTATGAAGCGAATCAATAACAACACCGGAATCATCATGATTCCAGCGTAGAATGCTGAAATATCTGAACTCACCAGCAATAACTCAAAACCTATCAGTATAAATAGCAATACATTCAAGATTTCGTCTACCAACTCCCAGAATCCACTCAAATAGTCACGCGTTTGCTGTGACATAGCTTTTGAGTGTGCCAAATTGCCAATTATAAGTCCTGAAACAACCATGGCTATTGGTCCGGAAAGGTGCATATAGCGCGCGAGCTCATATCCACCCATCACTAAGGCTAAGGTGAGCAATACTTCAACTTTGTAATTATCTACATGATACATCAGAAAATATACAATAAAGCCCAGAGCAAGTCCCAGCACGACACCTCCAATCACTTCTTCAATAAATAAAGTGATCACATGTGAAGCCTCAGCATGCCCTTGTGCCAGTACGCCTAGTAGTGCTGTGAAGATAACTACCGCCATACCGTCGTTAAATAAGGACTCTCCGACTACATTAATTTCTAATGACTTTGGAATTCCGGCTTTTTTCAGAATGGCCAGAACGGCAATCGGATCTGTCGGAGAAATAAGCGCTCCGAACAAAAGCGCATAGATAATATCTATCTGGATATCAAAGGCAGCAAGTAAGTAGTACAGAGCATAGCCAACAGCAAATGTTGAACACAAAGTTCCAAGTAATGCCATGGTAAGAATCATCAGTCTGTGCTCTTTGAGCAATGCCCAATCCACATGCAAAGCACCAGCAAACAGAAGAAAACTCAACATGCCATGCATAACAGTATCCGAAAAATCCAGTCTGGTTAATACTGGTCTTATCAATTCGGATGCTCCCGGAATCAGCATCATACCTACAGAGGTGGCCATGGCCAGAACCATTACACCAATGGTAGTGGGCAGCTTAATGAAGCGATAGTTCACATAAGCAAACAAGGCGCATAACGACATTAATATACTTGATATGGTAATAATACCCATAAACTACCGCCCCTCAACTTAGTTACAAAACATATGAGATACTTTGTGTCAGAAGTCTACCCAAAATTCACTGACTCTCCCTGCCTATAAGTGATACCAAGGCCACTAATAAACTGGTTATCATCACCGCACAGTTTTACCACAGCACTGCTCTGAGCATCCTACGATAACTTTTCCCAACGTACTTCTGACCAGTATTAACTTGCCTGGTAAGCTGCTAGCGGCATAAAACGACTGTTATCACTTCTTTGCTTGAAGATTAATACTGTATTTGTTGTACCTTCCTGAATGCCTGCTTCTGGCACAAAGCAGACGTTCACCAGGTGACAGTCTCATGTAGTTACATTATTAAATTTTGGTAGGGCCATTGTTTGTCTTGTTAGCTGTGACGATACAAGCGAGTTCACCAGACCCCTTACAGGCATAATTTTGCCACTGTAGGGGGCGAAGGTTATTTAAGTCACCTGAAGCTACGTGGTCTACAAATTCAATATGGTCAATTTCCCATCCATACTGGGAATTTCTATTACTATAGTGTGAAAAATACATCCATGCACCACACTCATCTTTTCTGTACTCATCCGGATTGTTGCTTCCGGACACTTGTCCTTTGGCCCAAACATCACTAATTATTTTTTCATCGAAGGGCATGATAAGGTTTCCTTTTATTAACGTTTCATTCCCTCTATTCCGATAATAGGAGAGCGATTTACCAATAACACTTTTAGCAATAATTTTAGTTCGTTTCATATAGATAAGTTTACGCTGTTTTTTTCAAAAGATTGAATGTTCACTTTTGGCACAAAGCAGACATTCAACTTTTGAGATAATCGGGTATAACAAGTAGAAGGCATTTACACATATTATTGAAACTCAGAATACTTATTGCTAACTTTCCAGATAAGATTTTGTGGAGGCAATTCCCCCTTGATCAAAGGTGCCTTATAGCATGCTGAAAATAATTCTCCTGGTTTGAGTATTTTGTCTGTTGAATATGGCGTAGTGTTCTCGCTATGATAGCCTATAGAATATTCGCCTTGATAGCTTAGAAAGGATTCATAATCAACAATACTGCTGCTGTAACCCTTTTCTGTAGCAATGATATTCCAACTAACCTTATTAACTATTTTTTTACTTCCATTTGTAATTTTAAAAGATAGCGGGGAATCTTTGCCACAAGAATCAGGGACATATGAAACAACTACTGAAACTGATTCTTGTTCCTTTTCACTATGGCCTGAAACTATATAGTCAATTAACGCTACCATACCAATACCAACTAAAAGAACAGATAATAAAATTCCCGTTTGCTTTGGAAAAATAAATAATAAAGCTATTACTACTAATGTTAAAGCCCATATCATCTGAACCACCGATTTATTCTTTTGGCATCAACAATAATTACCTTGTTCATTATCGCCTCTCCTTCTGGCCGACACTTCAAATATGCCTATACTATATCAGCGTACTGCGGCAATAAGTGACTATATACTCGTAAATACTATTCACAGTTCTTATAATTAAATTGGAGTTATTTTACTTAAATAACCACCACCTTGGTATTAAGTATTAAAGTCTCCCGGATTGGGAGTTATAGAGCGAGTAAAGAGTAAGGCGGCGGGAATCGAATTGTAGCCTGTAACGGTTGCCACAGGCCGGTCTATATTTTTTTCTAAGGGCCAACCAAATATACTATTAAATTTATTGGATGCTACTGAACTGCTATAGACGCGAACGTCCGCTTTTGGAACAAAGCGGACGTTCACTAGTTGCTGTCTCTAATACGTAGCTTTATTTTCCTGATGGTGTTTCTTATATTTCTCTCTCATTGCAATATGGTGGTTCTTAGCTTCTTCCTTAGTTACTTTTCCGTCACTATTAGCATCCATTTTTTTAAAACGTCTTTCTGCTTTAGCTGAAAATTCTTCATGACTAATTACACCATCACTATTGGTATCTGTTCTTTCAAACATTTTTCCTTTATGGCTACTACATCCTTTACCCTCACCTCCCTCAGCGAAAGTGGTTGTTATGCTCCCGAAAAAGATTGCGACTAACGCTATGACAGTAAAAATTGTGGCATAAGTATTTTGTGATAATATTTTTTCCATAGTAGTCTTCCTAAAAGTTAATATTTTGATATACAGTGTTTAGATTACAAATGTCTATGAATATCCATCTCTGGTGCATAACGAATACCTTTTGTAATATGTAGTTTTAATTTCAACTTGCTGGTATTTGTTACATTTCAAACTTGATAGTTTTGTTGAAACCACTATTTTTTAGTATGGCAATTAAGGTGCAACTAGTCTCTCTCCGTTTAGTAATTATCCTGGAAACCAGCAACCATTGCCGATATTCCTGTAAAAGCCAGCCGACAGTAATACAAGACATGCCCAAACCAAGGTTCACAATTGATACTAATTGGCCAATTGTCTGTGGGCCAAATATTATGAACCCGACCAGACCCGCTAATATGTAAATCTTACCAATTGAAAGCATAAACTGAGCTAACTCCCTCTCACTCAATAGAATAAGAAAGATAAATCCAATGGCTGTTATCAGGTAGATAAGATAGAAAGGGTTATGGGTCAGGTCATAAACCAGGAATATAAACTCATCAATCAACTGATTAAGGTGAACTCCCAGAATAACGGCTGCGCCTAAAAATACTGCAACAAATGTACAGGCAACAATAACTTTGGGGTAATTTAATACACTTTTATCTAAACCTGACATATCAAACTGTGATCTGCAGATACCTGCTTCTATACTCATCATAAACTAAATTAATTGCCAGAAGTAAATGAGACCATAAGAACTAATACAAGTTTCCCTAAACCAAAAAAATATATAGCCAGGTTACATTTCTCTTAAAACTTAACTGAACTGAATGATCATTATTAGTACAAAACAAATATAATTAAAGAAAAAACAATATTTATTTATTTCGCGTGAACTAAACAGATAAATTGCTATCTAAGCTTTATCCCCGTTGGACGGGATATAAGTCCTCTTTCTCGATACCTCCCAATATCAAAATGGAGGCCACCAGATTTGAAACCCTGGTGTTGTTGCCCAGTGACCTCTCCAGCAGTCGGTTGCTCCTAATCCGGGCAGCTCACTGGAGGGAGCCACCCTAAAATTTGTCCTTAATACTCTGTTTTAAGTCAATGGGATATGCCAAATATTCAAAAAGCGTCAAATCTTGAACTGATAATGGAGCCAATGTTTGACGGAGAATGCCGGATGGTTAAATCTCTCGTGGACGAAGAACCAGTTGACACCAGATTAATATGCAAATTACTGGCATCAAGAACCGGGAGATTACCCATCAATAAACTTGAGTACTGGTATGAGTGGTTTATCGATGAAGCTACTCTTGAAAAAACTTCGGATAAAGACTTATTAAAAAGGCTGCATGATTTCAAATGTAATTACGATAAACCTATGTAAAATATCTAAGAAATAATTTATTCGAGGCTTCTGACTGACTGCTTTTGGTAAAAAGCAGTCAGTCAGAAATTAATTTATCTACATGCCTCTCTTTTCCTGAACCTTGATTCTTATTTTGTAGCACAGAACACAATAAATAATCTGCTTATTGTATTTTCATGTATAGCCCCAAGTTAATTAGTAGTTATAAGGTAATTTATTTAGGAGAACGCTTATGGAAGCATCTATCAAAAAAATTATCCTGGCTACTGATTTTTCAGATATATCTAAAGATGCCAGTTCCCATGCTCTATTATTGGCCCGAACTAACAAAGCAGAACTCAAGGCCCTGCACGTATTTGATACAAATGCATGGAGTATTCCTGCGCACGATTATTTAGCAGCTGATGCGATCATAGAGGGCCATCAGGAGGCCATACAAAAAGAAAAAAATACCCTTAAGGAACTAGCAGAATCTTTTGATCAGAAAGTTGAAACTATCTTCAAGGAAGGTGACCCTGGCCATGAGATCATTCGTGCTGCTGAAGAGGAAAATGCTGATCTGATCGTCCTTGGAACACACGGCTATAAAGGATGGAAACGATTTACACTTGGAAGCGTTGCAGAGTTGGCTGTCAGGCACGCCCCTTGTGCTGTTCTTACTGTCAGGCCCAAAAGGAAACAAACAAAACTAATAAAGGAGACACCCCATGAAAATTAAAGAAGCATTACTTCATCCTGAAGAAGTGTTTCTAACTCCGAAAGAAGTACTTGATCATCCGGAATTCACAAAAAAACAAAAGATCGAGATACTGCGTAGTTGGGCATATGAAGTGAACGAATATACGGTTGCGGAAGAGGAAGGGATGGTCTGCGGAGAAGATAAACCTATACATCTAGATGAAATTCATGCTGCTATTCATGAATTGACTGGTACAAGTGATATAGAACATCTCGTTCCGACAAAGCAAGGGGGAATATAAGTTTATTTTGAATAAAGCACCAGTAAGAACACCAATAGCAGAGTATTATTTATTCTCATGTGGCACAAAGCAGACATTCACTTTGTATCAGATAAACGCTCAATCAGGCCCGCATCATTTCGGAAACCGGATCGATTAAGTTCACGGGTAACAGGCCATGCTTGCATAGGCTTTTCTTCTTGTGAACTTATTAAGGGAAGCAACTTATCTGGCGAATGTTCCTGCTGAGATAACCAAATTGTCCATTGCTCAGAATTCAATATTACAGGCATACGATCATGGATTGGTTCCATGAATGAGTTGGCCTGAGTAGTAATAATGCAGCAACTCTCTACTACATCTCCTTCTTTAGGAGTCCAGGTTTCCCATAGTCCGGCAAACGCCATTAACTCACCTGACCTGAGATTGATATACCACGGTTGTTTTTTATCATTCTCAGCTTTCCATTCATAGAATCCGGAAGCAGGAATAAGGCATCGTCTACGCTTGAATGCAGCTCTGAATGATGGTTTCGCAGCTACAGTCTCGCCACGTGCATTAATTAGCCTGTTACCGATTGTTTTATCTTTTGCCCAGCCTGGGATTAAGCCCCAATACATTAATTTAAGATGCCTGTTCTCATCTTCATCAGCAACAATAGAATTAATTGGTGTGGTAGGAGCAATATTCCAGGAAGGAGAGAGATTTAGTTCGCCAGTAAGATCAAAATATTCTTTGATCTTGTTTGGGGTTACATTCAGTGTAAATCTGCCACACATGCGTTAAATAGTAACATGCTGTTACTATTATCCGGGACAGGAGCTAATTTAAGGAGACAATACAATGTCTAATGGTGAATTTGGGGGAATAGAAACTAAATTAAATAATATGAGTTATAGATTAGATTCTATGGAACAAAAAATTAATACCCTGGAAGGCCTTCTTCAACAGATACTAAGTAAAATAGAAAGTATAGACTATAACGTCTCTCAGGGAAGGATTTAACCCTTCCGAATAGTCAATTTCTCAATATTCGTATTTACACCTTCTAAGTGTTTGTATGGCGAATTAGTACGGTGCCGGTAGTACTCTATTCAACCAATTATTTTAGTTTTGGATCGATGTAGTCCCAAGACTGAGAAAATTCTGAGCATGCTGTCGTGGTAGGATCAAAAATACCAGGGTCATCCAAGGTTGCTGCATTGACAATAAAATGAAAGGGATGGTTCTTCCATAGATTCATATTGAACTGCGCAACAGGCTCAATGCCCTTTCCATTTGTTAGCCTTTGTCACAGTTACTTCTCCTTTCGAAATACAACTTTCCTAATTTCAAAATGCCAACAAATATACCATTAAATTCATTGGATACTACTGGACCGCTATAGACGTGAATGTCTGCTTTTGGCACAAAGCAGACATTTATAGACAGACTCTGAGCTTAAGTATCTCCTCGGTTCTCCGTTATACAGTTATTGCCTTAATGATTTATATTCAGGAGGAGAGATGAGGCACTATTTACTCTTACTACCATGCTTGTTATTAGGAGCTTGTGCTTCTACACCGCCATGGGGGCCGCCGGGTGGACACGTCTACGGGGTCATCATCATGCCAAAAAACATTATAAAGGCCATTGCCCTCCTGGCTTAGCCAAGAAGGGATGTATTCCTCCGGGACAAGCAAAGAAATGGAGAAGAGGTTACCCATTGGCACGAGGCGTGATTTTTCACGAGTTATCCCACAGAATGGCAAGACATTTGGGAAGGCCTCCGGCCGGGCATCGGTTTATACGTGTTGCTCAGGACATTCTATTGATTGCAGTGGGATCAAATATGGTTGTTGACGCAGTTTATGATCTAAATAATATGTAGTACTTCGAATATAGGAAATAAAGGATTATGAAGAATAAAAATCTGGAACGGGTAAAATTTGGATTGTATGGTCTGGTGATTACCCTCATTTTTAGTGTTTGCACTACTACAGCGACAGCCGGTAGTCCGGCAGAAGATCGGCAAGAATATCTTGCCATGAAAAATAAAACTCTTTCGGACCTGTATAAGGTTAAACCCGAAGCGAAAGCTAAGATTGCCAAAGCACCCGGCTATGCGGTTTTCAGTAACGCAAATATTAATGTGATTTTTGCAAGTTTTGGTGGAGGGTATGGAGTTGTACAGCCAAAGGGCGCTAAGCCTGTTTATATGCATATGGGTGAAGTTGGTATCGGATTTGGACTGGGTGTTAAAGATTTTCGTGCCATATTTGTCTTCCATGACAAAGCAACCATGACTAATTTTATTAACAGCGGCTGGGAGTTTGGTGCGCAAGCTGATGCTGCGGCTAAAGCCAGTGATAAAGGAGCGGCTGTAGGAGGAGAGGTCGTAATCGACGGTATAACTATTTACCAGTTAACAGAAGCCGGGCTGGCACTTCAGGCTACGGTTAAAGGAACTAAGTTCTGGAAGAACGATAAGTTGAATTAAGTATGCGCCACATATCTTTATAACAGAATAATCTGCCCGACCTGGTGTCGGGTTTTTTATGTATCCCTGATACGTCCACTTTTAGCATACAGTGGATACTAATATGCTCCATTCCATCCTTTAAAACCAGCTTTAGCCATTAGACTACCCAGACACATAACTAATAATGAGAAAATAGATAGCCAAACTAAATCTTTTAAGTATCGCTCAGATTTTTTAATTAGATGTTTGTTTATTACTAAATTTTTCCCATTTTCCCTTATATCAACCGCACTCTCATATCTCCTTTTCTTTATAATCTTTAACCTACTCTGTATCTCATTCAGTCTTTCTTTTTTCTTCTCTGAATACGCCCTTTTCTTCTTTGCATGTTCTGCTAGACTACGTATTAACATAAGCTTTGAACGTTCTTCTTCCTTAGATTCCTGTAAATGGCTCTCCACATAATGATTAAGCATCTCTACGTTTTTAGTTATGTCGTGTACTTTTATTTCTACCAAGTTCCGCTTGAATTCAATACTTTCATTACTTAATACCGCGCTGCTAATTAGTCCATGTATAAAAAATGTGAAGTAACTCAATCCCATTATCGGAAAAACTACAAGGAATATTCCAAATATCACATATAACTTATATAACTTGTCAGTTGGACCGGGAGCCTGGCATTCCTCCTCAAATGTATATTGTGCCATCTATATCCATCCGTTTTTAGTTATCCTGTCATTGTTTTAAATAACTTCCTGACTTACGTAAATATAGGAGTACATCAAGTATAGAAAGTTCAGATTCAAATGAATTGTTTCTATTCAGAAGAAATCACTAAACTATTTTATACGAACCTACTTTATGAACGTCTCCTTTTGGCACAAAGCGGACATTCAGAATACCTGTATCTAAGGTGATTTGTTTTGGAATAAATAGAAGTACGGTATAACATCATGCGGCATCTTGCCGCATGTGCCGCTTTGTCACATGTGACAATTTGTCTAATGTTCAGATAGCAAATATTGTGTCTTAATAACATTCAAATAATTTCCTGAATGTTATTGGGCCAATGATGTTTCAAACAAAAAAATATTTTCTGAGATATTTTGTGGTATTGACAGTTGCTATTTACAGTAATGTAGCTTTAGCCGATCATGGTTCAATAGGATTTGGAATTGGTACCGCATCTCCGGTTATTACACAAACGGGTATAACCCTGCCTCAGGGTATGATTGCAACAGGTTTAATTACGCAATTTACGCAATTCGACAATGTTTCAGCCAGCAGATTAATGGCTATAAGTGCTTCCGCCTCGAGTGAACCTCGTGGTGATGTCCACAGTACAAAATCTCTTACAATCCCGTCAGTATTTGCAGCAATTGGCGTGACCGACGATTTGACGTTAGGGGTAAGACTTCCTTATGTACGACGTGATGGCTTGATTTCAGCACATGACTTTGGCAGCGAACTTCATAACCAGGGAAATCCGGATGGGTTTGGTGGTGTTTCCATCTTTGGTCAATACCGTGTCTTTCGCTCTGAGGATAACTTAAATCACCTGTCTATAGTTGTGGCCCTTAAAACCCCGACCGGTGCAAAACGCCTGGATGATGCAGATGGTGAATTAATTGAAACACATTCTCAACCCAGTGCCGGATCATGGAATCCGTCTTTTGGTCTTTCTTTTACGCGTGCTATGGGTAAGTTCTCATTTGATTCCAGTGTCCTTTATACGGTTGCAACCACAGGCACTCAAAATACTAATCTTGGTGATCTTTTTGATTATAATTTTGCACTTTCCTATGCCTTTGTCGGTGAAGCAAAAGATGCCCTGTTCTCTTCCAGCAATCAGTCACAGTGGACAGGTATTCTGGAATTAAACGGTACCTGGCAGGATTATCTGAAAAGTGGTGGTATGACAGATCCAAATTCGGGGGGTAATATTGTTTATATCTCACCAGGAGTGAGATACTCCAGTGGTGGCAACTGGAATACTGCTTTATCAATAGGAACCCCCATAGTTAAAGAATCAAATGGGTTTCAAACAGATCCGGATTACCGGATTACTTTTCGCTTTGTAATCGTACTAGATCCGCTTAATGCTTCTTAAAATAGCTATTGTATTTGCTCTGGTTCCGAATTAATCTGACTAAATACTCCTGATTACGATTACTCAATTATGGAGTATGTTTCTCAATTCCATAACTAAAGCCCTGAGAAAATATCTTTCAGATGTCTATTCTAAATCGATACTTGTTTCTCCGGTATGCTCTGCTAGTATGCTCGATAGCGGTAAGTACTGCTAGCTATGGCGGAAATATCATTTCCAAGAGTGATACGGCTGATTACACACCCTATCCTAACGGTGGAGGTATGCGTGTCTCTACTACATTTGGACCGGATGGGCGGTTATGGCGGGTTGTTCCGGAGAAAAAGTTTATTTATGTGGACTACTCAACTGATCTCGGTAAAACTTTCAGTGTGCCGGTACGAATCAATAAGAAGTCTCAACACATCAAAGTAAGCAGACAAAATCGTCCTGACATCGCTGTAGACCATTCTGGTCGGATCATAGTTATTTATACTGTAAAAATAGCCCATAAAACGACCCAGCTCCTTAGCATATCCAATGATAGTGGTCGTAGTTTCTCAGTGCCGATAACTTTGAGTAAGAAGGCACCCGAGGCCATATCTTATCTAGGCCGGCTGGCTTTGAGTCCATCCGGACAAGTTTATGCCTTATGGCTTGATGAACGCGAACATACTGATTGGAGAAAACCCGGGTACTCAATTTATTCTACAATGTTGGGTAACGGAAATACTTCTGCATTGGTTAATCATAAGATGGTAACTTCCTTATGTGAATGTTGTCGCATTGCCGTAGCTTTTGATAACGATAATCAACCTGTATTATTTACCGCTTTATTTATCCGAACAATATCCGTGATCATGGTCTTATTAGAAGACCCTCAGAAGGCGAGAAACCACATTCCTGGCGTGTTACCTTTGATCAATGGAAAATCAGAGGCTGCCCGGAACACGGGCCCGCAATTTCAATTAGTAGAGAAGGCGAATATCACATTGCGTGGTTTACACAAGGCAGTACCCGCCAAGGCTTGTTTTATGCCTATTCATCAGACCGTGGATTACACTTTTCGAATCCATTACCATTTGGCACATTGGAAAATATGTCTGGTTATCCGGACGTCCTGGCTAATGGAAAGCACATCTTCCTGACATGGAAAGAGTTTGATGGGACTAAAACGAATCTTCTGGTAATGCAATCAAAGAATGGGGGACAGAGTTGGTTGCCATCCAAGCCAATTGCAGAAAGTACAGTAGATTCTGATATTCCGTTTTTGTTAAGAAATCCTAAAGGAGTGTTCGTATCATGGAACACCAAAGATGAGGGTTACCGTCTAATTCCTCTGGACTGAAATACTAATTCCGGAGAGTAGATTTTCTGATAAGTTGAATGTCTGCTTTTGGCACAAAGCAGACACTCAGAATTAAGACATAACTCGGTGGCGCACTTGGGCTATTTCCCCGGCTATCTGCTTAATAACTTTTGGTATAGTCAAATAGGCATTTTCTTTAGACTGTTCATGTCGTATATCACCAAATTCCTGGAATTCAACTCTTATTTCGTGTTGCCTATCAACTCCAAGATATTTGCTGACGGCGCGAAAATGTGGGTCTAAATGATTCATGTCTTCTCTAACTCCGCCAACTTCAAAACCAAATTCACCACTAGAAGTTAGAAGTACCAGAGTTTTGCCATACATAGTAGGTTCCAATGGAGAGTCTCCTCGGCTTAAATCAAAAGTAAATGTTTTGTTAACTCTGATTACTTGATCAACCCATGACTTTAGTGAGGCCGGCATGCCATAGTTATACATCGGTGTTTATATTAAAATAATATCTGCTTTAGTTAATTCTTCAATTAACGTATCTGATAAAGCCAGTATCGAGTTTTGCCTATCAGACCTTTTAGCTTCGGGTGTAAAAACAGCCGCAATCCAATTCTCCGAAATAAATTTAGGTGGTTTGCTACCAATATCACGATATATAAATTGATCATTAGGATATTTTGCAACCCATTGGGTAGCAAATTCCTTGGCCAAAGCTCTCGAAATGGACCGCCGCTTACGTGCACTTGAATCAATATGAAGAATAGTTGTCATCGACTTTCCCTAGAAAAAAATTACCTTGCTATCTAAAAACATCTTGTATAGATCGTTCTTTATTTTCATCTACTTATTTTACAAAGAAAGGTGTTACGTAACTCGTTGCAACATAGACAAACACACCAAAACTCACCGTAAGTAGTAAACTAAAAATTGTTAGAGTAATCATTTTATTTCTCCTAAAAGTTGTATAAATATTTATAACGTTCGTTCTGTAATAGGGTAAAAAAATATCTAGTTTTTTACTGCTGATAAAGCAACATCAACAATATTGCGTAATTCCTTCCTTTTCTCTTCATTTTTTCCAACGTTAACTAACCCGGAAAGAAAACAAGCTAGATAACTGGCTAAAATTTTGCAGTTTTTCTCATTACTGATTTCACCCATATCCTGTGCTGCTTTCAAACAACTGTAAAAAGATACATTAAACCCAGAAAGAAGTGATTTAACTTTCTGATTAACCTCTTCACTCAATATCTCTTTCTCAGTAACTGAATTAAATAAAAGGCAACCTTTGCAATCCTTTGTAGCAGCATAGTCCACTCTATTATCAAATAACTTTTCAATGTTACTTAGTCCCAAGGGCTTTTTTGTAAGAATGTCGCTCAGTTCCTTAATCGATTTATTAACATATTCATCGATACACAAAAGAAACAATCTCTCCTTGTCGCCAAATTCGTTATATAGACTATGTTTATTTAAACCTGTTCGAGCTACCACCTCGTTTATGGAAGTTGCTTCAAATCCCTTCTCCCAGAATAAATTTGTGGTTTTCTTTAGTACCTCATCCCGATCATATTCTCTTGGTCTACTCATATTTTGTTAGCTCCTTTGAAATAATAATACAACGGTCGTTCTGTTATGTCAAGTCCAAAATATAATTAAATACCTATAGGGCCCTATCTTGGGTGGCGGGAATCGATTTGTAGCCTGTAACCCATGCTACAAACTAATCCAGATTTTTTCAATTTTATAGATGCCAACAAATATACCATTAAATTCATTGGATGCTACTTGACTGCTTTAGACGCAACTGTCCAGTTTGGCACAAGGCAGACGTTCAGAAGCCCCCCTTCCTCAGTATCCCCTCTAAGTTATCCGTTATATAGATGTAGATAAACAATTTACTATATTAAGAATGAAACATATCTACTCATTACTGGTAATAGTTATCGGCGCGCTTGCTTGTAATGCTTATGCACATGCTGAATGGGAGTTTGTTAGCGGAAATAATAAGTTTAATTATTACTACGACTCTGCAACTATTCATAAACCAGAAAATATAGTCAAAGTATGGACTCTATATGATCATTTTCAACTATTTACTTCGCACAATGTCAAGCCACATATGTTCATGATGGTACTAGGTGAGTTCGACTGCAAAAAAGAAGCACATAGAACACTTTATACATCTACGTACTCAGAAAAGATGGGAAAAGGAGAAATGATTGAAAAAGACGGAAGCCATGAACTTACTGGTAAGTGGCATTCTGTTCCTCCGGTAAGTTTTTTTATACATTGATGAGTGTTGCATGCAAATAAAATTAACTAAGTTATTCAGAATAGAAATAAAACAATATGGATAAAGCATCAATCTCAGCCCATGATTGGGTTTCTATATGTGAATGTCCGCTTTTTGCACAAAGCAGACGATCATTGTGGGATTAAAAATAGGAGTGCCCTTAAAATATAAATAACAAATTTAAATAAAGGCAGACCCCCACACTTTATTAAATACAACTTCTGAAATAGTCTTTCTTGCTCTTGGAGTCCTGTCTCGTAGTGATAGCGGATCTGTAGCAGTTTCATTTAAATCCGGATAACCTATAGCAATTGCGATAAGTACCTCATAATTTTCTGGAATCGCATATATTTCCCTCGCTTTCTGTGGTTCGATACCAATCATTTGGTGAACAGATATTCCTCTTGTAGTTGCCTCAAAGGACAAATGTGAAACTGCAGCACCTAAGTCATGCATCGCCGCTTTGTTCTCTTTGCCATTCCGATCAAAAGTGAGGTGCGTGATTCCGAGCATCAGAATGCTAGAGTTTTTTGCCCACACTTGATTTGCTTTCACAAGACACAATAATAGTTTTTCAAATTCATCTGTTTGTTCTTTGGGTGCAATTATGAAGCGCCAAGGTTGCTCGTTATAAGAAGAAGGTGCCCAGCGAGCAGCTTCAAGTAGCGAGAGTAAGTCCTCCCTTGGAATTATGCGATCCGGTAAAAACTTATATGGGCTCCATCGGTTTTCAATAAACTCATGAATAGGATAGTCTGTATTCGCTTTTTTAATCATAATAAATTCCTACTAATATTTAATTAGTCGCATAAACTACATCTACGATGTGCGCAAATAACAATGTTTTCCAATGCCAACTCTCAGTCTCGTCAAATAGCATTCCCACTCATAGCGATTCTAGTGTAGCTCTTGATTTCTTGATCCAATTCATCAAAATCAACCAATCCATGCTTTAGGTCTTCGCTAATTTCTTCACTAGCCGCGCCCACGAGCATTCCAAGGATCATTCCCCGATGAACATTGTCACCACCAGCGTTTACATTTGCAAGAAGTGAAGCACTGAAATCAAAATTATTTCTGCGTGCCAAGTAGAGCAATAATGGCAAGCCATGCTCAGAATAGCAGGCAGTACCAATGGTTTTGCGTATAATTTTTTCTTCACTATATTCCTTTACTATGCGTGCCAACTCAAATGGTCTATCTGAAAGTTCCGTATGTAGTTTCCACATTTCTTCTTTTGGAATATTTCCTGGCCCATCATGTTCACGATAAGCAGCGTAGAGTTTTTCACCTGTGATTTTGGGCGCCCTGATTTCGCCAGCATATAAGTCAGCAGTTTTAATAGGATCAATGCCATCCAACAGTTTATGCACAAGAGGAACTAAAACAGCCAAAGCACTTGCCACATTTTCTGAGTGATGTGTGAGATTCTGATGCTGCAATGCAATACCAAGTCCCTGATATGCGCTATTCGCTATTAATGATGTAACCATGGGACCAACCACCCCACCATGAGAACCAATCGACCAGATATTTCGCTGAAATTCTGCACAAAGATGCGATGGAAGTCCGATTGAATAATTCTCAAACCACCTGCGCAGATAAACCTCAGTATAAGGATCACGATTTAGGCCGGGAGTTGTCTGGTGAGTAATGAAGTCACGAAGGAAAGCCCGTGGATTATAACGTTTAGATTGGATCACCGAGCGCATCAACACACGAATAAGCTGCGCTCCACGCGTATTTTCTCCGGCCTTAAGTCCATGATGATAATGATAGCGATCTTGTAGACTAGGTACTGAATTACCGTGCTCCGATTCTCTATCGTTGGTTGAAATATCAAATGATCCATAACTAGTATTATAAAAACACGCATGTTCATGAAGAATGTCGTAAGGCCTTCTTAGCTTATGCGCATTTTTCACGTCAGGGTTATACTTCATACCAACCATGAAACTTTCCGGATGTGGATGAGGAGGATCAGTGTATCCGGTTACCCCGCCATCGAAGGTCTTCTTAATGTTTTCAATACTATAAAACCAATGGGCAGGCATCGCTAAGGCATCGCCAATAAAAAACCCCCAAAGAGCATTTTCAATACGTACTTTTTTATTAATGACCATAGAACTCTTTTAAAAACAGTTAATAACTTTATAAATATCCGAAATCACCTTTTAGAATACTACGACAGGGGTATTTTTAAATCCAGTAACGGACCTAAAGGCACTACACCGCTTGGGTTTATACTGGTATGGCTGCCATAGTAATGATTCTTAATGTGAAACATATTAATTGTCCCGGCAATACCTGGCTGCTGATAAAGATCACGCGTATAAGCCCAAAGATTTGGGTAATCAATCAGGCGTTTCAAATTACATTTGAAATGTCCGACATATACGGGATCAAAACGAATCAACGTGGTAAATAAACGCCAGTCTGCTTCAGTGATTTGACGACCTGCCAGGTAACGTTGTGTCTCCAGTCTTTGTTCTAACCAATCCAATGTTTTGAATAACGGGATAACTGCTTCCTCATAGGCTTCCTGTGTCGTAGCAAAGCCAGCTTTATAAACACCATTATTTACGCTGCCATAGATACGTTCATTAAGCACCTCAATATCCTCACGTATATTTTCCGGATAATAATCATCTTCTACAACGCCTAATTCTTCAAATGCGCTGTTAAACATACGTATGATTTCTGAAGACTCATTGGAAACTATCGTATTGGTTTTTTTATCCCAGAGCACCGGAACCGTAACACGTCCTGAATAAGTATTGTTTGCTTTTAGATAGACCTCTCGTAAATATGAGGCATTAAAAATAGGATCAGCAATTACACCTTCACCATCTTCAAAGGTCCAGCCTTCTTCTGCCATGTGCCAGTGAACAACAGATAAGGAAATAATTTTTTCCAGGCCCTTTATCTTACGAAAGATCAATGTGCGATTTGCCCAGGGACAGGCATACGACACATATAAATGGTAACGACCAGCTTCAGCTTTAAATCCAGCATGCCCACCTGGTCCTGCGGAGCCATCAGGTGTGATCCAGTTTCGAAACCGGGCAGCTGAACGAACAAAGCGTCCTTTAGTTTCATTAGTTGGATACCAGGTATCCTGCCACTGACCATCAATTAATATGCCCATTTCAATTCCCTATAAATTTATTTTGTTTAAAATCTTCAAAGACCTGCTTTCGATCCAAATCGGAAAATGATCCGTGACGATCTTCAACACTGATTGAACAAAATTATTTGTACATGGACACGCATCAAGAAAACAAATTAATTTTATAAACCATTTTTACATATCCTCACACTATTCGTACCCTCTGTAGTAAATAAATCACATTTTTCAGACAGTAAGCGTTGTCAGACAGCCTCTGTTTGACAAAAAACGTCATTGTTTACCAAATTTTGAAAGAAACATATTTCTAGACCATTGATTTTTACAAAAGGAGTCTTATCATGATTAAGCAAATACAAAAAGGTTTTACCTTGATCGAGCTGATGATTGTGGTTGCAATTATCGGTATTTTGGCTGCTGTAGCAATTCCGGCCTATCAGGACTATATTGCCCGTGCACAAGTAACGGAAGCAATCAATCTGATGGGTGGTGTGAAAACACCGGTTGCTGAGTTTTATGCTGATAAAGGAGCATGGGCTACATCAACCGAATTTAATTCACTTATAACCACACAGTCCGGAAAATATGTTGCTACCGTTACTCCGCTAACTCTGGCATCCGGTTTTCAGGTAACCGCAACGTTTAAGGCTACCGGTGTGAGTGCGCAGGCTTAATTAGCTCGTCCATGAGGTTAGTAGCAACAGGAAACGGACAGGAATGGTTCTGTGACGCAGCCGGGATTGTCTCTGTAGGTGGTACAGACGGAACTACCGCTCTGCAATATCGCCCTGCAGCTTGTAAGTAAACAAGCCTGATCCCAGGTTAGTAATACCCGCCCCCGTCCACATATATGTGGACGGGGTTTTTTTGTGTCTGATAAAGATGTGCTTAGATTAATACGAAAGTCCGCTTCTGGCACAAAGCGGACAGTCAAAGACACTTCCACTCCCTTAGTATTCAAAACCAACTGTACCAATTACCTTAGACTTAGAATTATAGTAAGCTTTCTTTTTACCATTCAGTATAGTTGCAACTACCATAAATTCCTGAAATGAATCTATGTTTACTTTATTAAATCTGCTGCCCCCATTTTTTTTAATTGAAAACCCTCCATTATTTTTTTGAAAATTCCACCCTATTCTATAGTCTTCAATAAGTTCTTTTGCCATATTTTTCCCTTAGGTTTTATTATTTAATGTGATCAAATATCACAAAATCATGTTAGTCTTTTAGCGTGGAATTGGCAAACAGCTAGATTAGAAATTTCTGTTATGTTGCTGGTAGTACAAATCGTGAATGGAGACTAGTAATGCGAATTATTGTTTTCATCCTCGCTTTCTCTTTCCTCGCATTTAATGCGAATGCCGAATCCGTTTCTGTGAAATATCGGGGGGGGTAGTCGACCTTGCCTCATTTAAATGTAATTGGATAAATAGAAGTTCTCCTGTAAATCGTCTCTGTTATGACGAAAAAGAAACCTATGTAGTAGTGATGCTCAGGGACACTTACTATCACTATTGCGAGGTGCCAAAATCAACTGTCGCTACATGGTTCTCGGCAAGTTCAATGGGTAGGTTTTATAACACCTATATTAAAGGGAGATATGACTGTCGGGTTAACTGCATGCACATTTATGACGGCTAGCCATAAAACGAAAACAGGTTATCAGGTCAAAAACCTTCGAATGTCTGCTTTTGGCACAAAGCAGACATTGGTGAGCATCAGCTTTCATCCTGCCCATAACGTAAGATATTTCCTGTATTTATTCAATAGTGTGTGCTTTCTCACAGACAATACTGTTGAAAGTGATTAACCTCATATACGTACTGTTTATATCGGAGGTAATTATGAATGCAAGCAAGTTATACGGCATTATAATTCTTCTTATGTTTTTACTTCTGGTCTTTGGAATAATAATCAAAACGGGTTTCAGTATGCTGGCTGATGAGTTAAAAACTTGGTTAATTCTCTTGTATGGAAAATATTCCAAATTAGATAAAGCTAACTGGCTTATCTTTGGAGCTTCGAATGAACCTGACTAATATTGCAGAACATAGAATTAAGTTGCTATTCAAAAAATCAGAAGGCAGGGCTACTGAAAGTGATTTAAAACATATAGACAGGTTAGAAAAACTGATGCAAAAAACAGAAGCGGATTCGGTAACATTGGAAGAGGATAAGAGTTTCATGGAATATGCCAAATGGATGATTGCTGCGTTAGAGATCAAATCTGTCCAATCAGAAAACTAACATCTACTTTTGGTACAAAGCAGACACTCAATTCTTCGAAATAATTGGCGGCGGGAATCGAATTGCAGGCTGTAACCATTACCGTAAGCTATTCTACAATTCTCCTAATTTCAAGATACCAACAAATATACTATTAAATTCAGTATTTTACCGGGGAGGACTTCCTTATTTTGTGTCGGATAAGACTTCCCTATTCACTTATCGTAGAAAGTTGGTAAGTCAGGCCGGATAGAAAGCTATATCCCAATAATCCAGTCTTTAATTGTCTCGCTTGAGTAGCTTTTTCCGTTTTCCATCTTGACGGGAGTGGGCTTACCATCTATTTCTATCGTTCCATTTTCAAACTTTTTAGCTATTGACTCAGCCCGTTTATCAAGCCCCCATCTTGCGCTAATAGGGCTTCTTAGCAGGGCATCGTTCACTTGTATTGCTAGTGCCTTGATTGCGATTAACTTGGCCTTATTTTTTGCCGCACCTTTTTCTCCCCCTATCTTTAAATTTTCACTTTCTTTTAGCCCATGGATCACGCTTTTTGCTGTTTTTTCACCAAATAATAATGCCAATCCTTTTTGTTCACCCGCTTTGATTGCATATTTGAAAATCCATAGCCGATCAATGTCGTCGAATATTTTGTCTGGAATTTTTACGTCAACTTTCACTGGATTAAGATTGTCCAGACAATTTGGATAGTCTGATATATATTGTTGAATCTGGTTAGGGTTATATTTTTGTTCTATTAGTAAACTGGACTGTATTTTCTTAAATTCATTAATAAATTGCTGTGGCATCCATTTGGGAAGACTCCCACGTATTCCATCGTAGAGTTCACCCACTAATTTCTGTAAAATCTTAAATGCTTCGAGGGTGCTTTTAGGCTGTTTTAGCATTATTTTATTAAATGTGGTTGTGTTTTCTGACGAGTAATCTTTACCACCTTTTGCAGTGTAGTACCTACCCTCTTTCCTTTCCACAATTTTGCAAAAAGAATTTGTATCACACAGCAACTTTTACCCATAATACTGCATGGTCAGAAATCGCATCCTTTCTTCCGGCAAAAAGAATGGCAGGAAACAAGAAACCCGCCAATCACAAGGATTAAAGCGGGCTTCGTGTACTTCTTTAAACAGCATAAAACAAGTAAATGGTGTAGGGCGGCGGGAATCGAACTATAACTCGCTAATTCCTTATTAATCATAGTATTACATAAGGAATAGTAGCTCTAATTTCCTGAAGATACCCCTAACTCTACCCCCGGAATAACTGGCTGTTACCGGATTGTATAAGAAACTAGATGTGATCGTCTGCTTTGTGCCAAAAGCGGACGTTCGGGAAAGTATTTAATAATAAAATACAGTAAAGAAGCCAGCTATTTTTATACTGCCCATTATTCTTGACCTTATTACTAAATACTTAGCTGTTTACTCAAATTTCTTCACCAAAAAATCAACAAAGACGCGCACCTTAGCAGTAAGGTATTGACGATGGGGATAAACCGCATATATCCTAATTTCAACTTCGTCGTAATCCTCTAAAATAACTTCTAGTTCCTCATTCTCTATTTCCTTTTCACAACAAAATAGAGGTAATCGTGTAATACCGATACCACGTTTAGCCATGGCTATTTCTAGCTCAGCACTATTGCAAATTATACGCGGATTGATATTAACAGCAGTATGGCTACCAATCTTTGAGAATTTCCATACATTTGGATTAGGCATTAATGAGTAAGTTAAACAATCATGCTGTTCCAGTTCTTTTGCTTCCAACGGGTATCCGTGTTGCTTTAAATAATCTGGTGACGCGACCACAACACCTTTAGAGGCAGTGATTTTTCGTGCAACTAAGTTAGAGTCTTTAATCATACCGGCACGTATCACCAAATCATAACCTTCAGCTATAACATCAATCATACGATCATTAAATTCTACTTCGAGGTTTATTTCAGGAAATTGCTCCATAAATTCGGGCAAGTACTTGCGTAAATAATTTAAACCAAAACTAACCGGTGCATTTATCCGTAATAAACCACGAGGCGAGTCTTGCAACTGACTAATTGAACGTACAGCATTTTCTGCATCAATAACGATCTGATTACATCGGTCAAAATAGGCTCTGCCTGCATCCGTTAAGCTAATGGTTCGAGTGGTGCGATTGAGCAATCTACTTCCTAAACGCTTTTCAAGCCTGGTAATTTCCTTACTGACGAATGAAGTGGAATGTCCTGTTGCTAATGCGGCAGCAGTAAATGAACCCGCGTTAATCACTCCAACAAACACAGCCATACCATCTAAAAGATCGGTATTTGCCACTTTTTGAGCCATTTTTTACCTTTATTACCACCTAAATAGAAACAGTTCTTTTCTATATACCATATTTATCTATAAATGGTAACAATCTACACTAGATTTAACTTAAATCGAAACGGCAAAAAAATGCAAAGAGTCAACAATACAGTAGTCATTATTCTTAGCTTAGGCGCAATTTTTTCACTCGCGCCCCTGGCTATTGATATGTATTTACCTGCCCTACCTACGATGGCAGAAAACTTCGGCACACATATAGATAGTATGGAGGCTACTGTTTCTATATTTTTATTGGGTTACGCTCTTAGCCAATTAATTTTAGGACCAGTGTCCGACATGGTTGGCCGCGCACCCGTTCTCAACGGCGGTTTAATTTTATTTGCTATTTCGAGCTTAATGGTAGCTTTAGCTAGCACCACTATTGAACTTTATCTTTTCCGTTTTCTCCAAGCACTTGGCGGTGGCGCATCAGTAACGGTGTTTGCCATTGTGAATGATCGCTTTAACGAAAAACAAAGCAGTCAAATTATCTCTTACATCATGGCAGTCGTTGCGATCGCACCTTTGGTTGCACCCGTTATAGGTGGTGAAATTTTAGTCGCATTTGGATGGCAGTGGATTTTCTATGGCTTAACAATTTATGCATTGCTAGTTATCGCGATGAGTATTTTCGTATTTGGTAAAGATACTAAAAGTCAAAGAGCCAAACCCGACACATTAATAGACCATTCGAACCCAATAAAGAAAATTATCAGCACTTATGCATATGCATTAAAAAGTCGCAGACTACTTGCACATATATTAACCGGTAGCTTCGCATTCGCCGGGTTATTTGCATTTATTTCCGGATCACCATACGTATACATCGAATATTTCGGCATGGCCGCAAATCACTACGGTTATTTTGTTGCCGCAAATTCTAGCGTGATGATTGTGCTAAACATTATTAATGCTAAGTATCTTTATAGTTATGCATCTACACAAAAAATGATTGTTGCAAGTGTTCTACTTAGCGTTGTTTCGCTCACCATGCTAATTTCAGTTTTTATTAAGCCCTCCATTATTTTTATTGCAATTAGCACAGCCACTTTTATTGGTCTACTAGGATTAATATCAGCAAATGCAATTGCTGGCGCGTTAAATAGCGTTAAAAAACATGGGGGGACAGTTTCCGCTTTATATGGCGTTACTCAGTTCACCTTGGGCGCTATATCAAGCGGAATTATCAGCGCAATCGTCAGTGATGATGCCAATACCATGCTAATAGTTATGTCAATTTTCGGATTACTCTCACTAGTTTGCGCGCTTCCACTATTAAATAACCAGACACATTCCCTATTACAAAACGAGGCTTAATCATGTTAGATATTAAAAAAATAGATCACATTGGTATTCGTGTTCGCGATAAAGACAGAAGTATTAATTTCTATGAATCTCTCGGCTTCGAGCTTATCACCGACTTAGGTTTCGAACACGGTCATCCTGTAATGATGCGAAATCCAAATGGTATTGTTCTGAATCTTCTTGGTCCAAGCAGTGAAGAAAAAGATGAAAACATACTGATGGATAATAAAGATAGAAAATATGCGGGATACACTCACATCGCACTGCGAATTGCTTCCATTGAAGATGCTGAAAATCTTTTCAGCGCGAAAAATTATGTCATTACCGGACGAATGAATTTCAAAGGCATTAGCGCATTATTCATTCGCGACCCGGATCGCAACGTTATTGAATTTGATCAATATGAAGGTGATGAGCCAATTACTCGCGCCTTTTCCCATAAACATTAAATACAGGAGCACTTATGAAAACAAAATCAATTACCCGTTTAGTATTACTCACAACAAGCTTGATCTTTTCGGCATTAACATTTGCTGCGAGCAAATTACCCGTTGAAATAAAAAGTGTAAACGGTATTGCTACATATCCTGACGGGTATCAGGGAACTCCAATCCGTGCAGCGGATGAAGACCCCTTTCTCTCTCCAAGCAATTCAGTGCTTGTTCTTATTGATTATCAGCCACACATTATGATGGGTGTCAAAAACATCGACCATAAAACATTAATTAGTAATACAACTGCACTGATCAAATCGGCTGTACATTTCAAGTTACCAATAATCCTATCTCATGTCGGTGTAGGCTATAACGGCTCAGCGCCATTTCTTGGAGAACTCCGCAAACTTGCACCCGATGCCATTGTTATTGATAGAACTAGTGTCAATGCTTGGGAAGAATCGGAATTCGTTGCTGCCATTAAAGCTACCGGAAGAAATAAACTTATCATGGGTGGGTTATGGACCGATGTGTGTTTGGCATACCCTGCAATTGAAGCTGTTGGCGCTGGTTACGATGTACATGTTCCGGAAGATATTGTTGGTAGCATTACACAGTTATCACACGATAACGGTATGAAACGCATGATACAAGCTGGTGTTAAACCGATTACGTGGAACGTAGTACTGGCTGAATTACAACGTGACCACGCCAGAACTAAGACCGGAGTTGAAACTACACGAATCTTTCTGGAATACCTATTCAAAATGGATCCAGACAAAGGTTGGAAATAAATGTTTAATAAATTAATGGTTAACTTTATGATAGTGACCTCTACTGCGGTCACCGCGAATCCGTTCTGTATCCAGATACAGAACATAGTGATAGGAGTCACAAGATGAAGACTGTCATTCTTATTGGTGCAAAGGGTAGAATGGGACAAGCGGCGCTTTCAGGATTGGGTAATCACAAAGTGGTTACGGCCAGTCGCTCAGGTGCCGACTGTGACTACCAAGTCGACATTACCAGTGAAGACTCTATCAGAACATTGTATGAAGCCGTTGGTGATTTTGATGCCGTCGTAAACACTGTTGGTGTCTGTGAGTATGCCAGCTTTACTAAGATGACAGAAGAACAGTGGATGACTACTGTCTCGAGCAAAATGATGGGGCAAATTAACCTTGTCCGTATCGGCCAGGAGTACATTGCTGATAATGGTTCGTTCACGCTGATTTCCGGTATTTTGAATGTTAAACCAATTCCATTTGCAATTGCTGATGCGACGACTAGTGGCGCCATAGATACTTTTGTTAAATGCGTTGCCTATGAAATGCCAAGGGGCATTCGTGTAAATGCTGTCAATCCAACCGTACTGGAAGAAGCCTGGGAGGTTTATGGTGAAATGATGCCTGGCTTCCAACCTGTTTCGAGCAGCTTAGTCGGCAAAGCCTTCGAGCGGTCTGTTGACGGGTTCATCACTGGCGAAGTTCTTTACGTAGATGCTTGAACTTAGTTTCTTCTAATTCTTGTAATTTTAGTTAGTGGTCGTAGTCGTCGTGAAGCCGAAGCCATTCCATACCATAAGATAATTTATCTTCGTCACGTCCTTTAGGGGCTATATCAAGGTAATGATAAGCTGTCAGGAACATATCAAGGCCACGTTGATAAACGGAATAGGTGTGAAAAATATCGCCATTAGTATCTTTGTAGAAGACACTTGCTCCGGGGGCCTCGTTACCTGAGAATCCTTTTTTCCTATAGTTATAGTAAACAGTCCCACTATTATTTTCTTCCTGTGTAAAAGTTACGTAATAATCGTGATTAAATTCAGTTCCAAAGGAAGAGACCCATTTAAAATTCCAACCCATACGTTTTTTAAAGGTTTCAAGAATAGGTAATGGAGCCGTTGAGACTGCGACCAGAGTAACGTCGCGATTATTGAGGTGGATAATAGTCGGGTTAAAGTGATCGGCTAAGAAAGAGCAACTTTTACATCCCTCTTTCCAATCTACTCCATACATAAAATGATAAACAATTAATTGACTTCGTCCATTAAATAAATCAGAAAGTGATTCCTTTCCATTTGCTCCATCGAATATATAGTTCTTATCAACTCTCTCCCAAGGCAAACTTTGTCGTTCTTGGGTAAGCTTATCTCGTAATCTAGTAAATTCTTTTTCCTTATCAAGAAACTTTTTACGCGCTTCAATCCATTCCTCATGCGATACAACTTTATTTGCTTGCATTTCCTACCCCGCTTCTAAATTTCTCAGAAATACCCGACATACTAACCATATTCTGCTACTAGAATAATAAAGTTACAAATTCCATGGCTTTGAATGTCTGCTTTGTGCCAAAAGCGGACATTTGTGGATATGGCTCTATCATGGGGCACTTGTGTAACAATAAAGAGATTACTTGATGTGCCTATATGTGGCATTCTAAAACTTATTTATAAATGTAAAAACACTGTGTTAAAGAAAGCCAAGAAGAAATCTTTTATTTATGATTAATCTTAACTACAGTCACCTTACCACCGATCCTATTCCTAAACTCCTTCTTTCACTTGCTATTCCTTCAAGTGTCGGGTTTTTCTTCAATACGATGTATAACGTAGTTGATGCGTTAGTTGCCGGCTATCTCTCCACACAGGCACTCGCATCTCTTTCAATCTCATTTCCTATATTTTTTACCCTTATTGCTCTTGGTATGGGTGTTGGTTCCGGAGCTACTGCACTTATTGCAAATGCATTAGGTAGTAATGATGAGGGTGCTGCGAAACGTTATGCAAAGCAGACGATCAGTTTTGGAGTTCTACTAGGTATAACTATCTCTATTATAGGTGTTTTGGTTACACCATCTCTTCTCATGGTCCTTGGCGCCAAAGGGTCATACCTTGCCACCGCAAGTAATTATCTTGTTACCTTCTTTTGGGGCTCGATCTTCCTCACGATGACCTTTATGTTTAATGCAATACTAAACGCGGTTGGTGATACAAAATCATACCGAAATGTTCTCATAGCCGGTTTTTTTATCAATAGCTTACTCAGCCCTACGCTCGCCTTTGGCTGGTTTGGTTTTCCCGAATTGAATATCAAAGGTATTGCAATTGCGACAATTGTATCCAATGCACTGGGTGCGTTGTATTTATGGTTCAAGGTGCGAGGAACAGGATTAGTTACAAAAGAATCCTGGGGACAATATTTACCTGATATGAAGTCCTGTCTCGATATTGCAGGGCAAGGATTCCCAGCAAGTCTTTCCATGATGACTATTTCAATTGGTGCATTTATTATCACGTACTTTGTTAGTAGCTTTGGTGAAAGTACTGTGGCCGGGTATGGTGTGGGATTACGTATTGAGCAAATTGTTTTGATTCCCGGTATTGGAATTAATATCGCTGTGCTGGCGCTCATTGGTCAAAACAATGGTGCAAAAAAATATGATCGTGTTCGGGAAATAATTCAAGTTGCAATTCGTTATTCTTTATACATTGGTACTTTCTCAGCAGTACTTATATTTTTCTGTTCAAAATACTTGATAGGGATTTTTACTGATGATCAGGCCGTAATTAATTCCGGTATCGGGTATCTTTCAGTAGCAGCTTTTATCACATGGGCTTATGGAATACTGTTTGTTACTGATTCAGTTTTTCGTGGTCTTAAGCGCCCGATCTTTCCACTTCTTATGGGTATCTTACGACAAATTGTTTTACCACTTCCTACGATCTGGTTTGCCACTACTGTACTCACCTTTGGCATTATAGGAGTCTGGTGGAGTATATTTACAATTGTGTGGATTGCAGCAATTATAGCAATGATCTACGTACGAAAAGTTGTCAACAAAGTTTGTGTGGATTGTTAACGGCATACAAACTAAAGTAGTTATCAATACTTAATAATAAGAAATGAGAGGGTTTCCTGAATGTCTGCTTTGTGCCAAAAGCGGACATTCAACTCTAGTGAATATTTACAAATGAAATATCGCTATAGCTATGCCGTAAGAGATATATTCTTTTAGTTTCATTTCTACAATTATAGGTACAGATTACAATCCTTTATAACCTGTTGAGAAATAACCTGTATCTAAGATTCTTCCTCTTCCTTTAATAGCTTATATTTATAACTCATTGCTTTTAAAGAATTATTTTGTTATATTTAGTAAACTATAGTTCTTAAAGTACATTGCTATGATTATTGGAGAAGGAGACCTTGTTCAGCTCAAAACCGGTGGACCTGTTATGTATGTAGTGTATTCTGTTGATCCTGATGCGATACATTGCAGCTGGTCTGTGGGAAAAGGCGAACCCGATATGAGTAGTATATTTTCCTCTCATGATTTAGTAATTAAGGAAAAATATCCGGTACTTCATGTAGAAAGAGATTATTAGTTAAATCAGCCGGATTATTTTATTGTTTATCGGAGAAAGTCAATATGTCTGATGTTTTTGAGATTAAATGTATAGATAAAACTAAGTAGTATGATCCGCATAATCGCATTACACGTATTGGTGGTATTAAGGATGGTAAGCACTGGTCTTTATCGCATGAAGAAGCGATAAAGCGTATTGAATCAGGTAAGAATAAATTCTGGATGGATGTAGGAGGAATATCTTTCTGGATAGTTGTTTCAATCACTCCTTCCGGCGATAAATATATTAGATCTAATGTAGACAAAGATCACCCGGAAACTCTTCTGACTCTTCCTGAGTGTTAATAATTAATGTAAGGAAAAGTTAATAATGGCTTTAAAAGTAGGTGATGTAGTAATGCTGAAAAGTGGTGGTCCGCCGATGACGGTCAATTGTAATCAAGATAAAAGCGTTGACTGTGTCTGGTTTATGTCCGGGGAACTGAAGAACGGAACTTTTGATAAAGAGAATGTAAAAATTAATAAGAGTATTATGTAGCATTTCAAATAAGTGTAATTTTTTGTTATTTGATACCTTTTTTTGCACCGCTTTTATTTTTAATACGATTTCTTTGCGGGTTTCTTCTGTCGATAAGCGGCTTCCATCAGAAAAAAATATATCTGTCCATGTTTTACCATTTCCTTCTGCATCAACTATTCGGATAATGTTATCAATGTTTATGTGTGCAGACTTTGTTGTACTCATTATGTTTAGTTCTATCATCATTTATCTTTCTCCTTTCTCCATAATTTATCAGATAATTTAACTAGTTAGAGATTTCCCTCTTTTTTAGCTCGTATGTTTTATTTGTTTCATAAGTCCCGATACCTACCATTTAAATATTTTTCATTTGCCCCGCGTAAGTAACCATTCCTCAAAAGCCCGGTTACATAGAACAGCAGGTGATCTCTTGTCTCTTAACAAGGCAATGGCATCCACTGCCTTCATACCTTCTTCAATTAATGCAAGGGCTGAAACTAATCCGGATCTATTTAAACCAGCCTGACAGTGCACTAAAGTTATTCCTTGTTGTTTGTATGCATTCACACATCTGGCCAGAGTATATAGCTCCTCTTCATCAGGGATTGATAATTCATCACGGAGATGTGCCTCCGTATGTACCTGAAACTTAGCTAGTTCGTATGGCCCCCAAGGATATAAACTTACTATGTATTTGAATTCTTTTGGTGCAAATTTAACCGGACATCCACCCATCCATAAATTACCTTCAATATGAGAGAACAATGGAACACTAAACGGAGTGTTTCCGTGTAGAGCAATCCCCTCAATATGATGTGAAACCAAGTCAGCTAGTTTCATTACTTTCCTTCAACATATTTATTTAACCAAGATACTACTTTCAGACAGCCTCTATCTGCCGCACTTAAGTACGGATCGTGTGTAAGGCAAAAACGGGCACCAACATGATTATTGGTCTGCACTCTTATCCTGTCTTTCTCTCAACAGCCTCCCGGTTATCTTTCCGGAAGCTCATGGATTTTGAGGATGAATGGTTCACCCACCAGGTACTTATCACCCATTTTCCAAAAGTACACAACCTTGCCGTAGGTCTCGCTAATTGCAGGTAAAAGTTTGGAAGCTTCATCGGCTGTTAGATCCGGTAGGGTCGCCCTGGCGCGAGACAGTTCAGTCTTGTGATAGTGCCAGGATTTCTTCTCGTTCTCGGAAAGCTCCGCATACTGCTTTGCTGTAATGATATATTCAAACCCCATGGGTTTATTATAGTCTTTCATACCTGAGTGAAACATCAAACAGGTAAACGTCCCGTCATCATAGGCCTTGCAGTGATGATGGGCTATGATGTCTAATTTGGACAGCTCAGCTTCACTATTTCCCTCAGGACGGAGATGCCGGATAGCCTGGATATGAAGGTCATTAAAGCCCAGGTGGTTAGGGTATTCTTTTTGTCTGGGGTTGAACGTCTCATTATAGCAGCCTGGGTTCATCGGTAATTGATTCAGCACTAAATACCGTTCCAGTCACAAGTGACAAAATTATCGCTGCTAAAGCCGATAGTTTTGCTATCTTTCCCATATTTCTTTTCCTTTACGATTGATAGTGTAGCCTGCATCTTACTAGATCTCCTGGGATAGACTTTCTGACTGTCCGATTTGTTCCAAAAGCGGACAGTCATTTTTTTCGAGCAAAAAAAGCTCCAACTAGTGCCGAGACTTTACTGCTGCTACTTCTCTCCTTATACTTTTTCGTTTGATTTGAATCTGTGTTACTTGGTTGATACTTTTCTACGACGTGTAATAATTCCAAGTCCAGCCTGCCAGTTTCCTCTAGAATCAGTCTAATTTCGGTCTTCGGTGAGCGACAAATAGTTTGATATTCCTTCGCGAAGGGGAGCCACACATGATCATGTTGGCAAAATTTAGAGCTAAAGTACCGTGCTGCATACGGAATTCCTGACAACTCATCACTTAGCATCGGCACGGGCGCAAATGACGATTCGCCGGATCACTTCTACATTCATCACCAAAGCAACGATACCCAGTGTAGCCAGGGGTTGATTCAAGACGGCGCCGAGGAAGATGACAAATACCCGCACGTCTCGGCCCAGCCGAAAGTACGAGGCGCCTTGCAGCTTTTGTGCTATCAACCCATCATACTTGTCCGCCGTATAACTATTCAGGAACGACCCCACAATCGCCGCGAACCCCAACACGACGGATAGGTTCGTACCGGTTACAGCGAATTCGTGCCACATCAGGCCGAACAATAAAACTGCGTCGGCATACCGGTCGAGAACCGCGTCGAACCAGGCGCCAAACGCGCTTTTCATATACTTCAACCGGGCGATTTCGCCATCGCAACCATCGACGATCGAGGCTAGTTGGGCTATCGCGCCACCAGCGACTAGAGCAGGATAGCCGCTCACAGCCATCAATCCTGCGGCAACACACGACAGCATCCACGAGAGCAGAGAGATTTGGTTGGGTGTCACTGTTGTGTGCACCAGATAGCGACTGAGCCACCGGGAAACCGGCCGGTTAAGATGCCGTGCCACCGGCCCGTCCCGGGTTTTACGGCCTTGGTCGTGCATTAACCGCCGTTCGGCTTCAAGCAATGCATCGGGTGTGTCAACGTCAAGCCATAACAGCCCCGTTACATCGACTATTCTCGCTCGGCCCTCATGTGCCAGATTTCGTAGCCCATCGGAAAGCCCATGTTTATTGCTTGCCGCTGCGCGTTCGAGACCCTCAAACAGGCCGGACGTGCAAAGCATGACCCCGGTGTCGCCGGCGTCCCAATTGTCGAGCGTCTTCTCGATTGCCTGAATGTGTCCATCATCCATCTTGACCCGGGTGACGTCATCGAGATCGAAAATGGTGTCTTTGTCGCGATCCACGGCAAGGACCATTTCTCCTGGCGCAGGCGGGTCGTTAGCCAGGGCCCACGCAATCTTAGGATCGAAAAGGTGATCGATCATGACCAGGAAGAAAGGCATCTCGCCTGTACGACCCTCGGCAGCCAGAGCACTGGCGCCGTTGCCTCGCTCCCAGCCTTCGGCGTCAACGAAGTCAATCATGACGCCGCGCCGCCGAGCGATATCGGAAAAGTGACCTTTGACCGTTTCGGCTTCATAACCGAGGGTGACGAGGATGCGGCGGATACCAGTATTCATCAATGTGCAAACGACCCGTTCCGCGAGGGTCAATCCGAGCACCTTGATCAGGGGTTTTGGTGTCTTGGTTTGTGGTTGAAGCCGCGATCCCAATCCGGCGGCCAAGATCAGCGCCATATCCGGTGTCGTATTGGTCAGATCAGTGTTGTTCATTACCCAAAACTTTCACGATTTCATCGCACAGTTTCCGGTTTGACGCCGCGACCAGACTAACGCGATGAGTCAGGCTTTCCGACGCTGCAAGGGGTGCACCATCTAGGCCTGCAACCCAGCCGCCCGCCTCGATGACCAATCGTGCGGCAGCAAGATAGCTTTCCGCAGTCAGAATGCCACGCACGTCAACATGGGCGTCGGTAGCACCCTCGACGATCAGAGAGAGAGCTCGAGATGCGCAACCGTAGCAACGCACGCCTCTGGCCGTAGCCATCAGGCGCGCAAGGCCCGGTGAAGGAGAATAATGATTGAGCTCAACCGAAATCATGGCCTCACTAATGTTGCGCACCTGCGAGGTTTCAAGCCGGTCGTTCCCGCGCCAAACGCCGGAGTTCTTGATGGCTATCAGTGGTGTGCTCTGCTCAAGCGGTCCGACCAGGGCCGCTTCGACCCAATCGAGATGAAGAGGGGCGTCGGCCGGCAGCACGGCACAGGACACGCATGACAACGGTAGCCCGCTCGCCCAGTTGTCGGATCCATCTACCGGATCAAGGACGAGACGGTGTCGAGGCGTGCCAGAACCGATTTTCCGGCGCTCACTTTCTTCTGAATCGACGACGAGCGACAGCTTGAACTTTTCAAGGACAGCCAAAGCCGCGTCGTTGGCGGCCAGGTCAAAGCGTTTGACACCATCGCCCTTCGCATTCTTGAATCCAGTTCCCGCACGGTCAGCTTTCGCAACCGCGCTCCACACTTGGTGGTAGAGCATGAGTAACCGCTCCGTCCAGGGCTGCCCTCCTACGTTCCGGGATGTGCTTCCTCCGTCCAGGCCATTGTTGGCAATCTGATAGTTGGATTTATTCACAAGGGGTTGTTCGAACGGCTTTCATACTAGCATCCTCGACACCATCATTCCCCTGGATAAATGCATCTGTCTGTTCACAGGCAAGAGAATCCCGCATTTGCTTGGGCGGACTCTTCATGTAATAGGCGGAGGCCGCCTCCAACGGACCGCCAATGCTGCGCTCTAACCCCAACTTGGCGCAACGGATCGCATTGATGACTACGCCCGCGCTGTTGGGGGAGTCCTGGACCGACATTCTGAGTTCGAGTTCCAATGGTACGTCTCCGAAGCCGCGACCTTCCATCCGAATGAAGGCGATCTTGTTGTCATCCTGCCACGGCACGTAATCAGATGGCCCGATATGGATGTTTTTTGAATCCAACCGCTCGTCCAACTGAGATTGCACAGATTCCGTCTTGGAAACCTTTTTTGACTTCAGGCGGTCGAGGGCCTTCATGTTGAGAAAGTCGGTGTTGCCACCCGTATTCAACTGGTAGGTCCGGTCAAGATCTACACCCCTGTCCCCAAATAGACGCGTGAGAGTTCGGTGAACAATGGTGGCACCAACCTGGCTTTTGATGTCGTCTCCGACGATGGGAAGGCCGGCGTCACGGAATTTTCTAGCCCAGGCGACGTCGGAAGCAATAAACACCGGAACACAGTTGACCATTGCCACACCGGCCTCGAGGCAAGCGCTGGCATAGTGGCGAACCGCTGCTTCCGAACCAACTGGCATGTAGCAGACCAGAACCTCGGTCTTGGTATTGTTTAGGATTTGGACGATATCGACTGACTCCTCATCAGAGGGACGGAAAGCCTCATCATCTGGATAGTCGGCCATGTGCGGCGCCACACCGTCAAGAACCGGCCCCATTTGCACGACGATGTCGGATACCGGCAGGGCAGTTTGGAAAATCGTGGCGCAGTTAGGTTTGGCGAAAATCGCTTCTTCTACGCGCTTGCCCACCTTGCGCCGATCAATATCGAAAGCGGCCACAATTTCAATGTCGCTCGGCCCCCAATCACCGATCCGGACATGCATAAGACCGGCAGATGCTTCCTCGTTTCGTCCCTTGTAATATTCCAGTCCCTGTACAAGGGAGCTCGCGCAGTTGCCAACCCCGGCGATAGCCAATCTAATTTTCCTCATGCAAAGATCCTCCTAAATGTTGACTCAAAACTCAAAACTCAACGCCTCACGTCGAGGCGTCGATGTTGATACACAACAGTGCACCCACAACCCGCACAAATGTTTGTGCCGCGTTCTTTTTCTGAAAACGCTATGGGTGTTACTCTAACATAGAGATAACCAGTCTTGAGATTACCTTCCCCAACGTTTCTTTCAGTGACCGGATTCTACAGAGAGCCTAACTTAACATTTTCTCACAAAAACATGAAGCCCAATCAGTTAGATGGGTGATTGCAAGCCATTGCGACAAAAGAGAGTTTGGTACCCTTTTGTAAAGAAAGTTATTCTTCTTTTATGGAATAACAAGAACTCGTGACCTACTACCTGAAAATTCTCCAGCCGGGCGGGCCCAATTTTTGGTAACGTTTGATCAGCAGCAGGATCCTCATTTTTAACGAGGCAGCAAAATGGCTCCGGTCAGACTCTCGTTCGAACATTTTTATGAAGACAGCGTAATCTCTTTAATTTCCAAGAGCATTACCTGAAATTCAGCCTTTGGCACCTGGCACAGGGTTCGATATGCCTTTATGAAATGGAGACAACTACAATTCGAATGTTGAGTGTCTGTTTTGTGCCAGAAGCGGACAATTGAGAGATGCTATTGGGAGTTGAACATGAAAGGATCACTTTACATTTGCGACACAGGAAAATTATTATATTTGTGGTACCCAGTTAGGGTGCTCTCTCAAAGGAAAATTTAACTTTAAATATTGACGAACCATCGAAAGATTAATGGAGGCAATATCAGTTTGTGGGAATGATTTAGAACCTTTTGTGAAATTATCTGCTTCTAATGCCTTATTGCCGAAAATTGTTGCATACCCTAATATATAATTTCTCTCATTTTCGTTAAAGCTATCAACAACTTTTAAAAGGTTGATGACGGTTTCAAAGTTTTCTACTGCCGCAGAATCTTTTTTTAAAGAAAAACATACAAAACCACGAAGCAGATGGTATCTAACTCTTTTTCCTTTATAAGATTTATCTACATAATCTAGATGTGTCAAAGCTTGTTGGTAATCTCCATGAGAAGAGGCATCTAGAGCATCAATCCAACGCTTCGCAATCTTTATTTTCTTGGGAATGTACATATTTACTATAACGGATAACTGGGGCGGAACACTGAGTTTATCGAGGCCCATGAGTGTCCGCTTTGTGCCAATAGCGGACACTCAGATTTTGTTGGCTTGAACAACAATAATTATTATTTGCAACCAGATTCCTAATTATTAGGTTGTCTTGATATAGAAGTACTACTTTTACGAAGCAGTTTGCATATTGGTAATCAGATATTGACGTTTTTTCAAAATCATACCAATAGCGGAGAGAACAATCCCCAATCCAAACTGCATATAGCAAAGCATGTTTAAATAGATAGCGCCTTCCCATTGCACGCCTATTCGTATGTTCATCCCCATAAACCCGACCCCACTGATCATCATATAAGTTATACCGAGTACTTGTATGGATTGAGTTCTGATTTCTTCATCCAGCCGGGTGATAACAATAAAGAATATTGCAGTAATGATATGAACTAGCTTCAAGGTTAAATTAGTTTCGAAGAATTCTTTCTCAACCTGAAAAAAGTTTGAGCTGAACTCTATAAATGCTATCCACATAAATACTGCGGCAAATAACCAAGCTACTTTGACTGAATTATTATTCATCTTGAATTCTCTAAATATTAATAGAAGCTATCAGAAAATCACACATTAAAGCTGAAAACAGTTTATGAACTATACGGCCAGTATCTGATAAACTAATTCTTGAAAAGCACCATAATATTGACTCTTTTCTGAACGTAAGCTTTGTGCCAAAAGCGGACGTTCGATACTGTTTGCTTAACTCGTCTCGGCGGGGTTTTTTATTCTCTGGTATATGGGCGTATACTGAAATATATCTAGTATGAGCAGGGTTTAGTAGAGCTTATGCACCATAATACTCCACAGATGGTTTCCCTGAATCCGGGGGAGCAGAAACTCTTAGACCAGATTACATTTGGACTTGGTCATGGTAACGATGAGATTTTAAAAAAATCCTGTGGAGCAGCTTCTACCCTGACTACTTTGCTTCTACAACGTGAAGCAATTCCAGAGATCCGGGTTCGCTTTTTCACGGAGCCTGAATTCAATATCAGGGCAGAGAAATCACGATTTCAGGTATTCGAATCTGAAGGGGTGACCGGTTATGCTGTTTTTAGTGATCCACGCTTTATGGAATACCTGCATTACTTCATTTATGGCCCAAAGCTTCCGGTCCAGGTGATAGCAGAGTTTTGTAATATAGCGTACCCGTATGAGTATATTTCCGGAGGTGACATTAAAGATTTAAGAGAATTAGCTATATCCTTAGTATGTGAATATAAACTTGTTCCAAGAGATGTGGCTTGTGAGTTCTTTAAGCTGGCACTTGAATGTGGAATGGATGTTTACTTTGCACAATCAATCAAGGATACAGTTAGTGGAATAAAATAGCAGAAAAATGGACAATTTATTTTGTGTAATCGCACTACTATTATTTCTTGTCGGGTGTGCACCAAAGATTTTGTATAGGACTGATATTACTCAGGATAAACGTAAAGAAGAAGGTTCTGCATGCAAAAAAGAGGATAGCCAGGCTGGATTTGGCTCGAGAAATATTTACAATCTATGCATGATTTCTAAAGGTTATACGTTTAGAGAGAATTAATGATCTGATAAAAAAGACGTGAGTAATTTAGTAATATAGGAGTAGAAAAATGCTTGTCGGATGTCCAAAAGAAATTAAAGCACAGGAATATCGTGTAGGAATAGTTCCATCTTCAGTGAAAGAATATGTCAAACACGGGCATAAAGTTATTATGGAGACCGGAGCAGGAGTAGGGATCAATTTCTCTGATGAAGATTACATAGCTGCCGGAGCGGAAATCCGTGGTACGGCTAAAGAAATCTTTGATGAAGCGGATATGATCATAAAGGTCAAGGAGCCGCAGGCCATTGAGTGTGCGATGCTTCGTGAAGAGCAAATCTTATTTACCTATTTGCATTTAGCCGCGAATCCTGAGCTAGCTAAAGGACTTATAGATTCGGGCTGCGTGGCCATTGCCTATGAAACAGTCACAGGTACAAATGAGAGAGGGTTGCCGCTTTTGGCTCCAATGAGTGAAATTGCAGGGAGACTTTCTGTTCAGGCAGGGGCTTTTAATTTGCAAAAACATATGGGTGGAACAGGACGTATGATTTCAGCTGTACCAGGTATTTTACCAGCCAAGGTCCTTATTTTGGGTGGTGGTGTATCAGGGTTTAATGCTGCTCGTATGGCAGTTGGTATGGAGGCCGATGTTACAATCCTGGAACGCAACCATGATCGTCTTCGTTATCTTGACGATTATTTTGCCGGACGAGCCAAAGTTATTTATTCGGTAACAGATTTCATCGATAGAATTATAAAGCTAACAGATTTGATTATCGGAGCTATTCTTATTCCTGGTGCTTCTGCTCCACATTTGATCAGGAAAGACATGCTTAAGACTATGATGCCGGGTACAGTGATGGTTGATATTTCTATTGATCAGGGTGGCTGTTTTGAAACCAGTAAGGCCACAACTCATAATGATCCTACATATGTTATAGATGATGTCGTGCATTACTGCGTTGCTAATATGCCAGGTGCAGTACCTCTGTCGTCGGCTCTGGCCTTAAATCATGCTGTGTCCCCTTATGGTTTGGTATTAGCAGATAAGGGGTGGAAACAAGCTATGCTCGAAGACAAAAATCTGCGTAATGGTTTGAATGTTTTAAAAGGTGAAATTACATATGAAAACGTAGCAAATTCCCTTGAGTTACCTTGTAATCCGCAGCCGGTAGATTTAGTTTCCAATAAGATCCAGTAATAGCCAATGATTTGGGATAAATATTTTTGGGTATTTCTTTGAAATTAGGACAGCTATTTCATGGCTAATATCATGATTGATAAAGTATTAACAGGCTCCAGTTCGATTCCCGCCGCCATTTTTCCAAAAATTGAATGCTGCTTTATGCCAAAAGCGGACGTTCAGTCAAATGCCTATACTTTGGGATACATTAGAGGCGGTATAGAGCGGAGAAGATAAACCGCTTGCTACTCGATGCCTTAATTCTTAGAAAGTCAGATCAGCCATTAGGTCTAGCACATTAAGGGCTTCATCTACCTCTTTTTTTGTCAACTTCCCTGATAAATATTCATGTTGTATTGCAACTGGAATTGGAGATCGTAAAGCACTTGTCTTGTCTGACATTTCTTTCTCATACTTGTTAACAAAATTAATATTAACATTTTCCCAAAAAACATTGAGGTCCCTGGACAGCCATTTTTTTACACAGAATAAGGCTGGCCTCCTATCCCCAAATGCAGTCCGCATAATGAATAAATTCTTTGGTCTATTCACTCCCCTGTTCTGAAGTTCTATATCATTAAGAAGGACATTTACTACAAATTCCGGTTGATCATGGTTCGATAAATCCATAAGCTCTTTATATATAGAATTAAATTCCGGAGATTTAATAAATTGTATTATTTCTTCATAACCTTGCTTGCTCTCACGATGCAACCTGGCAATATTTTCCATTGTTGGATTTCTATTTAATCTGCTTCCCACTCTGCCACTACCAATACCTAGATAAGCACCCTCACCAGAATATAAACACATCGAGTAACTTACTTCGCCTCTAACAGATCGCTGATGTACTATTATTTGTTCGAATACTTTAGGGTTTCTTTCCTTTAGTTTGCTAATAGATGCTGGTTCTGTTTCTCTTGTAGCAGGGGATACAAAACTTCCATTTATGCTATCCTGAAACAGGAAATCTAATTCTACTTTTTCTTCAAAATATTGACTGCTGATACGGGCTCCTTCAGGTATCTTAATCTTGGCTTTTGCAAAAACTGGGAGTGTTAAATTCTGTGTTGCTGCATTAATTCGTTCTTCTTTCGGAAGCGCCTTCACTGCGATCAGTTTTTCCAATAGCTTCGGGTTGCTAATGGTATTTAAAATATCATCAGCTTTACTCCATAGAATAGCTTCATCTAATTTCATAACATGTCTCTATAATGAAAACTTACTGCCACTGCTGAGATCACGATGAGTAAATAGACCCTATTTACCTGTATATATTTATATATCGGATAATTGAGATGGAATGCTTAGAGGATATGACATGCATTTGAGCGTCTGCTTTGTGCCAAAAGCGGACATTCAATAATTAGCGTCTTAGTAGTGATAGTTACTTGGAGCAACTAATTTTACGGTGAAAGTAAGGGTTTACGCTAGTGGTATAGGCTGATATTTCTGTTGTGGTTATCACTCTTAGTAGATTCTTCCATTAACTTGTTAATCTACAGGCACACGATGACCCTGTGCATACATACATTGTAAATAGCTAAAATCATATTGTCGCTGAACAATCCATGCCGAAGTTTTATTAGCACTAATTTCACTCACTTGTTCATGAGCAAACTGTTTACATTGCTCGTCATCATTATGGAACTGATTAATGTTTTTCCTGAACCCGGCGAAGCCGAAGCTATCATGCTGTGGCCTGCCGGCATATATGCACATGTCGTGAGTAAGAAGACTACCAAGATAGCCAATGGTCTATGTAGCTTAATCAAGATTACTCCCTGCTGTGTAGTCGGATAGGGATAAACTTGTATTCAGCCGGCCAGCCACCGTTTAATTAGCACTAATTAAGATTGCCTCATTGCCTTGATTTAAGTACGTCTCTTATTTCTGAAAGCAATACTTCTTCTTTTGAAGGTTCCGGTGGGGGAGGCACGACTTCAGCTTCCTTCTTCTTTTGTGAGTTCATCGCTTTTACCACCATAAAGATAGCAAAAGCTATGATTACAAAATCAAGGACAGTTTGTGTAAACTTGCCATAAGAAATAGCCACAGCAGCAACATCACCCGATGCTTCCTTTAATGTGTAAGCCAGTTTGCTGAAATCTACTCCACCAAGTAGCAGCCCAATTGGAGGCATAATGACATCACTGACAAAAGAAGAAACAATCTTGCCAAATGCAGCCCCAATCACAATACCAACCGCCATATCAACCGCATTTCCTTTCATTGCAAAGCCCTTAAATTCAGACATCATACTCATAGCGCTCTCCTTTTTAGAATGATAAAGTTCTGGAATTGTAATTCAATAGCATTGGTTCTGTTGAGGATAAAACTGGTTTAGTCATTGTTTATAAAGAAAACTATATAATAGTTGTGCGTCGTTTTCAAGTGGGAACCGGCTATTGAAGTAACAACTCCCAGAAACTAGTTTAGGAAATTTTGTAAGTTAGCTTGGAAAATATCGAATGGGTCATCAGTTTGTATGCCCAATATTTGGAATCCGACTAAACTGATTACAAGGCACGTTGAGCATCCGCTTTGTGCCACAAACAGTCATTTCTGACAAGCTATTTTTCCTAAAACACATATTCACATATTTAACACTCTTACGAATGTCCGCTTTTGGCACAAAGCGGACATTCAAGCTTCCTCTTCCTCAGTATCCCCTATAAATTATCCGTTATATAAGTATTAACCAGGTTGTATGGGATTTTCTTCATGAACACAACATCATTTCAAATGAAAGCACCCATCATTGTTAACGAGCATGGTGATGTCTCAATATTTGAATCAGTAGAATATGCTGAACAGTACTTAGAGCCTATCGACGTGAAGAATGAAGAATATGATGTCTATGATAGTGAAGGCCATCTTCTTCAATTAGCAGTATCTCAAAAAGAACTCCTGTCTATATTTTGCGGAATAGAGTTGATTGAGGCCGTAAGAATTAGTCCAGTTGGAAGTGGATCTGATAGTTCTTGTGAATTACGTAAGCTGTTAATCAATTTTTTTCGAGAAACTAAAACTGGGGTCGAAAAGAATGATCTATTATCCTTACGTGAACTAGTTGACGAATCTGTAAGCATATATGGGTATACTCGATAACGTCTCGTTCTGGCACAAAGCAGACATTCGTTCATCATTTCTTACAGGCGTATTTCCAGGCCGGACCGCCTCCGGACTCACTAAATTTGTCAGGACCCATGCCGTAAACAAACCTACCTCGAGCCATATTCCCAGACCAGAAGACCGTATTCGTTCGCTTGATTTGGTCATTCTCGCAGTAGAATGTTTTTTGTATTACAAGTGACTTATATCGGAAGATAAAACCTTGCAAACTGTTGTAGTCTTCCAGAATCCTCATGTTCACTATGTTGTTGCCAAAATTTAGAATAGATCCAGGGTGGACGTACTTGGTAATGACTTGTTCTTTATTTTTATACTCGGCAATCTTAACCCATCCCCCTACCGTACCTAGCGGCGTAATATTTTCTCCTGTAGCACAACCTGCAAGAAATGCGGTAACAAGAACCACAGTAGCTAATTTCATGTTTTATTAACCCCTTTACTTTTCTCAGGCGAATCCCAATGTGGATATAGTTCTTTAATGGCATTGAATTAAGTATAAAATAGATAAGTACCAACGAAATCAGGAGATAAGTCATGTCAGTAAAATCTATATTTATAATAGTTATATCAGGTTTCTTCATAGTTGCAAGTTCTGCTTTTGCACTCACCCCTTCGCCAAAAGGCGCACAGGCATATATCATATCGCCCGCAAATGGAGATGTAGTGAATAGTCCTGTGATAGTTAAATTCGGTTTAAAAGGAATGGGAGTTGCACCTGCCGGGATTGATAAGCCTAATACTGGACATCATCACTTACTCGTTGATGTAGTGGATACTCCATCACTTGATAAATCACTTCCTACCGATGTTAACTTTAAACACTTTGGAGGCGGACAGACTGAAGCTAAAGTCAATCTATCTCCGGGGAAACACACATTACAGTTAATTATGGGTGATAAAAATCATATCCCACTTGATCCTATGGTAATGTCAAAAAAAATCACTATCACAGTTAAATAGCTATTATGCGAGTTTTCTATACTTCCTGATACTTCCTGATACTTCCTGATACATCTTGATAATGGTAAATGGTAGAGGGCGGCGGAAATCGAATTGTAGCTTGTAACCTATACCACAGGCTGATCTACATTTTTTCTATTTTGTAGATACCAACAAATATATAATTAAATTCATTGGATGCTATTGGACTACTATAGACACAACCGTCCGCTTTTGGCACAAAGCAGACGTTAACAAATGACTATTCTCAACCCTATGCAATATCACTTTATACCAAACTGAATCAGAAATTCATCGCGTGTCATAATTAGAGTATGAAACGCCTTCTCAAGCTGAATGCGGCGATCACCTTTAATAAATCCAGATATATCATTTGTAACGAAAATAGTTCTGTGTTCTCTCACATGGGCGCAAAAAATAATTGCGTCTCTAAATTGACGCCGTGCGCCTCTTGTTAGCTTGTCGCGTTTACCAAGTGGAGGGAAACTACCATCACTAATAATCTTCAAACTGAGTTCTAGGCAACTATCAGATTCTGAGTCACCCCAAACAGCTTCGTCAAAACGACTTTCACCCCAAACCATTGTCTCTGGAATATTGGAAATATCTATTTGTGTTGCCGATCCTCCCATCTCTCGGTCTGTCACAGAGACAATAGCGAACTCAAATTGCCCGGATGGTACCGATGCAATGAGGTCATCTGCTGGAAGAATGTTTGTATCGAGAGTAATTTTCATGGGACTTTAATTCCAGTTATTATTTCAAATAATCCCTTCAAGGACCAATCTTAGAGTAGCTTGGTTTGTAGTACATTTAATCACCAAAATTTTATTTAGTTACATAAGTTCATATATATGTTCTTGCTCATTAAAGATACGACTCAAATTGAGAACTTTTGTTTCTGATCAGAGTCAAACTTTTATGGGCGTGTACAACTCCGTTGGCAAGCAATGTTCATTGAGCTGGTTAAAATACTTCTTGATTGTGCTTTCTGTACATGGCCGTGAAAAATGTATCAGAGTCACATGATCATATGGGCTTTATACCCAAGCACCTAAGGCATGAAAGGAGGTTATTATGAGTATGGAATTAATGATTCTTACAGGAGGTATAGCTGTTGTTTGTATTTGGTATTTTCTAACAAAGACTGGACATAAATAAAACCTGGATATTGATTAACAGTAGGCTATAAATTTAACCCAGCCTAGTGCCGAGGCTTTTAATGCGTATTTGAACGTCCGATTTTGGCACAAAGCAGACATTCAGAGGAACCTAGCCCCCAATATCTGTGTCCAACAGTTAGTTAACTACTTTGTAACCTTATCTTTTTGTTATCCGTATATAGTTTAGTGCTTCTGATATTTATGGAGAAAAAAATGAGGCCGTATTTCTTCCTATCTTGTTTGCTTCTAGGTGCTTGCACTAGCCTACCGCAGGGAATGAAAGATGCACGTGTAGTAGATATTCCTTATATCCAGGCAAGTCAAAACATTGATAGTCATAAAGACGTTCCTGTGCGCTGGGGTGGCGTTATTATTGACGTAGAAAACGAAGAGAATTTTAGCCTTGTTCAAGTACTTTTCTATTCCCTTAACTATTCAGGGCGCCCTCAATTGGATGAGCCACACGGAGGACGATTTGTAATTAAAAGTACGGAGTTTCTTGATCCTGTAGTTTATGCTAAAGATAAGGAAATTACTGTTGTAGGCGTAGGCACACTGAATGGAGATATTGAACGCACAGTAGGAAAGAAGGTCCTTCGGGTTCCATTGATACAATCCAAAGCTACTCATCTATGGCCAGAATACCAGAATAACCATTACGGCGGATATGGTGGCTATGGACCTTACTACTATGGATCTTATGGTCATCCCTATTTTTTCCGGGGAGGATGGGGAAGATACTATAGACCATATTGGTACTAACAGAAAAGAATGTAAAGTTACATGAAAAAGATCAAATTATTATGCCTTATCACCGTACTATTTGGACCAATTACAAGCGGTTCAATATGGGCGCGTGGTGGATATGTAGGGGAATACTATTTTGGAGGTCACCATCATCACTATGGAGGGTACCACCACTATGGAGGACACCATTTAAAAGGACACTACCCCAGTGGAAGACATCATCACTACAGTGACTATGGCTTTAGGGGGTCATTAGGAATAGATGGCGGTAAATATTGGCCTTATTATCGTAGGGATAGTTCACCCTATAATGGGTTTTATGGTCTTGGATACGGTGCCGGCTATCCTCTAGTAATTTATATTCAACAAGAGGACAGCGAAAAAGTAGATTCAGAACCACAAACCAACGATTGGAGCAATTGGAACGCATGGCATTGGTGTAGCAAACCAGAAGGCTATTATCCATATGTAAAAAAGTGTCTCAATGACTGGATACCAAGTGCCCCTCAGCCAACCGCAAGTAAAGATTAATTATGTTTAAAGTAAATCGGCCATTGACTCTGTTGATAGCCTCTTTGATTACTTCATGTGCCAGCATACCATCCGGCCCCAGTTTCATGGCTCTGCCAGGTTCGGGTAAAAGTTTCCATCAGTTTCGTAATGACGACTATCAATGCAGACAGTTTGCTTATGAACGAGTAAGCGACACTAGTCCTGAGAAATTTACGGAGCATATCAATCAGCAACATTATGACGCCAGTTATGTACAATGCATGTACGTAAGAGATCATCGTGTACCTGTGCGCGGTGGTCAAATCTTAGGGGTGCCTGCCGAAAGCAGCGGTAGCAGCAATCAGAGTAAGAATATTCCGCCGCCACCATCAGGGAAGCCCCCATTTTTACCGCCAGACTAGCTATTCCAAGTGGCCGCTACAAATAAAACATCAATTGTTTGAATGTCCGCTTTTGGCGCAAAGCAGACATTCAATAAACTCACATCTATTTATTTGTGAGTCTAGTTGGACTTGAACCTTCGACCAAGGAATTTTGAGTCGGGTGAATTAATAAGAATTGAGTGATTCAGAATAAGCAACAATAATTGAATCATTGCTTTACCTGTTAAGGTCTATTCCTGTTTTTTCCTACTTTTTGTGCTTCAATGTGCCAGAATTTTACCAATAAAAATTGGAGAACAAGGATAAACGAAGTGAAGAAGCTATTGTTGGCATTAATACTAACACTGGGCACCACCAACACGATGGCGGAGTGGGTTCATGTTGGTGGAAATGACAGACTCACCCTTTATTCTGATCCTACCACCATTAATAAGTCTGGCAACATGGTAAAAATGTTGCGTCTGACTGACTTCAAGACAGTGCAGATAAGTGATGGCCAGCATTACCTGTCAACACAGAGGCAAGATGAATACGACTGCGTGAAGGAGCAACGTCGAATAATTTTTGTAAATGCATACACTGAAAATATGGGTGAAGGTTATGTAGTAATGAGAGTAGTAAACAAATCTGGTTCCTGGAAACCGATTTTGCCAGGCAGCCAAGGCGAAGCGGTATGGGATTTCGCTTGTAAGAGATGATTATTACGAGCAATTTGATTAATACAATCTCAAGAATTTGGACGAATTTGTTATGTTTGCAGTTCTTCATTCGTCACTCTTTACTGCATTCTGAATATTGTCACTAACTTCTTCAACCTTTTCACCAGTATTCTTTGCTGCTTCATCAAGTCTTTCACCAGCATTCTTTGCTGCTTGGTCAAGTTTTTCACCTATATTTTCCACTACATTATCAATTTTTTCTCCGACTTTCTCTGCGGATCCATTTTTCTCACAGCCGGGTAATAAAACCAGTAAGCTACTTATTACTAATGCCATACTGATAGTTTTGGTTCTGTAAGATCTGGTCATTATTTTCTCCTTTAGGGTTTGTTTGTACTTTAACAGTAAATTACTGTGTAACAGTATAATTTTAATAAAGAGAAAGTGCCTTTTTGTTCTGATATAAGCCAAGAATATTCGTAAACGGGCTAAATATTCTTTTAAGGACTGGTAAGTTTCATAATATATTTACTGACAATTATTTCTTATGTAAATGTCTGCTTTTGGCACAAAGCAGACGTCTAATCTTTGAAATAATAGTGTACAGGAAGAAGCCTGGTACTCCACAAGCCACCAGGATAGTAGCAGTTAAGCAATATTGAGCTGATTGTAATTTTTATATGTACAGAGGTAAGAATTCTTTATCTGCCAACATCTAAATATCAGTAAGCATTTTTTATCAACTACAAAATGAAGGAGAAGGACAGTGATTCGCACTAAACATGCTTCAAGTATCAGAGATTCTGTTACTACAGACTACTTTAGCCCTGTCAAAGAAAAGATTGGTGTTGTTCCTAAAGTTATTGCAACATTTGCAATGGTCTCAGCTGTTACCCTGGCTATCGGTTATGCAAATGCCGCAATATACAAAAAAACACCTGCTGACCTGAATGATCTAGAGATTGCTCATGTAGCATATACAGCCGATAACATCGACATTCGTTATGCACATCTTGCTTTGGCAATCTCAGGAAATCCCAAGATTCATGAATTTGCAAAAAGCATGATCCGGGACCATGAGGCCGTAAATGAACAGGCCCTGGCTTTGCTTAAAAAACTAAAAGTTTCTCCACAGGATAATTTTCTTAGCAAACAACTAACCTTACAGTCTAATCAGATAGTGAGTGAAATGAGTAAGCTTAGCGGAGCTGAGTTTGATGCCCGGTATGCTAAAAATGAACTGGGCTATCACAAGGCAGTTAATAACCTGGTGGAAGGTAGCTTCATTCCAAATATCGAAAATACTGAAGTGAAAGCATTATTCCAGAAAGGTCTGACTATTTTTAAGATGCATGAACAACATGCTGAGAAAGTAGTTGCTTCGTTAAAATAGAGCTCCTTCTAAATTATGATTAATATTAAAAGAATTAAGTTTTGTAGCGTTATCGTGGCATTGGTCACGATAACTGCTATTTATTTTTTTCAACTTAATAATGGGCTTGCCGAGGAAGCTCCGAAAATTCATATTATTGAAATCCAAGATCTAAAGTTTATACCTAGTGAAATAAACGTTAAGCCTGGCGATGTCGTGCAATGGGCAAATCATGACTTTATTCCACATACTGCAACAGCAGATAATAAGAAATGGAATTCAGATCTAATCGGTGCAGAAGCTAAATGGCAAATGACTATTGGGAATGAAACCTTTGAAGACTATTTCTGTATATATCATCCGGGTATGAAAGGTAAAATTAAAACCCTGAAATAAATATAACAATCAATTACTTGTAAAACGGCGGCGGGAATCGCACTCAAACCAATTAACATCTTATTAATCAAATTAGTAGATGAAAACTAACCGCACTAAATTCCTGGAGATACCCCCAACTCTACCCCCGGAATAGCTGGCTGTTACTGAACCGTATCGGAAGCTAAATACTGCCGTCCGGTTTTGGTGCTTTCAAGGAGTAGTTTCTAGCAAAAATCTTCTTTTTCTATCTCACATAATGCCTGACTATTTTACAATTCGTCGTGCCAATGTAATATTTTATTGTTTCGTCAGAGAATAACCTTTAGAGATCATACATAAATTAAAAAGGTTTCTCGTTCCCCACCCACCCTCACTAGCCTTTTTTTTGCATGCAGATTTGTCTCTTTTGTAGTCGTTCTGAACAGCGCCATCCTTATGCCAAACCTTTGGCGCACATCCAACAAGCAAAATCAATAATGTAACTGCACACACCAGATAGTTCTTCATTTTACTATTTGTCTTAAATAGAAGGTATGCCAACAAATATACCATTAAATTCATTGGATGCTATTGGACGGCTATAGACGTGACTGTCTGCTTCAGGCAAAAAGCAAGCATTCAAAGACTTTTTTCTGGAACACATTTTCACCAAAATTTAAGAAATTATAGAGAGGTAGGTATACTATTGATAGAAAGTGAGCTACTTAAAAAACTAGGTATTACTTCTCTAATATGGCGTTATCATGGATAACTTGTTGATAAATGACAAAAGTATCGCCATGAATGTAAAATTATGAATCCTTCTTATTGAGCACCCTAATTGCATGGCACAGTGCATCGATTCGCGTTCTATGGATTTGAGACTCAGGAATAATTTCCAGGGCTTTCATATGCATGAGGTCCCGCACGGTGTCATTGCCAAAACCGGAGATAAAGACTTGTTGCATGCTTTCGTTAGCACTGCGTAGGATTCTGTCGATTGCCATACCAACACTGGTGTCGATTATCGTTACTGAAGAAAAATCAATGACTACTACTTCAAAGTTGTCACCGAGGGTCGATAATCTATTAATTATTGAATTTGCAGATGAGAAAGTAAATGCGCCATCTAAGTAAAGTAGAGCCAACTTTCCTTCTGCCTGCTGCAAGATTGTTTTTTCTTCAACTGAGACCATTTCCTCATTAATGCCACTTGAAATCAGGCTAATATTTGCTATCTGATGTTTACTTAGCCGACTGGCGGAAATGAGGCTAGCCATGATTATGCCGATCGCTACGGCTGTCATCAGATCGACTAGAACAGTAAGCAGAAGCACAGTCAACATGATGCTCATGCCGGCCCGGCGTGCCCCGCGCAAGCGTCGCAAATAGTCCCAATCGATAATGCCCCATCCAACATGCAGCAGGATTCCAGCCAACACCGCGAGTGGGATAGACTCCGCCAAGGTTCCGAGCCCAAGAACCAGTGCAAGAAGGACTATTGCGTGCGTAGCACCTGATAGCGAAGTGCGGCCACCAGAACGGACATTGACGAAGGTGCGCATGGTTGCTCCTGCTCCAGCGATGCCTCCTACCAGTCCCGCCACGATATTTCCAATTCCCTGACCAACCAATTCTTGGTCTGAATCATGTTGCGACCGTGTAAGCCGATCAGCAATTACAGACGTCAATAGACTATCAATGGAGCCAAGTACAGCGAGAAGGAGTGCTGCTTGGAGCATCTTTGGGACTTCAGTCAGCTCGATTACTGGGAGATAGAATTCAGGCAAACCGCTCTGGATATTGTCGATAGTCGGAATTTGCGGGAATATGAAAAATGTAACTAAAGTGCCAACGAGAAGTGCAACCAGATAAGGTGGCATCCATTGACGCCATTGTTGAGGTAAAAAGACTGCGATGAATAAAGTAAGTAGACCAACGCTAAGCGCATCTATCGATGGAGTGGATAAAACGTTGGGCAAATGTTGCAATGCTGGGAAAACACCTTCCTGGGAAACTGGATGACCGAAAAGTGGTGCCAACTGGAGGACAATAATGATGCAACCAATTCCACTCATAAAACCAGAAATTACAGGGTATGAAATAAAGGTGACGTAGCGTCCAAGCTTTATTATTCCAAATAAAATCTGCAGCATGCCTGCCATCATTACTACAGTGAAAGCTAACGCTAGGTTGTGTGCAAAATCAGAAATCACAGTTACCATGACGACTGTCATTGGGCCTGTTGGTCCTGATACCTGAGATGGAGTCCCTCCAAACAAAGCTGCAAACAGACCGACCGCGATAGCTCCGTAAAGTCCCGCTATCGCGCCTGCACCTGAAGCAATGCCAAAAGCGAGCGCTAATGGTAGTGCTACAACAGCTGTGGTTATACCACCTAAAACATCGCCCTTAAAGTTCTTGAGAGATAATCTTTGTAAAGCCATCGGATGTGCCGCCAGTTATTTAGCAAACCCTAATATGATTAAAACATAAATAAAAGCGTTAAAAATTACAGAATATATCGCCCACTTTATGCAAAAAACAGTAATTAAAATGTTGTATCAGAAAAATTAGCAAGTTTCATAATTAGCGTTCAAACTGATGAATATCAAATCCCTAGTCGGAGATGGCATCCCTAATCAAGTCACCAGTAGATATGATGCCAATTATCCGATTGTTTTCCATTACAGGTAAATGGTGTACCCGAATCTTGGTGATCAACTTCATGCAATCCGCCGTCGTATTATCGGGACCTACGTATGCTACATTACTAGTCATAATTTCTTCTACCTGAATATCTCGTAGGGGTTTATCTAGCAATCTTACATGGCGAAAAAATGATCTCGCAGTGATGATGCCAATTAATTTTCCATCCTCCAGTACTAGTAATGAACCAATTTCCCTAGCAGCCATTAATTGCATAGCATTATAAACAGAATTATGCGGCTCGATACTTAAAACCTCATGTCCCTTGTTTTGCAGTAGTTGTCTTACAGTGTTCATGACATATCCTCCTACTGTTAGCTATGAATCTTTTAGTAGATGTTTATAATCCAATTAAATATTACCACAGCATACTAAGAAGTTTGACAAGTTGTCCCTACCCATTGAAGAATACAGTAAAAAAATACAGAGGATGAATTATCAATGATTTCAGCCCAAGAAGCACTCAAAACTCTACATGAAGGAAACAATCGATATGTGTCTGGTGTTTCTAATTCGAACACAAAAACGGGTTATGCTCAACGCCGTGCATTAGCGGCAGCACAGGAACCATTTGCTATCATTCTTGGATGTTCGGATTCGGAAGCGCCAACAGAAATTATTCTTGATCAAGGCCTTGGTGATTTATTTGTTATCCGGGTTGCAGGAAATATTGTTGCTTCATCGCAAATCGATAGCATCGAGTTTGCCACTGAGAAGTTTGGTACACGACTTGTTGTGGTAATGGGCCACTCAAAGTGCGGGGTTGTTTTAGCTACACTAGAAGAGCTTAGGCACGGGCTGAAAGAAAAGTCACAGAATCTTTGTTCGATCATTGACCATATCCGCCCATCAATAGAAATGTTACCTGGGGTAGAACTTGGAGATTATTCAGACTCTTTTGTACAGCAAGCCATACGTGCAAACATCTGTGATTCGGTAAACCATCTACAACAAGGATCAGAAGTTCTCGAACAGCTTATTAAGAAAGATGGACTCATTATCGTCGGAGCAGAGTATTCACTAGAGACTGGGGTTGTAGATTTTTTCGACAATGTACCTTAGACCAGCTAGCAACAGATTTTAAAAAATATCAATCCTCTTAAATAATATTACACAGATAATACTCTGTATCGGGCGGCGGGAATCTAACTCACGCCTGTTAATACCTTACTAATCATAATATTAACCAAGAAATTGCTGACCCGATTTCTTTGATGTACCCCCAACAATACCCCCAGAACGATTGGCTGTTATAGGATGTTATTGGAAACTAAATGTGATCGTCTGTTTTTGGACAAAGCAGACTTTTGTAAATAACTACTACCAACCCTAAGGAGACCTTTGAAGCTTGAAGGTAACTAGCTCGCAGATTTGTACAAATACGGGTGCTGGATTATTGAGGTTCCGGTATGACGTTGGCAATAGCTTTATTCATCAAATTCGATAGCACCTTTATTAGTTTAGCCTCATCTTTTAAGCTTGGAACAGCTTTCCAGAGATCCCACCCAATACAACTCCAACACTTCCCATTAACTCAAGGTAGCGCTCATCAGTTACAGGATTACCGGCGGCATGGGACAACCGAGAACATCCGAAAAAGCGCGCAATAACTCGACTTCAACAGAAGATATTTTTTGGTCATAGGTAACACTGGCAGCACAAGCCTTCAGTAGTTGTGGCTTGGCAAGAGGTTTCAATTTTTCCAGTTTTTGCAGGGACCGATCCAAATCTGAAAAACTGATTTCATTTCTTGCCACTAATTGAAGTCGGCCACATTCCAGATTTTTTGTTGCTGCAATAAATGCCGCTTCAATTTCATTTTGGTCCTTATGACCGGCATAGGCCATTACCGATAGAATCAGCTCAATTTCTTTCTTGAGCTGCCCTGCATTAGAATATCGTGTTTTGGTGTGCGCAAGCTTGAAGAACTGCCCATCCAGATGGTTAAATAGAATCTTCTGTAACGACCATTCCAATAGTTTCACCCTGGAATTCATTTCAATTAATGTAACAAGATTATCTCTGAAGACTTGGTACTGATCCAGTGATAACTGTTTAAGTGCTGGTATGGCGATATCAATTATCGGCAAACGATATTTAATATCCAGCCCACCCATCTCCGATAATAGTTTATGTGTTAACACGAAGACATCCGAATCGGCATACTTCTGTAAGCGCGCCAATTGGATGCTACGCACTTTCTCCTCAGGATCAAGCGCCATAGAATAAATAACAGCGCGGGCGCCATAGGGCTCACGAGCAGCTTCTTTAATGACCATGGACAACCCGGCAATCAGCGAGCGAGCGTAATTGATTGTTTCTGGTTTTGGGTTGCCGATTTGATCAATCACATTCGCGACATCTGCCATTGCGGCGCCGACAGCAATGGTAGTGACCTTATTGGCAAGTTCTTCGCGCGTCATGGTTTCTTTTTTACCGATATCTTTCTCATCGCGGGGTAAGTCAGTTTTGTCGGAAGAATCAAATTCGCCATTCCAATGAGGATCGATACGTAGGATGCGTTTGGTTAGTGGTGGATGCGTAGCGGACAACAATTGCATAAAACCCGAAACACCCTGGGCAAAAAAAGCATGACTGACTTCGTTTGCGCCAGGGGTTTTCACTTTAGAACCAAATTCGAGCCCCCCGATTCTCTTCAATGCACCTGCAATCCCGTCCGGGTTACGGGTAAACTGAACCGCTGAGGCATCCGCCAGATATTCCCGTTGCCGGCTCACCGCAGCCTTGATCAGGTTACCAAAAAAGGTGCCGGAAAAACCTATGACCATTAGCCCTACAGCCAGTGCCAGTATCCCGCCCGCACCTTTATCACTACTCCGCCCACGCCTCGAAAAAGAAGTGGAATACAACAAATAGTAGCCAGCCATGCCGATAATCACGATACCATTTAGTACACCCATTAAGCGAATGTTGAGCCGCATATCACCATTAAAAATATGACTGAACTCATGAGCAATAACGCCTTGCAGCTGATCACGACTTAAATGATCGACACCCCCCTGAGTAACCCCGATGACGGCATCGCGTGGCGTAAAGCCAGCCGCAAAGGCATTAATTCCCGGTTCATCCGCGAGTAGATAAACGGGCGGTGCCGGTGTGCCGGAGGCGATCGCCATTTCTTCCACAACGTTCAACAATTTTCGTTGCTTCAGGTCGTCCGTATTCTGCGGGATCAATTGTCCACCTAGCGCCTCCGCAACAATCTTGCCACCGGCCGATAAGGCCATGATCTTGTATAGACTGCCCATCAGCACCACAACAATGACACCTGCACTGACAATGGCAAATGTCTTCCAATCCATTTGCTGGAGAAACATCCCGCCGCTTTGCATTTGTTCGCTATTGATATAACCGAACACCACCATGAAAAGGAGATTAGTCATAATGATTAAGGTCACTACAGCTAGTGCAAACAGGAAGACAAGCTGGAACGTGTTTTTACGGACACGGTCTTGTGATTCAAAGAAATTCATTTCAAATGCTTGAATATGTAGGAGTGACTAGAACGAGACTTTTGGTGCGACCTGCATGGCAGCAGCATCTTCAAATTCCAGCAAGGTCGCATCCGGTGCATGACCAAACCGTGCCGCAAAAAAAACAGGAGGAAACGTTTGCTTATACGTATTATAGGCCATTACCTGGTCATTAAAGGCTTGCCGTGCGAATGAGACTTTGTTCTCGGTGGAAATAAGTTCTTCACTTAACTGCATCATATTCTGATTGGCCTTGAGATCCGGATAGGCCTCCATCACCATATTAAAGTTCATCAGGGCGCCAGCCAATTTGCCTTCGGCACCGCTCAAGCTCTTTATCGCCTCGGCATTGCCCGGATCGGCTGCCGCTGTTGACAACATATTGTGAGCCGCATTACGCGCCTCAACAACTGCCTCCAAGGTTTCACGTTCATGCTTGATGTAACCTTTTGCGGTCTCAATAAGATTTGGTATCAGGTCGTAACGCCGCTTTAATTGCACCTCGATCTGTGCAAAGGCATTTTTGTATCGATTCCTCAGCGTAACCAGTTTATTAAATATCCCGACCACATAAAAAACGATCAGTGTTACAACAACCAGAATGAGTATTAATGAGATATCCATATTTCTATCTTTTTTAAACTGTTAAAATTAGGCAGGGATTTTCATCTTACACTATATATGCGAACAGTCGAACCCTGGAACCAAGCCATAAAACGGATTACTTACAAATAAGGAGGAGTCCATATCTGGATGTTCAACGGTCAGATTAACGATGGTGGTTAGCTATCTAAGGCGCTTGAGTTATTTCTGAGCGAATCGGCTGGCTCATGTTCGCTGAACCGTCTGGTTTGTTTGACTAAATCGAATCCATCACCTAGTGAAGGTCACATAGAAAATGTTAAGGCGGCGGGGAATCGAATTGTAGCCTGTGACCGTTATTACAAGCTAATCTAGCTTTTTCTCATTTTCAAGATACCAACAAATATACCATTAAATTTATTGGATGCTACTGGACTGCTATAGACGTGACTGTCCGCTTTTGGCACAAAGCGGACGTTCATGAGCTAATTTAATGGGATGTCAGATTGGAATTCCAAAAAAAATGACTTAACGTCCGCTAACAACTCAAAACGGAGATTAATATTCATCAGTTTTATCTGACTCATCATCACCAAAATTGTAATGTCTCTCGCTAATTATCATTTGTGCTTTTTTTAAAAACCGTTCAGGTGGAGTACGGATGTCTGAACGAACTGCATCTATGTCTTTCATGAGTGTAGCAAATTCTGATTGGAATCTATCGAGGCTACTAAGTGCTGTAATACTCCATGCTTGGCGAAATCGGTCTTGCAAAGTTTTAAACTGTTGAGATTGCTTCCCCAGCACGTCTAAGCTTATGTCGAAATCAAGTCCCTTATAAACCGCAGGGGCCAGCCCTACAAGCAAGGCGCATATACCTGCCAACCATTCTAAGTTGGTCTGTTTCGAGAATAATAACCAAGCTGCATAACTACCAAAGATAATTGGGAAAATAACAAAAGCTGCACGCCATGATCTCAACGACTTTACCCATTCAGAAATTGTAGTAGCCATGTAGAGGCACGATTCTTCCATATGTCTACATTCAGCGATCAAACTTTGTGTACACTCTTCTATTACTCTATCTGAGGAAGGCGGGGACCCAAAACCCTCTGCTACCTTGGTAATTAGCTCTTTAGTGCGTTTGTCCATCACGCTATCCAGAGAATGTCAGAACCGAAAACTTTCTATCAAAATAAACAAAATTCCGTTTATCTATTATAGCCTTATTATTTTAATTGTTGTTGAATGTCTACTTTGTCTCTAACTTATAAATAGAAGAATTCTACCTATAAGCTGATGTCTGCAAATAGCTGCTTTTAACACAAAGCGGACATGATAAATTTATTATCGCTACTAATTATAGATACTGAATAAAGAAACTAACTATTCGTTGTTCATATTCATCGCCAGCATGCTTATGTAGATCAACGTGTGCAGCTCCGCGAACTTTATAAAATTCCTTGGGTTCCGGGATGGCTGCATACAATTGCTCAGCCTCTGAAAGTGGAGTGTGTCGGTCTTCTGCGCCATGGACAGTCAACACAGGGACTTGAAGTTCCGAAACGAAATCAATTGGGCGAAGCTTATCTGGTGGAATCCCTAGTCGCCATTTAAGCTGAGACAAGAGCAGAGGTGTAAGCAGTGACCCTGGTGATCCAAGATAGATCTGTAATCGGTTTGTTACTGCCTCATCAATCGTTGAATATATAGATTCCAAGACTATTGCAGAAAAGGAACTGTGTTCACCTGAGAAGAGTAACGATGTCGCTCCAAGAGAGACGCCCATAGCCCCAATCTTTTCACCAGGGGCAAGACTTTTAAGCTTCTTAATAGCAGCCTCAATATCTTTGGCTTCCCGGTATCCAAAAGTAATGCGCTCGCCTGAACTTTCACCGTGTGCCTGAAGATCAACGAGTAGAACTGAGAAACCTTCATGTATTAGAAAACGTGCACGCGGGAGCATATCGCGCTTATTGGAACGAATAGGGTGAAGGAGTAAGATTGCACCCCGACCAGAAATGCCAGGGAAAAACCATCCGCTCAAAGTTCTGCCTGTTCCAGATTGTAATGTGAGATTGCGACCACCTAGTTCTGTGGGTGGTGACCCAGTTACCACCCGGGAAGGTTTTGTAAGAATATCGCCGACCCAATACACTACGCCAACAAATAGTACAAATGAAACCACAGTAAATATGGTGATGAAACGAAGCATTTCTAAGTGAATTAGTAGCCTGAGGAAGATGTCGCTATCTTAACTTACCAATTCCTTCATGAAAAATCATATTTTGGTATCTGAATGTCCGCTTTTGGCACAAAGTAGACACTAGATACTCTGAAAAAATGGCGGCGGGAATCGAACTGTAGCTTGTAACCGTTACTATAAGCTATTCTACAATCTATCTATTTTCAAGATACCAACAAATATACCATTAAATTCATTGGATGCTACTGGACTGCTATAGACAGAACTATCTACTTTTGACACAAAGCACATACTCAAATTTAAATTTGAGCAGATAATAAAGATCTTACGCATATTTGGATAATTCACTGACACCTGCCATCATTTTCTTCATGCCTCTGTGTACCATAACCTTTACTGAAGATGGACTATGTCCGGTTTGTTTTGATACTTCTTCAATAGATAATTCTCTGATTTTAACTAATTCTATTACCTGTGCCTGAATGGGAGGAATTAGCTTTAATAAAACTTTGACGTCATGTTTCGCAGAAATATCCTGTTCTGCTTTCTGAGATGGAAAATCATTCTCTATCTGAGTTTCAACATATTTTAACGTGGCTCGTAAATGATCAATCCAGCGATGACGTGCAACTGCTGATATCCATGGACCAAATGAATAGTCAGGATCAAAAGTCTGACGTTTAGCATGTAGTGTTAATAATGTATCCTGGACAAGATCTTCAACAGCGCTACTATGAACTCGTTTAGAAAAATAGGATACAAGCCAGAGACGTAGGCTGGATAATAACAAGTGGTAAGCATTCTGGTCACCTTTTAGTGCTGCACGTATCCATTCATCCCAGATTTTATTATTAAATCTCTTCATATAAATCCTTTTATTTGTCCCTGTTTATAATCTTTAAACCCCGCTTTTCCTCTGAATTCTGTTTATGTGTAAAATAGATAAAGAGCAAATTAACAGGCCCTGGATGATTATGAGTATCAAAAAAGTACCTAAACGTCGCAATCAGGAAATTGAGTTTGATATTCTGGAAGATATTCTAGAAACATTGCGATTCCGCGGAACTATCTTTTTCCGGTCTAAACTTGCCTCCCCATGGGGCATTACACTTGCGTCGGCCGGAATGCCCCGTTTTCACATCATGCTTTCAGGTGATTGTTTTGTGGGTATCGACAGAAACAAAACTATTAAAATTCAGGAGCGGGGAATTATTATGCTCCCAACCGGACACTCACACTGGATTGCAGACAAACCGGGCCGAAAGCTTGTTTCAGGTCAGCTCGCCGGTAAAGCATGTGCGCTAGGCAAACCATTATTTCAGCATGGAAAAATATCTCACCATCTTATGTGCGGACTGGTAAGTTTTGATCAGGATATGTCTCACCCTTTTCTTGATTCATTTCCCAAAGTACTGAATTTTCCCGGGTTCAAAAAAAATGATGCTATCTGGGTCACTGTAACAGCCATAGAGTCTCAGATGAGAAGCGCGCATGGCAATAGTGGTCCTGTTGTTGATCGTCTGACTGAGGCACTGTTTTTACAGCTATTAAGCCACTATATCCATGAAAATAAAGATACCACCGGATTTTTTGCTGCATTAAATGATCGCAGGATCCATCGTGTTCTTACTCTGATCCATCAAAAGCCTGACTGTGACTGGTCGTTATCTCTGCTTGTTGATAAGGTTGGCATGTCACGGGCAACATTAGTCCGGCACTTTCAGGATTGTGTTGGTATGGCGCCAATGGCGTACGTAACAAACTGGCGGATTATTAAAACCTACAATCAGATTAAATATACTACTGAATCGTTGGACCGGATTGCACAATCTGTAGGATTTACGTCAGGAAGAACGCTGAATAAAGTATTCCAGCGCCACTACGGCTATACACCAACTGAATTAAGACGGGAACATAGGTCAGACATTAAATAATAAACTTTAAATTATGTAGCTTCACAAACTTCTACTTTCTGACAGCAGAAGGTATCAACAATTAAGTCCTCATTATTATGCTGAACATTCTTTTCTGACCGGACATAAATTATACAAGTTATTTATTACCTTACTCTCAGCAAACTGCTTAAACTCCTGTATGTCTTTATGTAGCATCTTTCTGAACAGATTTGGCGCCAGAAAAGAAAGAATTTTAAGGAAACCTGCGCACCTGAATTCGGTTATAAGTACCAGTATAGTTCGATTCATGTCTATCTCTATGAAAAGACTTTTCACTCTTTTCCATATATTTTTTGATTCATAAGTGCAGATAAGCTCATCAGGTAGGCTTCTACTCTCTATTGTTTCGATTACCTCAAATTTATAATTCCAAAGTTTATAAATTAATTTAGATTTGGCGCCCTCCTGCCTTTGAATACCATTCAGCAAGTTTAATTTATCCAGTCCTTCATGCCAGTAATACATGTTATCCGGATCATCAAATAACTCTATAACTTTACTGCGAGGTAAAAAAATAATGGCCTCTGAAGTATATCTCATGATTTATTTTCCACGATAAATTAAAAAATTTGCTCTGCCTGACTAAATATAAAAGTATTAAACAAATCGCCAGTTCTGAAATGTGAATTGCCCAGAATATATTTCCCTATACGTACAAATGAATAAGATTGTTACAAAATACTAAATAATAATTTTTGTAACTTTATTGTTCGTGTAAACGTATTTGGATTTAGGACTCTTAATTTAATCTGAAGCTATTCATCGGAAAATATGACGAAACGAAAATTATTCCAGACTTCATCTGCAGGGGTATCTGAAAAACTGAATCCGGGTGAGCAGGAAAATATCCGGCAAGCTCTGTCTGAAGCAAAAAACCGTATGGGATCTCATTTTACGAAGAATCAGATTCTGGGTAGAAAAGGAAGTATAGGCTGTGTTTCTCTTGAGATAAGTCAGCGCTGCAATCTTAACTGCTCTCTTTGCTACCTTTCACCAGATGCCAATAAAGTCAAAGACCTCCCGATTCAGGAGGTACTGAGGCGACTTGATGAAATCAAAAACCATTACGGGCCCGGAGCTAACGTACAGATCAGCGGTGGTGACCCTACACTCAGAAATAGAAAAGAGCTGATGAAAATTGTTAGCTATGCACATAAGCTGGGATTACACCCTGCTCTGTTTACCAATGGTATCCTTTGTACACGCAGTATGATAGAAGAATTAGTCGAAAATGGCCTGAGTGACATAGCCTTTCATGTCGATCTGACCCAGGGAAGAAAAGGTTATCAGACAGAGGCCGAACTTAATGTAATCCGGGAGGAATATATCCGACGCACACATGGACTACCCCTGATGGTTATTTTTAATACGACAATTTATGAAGAAAACTTCTTACAAATTCCCGACCTGGTAAATTTCTTTGTACAAAATGCAGACCAGATCGATTTTGCTTCATTTCAGTTACAGGCAGATACAGGTCGGAGCATTCTGGGAAAACGAAATGAGATAATCTCCACACAGTCCGTAAAAGATAAAATTAATGAAGGGGCAAAAAATGAACTTGGATGGGATGCTTTTCAGATCGGTCATCCCAAGTGCAACAGCTATGCCCCTACTCTGGTAGTAAACGGGAAGGCCTTTAGCATGATTGATGATGCTAAATTAACAGGGGACTTTCTGGAAAGTTTTAAAGAAATCAGCCATGACCGACGAGAAACACCTCTGACAATCGCTCGGAGGTACATCAATGAAATGTGGTGTCAGCCGGTCTGGATTATTCGCAGCCTGAAATATTGTCTTCCAAGACTTTGGAAGATTCGCAAAGATATTATTGCATCAAAAGGTAAAGCACACAAAATATCTTTTTTTGTGCATAACTTTATGGACGCAAATAATTTAGACCCTGACCGGGTCAATGCTTGTTCCTTTATGGTCATGACGCCTGACGGACCAATGTCTATGTGTGCACATAATGCCAATAGAGATGAATACGTCCTTCGACCAATCCCCATTCAGAAAAATAATCAGACAATCACATTTGATCCTATGAAAAAACAAACAACACAATCAGTTACAGAAAATATTTAGTAAAAATCTGTTTCCAATGACCAGACAATGATTAAACTGATAATTTCAGCATCTTTCTTATCCAGAAATTCAATTCTGACAGGAATATTTTTCTGTACGACTCTTTTTGCCGGCTGCGCAACAATAATTCATCCACCCCTATTACCTGATGAAAAGCAAATTACACTAGAATCAGCCCGGGATTCATGGGCTCAGGTATTAAATAGCCATGTGGATCCCAAAGGAAGAGTTAACTTTAAAAACCTTGATAAGGACTATCTGCCGCTATATCGCTATATAAAGTTTGTTGCCCAGTCCGATCCGATAAGCCATCCTGAACGATATTCCACCTCTGATGAACGATTAGCTTACTACCTGAATTCATACAATGCACTCGCCATGTATGGCGTTTTATCGAAAGGAACTCCACAAGATTTTGGCCAAATCTGGGATCGCGCCAACTTTTTTAAACTTACCGTTTTTAATATTGGCGGGAAGAAGATATCCCTTTATGACTACGAAAATAAGGTTATTCGCCCTCTGGGTGACCCCAGAATTCATTTTGCTCTGAATTGCATGGTGAGAGGTTGTCCGCGGTTACCCCAGAAACCTTTTCTGGCTGAAACTGTACAGTCGACACTAAATACGTTAAGCAAAGAATTTGTGAATCATCCCCGTCATGTGGAAGCTCTACATAAAGCACGACTGGTACGAATTTCAGAGATCTTTAAATTCTATACTGAAGATTTTGTGAATGAACAATCAGATTCTTCCCTAATTACTTATATCAATCACTACCGTATTGATCCTATTCCTGAGCACTATAAAGTGGAATTTATTCCTTATGACTGGACGATTAATAACCAATAGAGAGTTATTGATAAATACACTGCGGTACTTCATTGCAATTGTTTTATTTTTAACAGGACTTGGAAAATTATTAGATATACCCGGATTCGTAAAGGTTCTGGATAATTATCAGGCTATTCCGGTATGGGGATTACACATAGTTGCTGTAGTAATAGTATTACTCGAACTAAAAATCTGCGAATGGTTGTTATGGAACAAAACATTAATTTCAGGCGCCCGGTACTCATTACTATTTCACAGTCTTTATACAATATGGAGCTCGGTAACTTTAATACGAGGCATACCTGTTGAAAATTGTGGTTGTTTCGGAGTTTTTTTTGCACGACCTCTGACCGGATGGACAGTTATTGAAGATTTGATTCTGGTTGCTGCTTCATGGACCCTATTAAATCTGGCAATAAGACAAAAGAAAAAACTAATAAATTAAATACCCTGATTTGTACCCAAATAAAACAGATGAGAAGAATAATGAAATTATTTCATAAAACTTTTACTTCTTTATGGAAAAATTAATATGGAGCTATTACATCGCAATCTGCCGTTATGGATATCTTTTGTTCTTTATTTAAATATCGCTTCTGTATCGGCACAGGCTTACGACCCTCTTTCTCTGCCTAAGATGTACAAAGCACCTGAGCTGACAGGACTTAGCAACTGGATTAATTCTAAACCTATAAAGTCAATGAGTGCGCTGAAGGGTAAAGTAGTTCTCATCAATTTCTGGACATACTCCTGTTACAACTGTGTGAATACAATCCCATACATAAAGGCCTGGCATAAGAAATATAACTATAAGGGACTAGTGGTTCTTGGTATTCACACACCGGAGTTTAAATACGAGTATGACCTGAATAATGTAAAGGAAGCTGTTAAAAAACATGGTATTACTTTTCCGGTTGTTCTGGATAATGAGTTTAAATTTTGGCGAGCCTACCATAATCGATACTGGCCTGCCTTTTATTTAATTGATAAGGATGGAATAGTCCGATACACCCATTTCGGAGAAGGACGATACAAAGAAACCGAAGCAGCAATTATCGGCCTCTTACACCGAAAATTATAGAGAAACCGGAAAATTATTATTAATGATTCTACTTCAACCATTTTATATATCTATATTACTCAGAAGAATAGAAATGAATACAAAATAGGCTCAATATAATAAATAAATTTGTAACTTTTTTAATCTTATCTGCGTATACAGGTTTGTAACATATATATCTAAACCACCTTTTATTAAGGTAAAACTTTAAGGAATTAATTATGAAACCAAATTTATCCAGATTATCTGTTGTTGCACTAACCGCTGCAACATTCTCTCTTCCTGTTGCTGCCGCTGATGTTTTATCCGGTAGCGCAAGCGATAATCCTATAAAGACAATTGGCTACTGTGGTGGTAAGTGTGGCGGCAAATGTGGCGGTAAGTGTGGTGGCAAATGTGGCGGCAAGTAAGTAACGTAGTTAAGCAGGTAAGACTCTGTATCCGTAGCGGAATATTCTCCCTGATTTTCTGCTACGTGATTCAGACTTTTAAATATAATTAACAGAGATATAGTTTAGTGTCTGAAAATCATAATCACAAAAGAATGAACAAAGATCTGCCCTGCACTGATCAGGAAGTAATGCAGCAGTCTGCGAATAATCTTCTGGGTTGTTATGAATACTTGTCTAAAACAAATCAGCATTTACTATTTCCATTATTAGGTACCAGGACTCCCAGACAGTGGGCACATTACCCTGAAGATGACGTAATTGATCGCTCTACAGGATATCAATACTTTTATCACTCTCATTCACCGGAAGATCGTCAAAATACAGAACATGGCCATTTCCATCTGTTTGCACGTATGGATAGTGAGAAACATGAAATTGAAGCTAATACAGAAACAAAATTCCTCGATAAACTGAAGTCAACACCTGTCAGACAGTCAAACAATGTAAATCTTTTGTGTATTTCACTGGATGCAAAAAGTCTACCAATATCTATGTCCACCGTTAACAGATGGGTTACTGAGGATCACCTGCTGAGTTGGAATTCGACGCTATCTTTGCTTAAAGGATTCCATATTTCCACTCCGGGATATGAAACTGTAAATCAGTGGTTAGAAGCGATGCTTGGTCTTTTCTTACCGGAAATTGTTGACCTGCTGGTACAAAGAGACCTGAAACTGGCCACACTAGCCGAGAGCAATAACCACCAGAACGACTTGCTGGAAGATAAAAATATTGAATTGTTATCAGAAACTGTAATTGATATTGATCAGAAGATCGCCGCAATTAGTGAAGAAGAGATAACAGATTAACCCCCTGAAAAATGCAGAATAATATTATATTCAGAGAAGCCTGTTAAATGAAATCTATAGCAAAAAGAATTCTTATTCCTTTTCTGGTTGCTCTTTTTATTACTGGTCAGACTTATGCAAGCAGCCCTGTCTACACAGGAGAATCTGAGAATAAAGCAATTAAAGGTTATGATGCTGTTTCATATTTTATCGGCAGCGGGCAGCCTGTTAAGGGTTCTCAGGACTTTCAAACTTCGTGGCGTGGTGCCGACTGGCATTTCTCTTCCCAGAAAAACCTTACAACATTTATAGCTGACCCGGAAAAATATGCACCTCAGTATGGTGGATACTGTGCCTGGGCAGCGGCACACGGAGGGCTGGCAAAAGGTGATCCGAATGTTTACCATCTTGAAAACGGAAAGATTTACTTAAATTATGATGAAAGCATTAAGAAAGGATGGATGCCACGAAAAAATGAGCTAATCTCTCTGGCAGATAAAAAGTACCCTACTTTGGTTACTATTAAATAAACTCTATGGATATCAGGCAATAATCCTTGACAGAATATATTTATATGAAAATACTCATCCGGACCATAAAATTATTTATTACTCTGATATTTATATCTACAGTTTCCTCTTCAATGCTCTGGGCTATAGATTTACCACACAATCTCATAATCGATAAAAAGATATTACAGGGAAACAGTAATGAAGAGTTGCCACATAATCTTGGCATACATGGCTATAGCTCGGTTTCCTATTTTGAAAAAAATAAAGCAGAGATGGGGCTCTCTCATTTTAGTACAGAATATAAGGGAAAAATTTACTGGTTCTCCTCTAAAGATCAGATCAAAACATTTAATAAAAATCCGGAACAGTATATTCCTACCTTTGAAGCGTTCTGTCCTTATGCTCTCGCTTTAGGGCGTAAAATAGGAATCGATCCGACTAATTTCAAAATTGTTGCAGGCCAGTTACTACTTTTTCATCGTACTGATGAAATTGATTCATTAAAAGCGTTTAATGCATCAGCTAACCAGGATGAAATATTACGTCGCGCCAGAGAAAATTACCTGTCACTGGATTTCTGACTCTTAATAAACCATTACAAATTTCCCGAAAATAAACTAAGAAATGAAATTCAGATCTAATTGGTGCAGAAGCGAAATGATATATGACTATTGAGAATGAAACCTTTGAAAACTATTTCTGTATATATCATCCGAGCATAAAAAGTAAAGTTAAAACCATAAGATAGATATAAAGATCAATAGCTTGAGGCGTCTGGAATCGAACTCTTACCCTCTAGTACTTTATTAATCATGGGTCTATAACTGAAATAGGTGCTTCGATTTCCTTGAGATACCCCCATCCCTACCCCCAAAATAACTGGCTGTTATCGGAGCTTACTGGAAACTAATTACGAACGTCCGCTTTTGGCACAAAGCAGACTTTCGCGAATGAGTTCTATCTACCCAGAGCGGACATTCAACGAACAAATTGAACGGCACAAACGGACCACTAAGGCAAACAGCTTCAGCATAATTACATCCGCTCAAACGACTTGTTAGGCGCTGCTCGTGCTTAAGGTCACCATAGGGGTTTACTTAGGTTCTCAGCGAATAAAGAGAACATGAGATTGAAACTTATGCTTATCCTAAGCTTGTCACTATCGTTTCGTGAAACCGAGTGCTCTAAATAGGCTGGAAACATCAAGAGCGTCCCCGTACTTACGTTCACCACGACCTGATCTGTATTTTGGGTTGTGAGTTCGGTAACTGGAGGCCTGATGATGCCGGTTTGTGGCCTAGGATCGTGAAAATTAATTGTATCAGCTCTTGCCTGTGTTTGAACGTAGTACACACCGCTCAAAAAGTTATTCGGATGACTGTGAATTGCGTGAGACGCTACAGTTGAATTGATATTGGCCCAGCAACCGGTGATCTCGACCGCATCATAGCTGACCTTAAGAAATCGCAACACTGTTTTCGCTGTGGTATGAATGCGTGGTACTAGATCAATGAATTCTTCGCGTTTGTGCAGTTGTAGATTTGACTGCCAAGAGTCACCAAGCGAAATATTGGCCAGGTCCGGGTTCATTCGATTTAGGGCTTTAAGTATCTTCGTATTTACTTTCTCATAGAATTCTGGCGTTGACTGAATCTTCCAGACAAACGTTGGAAAAATAGACAAAATATCTGAGCCCTCTATCCAGTTATCATCTTTAGTTAACATTGAATTCCGAATAACGTTAGAACGTCCCTTGCCGTATAACATCTTAATACATGACAATTATGCTAAGACATCACACTATACAAGATAGATTTGCTTGTTGTTACCATAAAGTACGCCACAGTGTGATATCAGAGAAATATTAATTCTTAATCACATTTTATGTTGTACAAGTGAATGTCCGCTATTGGCACAAAGCAGACATTCCTTAGCTAGTTAACCCGCTTCAGCACGATTTATCTTCTCCGGTACATGGGCGTATACTGATAAATATAAAATCTTATCTATTTTAAGAAAATAATGCTAAAACAACCTAAAAGTGCTCTCGAAGCATTTAAGATTTTACAGAAACTAGTTAGCGAACCATACGATGGAATATGTGGGGAGCTTCCCGAGTGGATACCACAACAGTTTATAAATAAATTTAAGAAAATCCAGTCCAGGTTACTGATAGAGGGGAGATATAATCCTCATCAGATTCGACAACATATAGCAGACTATCCAAGCTATCTGGATAGCCCCGAACCAGAGATAGTTGGCGTAGAGATTCCGGATACTATACTCGATGATATTGACCGGCTATGGATTTTTAAATATGCGATTTAAGGAGGCGAACCATAAGGATTGGAAATATTACTTGGTAATAAAACTTCAAAAAGTATTATCCGCGGGCAAAAAGAAAATGAAAATTTATAGACAGGAAAAGAAAAAAGTACAGAAAAAAATAAAGCCAGATCAGACGCAATCAAGGCAATGGTCTAAATTTTAGTCCGTAATTTTTACTACCGGCTGATCTGGATTTTATCCACATTACTGTAGCTATATTTTTCAATTCACGCTAAATATAAGGAGTAGATGAGTGACGCATAACTCTCTGGACAATCCCTCAAGGACATGCCAGCGTCTTCCTAGATCAGTTCAGCTCAGAAGACCACTCATCAGTTTCTAATGAGCCGTAATAGTTTCACCCAGAAACATCACTTTAGGCCCCCTAACACCAGACCATAAATAGGATTTCTCTCCTAACGCAGAGTAAACAATATGTTCAGAACCCGCATCAACAGTTGCCCTTATTTCTACAAAATCCCAGTAATCATTTTTAGACCCGGGTTCAAAGCGTATATAGAGAGGGCATATAGATAGATCCTCCGTATCAGTCTGCTGATATGAGCAATACAAATCACTTTTATCTTCAGACAGATCAACATCTGTTTCCTTACCTAATACAATTGGTTGGTCCAATCCAGACAATACGATCGTTTGTGCCAGACCCGGTTGAAAGTCTTTATCCTTAAACTCGGTAAGATGGTACTCTTTACACCCAATATTTAGATAAGCATCACCATGAGTTCCGGCGCCATTCCTTGCGCACCTGTTTTAATCAGAACAGATATTTGATTGACATTAGCCATTTTAATCTCCTCCTTTGAAGTGATTAAATATTTATTTCCTTCAACTGTAACAGTATCAAGCTACAAGAAGCTATTAGCCAGAATCTCCTGATTGTGAAACACCATCTATCTCAGCTTCTGCTTCTAACCAGTCCCGTTCCTCATAACCGCTCTCAAAACCACGTTGTGCAGCACGATGAAGAGCAACTTCAGTAATCTTTTGTAAACGCACATTTCTGTGCCCCTTGCCACGATAATAATTAGAATCAGCCATCATTTGCTGGCGATCTTTTTTATCGTTAAGTTTTTCTTCTTCCTCACTTACAATGGTTTTATATGATCTAGAAGATTCACTTTTACCCTCTGTATTATATTTGTTTGACATCACTCCCTCCTAATATTTCGGTAAAAAGGAACGTTGGTAGAACACATTGCAATATGTTCTAAATATGAAACAATCTGCTACCATAGGATTAGAGTGTGTTAGTCATAGAAAATTCACATAAAAACTACTTTTTTTCTTCTAAGAGGTTTTTGTTAAAGTATTTAAATACTTAGAATACTAATATTTAGACGGAAAAAGAAATGATTGTTTCTACCATAAACCAGATGATGAAAGCTGCATCCAATTCTATAATCGTACGAAAATAAATTATGATTTTTTCAGTTTGTTCCCAAATCCCCGCTCACTGGCTTATAATTTTCTTTGTTTTAACTGAGCACTCATACTTCCTTCAACGTAAAATAACTACGCTTACGATTATGAGCAAGTTCACTTCAAGAATAACTCTGCATTAAAATATTACTAACTGACGGAATAATTACTAAAAAAATCCTCATATTCTTATTACTAATGAAAAATCATATATAGACTACTGTTTTATTAATGAAATTTCTTCAAGGCAGCTAAGTTTCATCCATCAAATAGTGGTCACATTCAAGTGCTGCAGCACGCCCCTCGTGAATAGCCCAAACTACCAAGCTCTGACCACGCCGCATATCACCTGCCGCAAAGATTCCGCTGATATTCGTCATGTATGTGTTCTCGCCTGTCTTAACGTTTAAATGTGCATCACGTTCAATGGCAAGTTTATTAAGTATTGTTTCTTCCGGACCAATAAAACCCATAGCTAGCAACACCAAATCGGCTGGCCAGATTTTTTCTGTCCCGGGTATTCTTTTTGGAAATAATCTACCGTTTTCGCCTGCTTCCCACTCAATATTTACAGTATGTAATTTTTTAACATGGTCATTCTCAGTCCCGACAAATTTTTCAGTCATGATCATGTAAGAGCGGGGATCAGCTCCAAAACGGGAGATAGCTTCCTCCTGACCATAATCGACTCTATAGATTTTTGGCCACTCAGGCCATGGATTGTTAGCCTGCCTCTCATCAGGAGGACGGGGTAGAAGTTCGAATTGGGTGAGACTCTTACATTGATGCCTCATTGAGGTACCAACGCAATCCGTACCAGTGTCGCCACCACCAATCACAATTACATGTTTGTCGATAGCTGATATATAAGTGCTATTACTATCTTTTGATCCGGAATCTAACAGGCTCTTTGTGTTGGCATAAAGGAATTCCATCGCAAAGTAAATACCATGAAAATCACGTCCTTCAATGGGTAAGTCTCGTGGCTTGGTTGCCCCGCCACAGAGAACAATAGCATCAAAATTATCATGCAGTTTGGTCACCGAAATATCAATGCCAATGGTAGTATTGGTAACAAAATTTATACCTTCCCGGGCCAGTAAATCAATACGCCTCTGTACGATGGATTTGTCGAGTTTCATATTAGGTATGCCGTACATAAGCAGACCACCAATGCGGTCGGCACGTTCGTAAACGGTCACCAGATGGCCGGCACGATTCAACTGAGCAGCACATGAAAGTCCCGATGGACCTGATCCTACAATGGCTACTTTCTTGCCTGTTCGTTGAGCTGGCGGCTCTGCGACGACCCAGCCTTCTTCAAAACCTTTATCTATAATCGCAGATTCGATGTTTTTTATGGTAACCGGAGGATCAATGATGCCCAGTACGCATGATCCCTCACATGGTGCCGGGCAGACCCGTCCTGTAAATTCGGGAAAATTATTGGTTTTATGTAAACGTTCCAGAGCTTCCTTCCACAAACCACGATAAACCAAGTCATTCCATTCCGGAATCAAATTATTGATCGGACAACCTGAGGCCATACCACTAACCAGAGTTCCCGTGTGGCAAAAAGGTACGCCACAATCCATACAACGACCACCCTGTTCCCGGAGCTTGTTATCCGGAGTGCGCTTGTGAAACTCCCTCCAGTCATTTACCCGTTCCAGTGGTAATCTGTCCCTCGGTAGCTCACGCTGAAATTCCATATATCCGGTTGGCTTACCCATATCTTAAACGTCTCCTACCATACAAAAGAAGTATTCAAATAATCCGTAGTCTTAATTTCCACTGACACGAGCCATATTTTTCCTGTTCTCTTCGAAAGCAACCATTAGCGCCATCTCACCAGTCAGCCCTTTCTTCTCAGCCAGCTTGATAGCTTCAAGCATACGCCGAAAATCCTTTGGCATTACTTTAATAAATTTCGATTCTGCATCTTCCCACAACATTAGAAGATTCGAGGCTCGGTCACTCTTGGTATAATTGGCATGACAAAGAATCATCTGCTTGACTTCGCTGATATCTTTTTTCTCGAGGCTTTCGAGAACAACAGTCTCGAGATTACAATGTTCATGAAAAGAGTTGTCTTCATCAAGCACGTAAGCAATACCACCTGACATACCTGCACCAAAGTTACGACCGGTTGCTCCAAGGACCACAATGCAGCCACCGGTCATATATTCACATCCGTGATCACCCACACCTTCAACCACAGCTCGTACGCCGCTGTTACGCACACCAAACCGTTCACCGGCAATACCTCTTATATAAGCTTCTCCACTGGTAGCACCATAAAATGCCACGTTGCCGACAATTATATTTTGCTCGGGTACAAAGGTTGAGTCTGCTGATGGGTAGAGAATAAGTTTACCGCCCGACAACCCCTTGCCAAAGTAGTCGTTGGCGTCACCCTCCAACTCAAGCGTCAAACCCGGCGGCACAAATGCACCGAAACTTTGTCCTGCTGAGCCTTGAAAATGGAAATGAATCGTATCCTCTTCCAACCCCTCCGGACCAAAACGTCGCGTGATCTCACTTCCCAGGATTGTTCCTACCGCGCGATTTGTATTGTGAATTGGTAAAGTTGACTTTACATTTTCACTGCTTTCCAGTGCAGGCTCTGCCAAATCAAGGAGTACCTGGTTATCAAGTGCATTTTCAAGCCCATGGTCCTGAGAGAACTGGCAATAATGTCCAACTTCAGGACCTGTTTCCGGCTGGTAAAGAATTGTCGATATATCAAGACCCTTAGTTTTCCAGTGCTCAACTGCCCTTTTGACTTCAAGGCTGTCCGTGCGACCAATCATTTCATTGATCGTACGAAAGCCCATCTGAGCCATGATTTCTCTTGTTTCCTGAGCGATAAAGCGCATAAAATTGATTACATGTGATGGGTCGCCCATAAACTTCTTGCGTAATTCAGGATTCTGCGTAGCTACACCAACAGGACACGTATCGAGATGACAAGCTCGCATCATGATGCAGCCGAGCGAAACTAAAGCTGTGGTTGCAAAACCAAATTCTTCAGCGCCCAGGAGTGCTGCAACTACTACATCACGCCCCGTTTTTAACTGCCCGTCCGTCTCAACTACAATGCGACTACGTAAGTTATTAAGTACCAGAGTTTGTTGTGTCTCCGCCAGGCCAATTTCCCACGGTAGACCAGCATGCTTAATACTGGTCTGAGGTGCTGCTCCTGTTCCGCCGTCATGACCACTGATCAGGACGACATCTGCATGTGCCTTTACCACACCGGCAGCAATAGTTCCCACACCTGATTCGGAAACTAATTTGACACTAATACGAGCATGGTGGTTTGCATTCTTCAGATCATGGATCAGTTGGGCCAGATCCTCAATAGAATAAATGTCATGGTGTGGTGGTGGTGAGATCAGACCAACACCGGGTGTCGAAAGACGCACTTTTGCAATCCATGGATAGGCTTTGCGCCCAGGCAACTCACCACCTTCTCCCGGTTTCGCCCCCTGGGCCATCTTTATCTGCAATTCTTTTGCCTGAGTTAAATAATAGCTGGTAACCCCAAAGCGCCCCGAAGCTACCTGCTTGATAGCATTATTACTTGAGTCCCCGTTTGGATCGGCTTTGTAGCATTCCGGATCTTCTCCTCCTTCTCCGGTATTACTTTTGCCACCGATACGGTTCATAGCAACCGCAAGTGCTTCCTGAACTTCCTTACTGATCGAGCCATAAGACATGGCACCGGTCTTAAAGCGCCTGATGATGTCTTCAATCGGTTCCACATCTTCTATCGGGATGGGTTCAACTGTGTATTTCAACTCCAGCAAGCTGCGCAGTGTCACCAACCGTTCTGATTGGTCATTGATAAGTGTGGTATAGGCTTTGAATACTCCATAGTCAGCATTGCGACATGCTTTCTGTAAAAGATGAATTGTTTTTGGATTAAAAAGGTGTGGCTCGCCATTTTTACGATATTGATATTGACCATGTGTATCAAGTGTATGCCCATTGATTAAATCTGGTATGAAGGAGCGCGCATGTTGTCGCTTTGCTTCCAGCACAATTTCTTCCAGCCCGATACCTCCGATGCGAGAAATTGTCCCGGTAAAATATCTGTCAATCAGAGTATTACTCAAACCTACAGCTTCAAAAATTTGGGCTCCGCAGTATGACTTAACGGTAGAAATTCCCATTTTCGACATCACTTTCATGATTCCTTTAACAGCAGCTTTGATATATCCTTTCACTGCATCTTGATACGTAATATCCTGCAACATCCCTTCGCCGATCATATCGCTCAGACACTCGAAAGCAATGTACGGATTGATTGCCTGCACGCCGTAACCAAGCAACAGACTGAAATGATGCACTTCACGGGGCTCTCCGGATTCCAGCACCAGCCCGACACGGACCCTGGACCCCGCTCGAATCAGATGATGGTGCAGACCCGCAGAGGCCAATAAAGCAGGAATAGGGGCATGGTCACGATCAAAAGCTTTGTCCGACAGGATCAAAATCGTTGCACCAGCCGTAATAGCCTGGTCTGCAGCTTTGAATAGGTCATTTAGTGCCTGCTCAATCCCTGTCTTGTGATCAGACACCTTGAACAGAGTAGGAAGTGTCACGGATATGAATCCGGGCTGATTGAGCCGGCGAAGTTTTTCAAGTTCTGAATTTTTAAGAATCGGAACTGGGAGCCTGAGCAGACGGCAATTGGCAGGGTCCGGTAGAAGAAGATTACCCTCAGAGCCAAGGGTCAACGTTGTGGCGGTAATCAATTCCTCCCGGATGGGATCAATAGGAGGATTAGTTACCTGCGCAAAAAGCTGTTTAAAATAGTTATAGAGTAGCTGAGGTTTGTCAGACAGTACGGCAAGCGGCGTATCTGTACCCATTGAGCCTATAGGCTGAATCCCATTCATTGCCATGGGGCAGATGTTGATGTTCAGGTCTTCATAACTGTATCCGAAAGCCCTCTGCCGCAGTAATGTTGCCTTATGATCATGCGGTGGTGGCTCGTCAGAAATATCTGGCAAATCATTGAGGTGCAATAGATTTTCATCCAGCCATTGTCGATATGGATACTCCGTAACAACCTGGTCCTTTAACTCCTCGTCATTTATAATACGCTGTTCCTTGGTATCAACCAGAAACATTCGCCCCGGTTGCAATCGTTTTTTTTCCAGTACTCTTTCCGGTGGCACATTCAGGACACCCACTTCTGAAGCCATAATCACCAGATCATCCTTCGTAACGTAGTAGCGGGAAGGACGCAGACCGTTACGGTCAAGTACTGCACCAACTCTGACCCCATCCGTAAAAACAATTGATGCGGGACCATCCCACGGTTCCATACAACAGTTGTGGTATTCATAAAAAGCGCTCTTCTCATCGCTAATGTTTTTATGGTTTTCCCATGGCTCCGGAATCATCATCATCATCCCATGTGGTAAAGAATACCCACTGAGCCACAAAAACTCGAGGCAGTTATCTAACTTAGCTGAGTCACTTCCGTCTTCCTGAATAACAGGAAGCACTTTGGGTAAATCAGTTCCAAACAAATCAGAGGATAATATTGCCTGACGTGCGCGCATCCAATTTTCATTGCCGCGCAGAGTATTTATCTCTCCATTATGAATCGAATAACGATAAGGATGAGAACGATCCCAACTCGGAAAGGTATTTGTACTGAAGCGGGAGTGTATTAATGCCAGAGCCGTTTTGACCAAAGAATCAGAGAGATCGGGATAATATGTAGTAACCTGTCTTGGTGTTAGCATACCCTTATAAACAAGCGTTAGGCAGGAAAGACTGGAGATGTAGAAATAGTTATTACCGGCAGTGTCCCCGTAACGAATGATTTTTTCGGCCTGACGACGAATGACATAGAGTTTGCGCTCAAAGGCCATATCATCCCGGAGAGTGACATGACGACCAATAAAAATCTGACGGATAAAGGGCTCGCACGACTTTGCAACATTCCCAAGATACAAATTATTCGTTGGAACGCTACGCCACCCAAGTACGTCCTGGCCTTCACTAAGCACGATCTCTTCCAAGATTTTCTCACAATGGCGGCGTTGATCTCTATCCGACGGTAGAAAAATCATACCTACCCCATATTGTCCTGGTTTCGGTAACTGAAAACCAAGTCCATTACAGGTATATCGAAGAAAGGCATGCGGAACTTGCAGCATGATACCGGCACCATCACCCGTATTTTTCTCATAGCCATAAGCACTTCGATGATCCAGATTCTGCAAAATTGTGAGAGCCTGCTCTACAATCTGATGAGAAACTTTGCCCTTAATGTTGGCAACAAAACCAATGCCGCACGCATCGTGTTCATTGTCGGGATCATAGAGGCCTTGTTTGTGTAATATTCCTGATTTTGTCATATCCATAACCTAGCTCATTATGCGCAACAAAGATCTGAATAATTAGTAATATCAATATTATCATTACTATAAATACCACGAGCAACCTTAGGCCCTTAATAAAATACTCGTTTCCAGAACCAAGTAGTCATACTTGTATATCCGATAATAGCTCAATATGAGTTATTTATATCTAATTACATAGAGTTATCAAATTGTATCGTGGGATTTTGTAATATTGACACAACTGAATTATTTATAAGGTTTAATCAATTTTTGTGAATTAACTTGTTAATGCTTGTCATACATATATGCGTAATACAGTAAGGAGAACAGTATGCAAGTTCTTTACAAAAAGATCATTCTAGCCACTGACTTTACAGATACTTCTAAAGAAGCCAGTTACTATGCATTAAAGTTGGCCCAATCTTATAAAGTAAGACTACTCAAAGCTCTGCATGTATTTGATACAAGTGCGTGGGATGTTTCACCAAGCTATTACTTCAACATAGAGCCTAAAAAATTAAAATTTGACAGGGTGCTTGAAGATGTTCAAAGAATCCGACAACGAGAAAAAGATGCCCTCAAAGGACTGGCGAAATCTTTTGGCCTGGATGTTCAGACCATCTTTGTTGAAGGAACGGCTGGTGAAGAAATTGTTCACTATGCTGAAGAGTTTAATGCAGATCTGCTGGTTCTTGGAACACATGGCTATACGGGATTGAAGCGATTTACACTCGGAAGTGTTGCCGAGTTTGTTGTCAGACATGCCCCTTGTTCTGTGCTTACAATAAGACATTGAGAGAAATAAATAAAACCTATGCCTTGCAAAATTGTAAAAGAAAACCTGTGAAACAGAAGCGAGATTATTTAACTGGCAATATTCAAAGTTTTTGAGGGGGGAGAAGACGATGAAAGGATACGAGATTACTTTTTTTACACACGAAGATCGGCATCACGGGTCGAAGCAGATGTCCGAGTGGCTTATGCTTACCGCACTTGATTTAGGAATACGCGGGACGACAGTTATGACCGGAAGTGAGGGATACGGACATAAACTCCACATCCACTCCTCACGTTATTTCGAACCACCTGACAACCCACAGGAAATTGTGATGATAGTCAACGAGGAAGAAGCGGATCATTTATTTGATCATTTGCAAAAAGAAGGGGTACAACTTTTCTACGTCAAGACACCAGTCGAGTTTGGTATGCTGGGTAAACCTGACTAAAAATCAACTGCGTTACTTGATTTTCACCAATGTGGCTAAAATAGTTTGTGACTTATTTACACCAATAAAAAATAGTAGCCACTTGCGGGAACGATAAACCTCCGAATTTAGTACAAAAATTCAGGAAAATTATTCTTCCTAAAACAAGCACTTCATTTGTGCTACCCATACAAACGCAAAGCCCTACGAATATCGCAGGGCTTCACAGGATCTCCACATTACTGTGGTTTGATTTCGTCGCGTTACCGCAACTTATTATGCCAGTGCATTAAAGCTGACGTTTGGATGAAACTGTAGTGATGTAATGATTTTTCTCTATAGAACCCTCCCATAAAAGGATAGCCTCTAAAAATTAGATTGTATGGTGTTTCACTAGTTCCATTAACTTCTTCCTGTACTACTTGGATCACTCTGGAGCCTTAGCGCGGACATAAGATTAGGGCTTTTTATGGGGAACAATTCGAGGTTTATTAAATCTAATCTCTTACATACTATAACGACTATAACGACTATAAGGACTATAAGGACTATAAGGACGTAGTGGAGGTCAGTTTATACATGTATGACAGTTCAATGCTTTGTTCCTTAAGCGTCTATAGCCTGTGCATTGCAATTTTGTATAGGAGGCCATCATGGAATCGATGACTGTATTAATAGCAGCATTAATAATCGCAGCTTGCTTTGGTGCCTGGTATCTTCGGCACTAAAGAGGGGTATTCTGACTACAATATGTAGGCGGAACTAATACCTTGGATAGTCGGTGCGCCGGACAGAAATATGAGTCATGGGCGCATCGACCTGAAGATGTTAACTGATGACCAGAATGAGAAAAGTGCAAAGGAGGCGCATGATCAAATCGGTCTTATTATTTAACATTTTAATAATTTAAGGAGACGATCATGGATCTAATGACAGTTCTTTTGGCAGTCGTACTAGTCATCGGCCTTTGGTTTGTTCATAACAGAAGGATGGACGATATTGAGGCCGATCTTGAAACCCTGAGTAAAGCTGTGGGAAAGGAGGATCTTCTAACTAAAATACACTGAACTTATAACTAATGATTCAATTTACCGATGCTCTTTTAACTTAATGCGTTTGTCTGGCGTATCGGTATCTTATAGTTGTAACGTAATAGGCTTTTGTCCGTTTTTAGATTTCTACGAACAAATAGCCTAAAAGGAGGACATCATGGCAACGTACATTAGCCTTATGAATTTTACTGATCAAGGAATTCGGAAAGCTAAAGACTCACCTGATCGTTTCATGGCATTTCAAGAAATAACTAAAAAACTAGGGGTAACAATTAAGAGCTTTTACTGGACAGTAGGAAATTACGATATTGTGATAATTTTAGAAGGGTCCGATGAGGCCGTCACCTCTGCTCTTTTAAAGGGTGGTTCACTTGGTAATGTCCGCTCGCAAACACTGCGTGCTTTTACTTTGGGCGAAATGAAACGAATCGTCTCAAAAATACCCTGATGTATTGAATGGATGAAGGGAGCATTAGAATGGGACTGATAATATGAGTATTGAAGGCGTATTGGAAAAAGGTTTTGTTACTACCCACCTGGATAATGTTATTAACTGGGGGCGGACCGGTTCTATGTGGCCGATGACATTTGGTCTTGCTTGTTGCGCAGTAGAAATGATGCAGGCAGGTGCTTCACGCTATGACCTGGATCGTTTTGGTGTTGTGTTTCGTCCTAGTCCGCGTCAATCTGATGTTATGATAGTTGCCGGTACATTGTGCAACAAAATGGCACCTGCATTACGAAAGGTTTATGATCAGATGGCAGAGCCAAGATGGGTAATTTCCATGGGATCTTGTGCTAATGGAGGAGGCTATTATCATTATTCCTATTCGGTAGTACGTGGTTGTGATCGAATTGTGCCAGTGGATATCTACGTGCCGGGTTGTCCGCCGACAGCAGAAGCTCTGCTCTATGGGATAATTCAGCTACAAAATAAAATTAAGCGTACCAACACCATAGCTCGCTGAGGCAATATTATGTCGCGCTCTCGTTTGGAAACACTCTCCCTTTGTTTGCAAATACTCTGCTACGTTTAATCATTAAGAAAAAATTATAAGAGATAAATGTTTCTCCCCAAACTTAACGTCTGCTTTTGGCACAAAAGGGACTTTTATTAACATAAAAATTATTAATTTAGTCCTCAAAATCAACAGTACCAAAAAACCGTGTTTCAACATTAACAAAAACATGCTTTTTACCATTTAGTAAAGTTGCAACTGCCATAAATTCACTAATTGAATCTAGGGGTACTTTTACAAAACTATCATCCCCTTCTTTTTTTATTTCCACTCTTCCTTTATTTCTCGTTAAACTCCACCCTATTCTATAGTCTTCAATAAGCACTTTTTCCATATTGCTTCTCCTTAAGCTTTTTCACGTAAAGCTATTTAATATATTGATCTAATTAATATTGACAAGGTAACGCAGGGATAATTTTTCCAAGTTTCTATTCTATTTTAATTCATGCCCAATAAAGGGCGGACGAGTGGCGCGGTAGTATCCGGAAACTCCGCTAAATTGGGACTATACCGGTGTCGTTCATAGATCACGTTCAGCCCAAACCCCCCGTCTGTTTCAAACCAAGTGTAAATCTATGCCCCAAAATGTAATATCTTGGTCCCTCTGTTATTGAGCCACAAATACGACCCTCCGCCTAACGCAGAGAATTCAATCTGGTCAGAACCCGGGTTTACGGCGACACGTATTTCATCAAGTTCCCAGCGACCATCCGGGCTTGTAGGTTCAAAACGTATATAGCGGGGATACCTTGATAAGGTCTCAGTAACCATCTGATATGGGGAACGTGGATCATTATCATCCGGAGATACGCCGATATTTGTACCTTCTCCTAATATAAATTCTTCAGTCTCTCCTGCCCGGAAATCTTTTGCTCCAAAGATGGCCAGGTGAAATTCACGCCCTCCGATGCCTAAATAAACATCACCATTTGTCCCGGAAACCACTCCTTTATTGCCTGTTTTTACCCTTACACGTATTGTATTAATATTAGCCATCTTGATCTCCTCCTCTGAAGTGATTAAATATTCATTTTTTAACTATTAATATCACCCAATTACAGGAAGACAAGTAGTTAAAGTCCCTCTGACTGAGCGCCACTATCTGTCTCAGCTTCTGCTTCTAACCAGTCTTGTAACTTCATAACCATCCTCAAAGCTACGCTGAGCAGCGCGATAATAAGCGGCAACAGCGATCAGTTGTTGTCGATCTGCCCTGTTTGCCACACTTTGCATTTGCCCGGATGAGATGTTTCTGAGATTTGCTGCTGATTTACTGACAATAGTTCCGACTGGTCCGGCAGGATCATTCTTGTTTGCTGAGAAAGGCTTGCTGTTTAACATTATTCCCTCCTAACTGCCAGGTGAAACAGGAACATGACAGCATGCATATCTGTAATTGATAAATGTGTATGCTGCTAATTAATAAGACAACGGTAGTTATAGAAAATTCATCGGAATTTGTATTCTTTCTTCTGAGAAGAATTATTAAGTTAGCTGACGACTAGAAAGCAGCGTTATTCTTTTGTGTTGTTCATACAAACGCAAAACCCTACGATGATCGCAGGGCTTCACAGGGTTGCCACATTACTGTGGTTTGATCTCATTGCGCAACCGCAACTTATTATGCCAGTGCATTAAAACTGACGTTTGGATGAAACTATAGTAATGAAATAATTATCGTCTATAGAACCCTCCTCATAAAAGGAATACTTCTAATGGTTAGATTGTACGGAACCTCACTAGTTCCTTTAACTCTTTCCTATACTACCCGGACCTCAGTGGAGCCTTAGTACGATCATAAAACTGTGGAATCTGATGGGGAACAATCTGAAAATTATTTGATCTAATATTTTACATACTATAACGATTATAATGACTTGGTTCGGATCTAATTACATTTTAAAAACAAACCAACACCATGTTCCTAAAGCGTTTATAGCCTGTACTTGATGTTTTCGTATAGGAGGCTATTATGGACTTAATGATATTTCTTTTCGTGGTTGTGGTTGGACTTGTCATCGGTCTTTGGTTTGTTCTTGGCAAAAGGATGGATAATATTGAGTCCGACCTTGAAGCCTTGGGTAAGGCTACTGGTAAGGAAGATCTTCTAACTAAGATACGTCATAAAACTCAACCTAGAATTCAGAACTAAAGTTCAATTAGCCGGTGTTCTGGCAACTAATACTGTCATTCAGTGCATCGGCTTTTCTTTTCAGGTTTTTGATAATAACCTGGTGTTTTCAAATCCGGCCACAAATGTACTTTTTATGCCACACGAGAATCAAATAATAACGTCCAGCCATTGTCCTTCTCACAGATGTTTTGCACGAAACAAACTTATACTCCTCCTTGTTTAGTTGGGGAGCTATGTCCTGTATCAGGTTTACCAGTCAAGCCATGAAGAGCAGCATGGATCTCATCCAGATGTATGGGTTCATCTTCGCAGGCCATCCCTTCTTCTTCGGCAACCAAGATCTCGCTGATATCATATGCCCAGCTAAGTAATATTTCGATCTTTTGTTCTTTTGTTAATTCCGGATGATTGCGTACTTCTTCCGGAGTTGAAAATACCGTGGCGGGATGAAGTAGTGCCTCTTTAATATCCATTACTCACCTCATTCATATAATTTTTATCTTCTTCATCTGGAAAACCTGGAATATCTTATTCCCAAATAGAAAGGGACTAATATCACCACTGGATTTTAATAAAATGCGTCTCCATAGAGTACAATAATGGCAAATATAATTATTGCCAAAACCAATACAAATATCTTTGGAACACGCTTTTGATTTGTAGCCATAAGTACGTCTCTTTAATCCCTACTACTACTTAAATGAGACAAATAAAACTAAACGAAATTCAACGCGGCCTTAGCTTGCTCATGACGATGATTTTGATTGCCATTATCGGTATTCTGGCAAAAGTGGCGCTCACATATTATCAGGACCATATTGCCCGAGAGCAGGTTGTTAAACAATGAATTACCACCCTGAACCGATATAGGAGCTTTCATGGATGAATGTACGCTTTTGGCACAAAGTAGACATTCAGCAGAGTATAAAAACAGTCCGATTATTTCTGTTGAGATTGGGAATCACCAATTTTAAAGAAGAAAGATGCTCCAATGATAAATAAACAACCATGCTTAAACTAGCTTCCTTAAGAATATACAGGCCAAACCGTAGAACAATGTGCCCATCAGAATCACTGTGGCAAAACCCAGATGAATAGCCAACAAGGTAGCAAGTACCGCTCCCACAACCGAAGCACACCCATTTATCGCCCATGCCCACGGAATAGTTTCCTGAGCTGTGAACGCTAGCCGCATAACACCAGAAGGAAAAGGCACGCCCATACATAACCCAAGTGGTGCGATCAGCGCCAAGGAAATAACTATTTTTGCCAAATCAGAAAAATGTATGAACGCTTGGAATAAACCAGGCAGAATAGCGAGATAGAGTAGTGATATGACAGCTATTAACATAGCTACCAATGGTACATGCCACTTGCTTTTTGTCTTCTCTTGCCATCGTTCTGCAAGCCAACCGCCTATGGCGGCGAACATCAAAAATGCGCTTAAAACAACTGCAATGGCATAAAGAGGATGAGCTAGAAAAAGTAAAAATTTCTGAATGAAAGCAATTTCCATGAACATAAATGCCAGTCCAATAAATAAGAAGTACAAAGCCACCCACACATTTGGCAACTTACGCCGAAAGCGTGAAACTGCTAGCGGCGTCAGGATCAGAAGAATACTTGCCACAAATGCCTGCACCAGTGTCATCATGAGCAATGGATAACTCCAATCGATAAGTGGCATTCCACCTTGTTTACGCAAGGCAAACAACTCTCCTGCTGCATTCCATTTGAAAAAATGAAAAAAATAAGGCCGATCATCAGTCGCCGGTTCAATGTAAAACTTATACCGATCGAGGAAGGTCTGTCGCTGAGAACTTAACAATGCAACAGCTCCCTCAAAGTAGTAAGGCTTCTCGAGTAGGTTGTAACGGTTCGCCTCATCAGCACGCATCCCCGGGTAATAAGCCATATCGAAAGAACGCGAATGACTAAACTCCCGAATCGCTTTTAATTCTTTAGTAGTGAAATCGCTATTCTTTACAAGCAATGTGACTGTTTTCCAGCCCCGTATCATCACTAACCGTGCTGCAGGATTAGAAACACCATCTCGTTCTAAAGCAGTCACCGCAGTAGCAAAAAGTTTCAGTGAATCACGCGGTGGCAAGGTAAGCCAACGAGTGACTGCCAGCATGCCATCCGAAGTAAGGCGTTTTAGATAGGTCTGTAGCGCTTCAACAGTGTAAAGATAGCTTTCACTCAAACTGTATAACCCAGCTGAGGCAATACCAAAGGAATCTAATAGCGCCACCTGGATTAAGTCATAACGGCTATCAAGGGTTGTATTGACAAAGCCACGTGCCTCGGCATTGTGAACACGTACTCTGTGTCGGTTATAAAGATTTCCAGAAAAGTTACGAAAACGTTGCCGGACCAGGTTAATTACGTCGTGATTAAGTTCCACAGCATCAACCGTGACTGCATCGTGATAAAGTGCCTGCAGTACATCGCTACCTGCCCCTGCACCAAGCACCAATACGCTTGGCCTTTCCAGCACATGATAGGGTAGAGCCGAGGTGAGCTGGTCGAGATAGGCCAGCGTTGTAAGTTTGCCATCAAACCGTGTCAGCATAGACGGTCCATCCCCGTCCACGAATATACCTAACTGAGCAGGTGGTTCATCGGTTGCGTTAAGGCTCATCCCCGGAGCATGACGAAAGGGGATGAGGCTACTTTCTACTACCGTGATCTGCCCCAGTGGACCCGAACGTTCCTCTATTACCTGTGTTCCGGTAATATTTAGGGTCTGATTTAAATCCTTATAAGCAGAAGAATGTATTTGTAACCAGGAGTCGCGAAACGTAACAGACACTATCAGAGCAAGACCAAGGAGCACTCCAATTAACCATTTCGCTTGTATCTTTAGTTCAACAATAGCAATGGCTGCAGCAAGTAGTGAAACTGCTGTGACTACGACAAGAACCTTGCCGGGTGGCACTAAAAAAAGTAGGCCTATAACACCTATGCTACCAATACCTGCACCCAAAATATCAATGGCATAGACACGTCCGGCTTCTCTACCAAAGCGAAAAAAAATTAGACCAATGCCAAACCCACCACAAAAAAAGGGTAGTATCATGAGAAGATAAATGATCAGTAGTTTTGCTAACTGGGTTTTGTCCCAAAGCAGTTCGAGTGGATTGAAAGGAACCTGTTGCGCCAGTAGAAATGACAAAGGCATCAGAAAAACCACCCCAATGGCAGCTATGACATATGCAAAACCAAAGTTCAGAGAAATTTTGTCCTTTAGCAAAGTTAGTGCCGTGCCGCTTGCCCCATAACCTAGCATTGCAGCACTGATGATCATGTAAGCAAAATGATGCCACAACACAATGCTGAACAAGCGCGTCAGTAATACTTCATACGATAGTACGCAAGCAGAGAGCATCCCAATGGCGATAAATGGCGGACGCAATGCTGTCACAGCTAATGTTCTCTGGTAAATGGAACGAAACGTACTGGCAAAATCTGGCGACTGGTTACTGAACCGTCCATCTGTTTTTCTATAAGCATCAAATACTGAGTCATGAAATGCATACCAAGTGGGATCAATATGCGGCCGCCAGGTTTTAACTGTTTAAGTAGTGCCGGAGGAACATGGCTCGCGGCAGCCGTCACTATAATGGCATCAAATGGCGAAACTTCCGGCCAACCATAATATCCATCACCTATTCTTACGTGCACATTGTCGTAGCCAAGTGATTTCAACCGTTTGGCCGCCTTTTCTCCCAATGGGCGAATAATCTCTATGCTATAAACTGATTTGGCTATTTCTCCCAAAACAGCTGCCTGGTAACCTGACCCAGTTCCAATTTCAAGTACCTTATCGCTGTCCTTAACCTGCATCAGTTCGGTCATCATCGCTACGATGAGCGGCTGTGAAATTGTCTGTCCATAGCCTATGGGAAGGGGGCGGTTAAGATATGCGTTCATAACCTGAGAAGCAGGTACAAAAAGATGGCGTTCCACTTTTTGCATCGCCTCTATAACACTAGTACTGAGGGTAGAACTTCCTGTGTATGGAGCCTCGAGTGCAATATCGGCCAGCACCTCCTCCACCATATTATGGCGCAGTACATCATATTCCCCACCTTGGGCAGGGAACGCGAAACAAAAATAAAGGAATATGCCTAACGCGAAGTAATCCCTCATACTTACATTATAGGACTGTAATAGACAATAAAAAATACCCTATGCTTTTATTCATAAGAGCTTAATGGACTTTATAGGGCTTTATAAGATACTAAAGGCGGCGGGAATCGAATAGTAACCTGTAACCGTTACCACAGAACGACCTACATTTTTTCTATTTTTAATGTACCAACAAATATACCATTAAATTTATTGGCTTTAATGGGATACCATTGGACTATGATGGATAATACTATTTTGTTTCTGTATTTTTCAGAACTGCCAACATTGATTTGGCAACTTCTTTTACAACCGGAAAAGCAACTGAATTTCCGAATTGCCTATAAGCCTGCGCGTCCGAAACTGCGTTCACAATAAAATTTGATGGAAATCCCTGTAAATTTGCACATTCACGTGGCGTGAGTTTCCGCGGTCGCTTATTCAGATGACTTTGGTCAATCAATATTTCGCTGCCATCTTTGTAGTATCTGGCACTCAGGGTATTTGTATATTGATCAGACTTCTTGAATATACAATAACCAAATCCATTTCCTTTCTTTTCATGACCAATCTTCCTTCTTTGATGACCCTTTAGCAATCGCTGTGAAATTGTATATTTAGGATCAATTGACTTGGTCGGTTCCAGAATTGACCCAACAGTAGTCTTAATACGTGGAGGTTTGGGCCATTTAAACGATTTATCAAAATCAAACCCTCTGAATTTATTCTTATTGAAGCCGACAATAAATATCCTCTCCCTGTTTTGAGGGCAACCGAAATCAGCAGCACGCAGAACCTTATAGTCTACCCAGTAGTTTAGCTTACTATTGAGAGCACGACATGCTTCTTCAGACATCGGAACATCGTCAGGGATACTATGGAAATGCTCACCCCGGAGGGTGTCCATAATAGTCTTTAGAGTCTCTCCATGATTATGTCCCCGGAGTTGTTTAACATTTTCCAAAAGAAATGCGTCAGGTTTACAGATAGATAGAATTCGCTGAATCTCAAAAAACATAGTACCGCGTGTGTCATTGAACCCTCGCTTTAGCCCTGCCTGAGAAAATGCCTGACATGGAAATCCTGCCAATAATATATTAAATTTATTACCACCACTGGTAAAATGTTTTTTTATATCTTTAGCAGAAATGTTAGTAATATCACCGTAAGGTAACTCACCAAAATTTGTAGCATAAGTCTTCTGTGAAAATCTGTCCCATTCTGATGAGAAAACACAATTTCCGCCAAGCTGCTGAAACGCAAGGCGGATACCTCCGATCCCGGCAAACAGATCAATGAAGCTAAATAAATATTTATTTTTTTTCTTCTGGCTGAACGGAGCTCGGTCAGGAAGTTCCTGAATAAGTTTAAATTTAGCGGGAGATGGATGATGTTCTCCTCTCTCCCAACCACTAACAGTACGTTCCCCGTTTTCCTTCATGCCCAGAATCTGCGCAAACTCAGACTGAGTAAGGCCCATACCCTTACGTTTAGCTTGTATATAGGAGTCTATTAAACGAGAATCTTTCATAGTTTTGATACAGTGTGTTTATCCAGTAGCATGCCCGGAGACTATCCTGTCAGCATGAAGAAAGTCAAGTATGTCAGCAAGAAATATTGAAAGCTAATACAAAAAAGCAATTGGCATTTGACTAATTTGCTTAGTTTATTTGGTCCAATACCTGAGAGTTTCTGGAATTTCTTCCAGAAAATATGATTCAAAGCTAATGATATTTTCCATACCTACTAACGTAGCTTTCTGTTTAACAGATTTTAGTACAACAATCACAACATTATGCTTGCCCATCTGTATGGCTTTATTTTCAGAAATATCATCATCCATTGTCAGCAAATAAATACGTGGGAGATTAGTGCGCACCACTTCTTCAATGACCTCTTGCCAGCGTTCCCGCAGAGTTGTTTTCATCGTACCTATAATTACCTTGTCTCTTCTTTTCTGAAATTCAGCTATACCAGGTAGCAGAGAATCAACTATCTTCCCCAAGCCCTGATCCGTGAATGTGGCCCTACCTACTTCCCCTTGCGAAACAAAATCAAATTTAAAAGATCTGTATATTTCATAAATAACCTGTTCGAATGTTTTGCCAGCCCTTGACCTTCTTGACTGTGTATTGCTCAGGGACAACTCGTATATATACGGACTAATTCTTCCTGCATATTCACCACAAATAAGTTTCACCGTGGTAATCAGCTCGTCTTTTGGACGACCATACAGATTATTTTGTTCGATTATTGACCAAGAATTTGTCCAGGTGTAGCTAATCTTTCTCCGACCGCCTTTAAGACTTCCGTATTAAATTTGGCTTCATCTTCCAGAAATGACAGATATGCAGCCTCTCTCAGTTCATGTATCACTTCAGAAATATTGTGCTTCTGACACACCTTCTCCAACATGTCAGAACGCGAATGAAATATCTGGTCTACAGTGTCCTGAGGTGAACGAATAAATTTTTTTCTGTAGTCTCGTATTAATTTTTTAAATTCATCTTTTTCATCTCTGGGGATAGTTGTCAGAAGTTTGAGTTCTGTCTGGTTCATGGCTATTTTAATTTAGTTAGGAATCTTATCATCAAACTACGAAGGCGGCGGAAATCGAATAATAACCTGTAACCATTACCACGAGCCATTCTATATTAAGAGCTCAAGACCTTTGCCACAAATTATTCGCTCAAAATTCATATCCTAAGGAAGTTTCTCGTCCCATGGAATATTTAAGTCTCCCACATATCCTCTCGCATTTGGTGCACGAGGATGGTTTTCAGATATAGTTTTGATTAATTTCTCCAAAGTCAACTCGGCGGTAGTTTGCCTAGCTTCACTAAACGCTACAGAATCGTCAGGTTCGAAATTATTTTTTTCATTTTGTATGTGCACCCGATTTCTTATCTTACGCAATTCATCTAGGTCATTATAAATAGGATCGGTTGCTGCCCCTAATAAAACATGTCTTTTAGCACTCGATATGTAAGGCTCAAACTTATCTATCTTCTTTCCTCTCACATCGTCAAGCACAGTTGTGTCAATGCCTATTACCCCTTCGGCTGTGTACTCGTTAATTCGCATATGTAGATCACAAAGAACCGCTTCACATATTGATCCAATGATGATAATTATTGGTTTTCTCAGAATCTGAGATTCATCATCTGTTGGATCATCTTGCCTTTGATAAAGGTAGGTGAGAATTCTCAAGTTGTGGTTAATGTTGTCACCTAACTTGAAGTTACCAATAAATCTTGCGCTAATCACAAACATACTGTCTCTTCGTATTTCTTCTTCTTTTTTTCTTTGCTAAGTAGCATATTAAACAATCCCATAGTTACTTCCTTGCATTATCTATTTACGTCTATTATAGATTGGCAGAATAGTGAGCGCAAAAAAAGACATTTTGTGAAAGTATGTCTTAGTGCTGGTATAAAGATCGATAATAGCTAAGAAATAACTGTAATTTAGTAATTTAACTTATTGCTTCTAATCTTTGTGGTGTACGTAGGTTGATATCAAGGCACGCATAAGAAGGTCCAAGGACCTGTCTCCTTGTCAACTCCGCAAGTACATATGCAGCAGCAAAACAACCTACAAAAGGTGCGCCAACTGCACGGGAAGCCATGGTTGTTACACCGCATTGCTCCAATCCTTCAGAAAGTAGTTTCTGATAGGCAGGCGCTTCCAAATTTGAAGAGTAGGTACCATTTACTGCCCATAAGGAAGCTGCTGATGAGGGGCCGGGGAAAGTACGTATTCTTATAGCACGAAAATCCTTATAGCCGGAACCCAAACCAGCATCAATAATAAGCCTGAAGCCAGCATTTTCCATAATACGTCTTGTTGCGGAATTGTCTACTCCAAATAAACCAACTTCAGGTTCAGCAACACCAACGCGTTGATGTTCGTCAAAATGACATTCTACTAATACTGTTTTATAACCACGTTCGTTAAGCCAACGAGCTACTGTATGAGTTTTTTTACAGGTGATATCACCTGAAGCGGATAACATAGAGGTGGATATTGTCGACTTAGTAATAGTATCTACATCCTGTAAGTATAATGTCGCATCACGAGCTGGCAGCATGAAACCTATTGTCCAAGCATAAGCCTGGCCAAGATGTCCCAAACCTACAAGCCAACAACTATCTATTGTTGGAGACTTATATGGCGCACCATTAGTCATACCAGAGTGAACTGACCATAAAGACTGTTTAAATGAGCGCTGGCCAGCATAAGGATTATCCTGGCGTAATATAGAGAATGCCTCACTTACGGCCAAGGCTCCCGCTGCAACACATGCTGGAGCAAATAAATTAGAAGAGCTTGAAGTATTTCCTAAACCAAATTCCCAGCCATCTGCCCAAGGTCGTATAACTGTACCTATATAATTTTTGCTAAACTTTTTTCCGATTATAATAATGGGCCAAGTTTGTACAAGTTCATTAGCAACTGGCTTAATTGATAGCCAATCAAGAAAAGTATACAACAATTCCTTAGAGAATCCTGGAGCAACTAACGCCATATTATTAGGAGCTTCTACCTGTACATTTCCTTGAAAGCTTCTAGCAGCACAATTAATTACAGTCAACGCGATAATGTTCATGACATGATCATGAGCAACATCATCACCAATCACAACTCTAACTCCAAATCTGGAAAAAATTTTCTCTGCTTCTGCCAAACTATTTGCTTCTCCGCTATCAGCAAGGACTTTCATCAATCTATGTAGTGAATTTGTATCCATATAAATAACTATCGTAATTTGATTAAGGACGCAGCCTCACTTCCTAGATGATTAGACCAGCGCTTAGCTCCAAGATAAATATTTAGGCTAATGTCATAAGGTGTTACCGGTCCCTGAGCAAATCTAGGAACAATGAGTGCAAAATGTTTTACTACAGATACCATAGGATTAGCTCGATCTGATTTACTTTGAAGTGGACGATTTGGGTGAGTATGAATATCGCCAACTACTTGAAAGCGACGAACAGCACATTCTGTCCATAATTTTGTAAAAGCACTGGTACCAAGTTTGATATACGCGTAATTCAATGACTCAGGATCTAATTCATCATACGGAAGCCAAGTGTGTACGACCTTAGTACCACCCTCCATTCCTCCCAACAAGAATGCGCCTGATTCACGGAAACCATTCCCTCGTTTCCTTAAGTCAGACATAATCAAACCCCAAACTCCTGGTTGAAATTCAAGTGGATTGTAGTTCGTTACTTTGTAAGACTTCATATATAGCCTCAATATATTGAAGGATACCAATATCTGGTTTCCATATAAGATCAGGGAATTCCGTCAACCAGTTAGGATGACCTTCTATTGCCTGTCTATCACATGGTAGATATAGTGCTGAGCCACCCTTCCAGGACGGATTGAAAACCTGAGTCACCCTACCACCACAGGGCCAGTCTTTCGTAGATAATTGCTGTTGCCTTGCAACATCCCAAAGCGTAGATGTCGGCGGTATTTCAGGATATCCAGAACAGTTAAATCGTAGAGTGAACCACCTGTTATCCTTTGCTTTTATTTTAATGAGCAAAGCAGGCCACTGAAAATTCTCAAATAACCACCTATCTTTTGATGCCCCTGCTAAGAAGCGCCCAGAACACAGATGATCCACCAATAAATTCTCTCCTTTATCCATATCGATGGTACTCAGCCATTAATTCGTGGAGAAGGAACCAAATCAAAACAAATAGATTTCTCTGGAAATATAACAAGTGTACCAAGATGGACATCAATATCAGGACGCGCATTTGTCCCGCAAAGTTGCAACATTAATTCTGTAGCATCAGATGGCAATATTCCAAGTTCACGTGCAGCCCAGCGTTTAATTCTTCCAATTGTTGCGTTTGGACGAAAATTTCGTTTTACTTCACGACCAGCATAAAGCACCTGAACATCGATAAACTTCAAGCGATGCAAATGAAAAACCGTACCATCGGAAATATTTCTAGTTCCCTCTATTAATTGACCATCATCATCGTCTTCAAATGTTAGTTGGAACTCATTTTTATTGACAGATGGCGGAAGTAGATTACGACAAATCTTATGCAAGGATTCTGAATCAATACTGCTATCAACTGTGAGTACAGAAATATCCTTCAAAGACTCTGATTGCAAAAATATTTTGATTTCCATGGTCTATCCCCTTTTCAATGCCATGAATATCATGGCCTCTACTTACTTAACCGAGACACAATCGAAAAAAGGAAAATATTTTTTGGAAATATATTTCTGATAAAGACTAAAACTAACTATATACCTGGCTTATAAGCTTGGGTTTTCTGGGCAAATTGATACATAAGAACAATATGCACAATGCCTTCCCTTAATTGGCTGGGAGTCCCCACTTTTAAGTTTATGGATAGTCTTCATTACTTTGGTTTTTTGGATGCTCCTACTAGGCGTAGCTTGAATGGTATCAGCTGTAAGTAGATTAACCAGCTCTACAGTGACCCCTTCATCTATAAAAAGAATCATTGGCCTTAGTAAAGTACATATTTGGCGAGCACCTCTATGTGAGAACCTGATAATTTTATATGTATTTCTATTCTGTTCAGTTTTTCTTATCAACCATGGCATCTGAATATTAATCCCGTCAATCTTAATGGTTGGTTCCAGGAATGAAATATCATGAATAGACATGATTTTAAGTCCTCTATTAAAAACGGTGGTAGCATCGATCCAAAGTGTCGGATCCTCTATTTCTGACGGTAGTGCATTTTTTTTCCAATTTTCTTTCAGTGCTTCAGGCCCATTCGATACTGCACCGGAGGCAACTGATCTCAAAGCCTGCATAATTGAAAAACGAGCTCTTGATGGCACTTCTAATTCTTGCTCACGTTTGAGATCCAGACCAAATCGATACCAATATTGCAATGGACAACGTGCATAAGTATCAAACTCCTCAAAGGAGAATGATCCTCCAAAGGAGGAATTATTTTGATTAGTTTTGTCATTTTCTAAATCTTTAGGTGGGGGCTCAGATTGAGCCGCTATATGTAATACAGGCATTTCTAAAAATTGTGGTGGACGATTAGATCCGGAGAACTCACCATCTTCGTAAAAATAGAGCTGAGTCTTAGCACGCGATACAGCTACATAGAAAAGATTGTTTCGTTCAATTGCTTGCTCTGATTCAAACTCGGTGTATGAACTACCAAGTATTTCGGGTGGGATAAGATCTAAAATAGCATTTTCTGGTGCCCACGGTTTCTTTTGGCTAAAAGCACCGTCAACATAACCAACATGAACTGCCTGATACTCAAGACCCTTGCTTCCATGTACTGTCTGTACGCGAACTGCATCTAATTCAGAAGCTTCATTCGGCATTTCCCTCTCTATAAAATTTTCTCCTATTTGTTGACGTAGTTTCCGTCGAAGTAGATACCTTGATATTGAAAGTCTTTTTTTATCACCGTCTCCTACCCGAGTAGAATATGCAAATTGCCAGATAGCAAGCCTCTCAACCTGAGCATCAATAGATTGATCGTCAAGAGAAAGAATATCAAATCGCTTTTCTAATAGTATGTTGCAAATAAAATTCCAAGGATTAGCGTGATAGTTCTGTCCCTTTAATAAGTTCGTAAGCCTCAATATTACTTTATTAGTTTCAATAGAAAGTCCATCAGCAGCCTTGCCAAGCCAACGACCTCTCTGCCAGTTTACGTCTTGACCTGCCCAATCAAGAATTTTATTAATATCTTGAAGTGGCATTTTTAAATTTGAAATTGAAGTTAGACCTATTAAAGCCCTTGGTTGCCTTTCCGCTAGTAAATGCATTAAAGATAATAATTTCTTTACAGAAGGCCGATTTGTTATTTTGCTAATATAGAGGATTGGAACACCATTCTTATGAAGTATCTCAGCAAGAGCTTCAACATCAGCACTTCTGCGACATAGTGTAGCTTGCTCTGAAAAAAGTATTCCATTTGATTGTGCCGTTAGAATCTTTCTAGTAATTACTTCAGGAATATCTGATCTAGATTGGCAAGAAACTAACTGAGGTGTATGACCTAAATTACCTAAAGTTGAAACTGTTTTATCTAATGGCAATCTGTTTTGTAGTATATGAGACTCTCCTGCAACCGATATACACTTCACAATCTCCTTAGAACTGCGCCAATTAGATTTAAGGGTGTATTTCTGTATTAGAGAATTACTTTTCTCGGCATGCTCTCTAAATATGTCATCAAACCTTATCAGGCTTTTAACTGAGGCCCCTCTCCAATGATGTATAGCTTGACGAACGTCACCAACCACCCAGAGAGATTTAGCTTTTCGTGAAAGCTCTATGATCATATGAACCATAGCTTTCGTAACATCCTGATATTCATCTACAAGAATATATTGAAACCTATCAGCTAACGCTGAAAATCGTTTACGATTATCACGAATTGCAATAGTTGGAAGCGCAACAAGATCGGCAAAATCTACTAAATTAGCATTTCGCAAGAGTCTATCGTGTACCTCATATAAAGATGCCGTATCCTGTCGTAACGATGCCAGCTCAGGTTTTTCAGATTGATTAACTTGAGCAAGTTTTTTACGATACTCTTGTGGTGTTACCAACTCTTCTTTTAGTCTATAAATAGCTGCTACAACAGTACCAAGCCATGTATAAGGATCTTCGACACGAAGATGTCCCTGAAGAGGAATATTAGGTAATTCCTTAGCAAGTATAGTAATGGAATTAAGCTTATCAGCAATTAATAAGTCACTATGCAGGCCAAATAATTGATGATATTTCCTTAAAAATTCTAGCCCAAATCCATGAAAAGTTCCTGCCCAAATTTCAGAAGCCCTTTCAACTCCAGTTGATCGTAATCTTTCAACAAGTTCAAAAGCAGCTTTATTGGTAAAAGTAAGAACAAGAATATGACTAGGATCTACTTTAAGTTTCTCTACAAGATATTTTGTGCGGTGTATAAGTGTAGAGGTTTTTCCGGTGCCAGGACCAGAAACTACATTCACAAACTTCTCTTTAGCAAAAGCAGCCTGTGCCTGGTCGTTGCTTGGTTTGCTTAACTCTTTTAAAGTATATGGTTTTGCTTGTGGAAGTAAAATCGCATCTAGTATTTGCTGTTGTGTAATGCTTAACGGAATACCTATGTCTTTAGTAATTCTATCTGGCCCTGAACCGGATTCAAACAGATTTCGTGCTACTTGGCGAGGAAGCAAAAACTCACGTGCAAAAACATTTGCCTGCAGCTCTTCCCTTTCTCTAGCTCCATAGGCCTCTACGGTAATCAAACCAGGTGAACCTTGTGTATTTTCCAGCAAGGAAAGTGAAGTAATTACTTGCTCGGCTTTATCTACATCTAAAATCCAGTGACCTAGTTCATGTGCTATCAGAGCAGCACTTTGCTCCTCTTTAATATCATTACGAATGTAAATATATCTTTCTTCTCTTCGTAGACATGCATCACCTTTTCCTAATGCTGAAGCCTGTTGAGGTAGTTTCTCAATGCCAATATTAAGTTCAGGTTCAATTTTATTAAGTAACTCGTCTACATGCACAGAAAGTTCAGCGCGATTACCAAGAAAACGTTTTCTAAGTTTAAGCGCCTCCTCTCTCGCACGCTGAAAAGGATTCATTTAGTTACGTTCTAATTTAGGAGTTCCAGTAACCTTTCTGTCTCGGACTCTTCTAAATCTAGCTCTTGAACCGCATCTTCCCAGCTTATAGGTTTCATATTATGTTCAGGCTTCCCATTAGTAGATTTAAATGCCGGCACCCTAATTCCAATATATTTTAATTGAAGAACTTTGTCCAATAATGCTACAGATACTCTTAAAAATTCAGCGAGCCTGAATATAATTTGACTGGGAGCAACAATACGACCAACCAAAATACCATTCAGTAAAGAAAAATGCCGTCCAATCCCAATCACATTACATACATTTTTTATTGATGGCCCTTGAATAGACTTTATCTTCTCTATAACGTCTGAACTTGGATGATGTCGCGCCAGATTAAGTACCTTACTGATAGTACTATCGTAGGCCTCCTTATCAAAGGATAAATCAGGATCTTCACTTTCTATATTTATGGTGCCATAAATAATTGCAAAATCAGCAATCTCAGAAGCAAATTCTGGATGGGATTCAATCAATTTTTTCCAATCACTACTGATTGGATTTGATATATTAATTAAAAAATTATCGATAAGGGTTGCTGCCTCATCTTTGATTATATTAGTCATTCGATTGCTCCTTGAAGTTTCTTTAAACTCGAATTAAATAATTTACGAGCTGTAGGTACAGAGCAGCCAATAAGTTTAGCTATTTTATTCCAGTCAAATTTGCATTCGGCCCGAAAATAGAATGCGTTTCTTTCCTTCTTAGGCAGTTTTATAAGTATATTCATAAGTACAGAAGAATCCTGCGTACGTATAGCATGCATTTCAGGCGAGTTTTCTAACGTATCTGGAATTGAGTCAACAAAATTTGATTTCTTCCCATCTTTATCAACCGTTTCGAGTTTATCTATTGAAAGTATGGTATTCTTTTCTGCTAATTGACTCCTAAAATAATCAACTACTCTATTCTGTAAATATATACCAAAACGTACCTCAGCATTGCAAATAGCTTCTTCATTCTCTATAAATTTTTCCCAAAAATAAATTGCTGCGTCCTCTACTAATTCACTGTTAGAGGCGCCAAGCCTAACCCACTCTTTCTTTCTGAGACAACTTTGAACGCCTTTAATTACTCTCTGATGTAACGTGGCAGTGATAGCATCAAACAGCCCTGATTCCTTTCCAAACTCCATCCGAATAAGTGATGCAAGAACTTCAGATGCAATACTTTTATGCTGTCGATAATCTACTATTGAAACTAATGTCTTAATTTCACTGTCATCAAGCTCTAAAAGAGCTTTTAGACTAGCTTGGTGTTTAGGATCATATCTCCGCTCAATACTCATTTTTTTTCCATTTAGTTGAGACGCCAATCCTGTTTTTACGTCTATATATACTTAACCGAGATTAAAGTTATAAAAGGAAAAATTTTATGTTAAATGATTGAATTTTATTAAATTAGTATTTAGGAGCTCTATATAAAAACTACTATTTACACTACGTTCTCGTAGAAAAATCCTTTATAAAGAAAGGCATTACTAATACGCCTACCGTCTGTATCTTTAACTCCTGCTTGGCACATAGTTGATTGCCAAGTTGTGCTCACTATTGTAACTATGCTGTCTAATATCTCCTCAGCTTGTTTCTGTGAAAGTAAGTATCGCCCATGGTTACTTAATAGATTTTCACGATTGGCATAACGCCCGAGCTTTCCACACGACATAGCTAGATCACGCCTGTCTATAGCGGTTACAGGAGATGGAGTTAGATCAAATGCTGGACTCAACCGCCAGCCCTGTTCCCTTGCTAGCATCGCATGATTACGTGGATGGTCGTCCAGGTTGGATACTGCTGCATTGAAACACATTCTACTAAACAGCTCACGTAAATCTGATTCCGGATCCACACTCATGCGTCTAATTGCATCCGCGAGCAAAGCATAAGACCAATTTACACGGGAAACTGGATTATCATCACTTTGTAACAGGGTTAGGGCACTTATCATACGATGCCGCTTATAATTATCTTTTTCCCACTCTCGGTCGAAACGGCGTACTAGTAAAACATCCCGACCAGCAACACCTGTAATGTCACTCTCAGCCACATTAATGTTACAAGCAAGAGCTAGCTTAAGCATACCGTGCTCAACACGCGAATAATTCCAACGATCATCTTGCATATTAAATTTAGCGAGCCAAAGATTTTTATTATGTTCTACTACTGCTTTGGGTCTAGCCCCACCCATAGACGTACCAAAATGTAATAATTCTTCTACCTGATTTGTGATTGATCCCTTCAAATCCGGTTCATCATTTATAAGCTGATCTGCTATTACTTGCAATCGCTCTAATTCAAGCATTTGGTTAAACCGCCCTTCTGATACCAGTGGTTTAACGTTAGTACCGAATCCAAGTGCTCCAGCCCGATCGTCAGATCCTTTAATCAAGTATTCAAACTCTTCTAGTTGTGCTGTTTTAGCTCTTTTCTCAATAAGTCGCCGCCCCCAAGAATCAGGCATTGAATCTCGAATTGCTCCAAAGATCCCCTCCATACGTGCAGTTTCATATGGATCTCTACGTAACCGTAATTCTATAGGGTCAATCTCAACTGCATCCTTACGTTCTAAATATTGACGCCCATAGATAAAACTTCCAACTGACTCATCATTACGATCTGTAGATATCGTAAATCGCCCTGCTGTCACAAATTCTGTCTTACCTGGCAAGACTATATAGACGTAGCATTCCTGCCGTTCAGAAGTCATTATCTAGCACTCTTCTCTTTGGGGCTGTTTTTGGGCTTCTAGAACGTTCCAAAATCTTACCTTCTTGGTCTAAGTCCGGGTCTGCGACACCATGAAACGGCTCCATAAAACCAAGCGCCCATAACGCTCCTGAATAAGCAGCAATCGAAGTGGTCGACTTGCCTTCTTCGATGTCAGCTACCACCTTGCGCGAAATGCCAATACGTGCGGCTACTTCGCTTTGTGTAAGCTTTCTCCTTAATCGAGCTGTTCGAATATTTCGTCCCAATTTACTTATTGTTTCTTCGACAGCAGCAGGAGGTGCTTCTGAAATTTTACTTATTCTCATAATGTACCTTTAAAGTTACTTATAAACGATATATGTAACCTCAAAGGATCATATAAGTATTTATATGTGTTGTCAATTAAAACTACAGGTCTGATATGAAATTAAAGAAAATTTATCTTTCTTGAGTTAAGTAATGTCTTGAAATATACCTTGTGACGGGTGACGAGTAATGGTGGGTTTTAATATATGCTTTGCTACTATCTGTAATTATTCTCACTAAGAGATGAACTAGAAATACGCATCATTACCCATCACCCATCACTCCTTGAGCGCCCCTATAATTTGTAATCCGTAGTACATTCCATTTTTTAATTTGTGTTTATCTATACCCCGCTTTACAAGCTCGTTGGAGAATGCAGTTTGATTATTAGGTGCTATGTCACTAATCCCTTCCTCCTGGCACCAGATTTGAAAAGATAAAAATAATTCCGATGCACGCTCACCTAACTTTATGTCGCATTTTTTACAAACATCCTCCATCCAGCGACCTACCAAATCATTTTCCATGAAATAAGACCTGGTTATTCTTAATACTTCCTTTGGTGGTTCCAAACCGTTATTCATATAATCTACTGTACCGGCAATTAGCCAAGCAAGGATTCCTTCTCCTTCCTCTATTAATTCCTCTAACAAATTCTTGTCTCCGTCAGGTAATAACGGATCACGTTCAGGATGACCAGGTCTGTTCCATCTCATATCAAATGGAAGCAAATGAAGACGTCCACGTAAGGCTTCATCTATATGATCAAGCTTAGGCTTGTGATTAGTCATTAACCATAACTTATGGGTAATCTTAAAACGAAATGTATTCTCACGCATATGCCTTGCAGTCATGTAACCGCCTCCGGTATGCCTTTTAACAAGAACTACATCCAGTTTCTGCCCGTCCTTGCTTTCACTACCTATTGCCGTGCGTGCACCAGCTAACATTGCAGTAGTTGGCGACGGGCGTTCCGCATCAATACTATACCGGGTTGCCATAAGTGCTTCGGGTGGTATCGTCTGGCAATATTCACCCATAACACACTGCAGTGTATCAAGCAGAATATTCTTTCCGTTCGACCCTGCACCGATAGCGATAAACATTTTCTGCTCTGCTGTAGACCCTGTCATTGTGTAGCCGAGTGCACGCTGTAAATAGTTGGCTAGTTCCGGCCTTACGATGTAACCACATAGGCTCTCAGAATTAGGAAATGCTGTGACTTCTTTGATAAACTGATTCCAACGAGGTGCTTTTGCATTTGGATTAAATCGTAACGGAGACCGACGGGTCACATACTCATCACGGCTTGCCTCCCGTAAAGCTCCAGTTCCAAGGTCAACAACACCATTCTTCACACCAAAGAGAAAAGGATCGCAATCAAGCTTACTTGCTGGCAGGGTAAAACGTTTGTCAGACTTTGCCAGATTCAGCATAGAATCAATTGCACGTTTGTTTCTGCATTGTGTAGCCCATTTTTCTAGACTCTCAATAGCCTTACCAATATTATTGCCTTCTTTAGTATCAAACGCCCCTTCTTGCATCCGGGCACGCAACTCGGCTGCCTTAACGTGGTAGTGTTCACCAACTTTTAACGCACGCTCCTGTGAAGCAGTTCCGTACCGATCAGATTCCCATCTTGTTCCATCCCACCATAACCACATGTTATGTTCGGGAACGTAACGAAGATTACCGTCAGTAATCTTGGCAAGTAATGCCATGTTTCCCGCATCAGTACGATCAATTCTGGATTCACTAACTTTGCAACCAGGATTACTCCGCCCATCCTCCTGCGCCCATTTAAATATTGAACGGTAGGTTATCTGCGAAGGGGCCATACTTTCCCACGTAGAATTTAGATATTCTGGGTCATATTTTGCTTCACACTTTTTGCTAAATTCATGAGCAAGATCGAATGCTACTTCACAATATGATGTTTCCTTTAAACTTGCTAAAGCCTCCAGAACATTAATCCATAGCGCACGATCATCCGCACGCTCCGGTTTCATTCCCAGCAATGCTGAACGTAAATCGGCAATGGTTTCCTCTGTAACAGCATGAAGTGTACATTGACGATTCAGGCCATCAGTCTGCGGTTCAGTCTTTGCTATGTCTTCAATGCATTTAGATGAATATCTATTGATAATTTCCGGATCCAGCTTATCAACCGGTTTGCCATGTACTCTGTATGTCTCATAGGTTGCACCTTTTACCTTACCAAAATAAAAAGTCTGGCTTACAGTGTAACTTTCCTTAGCAAGGATGTTTCCCAACATATCATCTATAACTGCTACAAACTTTGCCCGCTCTGACGGAGAATGTCCTTTGCTCAGTGGTACGAGGACTCTCCAACGGGGTCGTTCTGGTGTATGACTTGGGGTTGTATAGAAACAAGCTTCAACTCCCTGTTCTTCCAGCTTTGCTGCTGCTTCAGTCAGGGAGACTTGTCCGGCATCGTAGTCCCCCTCAATACCGTAGATTTCCAGAATATTTTCGTCACTACGTAATGACCCTTTATCTGTGCGCTTGTCTCCAAACACAGCGAGCTTAAGAAGTCGACATGCTGATTTACATGTGTATACACATGAATCACTCAGTAGCTCATCTACGCCATCCCAGGTTACCTGGTGAGTTTCTCTTTCCTTCCCAAAAACATCCCGGAAAATACTGATACCTATTTTTATAGGTGCACTTACCACATTATTAATTGCCAACCTATCTGAAGGCAGTTCACCAATCAATCCGGACAGCACATCAGGAACTTTAGAAAACTCTCTTTGTGTACTTTGATATTGAGAAACAAGAATATCTGCATTAATCATTTAGAGCCTCCATATCTCTAATCAATTTTTGAATGTCCTCAGTTTTCCATAAAGTAATACGAGGACCAAGTTTTACCGGCTTAGGAAAACGCCCGGACTGAACTCCCTCCCACCAAGTACTTTTACCTATGGGAATAATTGGAGGAATTGGAGGGTTCGCTTTTGTATTACCAATGATTTGATGTAGACGAAGAAATCCTGTCTCTGAAAGTATTTGCATTTCTTGTTCTCCTATTTTTATTATAAGAAAACGAATTAAAGCAAAATTTGAAGCAAATACCACTCCCCTGATTTGTTCTATTGGGGGGAGCTAACAAAGGGGGGGCAGATATCTAGACAGCTCAGCTTTAGGAATAATTTTTCTAGCCACTCTAATTCTTTCCTCAACTTTTTTAGGATTAAAAATTTGTTCCTTACTTTGCGTACCAATTCCTTCATTCTCTCCTGTCCACTTAAGAGCGTCCTCTCGCCCCCCACCGTGCCTTTCTTATCTCATAATGCATAAGCATGGAAAGATAACGATTCTTGGTCCATCTTTTAGGACCTTTTGACTTCCCTTTTCTTGCAGCTCTCAGATAACGCAACATCTGTGGAGCAAGTTCATCATTAGACTCTACTTTTTTACAAAATTTAATTCCAAATGAAGGCTCTGTTTTTGTATAGGCCAACAAACTATCTAATGTTCGCTCTGCCCACTCTTTTGCTAGTTGTATACGTTCTTTATCACTTAGTGGAGTGTTATCAGCTTCACTTAGGATAGTCTTTGAAGGTTTAGGGAGCTTAGTAAACATCTATTACTCCTTTATAAGTATTATTGGGCCTAAAAAAGAAATGAATTGAGAAGATGGTTCATAATGTTATTGCAAATTATGTATCATCTTTTAACCTATCCAGATAATCTGCCCATCTCTGCATCATTTTTCTTCGTTCTGGCAAGTATTCTGCGTAATTATATGCCGCTCGTACGCTGTCCCTTTCAGCATGTGCTAATTGTCGTTCAATTGCATCTCTGTTCCAGCCTTGCTCATTTAATAATGTACTTGCCATACTTCTGAAGCCATGTCCTGTCATTTCATCATTGGTATAACCCATTCTTCGTAGAGCTCCTAGTACTGCATTCTCACTCATTGGTCGGGTAGTAGATCGTGCACTAGGAAAAATATATTTTCCTGTACCTGTTACCGGTTGAATCTCACGTAAAATTTCAATAACTTGAGTAGCAAGCGGGACTATATGTACAGCATTCATTTTCATACGTGAAGCGGGTATACGCCATTCTGCCTTTTCAAAATTAATTTCTGCCCATTCTCCTTTACGTAGTTCACCAGGGCGCAAAAATACTAAAGGGGCAAGTTGTAACGCGCAACGTGTTATGAACGAGCCTTGATAACCTTCTATGTTACGCAGCAATATGCCTATGAGGTTTGGATCAGTAATTGACGCATGGTGTTTTTCTTTTACCGGAGGCAAAGCACCACGAAGGTCAGCTGCAGTATCACGTTGCGCACGCCCGGTTGCTATGGCGTAGCGAAAAATCTGACCACAATAGGAAAGTGTCCTATGTGCCGTTTCAAGCGCGCCGCGACTTTCAATCCGTCTTATAGTTTTTAAAAGTTCCGGTGCTGTTATTTCATTAACCGGACATGCGCCTAACCAGGGAAAAATATCCTTTTCAAGTCGAGCGATGATCTTACTTGAATGATTTGTTTTCCAGTTAGGAGCTCTCCCCTTAAACCACTCACGGGCTACAATTTCAAAACTATTTACTGCCTTTGCCTGAATTGCATCTTTTTGTGCTTTCTTAGTATCACTCGGATCTACACTATTCGCTAACAACCTACGAGCTTCTTCACGCCTCTCCCTTGCAACTGCCAGACTAATAGTTGGAAATACACCAAGTGCTAAGGTCTTTTGCTTTCCTGCAAAGCGATATGCAAGACGCCAGAACTTTGAGGCTTTTGGATCGGCAGACTGTACCAATAAAAATAAACCTCCACCGTCTGATAACTTTGAAGGTTTGCCAGTAGCTTTAGCATTCTTTATTTGTAACTGAGTCAGTGCCATTTCTGCACCCTTTTGTTGGTATTAATTTTTAATGGCAAAAGATATACCAACAATAATACCAATATTTGTTGGTAGATTGCAATGGACTACCTAGGATGACAGCGGACAAGAAAAAGCCCATATGCGTTTATTCATAAGGGCTTAATGGACTTCATAGTACTTTATAAGATACTAAAATGGTGGAGGCGGCGGGAATCGAACCCGCGTCCGCAAATCCTCTACAGTCAGATCTACATACATAGCCATGCTATTAATTTAACCTGATAACCGTCAACAGGCGAACTGAAATCAGGCGAGTCACCTATTATTTAACACTATGCAAAGTGACCCTGCAAAGTGCGATCCTCGCTAATGGCTCCGCTGTCTGTTACCAGACCCGGCGTTGAGGCCCGCCGGTGCGGAGTCTAACCGGATTTAAGCGGCTAGAGCGTAACTATCTTCGTTTGCAATTATTACATTTTCCAGATGTATTTACGAGGTGACTGGTCCTCGGTATGCCCTGCTCTGCTTTGAAACCCACGTCGAAGCCAGGTCGCCCCCGGATTCTGTGTTTACGGTTATTTGATAGTTTTATTTAATAATAGTTCAATCGTCAACCCGCTGATTCTAACAGATTCTAGAGATGCCTGAGTAAATCCTGAGGATGTTCAATAAGATGTTTTGCGCCCCAGGATTCCGGAGATTCACTACCATTACCGAGATATCCGTATTTTGCAACAACCGGTTCTATTCCGGCTGCCAGACTCGCTTCAACATCCCGTATATCATCTCCTAAATAGATACATTCGGAAGGCGCAATATCCAATATCTTGATTGCTGCCAGAAGAGGCTCAGGATGCGGCTTATAGTTAACGGTGTCCCCCCCGCTGATTACACACGCCGTACGGGAAGTTAAACCAAGTTGTTCTAAAAGTGGATTCGTAAATCTCGCGGGCTTATTTGTAACGATACCCCAGAGCAGATTGCGGACTTCTATCTCTTCAAGCAGTTCAGCAATCCCCGGAAATAATATAGTATCCCAGCACAAACGTTCTTCATAAAAATTCAGGAATTCATCACGCATTGCTTCATATCCTGAATCACCCGGCTTAATCTGAAATCCTAATCCCAGCAAACCACGTGCGCCTGCTGAAGCTTCAGTTCGGACCAGATCAATTGGCAGGCTAGACATGCCGCGATCCATACGCTGCCGGTTCAGAGCATGACCCAGATCCGGCGCGGTATCGGCAAGCGTACCGTCTAAATCAAAAAGAACCGCTTTAATCATAGAAAAAATTACGAACCGGAAATTTGAACAGGAAAATTAATTTTTGTGATCAGGAAACAAAATTGATATAACGATCCGTAAAATCAGGCACGATACGCCATAATATAATTCACACTCGAATCCTTTTCTAATGAATACACTTTGGTGAAAGGATTATAGGTCATACCTGTTATTGCTTCCACATCCAGCCCGGCACCACGGGCCATGCGCGCAAGCTCAGACGGTTTGATAAATTTTATGTAATCATGCGTACCGCGTGGTAACAGGTTTAATACATATTCAGCACCCACCACCGCCATCAGATATGATTTCGGATTACGGTTCAGGGTTGAAAAGAAAGCCCATCCTCCGGGTTTGGTCAGTTGCGCACAGGAACGCACAATACTTTCCGGGTCCGGTACATGTTCGAGCATTTCCATGCAGGTCACAATGTCATAATGATGCGGCTGCTCTTTAGCTAGATCTTCCGCCGCAATCTTACGATAGTCCACTTTATTACCGGATTCCAACAAGTGCAACTTTGCAACTTTCAGGGGCTTATCCCCCAGATCAATTCCCGTAACATCTGCTCCGCGCTCTGCCATACTCTCTGACAGAATCCCCCCGCCGCAACCGACATCGAGTACTTCCTTTCCGGCAATTCCTGCGAGCTCATCAATGTAGTTTAACCGCAGCGGATTGATTTCATGCAGGGGCTTAAACTCACTGTTAGGGTCCCACCAGTTATGTGCGAGCTGATTGAATTTTTCCAGCTCAGCTGGGTCTGCATTTACCTTATTTTCTAATGTGTTATTCATTTTTCTTAATTGTAATTCTATCTTCCCAGAAGAGAGCCCGTGCTAATATTTCCTGCTCATCTAGGGTTGTTAATTTCCCTTCATTTACGAGTATTTTACCATCTACCCAGACATGACTCACGTGCTCCCGTCCGGCCGAATAAACGAGATGCGAAACCGGATCATAACAGGGAGAAAGTTCCGGCCCTGAAAAATCAACCGCAGTAATATCTGCCATTTTACCCTTCACCAGAGAGCCGATATGATCACCTATTCCCAGTGCTTTTGCACTGTTAAGTGTGGCCATTTGTAAAGCCTGATATGCCGGTAATTCTTCTGCCCTGTTACTTTGCGCTTTTGCAAGCAAAGCTGCAAGCCGCATTTCTGCAAACATATCCAGTCGGTTGTTACTGGCAGCACCGTCCGTTCCCAACCCTACATTAATGCCCCGCTTCAAAAGGGCAGAAACCGGAGCAACTCCGCTGCCAAGTTTCAGGTTGGATGACGGACAGTGTGCAACACTACAACCCTGATTTCCTGTCAGTTCAATTTCATCCTCAGTCAGATGGATCATGTGTACACCGATCAGCCCGGGTGATAACAGACCCAGCTGATGTAAGCGCGCGATAGGACGCACACCGAAATTTTCCAGACTGTGACTGATTTCTGCTTCGGTTTCATGCAGATGAATATGTACGGGCAAATCAAGCTGCTCGGCATAAGTCAGAATACCGGTTAGGGCCTTATCACTTACTGTATAGGGTGCGTGTGGTGCAAAACAAAAAGACAATAGCGGATGGTGACGGTATTCATCCCTCACTGCGAGACCTTTGGCAATATAATCTTCCGCATCACTTGCGTACGCTGTGGAAAAATCAATTGCGATCATACCGATTGCTCCACGCATCCCTGAAGCTAACGCAGCCTTTGCGGATGCCTCCGGAAAAAAATACATATCGTTAAAAGAGGTAGTACCCCCTTTCAGCATTTCAGCACAGGCAAGCTTCGTTCCGTCCGATACGAAATCTGCATTCACATGTCTGACTTCTGCCGGCCAGATATGATTGTTCAGCCATTCCATCAGCGGCAGATCATCAGCCAGTCCGCGCATCAGTGTCATGGCTGCATGGGTATGAAGGTTGATTAAACCCGGAATAAGCGCGTGCTGACTCAGAACAATATGTTCTGCGGGAGAGAATTGCATGCTGGCATCAGAAGCAGGCAGGACTGCCTGAATCACACCTTTATCAATAGCAATGGCATGATCTTCAAGCACCAGGCCATGAGGCTCTGCCGGAATAATCCAGCGGGCCTCGATTACTGTATCAATTTGAATACTGTCCATTCTTTACATAAATCTGATTCAGATTCGTATTTTTCCGTATACACGGAAACAAAGATTATTAACTTTCGGCGTCACATTATTACACAACTGTATTTTGTATTCCGCATAACTCTTTATTTCCTGATTCATAACAGACCAGCTACCTTCTTCAGGCTGTACCGGACAGATTATCCGGGTGGCTTCAACGGACTTGACATGATAGAATTACAGGGTTTTACAGAGCTATATCCAGAGCACCAATAAAATCCTTACTTACTGTTTCTAAAAGAAAAAATATAATAATGGATCAATTCTCAAAAGAAACCCTCCCCGTCAGTCTTGAAGAAGAGATGCGCCGCTCCTATCTCGATTACGCCATGAGCGTAATCGTGGGACGTGCGCTACCGGATGCACGTGACGGTTTAAAGCCTGTGCACCGGCGCGCACTACTCGCTATGCACGAACTCTCTAATGACTGGAACCGTCCCTACAAGAAATCTGCACGTATTGTCGGTGACATTATCGGTAAATACCATCCCCATGGTGATACGGCAGCTTATGACACCATCGTTCGTATGGCGCAGGACTTTTCCTTACGGTATACCCTGGTAGACGGCCAGGGTAACTTTGGTTCCATAGACGGCGATAATGCTGCAGCGATGCGTTATACCGAAATACGTATGTCGCGCATTGCCCATGAATTACTGGCCGACATTGAAAAAGAAACAGTAGATTTTGTTCCGAATTATGATGGTTCTGAAAAAGAACCGGTGGTCCTCCCAGCAAAAATTCCCAACCTGCTGATTAACGGTTCTTCCGGCATCGCAGTGGGTATGGCAACAAATATTCCTCCGCACAATCTGAATGAAGTAGTGGCCGCCTGTCTGGCATTACTTAAAAATCCGGATCTCAGTATAGATGAACTGATTGAACACATACCGGCACCGGATTTTCCGACTGCGGGCATTATTTATGGTGTTACAGGAGTCAAAGCCGGTTATCAGACAGGACGCGGACGCGTGGTAATGCGTGCCCGCACACATTTTGAAGACCTGGAAAAAGGTAATCGTCAGAGCATTATTGTTGATGAGCTGCCCTATCAGGTAAATAAGGCAAATCTGCTGATCCGTATCAGTGAACTGGTGCGTGATAAAAAAATTGAAGGAATTTCTGATTTACGGGATGAATCAGATAAATCCGGTATGCGTATGGTAATTGAGCTGAAACGCGGTGAGATGCCTGAAGTAATACTGAACAATCTGTATAAGGAAACACAGTTACAGGATACCTTTGGCATGAACATGGTTGCCCTGCTGGACGGACGGCCACTGGTGCTTAATCTGAAACAGATGCTGGAAGCGTTTTTGAATCACCGTCGTGAAGTGGTAACACGACGTACCAAATTTGAACTGAAAAAGGCACGTGAGCGCGGCCACCTGCTGGAAGGTCTGGCTGTTGCGCTGTCCAATGTTGATGAAGTCATCACATTAATCAAAAAAGCATCCACTCCGGCAGTTGCCAAGGAAGCACTGATGACAAAAATATGGCGGTCCAGACTGGTGGAGGAAATGCTCGCCCGTAGTTCCATTAAAGCTGACGAATTCCGTCCGGAGGGGCTGGCTGCAGAATTTGGTTTATCCAAAAAAGGTTATCGCTTATCCGGTTCACAGGCTCAGGCAATTCTGGAATTACGCTTACAACGCCTCACCGGGCTGGAGCAAGATAAGGTTGTGGGTGAATACAAAGACATAATGGAAAAAATTGCCGACCTCCTTGATATTCTTGCTAAGGCGGTACGAATCACGAAAATCATTGCTGATGAACTGGCTGCCGTTAAAAAACAGTTCGGGGATAAACGCTGCAGTGAGATCGTGGTCGACACGCAGGATTTAAGTCTGGAAGATCTTATTACACCGGAAGATGTAGTCGTAACGCTGTCGCATACCGGCTACATTAAATCGCAGCCACTGCATGATTATCAGGCTCAGAAGCGCGGCGGACGTGGTAAACAGGCGACCAAAACGAAGGAAGATGATGTCATTGATAATCTGTTTATCGTCAATACGCACGATTATATACTCTGCTTTTCAAGCCGGGGACGAGCCTACTGGATTAAAGTGTATTCCATACCACAGGGTGGACGTGGTTCACGCGGAAAACCAATTGTTAACGTATTAAAACTGGGAGAGGGAGAAAAAATAAACGCCATTCTCCCGGTAAAAGAGTTTGATGAGAATCGTTTTATTTTCATGGCCACTTCTCTGGGTACCGTGAAGAAAATTGCACTGTCCAGATTTTCCCGTCCGCGTGTAGGCGGCATCATTGCATTAGCCCTGGATGACGAAGACTATCTGATTGGTGTCGCGATCACAGGAGGTAGGCATGATGTGATGTTGTTCTCTGACGGTGGCAAAGCCATGCGTTTTGATGAAAATGATGTACGTCCGATGGGGCGTAGCGCACGAGGTGTCCGTGGTATGAAGTTAAATAAAGGGCAGACTGTTATCTCCCTGCTGGTTGCTGAAACTGAAGAACTGTCGGTACTGACCGCAACTGAAAACGGGTACGGCAAACGTACTCCGATCAGTGAATATGCGCGCCATCGCAGAGGTACCCAGGGCATGATCTCGATCCGGACCAGTGAACGAAACGGTAAAGTGGTCACCGCAAGACTCGTGAAACAATTAGACGAAATCATGCTGATCACCACCGGAGGCGTACTGATCCGCACCCGTGTTAAAGAGGTTCGCAAAATGGCCCGTGCCACACAGGGAGTCAGGCTTATTAATCTGGATGAAGGTGAGAAGCTTGCCGGACTGGAGAGAGTAATTGAAACTGATGTGGAATAACAATTCACTTACAAAATGTATATGTTAAACAATACATTTAACAGGCGGAGCGCTTTCTGACTGTGGAACGCGTATTTAACTTCAGTGCGGGCCCGGCAGTGTTGCCTGCAGAAGTACTACAACAAGCACGCGATGAAATACTCAGCTGGCATGGCAGTGGTATGTCAATCATGGAAATGAGCCACCGTGGCAGGGAATTTACTTCTGTTATCCGGAAAGCCGAAGCTGATCTGCGCGAACTGGCGGGTATTCCTGACAACTATAAAGTACTGTTCCTCTCCGGTGGAGCTACCAGCCAGTTCTCCATGGTACCCATGAACTTACTGCGAAAAAAAAAGAGTGCTGACTATATCAACACCGGGATGTGGTCTAAAAAGGCAATAAAAGAAGCACAAAGATATTGTAATGTAAATATTGCTGCTTCATCAGAGGATTCCGGTTTTACCTATGCTCCGACGCAGGATCAGTGGACACCGGATCAGAATGCAGCTTATGTACATTACACCCCTAACGAAACTATCGGCGGTGTGGAATTTAACTGGATACCGGATCTGACCTGTTCGAAAGACAATATTCCGCTGGTAGCCGACATGTCTTCCAGTATTCTGTCACGACCGCTGGATATTACCCGGTACGGACTGATATATGCCGGAGCCCAGAAAAACATGGGGCCTGCCGGCCTGACCATTGTCATTGTGCGTGAAGATTTATTAGGTAAAACGATTCAGAATACACCGAGTGTGTTTGATTATAAAATCCATGCTGACAATGCTTCCATGTATAACACTCCGCCCACTTACGCCATCTATATTACCGGGTTAGTATTTGAATGGTTAAAGAAAAAGGGAGGGCTGGCAGAAATTGAAAAAATAAATATTACCAAGGCCGGTTTATTGTATGACTTAATTGATACAACGGATTTTTATCACTGTCCGGTAGCAAGGTCCGACCGTTCACGTATGAACGTTCCCTTTACACTAAAGGATACGGATTTAGATACTGAGTTTTTAAAACAGGCGCAGGACCGTGGTTTGTTACAGCTGAAAGGACATCGGGCAGTAGGTGGAATGCGCGCTTCCATATATAACGCAATGCCGGTTGAAGGTGTTCTCACCCTGGTCAGCTTTATGAAGGAGTTTGCCGGTAATCATGCCTGAGCGATCACATAAAACTTTCCGGGTGCATAAGCTCAATCAGATCTCTGCAAAAGGCCTGAATCTCTTTCCTGAGAATCGTTATACTATTGGGGATGATATTGCTGAGCCGGATGCAATCCTGGTGCGTTCACACAATATGCTCGGAATGAATATTCCTGAGAGTGTCATGGCAATCGGAAGAGCCGGAGCAGGAACCAATAACGTTCCGGTACAGGATATGAATCTACGCGGCATTCCCGTTTTTAATGCTCCCGGCGCAAATGCAAATGCAGTGAAGGAACTTGTATTGTCCGGCATGTTACTGGCAGCACGTAATCTGATTCCTGCTATACGTTTCACCGAAAATATGAAAGGCAGTAATACCACTCTTCACAAACTGGCAGAAGACGGGAAAAAACAATTCTCCGGAATGGAATTACCAGGCCGTACATTAGGAATTATCGGGCTGGGTGCTATAGGCCGGCTTGTTGCAGATGCAGCTATCGGGCTTGGCATGCGGGTAACGGGTTACGATCCTGAAATTACTGTGGATGCGGCGTGGAATCTTTCTTCAGAAGTAAAGAAAGCACCTGGCATTGAAAATTTGCTTCAACACAGCGACTTCATCACCCTGCACGTACCTTTGCTTGACGCAACACGTCTCCTGATTAATGGTAAGCAGGTCAGAAACATGAAGAAGGGAACAATCCTGCTTAATTTTTCCCGTGATGGTATTGTTGATGAAGATGCAGTTTTAACAGGGATTGAATCCGGAAAAATAAAATATTATGTATGCGATTTTCCCAGTCAGAAACTTCAGCATCATCAGGCAGTAATTACACTACCTCACTTAGGTGCCTCTACTCTGGAAGCAGAGGAAAACTGCGCAATAATGGTAGTGAGGCAGATCGTGGATTATCTGGAGAACGGAAATATTATCAATACTGTCAATTTTCCAAATTTAACGATGGAGAGAGAGTCCCCTTATCGGATGGCAGTAGCTAATTCTAATGTGCCTAATATGCTGGGGCAGATTTCTACCAGTATGGCAAATGCAGGACTTAACATTCACAATATGGGTAATAAGTCCCGGGGGGAGATGGCCTATACTTTAGTAGATGTGGATAGTCCTGTTCCGCAGGAAACAATAGATAAACTTGCACTAATCCCCGGTGTTCTGATGGTGAGATATTTACCTGTACTGGCTGACTAGTTTTTATTGACAAGGAACTGATTTTCAATGACCGATCAACTTAATAAAATTCGTGATGAGATAGATGCGATTGATAACGAGTTGCTCAGACTTGTCAACACACGCGCTGATCTTGCAAAGCAGATCGGACAGGTTAAACAAGGCGAAATCTATCGTCCTGACCGGGAGGCACAGATTCTGGAACGACTGCAGAAACTTAATGCAGGGCCACTTTCTCCGAAACATGTTATCCGGTTATTCACAGAAATCATGTCATTGTGTCGTTCTATGGAAAAGCCTATGAGTGTGACCTACCTCGGCCCGCAGGGGACATTCTCGGAAGAGGCTGTGTTGAATCGTTTTGGTAACTCAGTAACAGCGATGCCATGTGAATCGATAGACGAGGTATTCCATAAAGTCGAATCCGGCATGGCAAGCTATGGAATAGTGCCCGTAGAAAACTCTAATGAAGGTGTAGTGGGAAAAACATTGGATTTGTTATTGCAAACCTCTCTGAAGGTTTGCGGGGAAATTTTATTACCCATACATCAGTGTTTACTCGCTCTGCATACAGACCCGGAGCAAATCAAAAAAATCTACTCTCACCCTCAGTCACTGGCGCAATGTCATGAGTGGTTAAATACAAACTTTCCTCTCTCACAGGTAAAACGGGTTATTGCAGCAAGTAATGCTCATGCAGCGATGATTGCTGCTGATGATAAGAGTGTTGCTGCTATCGCCGGCAGAAAAGCTGCTGAAGTATACAAATTGTCTGTGTATGCTGAGAATATTGAAGATGACCCCAGAAATACTACCCGCTTTCTGGTAATTGGTACTCAGGACGTCGCTCCGTCCGGTAAAGATAAAACATCACTGGCTATGTCAGCCAGGAACCGCCCCGGTGCAATACATGAGTTATTATCACCTCTTGCACAGCATGGTGTAAGTATGAGTCATTTAGAGTCCCGACCTTCCCGTTCCGGTCTGTGGGAATATGTTTTTTTTGCAGATATCAAAGGTCATCAGCAAAATGAAAAAATTATAAGGGCACTGGACGAAATACGGGAAAAAGCAACATTCCTGAAAATATTAGGGTCTTACCCTTCAGCATAATTATATTGTATGTATTCAGACAAAACGTAATTGTGTTGTTTTCTGTTTATCTGATTTTCTACTCTTTATGGTACCGGCTTTATGAACCTGTGTGATCTTGCCCCCGAATATATACATTCTATTGCGCCTTACCAAACGGGAAAGCCTATATCCGAGCTGGCAAGAGAAATGGGGATTGATGAATCTTCCATCATCAAACTTGCATCGAATGAAAATCCATTCGGGACCAGCCCTCTGGCACTTGAAGCAATGGAAAAAGCACTGAATGAAGTGATGCGTTACCCTGATGGTAACGGCTTTGAATTAAAAAATGCATTATCTGAAAAATATGCTGTAAACAGTGACCAGATTGTACTCGGAAACGGATCGAATGATGTGCTGGAGCTGGCAGCCCGGATATTTCTGAAGCCAGGCACTTCCGCAGTTTTTTCTCAGCATGCTTTTGCCGTTTATCCTCTTGTGACCCAGGCTACAGGTGCAACCGGAATAGTGGTTCCTGCTAAAGATTATGGTCATGATATCGATGCAATGCTGGATGCTATAACACCTGAAACCCGTATAGTCTTTATTGCTAATCCTAACAACCCGACCGGCACATTTCTACCTGCCCCGGATATCCTGCGTTTTTTAAAACGTGTTTCACGGGATGTACTGGTAATACTGGATGAGGCTTACAATGAATATCTGCCTGATATATCCAGAGTCGATACCACTAAATGGTTACATAGTTTTCCAAATCTGCTTATTACCCGTACTTTTTCTAAGATTTATGGCATGGCCGGTATCCGTATCGGATTCGGATTTGCACATACTCAGGTTTCCGGGTTAATGAACCGGATACGTCAGCCGTTTAATGTAAACAGCATCGGACTTTCAGGAGCTTTGGCGGCAATAAATGACACAGAATTCGTTAAACGTTCCTATGCTCTTAATCAGGCAGGAATGCTTCAGATAACCACCGGTCTGCGCCGGCTTGATCTTACCTATATTCCGTCATATGGAAATTTCCTGAGCTTCAGGGTGGAAAACGGTAAAACTGCTGCTGTCTATCAACACCTCTTACAGAAGGGAGTTATTGTACGCCCGGTTGGTATTTATGAAATGCCGGAATTTCTACGCGTTACTGTCGGCCTCGAATCCGAAAATCATAAATTCTTACAGTTACTTGAAAGTGCAGTTAAAAAAGGTTAATTCCGTCTCCGGAATAAATTACACGCTTATTAAAGAATCCTCAGGAAACAATAAGAAAAAAGTTTCAATACCGGAATGTATACTGCTCAGGAATAAGAGTTTTAATATAATCAGATGTCTGATAGCGTATGAGACAGAAACTTTCGTCAGTCTGATACGGAAATAAATATATATTCAAAATATGAAAGATACTATGCTCAACAAACTGGTGATTATTGGTGTCGGATTAATCGGCGGCTCATTTGCACTTGCACTGCGTAAAGCAGGACTGGTCAAGCACATTACCGGTTTAGGCAGAAGCAAAGAGAATCTGCAGCATGCATTGGAACTCGGGATTTTAGATGAGGCCACCGATAACTATTCACAGGCTCTGGAAAAAGCAGACCTTGTATTACTTGCCGTACCGGTAGGACAAACTACCGGAATTCTTGAGCGGATCAATCCTTACCTGGAATCTCAGACAATTATTTCTGATGTGGGAAGTACAAAGCAGGATGTGATTGCAGCGGCACGCTCTTCAATACCGGGGCATTTTAAAAATTTTGTACCGGCCCATCCGATTGCCGGTGCGGAGCTAAGCGGAGCTGATGCAGCAAATGCTGATTTATTCAGAGATAAAAATTTAATCCTGACGCCGTCAGATGAAACCGATAATGATTCATTAGAAAGTATAAAAAAACTGTGGCAGGGATGCGGCGCACGTGTCTCACTAATGCAACCATATCAGCATGATGAAATACTTGCCATGATGAGCCACCTTCCTCATATCCTGGCATTCACACTTATGAACCATATACTTTCAACCTGCACTGAAGAAGATTCAGGTATCCTGCATAATTTTGCCGGTGGCGGTTTTCGCGACTTTTCCCGTATTGCAGGTAGTTCTCCTGAAATGTGGAAAGATATTTGCCTCGCAAATCGTGAATTATTACTAAAACAAATTAACACCTACCAGAACGAATTAACACGTATGCATGAAATGCTTGAAGACAATGACGGAGCAGCACTGGAAAAATATTTCCTTAATGCACAGGTAACACGCCGGAAATTTCTGAAAGACAAACACTGAAGAGATAAACCCGGAATATTGCACATCACATAGCTTACCTGATACCTGTAAACACAGGTATGTACTCAATCCCGTAATTTTGTCAGATATGCAGCGCCCTCTTGTCCACAGCTAACGCCGCCTCATGCAAAACTTCAGACAAAGAAGGATGGGCATGAACAATACGGGCAATATCTTCGCTGCTGGCAGCAAATTCAATTGCTACTACTGCTTCAGAGATCATCTCTGAAACATAGGGCCCGATCATGTGTACACCAAGAATCCGATCCGTATCTGCATCGGCAAGGACCTTAATAAATCCGTTGGTTTCACCCAGTGCACGTGCACGACCGTTTGCCATAAACGGAAACTGACCTGCTTTGTATTTAACTCCGGATGCTTTCAGCTCCTGTTCTGTTTTACCTACCCAGGCGATTTCCGGTGATGTATAAATTACCCAGGGAATGGCATCAAGATTTACTGCCGAAAGCTCTTTTGCCTGCCCTGACATCTTTGCAGCAATTTCTTCTGCTACTGCCACGCCCTCCTCGGAAGCTTTGTGTGCCAGCATCGGCCCCCGGACAACATCACCTACAGCATATACATTTAACAGATTAGTACGACAGTAAGTATCAACCTGAATGCGGCCGCCACCATCAATTTGTAAGCCAACAGAATCTGCACCCAGGTTAGCAGAATTCGGAACCCGGCCAACTGAGACAATCAGCTTATCCACTTCTAATTTCTGCTCTTTACCCTGCGCATCAAGATACTTCACTATGACTGTATTTTCAGCGGTTCTAATCTCAGTAATGTTAATGCCGGTTTGAATTCCTAATCCTAATTCCCTGGTAAATATTTTTTTTGCTTCTTTTGCTACCTGCTCATCAACGACCGAAAGGAAATCCGGCATTGCTTCAAGAATAGTTACTTCCGATCCGAGCCTCCGCCAGATACTTGCCATTTCCAGACCAATCACACCCGCACCAATTATTCCTAACCGCTCAGGCGCTTCAGCCAGTGCCAGCGCTCCTTCATTGTCCAGAACACATTTATTATCGATTGATACGGATGGTAACTGACGTGGTGTCGAGCCTGTTGCAATAATGACGTATTTTGCTTCAACTGTTTCTTCTTTATCACCACTCTGAATATTAACTTTCCGGTTTCCCCCGGAATTTTTATCCTTAACAAGCATTCCCCGGCCATGTATTGAGGTAACTTTATTCTTTTTAAACAACATGGCGATTCCACTGGTAATGCCGCGACAATCTTTTCCTTACGGGAAATCATTACAGGTATATCAACTGACAAACCTTCCACTGTAATTCCATGAGCGGAATATTTATGCGCAACACGCTCAAAATTCTCGGAAGATTCCAGTAAAGCTTTCGAAGGAATACAACCTACGTTCAGACAGGTGCCACCAAGCCTTGCCTTTCCCTTTGAATTTTCCCACTCATCAATACACGCTGTATTGAGTCCTAACTGGGCACAACGGATTGCTGCCACATAACCTCCGGGACCTGCTCCGATCACAACCACATCAAAAGTTTGAGTCATTTTACAATCTTATAAGTTAATATTAAATATTAAGTATATTCTACAATTACTTGTTTTTATTAATGATTCGTATATGTTTATTTATTCTTCCAGTAACGGACTCATCGGAGACTCAAGTGCCTCTTTCATTGCCACAAGAGAAAGCACTGCTTCACGTCCGTCTATAATCCGATGGTCATAAGATAGTGCAAGGTAGTTAATCGGGCGGATTACCACCTGGCCGTTTATTGCTACCGGACGCTCTTTAATAGCATGAACGCCGAGAATTGCACTTTGCGGCGGGTTGATAATAGGGGTGGAAAGCATCGAACCAAATACACCGCCATTGGTAATAGAAAAAGTGCCCCCCGTTAATTCTTCGATCTTAAGCTTACCTTCTTTAGCCCGTTTACCAAAATCAGCAACTTGCTTTTCGATTTCAGCCTGTGAAAGACGATCCGCGTCCCGGAGAATCGGCACAACCAACCCCCGCGGACTCCCTACTGCTATACCGATATCGTAATACCCGTGATAAATAATATCTTTACCATCCACTGAAGAGTTAACAATGGGAAACTTTTTCAATGCTGCCACTACAGCTTTAACAAAGAATGAGGTAAATCCGAGCTTTACTCCGTGCTCTTTCTCAAATATTTCCTTATACCGGGCACGAAAATCTATTATCGCCTGCATATCTACTTCATTAAACGTTGTAAGGATCGCTGCAGTGGATTGTGACTGAACCATCCTCTCAGCAATACGTAAACGTAACCTGGACATAGCCACACGTTTTTCCGGCCGGTCACCCTCTGATAGTGAAACTTCCTCATCCGTGGAAATTTCCTGAACAGACTGAGGCCTTGCATGTTCAGCCATATCTTCCTTTGTAATACGTCCCCCGCGACCGCTGCCACGAACCGCATTGATCTCCTCAGCTCCAATACTCTTTTCTGCAGCTATTCTCTTTGCGACCGGCATCATCACAGGCTTTTCTGTAACTGCGGGTTTCTTACCGGCAGATGCTCCTTTTTTAGCAGGAGCTGTAATCTCAGTATCTATTGTGGCAATAAGCTCACTACTGACTACAGTAGCACCATCACCCTTAACAATTTTTGTCAGCGTACCGGATACCGGTGCCGGTAATTCCAATACAACTTTGTCAGTTTCGATATCTATCAGATTCTCGTCGCGCTCAACATAGTCTCCCTGCTTTTTATGCCAGGAAACCAGAGAAGCTTCTGCTACTGACTCAGATAACAACGGAACCTTTACTTCAACTTGCATGACAATTCCTTTGGGTTAGATTTTCTCGCGAAATGCTGCTTCAACCAATTCATTTTGCTGATAATTATGCTTTGCCAGATATCCTACAGCAGGTGATGCAGAAGAAGGACGCAATGCATAACCAAGAATCTGGTTAAGTCCCAGATGCCGTAACAAATAGTGCTGGATTCGGTGCCATGCACCCTGGTTTCCCGGTTCTTCCTGGCACCACAGCACATCTTTTGCCTGCTCAAAACGATCAACTTCAGCCTGAAATTCGTCATGAGGGAACGGATATAACTGTTCCATGCGGATAATTGCTATATCTTCAATTTTATGAGCCTTACGGTAAGCTAACAGATCGTAATAGACTCTTCCGCTACAGACAATAATACGTCTGACTTTTCCGGAGTTAAGGTTTTCAGTCTCCGGAATAACAGGCTGAAATTGTCCGTCAGCCAAATCTTCCAGGCTGGATACTGATTCTTTCCGGCGTAACATACTTTTCGGACTCATGATTATAAGCGGCTTACGTAGCTGACGAATCATCTGACGCCGTAACAGGTGAAACATCTGTGAAGGATTTGACGGTACACAAACCTGTATATTATATTCTGCGCACAATTGCAGATAACGCTCGAGCCGGGCCGAAGAGTGCTCAGGACCCTGCCCCTCATATCCGTGAGGCAACATCATTACCAGACCACACAGCCGGCCCCATTTGGCTTCTCCGGATGCAATGAACTGATCAATTACCACCTGTGCACCGTTGGCAAAGTCTCCGAATTGTGCCTCCCAGACCACAAGATCATCAGGTACAGCAGTAGTATAACCATACTCAAAAGCCAGAACTGCTTCTTCTGACAACATGGAATCAATAACCCCGATATCCGGTTGTCCCGGTGCAATGTGACGAAGCGGGATATAAGTACTGTCATCCCCCTGATTCCGGCTTTGATTATGCAACACTGCGTGCCGGTGAAAGAATGTTCCCCGTCCTGAATCCTGTCCGGAAATGCGTATAGGAAAACCATCACTCAGAAGTGCCGCATAGGCAAGATTTTCTGCCATACCCCAGTCCAGAAATAATTTACCTTCACCCATCAGACGACGATCATCAATAATTTTTCTGACCTGGGAATGTAACTCAAAATTTTCAGGTATATCTGTAAGTCGTTCAGCCAGATGTTTCAATTTTTTCATCGGCAGGCCGGTCTTTACTTTCTGATTCCACTTACCCGGCTTTAGGAAAGGTGCCCATAGGGTTGTACCTGAATATTTTTTTCCAAAATATATGGTCTTATTAGGATTACTGCCTGCATCCATATCATTACGATAGCTGGCAAGTATCCCGTCAGCTTCACCGGCTGTAATAATCCCCTCAAGTTCTAATTTATCAGCATAGAGTTTACGTGTACCGGGATGCCGGGCAATAATTTTGTACATCAATGGTTGCGTGACCATTGGTTCATCCTGCTCGTTGTGGCCAAGACGACGAAAGCAGACCATATCTATGATCACATCTTTCTTAAATTTCATCCGAAAATCAAGAGCAATTTCCGTCACCATTACTACTGCCTCAGGATCATCGCCGTTTACATGAAATATCGGAGCCTCAATCATTTTTGAAACTTCAGTACAATACAGTGTGGAACGTGAATCTCTCGGATCGGATGTGGTAAAGCCAATCTGGTTATTAATGATGACGTGTACTGTACCACCGGTTCCGTACCCTCGGGTCTGAGACAGGTTCAGTGCCTCCATCACCACACCCTGACCGGAATATGCAGCATCACCATGAAGTAATACCGGCAATACCATTTCACCCTGCTTATCAAGCAGACGGTGTTGCCGGGCACGTACCGAACCTTCCACAACAGGATTAACAATTTCAAGATGGGACGGATTAAATGCCAGTGTTGCCCGCATAACACCGCCGGGAGTTGATATGGATGAAGAAAATCCCTGGTGATACTTAACATCTCCCGCAGTCAGTTCCTGAATATGGTTGTTTTCAAATTCCTGAAATAAGTCGGCCGGCATTTTACCTAAAGTATTTACCAGCACATTGAGCCGCCCGCGATGTGCCATACCAATGACTACCTCCTGCACATCCACTTTTCCTGCACGCTGTAATAGGTTGTCCAACAGCGGAATTATGCTTTCACCACCTTCACCGGAAAAACGCTTTTGTCCGACATAACGGGTATGCAAATACTTCTCTAATCCTTCTGCAGCACTGAGACGCTCCAGAATATGACGCTTATACTCATCAGGGAAATCAGGCTGAGAACGTGTGCCTTCCAGGCGAGACTGTATCCAGCGCTTCTGCTCAGTATCGGTCATGTACATGTACTCTACCCCGATACTCCCACAGTAGATACGCTGAAGTAATTGCAGAATTTTCCGTAACGGTGAAAACTCCGGGCCAACCAGTGAGCCCGTATTAAATACGGTACCCATGTCTTCTTCAGTCAGTCCGTAGAATTGTGGATCGAGTTCAGGAATATATGGTTTCTGTTCCCGTTTAAGCGGATCAAGTTGAGCCTGACGTACACCAAGAAACCGGAATGCATTGATTATCTGTAATACCGATACCTGCTTACGTTCCTCTGAAGCATCCTGTGTATACTGAGATGAACTGTGGCCGTTTCTGCGACGTTCTTTTTCTACCCGGATAAATGACTCAATTACCGGGCCGTGCGGAACATCTTTCTTAACTTCACCCTTCCCCGGCTGCAGTCTGTCAAAATACCCACGCCACTCCGGTGGAACCGAAGTCGAGCATTGCAGATAATCTTCATAAAGCTCTTCAATAAACGGTGCATTCGCACCATATAACACTGAAGTCTTAAACAGTTGCTTAGTCATAATAACCGGCTTACTTTAGAAACAACTAACAGACCACATTATTTACGTTGTGAAATTGATAATACTTTACGTGTGGTCTTACCAGTATATAGTTGACGTGGACGCCCTATTTTTTGCTCAGGATCAGAAATCATCTCACTCCACTGAGCAACCCAACCTACTGTACGTGCAGTAGCAAATATAGCAGTGAACATAGATGACGGAATACCCAGTGCACGCTGAACAATGCCAGAATAAAAATCAACATTCGGATAGAGCTTTCTGGAAATAAAATACTCATCTTCCAGCGCAATTTTCTCTAATTTCATTGCAAGTTTGAACAACCGGTCATCCTGTAATCCCAGCTCGTTTAACACCTCATGACAGGTTTCACGCATCAGCTTTGCACGAGGGTCAAAATTCTTATATACCCTGTGACCAAAGCCTACTAACCTGAAGCTGTCATTTGAGTCTTTTGCCCGGGCAATATACTGGCTGATACGGGATTCATCTCCGATCTCTTCCAGCATATTTAAGCAAGCTTCATTCGCCCCGCCATGAGCCGGTCCCCATAGACAGGCAATGCCTGCAGAGATACAGGCAAATGGATTTGCCCCGCTGGAGCCTGCCAGACGGACTGTAGAAGTAGAAGCATTTTGTTCGTGATCAGCATGTAGAATCAGAATGCGGTCCAGCGCCCGTGCTAAAACAGGATTAGGCTTATATTCCTCAGCAGGAACAGCAAACATCATATGCATAAAATTTTGTGCATAACTAAGATGATTCTGCGGATAATTGAAAGGATGGCCAAGATTATATTTATATGCCATCGCAGTAATGTTTGGTAACTTTGCAATCAGGTGGATAGCGGAATCCTCACGATGTTGTGTATCCGAAACATCCAATGCCTCATGGTAAAATGCTGATAGTGCACCAACCACTCCTACCGTCACAGCCATTGGATGAGCATCACGGCGAAACCCCTGATAAAATTGTATCAGTTGCTCATGCACCATGGAATGCGCATTGATGGATTTTACGAATGCCTCTTTCTGATCAACCGTAGGCAGCTCACCTTTCATCAGCAACCAGCACACTTCCATAAAATCACAATGTTCGGCCAGCTGCTCAATCGGATAGCCCCGATAAAGTAATATGCCTTTTTCACCGTCAATAAAAGTTATTTCAGAGCTGCTGCTGGCTGTAGAAAGAAAGCCGGGGTCATAGGTAAACAGGCCACTCTTTGCATGTAATTTACGAATATCTATTACATCAGGCCCCATACTCCCTGACAGAACCGGGAATTCAACAGGCTGCTCATTATTTCCCGGATCCAGTTTAGCTACCTTTTTTTGCTCCATATGGCTTCTCCACTATTTTGATGGTTATTGAACAACCATCGCAGATTGAATTAATCTGTCTGTAAAAGTTGTAACACCGGCTGCAGTTTTATATCTTCCACCTCTTTCTTTGACGTGATCATATCCCATAAATCATTGTCAGGAAGGCTCAGTAATGTATCAAAGTGCTGCAATTCGTTCTTATTAAGCTGCATATAATGCTTTTCCACAAACCCCTGCAATACGATATCCAGTTCAAGCATACCCCGGCGACAGCGCCAACGTATACGATCCAGCTCTTTCATACTGTCCTTTTTACCATCATACCCTTTATCTTATTTATAGCTTTAGTCGGATTTAACCCCTTAGGACATGTATCGACACAGTTCATAATTGAATGACAGCGGAACAGGCGATACGGGTCCTCAAGATTGTCTAATCTCTCAGCTGTTGCCTGATCACGGCTATCGGCAAGAAAACGATATGCCTGTAACAATCCGGCAGGACCGACAAATTTATCAGGGTTCCACCAGAACGACGGACATGCTGTGGAGCAACAAGCACAAAGCACGCACTCATATACACCATCAAGCTCTGCTCTTTCTTCCGGAGATTGTAACCGTTCGGTTTCCGGAGGCGGATCATTATTGATGAGATAAGGTTTAACTGACCGATACTGTTTAAAAAATTGGGTCATATCCACTATCAGATCACGTATTACAGGTAATCCCGGAAGCGGTCGTAGCTCTACCGGTTCTTTTAAACCGGCAATTGGTGTAATACAAGCCAACCCGTTACGCCCGTTTATATTCATCCCGTCTGAACCACACACACCTTCCCTGCAGGACCGGCGCAAGCTCAGGCTGTCATCCACTGTCTTGATGCGTATCAACGCATCAAGCAGCATTTTATCAGCCGGATCCAGCTCGATATCGTAGTCCTGCATATAAGGTTTTTCGTCCTTGTCAGGATCGTACCGATAAATTGAAAAACGCATACCTGGCCCCAAATCAAAAAGTCATAAATAATTTATTTAAACAATTATATAAGAATGTATATAAATCTGTTTTCTGGTTTAATTATTGCTTACATATTTTAGTAAGTTCTTGCTTTTGGCGGAAATGATTCCACAGTCAGCGGCTTTAAGCGTACCGGCTTGTAATCCAACCGCCGGCCTTCACTGAAATACAGCGTATGCTTAAGCCACTTGTTATCATCCCGCATAGAAAAATCGTCACGGGCATGAGCACCGCGGCTTTCATTACGGGCTTCTGCTGATACCATAGTAGCTAATGCCACCTCTGCTAGATTGCTAAGCTCCAGTGCTTCCACTCGTGCAGTATTAAACACCATACTTTTATCCTTAATTTCAGTATGGCCAATCCGTTCTGCAATCTCGCTGATCTTTGCTACCCCTTCTTTCAGCAAATCCGGAAAACGAAACACGCCACAATGCTCCTGCATGGTTTTGCGTAAAGCTTCGCCGACCTGAGCTACACTCTCACCGTCTTTTTGATCATCCAGCCGGGCAAGCCGGGCCAGTGACATATCCACGGAGGCCGCATGCAATTTCTTATGATGAGGATTTTTTTTCAAATCTTCGATAATCTGTCTGCCGGCAGCACGTCCGAATACGAGGATATCAAGTAACGAGTTAGTTCCCAGACGATTGGCACCATGAACTGAGATACAAGCACATTCACCAACCGCATATAAGCCCTGCACTACCTCTTCAGGCCCTGTTTTATATGGGGTAACTACCTGCCCGTAAAAATTTGTGGGAATTCCACCCATCATGTAATGTGCCGTAGGTATGACCGGAATCGGATCAACAATCGGATCCACCTGTGCAAACTTAATAGCAATTTCACGGATACCCGGTAACCGCGTATTTATTACATCTGCATCAAGATGATTGAGTTTTAATAGCAGATGGTCCGCATTATTTCCACAACCGCGCCCTTCTTTAATCTCCATGGACAGTGCACGTGAGACCACATCGCGACTTGCAAGGTCTTTCGTATTGGGCGCATATCGTTCCATGAAACGCTCACCATCCTTATTGAGCAGGTACCCGCCTTCTCCGCGCACAGCTTCACTGATAAGTACACCTGCACCAAATACACCGGTAGGGTGAAACTGCCAGAACTCCATATCTTCCAGCGGAACCCCGCTACGTGCCGCCATACCAAGACCGTCGCCCGTATTGATAAAAGCATTAGTGCTGGCCTGAAAAACACGTCCACCACCTCCTGTAGCCAACAATACGGCTCTTGCCTGCAGCGCCACAACATCCCCTGTTTCCATTTCGAGCGCCGTTACTCCAATTACATCTCCCTCCTCATTCCGGATCAAATCCAGTCCCATCCACTCTACAAAAAACTGGGTGTTAGCATGCACATTGCGTTGATATAAAGTATGCAGTAAAGCATGTCCGGTACGGTCTGCTGCCGCGCAGGAGCGTGTTGCCTGTGCCCCGCCAAAATTCTGAGACTGCCCTCCAAAGGGTCGCTGATATATTTTTCCGTTCTCCAACCGGTCAAACGGCATTCCAAAATGCTCCAGCTCGTAGACCACTTCACTTGCCTGACGACACATAAATTCAATGGCATCCTGATCACCAAGATAATCAGAACCTTTCACCGTGTCATACATATGCCAATGCCAGTTATCCTCAGTTACATTTCCCAGTGATGCAGCAATGCCTCCTTGTGCTGCTACAGTATGTGAACGGGTAGGAAAAACTTTAGACAATACGGCAACCTTAAATCCCGCTTCCGACAACTGCAGGGCAGCACGCATCCCTGCACCACCTGCTCCGACTATAACCACATCAAACTTTCTTTTTATTATTGCCATACCAGCTAACCCCATATGATTTCAATAGCCCATACGGCATAAAAAAATAACGAAAAAATAACCAGCACCTGAATAGACAGGCGTATGCTTGTTTCGTGAATATAATCCATCAGAATATTACGCACCCCAATCCAGGCATGCCAACAAAGGCTTATAAAAGAAAGGAAAGTAACAATGCGTATCCACTGATTGGAAAATATTGCATTCCAGCTGGCATAGTCATGTGGTGAGAAAATAAGTAATAACGCAATTACTAATAAAATATAGATTGCCATCACAACAGCAGTAATGCGCTGTATCAGCCAGTCTAATAATCCATAATGGGCACCGGTTACTATTCGCGTTACCATATTACCGCCCCAAATAATATTGTTAAAATAATACCAGCTATAAATACCAGCCTACCACTTATTCTCGCCTGTTTTAGCTCTTCACCATAATGTAAATCAAGTGCTAAATGTCGTATGCCTGCACACAAATGGTGCATAAGAAACCATAATAAAATTGTTAGTCCGATCTTGACCGGGATACAGGCCAGAATCGTGTGAAACTCATCATGACTTTGAGGAGAATCCAGCATCATCTGCAGGCTGTAAAGCAGTATAGGAATTCCCGGGAAAAAAAGAAACACCCCACTCACACGGTGAAGAATCGAAATCACTGCTGGCAGCGGCAGCTTGATTTCCATAAGATTAAGATGCTTGGGCCGTTTTCTATACAATTTTCTCTTCTCAACCAAGGTTAAATCAGAAGCGAGTGTAGCCCGTTAAACACGTAGTTACAAGCATGGTATTTTAGCAGACCCATTCAAATTAACCCTGAACAAATTATTGAATCTACATAAATTAATTGTGGCATATAAATATTTATATAGTCACAAGCGCAAGGCATGCAATAATGTGCAACAAGTTTTGAATAAGTGCGTTTCTAGAAAAGATCTATGTATCGTGTAACAATTATAGTAGCGGAACGGCTTGCTATCATATGATTGCGTTCCACACTATACTTGTCCTTCAGAATTTTAATAAAAAATCCGGTTAATTATTAAGAAATCTTTGGTAATAGCCAGCTATATTGGGAGAAAAAAATGAAGTCCCCTATTCGTGTTGCAGTTAGCGGCGCTTCAGGCCAGATTAGTTATAACCTTCTTTTTCGTATTGTAACCGGTGATATGCTGGGGAAAGACCAGCCGGTCATTTTGCAACTACTGGATATACCCGAATCACAATCCGCTCTTAGTGGCGTGGTAATGGAACTGGAAGATTGTGCCTTCCCGCTCCTGTCGGATTTAGTAGTTACAGATGATCCTAAAGTCGCTTTCCGAGATACGGATATTGTATTGTTGGTAGGTGCACGACCACGTGGCAAAGGCATGGAAAGAAAAGATCTGCTAAAAATTAATGGTGAAATATTTACTGCTCAGGGAAAAGCATTAGATGAAGTTGCGAACCGGGATGTAAAAGTTACAGTAGTTGGTAACCCTGCAAATACCAATGCGCTAATTACAATGAAAAATGCGCCCGGATTAAAACCGGATAATTTTTCCGCCATGATGCGATTAGATCATAACCGTGCTCTTTCACAGATAGCCATGAAAATAGCAAGGCCTGTTTCTGGTATTAGTAAAATGGTTGTATGGGGAAATCATTCTGGCACCCAATACCCCGATTTAAGTTTCGCTGAGATAGACAATTTATCTGTCAATACTCTCATTAACAATCAGGAATGGGTAGAGAACGATTTTATCCCTACTGTACAGGGTCGTGGAATGTCAATTATTAAAGCCCGGGGCCTGTCAAGTGCTGCCAGTGCGGCAAATGCTGCTATAAATCATGTTTATGACTGGGTTTTCGGAACAACGAAAAATGACTGGACATCCATGGGCATACCTTCAGATGGCAGCTATGATATTCCTGAAGGTGTAATTTACAGTTACCCTGTTATATGTAAGAACGGTTCCTATAAAATTTTTCAGGGATTGGAGATAAGTGAATTTAGCAGGAAAAGAATGCAGACAACCTATGAAGAATTGGTGGGTGAGAGAGAGGCGATAAAACATCTGCTCGGTAAATAGAATTTATTCTGCCCTCGTTTTTTTATCTCTCAATATTACTTAAACTCATTATATAGTTTAAATCAAATACAGATGTCAGCAGAAATATACAACAGCAAATTTATATGCCACACAATCAATTTAACAACCTGAAAAATCTTACCCTTCCCAAGGGTGAAAAAATAAAATTCTATTCCCTGCCTGCATTAGAAAAAACGGGGTTTGGCAAAATTTCACGGCTACCAGTCTGTATTCGCATTGTTCTGGAATCAATAGTACGTAATTGTGATAATAAAAAAATTACTACCACACATGTAAAACAACTTGCCGGATGGAAACCTAATGCTGCACGAACTGATGAAATTCCCTTTATCGTAGCTCGAATAGTTTTACAGGACTTTACCGGTATTCCGTTATTGGCAGATCTGGCAGCTATGCGTAGTGCAGCCAAAAGATCCGGAAAGAATCCAAAGCTCATCGAACCGTTGGTACCGGTTGATCTCGTAGTTGATCACTCGGTTCAGGTGGATCATTTTGGAAATAAGCAGGCACTTGGTCTCAATATGGAAATTGAATTTCGCCGTAATAATGAGCGATATCAGTTCATAAAATGGGGTATGCAGGCATTTCAAACATTCAAAGTTGTACCACCAGGTGTAGGTATTGTGCATCAGGTAAATCTGGAATATCTCGCACGCGGAGTTCACCTGAAAAATGATGTAGTCTACCCTGATACTTTAGTCGGAACTGACTCACATACCACCATGATCAACAGCATTGGAGCAGTTGGCTGGGGAGTGGGCGGTATTGAAGCTGAGGCCGGCATGCTGGGACAACCTGTTTACTTTCTGACTCCGGATGTTGTAGGTGTAAATATGACTGGCAGGCTACGAAGAGGGGTCACGGCTACAGACCTTGTGTTAACTATTACCGAGCTACTGCGGAAAGAAAAAGTCGTTGGTAAATTTGTCGAATTCTTCGGTGACGGCACTAAGTCTCTGTCACTGCCGGACAGAGCGACTATTGCCAATATGGCACCCGAATACGGTGCAACTATGGGATTCTTTCCAATAGATGGGGCAACCATTGATTACTTTAAGAATACCGGGCGTAGTGATGAAGAAATTGCTATGTTCCGGTCCTACTTTAAAGCACAGAAATTATATGGTATCCCTCTTAAAGGAGAGATCGATTACACCAGTGAACTGGACCTTGATTTAGGTACAGTTACTCCGTCATTAGCAGGACCAAGACATCCACAGGATCGTATAGAAATTGGTAAAGTAAAAGATAAATTTACTTCTCTCTTTACCAAACCTGTTAAAAAAAACGGATATGCGAGAAACGGAGCAATTCTAAATCAGCGTTATTCAGAAAATTCAGTAAATTTAGGCCACGGTGACGTCTTAATTGCTGCGATTACATCGTGTACAAATACTTCTAATCCCAGCGTATTAATTGCTGCAGGGATACTGGCAAAAAAAGCTGTTGAGAAAGGTTTGAAAGTTAAGCCTCATATCAAGACATCACTTGCACCGGGTTCTCGCGTAGTAACAGAATATCTGACTGCAACTGGCTTACTACCCTATCTGGAAAAGTTAGGCTTTAATCTTGTCGGTTACGGCTGTACAACTTGTATCGGAAATTCTGGTCCTCTACTGGCAGCAATAGAGGAAACAGTGGTAAAAAACGATCTGGTATGTGCAGCAGTACTCTCAGGAAATCGTAATTTTGAAGCACGTATTCATCCTAATATCCACGCAAATTTTCTTGCTTCGCCACCATTAGTAGTATCGTATGCAATTGCCGGAACTATGCTTAAAGATCTAATGACTGAACCACTAGGTATTGGCAAAGATGGTAAGCCAGTATGGCTTGGTGATATTTGGCCAAGTAATAAAGAAATTAATGCACTGATGAAATTTGCAACTAACGCAAAAACTTTCCGAAAACTATACAGCGACCTAACTAAAGATCATTTGCTATGGAATAACATATCGTCGACAACCGGTAAAGTATATAACTGGCCGGCATCCACCTATATTGCTGAGCCACCATTTTTCCTGGATTTTAATATTAAGCACGAACAGTTAGGCAAAAATAATGAAATTATTAGTGCTCGTGCACTGGGAATATTTGGTAACTCGGTAACTACCGATCACATCAGTCCTGCCGGCGCCATCAAGGATACTTCTCCCGCAGGGCAATATTTACTTGCAAATAACGTACCTAAAACTGACTTCAATAGTTATGGCTCACGTCGTGGTAACCATGATGTAATGATACGTGGAACATTTGCAAATGTACGAATCAAGAATTTGATGATACCAGGTAGCGAGGGTGGTATTACCCTACATCAATCTGATAAATCAGAAAATAAACAGTTGAGTATCTATGATGCTGCAATAAAGTATATGAAAGACGATATACCTACAGTGATTTTTGGTGGGGAAGAATATGGTACCGGATCAAGCCGTGATTGGGCAGCTAAAGGGACTCAACTACTTGGTATTAAAGCAGTGATTGCTAAAAGCTTCGAACGTATACATCGTAGCAACCTGGTTGGTATGGGTGTATTACCCTTACAATTTAAGGGTAATGATAGTGTAGAATCACTAAACATTAACGGCTCTGAGCAATTTGATATTTTAGGTTTGGATGACATTCACCCACAGCAAGATGTAACTCTTATAATCCACGACCAGAATGGAACGCGCAAAGTTAAACTTCTATGCAGGATAGACACCCCTATCGAAGTAGATTATTTCATGCATGGCGGCATCCTACCCTACGTACTCAGGGAACTTATGAAAACCTAGATTCAGGTGTACGTCTGACAAATATATTATTACCCTATTCAGGAGGACTGGCCCACATCTTTGCAAATTCATCCCTGCTTAATTTACCATTCTTATTTGAATCCGTTTGAATGAAAAAATTATCAGGCATCCTCATTGCAGCTACTTCTTTCGGAACAAGAAATCCGTCTCTGTTAACATCATAAACTGCAAAAAACCTGGCTTCTGCCATTGGTACGTAATCATTATGATTCTGGGCTTCACCACCGCCGGAACCATATCCTCTGGCAAAAGTAATTCCTATCGCGCCAAAGAAAAATATAGTTGCCAATATCAATGACTGAGTTCTTCTGATATACCCTATTGAAATAGATTTCATGGTATCTCCTTTTAAACAACAGACCTGTATTCTGAAAAAACCCCCACGGTAGAGTCCTATAGTAGGATAAACGAATCATCTGTCCCGGAAGTTGACATGGCACGACCTTATCTGATTTCCTGAAGAAAATACAAAGCTAAAAAACAGGCTTATCCCCTTCGCCAGCTAGTACCTTGTGAATTATCCTCCAAAACAATACCCACATTAAAGAGCTCCTTACGGATATGATCCGCTTTGGCATAGTCTCCTTCTTTACGTGCAGCAATTCGATTCTGAATCAACTTATCGATCTGCTCTGATGTATATTCTGAATCTCCAAGAAATGTCTCATCCTGAAAATATTTTAGTGGGTCTTGTTGTAATAAACCTAATATTCCGCCTAGTGTTTTAAGTAAAGCTGCTCCCTGCTTCATGCCTGTTTTATTGGTTTCATTAGCAAGATCGAATAATACTGCAATAGCTTCAGGTGTATTGAAGTCATCGTTCATCGCCTCCATAAAACGTTGTGAGTGAATATTGTTCCAGTCTAACTTATCCGTAATAGTAACTATATTTCCTTTCAGAGCGGTATAAAGTCTGTCTAATGCATGTCTGGCATCTTCTAAATGAATGTCAGAGTAATTTAAAGGACTACGGTAATGCGCACGCAGAATAAAAAAGCGCACTACTTCCGGTTGATAACTAGCCAATACATCACGCACAGTAAAAAAATTTCCTAGTGACTTAGACATTTTCTCGTTGTCAACACGAACAAACCCGTTATGCATCCAGTAATTAACAAAAGAGGTATCGTGTGCAGCTTCACTTTGTGCAATCTCATTTTCATGATGAGGGAATTGCAAATCCTGCCCGCCTCCGTGTATATCAAAATGTTTGCCCAGATAATTTTCACACATTGCTGAGCACTCAATGTGCCAGCCGGGACGACCTTTTCCCCAAGGCGCGGTCCAACATGGCTCGTTAGATTTGACTGCTTTCCACAATACAAAATCTAATGGATTTTTTTTATGCGGAACCACAGCAACCCGTTCACCGGCATACAGATCAGCTGACACCTTGCCGGATAATTTCCCATAATCAGGAAATTTATCTATAGCATAATACACGTCACCATTAGGCGCGACATATGCAAAATCTTTCTCTATCAATACCTGAATCATAGAAATCATTTTTTCAATATATTGAGTAGCACGCGGTTCGAATGAAGGTGGCAATACACCCAGAACAGCAGCGTCTTCATCCATTGACCGGATAAAGCGATCTGTAAGCGCCTCAATCGGCTCATGGTTTGCTTGTGCACGCTTAATAATCTTATCGTCTATATCAGTAATGTTGCGTACATAAGTAACTTCATAACCACTGTCCCTAAACCAGCGAACAACCATATCAAATACAACCATTACACGCGCATGACCTAAGTGGCAGTAATCGTATACAGTCATACCACAGACATATAATTTAATTTTATTTGTGGTTAACGGGACAAAATTCTGCTTACACTTAGCAAGCGAATTATAAATTTTCAACATTTAATAAATTTTGAACTTGACTGGCTTATTGGTAAAATTCCGGATGCTCTTTATTAACTTACTTACGTAGTAAAATACCCAGGGAAGTATAGCATGGCAGAATTGCTGTAAATTCTCTTATTCAAATGTACTGAACTATTCATTTATAAGAAATGTCATTAAGAAACTATTTATAAAGTATCGTTAACCCTAGAAATTTTATGCATATTATTAAGTTACTCTTTATTTTCTCTATTTTACTGTGCAACTCAGTGCTTGCAGCCAGCCCACAGGTTGAAATTAAAACTAATTTCGGTAGCATTTTACTGGAACTCTACCCTGAGAAAGCGCCCAATACCGTCAAAAATTTTATTAGTTATGTACAAGAGAATCACTATAAAGACACAATCTTTCACCGTGTCATTCCCGGTTTCATGATTCAGGGAGGTGGATTTGATAAGTCACTAAAACAAAAGCCAACCAGACAACCAATTGAAAACGAAGCTGACAATGGTCTCAAAAATGAGATTGGTACAATAGCAATGGCACGTACAGGTAACCCACACTCAGCCACAACTCAGTTTTTTATAAACGTGGGCAATAATAAATTTCTTAACTATACTATGCCTAATCCAAGAGGCTATGGTTATACTGTATTTGGAAGAGTTATAAGTGGAATGGATGTAGTAAATAAGATTTCAGTGACACCTACCAGCGCAAGTAAACCTTTCACTAAAGATGTGCCTAAAGAAATGATTGTAATCAAATCCATTTCAACTATAGAATCTGTCTCTGAAGAAATGAAACCGGTTAAATAAGGATATATATGATTAAATTACATACCAATCATGGTGAAATTACCATAGACCTTAACAATGAAAAGGCCCCGATAACAACTCAGAACTTTATTGACTACGTAAATAGCGGGCATTTTGATAATACAATATTTCATAGAGTAATTAATGATTTTATGATTCAGGGAGGCGGATTTGAGTCTGGGATGAGTCAGAAGGAAGCCCGTGCCCCAATTCAAAACGAAGCAGCTAACGGACTTAAAAATGATGCTTATACTGTTGCAATGGCGCGTACATCAGATGTTCATTCGGCTTCAGCACAATTTTTTATAAATGTAGCTGACAATGGTTTTCTTAACTATACATCGCCTACTACTGAAGGATTTGGCTACTGTGTGTTTGGCAAAGTTGTAGAAGGAAAAGATGTAGTAGACAAGATTAAGAAAGTAAAGACAGGCAACAAAAGTGGCCAACAAAATGTGCCATTAGATGACGTGATAATTCAAAAAGCAGAAGAAATCTAAAAATTACAGCAATTTTTAAACCACAATTTAATTGCTGGCTATAACGTTTTTAGCCCCGTTGCTAAATCTGCCTTAATATCCTTTACTGATTCCAGTCCAACAGCAATACGCAGGAGCCCGTCAGTAATGCCTGCAGCATTCCGCTCATCCTGACTAATACGGGAGTGGGTCGTGGTGGCTGGGTGTGTAAGCGTACTTTTAGTATCCCCAAGATTAGCGGTAATTGAAAGCATACGGGTAGAATTTATTATACGCCATGCTTCTTCTTCCCCCCCCTTCACTTCAAATGATACAATACCACCACCAGTCTTTTGCTGTTGTTTAGCAAGAACATGCTGAGGATGCGAAGACAATCCAGGGTAGTATACTTTCGTTATATTTGGCTGCTCCTCAAGCCAATGAGCTATCTCCAGTGCATTGGCAGAGTGAGCCTCCATACGAATTTTGAGAGTCTCCATTCCCTTAAGTATCACCCAGGCATTGAAGGCACTCAGGGTTGGTCCCGCGGTACGAAGAAAAGCAAACACTCCTTTTTCCATTATCAGATCCCGCTTTCCCAGTACGGCCCCACCTAACACCCTCCCTTGTCCATCAAGGTATTTGGTTGCAGAATGAATTACTATATCGGCACCCAATTCTAACGGTCTTTGTAGTATTGGTGAACAGAAACAGTTATCTACCACCAACCATGCACCAGATTTCTTTGTTAATGCAGCTAATGCTCCGATATCTGAAATTTCAGTAAGAGGATTTGATGGTGTTTCTATAAAAAATATTTTTGTATTTGCTTTTACTGCTATTTTCCATTCTTCTATTTCAGTGGGTGATACAAAGGTTATCTCTACACCAAAACGCTTGAGAATATTATTAAACAAATTAAGCGTGGACCCAAATAAACTCCTTGAAGCAATAATATGATCCCCTGCAGATAGTAGCCCCATTACACACGCAAGTATTGCCGACATACCAGAAGCTGTAGCAACACAGGCTTCTGCTCCTTCCAATACTGCAAGCCGCTCTTCAAAAGTAGTGACAGTGGGATTAGTAAATCGCGAATATACGTTACCCGGCTCTTCGCCAGAAAAGCGTGCAGCGGCCTGTGCAGCGTTATCAAATACAAAGCTTGATGTAAGATATAAAGCTTCTGAATGTTCATTAAACTGACTACGGTGAATACCCGCGTGTATCGCGAGTGTCTCCAATTCAAAATCGTCAGACATGAAAGTTTCCCTCCAAATAAAAAACCCGTTCAGCATTTGCTAAAACGGGTTTCCCCCGCTTTAGCTGAATTTATAAGGCGCCCGCAAGCTGATATCAAATCGGCGCATATTTGCAAGCTACACTTAGTATTGAGTTTTGTCAAATACCCTTTAGTCAGTTCAGTCAGCCGCTACTAAACTTAAATCCAGTTGTGTACTATTCTCAGTTCGTGACAATACTGCACCAGTGTTACGTTGAGCCTCAATCACTGCAAGGTATTCTGGTGTAACATCGCCGGTAATATAATGCCCATCAAAACAGGAAGTTTCAAAATGCTTAATTGATGGCATAATCCGACGAACATCTTTCTTAAGTGAATCAAGATCCTGATAAATAAGATAGTCTGCCCCTATTTCATGACGTATATCATCATCATCACGTCCGGTAGCGATTAATTCCTGACGGGTCGGCATATCTATCCCGTAAACATTAGGGAACCTTACCGGTGGTGCAGCAGAAGCAAAGTATACTTTACGCGCACCTGCTTCTTGTGCCATTTGCACAATTTCTCGACTGGTAGTACCGCGTACAATTGAATCATCTACCAGCAATACATTCTTACCACGAAACTCTACACTCATAGCATTTAGCTTCTGGCGAACCGTTTTACGACGCTGTTGTCCCGGCATAATGAAGGTTCGGCCAATATAGCGATTCTTGACAAAACCTTCACGAAAATCAAGACCCAGTCTATTTGCAAGTTGCAATGCGCTGGGACGACTGGAATCAGGGATTGGAATTACCACATCAATATCAAGATGATGCATGTCTTTTGTAATTTTATTGGCCAGACTCTCACCCATGTTAAGCCGTGTTTCATAAACTGAAATACCATCCATTAATGAATCAGGACGTGCAAGATATACATACTCAAATATACAAGGATTGAGCGTAGAATTATCAGCACATTGTTTACTATAAAAATTACCGTCCTCATCAATAAAAATTGCTTCGCCAGGTGCAATATCACGCACCAACTTAAATCCAAGTGTATCAAGTGCCACGCTTTCAGATGCAACCAGATACTCGACACCATGCTCTGTCTCTATAGAACCAAATACAAGTGGGCGAATCCCATATGGGTCACGAAAAGCCAATAGTCCATAACCTGCAATCATTGCAACTACAGCATAGGCACCGCTACAACGATTATGAACCCCAGAAACTGCATTAAAAATAGCAGCAGGATCAAGCTGATGACTTTTTGCACTTTCCTGCAGTTCATGTGCCAGAACATTAAGCAATACTTCGGAATCAGAATTGGTATTTACATGACGTAAATCTGCCTGGAAGAGCTCTTGATTGAGCTGCGCTGCATTTGTGAGATTGCCATTGTGTCCCAGTACAATTCCAAATGGCGAATTTACATAAAATGGCTGTGCTTCAGCTGTTGATTCAGGAGAACCCGCTGTAGGATAGCGTACATGTGCTATGCCCATATTACCAACCAGAGCACGCATATTTCGTGTACGAAATACGTCTCTTACCATCCCGCCACCCTTATGCATATGAAAAGCATTATCCTGAGCAGTTACAATACCAGCGGCATCCTGCCCGCGGTGCTGAAGAACCAGCAGCCCATCATAAAGCAACTGATTTGCAGGAGACCTTGATACTACACCTAGAATTCCACACATGGTTGCAACCTGACAATATAAACCAGACTATCTCTGTATAATAATTGTGATATAAGATTTATCTTACTAAGACCTGTATCACATAGACTAAAACTATTCCATCCCGGTATAATTTTTATAAAGGACCTATCCATTGTTTGTGCTTTAATTTCCATAATTGACTCGCTTAGATAACCCCCGCGGCAACCAAGGCATTATCATTATAACTCCAGTTTCCAAAGGTTTACTCAATAATGCCTTCCGCCAGAATGGTTCTTGTGGGAGTGTAGTCAGTCCGGCTGATAGTACAAGCAACAATACTACCAGTAGTCCGCGTGCAAAACCAAATAATGCACCAAGCAGCCTATCAACTGAACCCAATCCTACAGTTCTAATTAATGCCGATGCAAGCATAGTTATCATACTCATCACTATCAATACAGCCAGAAAAATAGCAGCAAAGGATATAACCATACGTAAAGACTCATCAGTGATACTAAGTGGTAGTACAGTCACAAAATCTTTAGCAAATATTTTTGCCGCCATATACGCAACAACCCAACCCGCCAGTGACAATGACTCTCGTACTATGCCACGGACAGTGCTTAATAATACAGACACGATAAATATGATTAAAACAACAAAATCAAAAATAGTCATTTATTAATACTGGCAGTATTTTTATCATCAAGCAAAATTAGTTGTTTATAGTTATTAATTCTGCTGCATTTAGGTTACTAATTCCAGATATGGGCTACTTACTCATCACAACTCCGTTAATCCCCAATTTTCTTAGTTTCTTCTGCTCTTTCTCTGCTGCTTCACGAGTAGAAAAGGGGCCGATACGAACCCTGGTCACCTCTGTATTTTTGTTTTTTGTCGTTTCCGTATAAGCCTTCTTTATACCGTTAGACGTTAGGCTACGTTGTTGATGTTTTGCTTTAGTAGAATCAGAAAATGCACCTAATTGAACTACAAATTTCCCAATGGTTACAATTGGCTTTTTATTTTTATGGCGGTTCTCAGGATCTCCCTCACTCCCGGCTGCTCTGCCGGCTTGCTCTTTCTTTTTTTGTGCTGGCTTTATTAACAAGTCAGATTTTTTCTCAGTAATCTGCTCTGCCTCCGTTATTACTTCTTTAGAAGTATTGCTTTCAGTACCCGGGATACTGTCCTCTGGAGCAACTACTGTAGAAGATTCATCTGGCAAATTCTCTGAGGGAATAATAATTTCAATTTCCTTTCCCTCTTGTTTTGGTGCACGTTCAAGTATCATTGGCAAAACTACAATAGCTATAATTACAAGCACAACCGACCCGACAAGTCGCCTTCTGGCTCGCTTTCTCAGCAGAAGATCCTGTTCATTCTCAACCCTGGCCATCTAAATCTGTCCAATTACTACCCATATTTCTCCTGTTCCAAATACCCCATTACCTTCCCAACCACATAAAATGAACCGAATACACAGATTCTATCATTTATGGTCGATTGCTTACAGGCAAATACATAAGCTGCAACGGGATCAGGAAAAGTAAAAATCGACCCGCTTACTCTACTTACTCCTGCATTTTCTAATGCCTTCACTATTTCATCAGGAGATGCTCCTCGTGATGAACTGATATCTGTAACAAGCCAAATATCAATTTCAGAAATAAGCGCCTGTACTACTCCGTCTATATCTTTATCATTAAGCATTGCAAAAACTGCATAAGTCTTCTGATAACCACCCATATCAGAAAGACTATTGCTTAAGGCGTGCGCAGCATTTGTATTATGTGCTACATCGAAAACTACTCTTGGCCTACCAGGTAATACCTGAAATCGACCAGGAAGTCCGGCCTTTAGTAATCCCTGATTAATGTTATTAGTTGTAACTGGTAAAGTATCCCTGACGACATCTAAGGCAGCTAAGCAAGCACTAGCGTTGCGTAATTGATGTGAAGTGTTTCCTAATGCCGGATAGGGAAGTGAATAGTGTCTATTACTGCCTCCCCAATAATCCCATGAAGACTTCTTAACTGAGTAGCCAAAATGTTCTCCAATAAGCATAAGTTTCGCCCCAATCGAAACCGCATGTTGGCTTATGGTGGCAGGAGGACTTATATCTGAACAGACTGCTGTCTTTCCACTTCTAAAAATCCCTGCTTTTTCAAATCCGATTTTTTCCCTTGTATCCCCAAGATATTCCGTATGATCATAATCAATATTTGTCAGCACTGCACACTCGGCATCAAAAATATTAACGGCGTCTAATCTTCCTCCGAGCCCTACCTCAAGAATCGCTATATCAACTCCGGCTTTAATAATCAGTTCCATTGCAGCTAATGTTCCAAACTCAAAATACGTCAATGGAACGTTACTATTTACCCTGGCTGCTTCTACTATATTAAAAGCTTTACACAACTCATCATCACGGGCTTCCTGCTGAGCTATACGTATCCGCTCGTTATAACGAAGCAGATGTGGTGAGGTATAGCACCCGACGCGATACCCGGCATGACCCAAAATAGCTTCTAATATTGAGCAGACTGAACCCTTCCCATTAGTACCGCTAACAGTAATAATTGGAAACGACAAGGGAAAATTTAAATTAAAATTAACCTGATTCACCCGTTCCAAACCCATCTCGATACTCTTTGGATGAATACGCTCAATATAATCCAACCATTCGTATAGAGTTCTAAGCTTTGAGTTAAGCTCGGTCATATGTTGTCACATGTGCGCTGCTTGAAAATAGAAATCAAGATAAGGACTACAGTGTTATTACAAAGATACCGGATGAATGGGAGTTCGCATCAACAACGTGCACAAGTTTACAATCCTGTCACGCATATGTCGTCGGTCAACAATCATATCTATTGCTCCGTGCTCTAATAAAAATTCTGCACGTTGAAAACCCTCAGGTAAAGTCTGCCGCACTGTCTGTTCAATTACTCGTGGACCAGCAAAACCAATTAGTGCCCTGGGTTCTGCAATTACAATATCGCCAATAAAAGCAAAACTGGCAGATACACCACCCATCGTGGGATCTGTCAGAACAGAGATAAAAGGGAGTTTCTCTTGCTTCAATTTAGTAAGTGCTGCTGATGTTTTAGCCATCTGCATCAATGATATCAATCCTTCCTGCATACGAGCCCCTCCGCTAGCAGAGAAACACACAAATGGCATACGTTGCTCAACACAAAACCGCACCCCACGTGAAAACCGCTCACCTACTACAGAACCCATTGACCCGCCCATAAATCCAAATTCAAAAGCCGCTACCACCATAGGCACTGTCTGCACACTACCATGCATAACAACCAATGCATCATCCTCATATGTCTTCTTCTTTGCCTGTAATAAGCGATCCGCATATTGCTTACTATCAACAAATTTAAGCGGATCTAAAGGTAAGACCTCTGCTCCAATTTCATTGCGTCCTTCGGTGTCCAGAAACAAATCAAGACGCTCTCTTGCAGAAATACGATTGTGATGATTACATTTCGGGCAAACATTAAAATTATTACCCAGATCTGAGTAATATAATACTGCTTCACAAGAATCACATTTGCTCCATAATCCCTCAGGCACGACTCTTTTATCGCCATTTTCCTTGCGTTTCATTTTGGGTGGAAAAAGATTCTGGAACCAACTCATAGTTTTATCGTTTAACCCCTATAATTTTTGTTTTATATTAATTTTATTTATCAATGGCAATACGTAAGCTTTTTACAAGACCAGATACATTCATTAGTATTTTTTCCTTAGAAGATTCTTCAATCTCCTTAATAATACGACTACCCACCACTACTGCATCTGCTAATTCAGCAACAGCTCTTGCTGTTACACTATCATGAATACCAAACCCGACGCCAATTGGAATAGAAATATGTGAACGTAAATCAGTCAGTTTACTTGCAACTTCATTCAAATCAAAATGTTCCGCACCGGTTACACCCTTTAGTGAAACATAGTAAACGAATCCTTGCGCTCTTTTCGCTACCTGCTGAATCCGTCTCTCTGGAGTAGTAGGGGAAAGAAGAAAAATTGCATCTATCCTATTTAGTTTTAAACTTTCTAACCATTCTTCACATTCTTCCGGAGGATAATCAACCACCAACACACCATCTACACCACACTCTTTAGCTCTAGCTGAAAACTTTTGATGGCCAATTGATTCAACTGGATTTGCATACCCCATCAATATTACCGGCGTCTCAGTATCTGTTCTTCTGAATTCTGCGACCATTTCTAATACATTCTCTAAGCTTACATTATGCTTTAGTGCCCGCTCATAAGAACGTTGTATAGTTGGTCCATCGGCCATTGGGTCCGAGAAAGGAACACCAAGCTCAATAATATCAGCGCCAACATTTACCAATTCGTGCATCAACAAAACAGTCATCGCCGGCTCAGGATCACCCGCAGTAATAAACGGAATCAGAGCTTTTCTATTATTCTGCTTTAAAGTTTCAAATGTAGCCGCAATACGAGACATAAAAATAAAAACCTAATTAAAAAACAACCCCGGCAGCCTTTGCTACAGTGTCTATATCTTTATCTCCCCGCCCTGAGAGATTTACTAATAATAATTTGTCTTTATCAAGAGTAGGTGCAAGTTTTGCAGCATATGCCAGTGCATGACTAGACTCCAGCGCAGGAATAATGCCCTCATAACGACACATCATATGGAATGCTTCCATAGCTTCATCATCGGTTATTCCTACGTACTGAGCTCGACCGGTATCCTTAAGCCATGCATGCTCAGGACCAACACCAGGGTAATCTAGACCAGCTGAAATGGAATGAGTTTCAATGATCTGACCATCATCATCCTGAATCAGATAAGTACGATTCCCATGCAGTACTCCCGGCTTTCCTGTCAGTAAAGTAGCTGCGTGCCTGCCAGAATCGATTCCTAATCCTGCTGCTTCTACCCCTATCATGTTCACATTCTTATTGTCTATATAGGGATAAAATAAGCCAATGGCATTTGATCCGCCACCTACACAGGCAATCAAAGTATCTGGTTGACGTCCGTATTCTTCTTGCATTTGTAACATTGACTCACGCCCGATAATAGTCTGAAAATCCCGCACCATCATTGGATAAGGGTGTGGACCTGCCACTGTGCCAATTATATAAAAGGTTTTTTCAACATTAGTAACCCAATCACGCATTGCTTCATTTAACGCATCTTTCAGTGTTCTGGATCCTGAATCTACCGGGATCACAGTTGCACCCAAGAGCTTCATCCGATAAACATTAGGTGCCTGACGCTTCATGTCCTCAGAACCCATATAAACTACACATTCCATCCCGTATCGCGCAGCAACTGTAGCGCTGGCCACACCATGTTGACCTGCTCCGGTCTCTGCTATTATGCGTGGTTTACTCATACGTTTTGCTAAAAGTGCCTGACCAATAGTGTTATTGATTTTATGTGCGCCAGTATGGTTTAAATCTTCACGCTTTAATAAGATTTGTGCGCCTCCAAGTGTTTCCGACCATCTCTTTGCATGGTAAATAGGACTTGGCCGTCCTACATAAGATTTTAATTCCCGAGCGTATTCTTCCTGAAAAGTAACATCATTCCGATAATATTCATATTGATCACGTAGTTCTTCTAATGCTGCAATTAGAGTCTCAGCAACAAATACACCTCCGTAAGAACCAAAATGGCCCTGCATATCGGGAAGATCATAAACTTTCGCCATTTCTAACCCCTGTCATGAAAGCAGCAATTTTATCTGTATCCTTGATACCCTTAGTCACCTCTACTCCACTAGATACATCAACTGCCCATGGCTTTGCCTCCCTAATAGCTGCACATACATTCTTAGCATTAAGACCACCAGAAAGTATCAATGGCAGCGACAAGTCTTGCGGAATTAAACTCCAGTCAAAAGAACGACCGGTACCACCCGGAACACCTTCAACATAGCTATCTAGTAACAAACCACTTGAATTAGAATACTGGGCTGCGTATTGTAGCAAATCTATTCCATTTCTGATTCTCACAGCCTTTATGTATGGCAACGGGAACTGGCTACAGAATTCTGGCGGTTCGTCTCCATGAAATTGTAATAGGCTTAAACCAGATATGGAGCATGTCTCTTCCACCCACTCAGAACTAGGGTCAACATATACCCCTACCACGCTTACAAAAGGCGGTAAAGCCATTACAATCTTGCGGGCTACATGCGGGTCAATATAGCGGGCACTTTTATCCCAAAAAATAAAACCAATGGCATAAGCCCCCAATCGTACAGCTGTTAAGGCATCTTCAACACGGGTAATACCACAGACTTTTACTCTAATCGGCATAAAGTGTAGTTCAAAATAAAATAAATATATATGAAATGCAGGGTAGATTCTTGTTTAATACATAAAGAATTTATATATCACTAAAAAATCATTACCCAGATGTATCTGTTTTATTAGAAAATAAGTTATTGCTTGCCCTGGACATTCTGGGTAGAACTGCTGTAAGGGGTGGCTCTATAAAACCCGGTAATCCCCATTCTGGGTCATAAGAGATTCCACCTAAATATAGCCCTGCTGCAGAGAAGGTTGGCGCCGCATAAGCCCTGTCACATCCCTTTAAGAGTTCCCTTATCCACTGAGGAGGATATTTTCCCTTTCCCACATAAACTAATGACCCAATAATATTGCGTACCATATGCTGTAAAAATCCATTTGCACGTATCTCAAATGTGATGATATCTCCTTGCCGGATAATTTCCAGCTTGGTTACATTACGTACCGGTGATTTGGCCTGACATTCTGAAGCCCGAAATGCACTGAAATCATGTTCGCCTAGTAAAAATTGTGCGGCTTCACGCATTTGTTTGATATTTAGTGGCAAATGAAACCACCCAACCTTACCATGATATAGCGCAGCGCGTACTGGATGATTAAGCAATAGATAAAGGTAGCAACGCTCTTTTGCACTATAGCGAGCATGAAAACTATCTGATAATTTTGATACCCACAGCACTGCCATGCTGCTGGGTAATAATGCATTTACTCCTCTTACCCAAGCGCTAAGAGGTCGCTGTGCCTGCGTGTCAAAGTGTACAACTTGATACGTAGCATGAACACCTGCGTCAGTGCGGCCTGCTGTGATAACCTGAATACTGCTATGAGCAATTTTTGATAATGCGGCTTCTAGTGCGTCTTGAATTGAGCAGCCAGAGGGCTGACTTTGCCAGCCACAAAAAAAAGCACCATCATATTCCAACCCCAGAACAATTCTCACTAACTGGATGCCATTATTGCCAGAACAATTTGGTTTAGGACCAAAATGGTAAAGGATAAAATTTTTAAGGAATAAATACTCTGGCTTAATTTATGAATTCCCGTAAAAATATCCTACGAGAAACAATCGTTAAGCAATCAACAACAAATTATTAAACAATTTACAAAACCTAATAACAACTACCTACAAGCTTTCCAGTATTGCCTTGGCACTTTCTTGCTGCTTGGCATCTCCGTCCTTTAGAACTTCCTGGAGAATTTCTTTAGCGCCCTCATTATCACCCATCTCCTGATAGGCGCGGGCCAGATCAATTTTAGTAGCTATTTCATGCCACTGTGCGCTCTTTTCTACAGATTGTGTATCCACTGGTTCAGCAGGTATCGAATCATCTATATTTAAATCTATACCAGCTAAATCTGCCTCTGGTAATACTGGTGCAGGTGTAGCCTCTTCAGACTCTGATACATCAGGAAAGTCCATGCTTGTATCATCTATATCTTTTGTATCGTCAGGGACCGGAGAACCCATGGTAACAACATTCCCTGAGTCATTCTCATCTTCTTCTGAGCTACTAAAATTAATCCCGAAGTCAGCAGGCTCATCATTTACTGGTTCAGAAGCTTCTGTCGAATTACCTGTTGTCTCAACAGAGTCAGAACTTGTAACAGAAGACTTATTAGACACCTCTTCATTTGGGGCCGCAGCCTTTACCTGATCAATATTTGTTGATGCTACTCCTCCGTAGAAAGGGTTCTCCGGATCAATACCAAGTCCTAATTTAGCAGCCTTCTCCCATAATGGACCCGTAGGTGACACAGCCCATAATTTACGGGCAGTAGTTTCAAATGAAGATTTATCTTTACGTTGAGTATGTACTTCTAATAACTTGGCTAAAATATCAGGATTACTTTGATCTTTTGCTAATGCATCCTTGAGGATCTTCTCAGCCTGCACATCTCGCCCATGGTCAAGATATTGGCCTGCTTCGACAACAGGGTCATAATCATCTGTTTGTTTAGTTTTTTTTCCTACACCAAAACCTGTTATTGGCGGCGTATCCGAGGTATCGGAAAGAATCTCATCTTCGCCTTCATCTAAATCTATATCATTAACTGCTGCTTTTTTTTTCCTATTTATCGCAAATACTCCCATCAAAAGAAGAAGGAGTGCTGCGCCTACATATTCAATATTCTCCATCAAACTATCAATAACAGGCCCTATACTATCCATCATAGGAGGATCTTCTACAACAACCGGGGGTGCCTGTTTTATTGGAGGAGGTGCCGGAACTGCCTTAGGGCTTGGTACAGCAGGCTCAGCGACAGGTGATTCTGTTGTACTTGATTCTTCTCCTTCTACATATCCACTTGACTCTTCATCTTCCTGAGCAGATCCCTTATCATCCGTAGATAACTCTTCTGTTGTTGCAGGGGGAAGTTTAGTTTCTGTAGTTGCATCAGGAGTTGTAGTTTCTGCCTGATTCTGTAACTCCGCCATGTCAGCATTTTTTAATTCCAGCAATTGCCGCAGTTCCTGAATATTCTTCTCAAGTAGCGCTACACGCTCATTCGCTTCATCTAATGCTTTTTCTTTAGCAATGGCACTTTCTTCCAAAGCACGGATTTTATCCTGAGCACCACTCGTAGTATTTTCGCCCTTACTTCCTTCTATCCCCTCTCCCTTGGAAATACTCAGCTTTTCTTCAGACGGTTTTTTGGCAGTTTCAGCAAGATTATCGATCATAGTAGTAATCTTGCCAGTCGCTGTTTGTGTTGACTCTTCACCTGCTGAAGCAGCAGAATCCACTTCTGCAGCTAATTTCTGCCGATACGCCTCCCAATTAGCCGTCTGCATTTTTACTTCTTTGTCAGCTGCATCCGGAGAAATAGTTGCAACTTCACTTGCATCCGGTATCCGCAGTATAGGACCAGCCTTAAGCCTATTCATGTTATTGTCAGAAAAGGCCTTGCGATTAGCGCGATGCAACGCAATAAGCATCTGATTTAGCTGTACTCGGGGATGAGCAACTTTTTGTGCAATCTTAGCTAAGGTATCACCGCTTTTTACCGGACCATAGGTAGTTTCAGGTTGCTCAGCTGAAACAGCCTTTTGCTCCGGTTCCGGCACTTGCTCTGGAACCATCTCTGGTTCTGGAGCTACTTCTTTTACAGTCGGCCCTTCCTCACTGACTACATTTTCAACAATTATGGAATCCGGTTGCTCAGCGGCCGCCGGCTCAGGCTTAACAGAACTTGGTACAACTGGCTCAACCTGCACCGCTGGTAAAGCCGGTTCAAGTGCATCTTCTGGCGGGTCAAGTAGCACTGTATATTCGCGAATTAAGCGTCCTGAAGACCAGTTCAGTTCAATCAGCATGCTCAGAAACGGCTCTACAACACGTTGTGGAGAAGTAATTTTAACGTAAGGTTGACCGTTTGCCCGATTCTCGATACTAATTCTAAATGTAAACAAAAAAGGCGCGTAATCAACATTTGACTGCTGGAAAGTTTCACGCGAAGCGAGCCTTGCCGATAAAGAAGGAATATCTTCCTTATTTACAGAGACAATATCAATTTCAGCCTTAAATGGCTGACCCAAATAAGAATTTAGAGTGAGATTCCCCAAACCTGTTGCATGTACGGCAAAGGATGAAGCCAATGCAAACAGAAACAAAAACGCTCTAATAATAAATCGGTGCACTATAGTACCCTCAGATTCTCGAGAAGAAGAAATAGAATAACATCATGTAGTTATCGATTCAAGTCAAACTTGACCTATTATAAATAGCCCAAAAATATTTACTTTCTAATTAATTGAAATCCCGTTTGCGGCATAAAAGTAATTCTTAAATAGCCCAAAATAATTATTTTTCTAATAGAAACTCTGTTTACGGCATAAAAGTAACTTTTACTGAGGGATATTCTGATAAATTTCTATATTTGAATGCTTGTCTTAACTTTAAGCTTCAACCAAAATTCTCAGCATTCTACGCAACGGCTCTGCTGCACCCCAGAGCAACTGATCTCCTACTGTAAATGCAGATAAATAATCTTTACCCATTGTAAGTTTCCGTAAACGACCTACTGGTATAGATAGTGTGCCAGTTACAGTAGCAGGAGTCAGTTCCTTTAACGTACACTCCCGCTCATTAGGAATAACACTGACCCAACTATTTGATTCAGCAATAATGTCCTCAATCTCATCCAGAGGAATCTCTTTGTTCAGTTTTATAGTCATCGCTTGACTATGACAGCGCATCGATCCGACACGAACACAAATCCCATCAACAGGGACCTCATGATTACTGGTCCCCATAATTTTGTTAGTTTCGGCCTGAGCCTTCCACTCCTCACGGCTCTGACCGTTGCCAAGATCTCTGTCAATCCATGGGATTAAACTTCCTGCAAGAGGAACACCAAAATTTGCAGTAGGAAAATCTTCATCTCGCAAGGACCCTGCCACTTTTCGGTCAATATCTAATATGCCAGAAGCAGGATCATCTAATAGATCTTCTGCCACCCGATGTGCCTCACCCATCTGCATTAACAATTCACGCATATTTTTGGCGCCTGCACCGGAGGCTGCTTGATAAGTCATAGCACTCATCCAGTCAACCAGATTATTTTTAAGTAATCCTCCCACTGCCATAAGCATCAGACTCACCGTACAGTTCCCGCCAATATAATTTTTCTCACCGTCGTGTACAGCCTGCTTAATGATCGGTAAATTCACCGGATCAAGTATAATTACGGCACCCTCTTCCATCCGCAGAGTAGAAGCAGCATCAATCCAGTAACCTTCCCACCCTGTCTGTCGTAATTTTTTGTAAACTTTAGAAGTATAATCTCCACCCTGACAGGAAATGATAATGTCCATCCCTTTGAGCTGATTAATGTTATATGCATCTTTAAGCGGTAAAACCTCCCTACCAACATCCGGACCAATACCACCCAGCTGAGATGTAGTAAAAAATTCTGGCTCTACCAGTTCAAAGTCATTTTCTTCGCGCATCCTCTGCATTAGTACAGATCCGACCATGCCGCGCCAACCAACAAAACCTACCCGCTTCATTCAAGCTCCTTTTTCTCAAAAAATAGACAAGATAAAAATTCGAGTAACATATAGAAGTCCTACCTTTTTGCGCCTATAAATTCTTTAAAATAGCATCCCCCATTTCTTCCGTTCCAATTTCTTTCATTCCCGGCTCGCAAATATCTCTAGTACGATAATTCTGGGCCAGCACTTTCTTTACTGAACTCTCAATACGTACAGCCGCCCCTTCCTGGTTGAAAGTGTAGCGCAACATCATTGCTGCCGACAAGATGGTTGCCAATGGATTAGCAATGTTTTTACCTGCTATATCAGGAGCTGAACCATGTATCGGCTCATACAATCCCTTATTTTTATCATCCAGAGATGCCGATGGCAGCATACCTATGGAACCAGTAAGCATTGAAGCTTCATCCGATAAGATATCACCAAACATATTGCCTGTAACTATTACATCAAACTGTTTTGGTTTAAGTACCAGCTGCATTGCAGCATTGTCTACCAACATATGTGAAAGCTCCACGTCCGGATATTCCTTGGCGACCTCTATTACAACATCGCGCCACAGTTGTGAACATTCAAGTACGTTCATTTTATCCACTGAACAAAGCTTTTTATTACGCTTACGTGCAACCTGAAAGGCAACATGGGCAATTCTACATATTTCAGCCTCACTATAAATCATTGTATTAAATCCCAGACGCTGATCATCATGCAATTTAATTCCACGCGGCTCGCCAAAATAAATATCGCCGGTCAACTCGCGAATAATCAAAATATCTAAACCTGAGATAACTTCAGGTTTCAGTGTTGAAGCATCCTCAAGCTCTGAGTAAAGCATCACCGGACGCAAGTTTGCAAAAAGGTTTAAATCTTTACGAATGGATAGTAAGCCCCGCTCCGGACGTTTTTCACGTGGGAGTTTGTCATACTGCAAGCCACCCACAGCTCCTAGTAACACAGCATCTGCTTCCATAGTAAGCTTGCGGGTTGCCTCAGGAAACGGTTTACCGGTTGCATCAACTGCACATCCTCCCAATAGAGCTGTCTCCAACTCAAATTTTATTCCATCGCTCGTAAGCGCTTCTAATACACGCACTGCTTGAGCAACAATTTCAGGACCAATACCATCACCAGGTAAAACTGCAATCTTCATAAATTTTTTTCTGAGCCATTAATTCTAAATATATATGCTAGGCAAATAACCATGGTTGTTCAATACGTTTCTTATCCTCGAATTCCCTTATTTTGCCTGCATGCTGCAACGTCAGTCCAATTTCATCCAATCCATTCAGCATATTTTCTTTCCGAAATGAATCAATATCAAAGGTATTAACTTCACCAGTAGGCGTGGTAACCGTCTGATCCTCCAGGTTAACAGCAAGAGAATAGCCTACATTCAAATCTACCTCACGAAATATCTGATCCACAATATTTTCTCTAAGCACAATGGGCAACAACCCAACTTTAAATGAATTGTTAAAAAAAATATCGGCATAACTAGGAGCGATTATCACCTGAAAACCATAGTCCTGAAGAGCCCATGGAGCATGCTCTCGACTTGAACCACAACCAAAATTTGCACGTGTTAATAAAATTCTTGCTCCCTGATATCGCGTCTGATTAAGAACAAAACCCGGGTTTGGCTTGCGCTGAGCAGCATCTTTCCCTGGCTCGCCATGATCCAGATAACGCCACTCATCAAATAAGTACCGGCCAAAACCAGATCGTTTTATTGATTTTAAAAACTGCTTGGGAATAATTGCATCTGTATCAATATTTGCACGGTCTAATGGCACAACCAGTCCCTTACAACCAAGAAATTTTTCCATTGACTAAATTACTCTTCTCTTTATTTAAAATAATACACTTGTTAGATTACTTAACGACTTACAAGACTGAATTTAATACCGGTTATAAAAATACTTATAAGAAAAACAAAACGTTTTTATGCACTCCCATATATATTCCGCACATCTGTAAAATGGCCGGCTACCGCTGCGGCGGCCGCCATTGCAGGACTTACTAAATGAGTGCGCCCAGCCGGTCCTTGTCTGCCTTCAAAATTACGATTAGATGTAGAAGCACATCGTTCCCCCGGCGAAAGATAGTCATCATTCATTGCAAGGCACATTGAACAACCTGGTTCACGCCATTCAAATCCTGCCTCACGAAATATCTTATCTAATCCTTCCTCTTCTGCCTGAAGCTTTACTAAACCAGAGCCCGGAACAACCATTGCAAGTTTAATATTCTTTGCAATATGTCTATCCTTTACTACTTCTGCTGCCGCTCTTAAATCTTCAATTCGAGAGTTAGTACAAGAACCAATAAAAATCTTATCCAGGTAAATTTTGCTGATCAACGTATCAGGTACAAGCCCCATATACTCCAAAGCACGCTGCATATCATTACGTTTCACTGGATCAGTAATTTTTAACGGATCCGGAACTCTGCCATCTACCGTTGTAACCATCTCAGGAGATGTCCCCCAAGTCACTTGTGGTTTTATTTCCGTTGCATTAATTTTTACAACATGATTAAATTTTGCCCCTTCATCACTTCTAAGTGTGCTCCAATAACTAACCGCTTTCTCCCATAAATCTCCTTTTGGCGCAAATGGTCGTCCACTGATATATTCAATAGTGGTATCGTCTACGGCTATCATACCAACACGTGCGCCTGCTTCGATTGCCATATTGCAAAGCGTCATACGACCTTCCATTGATAGACCGCTAATAGTGCTGCCAGAAAACTCAATGGCATAACCGGTGCCTCCGGCTGTTCCAATTTCTCCGATAATAGCAAGTGCCACATCCTTGGCAGTAATACCAGGGCCAAGCGTTCCTTCTACTAAAATTTGCATCTCTAGTGCTCTTTTTATCGACAAACACTGAGTTGCAAGCACATGCTCTATTTCAGATGTACCTATTCCAAAAGCAAGACAGGCAAATGCACCATGTGTACTGGTATGTGAGTCCCCACATACTACTGTCATACCAGGTAGTGTCGCGCCTTGCTCCGGGCCAATCACATGAACAATTCCCTGGCGCAGATCATTCATCTTAAATTCAGTGATACCCAATTCCTCACAGTTCCGATCAAGAGTCTCAACCTGTAACCGTGAGATCGGATCACTGATTCCATTGGTACGATTGGTAGTTGGCACATTGTGGTCTGCTACCGCAAGAACCGAATCCAGGCGCCAGGGTTTGCGCCCAGCAATTCTTAGTGATTCAAATGCTTGCGGGCTAGTAACTTCATGTACCAGATGACGGTCAATATAGATCAGTGCCGTTTCACCAGGCCCATCATGAACCACATGATTTTTCCAGAGTTTATCGTATAAAGTTTGCATTACTAAAAAATGCCTTATTGAACGTTAGATTATCTCATAATGTAATTATATAAATTATACAACCTGCCATTTTCTTTTCTTACTTACTATTTAATGTTAACTTTCCATATTACTAATCCCAGACCCAGTAACGCAGCTAATGCACTCATGCTAAATGTGAATCCTGGTCCCAGCCACTCCCAGGCGTAACCACTGAATACTCCGCCCAGTGCCCCGCCAATCCCGAATGTAAAACTCGTATAAAAGGCCTGCCCTTTGGCTTGATGGCGTCCACGAAAAAAATGATGTACCACCATCATTGCCGCAACATGGTGTGCCCCATACGTTGCTGCATGCAGAATTTGTGCCAGTAGTACAACTACCGGCCATTCTACTCCCCAACCTATCATTAAAAACCGTACTACTGCACAACAAAAACTAAATGCAAGAACCTGCTTTAGGCTAAGCCAGTGCATTACTTTAGGTATAAGAAAAAATATACCTATTTCACATATCACGCCAATTGCCCAAAGCCAGCCGATAGCACCTTTACTATATTCATACTCTACCAAATAGATCGAGTAAAACGTGTAGTAAGGGCCATGGGCAAAGGCCATTAACAAACATGCGGTAAAGAAAGCCAATACACCTGGCTGTTTAAGTATCTGTTTGACGGACAGACTATCGGTGGGATGAGATGCTATTTCCGCCTCAGGAATCCGCCAGGAGAAAATAACGATACCTAATTTAAATCCTAACACCCACCACAATAGAGATACGATTTCTGTAGTGTCTAACAGATACCCTATACCTATCACTGCACAAACAAACCCTAACGAACCCCATGAACGAATACTCCCGTATCTGGCCGTACTATCTCCCAGATGGGATAGAGTTGTTGCCTCCATCAATGGAAGTGATGCACTCCAAAAAAAGCTCATCAGCGCCATTATGATAAACAGCCAGACAAATGATTCCCCAAAGAAAACACCGCAATAGCTTACCAGACCGGTAATTGCAGCTAGTTGAACGATCAACATCCGTCTGCCAGTGTGATCAGCCAGCCAACCCCATGCAGTTGGGGCAAAAATGCGCATTACGTGTAGCAAAGACATCAGTACGCCAATCTGGAATGCATTAAAGGAAAGGGATTTAAGATAGAGGCCCCAATATGGAGCAAATGCACCTATAAATGCAAAGTGAAAAAAATAAAATCCTGAAAGACGCCAGTAGGGAAGTGATTGCATCAGATCATTTTTTTGTGATCAACTACTGTTGATTAATTTCTACTATTTACGAATGAACTCCAGCAATGATCAGGCACGCTTCTTAAACTCGTCAGTACGAGTATCAATTTCAATCATGTCACCAATCTCAACAAAAGCAGCAACCTGAATCTGATAAGAAGTTCCCTTCAGGCGTGCTGGCTTCATTATTTTTCCTGAAGTATCTCCACGAACAGCAGGCTCAGTATATTCAACTTCACGAACAACTGTAGTTGGAAGTTCAACTGAAATAACCTTATCGTTGTAAAACGTCAATTTACAAATATCTTCCATGCCATCAATTAAATAATTTATCACTTCCGACATATTATCTGCTTCGACTTCAATTTGATTGTATTCACTGTCCATAAATACATATAGTGGATCAGCATAATACGAGTAGGTGCAGTCTTTTTGGTCAAGCACAGCCATATCAAATTTCTCATCAGCTTTATATATCACTTCTGTTACAGTATTAGAAAGAAGATTCTTTAATTTCATTCTGACCACAGATGCATTACGTCCGGACTTAGTAAATTCACATTTCTGTACGACCATTGGGACATTGTCGATCATAGCGACGTTACCTGCACGAAGCTCCATTGCTGTTTTCATGTTTCATCCTAATATTTGAAGTCAAGAAAAAATTACTTACTTGGAAAACTACAAAGATAATTTCTTTATTTTATAGGTTTCAGATTATATCTGATCTTTTCTACTAAACTTTACCAGATTAGACGTAAGGTCTCCTATAGGCAATAACTGTCTAGTCCATTTATTACCATATTGTGTCAACGTGATCATCTGAGCAGCAAAAACAGGCCATGCATTTATAATCTGGCCGTTGCCGTTCCATGCATTCCACAAAGAAAATACGGCAGCGGACATCTCTGGTAACATTCTTTCAGTATAAAGATTTAGAAACGCTTCTAGCTTTAGTCGATGTGATTGCTCAGCTTGAGGATAAATGTTCCATACAAAGGGCCGTTCCGCCCACTGAGCACGAATAAAAGAATCTTCGCCACGTACAAAATTAATATCACATGCCCAAAGTAGTTGGTCATACTTGTCCTGCTCTAAAAATGGAATAATGCATACTTGCAATTTACCAGACTGCAACATCTGCCCGGCTTTTGGTGAATCAACACCAAAAAACATACCAATTGCATTATCGATTGAGTGTTGTGGAACCAACACACGTATTGGAAAGTCTGATATAACCCATGCTGACAATAGCTCTTTTATTGGTGCGTCATCGTAACAAAATAAGGAAATATATAATTCCCCTTCTCTGCGTGATTGTATGCCTGTCTCCTGCCAAAATAACTCCTGCGAAACATTATTAAATGCAATTCGGTCAGGCAATAAATTCTTTTCCAGTAACAAACCCCCTGTACCTCCTACAAAACCTGGAAAGAAAAAATTTTTTGTCAAATGCAAATGTGGATGAAATGACGGCAGACAGTGACAGTCTAATGTCCAATTCTCGGCACTAAGATACTCAAGATTTATCCAAACTGGCTGCTGTGGTAGATCTGCCATAGCTAGAATGTAATTATCAGGTAATTTACAGGCAAAAGTCTCAATTACCACGTCAGCAGGCTTGATTCTGGGAAATGGTTGCCGCCAGTAATATATCTCAACACCCTGAAGCCACTGCCGCTCTTCATCAACATCTATTGACGGTGCAATCCGGGAAAAGATAGCAAGGTCATCCACCCAAAGCCTTACTTCCAGTCCATGCTCATTCACTAACTGACGTGCAAGTCTCCAGCAGAAGCCAACATCACCAAAATTATCAACAATGGTACAGAAAATATCCCAACGTAGTTTCATTGAGCACGACAATGATGCCCCCGAATAATCCCTGTAAGACTTCTTTATAAAAGATCTATCTTACTATTTAGCTGTTAATGACAATTACAAAGAATCATAGTCGTTAGTCATTTTTGCCATCACAAACAGAAAAAATTAAGTTCAAGCTTCATCAGGCTCAGGATTCTCTGTGGGTTCCGGTTTAACCCTGCTACCGCTACTTAATACAGATTCTTCTTTGGAAGTCTTGCCTGAGATTTTTGGTGTTAGGCACTCCACATCAGCATTTTGCGCACGGTGACGTAATGCATGATCCATCAGAACCAGCGCCAGCATTGCTTCAGCAATAGGAGTAGCACGAATTCCTACACAGGGATCATGCCTGCCATGAGTTTCTACAATTACAGGCTTTCCAGACTTATCAATCGACCGCCGTTCCAAACGGATACTCGAAGTAGGTTTAATGGCAATATTTACAATAATATCCTGTCCTGTTGAGATCCCCCCTAGTATCCCGCCCGCATTATTACTAAGAAATCCTTCAGGAGTTATTTCGTCAGAATGTTGAGTCCCTTTTTGTGCAACGCTGGCAAAACCCGCACCAATTTCAATACCTTTTACTGCATTGATACTCATCATAGCGTGAGCAATATCTGCATCCAGCCGGTCATAAACAGGCTCACCCCAACCAACTGGTACGTTTTCTGCCACCACAATAATCTTTGCTCCAACTGAGTCACCAGATTTACGTAATTTTTCCATAAACTCTTCAAGTTGGGACACCATATCAGCATTTGCAGAAAAAAACGGATTACTATTTACCGTATCCCACTGTTTAAATGGGACTTCTACTGGTCCTAATTGTGCCATGTAGCCACGTATTGAAATACCAAACTTTTCGTACAACCATTTTTTTGCTATGGATGCAGCAGCTACCCGTACTGCCGTTTCGCGAGCGGAGGCTCGCCCACCACCACGATAATCTCTAATCCCATATTTCTGCCAGTAGGTATAGTCTGCATGCCCGGGACGAAAAGCTTCCATTATCTTACTGTAGTCTTTACTGCGCTGATCCTCGTTGCGAATTAGTAAGGCCATGGGAGTACCGGTAGTTCTACCCTCGAAAACACCAGAAAGAATCTCCACTGTATCAGATTCTTTTCGCTGAGTTACATAACGAGAAGTGCCGGGTCTGCGTCGGTCCAGTTCCTGCTGAATATCGCCAGAAGATAATTCCATGCCCGGTGGACAACCGTCTACGACACAGCCAATAGCCGGCCCATGAGATTCACCGAAAGAAGTTACACAAAAAACCTTTCCAATCGTGTTGCCGGACATTTCAACTCACTTATTAAATCAATATATCAATTTTAGCACGAGCAATTAAAAACATAGTTACCGGTTTTGCAATATTCTTTGTAACATCTGCATGCCCCATCCAACACCAAAACCTGTAACGTCGCTACTAACTGCCCCTAATCCACCTGTGTTTCTACTTGCAGAAAGATCCAAATGAATCCATGGAGTTTTACCAGCAAACCGACTAAGAAAAAGTGCTGCAAGTATATGATCAGCTTCGTGCTCCATTGAACACTGCTTAATGTCAGCAATTGTACTTTTCAGGCCTATTTTATAATCTGGATCCATAGGAAACGCCAGAACCCTTTCACCACAAAGTTTTCCTGAAACTACAGCTTGCTGTGCAAGGTTGTCATTATTACTGAAAAAACCACTATAGCGTGAACCCAGTGCTACACACATGGTGCCGGTCAGAGTTGCAAAATCTATCATCACATCAGGATTTTGTTTGGTTGCCAGACTCAACGTATCCGCCAGCACCATACGCCCTTCGGCATCCGTATTAATAATTTCGATTGTATCTCCGTTTAATGCGGTAACCACGTCGTTTTGCTTATATGCACGAGGGCCAATATGGTTTTGTGCAATCGCAAGCCAGCAGTCGATATTTACAGCCAGGTTAGCATGAGTTGCTGCGAGAAAATACCCAGAGCCACTGCTGATCCGTTCATATCTTCATGCATTCCGTACATGTAGCGTGTCGGTTTAAGGTTATGGCCTCCGGTATCAAAACAAATACCCTTCCCTACCAATGCCACAGTTTTATCTGAACCTTTAACTGACCTTTGTAGATGAACAATGCCGGCATCTTCTGAATCACTACCCTGAGCTACAGCAATAAATGCGCCTGCGCCCATTTTACGAAGTTTTCTCAAATCAAACTTCTGGTATTTCCAACCTTCACTATTTGCAAGCTTCTTGACGCGTCTGCAATATAAATCAGGAGTTAATTCATTGGGCGGCAAAACAGTAAGCTCACGTGCAAGTATATTACCCTCTGCCTTACTACGCAGTAATGCAAAGCCACCAGCATCTTTGTACCCATGCAAAACAATTTTAGCGAGCTCTTTTCTGTATGGTTTTTTCTTATCAGTTTTTCGTGATGGCAGTATCGAACCATTTACCCATGATACAAATACTGCTAACTCTGCAAGTTCCCTCTTTTCCCTGGTATCCCCGTAAACACCAATATGAATTTCCTCAGGATTCTCATCTAACAACATTTGTAAAGCTTTGCGTATACAGGTTTGTTGTTCAAAAACAGACTCCTCCTGATCTACTATGACCCATGCACATAAGGAGCCATTTTCCAAATTGGCGCTAACTGGTACTCCACACATTTCCCTGGGTTTCATTTTGCGCCTCAATAACAAGGCCTCTAAGGTATCTTTACCATAGAATGCATGCTTATTCTGAAATTTTCCGTACGATTTATCCCGTTTTGGCAGTACAACTAAAAGTTGATTTATTTTGGTAGACTGACTCACAGGTGAGATTTTCTGAATTAATTTTGCAATCATTTGTAACAATCCTGTAAATAATTAACTGGTATTATATACGCCATGTCTCATAGACTAATTACAGTTTCTTACATTACTCTTTTTTAATCCTACAATCATTTTCTCTCCCATGCGTCAGTACCTAGAATTAATGCAACATGTTCTTGAACAAGGTCATAAGAAATCAGATCGCACCGGAACCGGTACGCTTTCGGTATTTGGCTACCAAATGCGTTTTAACCTGGAGAAAGGCTTTCCACTTGTTACCACTAAAAAGTGTCACTTGAAATCTATCATTCATGAATTACTCTGGTTTTTGCAAGGTGGGACGAATATAAAATACCTGAATGACAATGGTGTCTCTATCTGGAATGAATGGGCGGATGAAAACGGAAATTTAGGTCCTATTTATGGATGCCAATGGCGTTCCTGGCCCAAAACAGACGGGCAGTATGTGGATCAAATTACTCAGGTAATTAAGCAAATTAAAGAGACTCCTAACTCGCGACGTATGATTATTTCAGCATGGAATGTAGGTGATTTAGATAAAATGAAATTACCACCATGCCACGCATTTTTCCAATTTTATGTTGCTGATGGCAAGCTCTCTTGCCAGCTTTATCAACGTAGTGCAGATATTTTTCTTGGCATTCCATTCAATATTGCCTCTTATGCACTACTTACATTAATGGTGGCACAAAGTTGTAATTTAGAACCAGGTGAGTTCATCCACACTTTGGGTGACGCTCATCTATATCTCAACCATCTTGATCAGGCACGGGAACAGCTTTCTCGTCAACCAAGAGAACTACCTTTAATGAAACTAAATCCGGCAGTTCTAAATATTTTAGACTACAACTTCATAGACTTTACACTGGAAAATTACAATCCTCATCCAATGATTAAAGCCCCAATCGCAGTATGAAACCGAAAATCGCACTAATCGCGGCAGTAGCGCCTGGCGGTATAATTGGATTTGAAAATAAAATGCCCTGGCACTTGCCTCGCGATCTACGCTATTTTAAAAGAACAACTTTAGGACACCCAATTATAATGGGACGCAAAACTTTTGAATCATTAAAATGTAAAGCGCTCCCAAATCGAAAAAATATAGTAGTAACAAGGAATCACAAATATACAGCACCTGGCTGTGAAGTGGTTTATTCACTCAAAGAAGCCATTGACATTTCTGGTAACGTAAAAAAGATTTTTATTATCGGCGGGGGACAACTATATGCATCGGCTATTTCATTAGCTGATGAGATACATTTAACTCAAATTGAAAATAAGAATCGAACTGGTGAATTATTCGAGATATTCAGAGGCGACACGTTTTTCCCGAAAATTAATACCTCTGAGTGGAAAAAAACTCACCAAGGACGCCAGTTTCTTGCCACCAAAACAATGCAAGACCTAACTCAAGTAAAAGATAGCGGAATTTACTTCCAACGCTTTATATATACCCGAATATCTAAAAAAGATAATGCCGAATTAATTACACAAAAGACCTAACCTATAATTTTATAAAACGACTACATCCGGTAACGGAAAACCATTAAAGTTGCTGGCATAAGCAGTAGTATATGCCCCTGCATTAGGAATATAAATGAAATCTCCCTCCTGAATATCTGCCGGTAACATTTCATCGCGCATTAGAATATCAACAGAATCACAGGTAGGACCAGCGATAGTCCATGGAATACTCTGTCCCTTGCGATCAGTAAGAATTTCGTAACGCAACCCCTCAGTAATCTCAATGACACCACCAAACATTCCTGCATCCCAATACATCCATCTCTTCCCACTGCGGGTAGCAGTTCCTACCACGCGACAGACAAAATAGGCTGAATCAGATACCAGATAACGACCCGGCTCCGCCATGATACGAATATCCTCCGGCAAATCTGCAATAGCCGCATTCACAATCTCTCCAATTACTTCAATTGAGGGAATGGGTTTAACATAGCGCACAGGATATCCGCCGCCTATGTTAAGCAGACGCGGATTTAACCCGACACGACGCATACTGATAAATACCTTTTTAGCACGCTCAATACCTACCTGCCAGTTTAAAGGATTACGACACTGCGAACCGACATGGAAAGTGACGCCAGCAAGATCAGCCTTAAGCCTTGCAGCCTCAGTAATAATTTCATTTATATCAGAAATATGTGTACCAAACTTACCTGCCAGCGGCCAGTCACTACCAATATTAGGGGTATCTATACGCAAATACATTTTTGCATCTGGTTTTATACTTACAATCTTACGTAACTCTTCAATGCTGTCCAGCGCATACCACTCAACACCTTTAGATGATGCATATTCTAGGTAAGCCCTCGATTTCATTGGGTTACTGTAATAGATTTCTTTCGCAGGCACGCCCAGACTAATTAGAAGATCTAGTTCAGAAACAGATGCAATTTCAAAGTTCACATTCTCCTGAATCAATGTTTTTAGCACACGTGGGTCTGGATTAGCCTTTACCGCATAATGAGGATGTACACGTGGCATTGCAGCTTTGAAACGGTGAGTTTTATCACGGACAATGTTGCTGTCAAGCAACAGGAAAGGCTTACTATAACTTTTGCTTAAGGCCGCTCGTACATGTTCAAAATCAAGACTAACTTCGGGATGGGTGTCGAATACTACATTTGTCTGTACTTTCTTTCGTAGAGCTGTGGCGCGCATTTGCATGAGGGTCTCCCTTCGAGAAACACTACGTTACGGGGATGTGAATGCTGACCAGATCAGCCGGGGCGAAATAGTTATTTTTGCTTTTCATAATGATCTTCTCTCCACTAATTAAGTTTTGTAAAATTTAGGCGGATTATAGACTTCATTTCAATGGAATCAAGTCTTTTTTTCAAATGAAATAGCAAACGAAATAATTTCACGTAACAGCTATGGAAAATTAACTATTATTCATATGCTTGCAGGAGGACATCCCAGGTAAGGCTTAGGCTTAGGCTTAGGCTTAGGCTTAGGCTTAGGCTTAGGCTTAGGCTTAGGCTTAGGCTTAGGCTTAGGCTTAGGCTTAGGCTTAGACTTAATTTTAAGTTTTTAGAATAGGCTGAAGCTCTCTCTAAAAAGATATATGTAATAATCCTCATATACCTTTTTTATTTCTTTATACTCAACCAAACAGAATAAATCTCACACAAATTAAATCTATATTTTTGGTAAAGTCACACCTTTCTGACCCTGATATTTTCCACCACGATCTTTGTATGATGTTTCACATACTTCATCCGATTCAAAGAATATAACCTGCGCCACTCCCTCGTTCGCATAAATTTTGGCAGGGAGTGGTGTAGTATTTGAGAACTCTAACGTTACAAAACCCTCCCACTCCGGTTCAAACGGGGTGACATTTACAATAATGCCACAACGAGCATAAGTAGATTTACCAAGGCAGATTGTTAACACATTGCGAGGAATACGGAAATACTCAACTGTTCGAGCTAAAGCAAAAGAATTGGGTGGAATGATACAAACGTCATTCTTTACATCAACAAATGAATTGGAATCAAAATTCTTAGGATCTACAATTGTAGAGTTTATGTTAGTAAACAATTTGAATTCGTTCGAGCAACGTATGTCATAACCGTAACTTGAAGTGCCGTAAGAAACTATCTTGTGACCATTAACATGCTTCATTTGATTTGGCTCGAACGGCTCAATCATGCCTTTCTCTTTTGCCATATGTCGAATCCATCTATCTGATTTTATTGTCATTATATGGGTAAATAAATTATTAATTACAAGTATATTCAGCGTAAATTATTTCCGTTTCTCTTATTCTGGTATGCCTGATTAAGTATTCTGAATCACAATATCCGGGAATGAAGAAGAGTGATCCTTTGATAGCTCCGCCACCTTCACTGCAGTACGACGTGCAATACTACGATAAATTTGTGCTATGTTTCCCTCAGGATCTGCTGCCACAGTAGGATTCCCCGAATCGGTCTGTTCTCGAATTTTAATATCAAGCGGAAGAGCACCAAGAAATTCGACATCATAATCCTTACACATTTTAGCGCCTCCGCCCTCTCCAAAAATATGCTCACTAAAACCACACTTTGAGCAAATATGTGTACTCATATTTTCAACAATACCTATGATGGGAATACCAACTTTCTCAAACATCTTTAATCCTTTGCGGGCATCTAATAAAGCTATATCCTGCGGTGTCGTAACTATAACAGCACCTGTGACCGGTACTTTCTGCGCAAGTGTCAACTGTATATCACCGGTACCAGGAGGCATGTCAACGATCAGGTAATCTATATCTCTCCATCGAGTATCATTAAGTAACTGTTGTAGTGCCTGCGTTACCATCGGACCACGCCATACCATAGGTGTTTCTATATCAATCAATAATCCAATAGACATGACCTGTATCCCGTGCGCCTCCAGCGGCTCCATATGTTTACCGTCTTGCGATTCAGGCCGGCCACTAATTCCTAACATTTGTGGCTGCGAAGGCCCGTAAATATCAGCATCTAAAATCCCAACAGAAGCGCCCTCAGAAGCCAGTGCAAGTGCAAGATTGACTGCGGTTGCAGATTTGCCGACCCCTCCTTTTCCAGAAGCCACAGCTATAATATTTTTGACGTCAGGTATGTGCTGTACACCACGCTGCGTTACCCGCGAAATGATTTTACTGGTGATATTAACCTCTACTTCCCCAATATTTGAAATCATTTTAAGCTTTTCAATGATCTGACTACGAATACTCTCAATTAAGCTTTTAGCCGGATAACTCAATATAATATCAAGTGATACATTATTGGAATTTACTCTGATCTCACCCACTTCCCTGCTGGTTACATAATCTTTACCAGTGGTTGGATCAATAATCTCTCTGAGAACAGACTGTACCTGTAGTTCTGAAATTGTCACTTTTTGGTTCCTTTCCCGGTACGCATACAAGCATTGAAAACATTAAATTTTAACAAATATCAGATCAGGGCATACAGTTTGTTACAATTTGCATTTGCCAGGTCTCAATAAACAATTAATGAACAAGCGAAAAATCCTGATTACTTCTGCATTACCCTATGCCAACGGCAGTATCCATCTGGGTCACCTGGTGGAATATATTCAGACTGATATCTGGGTACGCTTCCAGAAAATGTGCCTCCCTAAAGAAGACGGACATGAAATTTATTTTGTGTGTGCAGATGATACACACGGAACACCCGTGATGCTCCGTGCAGAAAAAGAGGGAATCACACCGGAAGAGCTGATCAACCAAGTACATGGTGAGCATCTGAGAGATTTTACAGATTTTCATATTGAATTTGATAATTATTACACTACACACTCTCCGGAAACCCGCGAATACTCTGAAGATATTTATACAAAGCTAAAAGCTGCTGATCCCAGCCTGATAACTACAAAAAATATTGAGCAATTCTATGACCCTGACAAAAACATATTTTTACCAGACCGTTTTATCAAAGGAGAATGCCCGAAATGTAGTGCAAAAGATCAGTATGGCGATAACTGCGAAGTATGTGGTGCGGCATATATCCCTACAGATCTGATAGAACCTTATTCCACCGTATCCAGCGCAGCCCTGGTAATGAAAACTTCAGAACATTTCTTTTTCAGGTTATCTGATAGCCGTTGTGTAAATTTTCTGAGACGTTGGACACAAGAAGAAAATCATCTGCAATCTGAAGCTGCCAACAAAATGCAGGAATGGTTAGGAGAATCAGGACAAAACAACCTGTCTGACTGGGATATTTCACGCGATGCACCATACTTCGGATTTGAAATACCTAATGCGTCTGGTAAGTATTTTTATGTATGGCTGGATGCACCGATCGGTTACATGGGAAGCTTCCAAAATTTGTGCGATCAATACGATATTAACTTTGACGAGTTCTGGAGAAAAGGCTCTGCCACAGAGCTTTATCATTTTATTGGCAAAGATATTCTCTATTTTCATGCGTTATTTTGGCCGGCAATGTTGGAATGCTCCGGTTACCGTACACCTACCCAAATCTTTTCCCATGGATTTCTCACCATAAATGGTGAGAAAATGAGCAAATCAAGAGGTACATTTATTACTGCTGAAAATTATATGAAGCAGGGATTGAACCCTGAATGGCTACGATATTATTACGCAGCGAAGTTGAATGGATCAATGGAGGATATTGACCTGAATCTGGATGATTTTATAGCCCGGGTAAATAGCGATTTAGTTGGAAAATATGTCAACATTGCCAGTCGTGCTGCCGGTTTCTTAGTCAACTATTTTGACAGTCAGCTTGCAAATATAACTTCTCCGGACTATGGAGAATCCATTGAAATAAAACAACTTAAAGCTGGCAAGCATGGGTTGGCATATGAACTGCTGAATAAAGCAGACCTTATACAAACACATATGGAGAATCGCCGTTACAATCAGGCAGTCTCCGTGATTATGGCACTTACTGATAAAGTAAATGAGTATTGGGACCAGCAAAAACCTTGGGATAAGGCAAAGCAAATAAAGAATTCTCCGACAGAGCTTGCTAAGGATCACCCGACAAAACTTGCGTTACATTTAGTATCCAGTATAACAATTGAGTGTTTTAGAATCCTTACTGTCTTGCTTAAACCAATTTTACCGAAGCTAGCTGAGAAAGCTGAGTCATTTCTGAATGTTGAACCGCTACAATGGATGGACTTGAAAAAAACTTTGAAACCCGGACATCAGATCAAGGCATTTGAGCACCTAATGACCCGCATCGACCGAAAAAAGATTGATGCCATGATTGAAGCCAGTAAATAAATCTGCAGATGCCAGTGAATCTCTCTCCTGCCACCAAATCATATCTCCTCGGAGATCTTTTATCCAAGGTATCACGGTCATTTTATTTAACTCTTGCAGTATTACCCGTATCAGTACGTACCCAGGTTGGGCTTGCCTATCTCTTTGCCCGTGCAGCTGACACTATTACAGATACCGATTTGATAGAACAGTCTGAACGTATCATTCATCTGAAAAATTTTCAGAAACTTTTTACTCTGGATACTATAGACTGGGAAATAGTTAAGTCTATTCAGACCGCCCTGGTCTCACATCAAGCACTACCCGCTGAGCGAATTCTTCTTGAAAGATTGGAAGATTGCTTTCAAGTATATCTTGAATGTACGCTTTCTGATCGGATCCGTATCAACGATCTCATGACAACTCTCACAAAGGGAATGGAAATGGACCTTAAATTATTTCAGGGCGGTACTACTGAAAATCCACTCTCACTCGAAACACAAGAAGATCTTAACCGTTATATTTACTATGTCGCCGGATGTGTGGGGGATTACTGGACGAACCTTATGTGCACTCACTTATCTTCATTGAATAATTGGGATGTAAAGCAGATGAGTAGTATCGGTATAAATTTTGGTAAGGGACTTCAACTGACTAATATCGTCAAGGATATAGCTAAGGATCTAAGGCGGGGTCGCTGCTATATTCCGGCATCAGTATTGAAAACCGCAGGACTTTCTCCGAACGATATCCTACAGCCTGATTCTTGGCGTTCTTTTCAGCCCATATTAAATAAGCTTATTCAGCAAGCAATGGAATACCTGGATCAGGGGTGGGAGTATACGATGGCTATTCCAAGATCCGAGATAAGGCTTCGTCTTGCCTGTATGTGGCCAATTCTGCTTGGCGGGGAAACGCTAAAATTAGTACAAAATTCTCTCGGCTTACTAAACCCGGATTGCCAAGTAAAAGTTTCACGAGGCTGTGTGTATAAGATAATTGGCCTGACGACTATTACCGGTGGATCAGGTTTTGTAGGAACAATTTATTGGAAGAAACTCTACAATCAGTTAGCAAGAACATAAGCTGTCTGATCTATATGACAGAACGCTGATAGCCGATTATTTTGTTAATAAATCTGTTTGTTCCTACATTACTATTTAGCCAACTACCTATAATAAGATTTATACATATGGAGGGTTCTATGCCGCGTCAATTAATAAGCTCCGGCTCCACTTTTGAACAAGAAATTGGTTATTCACGTGCTGTAGTAAATGGAAACTGGGTTTTTGTATCGGGCACGACAGGATTTGATTACAGCAAGATGAGCATTTCTGATGATCTGGTAGAACAGACCGAACAATGCTTTAAAATATTTAGGAAGCCTTAATTAAAGCAGGGTCAAGTATGAAAGATGTTGTTCGGGTAACTTACGTACTTCCTAATGCTGCAGATTTTCCCGGTTGCTGGTCAACACTACGTAAATATTTCGGTGAGGTTAAGCCTGCTGCAATGATGATATCTGTCGGTTTATCTGATCCTCGTATGCGGATTGAAATTGAAGTAACTGCCCGCCACGTAATCGGAAGTTAGTTTTAAACAAATAAAACTACTTTAACTGAGTCTTTTTATCTTTCAAAAGGATAAAACAGCCTCTTATTATTTGACGGACGTGGAATCCCGCGTTTATGATTACTGGTAGTACAGGAAATTTACTAAGGAGAACTTTAATGGAATCACTGATCCGAAAGATCATTTTAGCAACAGATTTTTCAGAAGCCTCTGAAGATGCCAGTTATCATGCGGTATTACTGGCTCAGACTTACAATGCAAAACTGCAAGCTTTACACGTATTTAACCCAAGATCGATTGGCACCATGTACAGAAAAGCAAAAAAAGAGGAACAGGAGAATGAAGATCTTGTACAAACCCGGGAACGGGGGAAAAAAATGCTTAAAAAGCTGGCTGATTCTTTCCATGTAAAAGCTGATACTATTTTTGCCGAAGGCCATGCCGGTCCTGAAATAATCCGGGTTGCTAACGAGCAAAACGCTGATTTACTTGTTGTTGGTACACACGGATATACTGGTTGGAACCGACTTGCCTTGGGAAGTGTCGCAGAATATATAGTCAGACATTCTCCTTGCGCAGTCCTTACCATCAAGCCAACTGAGCGAGAGGAAACATAGGCTGAAATTCCGAGTTTATGCCAAAAAATCCATCACATATAAGCACATAGTTACGTAAATAAGCTCATCTGCTATGAAGCCGAAAAATAGCAAATAACTCAGCTACCCCATGTTCTAATCACAGTTTTTGTAATTACGAGACCTACAATTAGCCGCCATTTTTTTGCCCTGAAAACTTGAGAAGGTGACATCCTTTCAGCTGCCTCAGCACGACCCTGCTGTGCCATACCGATACCTCTATCCGATGCCAGTTCCAACCACATATATGCACGAATAAGATTTCTTGAAACACCGAATCCTCTTATATACATTATTCCAAGATGAGCCTGTGCGCCCGGATTTCCTTTCTCTGCTGCTAAGCGATACCACTTTACAGCCTCACGATAGTCCCGGCGTATGCCCTGACCATAGCCCCGCTCATAAATCATGCCAAGATTAAGTAGTGCATTGATATGCTCCTGTGCAGCTGCTAAGCGATACCATTTAACCGCTTTCTGAAGATCCTGAGCCAACCCTTGCTGGCCACTTCCATATATCAGACCCAGAGTGTACTGTGCATCTCTATGACCCTTTTCTGCAGCTAAACGATACCATTTTTCGGCTTTCTGATAATCGGCAGTCACACCTTCACCATACGTGTACATTAAGCCAAGAGCATATCTCGCGTCTGCATTTCCACTCTCGGCGGCCAGTCGGTACAATTTTGCCGCTTCACTATAATTACCTGTACAGTGGGCACGCTGCGCTTCCGATAAAGAATCTGCGTTTGCAATTCCGGCCAGTTCATACGAAAGCAAATACCCCAGTAATAAATATTTAAGAAATCGGGATATTTGCCCTGTTATTACCATTGTAAAATTACGATACAAAGTGTGTCTTTGCTAGGTTAATGATCAGACATAAATACATTTTTCTCAAGAATACTCCAATCTTTATATAAAGAAAATTTGTACCAGGCTTTTATATATTATTTGGAGAAAGGATGTAAATTAAATGGTTAGTCAGGATATATTATATATATCAGTGCACTGATTATTATTTCTAATGTAATTTCTTGTTATATCTTTCTATGCAAATATCCGGCTAAACCAGTTAAATAATATTTTCTAATTAATTGAACCTTTTTAGTTTGTCTGGTCTCGAACCTGTATGGGTTTTATTATTTTATTACCGTATTTAAGTGCTAGGAGGGATTTAAAATGGCAACTACATACGAAACAACTGAAAAAGTAGCTGCAAAGACAGGGTCTCGTGACTGGGACATGTCCGAGTGGTATGACTCAAGGTACTATAAATTTGGCCTGGCACTCATGCTGCTGGTGGCGTGTTTCTGGATCTGGTATCAGCGCACCTATGCCTACTCACATGGCATGGACTCGATGGAGCCGGAATTTGAGAAAGTCTGGATGGGTCTGTGGCGCGTACACATGACAGTAATGCCGACATTTGCACTGATTGCCTGGGGATGGATCTGGAAGACAAGGGATACCAAAGAACAACTGGATAACCTGGATCCGAAGCTGGAAATCAAGCGTTATTTCTACTGGATGATGTGGCTGGGCGTTTACCTCTTTGGTGTGTACTGGGGTGGCAGCTTCTTCACCGAACAGGATGCTTCATGGCATCAGGTGATCATACGCGACACTAGTTTTACTCCTAGTCATGTCGTCGTATTCTATGGTTCCTTCCCGATGTACATTGTCTGCGGGATCTCCAGTTATCTATATGCTATAACCCGTTTGCCACAGTACAGCAGAGGCACATCGTTTCCTTTGGTTTTTGCGATCGCCGGTCCGCTGATGATTCTGCCAAACGTTGGTCTTAACGAATGGGGACATGCCTTCTGGTTCATGGAAGAACTCTTCAGTGCACCGTTGCATTGGGGATTCGTGATTCTGGGCTGGTCTGGCCTGTTTGCCGGCGGAGTTGCAGCACAGATCATCACACGCTACTCCAATCTGACTGATGTGATCTGGAATAACCAAAGCAAGGTCATTCTAAACAACCGGCTTGTGCCTTAACAACCGGCTCTGATCTTTAACTGTCCTTCTACCACACCACCTGCCCTCTGAGAAACTGAGGGCGGGTGGGGTACCTGATTTTCCAGGAATAAATTAACTGGAAAAGAGCTTGACCATGATGTATAAACAGCTACTACATGTGAATGCTACGATGATATTTATCCTTATCATAGGGCTCTATGCTGGTATGGCAGATGCGCATGGAAATATATCATTGGAGCAGGATAGTTGCGTGCAAGGAACATAGGGTATCAAGGTGCATCTAAGCACTTATCAGTCTCAGAATGAACCTACTGCACATTATTGCACTGAGATTCCTACGGAGGGAGAAACATTCTTTGTAGTGGATCTATTGATCAGGCTTTACGTAACATGCCGGTTACAATGCGGATTGTAAGGGGCACCAGTGAAACAGAAGATGAAACCGTATCGCTCCTACGTGCAGACTACCATCCTGACGGGGTAATCGGAGGCAGAACGAATCTGGATCAGGGAAACTATACGGTATTTATTACCGGTGAGAGTGTTCCCCCTGTGCGTTATCAGTACCCGTTACGGGTACAACAGATTAATTATGTAAAGCTTGCCCGCTCTGCGACAGGTCCGTTGATCGCTTCATTACTACTTATTTTACTTGGATATAAACTTGTCAGATCGCAACGAATACAAAACTGGCTAGCTTCCCGTCGTGCTTAGACAGTAAGTAATTTTATTCCAGTTGAGCTATATCCAGGAATGTTGAAAAATTCTTTGTAGCAACATTCCGTTCAAATGGCAATACTCCCAGTAACGGGCAGTTTAATCGCTGCTTTAAAGTATGCAGATTCTCATCAAATGAATCCATCTGCGGGTCAATCTGATTAGCTACCCAGCCAGCAAGCTGTAATCCGATTGCTTGCACAGTTTTTGCTGTTACCAGTGCATGATTAAGGCAACCAAGACGCATCCCCACCACTAAGATTACCGGAAGATCCAGGGCATGAGCCATATCTGCAACATCATTACGATCATTAAGTGGAACCATAATTCCTCCTACCCCTTCAACAACAACTACATCTGCAATTTTCTGTAAATTGAAACAGGCCTGGCGAATGATCCCGATATCTATTTCGATACCTGCCTGTTTCGCTGCCAGATGAGGTGCAATTGGTGGAATGAATGCGTAGGGGTTAACCCATTCACGGGGAGCAGTTACGGAACTTGCTGCAACAATTGCTTTAACATCCGTCCATTCCCCACCTATACGACCAGTTACGACTGGCTTCATACCTATGGCCGTATTTCCACGTGCAGAGTAAGCGCTTAATAAAGCACAACTTACTAAAGTTTTCCCGATACCAGTGTCTGTACCGGTAATAAAATAACTTTGTGGCATAAATTACTATTTAGTCAATTGTTATAGGATCTTTCTCTGAAATTAAGTACGAACCAATCTGGCCTTAGGATCAAACTCTATTATTTTTCTGTCATCAATATTTTTTCTGGGTTCTAATTTCCATGCATGACCATAAACTAACTCAAAAGTGACCGGTAACTTGCTATCTTTTCGAAAAGCCTCATAGTTGCTTAATACTTTCCCCCATCCGATCTTCCCGGTTAATCCGCGCTTCCTGTCCTGTATAACATTATGTGCCCCCATAGCTTTGAGATCACGCATCACACTAATTACATCATCATAAGTAAGCGTTATGTATTCCATGTCCATCACCGGCATAGCAAATCCGTTATAAACTAAAAGATCTCCAATATCATGCATATCGATAAAATGGTTAACATGACTGTTATCATCCATGCCCAGGAATGCCTGACGTAATTCCTGCAGGGTATCCGGACCGAAAGTACTGAACATAAGTAAACCTTCGGGTTGTAAAACACGATGCATTTCCGCAAATGTCTGCTCTATATCATTGCACCATTGCAATGATAAATTAGACCAAACCATGCCAATAGAAGAATCCCGGAACGGTAACTGTTCGATGTCACCACATACGTAATTTGTAATATTTTTCCGGATAGAAAGTACCTGCTTCCACCATGAAGGAGTAGTAGGGCGAGCCTGATAATGCATTGCAAGAGCAAGATCAAGTGCTATGATTCCGGCATCCGGATAACGATTTACTAATTTACGCCCCCCGTAACCAGTACCGCTGCCAGCATCTAAAATCGTACCGGGAATACATTTAATATAGTCAAGCCTTGATAACATTCGGTCACATACTTCCCGTTGTAGCATTGCTGCTTTATCATATCCGACAGCTGCACGCTCAAAGGAATTTCGTAACTGACGCTTATTTAAAATATGATCCCTATTCATATTCGGGTCGCCTGGAATATGCTACTTAAAAATTGATCCGTATTGGATAAAAATGGTATATGACCACAATCGGGTAACATAGTTAATTTAGAATCTTGTAAGTTCTCATGCAACCATCTTGCTGCATTTGGATGCACAATGACATCACGCTCACCATGTAACAAAGTTACCGGATGGTTAATATTCTTTATACTTCTACGCAAATCAGTTGTAAGTAAAATTTGCATCCCTATCTGCAATCCATCCTGATCCGGCATTCCTTTTCGGAAAATGTTCTTACGTAATTGCCTTAACAGCGAAATAGTATTCACATCACCGCTTAACTGCAAAGTAAAAAATCTATTTAAAGTGGAGGTATAATTTTGTTTTAAATTTCTAATAAATAGATTTAACGTAGCTTCTTCCATTGCCCATACCCAATCTTCGTGCTGAACAAAGCTTGGCGTTGTGGATACCAAAATAAGTTTATTGATTCTTTCCGGTATATCCAATGCCAGTTTCATTGCTATCTGCCCACCTAACGACCACCCACAGATAATGCTGTGTTCAGGTAAACTGTCCATAATCATTTCAGACATGTTCTTTAGGGTATCTGGTCCGTGTATCCATGGGGTCGGACTAACTCCGTGCCCCGGAAGATCCACCAGATGTAAGCGAAAATACTGTGCTAACTGGCTACGAACACTGCTCCAGATGCCACTATGCATTGCCCAGCCGTGCAATAATACAAGATCCGGGCCTTCACCAAGAGTTTCAATGTAAACCTTTCTCATAGCATCACCGCCATCAAGATCATTCTATTAATTATTGAAAAAAGAGTGGAAAAGGTGAGAATGAGAAACTGCAATCTAATATATAAATTAAAAAAACTGATCTTTAACAAAAATCCAGAAAATTTATTCTAGTTCTCGTAGTGCTGCTGCTAACCGTTCAATATCTTTTGTGCTGTGTGCCGCTGACAAGGAAATTCGTAACCTTGCCGAATTTTTTGGTACCGTTGGCGGACGAATCGCAGGAATTAAAATACCCCTTTCTTGTAATGCATTACTAATCTGCATGACTTCACTATTCCCCCCAATTATTACGGGTTGTATAGGAGTATCAGAGGGCAACAAATTCCAGCGTAGCAATTGCAACTCCTTTTTTAAATGCTCAGTTAGCTGTATCAATTTTTTACGTCGCCACTCTTCCCGCTTAATCAATACCAAGCTTTTCAATAAAGTATAGGATAATAATGGTGGCATAGCTGTAGTATATATGTAGCTCCGGGCATATTGAATTAGTGTCTCAATAACCACCTTTTGCCCGGCAACGAAAGCACCGGACACACCCGCCGCTTTACCGAGAGTTGCCATGTAAATAATCCGCGGCGAATTAAAATTAAAATGAGAAACTATTCCCCGTCCCTGGTTGCCAAGCACTCCGAAACCATGTGCATCATCAAGTAACAACCAGGCATTATATTTTTCACATAATGCTAATAACTCAGCAACGGGTGCAATATCTCCGTCCATACTAAAAACTGCATCGGTTATCACTAATTTACAATTAGCCTGAGATACGGACAACCGTTGCTCTAAAATAGCTAAATCAAGATGTGGATATCGTATCCATTTTGCATGGGAGAGCATTGCAGCATCATTGAGAGATGCATGGTTAAGCTTATCAGAGTATATTTCATCTCCACGTCCTACTAGTGTAGTCACTATTCCGGCATTAGCCATGTATCCAGAAGAAAACAATAATGCCCTGGGAAATCCCGTAAAATTCGCCAGCATCTCCTCTAGTTTATGATGAGAGGTATGGTGTCCGATGATCAAATGTGATGCGCCTGCTCCTACACCATATTGGTGTGCACCTTCACAAATCGCTTCAATTAACTCCGGATGATTGGCGAGACCAAGATAATCGTTACTACAAAATGAAAGATAGTTCTGTCCTGCTATCGAGACATGGACTCCCTGTGACCCTTCTAAAGTCAAACGATGTCGATACAATCCGTTACTTTTCCGGCTATGTAACCGTCTAGTAGAATCTGAATACATTCTGGCTGAAAACTACAATGATTGAAGCCCCAGTTTTCTGAACATGATTTTATCTTGTTCAACCTCAGGATTACCTGTAGTAAGCAATTTATCCCCGTAGAAAATTGAATTGGCACCTGCAAGAAAACACAATGCCTGTACTGCTTCAGACATCTCACTTCTACCGGCCGAAAGCCTTACCATTGCTTTAGGCATTGTGATTCTGGCAGCCGCAATAGTACGTATAAACTCAAAAGAATCAAGTTCGTCTGTGCCATATAGTGGAGTACCTTTAACCTGGACCAGATTATTTACAGGAACTGATTCAGGATAAGGACTAAGGTTCGCTAATTGGGTAATCAGTCCTGCACGTGCATTACGAGACTCACCCATGCCAACAATACCTCCACAGCATACATGCATACCTGCACTACGCACGCTTTCAAGTGTATTTAGACGGTCCTGGTAATCTCTGGTTGTAATAATTTCACCATAAAATTCTGGTGCTGTATCAAGATTATGATTGTAATAATCTAATCCTGCTTCCCTCAGCTGTTCAGCCTGTCCTGGCTTCAGCATTCCTAGTGTGGCGCAGGTTTCTAAACCCAGCTCCTTCACTGCACTGATAATTTCCGTAATTTTTTCTATATCGCGTTGTTTAGGCCCACGCCAGGCTGCACCCATACAAAAACGCGAGGCACCTTGACTCTTTGCTTCTTTAGCCGTTGAAACCACCTTATCCAGTGACAACATATCCTCATCATTCACTCCAGTATGGTAGCGGGCTGCCTGGGGGCAATAACCACAATCTTCCGAACACCCCCCTGTCTTAACAGAAACCAGCGTAGAAAGTTGTACAGTATTGGCATCATGGTATTGCCTGTGCACACACTGGGCCTGATAAATCAGATCATTGAATGGCAGATCTAATAACTCTTCAATTTGAGAAGTATTCCAGGATGACAAAGCATTAGTTTCTTTATCAGTCGTCTGAACTGGCTGCTTTTTTGTTATGCTATCTGTATGATTGGAGGATAGTTGATTCATTCTGTTTTGTCTGTTGTTAAGAATGAATCAAATCATCAGGGATTAAGTTAATGTTGTCAATTTTTTACCTGATATAACTTAACAATAGATTAAAAATCAGGCTATGTTTCTAGAAATGTTATCTATCTATAATTTATATTGCTATTAATAACATCTTATAGTTACATGACCTGAGCACACCTCCTGCATATTAAGAGATAAGGCTTTCTGTCTTTTGCTCACGATTCAGTAAGACCTCTAATGCCTTCTTAGCCGGTACCTCATCATTAAGTATGCTACATACTGCCTGAGTGATTGGCATCTCAACATCAAGTTCCTGACTTAGTTTTAGTACGGCTCGCGCCGTATAAACTCCTTCTGCAATATGGCCAAGTTCTTGTAGAATATCTGGTAGTGATTTTCCTGCCGCCAACATTAACCCCACCTGTCGGTTACGTGAAAGATCTCCGGTGCAGGTAAGTATCAGATCACCGACCCCTGTTAACCCCATGAAGGTTTCCATCCTGCCACCTAGTTTTAAACCCAACCGACTAATTTCAGCAAGTCCCCTTGTGATTAACGCGGCGCGGGCATTGTGACCTAATCCCATACCATCAGAAATACCGGCAGCAATAGTAATTACATTTTTAATTGCCCCACCTGTTTCTACACCGATAGTATCGTTGCTTGAATATACTCTTAATCTGGAAGTATGTATTTGTGCCGCAGTATTTTTTGAAAATTCCTCATCACGTGACGCCAGAGTCAAAGCCGCCGGTAATCCCTGAGCAACCTCTTGAGCGAAACTAGGTCCTGACAATACACCATAAGGAGCTACCCCTTCATATTCCTCAAGTACGATCTGATATGGTAATTTAGCTGATTCAGCTTCAAATCCCTTACCCCCCCAAATTACAGGAATGGCTTTTCCACATGAAACAATTGCACGTAATGTCTCTCTCAACCCTGCAGTAGGAACAACAATCAGTGCCAGATCAGCTTTAACAGCTACATTAAGATCAGAGGTTAAGCGCAGAGATTCAGGTAACGGAAAACCCGGTAAAAATTGCCTGTTAGTGTGTTCTTGTGAAAGTTCGACACAATGACCGGAATCCTTCGTCCACAGAGTTATCTCGTGTCTTGAATTGGAATTTTTTAAAAGATTGATAGCCAAGGCAGTGCCCCAGGCACCTGCACCTAAAACGGCTATTTTCATGAACCCCAGACCTGAGTAATCTTTACATAACCAGTCTGTCCATCACGATGTCGTACCTTTGCCCATCCATTTACAGAGGTCTCCAGCCACTCCAAAATAACATCTTTTTGAGCCTGAAATACCAATGTTGAATTGATATCTGCTGCCTGATACACCTGAGCCTGATGCTCAATAACAACTACAAAGCGTTTGTCACTTACCGCTTTCTGTTCGACCCAGGAAAGAGTACCACTACTATCACGAACCTTTACCCATCCCTCAACTCTAACAACTGCTTCCACAGGCAGATAACGGCTGGCCACATACAACTTATCCGCTTTTATTGAAGGAGCGTTATACATAATCACTGCGTTATCAGCCATAGAAAGGTATTCTAATGCAGCGACAGCATGTGAATGAAAGCCCAATAATACGACTAACAATGCTGCTCGGACCTGGTATTTTCTGAGTCTAATTTCTTTATATATTTTGCGTTTCATTATCAATACAATTCCTATGATATTGGTACTCACACTACTGCTTTGTTGTATTTGCAGGCTGATCTGATCCGTTTGCCATAGCTTTTTGTTTGCTCTCATTGTAAAGCGCCTCGAAATTAACAGGGCTCAAAATTACCGGCGGAAATCCAGCACGCGTAACTATGTCTGAAACTGTTTCGCGCATATAAGGAAATATCACGTTAGGACACACTATATTCAATATGGGAAGCATCTCTGCTTCTTCTATGTTAATTATCTGGAAAACTCCGGCTTGCTGTACCTCAATCAAAAACAATGTCTTGTCCTTGGTTTTTGCGGTGATGGTTACCGTTAGTACTACCTCATGCATACTTTCTTTAATACTCTTATCATCAATATGCAGTTGCATATCAATTTTTGGAGCCTCGGACTCAAGAAAAACCAAAGGCGCATCAGATATCTCTAAAGACAAATCTTTGACGTATATTTTTTCAATGTTAAAAATGCGCTGCTGTTGTTCTTCCATTTTTTATCCTATTTAGAGTTACATATATACAAACCATAATACCGGCCAAATGTATATGATATGAAACTCATTTAATAAATATATTTACTTACGATGTATCCGGATTACTCCCTAAATATACTCGTAACTATCTTCATAATGAGCAAAAAACTAAACTGCCAGTAATTTTGTCAATTCATTGTTTCTATTCAGCATAGCCAAATCATCATATCCCCCAACATGGGTTTCTCCGATATAGATTTGTGGTACAGTCCTCCGCCCTGTTTTCTCTAACATTTCAGTATGCCGCTCAGGTTCCAGATCAACTCGTATTTTTTCGATTTCTTCTGCACCTTTTGAACGCAAAAGTTTTTCTGCCATTACGCAATATGGACAGAATCCAGTAGAGTACATAACTATTCTATTCATGAATTTACTCTTATTTCTTTACTATCGGTAAATCTGCAGTCTTCCATGTATCTATTCCACCTGTCAGATTATGTATAAGTGCAAAGCCATTTGCATGTAATGTAGCACTTGCAGACCCGGATCGAACTCCACTCCGGTATATGACAACAATAGGCTTATCCTTGAATTTTTCCAGTTCCTCTATGCGGTCTTTAATTTTATCTGCAGGTATATGTATCGAGTTCGGAATATGACCCGCATCATATTCACTTTCCTCTCGTACATCTAATACCAGCGCATCCTTATAGTTGATAAGCTGCACTGCTAATAATGTGCTTATTTCTCTGCCAGAGCGCCGCGAAAGTAATTCCCACAATAAAAGACTGCCACTCAACACGAGAATTATGACCAACAAAATATTATTCTGCACAAACGCCAATTTCACACCCTTTCATTTTCAAAGCCCTAGATTTTATCAGAGACCACGGTACTCCGGTGCCTTCATATTCAAGCTAAAATTTGATCTCAATATATTTATTGCTAGTTTTATTATTCTTTTTCTTAATTGCGATAATTTCAAACGTGATATTGAAAAAATTAATAACAGGAACAAAAGGTTAATTCAATAATACTAAATAACGTCGAAACTCTTACAAGTCATCAATTTCTTCGAAATGAATGATTAATATCCCTATAAACTATATCAGTCTGATCTATATCATGCAGTATTTGTCTAAATATACTAAAATATCATGGTATTTCAAGTTTCTCTATAGAAGATCTCGTCCTTTTTATACAGGCAAATATGAAAAAAATTGTTCTCCTACGACACGGGGAAAGTATTTTCAATAAAGAAAATCGCTTTACTGGCTGGACAGATGTCGATTTATCAGCAAAAGGTTTGGAAGAAGCTAAAAACTGCGGCAGATTATTACTAAAAGAACATTTTGTATTTGATGTTGCCTTTACTTCAGTTTTGAAACGTGCCATTCGTACATTATGGATTACTCTGGATGAAATGGATCAAATGTGGATCCCTGTCAGTCATTCATGGCGACTTAATGAACGGCACTATGGCGCATTACAAGGCTTGAATAAGGCTGAAACTGCAGCTAAGTATGGTGAAGAACAAATCTTAATCTGGCGACGCAGCTATGATATTCAGCCTCCTGCTTTAACATCTGATGACAACCGTTATCCTGGTCTGGATCCAAGATATAAGAACCTAATAAAACAAGACGTACCTCTTACTGAGTGCCTCAAGGATACAGTTAACAGGTTCCTTCCTTATTGGAAAGAATCTATTGTTCCACTGATCCAGTCAGGACAACGTGTAATCATTGTTGCCCATGGAAATTCACTACGGGCACTTGTTAAATATCTTGATAATATGTCTGACCAAAATGTTTTAAAACTCAACATCCCTACCGGAATTCCATTGGTCTATGAGCTTGATGATAATTTGAAGCCTATCCAGCATTATTATTTAGGCGATCAGGCTGAAATTGAAAAAGCAAAGCAAGCAACAGCAAATCAGGGAAAGATACAATCTAGTCAATGAGTTATTTACTTAAATTTATGTAGGGAAAGATGCATTTCCATATTCTTGTTCGTGTCACAAGAATACTTAAATTATGTCGGTTCATGATTTCTTCTACATAAATAAGTAATTAATATTTTCTTTATTAATTTTAGCTAATATGCGCTCAGGTATACCCCCCTGGTTAGTTTTCCTCAGTAGTCTATTGCTACCCAATGCACTCTATGCAGCTCCAGATAGCAATAAAAAAGACCTTGGTCAGCTGCGTGACCGCATTGAGAATCTTCGAAAAGTCCTTGCAGATAAGGAAGAATCAAAATCAGAGTTATCAGACGCTTTACATGAATCCGAGCAAGCCGTAGAAGGAATTAATCAGAAGTTAGATAACCTTAAAGAAGAACGGCATAAAATTAAAAATAGGCTCAGTCAATTACAAAACGAACATGATGTAACCCAAAATAAGATTCTGGATCAACAAACCCATCTTGGTAAATTACTTTATCAGCAATACATTGGTGGAAAATATGAATTTTTTAGACTGTTACTAGATCAAAAGGATCCAAATCAGATTTCACGTGAATTGTATTATTACGGATATATCTCCCGCACACGTACAGAAGATATAAATATATTACGTGCCAACCTTGAGAGGCTCCGAACTATTGTTGACGAGGCTGATAAGAAAACTACAGAAATTATTTCAATCCAGACAAAACAGGCCGGACAAAAAGAAATTCTGGAACAGGAGGAAATTAAATACAAAGAACTACTTGCAAGACTTTCTAAAGAAGTTGCGAAAGGACAATGTAAAATTCGTAAACTCCAAAATGATGAAAAACGCCTATCGCGTCTGATAAATAAGATTGGTAATCGCAAAGACCGTTCTGAAAAAAGAAATAAAGAGCATTTGCCTGATGCATCATTAGATAAAAAGGCATTTAAAAAACTAAAGGGGCAATTAAATTTACCTGTAAACGGGGAAATCGTAAACAGTTTTGGTAGCCCGCGATCAAAAGGGGGGTTACTTGGAAAGGCCTATTTATAAGCGCATCTGTTGGTATTGATGTAATAGCTATTGCAGATGGGCAGGTAGTTTTTGCTGATTGGTTAAGAGGATTTGGTAATATTCTAATAGTGGATCATGGTGGCGACTATATGAGCCTATATGGTAATAACAAAATTCTTGCTAAAAAGGTAGGCGAAACTATTCATGGTGGTGATATTATTGCAACTGTAGGAAACAGCGGCGGCAATCTAAATTCCGGTTTATACTTTGAACTACGTCATAAAGGTAAACCATTTGACCCATTAAAATGGATTAGATTAAAGTAAAGAATACTATTGAAACAAATAAGTTTGGAGAAAACGTAATGCGTAACAAACTTCAGAAATTTGGCCTGCTTCTTATAGGTGCTGTTGCAGGTGTAATGCTCAGCCTTAATTTTTCCGCAGTTGCTGATAAAGAAACCAATAAGATTATGCTCCCTCTTCCGGTTGAAGAGTTGCGTGCATTTACTGAAGTATTTGGCCGAATTAAAATGAATTACGTTGAACCAGTGGAGGATGGAAAACTAATTACTGAAGCTATTAATGGCATGCTGACCGGCCTTGATCCTCACTCCGCATACTTAGATAAAGATGCCTATAATGAATTGCAAATTGGTACTCAAGGAGAATTTGGTGGGCTGGGTATTGAAGTTACTATGGAAAGTGGATTTGTCAAAGTAATCTCACCAATAGAAGATACTCCTGCATTTCGCGCCGGCATGAAAGCTGGCGACCTAATTATCAAGCTCGATAATACAGCAGTCAAAGGCATGACACTCAGTGATGCCATTAAAATTATGCGCGGCAAACCTAATACCCCTATTACTATAAGTGTGCTGCGCAAAGGCGAAATAAAACCGATTATATTTACTATAGTACGCGCCATTATCAAGATCCAAAGCGTAAAATCAAAATTACTTGAGCCTGGGTATGCATATATTCGTGTTACACAGTTTCAAGAACAAACCGGAGAAAATCTGGCTAAAGCTATAGATAAATTGTTTAATGAGAGCCCGATACCTATGAAAGGATTAGTTCTGGATTTACGGAATGATCCCGGCGGATTACTTAATGGTGCCGTGGCAGTATCTGCTGCTTTTTTACAACCCGATTCACTTGTGGTTTATACAGACGGGCGCACTCATGATGCCAAGATGAAACTTAAGGCCAGCCCTGAATTCTATCTTCGTAATATGAAAAGTGATTACTTGAATAAATTACCGCCGGAAATTAAAACGGTTCCTATGGTGACGTTAGTAAATGGCGGATCTGCTTCAGCTTCAGAAATTGTTGCAGGAGCATTACAGGATCATAAGCGCTCTGTAATAATGGGCACTCAAACCTTTGGCAAAGGATCAGTGCAAACCATACTACCATTAGGCAATAGCACAGCGATTAAACTCACCACTGCCCGTTACTATACGCCTAACGGTCTATCTATCCAGGCCAAAGGCATCACACCAGATATTCTCGACGAATCAGCAAGGGATGAGTCTGGACGGTTACGTGAAGCAGATTTAGAGGGCCATCTGCTAAATGGGTCAGATGAAGAGAGAAAAGCAATTGAAGAAGCGAGAGTGATATTAAATCAAGAAAACGAGACACCCGAGTCTAATGGTAAAGGCAATAAAGATAAAAAAAATGAAGAACCAATTGTTCTTGGTTCCAGCAATGATTTATTATTGAAACAAGCCTTGAATCATTTTAAAGGCATTACTACACCAAAAAAAGATCTGCGAGAATTAGCAACTAAAGGTACGAAAAACTAAAAAAATAATACTGTAGTAAATAATGAATGATGATCAACTGCTACGCTATAGTCGCCATATTTTGCTACCGCAAATTGGCATACTGGGACAAGAAAAATTAATTAAATCTCGTGCTCTCATTATCGGTCTGGGTGGCCTGGGCTCCCCGGTTGCAATGTATCTTGCAGCCAGCGGAATTGGTGAATTGATTATTTGTGATAATGACAACGTCGATTTAACTAATCTACAGAGACAAACCATCCATAATAGCGAAACTGTTGGCATGTCAAAAGTCCAGTCTGCGACAAAAGCAATTGCTAAAATAAATCCTGAAATACATGTAGTTGCAATCCAGGAATATGTAGATGAAGAAAGGTTACAAAAATTAGTTACGAAAGCAGATGTAGTAATAGATGCAAGTGATAATTTTGTAACTCGTCACGCAATAAACCAAGTATGTGTAACTCACAGAAAACCTCTTGTATCCGGCGCCACTATCCGTTTCAATGGACAAGTATCTGTATTTGATTTAAGTAGCAGTGCCAGCCCCTGCTATCATTGTCTGTTTTCAAAATATGGCAGCAATGAAGATATGCATTGCGCAATAATGGGCGTGTTCTCCCCTTTAGTTGGGATTATTGGATGCATGCAAGCTGCAGAAGCGATCAAGATTTTACTTAATATAGGAAGAACGTTAAATGGTCGATTGATGTTGCTTGATGGTCTTACTATGGAATGGCGCTCAGTTAAGCTGAATAAAGATCCTGCATGCGCTATATGTGGTATTAACAAGCCAAAAATAATTTAAATTTAATTACGTTAGATGTATTAATATTTTTATCAGGATATTGTTCAAATTATTTCTCTGTAATAAGGGTTCCCACGCCATGATCTGTCAATACTTCTAATAATAATGCATGTTCCACCCGTCCATCAATGATGTGACATGATTTTACTCCATTTTTTACAGCTTCTAATGTTGCTTCGATTTTGGGCTGCATCCCACCTGAAATTGTCTCATTTAAAAATAATTCATCTACTTTCTTTACAGTTAATCCTGTTAACAAATTACCACTTTTATCCTGAACGCCAGGTATATTACTAAGAAGTATCAGTTTTTCTGAATTCAGAATTTCTGCAAGCTTCCCAGCCACCAGATCAGCATTAATATTATAGGATTCACCATTCTTACCCACACCGATTGGTGCAATTACCGGGATAAAATTACGAGTGTCTAATAATGCAATCAAAGCCGGATCAATGCTCTCAATCTCACCTACCTGACCAATATCAATCCATTCATCTATTTTTTTTCTATCCTGAACCTGCAATTTTTTTGCACGAATTAAGGATCCATCTTTACCAGTCAAACCCACTGCATGGCCACCATGTTGGTTAATGAGATTAACTATATTCTTGTTAACCAATCCCCCCAAAACCATTTCAACTACATCCATAGTCTCTGTATCAGTTACACGCATGCCCTCAATAAATTCTCCTTTTTTTCCGATACGTTTTAACATATCGTCTATCTGGGGCCCGCCACCATGAACAATCACAGGATTCATTCCCACCAACTTTAATAAAACTACGTCCTGAGCAAAACTATGTTTCAAATTCTCATCTGTCATAGCATTGCCACCATATTTAATGACGATTGTTTTCCCATGAAAACGCTGAATATATGGTAGTGCTTCAGCCAGAATTCTAGCTTTATCGTTTGATATTGATGACGGTTGTGACATAGCTTCTCTCAGGAAATTTTAGCTATTTTACACTGTGAATTACTATCTTGGGTATTCCACCGCTCATTTAGAACAACATGTCATAATAAGCGGATTATTTACTACAGAAACTAATAGTCATATTTAGGATTCATTTTTTCTGTTATGAGCTTCTCATCAAACCAACGGTATAAGACAGGGAGTACCACCAACGTCAATAACGTTGAGGTAATCAATCCTCCGATAACTACAATTGCAAGGGGTCGCTGTACTTCTGATCCGGGACCGGTAGCAAAAAGGAATGGTACTAACCCTAACATTGCAACAGTAGCAGTCATCAGAACCGGTCGGAATCGCTGAGCACATCCTTGAACAACAGCTTCAGATACATTCATACCTTCATTACGGAGTTTTTTAATATAAGAAATTAGTACCACACCGTTTAATACTGAAATTCCCCATAACGCGATAAAGCCTACTGAGGCAGGTACAGATAAGTATTCGCCAGTAATAAACAATGAAATTACCCCCCCTATGGAGGCAAACGGTAAGACTAAAATAATAAGCCCTGCAAGCTTGATTGAGTTAAACAATAGGTACAAAAGGAAAAAAATCCCTGCAATTGTGAGTGGCACAATTACTGAGAGTGTGTCCATAGCACGTTCCATACTTTCAAACTGCCCTCCCCACTGAAAAAAATATCCGAGGGGTAGTTTAACTTCCTCTGCTATGCGCTCCTGTATCTCTTTAACAAAACTACCCAAAGCCCGCCCACGAACATTGGCACCGACAACGACTCGGCGCTTTGCATTATCACGGGAAACTTGTGCAGGACCATCTATAATTTTGATACTTGCAAGTGTATGCAATGGCACCAAGGCACCATTAGGTGCTCGTATTAAAAGATCATGAATTGCATCAATACTATTTCGAAATCGTTCTGGCAGACGTAGCGCAATTGCAAATCTTCTTTCTCCCTCAAATAAATTAGTAATTTCTTTTCCGCCTATGGCAGTTTCAATCAGCTCATTCACATCTGAAACGTTAATACCATGACGAGCTATAGCACGACGGTTTATTCTAATTGCCAATGACTGCTGGCCAGAGAGACGTTCAATACGAACATCGCGCGAACCGGGTACAGACCGAAGGATTCGTATAACCTGCTCTGACAACTGACGTAATTCTACCAGGTCATCACCAAATATTTTTACAGCTATCTGTGAACGTACTCCTGTTACCATTTCATCCACTCGCTCTGCAATTGGTTGTGACATGACAATTTGTACACCAGGTAGTACTGCCAAACAACTTCGGATATCTTCATCTATCTCATCTTGAGTACGACCAGAATCAAGGTACAGAGTAACAATTGGATCAGATTCATTAGGGCCCACCGGATCTGCTGGTGATTCACCCCTGCCTAGTTTAGAAACCACAGTCTTTACACCAGGTACCTCCATAATCATTTTTAGCGCTTCTGTTTCCATTTTGATAGATTCATCAAGCGAAATAGATGCGACACGATTAATCTGTGGTACTAACGAGCCCTCTTTCATAACCGGTATAAATGATTTCCCAAGAAAAAAATAAAGGACTATTGCCAGTCCAAGTAAGCTTGATGCAAGAAAAATGATAATTTTCTCTTTTTTTAATGCAAAATTTAGTATGTGCTTATAATTAGTCCTGAAAACAGCAGTAATTCTAGTGTCATGATCATCAATGCCACCTTTTAGGAAGAAAGAACATAGAACCGGTGAAAGTGTTAACGAGAGAAATAAAGAAACTGCCAGTGCAATTACAATTGTAAATGCCAATGGGCTAAAGATTTTTCCTTCCATGCCCTGTAATGTCATCAGTGGTAAAAATACTAGAATGATGACAAAGATACCAAAAATTACGGGCACCCCTACCTCAGAAACCGCATCAATAATTGTGTGTATACGTAGATTACTTTCGTTTGCTACAGTAGTGTGACAGAGACGACGATAAACGTTTTCTACCACTACAACGGTAGAATCGACCATCAGGCCTATAGCAACTGCCAGTCCACCTAAAGACATCAGATTAGCAGAGATCCCCTGCTGATTCATTACTATAAAGGTAATTAACGGTGTAATAATAAGTGTCACTACAACAATTAAACTGGAACGAACATCACCCAGAAAAATAAATAAAATAAAAATTATCAGTAAGATTCCTTCTATTAATACCTTACTTACTGTCCATAAGGCAGCATCTACCAGCTCAGTCCGGTCATAATACGGTGTAATCTGTAGTCCACCCGGCAGCAGACCAAGGCTATTGATCTTAGCTACTTTTTCTTTTACCCGTCCTACAATTTCCTTAGCATTCCCCCCGCGTATCATCATTACAATGCCTGATGCCGATTCAGTATAGCCGCCTTTGAGAATAGCTCCCTGGCGCACTTCTGTACCAATTCTCACTTCTGCTATATCCCGGACAAAAATTGGTACGCCATCATCTTCTTTAAGAACTATATTACTAATATCTTCCAATGTGCGGATTAGACCAACACCACGTATTAGATATTGTTCTGCACCTAATGGCAGGATTCCCCCGCTGGCATTAGCATTATTATTTGCTATTGCTTGATCAACCTGACCAATTGTCAAATTGTAGTGACGTAACCTGACCGGATCGACTAATACCTGGTATTGCTTTACATATCCGCCTTGTGAATTGATTTCTGCAACACCCTGGATTGACCGTAACATAGGTCGGACCACCCAATCTTGGATTACACGCCGGTCTGTCAATTCTTGTATGGAAAGTGCACGCTTTCCGTCATCCGGATGATCAAGAGTGTATTGGTATACTTCACCTAGACCAGTAGAAACCGGCCCAAGAACAGGTCTTATGCCAGGCGGCATAACATCTGTTACCTTAAGTAACCGTTCCAGTACGAGTTGACGTGCAAAAAATACATCTGTTTCATCGGTAAACACCAAGGTAATAATAGATAACCCGCTCTTATTTAATGAGCGCATATCTACAAGGTCCGGCAAACCTGTCATTGAAATTTCTAACGGTATTGTTATCAACCGCTCAATTTCTTCCGGGCTTCGACCCAATGCCTCAGTCGCGACTTGCACCTGTACGTTAGTTACATCTGGGAACGCATCAACCGATAACTGCTGTGCTGCACGTATACCAAAACCCAATAGAATCAGAGCGATCACTATCACTACCAGTCGCTGCTTAATTGATGCACGCACAATCAGGGCAAGCATCTTCTATTCCAGGTCAGCGCGTTTGCGCTCATTATTTAAATGAAAAGCCCCGTCAAGAACAATTCTCCGGTCTTCAGTAAGCCCTTTAAGTACCGGACGCATATGGTCCACTGCTTCACCTAACTCAACGGGTATAAGGAGAAAGTGATCATCACCCTGCGCAATAAAAACATGATCACGATTATCCTCGCGCACTACTGCCCCCTCCGGTATTACCAATTGTTTATGTTGCACGCCGGTAATATACATTCGTGCAAGCATAGCTGGTTTCAAATTACGCTTCTTATTTTCTACCAGTGTACGCACCATCACTGTACGAGTCTCAGGATCGACAGTATCTGCAACAAATACAATGCGCCCTATTAAACGTACATCACCTAACGCTGGAATATATATTTCCACATGCTGGTTAACCTTTACTCTTCTAGCACTTTGCTCAGGCACATCTCCCACCACCCAAACTGAAGACAAATCTGCAATTGTAAACAACTGGTCAGAAGGCTTTACTACCTGACCAACTGCAACCTTACGCTCAATAACAACACCTTTCGTGGGAACAGTAATTTTAACCGAAGGAAGAATACGTCCAAGCTTTGCAAGATTACTCAGCGCCTTACTACCTACTCCTAATAAACGTAATTGATCTGTAGCTGCACTTTGCTCGGCACGAAAAACCTGTAACTCAGATTCACGACGTTGTAACTCTGCACCCCCAATTACATCAGCCATCAATAACTGATGTGCACGCTCAGCTGCACGCTCAGCTAATGTTGTCTGGGAATTTGCACGTAAAAACGCAAGTTGTGCTTTGGTTAATTCGGGGCTAGAGATCTTTGCCAGAACGGTTCCTGAAAGTACCTTATCACCCAGCGTTGCGTTTACCTCGACAATACGTCCGGTTACATTGGCACCTACACGAACAAGTGTTCGTTCATCTGCCTCAACTCGACCCGGTACCCGCAATGTATCAGCGATCTCCAACGATACAGGTAATCCAACTTTAAGGTGCCGAGCCATTTCAGGCTTAAGTTTAATACTATAGATATCTTTAATATGTGATTGTGTATTCTGCTGGCCACCAGAAAGAGTGACGGGTTCACTACCATTACATCCGACTACAAATAACGTAATGAATACGATAGCACCAGTATTTGACACTATTGACCTCATTTTATAACTTGTTCCTTCGGATAATGACCGCGAAGCCGGAGAATCTCAGCAACGGCTGACTGGAATTCAAAGCGAGCTTGCAATAAATCTGCCCGCACGCTACGTAGTACGCGTTGTGCATCAAGCACATCAAGTAATCCACGCTCACCAAAACGATATGCTGCCTGAGCCACACGAAGCGCTGATTCCGCCTGATTAATTATCCCTGTCTCAAACATCTCTACTTTACGTTTAGCAATTTGCATCCGCTGCCAGGATGATTCAAGAAGCTGGCTAATCTCAAACCGACGGTACTTCAGAGTCTCCCTCACCTGCTCCGATTCTGATACAGCTTCTGCAATCGGACCACGACGACGATCAAATAGTGGTATTTGAAAATTTAAGCTGGCAATATTATAGGCAAACTCAGGATCCCGCTGCTGCCCAAACTTTAGTTGTAACGATGGAAGTATTGCAGCACGCTCCTTGTCAGTTCTAAGGTGTGCACTATTTAATTCGGCCTGTAACCGCGAAACATCCGGATTGACTGCCTGTACTTCCTCACGAAGCACTTCTAACGGCGGTAACTGCTCCTGATCAAGTAAAGAAGCTTTAATATCAAAATTAGTACTCAAGGCTCCGGCAGTAAGCTTTATCAAAGACACCCTTGCACGCAGTGCGTCTAGTAAAGCAGTTTCTTTACGACTTTTTGCAGTCAAAACCTCAGCGTCCGCTTTGATCAGTTCAAAACGTGCTGTCTCTCCTGTATCTACACTTACTTTAACACGACGACGTATCTCTTCCATTAAGTCAAGAACGCCAGACTCGACATTTGCTATTTCTTGGCGTAGCAATAGTTCATACGCACGTACCCGTAATGCAGCAGCTAAATCAGCCCGTGTCCGATCCAAACCTGCCTGGCTCGCTTCCACATCTGCTTCAGCTGAACCAATACGGGCGATACGTAGAAATGGATTTTCAATTCGTTGACTGACATATGCCCCATAACTATTGCCGGCTATTGGCCCGGGAGCCCTCGCACGATTATGCCCTCCAACAAATTCTAATTCAGGATTTGGGTAGGCACCGGCGCTAATTACACCGGCTTCAGCTGCATCTACCCTAGATCGCGCAGCACGGATTAATCCGTTTGCCTTTAACCCTAATTTTTGAAGATTGGTAATAGAAATAGATATAGAAGGAACAACTTCAGGCTTGGATATTAGCTCTTCGGCAAGCACTGTTGTTAATGGTACAACAGTCAATACCAGCAGGGCACGATAAAGAGATGGTGCTCTAACGTGTCTACTTTTCATGTTTTAGGAATAATAATAATTGGCACTTATATCTATGACTAATCATAAGGAACATGAACACGAAATAGATTCCTGACATTAGTGCCAATGTTTTGAGATATCGAGAGTATAGCCCTAGTGGACACCTATCCTTTTTGATTGAAATCCTTATCAGGATATCTTTTCCAACTAAAAGGCAGATTTTAGCATACCTCCGATAAATGATGCATGCCACATGCTCTAAACCGTTTGTAGTAACAACTCATTAAGCCTTTTAACAAATGAAGCCGGATCTTCCAACTGACCTCCCTCGGCAAGTAATGCCTGATCAAACAAAACATGGCTCCAATCATTAAAACGTGACTCTTCATATTTTAGTTTTTGTACCATTGGATGGTGAGGGTTAATTTCAAGTATTGGCTTAGAATGATTAATTTTCTGCCCTGCCGACTTTAGTAAACGTTCTAGATTACCACCCATATCATGGCTATCGGCCACCAAACATGCAGGAGACTCAGTTAGGCGCAAAGTAATACGTACATCCTTTACTTGTTCACTAAGAACATTTTTGATTTTATCAGTAAGGTCTTTATAATCATTTGCTTCTTTTTCCTGTTCCTTTTTTTCTTCCTCATCTTCAAGATTACCTAAATCAAGATTGCCTTTCGCAATTGATTGTAGCGACTTTCCATCAAACTCTGTCAGATTTGATGCAAGCCATTCGTCCACACGATCAAATAATAATATAACTTCAATACCTTTCTTCTGAAAAACCTCCAGATGCGGGCTACTTCTGGCAGCTCTTAAGCTGTCAGCAGTAATAAAGTAAATTTTCTCCTGCCCGTCTTTCATGCGACCAATATAATCGTTTAATGACACTATCTGCTCATCGCTATCAGTATGAGTAGAAACGAAACGTAGCAACTTGGCAATTTGCTCTCGGTTTGCATAGTCTTCTCCTGCCCCCTCCTTAAGAACCTGCCCAAATTCTTTCCAGAAAGTTTTGTATTTCTCTTTATCACTGTCTTGTTCACTTTTTGTTAATTCATTAAGCAGTCCCAGTATCTTTTTTACTGAACCTGATCGTATTGACTCAATATCTTTAGATTCCTGCAAAATCTCACGTGAGACATTCAGAGGAAGATTGTTTGAATCAATTACGCCTCGTACAAATCGCAGATAATTTGGCAGTAACTGCTCAGCATCATCCATGATAAATACACGCTGCACATAAAGCTTTATTCCATGACGATGCTCCCTGTCAAATAAATCAAATGGTGCTTGTGAAGGTATATAAAGTAATTGGGTATATTCCTGCCTCCCCTCTACTTTAGTATGAACATACGCTAGTGGTGGCTCAGAATCATGGGCAACATGCTTGTAGAACTCTTCATATTGTTCTGATGTAACTTCATTTTTTGGACGCGCCCACAACGCGCTTGCCTGATTAATAACCTCATCTTCTTCAGTAATAGTATTTACATTCTTTTCTTCAGACCATTCTTCTTTTTTTAATACTATAGGCAGCGGAATATGGTCAGAATACTTACGTATGATGGATCGTATCTGCCAACCATTTAATAAGTCGTCCTCACCCTCTCGCAGATGCAAAATAACATCTGTGCCTCGATCAGTTTTTTCGACTACTTCCAACGAATAATCACCCTCACCACCAGACTCCCAACGTATGCCATGCTCTGAAGTCAACCCGGCACGACGAGTAACGAGAGTCACTTTATCCGCAACAATAAAAGACGAATAAAAACCAACCCCAAACTGACCGATCAGATGAGCATCTTTAGTTTGATCACCTGTAAGGGTACTAAAGAATTCCTGAGTCCCAGATTTAGCAATAGTTCCAATATGATCAATTACCTCTTGTCGGGACATACCGATACCATTGTCGGAAATAGTTATGGTACGTGCACTGACATCGTAACTAACACGAATTTTTAAATCTGAGTCAGACTCGTATAACGCAGCATCTGTCAGACCTTCAAAACGAAGTTTATCAGCAGCATCAGATGAATTAGAAATTAACTCTCGTAAAAATATTTCCTTGTTGCTATACAAGGAATGAATCATGATCTTTAGTAGCTGTTTAACTTCTGTCTGAAAACTAAGATGTTCTTTGGCAGCTGTGGCTTCCATAACTAATTCTCCTTGAAAAAATGCAGTAGGATTATGGGGTCAAATCAGAATTTTTCAAGCTCTAGAACTATAAAACTTACCCTGCATATTAAATTATATCTTACTATTTTAGTTACAAAATCATATCTTTATAGGCCAGTATGCCGGATAAATTTATAGGTTTTTTCGACACCAGGAAATACCTAAGCTCATTTTATTATAATCTGATGTTAAGACTATCCTGAATATTTAATTTGTTAATGAAGAGTATAAAAACAAAGCGTCATAAGTGTCTGAGGGAAAATACCGAGAATGAGCACAGCCATACCGTTTGCACTTATAAGCAATTCAACATCGCCGTTTGGTGAAATAGGAGCATCAGATTCAGGCTCATCAAAATACATTAGCTTAACAATGCGTAAGTAATAAAATGCGCCAACCAGGGAAAATAATACTGCTACTATGGCCAACCAAACATAGCCTGCACCCATAACTGCCTGCAACACTGATAACTTAGCATAAAATCCAACTGTGGGTGGAATCCCTGCCAGTGAAAACATAAACAACAAAGTAATGAAAGCATACCAAGGGCTTCGTCTGTTAAGACCCTTGAAATCGTCAAGTTTTTCTACCTCATATTCTTCACGTGACAGCAGCATGATCATGCCAAATATACCCAGTGTCATTATCACGTATACAACTATATAAAACATTGCGGAGCTATAGCCATTATTATCAGCACTGATAATGCCAAGGAGCATAAAACCCATATGCGAGATAGTGGAATATGCCAGCATACGTTTAATATTTGTTTGCATAATTGCAGCAAGATTACCAACTACCATTGACAGTACCGCTATGATAATGAGCATCCCTTGCCAGTCAGCTACCATCCCCCCCAATCCTTCAACCAACAGACGCATAATAAAACCAAATGCTGCTAGTTTAGGCGCTGAGCCAATAAACAATACCACTGCCGTAGGAGCGCCATGATAGACGTCTGGAACCCACATATGAAAAGGCACTACACTCAGCTTGAAACTAATCCCGGCAATAATGAATACTAGTCCTACCACAAGCACCTTTGGATTAGCGACACCATTTTCAATCGCTTCTGTAACATGAGTAATATCCAGGGCGCCGCCAGTTGCACCATAAACCAGTGACATCCCATACAACAGGAAACCAGAAGCAAGTGCTCCCAGAATGAAGAATTTCATTGCAGCTTCAGTTGCAACTACTGAATCACGTCGTAAAGCAACCATAGCATAGAGTGACAACGACAAAAGCTCCAGCCCGAGGTAAAGCGTAAGAAAGTTACTGGCTGATATCATAACCATCATTCCAAGCGTAGCAAATAAAACTAAACTGAAGAATTCACCGCTAAACATACCACGCATAGCAACATACTTATGAGAATACACAAGAAATATAGATACCGTTATATAAACAATCAGCTTTAAAACATCGGCTAAAGTATCATCCACAAACATACCGGAGAAGGTATAGACAACATCAGGGGAAGAAGTAGCAAAAGTAATCAAAGCGCAACCAAATAGCGCAATCTGGGACAACAGATATGAAATATAATGCAGTTTATCTCCTACCAGAAGTTCAGCCAGTAACGCCACACATACCATTATCAGAAGAAATATTTCTGGATAGGCAGGAACTAAGTTAGGCAACAGAAAATTCATCCATCTTCCTCAAATAGAAATTCATATCTTTTTTATCTATAATTTGCTGCGCGATAAATGCGCCAGCAAATCATCTACTGTGGCGTGCATCACTTCCGTCAGCGGTAATGGATAAACACCCATCCATAGAACAGCCACTGCCAAAATCGTCAATATAAAAATCTCCCGGCAAGAAACATCAGTCAATTCTTCCACTTTAGAATTTTCTACTGCTCCAAATACTACCCTTTTATACATCCACAAAGTGTAAGCTGCCCCAAAAATTAGCGTTGTGGCAGCAAAAAATGCGTACCAGAAGTTTACTTTTATTGATGCCATGATTACCATGAATTCTCCAACGAAACCACTAGTACCAGGCAACCCGGCATTTGCCATTGCAAATAACATAAAAAATGTAGCAAATACGGGCATTTTATTCGCTACGCCACCATAATCAGAAATCTGACGTGAGTGTAATCGATCGTACATCACCCCCACACAAAGAAACATTGCCCCGGAAATAAATCCATGTGAAATCATTTGTACCATTGCGCCTTCAATACCATAGGCATTAAACAGAAAGAATCCTAAAGTAACAAATCCCATATGTGAAACTGAGGAATAAGCTATTAGCTTCTTCATATCTGCCTGTATTAAGGCAATCAACCCAATGTATACAACTGCAATTAATGAGAGCCCTATCATCATGCCCGAAAGATACTGACTGGCATCCGGCACAATTGGCAGGGAATACCGTAAAAATCCATAACCACCTAATTTTAATAGTATAGCCGCCAACACTATCGAACCACCTGTAGGCGCTTCAACGTGCGCATCGGGTAACCAAGTATGCACCGGCCACATTGGCACCTTGACAGCAAATGCGATCAGAAAAGCAATGAATATAAGAATTTGTGGAGTTAGTGGTAGCGACAATTTGTGATAATCAAGAATTGAAAAGCTACCACCTGAAATATTATAAAGATATATGAATGCGACCAACATCAATAAGGAGCCCATAAGGGTATAAAGAAAAAATTTGATCGCAGCATAAACACGATTAGGGCCACCCCAGATTCCAATTATAAGAAACATTGGAATTAGTGATGCTTCCCAGAACACATAGAATAAGATAGCATCAAGTGATGAAAACACACCATTAACAATTCCGGACATGACAAGAAATGCCCCCATATACTGGGACACCCGGTTGTTTATTACCTGCCATCCGGCAATTACCACTAATGGTGTAATAAAGCAGTTTAGTAAAATTAATGGCATGGATATGCCATCTACACCCAGATGATAATGAACGTTAAAACGTTCAATCCAAGTGTGATATTCAACAAATTGCATACCAACCATAACCGGATCAAACTGGGTATATAGCGGGATCGCTACTAGCAGACTCAGTGTTGATCCTACCAGTGCTACCCACTTAGCTAAGCGTGCATTGTGATCACCGCCAGTAGCAAACACTAATATACCAATTAAAACTGGTAGCCAGATAACTAAACTTATCAAAGGGAAACCAAACAGCATATTTATTCCGTTTTATTTATTAGCTTTCAGTTGCCCGTAGTTTGTAAAAACATGGCAGTTTCACCATGCTGTACTCTTATGTCCTAATATAGCCACAAACTTAGAAGAACGAATACACCCACAATCATAGTAAAGGCGTAATGATAGATATATCCTGACTGGAATTGACGTATCAGCGTAGCAGCCCAGACAACTACCCGTGCAGCACCGTTAACAAAGAATCCATCAATAATCTTTACATCACCAAACTTCCAGAAACCACGACCCAGAGCACGTGCACCACCAGCAAAACACCAGGAATAAAATTCATCAATATAATATTTACGGTCTAGCAAAGTATAAACAGGTCCGAACATCTGCATGATTTTTCCAGGTATATTAGTCTTCACCATATAAAAATACCAAGCGGTAAAAATCCCACCCAACAAAAACCAGAATGGTAATGTTGTAAGTGCATGAGACATCATTACCCAGATACCATGAAATTGAGCCTCCATTTTAGCAACTGCCTCATGCTGTGATCCTATTTGTATGGAATCACCAAAAAAATTACCAAAGAGCATTGATTCAATTAGCCAACCTGCACCAATTGCTGGTATTACCAGGATAATGAGAGGCAAAGTAATCACCCATGGTGATTCATGTAAATGCTCCTTGGTATGCTGATCCATACGCGGGCTACCGTGAAAAGTCATAAATAACATACGGAATGTATAAAAAGCCGTAACAAAGACCGTTATTAATACACAAAAATATGCGAAGTTTGCACCGGGAATATCAGCAAAATGTACTGCTTCAATAATAGAATCTTTTGAGAAAAAACCAGAAAGTCCCGGGAATCCTGCATTCGCTAATGCAGCAATAAACATTGTCCAGTAGGTAACAGGCATATATTTTTTAAGACCGCCCATTTTCCTCATATCTTGCACGTGATGCATTGCAATAATTACAGATCCTGCTCCCAGAAAAAGTACTGCTTTAAAAAATGCATGCGTCATGAGATGAAATATTGCCACCGAATAAGCTGATACCCCTAATGCTACTGTCATATATCCCAACTGAGATAAGGTTGAATACGCCACCACACGTTTTATATCATTCTGTACAATCGCCACCAACGCCATAAATAAGGTAGTGATACTACCAACTACCAACATCACTGTTAAAGCCGTATCAGATAGTTCAAACAATGGAGACATACGTGCCACCATGAAGATACCTGCAGTTACCATTGTTGCTGCATGGATCAGTGCTGATATTGGCGTAGGCCCTTCCATGGAATCGGGTAGCCAGACATGTAATGGAAACTGTGCAGATTTTCCCATCGCACCTATAAATAAAAGAATACATATTGCCGACATTAGCATCCACGGTGATCCGGGAATAATTTCAATAGACTGAGACGCAATCTGTGGTGCCTGAGCAAATACCGTTGCATAATCCAGTGAACCGAAATACGTTAAAACCATACCAATACCGAGAAGGAAGCCAAAATCACCTACACGATTCACCAGAAAAGCTTTCAAATTTGCATAGATAGCTGTTGGCCTGGTATACCAGAACCCAATCAGCAGATATGATACTAACCCGACTGCCTCCCAGCCAAAGAAAAGCTGGAGAAAATTATTGGACATCACCAGTATCAGCATTGCAAAAGTAAAAAGGGATATATAGCTAAAAAATCGCTGATAACCAGGATCGCCCTTCATATAGCCAATGGTATAGATATGGACCATAAGGGATACAAAACTTACAACCACCATCATTGTGACGGAAAGCTTATCGATCAGAAATCCAATCTCAAAGTGAGTTGCGCCTGTAGTCATCCAAGTGTAAACACTTCCGTTATAGATATTTCCTTTTGAAACATCCATAAAAATTGCGATGGATGCTGCTAAACACACAAACATCATTCCAATAGTAATACGATGGCTCCATGTCGTACCAATCACACGCCCTAACAATCCAGCAATAAGCGCCCCAACCAGTGGGGCCAGCGGAACCAATAAATAAAGTTTTTGAATTTCAATCATAGAACCTGGTATTTATTTTTCAGGTATTTTATTCAATTACCTGCCTCAGAAATTTACCCCTTTAGTTTGTCCAGATCATCAACATTAATAGTGTGTAGATTCCTAAATAATACTACTAATATCGCCAGACCAATTGCAGCTTCAGCAGCTGCTACAGTTAGAATAAAAAATACAAAAATTTGTCCGGATATATCCTGCAGATAGTGAGAAAACGCTACAAAATTCATATTTACTGCTAATAACATAAGCTCAATAGCCATCAACAGAATAATCACATTTTTCCTGTTAAGAAATATACCAACAATGCCAATGGCAAACAAAACAGCACCAAGTACCAAGTAATGGGACAACGATATCAAGCGAATTACCCCTTATTTGAAAAGCATTAAAATATTGCTACAAATTATTATTCTTTTTTCTCAGATGGCATTGATACTATCCGTACTCGGTCTTTCTTTTTAACTGTTACCTGCTTAGACGGATCCAAGAATTTTCTATTTGAACGACCACGTAAAGTTAATGCAATTGCTGCAACCATCGCTACCAGCAGAATTACTGCAGCTAATTCAAAAGCGTATACATATTCAGTATAAATCAATCTACCTAATTCCTTGGTATTACTGTAATCAGGAGCATGTGGTGGCGGAGCAGGCATCTGATCAATACCAAAACTTTTATTAATTAAAACCATTACTACTTCAGCAGCCATTACTACAGCCAAGAGTGCTCCAAACGGAAACCATTTCCAGTAACCTTCACGCAGACGATTAAGGTTAATATCCAACATCATCACTACAAACAGGAATAACACCATTACTGCTCCCACATACACTAACACCAGTGTAATCGCGAGAAACTCTGCGCCCAGCAATAACCAAAGCCCTGCAGAAGTAAAAAATGCCAGAACCAAAAGTAACGCTGCATGTACAGGGTTACGAGAAGTAATAACTCCTAGTGCAGAAAGTACAAGTATTGCAGAAAAAGAATAAAAAATTATTTCTAGAAAGTTCATAGGTCTCTAATAAGAAATCATCGATAGCTCGCATCCGTTTCTCTGTCTTTTGCTATCTGTTCTTCATATCTGTCTCCAACTGCCAGTAACATCTCTTTGGTATAGACCAAATCACCTCTTTTCTCTCCATGATATTCGAGAACATGGGTTTCAACGATAGAATCTACCGGACAAGACTCTTCACAGAAGCCGCAGAATATACATTTTGTAAGATCGATGTCATAACGAGTTGTACGACGAGTTCCGTCATCTCGTTGCTCTGAATCAATAGTAATGGCTAATGCCGGGCATACCGATTCACATAATTTACATGCAATGCAGCGTTCCTCCCCGTTAGGATATCTTCGTAACGCATGCAAGCCTCTGAAACGGGGTGATTGTGGCGTCTTCTCTTCAGGAAAATGTACTGTAATTTTCCGGGCAAATAAATACCGCCCAGTGAGCATCATGCCTTTAATCAGCTCAATTAACAGAAAGCTACTGAAAAAATCCTTTATTCGATTCATCTATTTCTCCGGTCTCAATGAAACCACAAATTGAGCGGAAACATATTTAATAAAGATGGCGGTAACTGCATCACCCCACCCAACAGAACGATCCATACCAGTGTAATGGGTATGAAGACTTTCCAACCAAGACGCATTATCTGATCATAGCGGTAACGTGGAAAAGTGGCACGAAACCAGAGGAAACAAAACAGTAAAAAAGCAATCTTTAATAATAACCAGATAAACCCCGGAACCAGAGTAAATGGAACCATATTTAATGGTGGCAGCCAACCGCCTAAAAACATAATACTGGCGAGTGTTGCAACCAAAATCATATTAGCGTATTCAGCAAGAAAAAACACTGTAAAAGCCATGCCGGAGTACTCAACATGAAAGCCTGCAACTATTTCAGACTCACCTTCAGCCACATCAAAAGGTGCGCGGTTTGTTTCTGCCACACCGGAAATAAAATACACCATAAACATGGGAAATAACGGGATCCAATACCAGTTAATAAGACTCCCACCCTGCTGCCCTTTAACAATATCACCCAAATTTAAACTCTGCGACATCATTAATACACATACCAACGCAAATCCCATTGCCAGTTCGTATGAAACAAGCTGAGCAGCAGTACGCATTGTTCCCAGGAAAGCATACTTGGAATTAGATGCCCAGCCTGCGATGATAACGCCATAAACGCCCATGGACGTCATCGCTAATATGTAAAGTAATCCGGCATTGATATCTGCTAAAACCATTTCTGGCGAGAAAGGTACTACTGCCCATGCTGCTAAAGCAGGCGCGATAGTCAAAATCGGCCCTAATATAAATAAAAATTTGTTGGCACCATTTGGCACGATGATTTCTTTCATCAGCGCCTTAACCGCATCGGCGATAGGTTGGCCCCAACCACCTAACCAGGGAATACCAAAAAAAGTTACTCTGTTCGGCCCAACTCGAATTTGCATAGAAGCGATAATCTTTCGTTCTGCAAATGTAAGATATGCCACGCCAAGCAACAATGGAAGCACAATTGCAAAAATTAAAACCAAATTCTTGGTAAGTGAGAATAACATTGCTCCCCACTCTGTACCGAAGAACTGTCCGAATAATTGTTGTGCGTATTCCATCAATAAATCCTGACCTTATCCATCACATTTTTTTACTGTTATATCACTAAACATACCTCCCAGACTTGCAGTCATCGGGTGTGCAGTAGCCAGGCGTATACAGTTAGGTGGTATTTTGTCATCGCAATCTACTCTTAGTGATGCCTCTCCCTCACCTTGCTTTAGTTCTGCTTTATCTCCTGCACTTAAGCCAAGTCTCTCAAGTAAGTTACCTGACATCCATGCCACCGGTTCATCAATAGCATCGCGGGTACGTTGCAATGATTCTGCATGACGCACAATAGGATCAGCCTGATAAATCGGCACCTCAGCAATGCGTTGAATACTGTCACTTTCCTGCCTGAATTGGTTTACTGTAAAATTATTTAATTCATTATCTAAATAATTTTTGATATCACTATCAGGAGGTATAGCTTCCGCATATACTTGCTCAGGATTATCAAAATCAAAACCCTCCAGCTGCAGCAGGTTACCTAATACTCTTAATATTTTCCATGCAGGACGCGTATCTCCAAGCGGCGCAACAACCCCATTAAAGTTTTGTACACGTCCCTCTGTATTGATGAAAGTACCTGAGGTTTCAGTAAACGGAGAAATTGGAAGCATTACGTCAGCATAATCTGAATCAGCAGAGGCATTATTCTTGTATGCACTCATCATGACAACCAGATCCGCCGCACCTAATGTTTTTGTTGCTGCCTGCGGGTCATAAGCATCAAGTTCCGGCTCAAGATTTAACAATATATAAGCCCGGCATGGTTTAATGGTAGGTGTAGCAGTATCCATTCCCAACATTTGTGAAGCATTGTATCCATTGCCTGATGATGCTTCTAAAAAATCTTTGTTGGGTACTGCCCCCGCCAGGTATGCTCCAACACTGTTTGCGGCTTCACCTAAAATACCGAAATCTGCTTCTGTAAACTTTGCAATGTACTGAGTCAGCAGCTGGATATCTGCATATTGTGGATGGTGCTGCGCTAAATTACCAAGAAAAACAGAGGAAGGATTATTATTTATCAGGCTTACTGCTATCGAACGTGCTGTATCAGTTACATCAGTGATGCCTTCGAGCACATTCTCTATATTATCTGGAATTTTTTCTTTTATTAACTCAACTATAACTTTCAAGACTTGTGCAAGTATCGCAACCATTTCTGAAGGTGGAATAATGGCCTGATTAGCAATATCAGTAAGCAAATCATCATTTACTGGATTTATCAGACTTAATTCTGCTCCGTCCTTTACTGCTCTACGTATACGCTGTGCTATAAGCGGATGATCTTTACGTAAACTACTGCCAATTATTAATATTGCCTTAAGCTCTGAAATATCTGCAATATTCATGCCCAACCAAGGTACACCATTCATATGTCTATCCGAACTGAAATCAGACTGACGTAACCTATGATCTATATTCTCACTACCCAAACCACGAACTAATTTTTGTAATAGAAATAATTCTTCCAAGGTACTGTGTGGTGAGGCTAATGCACCAATACTCTGTGAACCGAATTTCTCTTTTATCTCTTTTAATCCAGTAGCAATAAATTCAAGTGCAGTTTCCCAGTCACACTCCTGCCATTCGCTATCTTGTTTTATCATAGGCGTGGTTAGACGATCTTCTGAATTAAGACCTTCATAGGAGAAACGATCTTTATCTGATAGCCAGCACTCATTTATTTCTTCATTATCACGTGGTAATACACGCATTACCCGGTTCTTCTTTACCTGCACTATTAAATTAGAACCAAGACCACAATGAGGGCTTATGGACTTTCTACGAGATAACTCCCAGGTGCGCGCAGAATATCTGAATGGTTTACTGACAAGCGCTCCCACCGGACAAAGATCAATCATGTTACCGGATAATTCTGAGTCCACTGTGCTGCCAACAAACGATAAGATTTCTACATGTTCTCCTCGGCCAGCCATGCCCAGCTCCATAATGTCAGCTACTTCCTGGCCAAAACGTACACACCGCGTACAATGTATACAACGAGTCATGTCTGTTGAAATAAGCGGCCCCAGGTTCTTGTCTGTCACAACACGCTTAGACTCCTCATATCTTGATGCACCTGTTCCATAACCTACTGCCAAATCCTGTAACTGACATTCTCCGCCTTGGTCGCAAATTGGACAATCCAACGGATGGTTAATGAGTAGAAACTCCATCACTCCCTTCTGTGCTGTAATTGCCTGCTCACTATGTGAAGATACTTTCATACCTTCAACAACAAATGTGGCACAAGCTGGCAGAGGCTTAGGAGCTTTCTCCACCTCCACCAAACACATACGACAGTTTGCTGCAATCGACAGTTTCTTGTGATAGCAGAAATGTGGTATGTATATGCCTAACTGCCTGGCACCATCCATGACGGTTCCACCTTTAGGTACTGACACTTGTTTGCCATCTATTTCAATATTTATCATTAGAAATAATTTTTAGATTTGTATTGTGTAACCACTGACAACAGCTAACAATGAACTTCATATTTAAGTAAAATATACAAATTACACCATACATTTTTTGTGCTCAATATGATACTCAAACTCATCACGAAAATGCTCTATCATAGCCAGTACCGGCAATGCTGCAGCTTCCCCCAATGCACAAATTGTACGTCCCTGAATATTATCAGCAACATTATTTAGAAGGTCCAAATCTTCAGCTCGTCCCTTGCCTGTCTCGATCCTGTGTATCACACGATAGAGCCAGCCGGTACCCTCGCGACACGGCGTGCACTGACCACAGGATTCTTCAAAGTAAAAATATGCAAGCCGTTCTAATGCTTTCACCATACAGGTAGTGTCGTCCATAATAATAACTGCACCTGAACCAAGCATAGAGCCTGCCTTAGCTATTGAATCAAAATCCATATCTGTCTGCATCATGATATCGCCGGGTAAAACAGGCATCGATGAACCCCCGGGAATACACCCTTTCAATTTTCTTCCTCCGCGCATACCGCCCGCCATTTCCAGCAGCTTTACAAATGGTGTCCCCATTGGCACTTCATAATTCCCCGGCTTATTAACATGGCCAGATACCGAGAAGATCTTGGTACCACCGTTATTGGGTTTGCCTATCTGTAAATATTCTTCCCCACCATTCCGGATAATCCAAGGTACAGCAGCAAATGTCTCAGTATTATTAATTGTGGTTGGTTTACCGTAGAGTCCAAAACTTGCTGGAAACGGGGGTTTGAAGCGTGGCTGCCCTTTTTTACCTTCAAGTGACTCTAGTAATGCTGTTTCTTCACCACAAATATAGGCTCCGTAGCCATGATGATTGTAAAGTTTAAAACTAAATCCTGAACCTAATATATTTTCACCCAATAAGCCTGCAGAATATGCTTCATCAACCGCCTCTTCCATGCGTTCGTATGTATCCCATATCTCACCATGAATATAATTGTAGCCAGTCTGAATACCCATTGCATAAGCACCGATAAGCATTCCCTCAATCAGAATATGGGGATTATGGTGCATGATGTCCCGATCCTTGAAAGTACCAGGCTCACCTTCATCTGAATTACATACCAGATACTTATCTCCTTCAAACTGCTTAGGCATGAAACTCCATTTTAATCCTGTTGGAAAACCTGCTCCTCCCCGCCCACGTAACGCAGATTTTTTTACTTCTTCTATAACTGTATCCGGTGAAATTTTTTCAGTCAGAATCTTTCTTAGTGCAACATAACCTTCTCTCTGTTCATAATGTTTAAGGCGCCAGTTATCCGGATCAGATGGATTCACCCCAGAAAGCAATACTCCGGGTGACAGTATATTAGCTGACTGAGTCATTTACTCAGTTCCTCAAGTAATTGATCAATCTTTTCATTAGACATAAAACTACACATCCGTTTATTATTAACTAGTAACACGGGTGCATCTCCGCATGCACCCATACATTCTCCCTCTTTAAGGGTAAACTTTTTATCTGCCGTAGTTTGATTAAAATCAATTCCTAGTTTTCGTTTTAAATGGGCAGCTGCATCAACACCGCCAGATAAACCACACGGTAAATTAGTACAAACAGTAAGCTTGTGTTTACCCAAGGGCTGTAAGTTATACATATTATAAAAAGTTGCCACCTCATACACGGCAACTGGAGGCATTCCTAGGTATTCTGCAATAAAATCCATGGTCTCGTTAGCCAGCCAGCCTTTCTCATCTTGAGCAATAGCAAGTGCTGACATCACCGCAGATCGTTTCTGATCGACGGGATACTTCTTAATCTCATAATCAATTTTTTTTAGTGCTTGGGCGCTTAACATTTCAATTAGTAGCCTATATATATTACTATCTATCTATTTCGCCAAATACGATATCTTGTGTGCCGATAATAGCTACAACATCCGCGATCATGTGCCCACGGGACATTTCATCTAATGCTGCTAAATGAGCAAAACCGGGAGCACGTATTTTTAAACGGTAGGGCATATTTGCACCATCCGATATAAGATAAATTCCAAATTCACCCTTAGGGTGCTCGACTGCTGCATAAGCCTCACCTGGTGGCACATGAAAACCTTCAGTAAAAAGCTTGAAATGGTGAATTAGTTCTTCCATATTCTGTTTCATTTCAACACGTGAAGGTGGTGCGATTTTATGGTTATCAGTTATTACAGGACCAGGGTTATCACGCAGCCACTTGACACACTGTTTAATAATACGATTAGATTGACGGAATTCCTCTATACGTACTAAATAACGATCATAGCAATCACCATTGACTCCTACCGGTATATCAAAATCAATCTGGTCATAAACTTCGTATGGCTGCTTCTTGCGCAAATCCCATTCAACACCAGATCCCCGTAACATAGGTCCTGTAAATCCAAGTGCCTTAGCCCGATCAGGCGAAACAACACCAATACCAACCAAACGCTGCTTCCATATACGATTGTCCGTAAGCAAAGTCTCATATTCATCCACATAGGTGGGAAAGCGGTCAGTAAAATTCTCAATAAAATCAAGCAGAGAACCCTGGCGGTTCTCGTTTAGCAATTTAGTCTTTTCTTCATTATGAATTTTAGATGGCTTGTATTTCGGCATTGAATCCGGCAGATCTCTATATACTCCGCCAGGACGATAATAAGCAGCATGCAACCTTGCTCCGGATACAGCTTCATAGCAATCCATAAGATCCTCACGCTCTCGAAAAGCATAGAGAAAAACTGTCATTGCACCCACATCTAATGCATGCGCACCTAACCATAAAAGATGATTTAATATGCGGGTGATCTCATCAAACATCACTCGAATGTATTGTGCTCGTAACGGTACTTCAAGCTGAAGTATTTTCTCAATAGCCATTACGTAGGCATGTTCATTTACCATCATTGAAACGTAATCTAGCCGATCCATATAAGGAACCGACTGGATATATGGCTTATTTTCAGCTAATTTTTCGGTAGCTCGATGTAGCAACCCAATATGTGGGTCAGCACGTTGTACTACTTCGCCATCCAGTTCCAGCACCAGGCGCAATACCCCATGTGCAGCCGGATGCTGTGGGCCAAAATTCATTGTGTAATTACGTATCTCAGCCATGTTTAAATAATCTCAAGCAAAACAAACTCATTTATTACCCCCATAATGTTCTTCTCGTATTACACGTGGCATAATTTCACGTGGTTCAATACTGACTGGCTGATAAATCACCCTTTGTTGATCCGGGTCATAACGCATCTCTACGTTACCTGTTAAAGGGAAATCTTTACGGAATGGATTTCCTATGAAACCATAATCTGTAAGAATACGACGTAAATCCGGGTGCCCATTAAAAACAACACCATAGAGATCAAATGCCTCACGTTCAAACCAGTTTGCTACTGGCCATATTTCAATGACTGAATCCAGGACAGGAATTTCATCATTAGCGGAGTAAGTTCTAACCCGTAGTCTATAGTTGTGACTAATAGAAAGCAGATGATATACAACCGCAAAACGATTGTCCTGACGATCTCCATCAGTAATGGATTCAACACCATAAGATAAATAATCAACCCCGCACAGGTCTATGAGTATTTCAAAACCTAACTCAGAATTATCACGGAGGGTTTTCATTACCCAAAGTAATTTGCTGGGATCTACTTCAATAGTCAACTCACCCAATTGCTCAGTTGTGCTTACAAGCTTATTGGCAAGTATATTTTGCAAACAAAGGGAGAGTGTTTCCAAACGAGAGCGCGACATAATATTGCCTCAGCGAGCTATGGTGTTGGTACGCTTAATTTTATTTTGTAGCTGAATTATCCCATAGAGCAGAGCTTCTGCTGTCGGCGGACAACCCGGCACGTAGATATCCACTGGCACAATTCGATCACAACCACGTACTACCGAATAGGAATAATGATAATAGCCTCCTCCATTAGCACAAGATCCCATGGAAATTACCCATCTTGGCTCTGCCATCTGATCATAAACCTTTCGTAATGCAGGTGCCATTTTGTTGCACAATGTACCGGCAACTATCATAACATCAGATTGACGCGGACTAGGACGAAACACAACACCAAAACGATCCAGGTCATAGCGTGAAGCACCTGCCTGCATCATTTCTACTGCGCAACAAGCAAGACCAAATGTCATCGGCCACATAGAACCGGTCCGCCCCCAGTTAATAACATTATCCAGGTGGGTAGTAACAAAACCTTTTTCCAATACGCCTTCAATACTCATATTATCAGTCCCATTCTAATGCTCCCTTCATCCATTCGTAAATGAAACCAATAATGAGAATACCAAGAAATATCATCATTGCAACAAAACCGAACAGGCCAATTTCGTTCAAAACTACTGCCCATGGAAATAGAAACGCAATTTCCAGATCAAAAAGAATAAACAAAATAGCAACTAAATAATATCGCACATCAAATTTCATGCGTGCATCTTCAAAAGCTTCAAAACCACACTCATAAGGTGAAAGCTTCTCATTATCAGGACGATTAGGAGCAAGCAGCCAGCCCATTGCCATCGGTACTACACCTACAGCAAGACCTACAAAGATAAATATCAGAATCGAAAAATAATTTTCTAGCATCTATTACAACCAAAATTGAAAAGAAGATCACATATACATAATTTACATCTGTTCCTTATGGAACGCCATCATTTAATATGGTGCCGACGGCGAGACTCGAACTCGCACAGCTTTCGCTACCGCCCCCTCAAGACGGCGTGTATACCAATTTCACCACGTCGGCAGCTTGACTTGAGATCCGAGTATAAAAATTAATCTCTTTTATAATACTCTATTAGCGAATTAATTAAATCCCACCACTCTAGGTTATTGTGGTATTTCCCCAGCCTTTGACGCTTCCTCATTTGCAGGAACTTGTGGTGTAGTAACTGGAGGCATCTCTGCTGAGACTGAAGACTGATCTGATATTACATTTTCCATAACACCCTTGCTTTCTGATGTATAACCTGAAAGGTATGTAAGTCCAAGAGTAGAAATAAAAAATACTGCTGCCAGAACTCCTGTGGTTCTACTCAGAAAATTTGCAGAGCCACTTGCACCAAACAAACTTCCAGAAGAACCGCTACCAAAAGCTGCGCCCATATCGGCTCCCTTACCATGTTGAAGTAAAACTAACACGATCACACTAACAGCTGACAGTACATTTACAACCCAAATGAATGTTTCCAATTTTTACTCCAAAAAAATCAATAATTTGCTGCCAGACAAATGGAAATAAATTCGTCAGCAAGCAATGACGCGCCTCCGATTAATCCCCCGTCAATATCAGACATGGAAAATAGCTCTGCAGCATTATTTGCCTTTACGCTACCACCATAAAGAATTTGTAATTCAACAGCAATCTTGACATTGTGACTCGCAATTCTATTACGGATAAAAACATGTACATCCTGGGCTTGCTGAGGTGTCGCTGTTTTTCCAGTTCCAATAGCCCATATTGGTTCATAAGCCAACACTGAGTCAGCCAGCACCTCTACGCCCGCCAGCTCAATCACCGCATCTAACTGCTCTCCTACTACCTGTTCCGTAAGTCCGGCTTCCCGCTGATCCAGAGTCTCACCAACACATAAAATTGGCACTAAGCCAACATCTAGTGCAGCCTTAAACTTAAGGGAGACCGTATGACTATCTTCACCATACAAAGTACGTCTTTCCGAGTGTCCAACAATTACAAATTGACAACAAAAATCATTCAGCATCATTGCTGAGACTTCGCCAGTGTAAGCTCCCTTATCATACTGGCTTATATTCTGAGCTCCCCAAGAAATACACGTATCTTTTAACAGGGAATGCACCTGAGATAAATACGGATAAGGCACACATACTGCACAGGTCGCTTTATCTATCCCCACAGTACCTGTAACAATCTTGCTCAACAAATCCCTGTTTTGCTCAATTCCACCATGCATTTTCCAGTTGCCGGCAACTAGTTTTTTACGCATAGCTGTTCTTCCTCAAAAGCTTAGAATGTTACCTGTGAATAGATATTGGGTCAATCGTGGAAAAACTGATATGTACAGTACAATCTGAATAAAGTCATAGCAATAGTTTATTGTATACAATTGATTGATATATAAGTGTTTCCTATTATATTAAGAAAAAGGAAGAGCTTGCTTTATCTTGTACAAAACTACAACCAGCAAGCAGACCATATACCTAGTTAACTATACTTTCCGTGTTTACATGTTACAGCTTATCCAACACGTCCAGTTATATAGTCTTCAGTCATTTTATTCTTGGGCTTTATAAAAATAGTATCCGTAACACCAAACTCAATTAACTCACCTAGATACATATAAGCAGTGTAATCAGAAACGCGTGCAGCTTGCTGCATACTGTGTGTAACAATAAGTATAGTAATCTTCTTTTTAAGATCTGCAATGAGCTCTTCAATACTTGCCGTAGCAATCGGGTCAAGTGCTGAAGTGGGTTCATCAAATAATAGAATCTCGGGATCAGTAGCAAGCGCACGAGCAATACATAACCTCTGCTGCTGCCCGCCAGAAAGCTCAAAGGCAAGATTATTAATGCGATCCTTTACTTCATCCCATAGCGCTGCGCCACGTAAAGCCTCCTCAACTTTTTCGTCTAATACTGCACGTTGTCTTATTCCCCGAACACGTAGACCATAGGCCACATTTTCGTAAATAGACTTAGGAAATGGATTGGGTTTCTGGAATACCATACTAATACGCATTCGTACTTCAATTGGGTCCACGTCACGTGAAAGAATATTTACGTTATCTGGATGCAAGATTATATCGCCGACATACTGATTACCAGGGTAAAGATCATGCATACGATTGAAACATCGTAATAATGTTGATTTTCCACATCCGGACGGGCCAATTAGTGCAGTTACCTGTTTCTCATGCAGCAACATATTAACGTTTTTTAGTGCATGAAATTCACCATAGTAAAAGTTAAGATCTCTGATTTCTGATTTACACTGAGTCAGAGTAGTACTATCCTGTATGTGGTACAGTTGCTCAACCTTAGTTTGAGAGCTTTCATTTCCTTGGCCATTTTTGGCTCCCACAGTTTTCTCCTTTACCTTGTACTGGGTCGAAATGGTATTTTCAGTAGCATTATCCTGCATGTGATGTGGTTGTACAACTTCAGTTTGAAAACTCTCATTTTCTTGAACTGCTGCGTACCCCATAATTTTCTCTTCTACCATTTAATTTTTTTACGCATATGATAACGAATATAGATAGCTAATGCGTTCATGGTAAGGGTCATCACAACCAGCACCAACCCAGCTGCCGCCGCATTGATTTGGAATTCCTCTTGAGGCCGCGAGACCCAATTAAACATCTGGATTGGCATTACGGTGAAAGGTGCTGTCAACCACTCAAATGATAAGAAAGGGAATTCTTCTCTGATCGGAGATGGAGGTAAAAAAGCAATAAAAGTTAATGCGCCAATAGTAATGATAGGCGCTGTCTCACCAATTGCTCTGGCTAGTCCGATAATTACACCAGTCATAATACCTGCTGCAGAATAGGGGAGCAGATGATCGGATACAGTTTGCCATTTACTTGCCCCAAGGGCATAAGCACCCTCACGAATACCTACAGGAATCGCACGTATTGCCTCACGAGTAGCAACAATCACGACTGGCAGAATCAGTAGAGCTAATGCCAATCCTGCTGACAGAATACTCTGACCAAATCCCAGTTGATACACAAACATACCCAACGCCAATAGACCGTAAACAATTGATGGCACTCCAGCTAAATTGGTGATATTAATTTCTATTATCTCGGTAATAATATTCTTTGGTGCATATTCTTCCAGATAAACACCTGCCCCAATTCCAATTGGAACGGCAGTAGCTGCTGTTACCAGCATCACCAATATTGTACCAACCCAGGCTGAAAGTATGCCGGCAATCTCCGGATGCCGCGAGGGAAATGATGTAAAGAAACCCCACGTGAGGCGCGGCATTCCATCAATAAGCATATGAGCAAATAGTGCAATAAAAGTAAGTACTGCAACCATCAACGCAAGTACGCCAATAACCATAAATAACTTATCAAAACGTTTGTGACGGGCAATCATGAGACGAATCTCTTGAAGATTCTTAGTTTTATGCATCAGCGCTAGTCCCGTAAATTAGAGCTAAGTTAGCTATCTGAATATTGAAGTAGAAATAACCCATATGGCTATATACTTTCTTAAGAGTTAATTAAAAGTATCTAATATTATGAGCAATGCTAATACACCTCACGATATCGTTTTCGCAGAATGTGGCCAAGTACATTAAATGTAAGCGTTAATAGCAACAAAGTAAGCCCGGCAGCGAAAATAGTCTGATAGCCAATACTGCCATGTGGCAAATCTCCTAAACTTACCTGCACAATATAAGCAGTAATGGTTGCAGCTGGTTCCATTGGATTCCAGGTAAGGTTAGGTTGCATGCCAGCTGCTACTGCCACTACCATAGTTTCTCCTACTGCACGAGAAATGCCAAGAATATATGATGCGGCAATGCCTGAAAAAGCTGCTGGTATCACAACCCGAGTAGCAGACTGAAACCGTGTTGCTCCCATTGCATAGGATCCTTCACGCAGATGCATTGGCACTGCACGCATTGCATCCTCAGCCAAAGAACTAATATAGGGGATTATCATAATACCCATAACCAACCCGGCAGAAAGAAGACTAAATCCGGGAAGCTCTGGAAATATTTTTTGTAGTAAGGGTGTTACAAACAATAATGCGAAATAACCATATACGACAGTTGGTACACCACCAAGCAACTCTAAAAACGGCTTGGCGACCTCTCGTACAGCGAAAGGTGCAAATTCTGAAAGATATATGGCAATTATAGTTCCGAGGGGAATCGCTACTATCAGCGCAACTGCTGAGCTTACGACTGTACCAGAGATTAATGGGAGTATGCCATAATGAGCGTCATCGAATAGTGGGGTCCATTGTGTATCAGTAAGAAAATCCCAAAGAGGGACCTGCTGAAAAAATACAAGTGATTCTTTAACAAGCATTACCACAATTGAAAACGTGATTGCTACCGAAGTAAACGCCATCATAAATAATATTGTCTCAATAAAACGCTCCCGTATATGACGACGATGACTATATCCAAGTTTTCCAGATTGACCTGTTTTGGAAAAGAACCGTAATGGCATGAACAAAACCCTTATTTATAGATGAGATCTTGAATATTACGATGGGAATGTTACATGCTTGTGACACACAAAATATGTCTACAAACTAAATCTATTTTAGATGTTTGGGTGTAACCATTTAATGCTCTAATGAGTATCAGTGCAGGATGCACTACAATAATTATTTTCAGGAATTTCTTTTATGAGAATACTAGTGGAGACTTGCAGCCCACATGGATATAAAAACTAGATATAAACTCTCTGATAGCGGGTAAATTTATATGGCACTTAAAGATTACCAAAATTATTCCCCTAAATATCCCGCTCTTTATACAAGGATTATTGGTTGTAAGTAAGCACATTACGTCACAACCAAATCCTTTATTCTGACTTCATCGCGTCAATGAATTTATAAATATAACTTGGAGCAGTTAAGAACTTCTTATTTTAAAGATAACTCACCATCCCATCTAGATAGTTTCACTATTTTGTGCTTCTCCAGTGTCTTCTTTGCTAAGAAAACTACTGTCTATACCATCGTCAAGCCCCAGCTTCTGTCTTTTACGTAAATTGTGAAAAGCCAAGCCAGTTCCAGCTGGAATAAGGCGTCCGACAATCACATTTTCTTTAAGCCCGCGCAGCCTATCTTTCTTGCCCATGATAGCCGCTTCCGTAAGTACACGCGTGGTCTCTTGAAAGGAAGCAGCTGAAATAAATGAGTCTGTAGAAAGTGATGCCTTAGTAATACCTAACAGCATAAATTCATATTCCGCCGGTTTTTTACCCTCAGCTTCCGCTTTCTCATTTTCGACTAACAAATCAGCACGCTCTACTTGCTCACCTAATATAAACCGCGTTTCTCCGGCATTGACAATCTGGACTCGACGTAGCATTTGGCGCACGATTACCTCAATATGTTTATCGTTAATCTTTACACCTTGTAAACGATAAACATCTTGTACTTCATCAGTTATATATCGTGCTAATGCCTCCACTCCCAACAAGCGCAAAATATCATGTGGATCAGCAGGGCCATCAACGATGCTCTCCCCCTTATTTACCACCTGACCATCATGTGCCGTCACATGCTTTTCTTTTGGAATCAGGTATTCATGTGCAACGCCCTCAGGATCAGTAATTACCAGTCGTTGCTTGCCCTTAGTGTCCTTACCGAAGGATACTGCACCAGTAACTTCTGCAAGCACACCTGCATCTTTTGGTGAACGAGCCTCAAATAATTCTGCTACACGTGGCAAACCACCCGTAATATCACGGGTTTTTGAGCTTTCCTGTGGAATTCTCGCCAGAACAGATCCTACACTTACCTGCTGCCCATCACGCACGACTATAATCGAGCCGGTTTGGAAAGTAATGTTAACTGATAAATCATCACCAGCGTGCTTTACTTCCTTTCCTTTTTCATTCAGCAGTTTCACCAATGGACGCAATCCTTTTGCCTGGGCTACACCACGTCGTTTTGGATCAATCACCACCAGTGTCGACAATCCTGTCACATCGTCAATTTGTTTAGCAACGGTCACACCCTCTTCGACATTTTCAAAACGTACCTTTCCGGCATATTCAGTAATTATTGGCCGGGTATGCGGATCCCATGCTGCCAGCGCCTGACCGGCTTTCACTGTTTCTTCATCACGAACCAGCAATGTTGCTCCGTATTGGGCTTTATGACGTTCCCGCTCACGTCCGTTATCATCATGCACCACTATCTCCCCACTCCGAGAAATGGCTATTAATTCTCCACGAGAATTTGTTACATAGCGCATCGTGGGAGAATAACGTACAGTTCCGTTGGATTTGCTCTCTACCTGACTTGCTACTGCAGTTCTTGATGCAGCCCCACCTATATGGAATGTACGCATGGTAAGCTGAGTACCCGGCTCACCAATTGATTGTGCTGCAATTACACCAACGGCTTCACCGAGGTTAACAACTGTTCCTCTTCCCAAATCCCGCCCGTAACATTTTGCACACAATCCATGACGAGTTTCGCAGGTGAGCGGAGTACGTACCTTTACCTCATCTATACCAAGAAACTCAATGTTAGCTACAGCATTTTCATCTAAAAGAGAACCTGCGGGATAAATTACTGCCTGGTTTTCCGGATTTATGATGTCGTTTGCCGCTACTCTACCTAGGATCCGTTCATGCAACGCTTCAATAACTTCCCCCCCCTCAACCAGCGCTTTCATCGCTACGCCGTTATCTGTATTACAGTTGTCTTCGGTCACAACAAGATCCTGAGTCACATCTACTAAACGCCGAGTAAGATAGCCTGAATTAGCAGTCTTCAATGCGGTATCAGCCAACCCCTTACGTGCCCCATGAGTGGAAATAAAGTATTGCAGCACATTAAGCCCCTCACGAAAGTTTGCAGTAATAGGCGTCTCAATGATCGAACCATCAGGCTTTGCCATCAGGCCTCGCATACCTGCTAACTGACGTATCTGAGCAGCAGAACCACGTGCACCGGAATCAGCCATCATATATATAGAGTTAAATGATTCCTGCATTAGTGGCTTACCCTTCTTGTCTTTTCTTACTTCTCCGCTTTGTGGGTCATATATTGGTTCTGTACCAAGTTGATCCATCATAGCCTTGGCGACCTGATCCCCTGCACGTCCCCAAATATCAACTACCTTGTTATAGCGTTCACCCTGAGTCACCAAACCAGAAGTATATTGAGCTTCAATTTCTTGCACTTCCTTCTCAGAAGCCCCAATAATGTCTTGCTTCTGAACCGGTACTAGCATGTCATCCAGACAAATAGAAATTCCGGCACGTGTCGCAAAAGTAAAGCCAAAATTCATTAATTTATCTGCAAAAATTACTGTCTCACGTAATCCGCAAAGATGGAAACTAGCATTAATAAGCTTAGAAATTTCTTTTTTCTTAAGCGCTCTGTTTATTAAAGGAAATGGTAGCCCGACCGGCAAGATTTCAGATAAAAGAGCTCGCCCTACAGTTGTATCGTAACGTGTTGTTTTTTTATGTTGCTCGCCTTCAGCATCCGCTTCATATTCATTTATCCGGACCATGATCCTGGCATTTAGCTCAACCGCACGACTTTCGTAGGCACGTGATACTTCACCTATGTTAGGAAACAACATTCCTTCTCCATTTGCACCCATTTTCTCACGAGTTATGTAATACAAACCCAATACAATATCCTGTGACGGTACAATAATTGGCTCTCCATTTGCTGGTGACAGGATATTATTGGAAGACATCATTAGAGTACGAACCTCCATCTGTGCCTCCAGAGACAACGGGACATGTACTGCCATCTGGTCACCATCGAAGTCAGCGTTAAATGCCGCACACACCAATGGATGTAACTGAATAGCCTTTCCTTCAATCAGTACAGGCTCAAATCCCTGTATACCTAAGCGATGCAGTGTTGGGGCCCGGTTCAACATTACCGGGTGTTCACGGATAACATCTTCCAGAATGTCCCATACTACCGGAGTTTCGTTCTCTACTTCTCTTTTAGCCGCTTTGATAGTACTAGCTATACCCATTATTTCCAGTTTGCTGAAGATAAATGGTTTAAATAACTCCAAAGCCATCTTTTTTGGTAACCCGCATTGATGGAGTTTAAGCTGCGGCCCAACCACAATTACTGAGCGTCCAGAATAATCAACTCTTTTGCCAAGTAAATTTTGACGAAAACGTCCACCTTTCCCCTTTATCATGTCAGCAAGTGACTTTAATGGGCGCTTGTTCGCGCCTGTCATTGCTTTACCCCGGCGCCCATTATCCAATAAAGAATCTACAGCTTCTTGAAGCATACGTTTTTCATTACGTACAATTATTTCAGGTGCCTTCAGCTCAAGCAAACGTTTCAAACGATTGTTACGATTAATAACTCTGCGATACAAATCATTCAGATCAGATGTAGCAAAACGCCCACCGTCAAGCGGTACAAGTGGCCGTAATTCAGGCGGCAAAGCTGGTAATACTGTAAACACCATCCATTCAGGTTTGATGCCTGATTTGTTAAATGCCTCTAATATTTTCAGACGTTTTGAGAGCTTCTTTATCTTGGTTTCTGAACTGGTGGCCGCCATATCGCGTCGCAAGTTATCAATTTCAATATTGATATTTAGATTACTTAATAAATCACGAATACCTTCTGCTCCCATACTGGCATTAAAATCATCACCGTATTCCTCCATCTTGGCGCGATAATCATCGTCAGTCAGTAACTGGCATCGTGTAAGCGGGGTCATTCCTGGGTCAGTTACTACAAAGGCTTCAAAGTAAAGAACACGTTCAATGTCACGCAATGTCATATCTAAAACCATCCCTAGTCGAGATGGCAAAGATTTGAGAAACCAAATGTGTGCCACTGGCGAAGCTAATTGTATATGCCCCATACGTTCACGCCGTACTTTTGACAAAGTAACCTCAACACCACATTTCTCACAGATCACACCCCGGTGCTTCAGGCGCTTGTATTTTCCGCACAAACATTCGTAATCTTTTACTGGACCAAAAATTTTAGCGCAGAACAAGCCGTCCCGTTCTGGTTTAAAAGTACGGTAGTTTATAGTTTCCGGTTTTTTAACCTCCCCATAAGACCAAGAACGTATTTTTTCAGGCGAAGCAAGTCCGATTTTGATTGAATCAAATTCTTCCTTATGAGTAACCTGCTTAAATAAATCGAGTAGCGCTTTCATTTGTCACTCCTGTTAATCAGGGGTCAATACAAAAAAACTTCGGCAATAAATTACAAAGTACCGGGAATTAAAAAGCAATCTCCGGTAAGCATTGTCAATGCCGATCCAGGTCGATGTCCATCCCAAGTGAACGAATTTCCTTTACCAATACATTAAATGATTCTGGCATGCCGGCATCAATCTTGTGGTCACCCTTGACGATGCTCTCATATATCTTAGTACGCCCGTTCACATCATCAGACTTAACAGTCAGCATTTCCTGTAGAGTATAAGCAGCTCCATAAGCCTCTAATGCCCATACTTCCATTTCACCAAATCGTTGTCCGCCAAACTGAGCCTTACCTCCCAGCGGCTGTTGAGTTACCAAGCTGTAAGGACCTGTGGAACGCGCATGCATCTTGTCATCCACCAGATGATGTAGTTTCAAAACATGCATGTAGCCAACTGTCACAAGGCGATCAAAAGCCTCTCCGGTCCTACCATCATATAGTGCAATCTGACCTGATAACGGCAAGTCGGCGAGCTTAAGCATATCTTTAATTTCCTGCTCTGTGGCACCATCAAATACTGGAGTTGCAAAAGGTACGCCATCTTTGAGATTTCCTGCTAATTCCAGGATTTCCGCATCGGTAAGTGAAGAAATATCTTCCTGTTTACCGCTACTGTTATATATTTTATTAATAAATTTTCTAATCTCAGTAATCTTACTTTGGGCGCTAAGCATATTGCCAATTTTTAGGCCCAACCCTTTTGCCGCCCATCCAAGATGAATTTCCAGAATCTGCCCCACATTCATACGTGACGGTACACCAAGAGGATTAAGTACTACGTCAACTGGAGTACCATCAGCCATGTAGGGCATATCTTCAACAGGTACGATCTTTGAAATTACCCCTTTATTCCCATGGCGGCCCGCCATTTTATCTCCGGGCTGTAACCGCCTCTTCACAGCAATATAGACTTTCACCATTTTTTGTACTCCGGGCGGCAATTCGTCACCCTGAGTAAGTTTCTTTTTCTTTTCTTCAAAAGAAGCGTCAAAAGCTTTTCGTTTCTGGGTAAGGCCCTCTTTTATCTGCTCTAGCTGTATGCTTGCATCTTCATTAGACAAACGGATATCAAACCAGGAATGTGGCTCCATGCCATCAAGATATTCCTTGGTAATACGCGCACCTTTTGAAAGTTTATTAGGCCCACCTGTCGCCACCTTACCTTTGAGCAAACGTTCAATACGCTCAAACGTGTCAGCTTCTACAATCCGCATCTGATCAACAAGATCTTTCTTATAACGATTTAGCTCATCATCAATAATCTGCTGAGCACGTACATCACGTTCTATCCCTTCACGGGTAAATACCTGTACGTCAATTACTGTACCGGAAATTCCTGATGGCACACGTAAGGACGTATCCTTTACATCTGATGCCTTTTCACCAAAGATTGCGCGCAAGAGTTTTTCTTCTGGTGTCAGTTGGATCTCTCCCTTTGGAGTAACCTTACCTACCAGTACGTCACCACCTTCGACTTCAGCACCAATATAGATAATACCGGAATCATCCAAGCGCCCAAGCTGTAGTTCTGAAAGATTCGATATATCTCCGGTAATTTCTTCTGTCCCTAATTTTGTATCACGGCTTACTACTACAAGCTCTTCAATATGAATGGATGTAAATCGATCTTCAGAAACAATGCGTTCAGATATCAGAATTGAATCCTCAAAGTTGTAACCATTCCACGGCATGAATGCAACCAACATATTCTGACCCAAAGCCAACTCACCCATATCTGTAGAAGCGCCGTCTGCGACTACGTCACCAGCAGCAATTACATCACCTTCTTTCACTAAAGGGCGCTGGTTGATATTTGTATTCTGATTAGAACGAGTATATTTTGTAAGATTGTAAATATCGACACCCACTTCACCAGCACGTGTTTCAGCATCATGCACTCGTACTACAATACGTCCTGCATCAACATAATCTACTATGCCTGCACGCCCTGCCATTACTGCGGTGCCAGAGTCTATTGCCACTACCCGCTCTATTCCCGTACCAACAAGTGATTTTTCAGCACGAAGGCAAGGCACTGCCTGACGTTGCATATTTGATCCCATCAAAGCACGATTAGCGTCATCATGCTCTAAAAATGGAATTAGTGAAGCTGCAACTGAAACGATTTGTGCCGGAGCCACGTCCATATATTCGATACGATCTGGTGCCGCCAATGTGAATTCATTCTTATGACGACAAGAAACAATATCCTTAATGAATTTACTATGGCGGTCTAGCTGTGCATTTGCTTGAGCAATAACATATCGGCCTTCCTCAATAGCCGACAAGTAATCAATCTCATCAGTAACTTTATTATTTTTTACTTTACGATATGGCGTTTCTAGAAAACCATATTGATTGGTGCGTGCATATAACGCAAGCGAGTTTATAAGCCCGATATTTGGGCCTTCCGGGGTCTCAATCGGACATACTCTGCCATAGTGAGTCGGATGAACATCTCGCACTTCAAATCCTGCTCTCTCACGTGTCAGACCTCCAGGCCCTAAAGCAGACACGCGGCGCTTATGTGTAATCTCAGAAAGGGGATTAGTCTGATCCATAAATTGAGATAACTGACTAGAACCAAAGAACTCACGTACTGCCGCAGATACAGGTTTAGCATTAATTAAGTCGTGTGGCATCAGGTTGTCTGATTCCGCCTGACTTAAACGTTCTTTTACAGCTCGTTCAACCCTAATAAGTCCGGAACGAAATTGGTTTTCTGCTAACTCACCGACATACCGAACACGACGATTACCAAGGTGGTCAATATCATCCACTTCACCACGGCCATTCCGGAGCTCTACCAGGATCATTATTATTGCAATAATATCTTCATTCGACAAAGTAGTGGGTCCGGTCAACTCAGTCTTACCAACGCGGCGATTAAACTTCATCCGTCCGACCGCTGATAAGTCATAGCGCTCAGGTGCATAGAATAGCCCATTAAATAGTGCCTTGACCGCATCCTCAGTAGGTGGCTCACCAGGACGCATCATACGGTAAATTGCCACCTGAGCGGTCAACTGGTCAGTAGTTTCATCTATCCTCAAAGTCTGCGATATATATGCACCCTGATCAAGATCATTTGTATAAATAGTGTAAAGTTTTTCAATGTTGGCTTCACGAAATTTAGCAATAAGCTCCTCAGTAATTTCATCATTAGCCAGTGCTATAATCTCTCCTGTTTCCTGATCCAATACATTGTGCCCTAACACCCGTCCCAGCAGAAAATCCTCTGGTACTGAAAGTTTGTTTACCCCTGCTTGCTCTAATTCGCGAGTATGCTTAGCAGTTATACGCTTATCTTTTTGAACAATCACTTTTCCGCTTTTAGTAACAATGTCAAGACGAGCTACATCACCACGTAAGCGCTCTGGAACTAGTTCAAACTTAATACTCTTTTTGGAGATATGGAATACATCAAATGCGAAAAAACCAGCAAGAATTTGCTCCGATGTATAGCCTAAAGCTTTTAGAAGCACTGTGATAGGCATTTTACGACGGCGATCTACTCGGAAATAAAGATAATCTTTGGGATCAAATTCAAAGTCAAGCCAAGAACCTCTATATGGAATGATTCGCGCTGAAAACAGTAATTTCCCGGACGAATGTGTCTTACCCCGATCATGTTCAAAAAATACTCCGGGCGAACGGTGCAGTTGGGACACGATCACACGTTCAGTACCGTTAATAACAAACGAACCGGTTTTAGTCATCAGAGGGATTTCCCCCATATAGACCACCTGTTCCCTCACTTCCTTTGGGGTTGGCTTGGAAGCTTCTTTGTCCATGATAGTTAATCGTGCTTTGGCGCGTAATGGCGAAGCATACGTGAGACCACGTTGCTGACATTCCTTAACATCAAAAGGAGGAGCGCCAAGTATATAGCTAACGAAGTCAAGACGAGCATTCTTAGAATGACTTTCAATTGGAAAAATAGAAGTGAATGCTGCTTGTAGCCCACGATTTTCCCTTTCAGATGCAGGGATATGCTCTTGTAAAAAAGCTGCGTAAGATTCAAGCTGAGTCGCAAGTAAAAATGGAATTGGTAAAACACTTGCACGCTTTGCAAAACTTTTGCGAATACGCTTTTTCTCGGTAAATGAATAGCTCATAGAATTTCTCCGGGGGAGCAGAAAACAAAGTTTAAGCTTCTGACTACTGTGTTATGCATTTAGTGATACTAAAAAATTATGGATCCAAAAAGACAGCATTAGCGACACACCCTGTGCCGCCAGGTCTATTCTTTAAAACCATATTATTTAAGTTCACAAGTTGCACCAGCCTCAGTTAGTTGCTTCTGTATGGTCTCTGCATCCTCTTTGGAAACCCCTTCTTTCACAACTTTGGGTGCACTATCCACCAAGTCCTTGGCTTCTTTTAAACCCAAACCAGTAACAGTACGCACAACTTTAATTACGTTAACCTTGCTCTCACCAACTGCGGACAACATTACCGAAAACTCGGTTTTCTCTTCTGCTTTTTCAGCAGAAGCGGCGGGCGCGGCCACCGCAACTGCAGATGCAGTTGCAGAGACACCGAATTTTTCTTCCATATCCTTAATTAGCACTGATAATTCCAGCACGGTCATATTAGAAATTAAGTCTAGAATTTCTGCTTTGGCAACAGCCATAATTTTCTCCTAATAAATATAAATTTTCAGTTTGGTCATAGTTTAGAATCTGTAAATTGAGCTTCCTGATATCAGGTCAAGCAACCTATTTTTGGTCACGTACAGCTGCCAGCCCACGCGTAAATTTTGTTGGCACTTCGTTAAGCGTTCTAACAAATTTAACAATGGGTGCCTGCATTGTGCCCAATAGCTTCGCAAGGAGTTCTTCACGACTCAGCATGGCAGCAAGATTCGCAATATCCTTATGAGACATCAGTAAATTAGGCATAGCCCCAGCTTTAATCACGAGCTTATCATTATCTTTTGCAAACTCATGCAACACTTTTGCTGTAGCCACAGGATCGTCTCCAATACTATAGGCTAGTGGGCCCACCATGTGCTTTGATAGTTCAGCAAATGGCGTATCTTCTACTACACGTCGCGCAAGAGAGTTTTTTAGAACCCGGAAATAGACCCCGGATTGGCGCGCATTTGTTCGCAACCGGGTCATATGTCCAACCTCCAGACCTCTATACTCTGCAACAATAATAGCCTGAGCCTTTGCTACCTGAGCACCAACTTCAGCAACTACTGCCTTTTTTTCTTCAAGGTTAAGACTCAAAGCACATTCTCCATCAGTTATATTCAGTGTAGAGTCTCTCATTACAAGCATAATCTTGTAACCTCATCTCTACACCGTAAATCGGCGATCTTAAATCAGGAGAAAATCAAATTCCTGTTTTCGAATACGCCATCTACGCTGGGTGCTAAAAGTAACAGACAGATGATTAGAAATTAGAGTTAAACAATACTCATCAATTTAAAACCTCTCTGCTCCCTTTTGCAATTAAGCTCTCAAGCGATTGAGATAGCATGACAAAACACCGCTCTGCCATGTAATATCTACTCACTTAAAAACCCCAACGGTCTTTGATAGCCCATCGGATTGATCAAATACATCTACCCAACAGCCCAAAGCCTTATAACAAATCTAAGTAATATTCTTATTACAGCGTCAAACTAGTCTGATCCACCCGTACTCCAATACCCATAGTACTTGATACTGCCATCTTCTTCAGATATACACCCTTAGATGTGGCTGGTCTTGATTTATTAAGCGCTTCCACTAACGCTAACGCGTTCTGTTTTAGCTCATCTAAACCAAATGATGCACGGCCTATCGTACATTGAATAATTCCGGCCTTATCTGCACGATATTGAATCTGTCCGGCCTTTGCATTCTTGACTGCACCCGCGACATCAGGAGTCACAGTACCTACTTTAGGGTTAGGCATAAGACCCCGCGGACCAAGTATCTGTCCCAACTGACCAACGATACGCATGGCATCAGGACTAGCAATTACTACGTCGAAATCAATTTTTCCTGCCCTTATTTTTTCTGCTAAATCCTCAAACCCAACAATATCGGCACCAGCAGCAAGAGCACTCTCAGCCTTGTCACCTTGTACAAACACAGCTACACGTATAGTTTTACCAGTACCTGCTGGCAACACTACAGAACCACGCACAGTCTGATCTGATTTTTTTGCATCAATCCCCAGATTGACAGCTATATCAACTGATTCATCAAATTTTGCTGTAGCTGTTTCTTTGACTATTTCTAATGCTTCCAGCAGAGGATAAGTCTTTCGGCAATCTGCCTTTCCGGAAATTTCTTTAAACCGTTTAGATATGTGTCCCATATTTATAAACCCTCAACCTCTATACCCATACTACGAGCACTTCCAGCAATAGTACGAACTGCTGCATTAGTATCAGCAGCAGTCAAATCAGGCATTTTTGCCTTGGCAATTTCTTCCAACTGCGCTCTTGTCAGCTTACCGACTTTATCACTATGTGGCTTAGGGCTTCCTTTTGCCACTCCAGCTGTTTTCTTAATTAATACCGCTGCTGGAGTTGTTTTCATGATGTACGTGAAACTCTTGTCAGCATAAGCAGTAATCACCACTGGTACCGGAAGTCCTGCTTCCATTTTCTGAGTAGCCGCATTAAATGCTTTACAAAACTCCATAATGTTTAACCCGCGCTGACCGAGCGCAGGACCAATAGGCGGGCTTGGATTTGCCTTTCCTGCTGGTACTTGCAGCTTGATATAACCGACTATCTTTTTTGCCACAATAATTCTCCTGTTAAGTGCACGTGGACCCTAATCGCACCCTTGTAATAAACAATTTATGTACAAATGTGAATAAACTTAATAAGTCCAACTATAATGATTCCATCATTTATGCTTTTTCAACTTGGCTAAAGTCCAGCTCTACTGGTGTAGGACGACCAAAAATTGAAACCGAAACCCTAAGCTTACTCTTGTCATAATTTACATCCTCCACATTACCATGGAAGTCTGTAAATGGACCTTCCTTGACCCGTACTGCCTCTCCGTTCTCAAATAATATCTTGGGTCTTGGTTTTTCTACACCTTCCTGAATCTGTCTAAGAATATTCTGTACTTCTTTTACACTGATCGGCGTCGGCTTCATAGCTGATCCACCTACAAAACCTGTAACCTTTGCAGTGTTATTAACAAGATGCCATGTTTCGTCAGTCATCTCCATCTCTACCAATACATAACCCGGAAAGAACTTTCTCTCACTAAGATTTTTCTGACCACCCTTCATTTCAACCACTTCTTCTACCGGAACCAGTATCTGCCCAAATTTATCTTGCATACCAGCCCGATTGATCCGATCCTGCAAGGCACGTTGAATCTTTTTCTCAAAACCGGAGTAGGCGTGAACTACAAACCATTTTTTATCCATCACCCTCTCCACGTCCCATTACGGACTTAACCAGTAGTAGTAATCCGGCATCTACCATCCATAAAAATATTGCCATTACCACAACGAAGGCAAATACAAGACCGGTCATCTGAACTGTTTCCTTTCTATTGGGCCATACTACTTTCTTTGTTTCTTCTGAAGACTCTCTGCTAAAAGCATAAAACTGTTTACCCTGAATGGTAAACCAAGCTACTGTAGTAGCCAGAATAAAACCTAATAGTACCGAAACTACACGAATCACCATGGCACTATCACGGAGGTAATAAAACCCAGCAATACCTGCTGCCAATAGCAGAAGCGCGAATCCGAGTTTGATCTTGTCCACTCTATCCCACTCCGCTCGTAATACTCATAAATTAAAAAAAGTCATATAAAAACAGATTTACGCAAATCATAGTTTCTGTATGATGAGCTGTTGTACTATCTTGTATCTGTGACATTAAACACTCAGCATCTACCATGTATACACTGCAACATTTAACTACTCTTTTCACTGAAATTCTTGTTTGGCAGGCCAGGAGGGCATCGAACCCCCAACCTTCGGTTTTGGAGACCGACGCTCTGCCAATTGAGCTACTGGCCTATAATTTCCCTCATGGACTAGGAACTAATAAGAGCCAAAAATCTGGTGATCCTGACAAACTAAATTTATGAGCACACAAAACTTCAACCCCTAGGCTTGATTTCCTATCCCACTTGTCATTGTTACTCAATAATCTTTGCCACCACACCTGCACCAACAGTCCTGCCACCCTCACGAATAGCAAAACGTAAACCTTCTTCCATTGCAATCGGTGCTATTAAACTCACTGTCACCGACACGTTGTCGCCAGGCATTATCATTTCTGTGCCTGCCGGCAGCTCAACTGCACCAGTTACATCTGTAGTGCGGAAGTAAAACTGTGGGCGATAACCCTGAAAAAACGGAGTATGACGCCCGCCTTCCTCTTTACTCAAAACATAAATCTCGGCAGTAAATTTTGTATGCGGAGTAATGGATCCCGGCTTGGCTAATACCTGACCACGTTCGACTTCCTCACGCTTGGTTCCACGCAGCAGCACACCAACATTGTCACCTGCCTGACCCTGATCAAGTAATTTCCTGAACATTTCCACACCAGTACAAACAGTCTTGGTTGTGGGTTTTAAACCAATAATCTCAAGCTCCTCACCCACCTTAACAACACCACGCTCGACCCGGCCAGTAACAACCGTACCACGTCCGGAAATAGAAAATACATCTTCTACCGGCATGATAAAGTCACCATCTATTGCACGTACCGGCTCAGGAATGTAGCTGTCCAGCGCATCTGCTAACTTATATATGGAAGGCTCGCCAATGTCACTCTGGTCTCCCTCGAGAGCCTTCAGAGCAGAACCAACAATGATCGGGGTATCATCACCAGGAAAATTATATTTGGTCAATAACTCACGTATTTCCATTTCAACTAACTCTAGCAGCTCAGTATCATCTACCATGTCAGCTTTATTCATAAAGACAACAATGTAGGGCACACCTACCTGGCGTGCCAGCAAAATGTGTTCGCGTGTCTGCGGCATAGGGCCATCGGCGGCAGATACAACCAGAATGGCACCATCCATTTGCGCCGCACCGGTAATCATGTTCTTAACGTAATCCGCATGCCCGGGACAGTCAACATGAGCATAATGACGTGCATCAGTTTCGTACTCAACATGAGAAGTATTGATAGTAATCCCGCGCGCTTTCTCTTCCGGCGCAGAGTCAATCTGAGCAAAGCTCCTTGCTTCACCACCAAATTTCTTTGCCAATACCATCGTGACTGCTGCCGTTAAGGTAGTCTTACCGTGGTCTACATGACCAATCGTGCCTACGTTTACATGCGGCTTCGTCCGCTCAAATTTGATTTTTGACATGATCGTTTCCTTTTCTTAACAACTACTATTTTTTATTGATAATTGCTTCAGCCACACTCTTTGGTGCCTCTGAATAATGTTTAAATTCCATAGTGTATGTGGCACGCCCCTGAGTTGCGGAACGAAGGGAAGTAGAATAACCAAACATTTCTGCTAATGGTACTTCCGCACTTACTACCTTGAGACCGGGGAGATCCTCCATACCCTGAATCATTCCGCGACGGGAAGATAAATCACCTACCACGTTACCCATAAAATCTGCCGGAGTCTCCACTTCTACTGACATCATTGGCTCAAGTAAAACCGGGCTGGCTTTTCTCATGCCATCCTTAAATGCCATTGAACCAGCCATCTTAAATGCATTTTCATTTGAATCTACATCATGGTATGAGCCATCGAATAATGTAACCTTAACATCTACTACGGGAAATCCCGCCAGCACACCATTTGGCAGAGTATCTTTCAAACCTTTCTCTACTGCCGGAATATATTCGCGCGGCACAGCCCCGCCTTTGATTGAGTCGATAAATTCAAACCCTTTGCCGGCCCCATTTGGCTCCATTCTGAGCCAAACATGCCCATACTGGCCACGACCTCCAGATTGCTTAACAAATTTACCTTCAACTTCAATCTTTTTCCTAATCGCCTCGCGATAAGCTACTTGTGGTGCACCCACATTTGCTTCTACGCTAAATTCGCGCTTCATACGTTCAACAATAATTTCTAAATGCAGTTCACCCATTCCGGATATGATAGTTTGTCCAGACTCTTCATCGGTACGCACCCGGAAAGAAGGATCTTCCTGTGCCAACCTATTCAGCGCAAGACCCATTTTTTCTTGATCCACTTTTGTTTTTGGCTCTACAGCAACATGAATTACAGGCTCAGGAAATACCATTTTTTCTAACGTAATAGCCTTATTTGGATCACATAGCGTGTCCCCTGTAACAGCTTCTTTCAAACCAACTGCAGCAGCAATATCGCCAGCACGAACTTCTTTAATTTCTTCACGTTGATTTGCATGCATTTGCAGCAAACGCCCAATTCTTTCTTTCCTTCCTTTAATCGGATTGTAAATAGTATCTCCGGTAGTAACAACACCAGAATAAACACGGAAAAAAATCAACTGACCAACAAAAGGATCAGTTGCGATTTTAAACGCCAGGCCGGCGAACGGCTCCTTGTCATCAGCTTGCCGCTCATCTATTTCACCATTCTCTTTTTCCCCAGTAACAGCCTTGATATCTACCGGCGAGGGCATATAATCAATTACAGCATCCAACATAGCCTGAACGCCCTTGTTTTTAAACGCAGTGCCACACAGCATTGGCACTATTTCATTATTGATGGTGCGAACTCGTAGCCCTTTTTTTATATCTTCAATAGGCAAATCGCCTTCCTCAAGATACTTATTCATCAGCTCTTCGTTTGCCTCAGCAGCAATCTCAATCATCTTCTCACGCCAAGTCTTTGCATCTTCCAACAAGCTGCCCGGGATTTCACGCTCGTCGAACTTCATTCCCCGAGTCGCATCATCCCAATAAATAGCCTTCATCTTAACTAAATCAATAACGCCTTCAAATTTATCTTCTGCTCCGATGGGTAGTTGGACAGGTACCGGATGTGCTTTTAGCCGCGTCTGCATCTGTTCATAAACACGCATGAAATTAGCACCGGCGCGATCCATTTTATTAATAAATGCAAGACGCGGTACTTTGTATTTGTTGGCCTGACGCCAAACAGTTTCAGTCTGAGGCTGTACTCCACCAACTGCACAAAAAACAGTACAAGCTCCATCCAAAACACGCAAAGATCGCTCTACCTCAATAGTAAAATCAACATGCCCCGGAGTATCAATAATGTTAATACGATGATTCGGATAATCATTATTCATTCCATTCCAGAAGCATGTAGTAGCAGCTGAGGTAATAGTAATGCCACGCTCCTGCTCTTGCTCCATCCAGTCCATGACAGCAGCGCCATCATGTACCTCACCCATTTTGTGAGAAATACCTGTATAGAATAAAATACGCTCAGTAGTCGTAGTCTTTCCGGCATCTATATGTGCCATAACCCCGATATTCCGGTATTTTTCAATTGGTGTTTTTCTTGACACAGTATTCTTGCCTTAAAAATTTGAACTGACTTAATATCAAGAATGCGTAAATGACGTAAAGAACAGAAAAATTATTATCAAAATCTGTAATGCGCAAATGCCTTATTCGATTCAGCCATACGGTGAACTTCTTCCCTTTTCTTAACTGCCCCACCACGACCCTCTGCAGCTTCAGACAACTCTCCTGCAAGGCGTGCTCCCATTGATTTTTCACTTCGTTTACGGGCAGCTTCGCGTAACCAGCGCATAGCCAAAGCATTCCGCCGGATCGATCTCACCTCAACTGGAATCTGATAGTTAGCCCCGCCAACACGCCGGCTTTTTACCTCCACCATGGGACGAACATTGGATAATGCCTGCGTAAATACCTCTACCGGGTCTTTACCAGTCTTCTTCTCAATCTGACTCATAGCACCGTAAATAATCCGTTCCGCAACAGATTTCTTTCCGCCTGTCATCAGAACGTTTACGAACTTTGATACCTCTGTATTGTGGTATTTGGGGTCCGGCAAAATTTCACGTTTCGGTACCTCTCTCCTTCTTGGCATTCTCTAACCTCAGTTTAGATATAAGCTTGATTATCTATCTATGTATTTTTAAACCAGCATCTAACAATCAATTCAAATTACTACTCTCAAGCTGCCTTTGGTTTCTTTGCGCCATATTTTGAGCGACTCTGCTTGCGATCTTTCACCCCGGCAGTATCAAGGCTGCCGCGCACTGTATGATAACGGACGCCAGGCAAATCTTTAACCCGACCTCCGCGTATTAACACTACCGAATGCTCCTGCAAATTATGCCCTTCGCCACCAATATAGCTAGAAACTTCAAAGCCATTTGTTAGACGAACTCTGGCCACCTTACGTAAAGCCGAATTTGGTTTTTTTGGCGTAGTTGTATAGACTCGGGTACAAACCCCTCTCTTTTGGGGACTATTTCCTAGCGCTGGAACCTTACTTTTTATATGTCTTGCTAAGCGAGGCTTACGTACTAATTGACTAATTGTAGGCATTGCAGTTCCGCATTACAGTTCCCTAAAAAAACTAAAACGGCGATATCGCCGTCCATATAAAAAACATAAGAAGTTTCTGGTATGGTATATTTTTCATCTGGCGCAGCATTATCCCCGCGACCAAATTAACCACTGATTTTATGGGGTTTAAAGCGCCATGTCAAGCTTATAAGCGTACTTTGGTTCGATATAACCGCTCACTAAAACATAGGCCATCTTAAGAATTAATCTGTGGTTAATAGCGCTTCAATTTCCTTGTTCAAATCCTGCAACATTAACAATGGATCTGCTGCCTGAGTAATAGGCCTGCCTATAACCAAGTAATCTGCACCATTTTGTATAGCCATTTGTGGAGTTGCTATCCGGTTCTGATCGTCTGTCAAAGCGTCAATTGTACGAATCCCCGGCGTAACTAAACAGAAGCCAGCACCCATTGTTTGCCTAAGCTGCGCAGCCTCTAATGCAGAGCATACCACCCCGTCTAACCCACAACTATGCGCAAGCCAGGCTAATTTCTGCACCACATTTCCAGTCTCATTATTTAAACCAATACTTTCCAGATCATCAGGACCAATACTTGTAAGTAATGTTACCGCAATAAGTTTAGGTTTTCCCAATGGCAATGCATCTCTTGCTGCAACAAGCATTTTTTTTCCGCCTAACGCATGTACGTTTATCATCCATACACCTAAATCTGCCGCTACTCTACACGCATTTGCTACTGTACTTGGAATATCGTGAAATTTTAAATCAAGGAAAACTTCAAAACCCTTGCTCATAAGTTTTTCTACTATCGTCGGACCAGCAGCGGTAAAAAGTTCCTTTCCTATTTTTACCCGGCACAGCATTGGATCAAGCTTTTTTGCAAGTAATAATGCTTGTTCTGTACTTGAGAAATCAAGTGCAACAATAATACGTGGATCTTTCATATATATTTCCATTTATTCAATTTCGCTAATCGCGTAGTGGCATAATTATATAAATTGTAATTAGAACAGTTTATATTCATTTATGCTCATCTAAAACTGAGCACTTTTTCCTGAGCATACTAATTTCACGCCCCTGTTTAAAGATTTTACCTACACAACACAAAATACCAACCGCAACACCAAGAACAAGAAAAAATAGCAATATCAATATAAGCGGCGCCTGCCATTCATAATTAAAATAATATCGAAGTACTACTATTTCAGTATTCTTTATAGTAAAGGTAAGTAAAAATAGAAACAAAACAGCCCATAAAACCCCTATCAGATAACGCATAATTTTTAACCCTGTAATGTGTCTTTTGCTTTTTACTTCTTAACATATTTTGAGAAAGAATTTCCAGATTACCTATATTTATTCTTTATTTTAAAAAATAACTAAGAATCAGACTAAACTAAATATTACAGTTAAAAATACAAAACAAAAAAAACGGCATGATCACAAAATCATGCCGTTAACTTATCTGAGACTCTATAATTTTCTTCAATTCTTATGGTCAACTCTCTCTCGCATTTCTTTGCCCGCTTTAAAATGTGGTACATATTTTTCAGCTACATTCACTTTTTCACCAGATTTCGGGTTACGCCCTATACGCGGTGGGCGGTAATTTAAATCAAAGCTTCCAAATCCTCGGATTTCAATACGCTGCCCTTTTGACAAACTTTCCGCCATAGCATCCAATATCATCTTAACAGCAAGCTCAGCATCCTTAACTACCAACTGCGGATAACGGGCCGCGAGGCTAGAGATCAATTCGGATTTAGTCATATAAATATCCTTTATTATTCTTCAGTATTCTTTGTATCCATCTTGGCCTTGAGTAAAGCGCCTAAGCTTGTAGTCCCGGCATTATTCGGCTCATCAGTTGCAACCTTTTGCATTGCATCGGATTCTTCAGCCAAATCTTTAGCCTTTATGGAAAGATTTATGCCGCGATTCTTGCGATCAACATTAATAATCATCACTTCAACCGCATCACCCTCTTTTAAGTGAGTACGAATATCTTCTACACGGTCCCGGGCTATCTCAGATGCTCTCAAATAACCTTCCACATCGTTATCCAATGCAATTACTGCACCCTTAGCATCAATAGATTTAACTGTACCTTTGACGATACTATTTTTGTCATTCACAGATACAAAGCTATTAAACGGGTCTCCCTCCATTTGCTTTATACCGAGTGAAATACGCTCACGTTCAACATCAATAGACAACACCATCGCCTCTACCTCATCACCCTTCTTGTAATTACGTACTGCATCTTCACCTGACTGGCTCCAGGAAAGGTCTGACAAATGAACCAATCCATCAATACCACCCTGCAGCCCGATAAAGACCCCAAAATCTGTTATAGATTTAATTTGCCCGCGCACCTTGTCATTCTTCTTATTATTCACTGCAAAGTCATCCCAAGGATTGGATTTGCACTGCTTCATACCCAGTGAAATTCGACGACGTTCTTCGTCTATTTCAAGAATCATTATTTCTACCTCATCACCCAACTGCACCATCTTTGAAGGATATACATTCTTGTTAGTCCAATCCATCTCTGACACATGCACTAACCCTTCAATTCCCTGTTCAATCTCAACGAATGCACCATAGTCAGTCAGATTACTTACCTTTCCAAATAAACGGGTACTTTGTGGGTAACGTCTTGAGAGTCCCACCCACGGATCCTCATTCAGCTGTTTCATTCCTAAAGAAACCCGATTTTTTTCCTGATCGAATTTGAGTACTTTAGCTGTTACTTCGTCACCTACACTAATCATCTCAGAAGGATGCTTTACTCTTCTCCATGCAAGGTCAGTAATATGTAACAGGCCATCTATGCCACCCAAATCCACAAACGCCCCATAATCAGTAATATTCTTAACAATTCCCTTGACTACCGCTCCTTCCTGTAGATTTTCTAATAATGACTGCCTATCAGCACCCTGACTTGCCTCTAAAACAGCACGACGAGAAACAACTACATTGTTACGTTTTCGGTCAAGCTTTATTACCTTAAACTCCATTTCCTTATTTTCATATGGCGTAGTATCCTTAACTGGGCGGATATCTACCAATGAACCAGGTAAAAAAGCTCGAATACCATTTATCATTGCAGTAAGGCCGCCTTTAACCTTACCGCTCACCATTCCGCATACAATAGCACCACTTTCCATAGCTGCTTCTAAATCGTGCCATGCTGTTAATCTCTTAGCTTTGTCTCGTGACAATCTTGTCTCACCATGACCATCCTCAAGTGCTTCGATAGCAACACTTATAAAATCTCCGGGCTTAACTTCAATTTCACCCTTATCATTCTTAAATTCTTCAACCGGTATAAAACTTTCAGATTTTAATCCCGCATTCACTACGACGATATTAAAGTCAACTCGTATAACCTCAGCAGTAATCAGTTCGCCTATGCGCATTTCCTGACGCGAGAGACTCTCCTCAAATAGTGTTGCAAAACTTTCTGATGAGTCAGTTACGGGAGAATTATCAGTTACAGGGGAAGCAGCAATCATTATAAAAACCTGTTTTTAATCACATGCAAATAAATATCTGCAGGTTCTGGTAAGTTAATAAAATTATTTAGCTAAACTAAATATTCGAGCACGAATGCTAACCTCTCGCATCTTCATAACCGAGAGATTGCTTAAAAATGCGAGATTATATCAGACATTTTTAACACTAATTTCGGAGTACTGTTTTAGTATCTTGTTTACAACTTCAGTAATATTTAACAAGGTTGTATCAATAAAATCTGAATCTTCACCCTGTTTTAAAGGCGCTACACTACGACCACTATCGCGTATATCACGTTCCTCAATATCTTTCAAAATCGTAGTAATATTAACATCTTCCCCTTTTTCCATCAACTGTTTATAACGACGTCGCGCACGAGTTTCAGCACTAGCAGTAAGAAAAATCTTTAGTGTGGCGTCAGGAAATACTACAGAACACATGTCACGACCATCAGTCACTAATCCCGGGTCTTTGCGAAATGCCCGCTGACGACCCAGCAAAGCCTCTCTTAATCGTGAATGTGCAGCAACCTTAGAAGCACCGTTACCATATATTTCATGGCGAATTAAATCGGTAACATCCTCGACCCCAAGTTTAATTCTTCTATCTGTAAATGTAACGTCAAGATGCCGAGCTATGTTTTCAAGCGCTCCCTCATCATTTAAATCAGTCCCTGTTCGTATTGCCTCCAGTGCTACTAATCTATAGAGCGTACCACTATCTAGATAATGAAACCCAAGATTTTCTGATACAAGTTGAGCAACTGTACCCTTACCAGATGCAGACGGCCCATCAATCGCAATTACTGGTATATTATTAATATTCATGAATAATTTTAATGAACTCCTGACTTACCAGAAGATTACGTAAGTTTAATGCTTAACTATTTCTGCAAATTTCTCAAAATAGTTAGGGAAAGTTTTGGACACACAGTCTGGATCATTTATACGCACCGGCGCTCCTAATGACACTAATGAAAAACACATGGCCATTCGGTGATCATTGTAAGTACTAATAGCTACATGTGAAGTTAGATTTTTATCAATTGATGGCGTAATTCGTAGAAAATCCGGCCCTTCATCAACTGTAGCACCTAATTTACGCAACTCTGTCGCCATTGCGGCAAGGCGATCAGTTTCCTTAACCTTCCAGCTCGCTATATTCGTAAGCATAGTTATTCCATCAGCAAACAAAGCAATTACCGCAAGAGTCATGGCAGCATCGGGAATATGGTTGCAATCAATATTAATTGCTCTGAGAGACCCTGATTGTGGCGCCCGCACTTCAATCCAATTATCCCCTTGTACAACACGTGCCCCCATCTTCTCTAATGCCTTAATAAAACGCACGTCCCCCTGAAAACTATCACGACCTATACCCTCAACCCGGACCGGTCCACCACCAATAGCTCCGGCAGCAAGAAAATAAGATGCTGAAGACGCATCACCTTCAACAAAGATCTCACCGGGACTAATATAATTAAGTCCGTCATGTAACACAAAATGTCGTAGTCCGTCCTGTTCTATTTCAACACCAAAACGTAACATTAACTCCAATGTTAAATTTATGTATGGCCGTGAAATTAGTTTCCCTATAACCTCAATGGTTAACATCCCACCTATTAGTGGTGAGGCGATCAGCAAACTGGTCAAATACTGGCTTGACACATCACCTCTGACTACTAACGAATCCGCCTGAATTTTAGCAGCCTTTATTTCTAACGGAGGGAACCCCTCATTTCCCAGATATGTGATATCTGAGCCAAGCTGTCTAAGTGCATCAACCAGATCTCCAACGGGGCGCTCATACATACGTGATACGCCATATAGACGATAGTGGCCTTGTACCAATGATAATACGGCCGTTAAGGGACGGTAGGCTGTTCCGGCATTACCCAGGAATAAATCTGCTTCACGTACAGGAAACCGTCCACCTACACCCTGTACAAGGCAATCATTTTCATTAATTTGATTGATAGATACGCCAAGTGCTTTAAGTGCATCTAGCATGCATATCGTGTCATCGGAGATAAGTATATCGCGCACATGAGTGGCGCCACTTGCCAATGCTGCGAGAAGCAAAATACGGTTAGAGATACTCTTCGAACCTGGTAACCTAACCACACCTTGAACTTCCTTGACAGTATGGAGATCAAGAAATTTCACGTTATGCCCTGGGACTGATACTCACAAACAAATCTCCGGTTATTTTGAGATTCAATATGCGGGTAATTATCAGAAACTACCTTGATACACGGTGTAAAATATAAGAAGAATTATCCTTCGTCTTTAATGTTGCTATATTGCCGTCTGTATCAATGCTAAATGTGGTCGGATCATTATCGGACAATCCCGCGCAACCATTAGTATTATACGTAAATCCCTTAAGATTTAATTTCTTCGTAGTTGCATCGTAAGTATAAGACGAGAATTCGACGCCCGGTTCACCACAATCACGATCCAAATCTCCTACAGGATCAACCATGAAATAATTTCCGTTAGGAAAAAATAAAAAAATTTGAGTATTAATTTTAGTATTATCAAGTACCCAGGCTCCGACAATTCCAGAAGCGACGTTCTCCATTTTGGAAAAACGAACCTCCTTTACAATCATCTTATTTTTTTCCTTAGAGGAACTTAGTTTAAGTGGTTTGGCAATATGAAATAGTTCACCAAAAATACTGCTCTTTTCTACCTTCCGCTGCTCCACTACCAAGTCCGTTGTAATTAATTCAGAACCATCAGTATAAATTCGCCAGTTTGGCCGTAAATGTGATAAACCTGCCTGAAGATTAGTGTCAATCGCCGGCTCTCCAACAATTTTGAATCCTCTTAAACCAAATTGAGGCAGAACCGCTGCTCCATATTCTACGCCAGCTTTACTGACAGTTTTACTTCCACATACAAGATTTATGTCACAAGGATCGTCTGCGACAGCCTCACCATACAAATAGTCACCATCATTAGCAACTGACGTACGGATTAAAGTGGCGGTCGTATCGTCGTACTTTACCCATATATTATTACTCAGCAAACTAATACCTTGAGAAAGAAAATGGGCATTAGCTTCTGCCGGAGTTTTAATTGCTCCTACAATGCCTCCCTTCTGTCTTACATTTTGCAGAGCAGAAGACGCTGCAAATGTATCCGGATCACTGTCTAGATTAATATCAGCACCTACTGCAGCAGCCACAATCGCAGGGATAGAAATGCCGTTCCCGGGTTCATTGTCTGAATCTAATGACTGCAATAAAACAAGTAAATTTTGTAACCGTGAAATGCTATCCCCGGCCAAATTGATTGGTGTCACTATAGCTGTTGCCTTCACTTTTCCGAGAGTCAAACTACCAAGCTTAAATTCAACTGTATCCCCATGATTATAATTGTAGATACCATTTTCATCGGTAGTTCCGGCTTTCTTAGAGGAGGTAGAATAATTTACACCACTGATTGCAGCATCTGTCAATTTTCCTGTTGTTGGACCCGATGACTGTTCACCTGAACTTCCAGCACCTGAAAACTCATTATTACCACTACATGCAGCAAGGCATACTGCAAGTGTTACTAATATCAATCTTGTACGGCATGCCATTTTATATTTCTGGCTAAATTTCATTTTATAGAGTTCCTTCATAATTAAATTGATTGTTTCTCGTTCTAACCTTTAACATCATAATCTTATCGTTATATAATCAGATAAATGGTGAGCATATGACAGAAAGCTTTATATTATAACCAACCTTTATGACCCCGTCTTGATCACTAAGAACTGGCAAGGGTTAATATAGGTCAGTTAATACAGGTCAATATCTTTTAAATTTACTCGGCCTAAAAAATGTCATCTCACCGTTGCCTTACACAGCACCCATGAAGAAAATAGGCAAAATTGCGATTTTTCTACTTTATTCCCGCATACATTACTTAATTTTGCTTCTTTTTGCTAAAGATTCGTTACTCAGGAGCCCGTAATATAATGTCAGAACAAGAGAAAAAAACATCCCGGCCGCCGAAGAAAGGAAACTTTGAAATAAATACTATTGTTGCTGACTTACGTGCCTTACGTGTGGCATCACTAGAAAACAGACGACGACTTGAACGCCCTCCCAAGCTCCCCTCTCGTAAGATACTTGCAACTATTATTGATCGATTGGCTGCAGTTTTATTTCCTAACCGACTAGGTTCTTCAAAATTTATTGCTAAAGATATAGATCAATATGTAAAACAAGTCCTAGAAGAAACGCTGCGAGATCTGCTGACACAAGTACTTCGTGAGTTAGATTACACTTCTGGGCATGAAACCAGCAGTAACATAACAAATAAAAAAGCAACTACGATTACTCATGCTTTTGCAAGACAACTTCCAAATATTAGAAACCTTCTAGATAAAGATATTTGTGCAGCTTACGAAGGTGATCCGGCTGCACACAGTGTAGACGAAGTACTTGTATGCTACCCGGGTATTGCTGCCATTATGTACTATCGGCTTGCTCATGAATTACATTTTTTAGGTACTCCGTTAATTGCCCGTATGATTTCTGAAATCGCTCACTCTACTACAGGCATTGAAATCCATCCGGGTGCACAAATTGGAGCCAGCTTTTTTATAGATCATGGTACCGGTGTAGTTATAGGTGAAACAACTGTTATAGGTAAAAACGTGCGGTTATATCAAGCTGTAACTTTAGGTGCAAAACGTTTCCCGGTAGATGCAAATGGTGCTCTGGTAAAAAGTATTTTGCGCCATCCCGTTGTTGAAGATGATGTAGTTATTTATGCAAATGCTACTATTCTGGGGCGTATTACAATTGGGAAAGGTTCAACTATTGGCGGAAATGTTTGGCTAACATATAGCGTCCCCCCTAACAGCAACATATCTCAGGCACAGATGCGCAATAAAGCATTCGATAATGATATAGAGACTTAGTATCTCCAAGAATTCAAGAAATGATATGTTCGATAGTACCCCTAATATGGCTCTCATTAGTAGCTAAACATTATTTAAAATGACAAAGATACTGATTAAATATCAGGGTTTATTTTATGAATGAACTTGTACTGGCCAGAGTAATCCATGTGCTGTGTGTGATTTTGTGGATCGGTGGTGTCGCCATGATTACTACAATATTTCTCCCTGTCATTGCAAGTATGCCGACCGCAGAGAAAAAATAGAATTTTTTAGCCGTATTAAAAAACGGTTTGCCGCCCAAGCACGCTATACAACTCTGTTCACCGGCTTAAGTGGTTTTTATATGGTACACATACTTGATGCCTGGAGTCGCTTTACAGAATTTCGCTACTGGTGGATGCATGCCATGGTCATAGTCTGGCTATTTTTTATGCTCATGTTATACGTTATGGAGCCACGAGTATTGCATAGGAAGGTTAAAAAACAGACACAGGATAATCAAAATAAAGTTTTTACAATGACGCAGAAAAAACATTGGTTATTACTGGGATTAAGTCTTATTACTGTAATCGGTGCAACTGCAGGTAGCCATGGATGGATGCTATCCGAGGGTTGAAAGCATGAGTTTTGCTGCAATAAAAATAATTCATATTATAAGTATAGTATTAAGTTACATACTATTTAGTTTGCGTGGAATATGGATGATACAAGGCTCTCCTCTGTTGAAGCAACGATGGGTAAAAATCCTTCCTCACGTAATTGATACTATACTGTTGGCAAGTGCTATTACATTAGTAACTATGATCCAGCAATATCCTGGATTCAATATATGGGTTAGCGCAAAGATTGGAGGTTTATTACTCTATATATTCCTTGGAATGATAGCTTTACGGTTTGGAAAAACACAGAAAATAAAAACCATCTCATGGATCCTAGCCCAAATTGTGTTTTTCTATATAGTACTAGTCGCTCTTACCAAAAGTCCCGCTCTTATTTTTTAAATCTTTAAATAACGAGTATCTGCGATAACCTTACGTACAGGTAATATCTTGGATACATGTGCCATCACTCGCTCTGCTGTAAGACGATAAGTTGTCACTTTACCACCATATATAGTAAGCAAAGATAAATTGTCTTGCTTCCCAGTATGTAAGATTGTCTCTCGAGAACGTGAATTGATAGAGTCTGCTCCGCTCAAATTCTGATTTTCACTTGAAGGAAGCACACGTAAGCCTGCTGTTGATGACAAAATTTTCTGCTCTGAATTATATTTTGGAAAATACCTTAAGAGTGTTTTCATCAAATAAGCTTCTTCATGAGAAAGTGGCTTAACATCAGCAGGATCACCTTGATAGGGAAATTCTGTGGTGCCCACCAAGGTATTACCTTGCCAGGGCATTATAAATACAGCCCGTTTGTCATGTGCCTCAACGTAATAAATACCTTTAGTTAACATGCCTGGTACAACTATGTGTGTTCCTTGCACTAAGTCAATTTTGAGTTTTGACGGAGAAGGCGAAATCAGACTTAATATTTGCTGTACCCAAGGACCCGCCGCATTCACTATTATTTTTGCTGTACAGATTTCAGTCTTCCCGTTATGACAATATTCAATGATATTTGTGTACTTATCCGGCTGACCTAGCCGGGCACCAGTAAATACTGCGGGTATCTTGACCTGTGCCCCCATCTGTTGCGCAGAACGCATAACCGCACGAGTCAATGCAGCATCATCAGTCTGAGCATCATTGTACTGAAATACAGCTTCAAGCTCAGCAGTCTCGAGTCCATCAAGCTTATTCCATTGTTTTCGTGGCAAACGCCTAAAGCGTGTTGCGGGATGTAAACCACCTTGAAGCGCATACAAACTTAAGCCAATACTTAGTAACCATGGGCGCCTTGTTGTATTCCGATAGACAGGAATATAAAAATGTTTCAGCTCAACCAGGTGGGGGGCAAATTTAAGCAGCAGAGCTCTCTCTTGCAAACATTCACGTACTAAAGAAAATTCTCCACTCTCAAGATATCTTAGTCCACCATGTATGAGTTTACTTGAACGACTAGAAGTTCCGCTTGCAATGCCTGTTTGTTCAAGCACCATCACCGACAAACCTTTTGCCGAAGCCGCCTGCGCAACTCCCGCTCCATGGATTCCTCCGCCAACTATTACAAGGTCATAGGATTCCACCATTTTTCCTCATAAAGTCTTTCATTTTTATTTTGCAAATAACTTTCCGGTTACTTACTCTTAAAATAAATATGGAAATGTAGGAACATTTATTTTTCCCCCTTCTCTGTAAACTAATTTATTCATATAAAATAATGAAATAACAGCCCATTCTACCTTGAGTGAACCTCAGTATAAATGTTATAATAATTGGATAAGTTGGCTTTATTGCACAATTCTTGCCAGGTTAAATACACATACCCGCCAATCCAAGGGTGCTCATCAAAGAGTGACTAGGCGGGTTGAGGCTCAACCCTATAGGAGAAATTTATGGCTGTAACTATGCGGCAAATGCTAGAAGCTGGCGTCCATTTCGGGCACCAAACCCGCTTCTGGGATCCCAGGATGGCTCAATATATTTTTGGCCACCGTAACAAGATACACATTATCAATCTTGAGAAAACCCTTATTATGTATCAAGACGCAATGAAATATGTGCGTCAGCTTTCTACTAACAAGGGCGTCACTCTATTTGTTGGCACTAAGCGTCAAGCACGAGATATTGTCCGCGAGGAAGCAATACGTTGCGGGTCTCCGTATGTAGACCAACGATGGTTAGGAGGAATGTTGACAAATTTTAAGACAATTAAGCAGTCCATTAAACGTCTTAAGGATATGGAAACGATGACTCAGGATGGAACATTTGAGAAACTCTCCAAGAAAGAAGCGCTAGATGTTCAACGAGAGTTAGAAAAACTCAACCGTAGTCTAGGTGGGATTAAAGATATGAATGGAATACCAGATGCCATGTTTGTAATTGACGTTGGCTACCAAAAGGGCGCAATTACAGAGGCCAAAAAACTAGGTATCCCAATAGTTGGTGTCGTGGATACAAACCATAATCCTGACAAAGTGGACTATGTTATTCCTGGTAATGATGATTCCAGCCAGGCAATACGCCTTTATGCACGGGGTGTAGCTGATGCGATTCTAGAAGGACGCAGCCAAATTGTTCATGAAACAGTCAAAAATGAGTTTGTAGAAATGGATGAGGCAATTATGGCGGAGAAACTAGCCGAGTAGACTGAAAATAATTTAAAAAGGATGATAAAACTATCTCTTTATTTAGCTTATTAGTGACAAAGTCTTGTAAGGAATACATTCAAAAGAAATATAAGAGAGCGTATCAAAATTATTAACCGATTTTGTATTTGGAGAAAATATGGCGGATATTACCGCAAATATAGTAAAAGAATTACGTGATCTTACCGGGCTCGGTATGATGGAATGCAAGAAAGCCTTGATAGATACCAGTGGTAATATAAAAGAAGCGGAAGACTTATTGCGCATAAAAAGTGGCTCAAAAGCAAGCAGAGCTGCTAACCGTATTGCAGCAGAGGGGACTATAGGAATAGAAATCTCTTCGGACAGAAAGAGCGGCGCTCTGGTTGAAGTTAATTGTGAAACTGATTTTGTAGCTAAGAATGAAGACTTCATTAATTTTGCCAAAAATTTAGCACAATTAATTTCAACCCAAAATTTGACAGATGTGGAAACGCTCTCGAAAGCTGATATGCAAAGTGGTAAAAATGTAGAAGAATTCCGTAAAGAACTAATTATGAAACTTGGTGAAAACATCAGTATTAGACGCTGTATTCGTCATGCTACACAGGGACACCTTTCCTCATATTTACATGGTGGGAAAATTGGTGTAATAGTTGATTGCATTGGTAATGACGAAGTGCTGGGTAAAGATTTAGCCATGCATATTGCGGCAAGTAAACCAATATGTGTTTCAAAGGAACAAGTCTCAGCAGAATTATTGGAACGTGAGCGTCAAATTTATACAGCACAAGCTGCCGAAAGTGGAAAACCTGAAGACATAGTTACTAAAATGGTAGATGGGCGTATAGCTAAATATCTTGCTGAAATAACACTATTAGGCCAACCTTTTGTCAAAAATCCTGACCAAACAATTGAAAAGCTACTCAATACTAAATCTGCTACAGTCAATAGCTTCACAATGTTTAGAGTAGGCGATGGTCTAGAAAAAAAATCTTGTGATTTTGCTAATGAGGTAATGTCACAAATTAATCAAGCACGAGAAAGTAATTCACCAGCAACATAGTTAAACTATTTTTAACACTCATTCATAACAATTATGGCCTATAAACGTATCCTGTTAAAGCTTTCGGGTGAAGCGCTGATGGGGGATGACAGTTACGGTATTAATCATGCTGTGATAGAGCATGTTGTTTCAGAAATTTTTGAAGTTGTAAGATGCAATGTTGAAGTAGCAATTGTGATTGGCGGGGGAAATATTTTCCGTGGAATGACAACATCAGATAATAATCAAATGGATCGTGCAACTGCAGACTACATGGGGATGCTGGCAACTGTTATGAATGCTCTGGCTCTACAGGATGCAATGAGACACAAAGAATTAGAAAGTCGAGTGCAATCAGCATTACGTATTGATCAGGTTGTAGAACCTTATATACGTGGAAAAGCAATACGTTATCTTGAAGAAGGTAAAGTTGTTATCTTTGCTGCTGGTACAGGAAACCCTTTTTTCACTACTGATACTGCTGCCGCATTACGTGGCTTAGAAATGAACGTAGATATAGTTCTCAAGGGGACTAAAGTTGACGGCGTTTATTCGAGTGATCCCAAAATAGTTCCTGATGCTAAGCGATATCAGAACTTGTCATTTGATGAAGCTATTAACAAGAATTTAAAGGTAATGGACGCTACAGCATTAACCTTGTGTCGTGATCAAAAATTGCCTCTTAATGTTTTCAGTATTTTTAAAGCCGGAGCACTGAAACGAGTAGTAGAAGGAATCAATGAGGGCACGCTAATTCAAGTCTGAGTTTGCATACTCTTTCTTCTATTAAATATAGTAGATAGTACTCTTTACTTTTAAATTATTTTCTATGATCACCGATATAAAAAAATCTGCCGAACAAAAGATGCAAAAAAGTTTTGAAGCACTAAAAATTAGTTTTGGCAAAATACGAACCGGGCGTGCTCATACAGGTATTCTTGACCACGTTACTATAGATTATTACGGTACACCTGTACCAATCGGCCAAATTGCAAATGTAAATCTGGCTGACGCACGTACAATTAATGTTACGCCATGGGAAAAGAATCTGCTTAGTCAGATTGAAAAGACTATTCGTGATTCAGACCTAGGTTTAAATCCTGTAACTGTTGGTGAAATAATACGTGTGCCTATGCCAACTCTGACAGAGGAACGTCGTCGTGATCTTACAAAAGTAGTTAAACAGGAAGCAGAAGCTGCACGGGTATCTATGCGAAATATCCGACGTGACGCTAATTCTCATCTAAAAAACATGCTTAAAGAAAAGAAAATTGCTGAAGACGAGGAACGCCGTGGCCAAGATGAAGTTCAGAAGCTTACCGATCATCACATTTCTGAAATAGATAAGATATTGCAAGCTAAAGAAGTTGAGTTGATGGCTGTTTAACTGAACTAATCCAAGTGTAACTTTGCCCATGTATTCCACCAGTTCCAGTTCAACTCGAAAGATTCCAGAAACTGACATGATTCCCCGACATGTCGCCATTATTATGGACGGTAATGGTCGTTGGGCAAAGGCACGTTTATTACCACGAGTAGCCGGCCACAAACGTGGAGTAGAAACCGTACGTACAGCCATCAAGGCTTGTATTGAGCGCGGGGTTGATTATCTGACATTATTTGCTTTTAGTAGTGAAAACTGGCGCAGACCGACTGAAGAAATTTCATTTCTGATGCAGCTTTTCATTACGGTTCTTGAGCAGGAGGTAATTAAGTTACATGAGAATGGTATTCGCTTCAAGGTAATCGGAGACTTGACAAAATTTGAACCCAAAATAATTGAATTTATTCGTAATGGCGAAGAGATGACTGCTGCCAATACTCGCTTAACACTTACCATTGCAGCAAACTATGGAGGCCGTTGGGATATTATACAGGCCACACGTAAGATGTTAGCGCAACATCCAAAACTAATTAGTAACTTTGTGGAAGAGGATCTATCCCAGCATTTTGCAATGAGCTTTGCACCAGAACCGGATTTATTCATACGTACAGGAGGTGAACAACGTATCAGTAATTTTCTATTATGGCACCTGGCTTATACTGAACTTTATTTTACTGATACCTTATGGCCAGATTTTAATGTGAGCTCACTTGATCTTGCAATTAAGTCCTACCAGCAACGAGAGCGACGTTTTGGCAGAACAAGTGAACAGCTTCAAAAATCAGAATCTATCACAATGAAGTAAAAAAAGATGTTGCCTAAGAAAACCACATGACCTTTTTTACATCATTTAATTTGTATAGTTTTATACTGATTTCCTAATTTTCATGCTCAGAACCCGTATTCTTACAGCTCTAGGTCTTTTACTCCTTTTTTTAGTGGGATTATTTTATTTCTCACCAATTTTCTGGATGACGCTACTTCTTGCTATAGCCGTAATTGGCGCATGGGAATGGAGCAAACTATCCAGATTCTCCTTGCCCGGATCTATTTTTTACCTTGTATTTACAGCATTAATTGGAGGTGAATTACTATTTATTTTAAGTAGAGTCACTATAATTAATCCTTATACCTCACAATTTATATGGTTATACGCGGTAACATTAGGATTCTGGTTACTTGGTGTACCTTACCTTTTAAAATTTAATTTTCCAATAAGAAATCCGGTGTTACTTGCATTGGTAGGCTGGTTGCTACTATTACCTACTTGTCTTGCCTTGTTTCAGCTTCGCGCTATTGATCCTCTGCTTTTATTAGGCTTCATAGCAGCTATTTGGATTTCTGATACTGCAGCATATTTTACCGGACGAAAATTTGGGAGACACAAACTTGCACCTTCAATAAGTCCCGGAAAGACTTGGGAAGGTGTAGCAGGAGCATTAACAGCAGTCTTTATCTATGCGTTGATTTGGAGTTACTTGGTAGTAGATAAAACTCAAATTATTTTATTAGCTCCTTTGTTATTGGTACTTGTTGTATTGGGTATCATAGGAGACTTATTTGAGTCCTTGATGAAACGTCAGGCAGGTGTTAAGAATAGTGGTAATGTTTTACCCGGCCACGGTGGTATACTTGACCGTATTGATGCACTAACTTCAACGCTACCTGTAGCTATTTTTGTAATTCTCCTTTTTACCGTATGAATTATGACTGTTCGAAATATTACCATTCTTGGCTCTACCGGAAGTGTCGGAATTAGTACACTTGATGTAGTTGCACGCCACCCAAATAGATATCAAGTAATTGCACTTACTGCCAATAAAAGCACTGATAAAATGCTGGAACAATGTCGCATTTTCCGCCCACATTATGCAGTAATGCTAGATCCTGTCAGTGCAGAAAGTTTAAGAACAGAAGTTTGTATAGCTGGGATTAACACTGAGATCCTATGTGGAGTTGAATCACTGGAAAAGGTTGCATCGTTGCCTGAAGTAGATATTGTAATGGCAGCAATCGTTGGTGCTGCAGGAATACGTCCCACTTTTGCTGCTGCCCTTACAGGAAAGTGTGTTCTTCTTGCTAATAAGGAAACTCTAGTAATGGCAGGACATATATTTATGAATGTAGTCAAAGAGAACCATGCTACTTTGCTACCGATTGATAGTGAACACAATGCCATTTTTCAGTCTTTACCCAGAGAATTTACCGGAGACTATACAAAGGCTGGTGTACGTCGAATTTTATTAACAGCTTCTGGCGGACCCTTTCGGCAAACATCACTAGTTGATATGGAACATGTTACGCCGGAACAGGCATGCAATCATCCTAATTGGGTAATGGGACAGAAAATATCTGTAGATTCTGCCACCATGATGAATAAAGGTTTAGAACTAATTGAAGCACATTGGTTATTTGATGCTGCACCCGAACAGATCCAGGTTGTGATCCACCCACAAAGCGTAATTCACTCCATGGTTGAATATGTTGATGGTTCAGTATTAGCACAGCTAGGTAATCCGGACATGCGTACCCCAATTGCTCATGCTCTTGCATATCCGGAGCGAATCGAATGTGGAGTGACGCCTCTTGATATTTTTAAAGTTGCACAATTGGATTTTGAGGCACCAGATTTCTCAAAATTTCCCTGCCTAGGACTGGCCTATAAAGCCCTTGCCTCGGGCGGCAGTGCTCCGGCAATACTTAACGCTGCAAATGAGGTGGCAGTAGAGGCGTTCTTAAAATCACGAATACCCTTTACAGCAATTCCATCAATGATTGAACAAGTAATGCAGGCAATCAAACCTAAAGATATCTTTACGCTTGAAGATGTGCTGACAGCTGACAGTCTGGCACGCGAAGCTGCATATAAATTGATAAGTTCAGAAAAAATAGATTCCTAAATAATAGCCATGCAGCTGTTTTACTTTATTACACAATGTTACATATGTATCAGTTATATCAATAAATCAACTATAAATTTTTGGAGTTACAACCTGCCGGATGACAGCTTGCATTAATTTAGTTGCTTTCTCCTAATCTTCAATTTACTAATCTACCCTATGATAAAGGTGAAATTACATTATTTATTTTCATTAATAAACTTTATCACCCTAAACGAGTCTAGATTATAGAGCCAGTATGACAATCTTCCTTACAATAATTGCTTTCATCTTTGCATTATGCCTGCTAATAGTGTTCCACGAATTTGGCCACTATTTGGTCGCACGTTTGTGTAATGTAAAGGTATTACGCTTCTCGGTAGGATTTGGTCGGCCATTAATAAGAAAATATTGGGGAAGGGATCAGACTGAATGGGTAATAGCGGCTATTCCTATTGGCGGCTATGTAAAGATGCTGGATGAACGGGAAGGTAAAGTTGCCCCTGAAGATTTATCACGATCATTTAATCGTATGACAGTTTCACGCCGCTTTGCCATCGTATCCGCAGGACCAATTGCAAATTTCCTGCTTGCCATCCTACTTTATTGGCTCCTTTTCATGCATGGAGTTAGTGGCATGAAACCAACACTAGGGCATATTATCCCTGATTCACCCGCTGCAATAGCCAATTTTGAGGCAGGCGAGACTATAGTAAAAATCGGAGATGAGCTCGTATCTACCTGGCAAGATGCTCGTTGGACACTTCTGTCTAAGGCAATAGAGAGAACGCCCGCTTTAACCGTGGAGACCCTTAGCAGGGATAAACAAGTTGCCTGGAGAAAATTAGATTTAAGTAAATTGAATGCTAATGATCTAGATGCTGATTTTCTAAAGAAAATAGGCTTAAATGTTTACCAACCAAAGATTAAACCGGTAATTGCTCAAGTAGTACCAAACGGTACAGGTGATCGTGCCGGCCTGCTTGTTAATGATGAAATTCTATCTGTTAATGAAAAAGAAATAGTACAGTGGAAAGATCTTGTACAACAAATACAGAGCAATCCCGGAAATCTATTAGTAATGAGAATACAGCGTAACAATACTAAAGTCAGTGTAAAAATAATTCCTGAGACAACTACTCAGAATGGCAAACAAATTGGCAAAATTGGTATTGGACCAAAAATTGATCCCTCAAAATTTAAAGATTTATTAGTTGAAGTTAGCTACCCGGCAAACACAGCTATGGCAAAAGCAATAAATAAAACCTGGGAAACATCAGTATTTACGTTACAAATGCTATGGAAAATGGTGATGGGAGAAGTATCATTAAAGAATATAAGCGGACCCATCACAATTGCTGATTACGCAGGTAAATCAGCGCAAATGGGGATGGCATCATATTTGGGATTCCTTGCGCTTATAAGTATTAGCCTGGGTGTATTAAATTTGCTCCCTATCCCCTTATTAGATGGCGGGCACTTGATGTATTATGTCGTTGAAATCATTAAAGGTAGCCCTCTTTCTGAAAGGGCTATGGAAATTGGACAACAGATGGGAATGATGATGTTGTTTACTTTGATGGCTTTTGCAATATATAACGATATCAATCGGCTGATCTCCATTTAAAAATGAAAATTAAGGGCCTTGTTGTACTTATTTTTTTCTTTTATTCCTCGTACTTACTGGCAGAAGAGCCATCTGCTGATTTATTGTCTGATGAGCCTGTTAATTTATTGACTGATGAGACGCCTGTTTTTGGGAATACAGCTGAGAAACAGCCCATAGTTTTAGATACGCAAGAAAAAACTTTCATAGTTGAAGATATCCGAGTCGAGGGTATACAACGAACGGAAGCAGGAACTGTATTCAGCTATCTCCCTATAAAGGTTGGTGATTCTTTAACCAAAGAAAAAGCAGCAGATGCAATCAAAGCACTCTACTCTACCGGTTTTTTTAAAGATGTACGGTTAGAGTCTGAAAATGGTGTCCTACTAGTAATAGTGCAAGAACGTCCCGCTATTGCAGAAATTAGTATTGTCGGTGTAAATGAATTTGAACCAGATAAGCTTAAGTCCGGATTAAGACAGTCAGGCATAGCTGTTTCACGTATTTTTGATCGTGCATTACTGGAAAGAGCTGAACAAACATTGAAGCTGCAGTACATTAGCAAGGGCATGTATGCTGTAAAAGTTACTACTACGATCACCCCTCTTGAGCGCAATCGTGTTGGTCTTAACTTTAGCGTTGACGAAGGAGAAGTTGCAAAAATACGAAAGATAAACATCGTCGGCAACAAGTCATTCAGAGAAAGAGAACTGGTCGGCCTGTTTAGTCTCAGGACTCCCGGCCTTCTGACTTGGATTACTAGTGATGATCAATACTCAAAACAAAAACTATCTGCCGACTTAGAAACGTTGCGCTCACATTATCTGGATCGTGGTTACCTAGAATTTACCATTGATTCTACCCAGGTTTCTGTAACACCTGATATGCAAGATATTTATATTACAACAAATATAATTGAGGGGCCTCAGTACAAAATTTCCGGGATCAAGTTAGCCGGCGATATGCCGGTCCCGGAGGAGGAATTACGTGAACTTGTCATAATTGGTGCTGGCGATCTATTTTCACGTAAAAAACTAACTGAATCAATTAAGCTTATTACAGACCGATTAGGTGATGATGGCTACGGGTTTGCTAATGTCAATGCATCGCCAGTACAGGATAAGGAAAAACGTGAGGTAGCTTTTACCTTTTACATTGACCCGGGTCGTAGAGTTTACGTAAGACGAATCAGTATATCTGGTAATAACCGTACTCGTGATGAAGTAATACGAAGAGAAATGCGCCAACTTGAAGGTGGCTGGTATTCAACTTCCAAAATAAGTCGTTCTAAAGTACGCATAGACAAACTACAATATTTTTCAGCAGTTAATGTAGAGACTCCGGCAGTTGCCGATTCCACAGACAAAATAGATGTAAATATCGATGTTAAAGAAAAACCAACTGGAAATATAATGTTTGGTTTGGGATTTTCCCAACAAGAAGGTCTGATACTGAGCGGGAATATCTCACAAGCCAATATATTCGGTACCGGAAAATTTGTTGCTCTGAGAGCAAGCACAGGTGCTGTTAGGAAAGAATTTTCCTTCTCATTTACTGATCCTTATTTTACTGTTGATGGGATAACGGCAGGATTTGATGTTTACCATCGTAGTCTGGATACTAATAACCTGAATGCTGTAGCGAATATTAAATCTGCTACTACAGGTGCAGGGATTCGTTTTGGTCTCCCGGTTAATGAAACAGACTCTGTCTTTGTCGGAATAGGGGCTGAAGTATCAGACATTACTTTATCCCCCTTAAGTCCTGCACGTAATATAAACTTTGTAGCACAGTTTGGGAATCCTACCACTAATTATCCGGCGACGATAAGATGGCAGCGTGATGCAAGAGATAGCGCCATCTGGCCAACTGAGGGAATACTACATAGGGTATTTGCAGAAGTAAGTGTGCCGGTAGGGGATCTTAAATACTTCAAGGTAAACTATGAAGCCAAATATTACCATCCTATTTCCCGATATTTCACCCTGCTGCTAAATACAAAACTGGGATATGGGGACGGCTATGATGGAAGAGATCTGCCTTTCTTTAAAAACTTCTTTGCCGGAGGAAATCGAACAGTACGTGGTTTCAGAATAAGTTCGCTGGGTCCACGTGATCTTACCGCCAGGGCGTTAGGCGGAAATAAGCTGGTAGTAGGGAGTGCGGAAATTTTGTTTCCAATGCCCGGCCTAACAAGTGACAGAACCATACGGCTAGGTACGTTCCTTGATGCGGGTACAGTATTTGGCCCGGGCGGTCTCTTTCCTGATACTGAAGGTTTTCGATATTCTGCCGGACTCTCTGTATCCTGGATTTCCCCAATGGGGCCTCTTAAAGTGAGTGTGGCAAAACCAATCAATAAAAAGCCAGGAGACAGATTACAACCATTTCAGTTTCTCTTTGGGCAGCAATTTTAAAGTCAAAAGAACGACAACATATTACCTAAACTATCGTAAAATTACAGGATGATCGACTACTAAGGAATACAATGGACATTCATGAAATATTGAAATACCTTCCCCATCGATACCCACTTCTACTAGTGGATAGAGTACTATCATGTGAATCTGGTAAAGAGATCGTTGCGCTTAAGAATGTCACCATTAATGAGCCATTTTTTCCAGGCCACTTTCCTCATCATCCTATTATGCCAGGAGTATTAATCATAGAAGCTCTGGCACAAGCAGCTGCACTACTTACACTAAAAACTTTAGATCTAAAAGTTGATAATGATTCTGTATATTATTTTGTTGGTATAGATCAGGCGCGCTTCAAAAAACCGGTTTATGCGGGTGACCAACTAATATTGAAAGTAAAAATAGAAAGACAAATTAAAGGGGTGCTAAAGTATTCTGCCAAAGCGGAAGTGGATGGTCAACTTGCTACTGAAGCTAAACTGATGTGCACTATGAAGGGTATATAGATAGTACCTTTATTCAAAGAATATTATTAATTTATATTTAAAAGTTTTGCTTAGTGAACGAAGACTTAAATCAAGAAACATCAGACTCACTATATAATTTGATCGGCGGGGTAGATGAAGCCGGCAGAGGTCCGTTAGCAGGAGCAGTGTTTGCTGCTTGCGTAGTGCTCAATCCAGCTAACAAAATAGAAGGAATTTCTGATTCCAAGAAACTCAGTGAAAAGAAACGAAATAAGATAGCATATTTAATCAAAAGAGATTCAATGGCATGGGCAGTCGCTTCAGCATCTGTAGAAGAAATTGACAAGATTAATATACTACAAGCAAGCTTACTGGCAATGAAGCGGGCTGTTGAAAGTTTACCTTTCCTACCTGATAGAATATTAGTAGATGGAATACATAGCCCTAAACTGAACCTTCAAGTACAAACCATCATTAAGGGTGATAGTTTAGTGCCGGAGATCTCTGCGGCCTCTATACTTGCCAAGACAGCACGTGATGCTGAAATGTACTGCCTACACAAGTCTTTCCCAGATTATGGTTTTGATCAACACAAAGGATACCCAACGAAAAAACATTTAGAAGCATTACAGATCCATGGAATATCAATAGTACATAGGCGCAGTTTTTCACCTGTACGAAAACTGATACCTTGTAGTTATATTTTATAAATACTATAGTTCTAGTAAGATGAAAATAATAAAAAATATGGTTGTATCTATTAACTATGTATTATTAGATTCCACAGGTAAAACTATGGAGAAAAACGGAATCCCCGGTTAGTTACTTACACGGCGGGTTTGATGAAATCTTTCCTATAGTTGAAGTGGCACTACAAAATAAAGAAATAGGTCACTCTTGTAGCATTCTAATGTCACCAGAAAATCATTTTGGTGAGTATGATAGTGATTCAGTCCGGATAGAGCCTCGTAACGCATTCCCTGATAATATAAAAATTGGAATGCAGTTTGAAGGCGAAGAAGAAAATTCTAGAATTATGTTGATCTATACTATCACTGATATTACTGAAGATAAGGTAATCGTTGACGGGAATCATCCTCTAGCTGGCATGACCTTACATTTCGATTGTACAGTTACAGGTGTACGACCTGCTACTGAAGAAGAAATCTCTCATGGTCATGCCCATGAATAACTCCACAAACAATATTTTAATTGAAAGAAAGTATTTGTTTCTAAATTATTTATTCTTTTTCATGCATTTCTTTTAAAATATAAAGCTTTTCTAACGCTTCCTTTGGGCTTAACTCATTTGGTACTATCTTAGACAGTACTGAAAGAACCGGGTGCTCCTCGGCAACGTCCTCTTTGGTAAAATCAAACATATTTGCAGAAAATAAGTCCCCATTTAAATTTTCTAATTTAAATCTGGCCAAATACTCCTTTGCAGATCGAATGGTTGACTCCGGTATCCCAGCTAATGCTGCAACTTGAAGACCATAACTCTGACTAACTGATCCCTCATTGACAGCATAAAGAAAAGTAATACGTTTTTTATACTCTACAGCGTCAAAATGTATATTGGCAGCCTGACTAAATTTCTCCACTAGCCTTGATAACTCTGAATAATGAGTGGCAAAAAGAGTATAGCTCCGATTCTTTTCTAATAAACACTGTGCAATTGCAAAAGCCAATGCTAATCCATCAATAGTTGAAGTACCCCGTCCTATTTCATCCATTAATACTAAGCTTTGTTCAGTAGCATTGTGCAAAATATTTGCAGCCTCAGTCATTTCACCATGAATGTAGAACGACCGCTTGCAAGATCATCAGACGCACCAATTCGTGTAAAAATCTGATCAAGCGGACCAATACATAAACTTTTAGCGGGAACAAAGCTACCGCAATGTGCAAGCAATGTAATCAACGCAACTTGTCTCATATATGTTGATTTCCCACCCATATCAGGGCCAGTAACAACGAGCATTTGCCGTTTGTTATTAAGTTCCACGTCATTCGCAACAAAATTATCTACTTGGTTTTCTACTACAGGGTGCCGACCCTCCTGAATTTTAATGACAGCTTCACTAGTAAAAACAGGAATAGTGTAATTAAGTGCTAATGCCCGTTCAGCAAAAGTTGCGAGAACATCTAATTCGGCCACACTTAATGCAACTTGCTGTAAATGGCTAACATATGCCATAAGTGTGTCTAATAGAATATTGAATAATAATTTCTCACGTGCCAGGGAACGATCTTTTGCTGACAGCGCCCTATCTTCAAAAGTTTTCAGCTCAGGAGTGACATAACGTTCTGCGTTTTTTAAAGTCTGACGCCTGCTATAATCTTCTGGAATCTTCTCTTTGTGTGTATTGGTTACTTCGATATAGAAACCGTGTACACGATTGTATTCAACTTTGAGATTTGGAATATTAGTACGGGCTTTCTCTCTTAACTCCAGCTCTAATAAAAACTCACCACAATTGTTTTGTATAGAACGCAGCTCATCTAATTCTTTATCATAACCATCCGCTATTACGCTACCGTCACGCAACATAGTATTGGGCTCATCATGTAGTGCATTCCCTAATAAGCTAAGAAGCTCTATTTCAGGAGTCATGGCTTCTGCTAACAAGGCCATATGTTTACCAGAATACTTAGAAAGCAAAGAAACGATTTCAGGCAATCCTTTGAGGCTATCACGTAGCCCTGATAAGTCTCTTGGGCGGACTGATTTAACTGCAATACGGGTGGATATACGCTCGATATCAACTATCTTCTTTAAGTGCCCTCTTACTATCAGATATGATTCTGAGCCCAGTCTCCCGATCAGCGTAGATACGTCTTCAAGTCGATGCTGTATTTTGATTTGATCACGCAATGGATGGTGTAACCAATGCCGTAACAAACGACTGCCCATATTGGTTGAACAGGTATCCAGCAACGATAGTAATGAAGGTGATTTTTCTCCTCGTATAGTTTCTGATATTTCAAGATTACGTCGAGTAACAGCATCCATTTGTACATAGGTACTGGCTCGTTCCACTTGTAGAGATCTGACATGAACTACATTTGTACTCTGTGTAAGGCAAACATAGTCAAGTAATGCACCTGCAGCACTCAATGATGAATATAGTCCATCACAGCCAAAACCAGAAAGATCCCGAGTTTGAAACTGCTCGGCAAGCTTTCGAACTGCCGTTTCAGTATCAAACTGCCATGAAGGTAAACGTTTCAAGGCGCATACTTCATTAATCAGGGATGACGTATCAAATGATTCAGACAAAAGTATCTCTGCAGGTTTCAATCTCTCCAACTCATTCGGTAAATTATGTGGCAACGTCTCCATCACACGAAAATCACCTGCCGCCAAATTTAACCATGCCAAACCTAATGTTCCTTCGTGCGAGTCTAAAGCAAGTAAAATACAATCGCGCTTTTCTTCCAACAATGCTGTGTCAGTCAGTGTACCAGGTGTAATAATACGTGTTACTTCACGTTCTACCAAGCCTTTACTAGTGACATCAGGATTGCCAACTTGCTCACAGATTGCTACTGATAAGCCGAGTCTGACAAGCTTCGCCAGATACTGCTCGGCTGCATGATATGGGACCCCTGCCATCTTTACGGGGATTCCAGCTGATACGCCACGCCTAGTCAGAGTAATGTCTAACAATTTTGCGGCTTTTTCTGCATCATCAAAAAATAATTCATAGAAATCACCCATTCGATAAAACATCATCGTATCAGGGTGCTGCGCCTTAAGACGCAGATATTGCTGCATCATTGGAGTATGCTTATTAGACATGATTAAGGTAATATTTAAGAAACGCCACTGTATCTAGGTTACACAATCTTAGTCCTGCAATATTGCTTGCTTCAGGCCATTAATTCCTTGGTTAAATGAGGTGCAATTACCTGTAGAAGTTGTCCGAATGTTTTTGGATTTCCGGCGATGATGTTTCCGCTCTCCATATAAGTATCATTACCTTCCAAATCACCCACAAGCCCGCCTGCTTCTGTAATAAGTAAACAACCAGCTGCAATATCCCACGGTGCCAACTGTAGCTCCCAGAAACCATCATATCGCCCGGCTGCAACATAGGCTAAGTCTAATGCGGCAGATCCAGGACGACGAATACCTGCAACTCTAGGCATTATGTCCTTGAGCATAGCAAGATAGGTATTCATATGTGTAAACTCCCGGAATGGAAGGCCTGTTCCTATCAAACACTCGGAAAACTGATTACGTTTACTTACGCGTAATCTATGGTCGTTGAGATAGGCACCACGTCCGCGACTTGCAGTAAATAACTCATTTCCAGCCGGGTCATAAACTACAGCCTGTGTTAAGACGCCTCTGTGTTTTAATGCAATAGAAACTGAATACTGAGGAAAACCATGAAGAAAATTAGTAGTGCCATCAAGCGGGTCAATAATCCATTGATATTCAGATTTATTCTGATCACCTGTCGCGCCACTTTCTTCTGCTAAAATAGAGTGCTTAGGGTAAGCTTCTAAAAGAATATTTATAATGGCGTCTTCTGCTTTACTATCTACTTCACTGACAAAATCACTATGTGCTTTGCGTGAAACATGTAACAAATCAAGATTCTGCGCGGCGCGATTAATTATTCCGCCAGCACGACGTGCCGCCTTTACTGCAGTATTAAGCATCGGATGCATATTAGTCCTGAAACAAGTTTGAATTATTCATGAAGATGGCATTCTAATATGAATCCTCTGTGTCCGCTTGACAACGTACGTGTGATATTGAGCTGCCCAAGTCATCCTGGAAACATAGGTGCTGCAGCACGGGCTATGAAAACAATGGGTTTGGAGTCACTCTATCTGGTAAATCCAAAATCTTTTCCGGATAAAGAAGCAGAAATACGGGCCGCTGGTGCCTGGGATGTACTTAACAGTACAAGAGTCTGTACAAATCTTAACGAGGCTTTAAGTGGTGCCACTCTCGCAGCTGCTGTCACAGCTCGTCAGCGCAATCTTTCACTTGATATTTTTGATGCACATCAGGGTGCAAGAAAAATCCTCAGTCAAGCCAGGAAATCTCCAGTAGCGCTGGTTTTTGGAACAGAAAAGTCTGGGCTTACCTCAGTAGAAGTAAATAAGTGTCAATTTATAGTGCATATTCCAGCCAACCCGGCATATTCTTCTCTTAATCTTGCCAGTGCAGTACAAGTAATGACTTATGAATTACGTATGGCACTTCCTAATATCGAAGAACATCCTCCATCATTGGGCACACTAGCCAGTCACGATGAAATCGAGTTATTTTACCGGCATTTTGAAAATACTATGATTAATTGTGGATTTCTTGATCCTAGGAACCCAAAGCTTTTAATGCAAAGAATTCGCCGTTTGTACTCTCGTACAAATTTAGAAAAAAAGGAAATTAGTATATTACGTGGAATGCTTAACTCTTTTGAAAAACAAAAATGAGAAAGACAAACGTTATGAGCCTTCTATCATTACTAGAATGAGATTATTATTGAGATAGCAGATAAAAATCATCAGAAAGTTTTAATTGATACTTTTAGAACATAAAATTTGACTAAAAAGTGAATTTATAATTATTTTGCTATCCTTGACAGTGGTAATTATAGGTGAAATATATTGTTATTCAGATTATGTCCCTGTTTATATTAGGAGTAAATAATGCAATTAACAACTAAAGGCCGTTTTGCGGTTACAGCTATGATGGATATCGCCTTACACGGAAGATACAAGCCTGTGACTCTTGCACGAATTAGTGAACGTCAAAAAATCTCACAGTCTTATTTGGAACAGTTGTTTGGCAAATTAAGACGTAATAAATTAGTGGATAGTGTACGTAGACCTGGTGGCGGATACAAATTAGCAAAACCAATGAATCAGGTATCAGCAGTAGATATCATACTTGCGGTGGATGAGCCAATTGATGCGACTCAATGTAAAGGAAAAGAAAACTGTCATAATGGTAAGCGATGTATGACCCACCACTTGTGGTCTGGTCTAAATGTTAAAATTCGTGATTATCTTACCTTGGTTACACTAGAACAACTAGTGGCCGATCCAAAAGAAAAAAATATTGCGTCACTGCAAGATCAGATAGATTGCGGCAAGTAAGAGAGTTTCTAACATAAAAACTATACTTTGATTAGAAAAAATAAATCTTTTCTCTAATCAGAATAGCGTCAAAGATACCTGTTACCTATGGATAAAATGGAAAAAGTTTATTTTGATCATAACGCTACCACTAGGGTAGACGATGAAGTATTAGATGCAATGATGCCATATTTTCAGAATAAATTTGGCAATCCTTCCAGTGGTCATAATTTCGGGATAGCAGGCCGCCAGGCAATTAATCAAGCACGAAAACAGGTAGCGGACTCAATTGGAGTACAGCCGTCACAAGTAGTTTTTACCAGTGGTGGATCTGAAGCTAATAATCTATTTATTCAGGGAGCAGCAGGATACCTAAAAACTTCACGGATTATTGTTAGCGCGATTGAACATCCCTGTGTTTTGCGTCCAGCTAAGGAATTGACACAAAATACTAATGAGAAACATGGTTTACGACATCTTATGGTTGATGAATCCGGACGTGTAATCATGAGTGATGTTGATAAAGCTCTGTCAGAGTACCCTCCAAGTATAGTATCTGTTATGTTAGCTAATAATGAAACCGGAGTAATTCAAGAGGTAGCAACTATCGCAAAAAAATCCAGGAAACTAGATGCCTTGGTACATACTGATGCGATTCAAGCCTTTGGAAAGATACCAGTTAGTTTTTCCTCTCTTAATGTACATGCTATGACATTATCCTCTCATAAGATATATGGACCGAAAGGTGCTGCAGCACTGATTATGGATAAAGAACTTATACTTAAACCCCAAATATTTGGTGGTGGCCATGAAAATGGATTGCGTTCAGGAACAGAAAATGTACCAGCCATAGTTGGTTTCGGCAAAGCTTGTGAGCTATCTAAAATACGAATGGGAAAAACCACAACACATGTTACAAAATTGCGTACACACCTAGAGAAAAGATTAGTTGAAATGGATGCCATAATTTTTGGTATGCATACGGCCCGTTTACCGAATACTTGTTATTTTGCACTGCCAGATATTGAGGGTGAGACCTTGGTAACCCGTCTAGAAAGAGCAGGATTTGCGATCGCAAGTGGCGCCGCTTGCTCAAGTGCGACCCCGGGTAAGAGTCATGTACTGGATGCTATGGGAGTCGAACCAATTTTAGCGCGTTGTGCAGTACGTTTAAGTTTAGGTAGCAGCAATACACTTGAACAAGTTAATGAATTCCTTAAAGCATTAACAATCATTGTCAAAGAGTTGAAGCGTATAAGCTCAGTAATGGTTTAACACCGTAGTATTTTGAAGAAAATAAGATCCACTTGGATTCTAGAATTATTATAAGTTTTCTCTTCTGTCATTCTCTATAACCAGATAACAGCAGGAATAATAGTTGCTACTAATACATAAACTAACCATTGCAGATTATTCCTGGCTAACACACCGACATAATGCAGGATGATGATGATGACTGAGATGAACGCGTACACAAGAAACCACATCTTTATCCTCCCGTTTTAACTCAATTTATATTTCACAAAAAGCAATAATTATGCCTAGTACACTTATATAAACTCTACAATTATATTAATAATAGCGGAAAATCTGTGTGTATGTTTAGATAATTTTCTTATTTCCGCGTAAAATAATAGAAAGTAAAGAACAAGCTTTCTTCTATTTCTTTAAAATATTTCTTAAGGAGTAACAAATTGGCACGACCTAATTTTCAATACGAAAAACGTCAACGGGATCTGGCAAAAAAGAAAAAGCAAGAAGAGAAGAGACAACGTAAACTGGATAAATCAAAATCAGAATCCGGTGATGATCTTGAACAATCATCTGAATTAACAGATACAAATAATACGGGATAAACTGCTACAATTTACTAAGGAATGAAATACTAATGTATCTATACATGACTGAATAAAGACATAAAACAACAATCATTAATATTATATTTCTCTAGACGACCTAGCCTTACAATTTCCTGGGGCCATAGAAGTAAATCATGTCAGAGCGGCTTGTACCAATCGTTCCTCAAGATAATTTAGCTCTACTAACGCATATAATTTATGCACTCCACGCTCTAAGTGTCATTATGGGGCTAATTGGATCAGCATTTGTCATTATGGCCTTCCTGACTAGCTGGCCCTCAATCATTGCTATTATCATCAACTACGTAAAACGGGATGCTGTGCGATACACACATTTTGACTCTCATTTTAGCTGGCAGATACGTACGTTCTGGTTTGCACTGTTGTGGACGATAATCGCTGCAATCTTATTTATAACAGTGTTAGGCATTGTTCTCTCCTACATCATTACAATTGGTGCCGGCATATGGGTATCCTACCGTATCATTCGTGGCTGGATTGCGCTTAATGAAGGCAGACCTATGCCAATCCGGCAATAAAATTAAATTCTATAAAACCAATATGAGGGAGTGACTACCGGGGGGAGTAACAAGTAACAAAACTGTTGATCCGGATTTAAGCTCCAACAGAATAAAGCACACCCAGATCTACCAGGTGTGCTTTTTAAAATGATTATAAATATTTATAACAATGGAACAATTAAAAGTGCAACAATATTCATAATTTTGATTAGAGGGTTAATAGCAGGGCCGGCAGTGTCTTTATAAGGGTCGCCAACCGTGTCGCCTGTCACAGCTGCCTTATGTGCCTCAGAGCCCTTACCACCGAAATGACCATCCTCAATATATTTCTTGGCATTGTCCCAAGCGCCACCACCAGCAGTCATTGAAATGGCTACAAAGATTCCGGTAATAATAGCCCCAATCAACACACCGCCCAAAGCTACGGGGCCAAGCAAGAGACCAACAATCAGCGGTATTGCTATAGGTAAAAGGGAAGGAACAATCATCTCTTTTATAGCTGCTCTGGTTAGCATATCTACGGCCCTGGAATAATCCGGCTTACCTGTACCTTCCATGATTCCCGGTATTTCCTTAAACTGACGGCGTACTTCTATAACTACCGATCCGGCAGCCCGACCAACGGCTTCCATTGCCATTGCGCCAAACAGATATGGCACCATACCTCCAATAAATAAACCAATGATAACCATGTGATTGGACAGATCAAAGGAAATAATTTTACCTCCGGCAGAAAGTGCATGGGTGTAATCAGCAAATAAAACCAACGCAGCTAAACCTGCAGAACCTATAGCATAACCTTTCGTAACCGCTTTTGTGGTATTGCCGACTGCATCAAGCGGATCAGTAATATCACGAATCTCTTTTGGCAAGCCAGCCATTTCAGCTATACCGCCGGCGTTATCGGTAATCGGTCCGTAAGCATCAAGCGCTACGATAATACCAGCCATGGATAACATTGAAGTTGCGGCAATTGCTATGCCATATAATCCGGCAAGCCCATGTGCACACCAGATAGCAAGACACACGACTATTACCGGCCAAGCTGTAGCTCTCATAGAAACACCTAAGCCTGCTATGACGTTAGTTCCGTGACCTGTACTAGATGCCTCAGCGATATGCTGAACTGGTTTAAATTCTGTTGATGTGTAGTATTCGGTAATCCAGACCATAGCTGCAGTCAACACAAGGCCAACCAGCCCTGCAAGATATAAACTGAACCATGAAGTCTCTTCACCTCCAATAACTATTCCACCACTCATCATCACAGCTGTTACAGGTAAATAGAGAACTGCTGCCAAACCTCCCGCAACACCTAACCCGCGGTACAACGCGTTCATAATCTTTCCACCTTCACGCACTTTAACGAAATAACAGCCTATTATTGAAGCAATTATTGAAAAGCCACCCAGAACCAGCGGATAGAGTACAGCACTCGTACCAGCGTTCTCAATTAGAAGTCCGCCTAGTAGCATAGTTGCAATAATAGTCACAGCATAGGTTTCAAACAAATCAGCAGCCATACCAGCACAATCACCTACATTGTCTCCCACATTGTCTGCAATAACTGCAGGGTTTCTGGGATCATCTTCAGGAATACCAGCCTCAACTTTACCTACCAAGTCAGCACCTACATCGGCACCCTTGGTAAAAATACCACCACCAAGACGGGCAAAAATAGAAATTAACGAACTACCAAAAGCCAGTCCTACCAAGGCGTGTATAGCATCTGATGAGGCAACACCTATAGCAGTAAGAAACGCAAAGTACCCGGCTACCCCCAGAAGACCCATGCCGACAACCAGCATTCCGGTAATTGCCCCTCCCCTGAAAGCCACATCCAGTGCCGGACTGATTCCTCCCTTAGCAGCCTCTGCAGTTCGTGAATTAGCCTTAACTGATACATTCATTCCGATAAAGCCGGCAAGACCTGACAAGAATGCACCGATAGCAAAACCAATAGCAGTCTCCCAGCCTAAGGTGGCAAAAATAACTACCAGCAAAACTACACCTACAATGCCAATTGTTCTATATTGCCGATTCAGATAAGCAGAAGCGCCCTCTTCGATTGCCGTAGCAATCTCACGCATGCGCTCATTTCCGCTTGGTAAGGCTAAAATCCATTTGATCGATGACGCTCCATATACGCATGCGGCTATCGCGCAACCAATTGCAATGATTAAACCAAGAACCATTTGAATCTCCAATTAAAGTCAGACCATCTGTAAATATATGAAGGATATCGGTCTAGTAATCCCACATTAGGAATAATTTTCCATATCTCAAAATAAAATTTTAACTCTGTCTAAATTACAATTTAATTCAAATCTTAAAATTACTTAATTTTTTCTTAACCCCGATATTTTTAAGTCTTATATACTTAGGCAAACCATCCTTATAGGGAGGATAATCCTCACCCTTAATGAGCGGTACCAGATACGTGCGGCATCTTTCCGTGATACCAAATCCGTCTTTTGTAATAAAGTTACTGGGCATCATTTTTTCTACATTTGCAACCCTTGAAAGCTGCGCCATTCCAATCTTCCATTTATATGGTTTGTTAGACAAACGATTAATCGTGGGCATTACTGCATTATGTCCCTTGACAGCAAATTCTACGGCAGCTTTACCCATTGCATATGCCTGGTCCACATCAGTTTTGGATGCAATGTGACGAGCAGCACGCTGCAAATAATCTGCCACACCCCAATGATATTTGAACCCCAATCCGTCTTTAATAATATTTGCAACTACCGGTGCAACACCTCCCAGTTGTGCATGACCAAAAGCATCACGTAATCCTTGATCAGAGAGAAAGTTTCCCTTTGCATCCTTTACCCCCTCTGAAACTACTACAGAGCAATAGCCAAATTCATTAACACATTTTTTCACCTTTGCAAGAAATCTTTTCTTGTTAAAAGCAATTTCTGGAAACAAAATAACAATAGGGATCTCACAGTCCTTGTCAGATGCCAGACCGCCTGCTGCCGCAATCCATCCGGCATGCCGTCCCATTACTTCCAATACAAATACCTTTGTTGATGTTTTCGACATACTAGCCACATCAAAACTTGCTTCGCGCGTAGATACAGCTATATATTTCGCTACTGAACCAAAACCAGGACAACAGTCAGTAATTGGTAAATCATTATCCACGGTCTTTGGAACATGGATTGCTTGTACTGGATAGCCCAATTTTTTGGCTATCTGCGACACCTTAAGACAAGTATCAGCAGAATCACCACCACCATTATAAAAGAAAAAACCAATATTATGAGCTTTGAAAACTTCAATCAGGCGCTCATATTCACGTCGATTCTGATAAAGACTTTTTAGTTTGTATCTGCAAGAGCCAAATGCACCGGATGGTGTATTGCATAATGCCCTGATAGCTGCATTACTATCTTTACCGGTATCGATCAAATCTTCTGTCAAAGCACCAATAATTCCGTTTCGTCCGGCATAAATTTTTCCAATTTTTCCCTTGTTTTTCCGCGCGGTTTCGATAACACCAGCAGCAGATGCATTGATGACGGCAGTTACTCCACCAGACTGAGCATAAAATGCATTTTTTACTGCCATGTTTCTCCCCTAATTGTTAAAACCTATACGAGCTTACCTGAACTTTTGCTAGTACTTATCCTTACATATTACTAATTAACTAATTACTGCAAAAATACTATCCCGAATATTTTCAACAGATCCAACTCCGTCTATTTTTTCATACTCAGGAGCACTTTGTTCTCCACTAACTGACCATCTGGAATAATATTCTACTAATGGCTTTGTTTGTTTATGATAGACCTCAAGTCTCTTCTTTACAGTTTCTTCCTTATCATCATCCCGCTGTATTAGTGGTTCTCCTGTAACATCATCTTTCCCTTCAGTCTTCGGCATGTTGAATATAACATGATAAGTACGACCCGATGCCGGATGTACTCTACGACCCGTCATACGCTTAACAATTTCTGGATCAGCCACATTGATTTCGATTACATAGTCAACCTGTACACCAGCAATTTTCATCGCATTTGCCTGAGGGATGGTACGAGGAAACCCGTCGAATAAAAAACCTTTTTTACAATCAGGCTGTGAAATACGCTCTTGTACCAAATTGATGATAATGTCGTCAGGGACCAACTCTCCCATGTCCATAATTTTCTTAGCAGCAATCCCCAGTTCAGTGCCTTTATTAACCGCGGTACGCAACATGTCGCCGGTTGAAATCTGCGGAATTCCAAAGTGCTCTTTTATGTAATTGGCTTGTGTGCCTTTTCCTGCACCCGGTCCGCCTAATAAAATGATTCGTATAATTATTCTCCGCTTCTAAATAAAATTCCCCCGCTGTAACAGCTGGGGAACAAACACCACTTATTCCTGCAATGCCTATGAATTATAACGCAAACTAGTCAAATTCTCGAATTTTTTAATCCTTAAAAATCATGTAATCTTACTATTCTGCTTGCTAACCATAATACGTGCACTTTTGAACCGTACGTATTATTAAAGATCAGAATTTTATGAACAATTATTAATAATGCAGCATAACGAAGATGGCCTGTATTGGCTACACTACTATTTACTTTAAATAAAACTAAATTAAGTATGGCCAAATAAAGTAATTCTTAATTTTGCCAGAATACTTTCACTTCAAACGACACCATTCTTTTATACCTAAGACACTTTCGTTTAATAATGACATAAAATTATTCTTACCACATACAGCAATGAAATCTCCTATCTGAGCAAATACAATATTTTTTGTTTTATTTCCTTGTCCACAGTAACTGTGGATAAGTTTGTGGATTATTTGCTTTTAAAGCTGTTAAGGTACCCTTTCATAAGGATATTTCTTAATTAGATTAAATTTTAAACTCATAATTTATTGTTGTAAAACATATAGTTATTTTCACAATCAAGACCCGTGCGGGTTTGCGCCATATGTTCATGCTGCCAGGGCAATAAATGTGGATTACTACGTAGAATCCAGGCAAATTTACTACAAAAAGTCAAGCTAAATCTTTCCTTAATATACCTTACTGGCTAAAATAACATCATTCTTAATTTCTTTAGTAAACAATAAAGCTTCTAAAATATTTATTTTAGAACAAGTGAAGCTAACGATTATGCTTTTCGGTACTCTCTGTGACCAGATCAATCCGCCTCTGAATGTACAAAGCTTCATCTTTATTTCCCAATTTCTCTGCCCTTCTGACTGCAACACCTAACCATGCAAGAAGGGGACGACGCCAACCCTGATCTGAAGCAGTCTTTACAGCGAGTGTGACTAAGTCAGGCGTCATTCGCCCCAACTGAAATAATACGCCGGCAGCAACCAGACGTGATAGTGGATCCTCAATAGAACTAAGTGCATCATCTTCACCAGCAACGACTCCACGGTGTTGCGCAGGTAACAGAGCAGTATTTAACTCTACCCAGCGTCCTGCCAAATAATCAGCATAAACTCTTTCAGAATCAGCGGCATCATTAAAAAGTTTCTGGAAGGCCACACAGTCTTTAAACTCCAGACTCGCCACATGTGTCGCACAACGCACCAGCTCAACTCGTGCGAGTACGTCTGTACGTCCAGTACTGGCAATCTCTGTACGTACCCTGGCAAACTCTAGATCAGCAATCTTAGTGTTTCCTACCAGGTAAGCTGTAACTGAGCTGTTGAGTGAACTGTGCGCGGTCAGCTGCCAGTCAGAAGGCGGTATCTCTCTGCCAGCACACCCAACGAGTCCGAACATCAATATAGTAAACAACATTTTCATGGTAGTTTTAGTTCTGTATCACGAGATAAAGGCCATTTTCGATTTATTTCGTTCACTAAATGCTCAACCTTTCGCAAACTCGCCTCAACCTGTTCTCTTAAAATACCAAGATCGGCAGAAACCACCTCAGCATTGGAGCCAATCACTTGTGCCTGAGCAAGTACGACATCTACACTCTTAAGACTTGTACGTACATCACTTAATAGCTCATTTACCTGAGTAATAGCAGCCTGCGACTCATCCATCACTCCGTCAACACCAAAAACTCGTGAATCAGTTTTAGCTAACAGGGTATTAATGTGATCCAGTGCTGTAATAACTTTTTGCGCATTACCATCACCGCCTAATACAACTCCAAGTCCGCCATATGGTCCCCTTAGGTTTTGTGTAACAGCCTGCACGTTATCCAAACTTGCTCTAAGGCTGGAATCTGACTTTGTCATATTTTCTAAGTTTCCAAGCAATGAACGCATGGTATCCACCAGACGCGGGATTTCTGCAGTGGCATCACCTAGCAAAACGGTTCGTATAGCACCATCAGGTAATGGTGGATCCGTCAATACACCGGAAAATACACGCAAACGAGTATCACCTACCATACCGCGTTCCATGGTAAATACGCTGCTGGTACGGATCCATTTAGCATCCTTGCGTGCCACATCAACCACAATGCGGGCTTTTCCATCATCGGAAAGCTCGATACGACGAACACGCCCAATTGGAAAACCTGAGAACGTCAGGTCCATACCAACAATAACACCTTCAGAATCATCCGCAATTAATACTACCTGTTGTGTGCTTTCGAACACCCCACGGGCATACATCACATACGCAAGTGAAGCAGACACAATTACTACCATAAGAATAACTAAAGCTATGGCCTTAAATTCAATATTTGGAGGCGGGACCGAAGGCTGCTGGGATACTGACTGAGATTCAGATTGCATACTTTTAACTTATCCGCTTTAAATAAATTTAATCGACAAAGATGCACCTTCAATAAGTACTAGAGCCAGAAATAATCGTACTGTACCTTTTGGGACGGAATTCATTGCGCCAATGGATTGGCGCCTTGTTTGCATTGCAGAAGCAATTGGAATGATCGAAACTGCCAAACTAAACAATACTGTTTTTAAAATAAAGGCTACGGCAATTCCCGGATCAAACACTCGTCCAACCATACGTGTATATTCAGCAAATCCCCAGGGAGAGAAGCCGTAAACAACTATATATGCCATTACTAGTGCAACTAAACTACTCACTGCAGCCAAAGTTATCACTGAAAAGGCAATTGCAATCACACGTGGAACAACCTCGGTACGCATAGAACCTTCAGCCAGTGTCGGACTAATTTCCATATTCGACCGCAACACCACAAAGAGCGCTGCTCCAAGTGGAATCAACTCAAGAACCAGTACCCGTACCACTACTTCCAGTGCATATTGAGATAAACCATAACTTAGGGCAGTTACAACAATAATTCGCACCAATACCAGGCTGATAAGTGCACACAACGTCGTAAACCAGAGTAACACTTGCCAGGTGCTCATGTAGATATGTCTGGCGATTGCAGAACGATTTGCCTTATCGTAACTCGATGGGGACAAGGCAATAACTAAGGCAACAGCACCAAAGTGGATAATCTGCCACCAACTAATCACTGACCGTACAAGTCTATTGCCAAGAGTATCAAATCCGGAACGCGATAAAGAGTTTTGTCGCATGGGGCAATGATGCAAATCAAAAATTATAAAGTCAGCATGATGCCAGCACTAGCAGTTGAAGAATTTTTTTCAGGACTAAAGAATCTATTTATTTCCAGGGTTCCCTTAACATAAGAGTTAGAACCTTGTAATCTGTGTTTTTTAACTCTCTAGACACATAAACAAGTATCTATCTTGAATATAAATTGGCTTCATTGCAGCATCAGGTACCCAGTGAAGTTATATCTGACAAGGCTGGCTTATAAATTAACAACCCCCTGCCTCTCCGAGAATAGAGCAGAAAAAATATCATTATTCATCAGGGCCTACAAAATTAATGGGCGTCTCTCCGGTCAAATTTTCAGGTTCAACCATATAGTCCCCTTCCATACTGGTGTGCCATACTTTATTAGTGGCTTCTTCATCCCCACCTGTAAATGCATAAGTAAGACCACCTACTATTCCACCACCAAGAGCAAAAACGGCTTTAACTGGAAAATATACAATTGTCGCTAAGGCTGATGCTGCTTCCATACCGGTATCAGATACAGTAAATTCAGCACCACCAGAATCGTCAGAAGCATCCTCCGCATGTACAGCAGGCACGGTCATAATTACATAGATACATAAAATAATTAATGCTGTAATAGTGTTATAGGCTTTCTTTGAAACCAGGTTTAAACCTGACTTTGTTTCTCGGGCATAAACACAATTTTCCATTTGGTCATTAGTCATTTTTTCCTCACTATATTAATTTCTAGAGTACAAATTTTCTTGATAAACACCCTTTCCAATAAAAATATTTTTCTATATTTGATTCTCCGGCGTCAGTATCTTAATGTCAATAGTAATTACGTAAAACACGAAGCAACATTATAAATTCATCAGGCCTCACTAAAATAACGACTCTTAATACTAAGTTTCTAGTATGAAATATTATGTTTTACCGGTTGTTACATATGAACTTAACCACCTGATTACACCCAGTCCTTACTAATAAGAAAATTAGTATAAAGCTCTGATTCTGCACTATCCTGTACTGGCTCCCAGTCATAGCGCCATTTAACTATGGGTGGCAAAGACATGAGTATAGATTCGGTACGACCACCAGATTGTAAACCAAAAAGAGTTCCACGATCCCAAACCAGGTTAAATTCTACGTACCGACCACGACGATAAGCCTGAAAATCACGTTCGCGTTCTCCATAAGACATATTTATGCGCCTTTCCAAAATAGGTACATAGGCAGGCAGGAAATGGCTTCCTACACTTTTTGTTATATTGAAACAGGTGTCAAAATCTGGTTGACTAAGATCATCAAAGAAAATCCCCCCTATACCACGCGGCTCATTACGATGTTTCAGATAAAAATATTTATCACACCATTTCTTGAAATGCTCATGATAACTACTGCCAAAAGATTGAAGAGAATCCTTGCAAACCTGGTGGAAATGCTTAGCATCTTCCTCAAAACCATAATACGGCGTCAAATCCATACCACCACCAAACCACCATACTGATTCAACACCTTCCTTGCGAGCCTCCAAAAAACGTACATTCAGGTGAACAGTTGGCGCATAAGGATTATATGGATGCAATACTATTGATACACCCATTGCCTCAAACGAACGTCCGGACAGCTCAGGCCTTGCAGCAGTTGCTGATGCGGGCAACCCTAAACCAAACACGTGTGAATAATTTACTCCGCCTCGTTCAAACACATTACCCTGCTCAATTACGCAACTCAGTCCACCACCACCTTCCGGACGCTCCCACTCTTCACGTTTAAAGCATTTACCATCCACTCTCTCTAGCTGCTCAATAATTTGATCTTGCAGCATACTAAGATATTCTTTGACTTGAGTTGTATTCATACCTAATTAAATTCTGAATCAATATTACAATAAGCCTCATCTATAGAACTTAGACCTATAATTATTTTTCTCTCAGCTAAGAATTAATCACTGTGCCCCAATATCAGATCGCATCTGGCGGCCATCAAAATCAATTTCACCAGAAATTTCATAGGCGCGACGTCGGGCATCTTTTACGTTATCTCCCAGAGCTGTAACGCATAATACCCGACCACCAGCAGTTATTATTTCTTCGTTATCTTTTCCACCCATTTTAGTGCCAGCTTGGAATACATAAAAATCTTTCCCTGGTTTATCCTTAGATATAAGTTCTGACAGACCGTGAATTATATCCCCTTTACGGGGCATCTCTGGATAACCGTAAGCAGCCATAACAACACCTAATGCCGCACGATGATCCCACTCTACATCTACAGTATTAAGCGTACCATCTATTGCATTCTCTACTAAAACCGATAAATCACTTTTTAGTCGTAACATAATAGGCTGCGTCTCCGGGTCTCCCATACGACAATTATATTCTAATACATTGATACTCCCACCCTTACCAATCATCAAGCCCGCATATAGAAAACCAGTATAGAACTGACCCTCTTCTGCCATACCTCTTATAACCGGATCGATCACTTCATTGATTATCCTTGCATGTAACTCAGGAGTAACTATTGGTGCCGGAGAATATGCGCCCATACCACCGGTATTGGGACCCTGATTATCTTCTTCCAGACGCTTGTAATCCTGACTTGTTGCAAGAGGTAATACATGGTTACCATCGGCCATAACTATAAAACTAACCTCTTCTCCCTCTAAAAATTGCTCGATCAGGATCTTCTCGCCTGCTCCACCCATACTGTTAGAAACCAACATCGCATCAACTGTCTCATGTGCCTCAGGCAACGTCATCGCAACCTTCACACCTTTACCCGCGGCCAGGCCATCAGCTTTGATAACGATTGGAGCACCAATCTTATCTAAGTACTTATGGGCTTTTGCAGGATCACAAAAAGTAGCATACGCTGCAGTGGGAATGCTATGGCGCCGCATAAAAGCTTTTGAATAATCTTTGGACGCCTCTAATTGTATAGCCTGTTTAGTCGGGCCGAATATTTTTAGACCAGCTAAACGAAAAGCATCTACTATACCTTCAGCAAGTGGCGCTTCAGGGCCTACTATAGTAACTTCAACAAGTTCATTATTTGCAAACTCGATAAGATCAGAGATAGCAACTATCGGAATATTTTGCAACCCCTCTTCAAGAGCTGTACCGGCATTACCTGGGGCAACAAAAACTTTATTTACACGCGGCGACTGTTTTAATTTCCATGCCAAAGCATGTTCTCTACCACCGCCACCTATAACCAGTACTCTCATATTCAGAATATATTTACTGAAGAAACCACTATGCTATGAAAGAATCCAGCACAAATTTTTCAAGCATAAATCTCTGATAAAAGGAGTTAATGCCGAAAATGTCTGGTATTCGTAAAAACCATTGTCACACCATGCTCATCTGCAGCAGCAATAATTTCCTCATCACGCATGCTACCACCAGGCTGAATAATTGCTTTTGCACCCGCCCGCACTACTACATCTAACCCGTCACGAAAAGGAAAAAATGCATCTGAAGCAACGACTGAGCCAACTAATGTGAGTTCCGAGTTCTGCGCTTTGATTGAAGCAATACGTGCGCTGTCTACCCTACTCATTTGTCCCGCACCTATACCAAGTGTCTGACCATTTAAGCAAAATACTATTGCATTAGACTTAACAAATTTAGCTACACGCCATGCAAATAATAAATCCTTCATTTCTTGCTGTGTTGGCTGTACCTTAGTTACAACTTTAAGATGACTAGTGTCGATATTCAGATTATCTGGTGCTTGTACTAGCAAACCACCACCTACACGCTTGAAGTCAAGAGTGTTATGTCCTCCCGTTAAATGAAGGATAAGTACACGTACATTTTTTTTCTGGGCAAGAATATCTTTAGCCTCATTGGTGATACTCGGGATAATTATCACTTCAACAAATTGTTTAATTACTGCCTCAGCAGTAGCACCATCTAACTCTCGATTGAAAGCAATGATGCCTCCAAAAGCAGATGCTGGATCAGTAGCCAATGCTGTTTTATATGCCATAAGCGGATTATCAGAAACTGCTACTCCACATGGATTGGCATGCTTGATGATGACGCAGGCTGGCGAATCAAAGGTTTTTACACACTCCCACGCTGCATCTGCATCTGCAATATTGTTATATGAGAGCTCCTTCCCCTGTAGCTGGGTATAGTTAGCAAGACTTCCGGGAGCAGCAGATGAATGATCCCTGTAGAATGCTGCCTCCTGGTGCGGATTCTCTCCATAACGTAGATCCTGAGCTATCGTAAAATTAAGATTAAGATTTGTAGGAAAATTTTTATGCTGTCCGTCAGAACTAATCCCGGTGAGGTAATTACTAATAACACTATCGTAGGCAGCAGTATGAGAGAACGCCTTGCAAGCAAGAAGAAAACGATGTTCCTGTGAAACTATACAGTCATTTGATCTTATTTCATTTAGTACGGAATTATAGTCTTTCGGATCCGTTACTACTGTCACATTTTTATAATTCTTTGCTGCAGCACGAACCATAGTCGGACCACCAATATCAATATTCTCTATTGCCTCTTCCAGGCTGGAACTAACTTTAGCAATTGTTTCACTAAATGGATAAAGATTTACCACTACCAGCTCTATAGTTGAAAAAGACATTTTTTCCATAATTTCCATATGCGCAGGCAAATCTATTTGAGCCAGGATACCGGCATGGATTTTTGGATGAAGGGTCTTGACCCGACCATCAAGCATTTCTGGAAAACCGGTATAATCACTTACCTCGATTACATTTATACCAGCATTTTTCAACTCTTTGGCAGTACCGCCGGTAGAAAGGATAGTCACACCACACTGACTTAACGCTTGTGCGAATTCAACAATACCTGTTTTATCTGAAACACTAATTAAAGCTTGTTTGATCGTCATATTCCGGCACACAAATACAGAGCGTTAATTAATGTCATAAATTGCAATTACTACCCGCCCTTCTGCAGTTCGCCCTTTATTTAATTCGATATTGTCTTATTTTATTTCGAAGAGTATTTCGGTTGATACCAAGTAACTCAGCAGTACGAGTCTGATTTCCTTCAGCATATTTCATTACTAGTTCAACCAGTGGTTTCTCAACACTACGCATTACCATTCCATATATTGGATGAGGCTTTTCTCCATCCAGATCTTTAAGGTAACCTTCCACAGCCCTGCGCACACATCGTGCAATTTCATTCTCGTTAATTATAGTCATGCAGCTAATTCCTCGCGTCCAATATAAGTCAATCGCTCTCCATAACCAGATAGATTTCTAAAAAATTCATTGACAGCAGATAATTGCTGGTCAGTAGTTTGCAATCGATTCATAGCATGACGAAACACTGCAGAACCAATCAAGCCCTTTGTATACCAAGAGATATGTTTACGCGCAATACGTACTCCGGAATATTCTCCGTAAAAGTCGTAAAGATCACACAAATGATTAACAAGTACATGATGAATTTCATTGACTTCAGGCAATGGAAGATGATTGCCTGTAGCCAGATAATAACTAATTTCTCGGAATATCCAAGGTCTACCCTGAGCAGCGCGTCCAATCATTACTGCATCTGCTGCAGTATACTCTAGTACTTTCTTTGCTTCCTCTGGTGTATCAATATCACCATTAGCAATAATAGGTATTTTCACGTGATTTTTTACAGCAGCGATAGTGTCATACTCTGCCTTTCCATTATAGGCACATGCTCTGGTCCTACCATGAATAGCAAGTGCCTGTATCCCTGCATTCTCCGCTATGCGTGCTATAACACGCGCATTCTTGTGCTCTTTATCCCAACCAGTACGAATTTTTAGGGTAACGGGCACGTCCACTGTGCTCACTACAGAATCAAGTATTTTACCTACCAATTTCTCATTCTGTAACAGTGCAGAGCCAGCCATCGTATTACAGATTTTTTTAGCTGGACAACCCATGTTGATATCTATAATTTGTGCTCCCTGTTCTACATTGTAGGAAGCAGCCTGCGCCATCATTGTCGGGTCAGCTCCGGCAATCTGTACTGAAATTGGATCCACTTCTCCTTCATGATTAGCACGGCGTTTAGTTTTTTCAGACCCCCATAATAGTGAATTACAAGACACCATTTCCGATACTGCCATTCCTGCGCCCATTTTCTTACACAATTGTCGGAAAGGACGGTCAGTTACTCCTGCCATAGGTGCAACTACCAAATTATTTTTGAGAATATAAGGACCAATCTGCATAATGCTTATTAAATAATGAGAAAATATGGGGAAATAAATTTGTACAGGCAGTAATTCTAAACCTATGACAATTTCAGGGAAAGAAATTATTAATAAAAATCAAAAAAAATACTTAGTTACCGATTATCCTCTTGAACCAAACATCATACGTTTAGCTACAAAACGCTTAGCTGGCGGGAAGCAATCAAGAGCACTTAACCCAATTCCACGCATTCCCTGTAATAAAATATTATCATTGGAAAAGAGCTTAACCAAGGAATCTGTAAAAATTCTTCCTCCTCCGCTGTCAGTCTGCCGTTTGGCTCGATACTTTGAAAGCATTACAGGGGACCCGACATCAGAAGGCATTGTAATAATCTCTCCTGATAGTTCCCAGGCATCACGTAACCCTAAATTGAAACCTTGTCCTGCTACAGGATGTAAAGTTTGTGCTGCATTTCCAATCAATACAACTCGACGTGCTGACACAGGAGTTGCATACTTAAGAGCAAGAGGGAAACCAGAACGTTTACCGGCACAGGTAAGCTTTCCAATACGATTACCAAAATGGTTATGCAGCCGTGCTAAGAATGTGACATCATCCAGATTGAGAATCTCTTGTGCTGTTGACGGAGAAACAGTCCATACCAAGGAAAAATACTTGCCAAAAGGTAGAAAAGCAACAGGCCCATCAGAAGTGAAGCGCTCATAAGCTGTTCCACACTGGGAAGCTGAGGTTTCGATTCTGGATACAACCGCCCACTGCTCATAGTCCTGCACATGCTGAGTGACCCCCTCTACCTGCCCAGTAAGACGACCACCATCTGCTAATACTAATAAATTTGCTGTTGCCTGTTTAAGTTTCCCATTATGCTGAAACGAAATTTGTCCCTCTGTTGTATTAGATTTTAATTGTGTTACCTGAGCCTCTGTCAGATAATCAATTCCACAATCTTGCAATTTCTCGTGCATTACTCGAAATACGTCATGATGGAGTATTACATAACCTAAGGCTGGCACATCAACTTCGCTGGCGGTTAGTATGGTACGCCCAAAACCACCACGATTGGAAATATGTATAGTTGTAATGGGAGTAGCCTCTGGCAAAGATTCCCATACACCCAGACGCTGCAAAATTAACCGGCTACCATGAGAAAATGCTAATGGGCGCGGGTCTTCATTTTTTTCCGGTGCCTTACGTGCTTCCAGTAACAGGATAGACAAGCCACTATTACGTAACGCAATGGATAAAGACATGCCTATTGGACCGCCACCTATAATGATAAGGTCGTAATGGCTGGATGCCATAGTTTCCATACTTAGATTAGATTTATTGTCAGATTCAATTGTCTACCCCGTCTCTTCTAATTTTTGCTTCAGCAGCCTGATCATCCTCATCTACCACAATATACTCCCCTTCTACCGTCTCTTTTTCTACTGTACTCACCGGACTCTCAGAACCTACCGATTTAGCTAATTCACGTTTTAACCACCAAAACCGAATACCAAAACCGACAGCAGCTATAGCAAATAATGCTAAAAATGCAGCAAAAAAGAAAATACCAAGAATCGCCAGTAAAATTAATACCGGAATCAGTACTAAATATGTCATCCACCGTTTAGTTGTGAGCGAAGCATTCATCCCCTCCTGAGAATTTTTTTCCTTAAACCCAGAAGCTTTTTTAACTATTATTTTCCAATCTTCATTCATCGCATTAATTCTTCAATTTTGTCAACAGACTTTGGAGCAGACACTGTCAACACCTCACAACCAGTATTCGTTACGATTACATCATCTTCAATACGAACACCAATATTCCAAAAGTGATCAGGCACATTTTCTGCTGGACGGATGTAACAACCCGGCTCTACGGTTAGAGTCATTCCCGGATCGAATAAACGCCATTTTCCATCTTGCTTATATTCTCCTACATCATGTACATCCAGCCCCAACCAATGGCCGGTTCGATGCATGTAAAAACGCCTGTAGTCTTCTGACTCAATAACTGAATCTACACTTCCTTGACATAGGCCCATATCAATAAATCCCTGTACTAATACCTGCAGTGCCGCAGTATGTGGCATATCCCAAGAATTACCTGGCTGCACAGTACTGATTGCAGCAGACTGCGCAGACAAAACTAACTGATATACATCTTTTTGTACTGAACTAAACTTACCATTTACAGGAAATGTACGGGTAATATCTGCAGCGTACCCATGCAACTCACAACCAGCATCAATTAATAATAAATCACCTGACTTTAGTTCCATATTGTTCTTAACATAATGTAACACGCATGCATTTGCACCACCTGCAACAATTGGAGTATAAGCGGGTGCTTCTGCACCATGGTTCCGGAATTCGTACAAAAGTTCCGCCTCAATTTCATATTCTTTCATGCCAGGACGGGTTACCTGCATCGCACGACAATGAGCGCCACTAGAAATTTCTGCTGCGTAACGCATGAGCTGAAGTTCTTCTGTACTTTTGAATAAACGCATCTCATCTATTAGCACTCGACTATCACAAATTTCTGTTGGTGTGGAAAGACCGCTTCGGGACTGCTCACGTACCTGATTAAGCCAACCAGTCAGACGCAAGTCCCATCCGGCATCTTGCCCTAACGCATAATATACTTTAGGTTGGTCAACAAGTAATTTAGGCAACATCTCATCCACACTTGAGATAGGATATGCTTCATCAATACTAAAAACTTCTTTTGCAGATTCAGGACCATATTGAAACCCGTTCCAGATCTCACGTTCTATATCTTTGTCCTGACAAAATAGTATCTCTCTGGTTTCACTTATATCATTTCCGACTATCATGATCAGCACTGCATCCGGTTCACTAAAACCTGTCAGATAATAAAAATAACTATCGAAACGATAGGGATAATGACCATCACGACTTCGCACCCTCTCTGGAGAAGTCGGAATAACGGCTATCCCTTTCTGCATCTGTGATGCTAGTTGTTGACGGCGTATACTATAAGATTTAATCGGGATCATAGATAAGACTATTGCAGGATTTATAGAATAAAGCAAAATAAGCCAGAACTTTCCTTATTCATTTCTGAGCTGAGCATCAAGTCTATGTAAACGTTCTGGCGTACCAATATCCGCCCATACACCTTTAAAATGTTCGCCGCTAACTTTTCCTTCAGTAATTGCCTGACATAACTTTGGCGCAAGTTTCGATACTATTCCAGGTTTGATGCCATAAAAAAAAGATGGCTTATAGATGCTAATTCCACTAAAAGTAAGCTTCTCCTTACCTGTTGGCACCAGTCTGCCGGAATCAAGAAAAAAATCACCGCCTGGATGGTGCTCCTGGTTACTCACCATTACCAGATGTGCTGTATCTGTACCCATTTTTATCTGTCTTAAAATTGGTAACAGTGTAGAAAAATTAATTTCACAATATATATCCGCATTAACTATAAGGAAAGGTTGTTCGACTAACTTAGTCTCGCTCCTACTCTCCAGCATTGGTAGCGCCTTAACAATACCACCCGCTGTTTCTAGCGCTATCGTTTCAGGGGAATAACAGATGTTGACGCCATAGCGACTTCCATCTCCTAATTCTGCCTCAATCATTTTCCCCAAGTATGCATGATTAATTACGATATCCACAAAACCTGCACGTGCAAGATTCTCAATATGATATTCAATCAGTGTTTTATTCCCCACACATAGCAATGGCTTTGGTAAGTTATCAGTCAGAGGACGCATACGTACCCCACGTCCGGCAGCCAGAATCATTGCTTTTAATTGTTCTTTTTTATGATTCATGACCAGTTTCTGTTTCCTGTTTTTTGTTTTCTAACTCATCTAACAACTCCAGCAAAAAATTGAGTTCACGATAGCGCTCACAGGTCTTTTGTAAATAATTTATTACCATGGGCATATCTCTGAGGTAGTTATTCTTACCATCGCGATAACATAAGCGAGCAAATATACCGAGTATCTTGATATGCCGCTGTACCCCCATCCACTCAAAATCACGGTAGAAATCAGAAAAATTCCCTGATACGGAAAGCCCTGTTTTTCTGGCTTTTTTCCAATATCGTATTACCCAGTCAAGTATTTTTTCTTCATCCCAGTAGATATATGCATCCTTAAAAAGGGACACCAAATCATAAGTAATAGGGCCATATACAGCATCCTGGAAATCAATAATACCGGGATTAGGGCTGGTTACCATAAGATTTCGCGAGTGAAAATCACGGTGTACGTATACTCTGGGCTGGGCAAGGTTATTTTTCATAATCTTTGTAAAACACTTATTGAGTTCTTCTTTTTGATTTATATTTAGCACTACCTTTAAATGCTTTTCCAGATACCAATCTGGAAACAAATTTAACTCATTAAGAAGAAGTGTTCCATCATAATCCGGTAGCTCTCCAGAGCAACTCGCTGACTGAATTCTAATAAGTGCATCTATCGCATCATCGTATAAATCGTTGGCAACCGAGGAGTTGACTCCTATTGCCTTCAGATATGTAGTGCTTTCAAGATCTGAAAGCAGTAAAAACCCTTGCTCTAGGTCCTTTGCCAGAATTTCTGGTACATGAACATTTGCTGCATAAAAAATATTAGCTACATGCAGAAACGAAGTACAGTCCTCATGTTGTGGAGGAGCATCCATTACAATCATTGTCTTTGGAACAGATTTATCACTAAATTTTATTCGAAAATAGCGGCGGAAACTTGCGTCAGCAGAGGCCGGAGACAGCGAGAAGGATCTTGCCGGGAATTGACTCTTAACCCAATTTTCCAGTAACTGGTAACGTTGCAGTTGATTCATGATTAATCTACTGATTGCCTAATTCTTCAAAGTATGAGATTTTATCATGCAAGTAGAACCCATCATCCAAATTGATGACGAAAAAACAATGGAGGAACTATGTTGAACCAAAAACTGTTGGATGAAATTAGCTCAAAAGTCAACGATCTGGTAGCACAAAGCCCCGTAAAGGATGTAGAGAAAAATCTACGGGTTTTGTTAGCCAGAGTGTTTACTAGGCTAGATTTGGTTACACGGGATGAGTTTAACGTACAGCAAGAGATGCTAATGCGTACACGTGAAAAATTAACTGAACTGGAAGCAAGAGTTACTAAACTGGAAGACAAACCGAAAGTGAACAAAACCAGTAAGCCTAAAAAAACTTAAGCTTTACAGCAAGTAGCAGGCGCGGTCTAGTTTGACTTGTTGTCAGGTCTGGACTGACCTGATTAAATTATTTGAAACAGAAAAAGAAGAAAATGAACACAACTTGAATCCAGTTAATCGTCATAATCTGTTGTCAGATTACTTGAGCCCATCAGTATTCTCTACTCCTTTCCTGAAAAATAACTTGAGTAAGTCAAATAAATCCTACCGAAAAGACTTGTAGCACACCTGCGCTTAAATTGCAGAAATGAAGCAGAACGAAAATTAAAAAAACTATTATATCTGTATAAATATACTAACCTAAACAATTACTCATTCCCACAATAAGTTGCCACGTCAGCTTGACGAGGCATGATAAAATCATTTTTTCCAAAATGCAGCCCAAACATGAATAATCAACAACGTACCGAACTATTAAATAATCTACTTACTAAGAGAGTTTTATTACTTGACGGTGCCATGGGCACCATGATCCAGAGCTATAAACTCAACGAGGCAGATTATCGTGGTACACGTTTTAAAGATTTTCCTCATGATCTCAAGGGAAACAATGACCTTCTAACGCTTACCCAGCCACAAATCATCAATGCAATTCATACCAGCTATTTAGAAGCTGGTGCTGACATTATTGAGACTAATACTTTCAATTCTAATTCTGCTTCAATGGCGGATTACCATATGCAGGATCTGGTGTATGAATTAAATTTCTCAGGTGCAAAACTGGCACATGAAGCAGCACAAGCAATGGAAGCAAAAATTCCGAATAAGCCACGTTTTGTTGCTGGTATATTAGGTCCAACGACTAAGACTACTTCTATTTCACCGGATGTAAATGACCCCGGATTTCGCAACATTACTTTTGATAAATTAGTGACTGATTATTCAGAATCTATTCGAGGTCTGGTAGATGGTGGTATAAATATTTTATTGGTAGAGACTATATTTGATACGCTAAATGCAAAGGCTGCTCTGTTCGCGATAGACCAGTACTTTGAAACTTCTAATATCCGTCTTCCCGTCATGATTTCGGCGACCATAACAGATGCTTCCGGTCGGACACTGTCCGGGCAAACACCGGAAGCATTTTGGAATTCAGTAAGCCATGTTCAGCCTTTATCAGTGGGACTTAACTGTGCACTTGGAGCCGAATTAATGAGGCCGTATATAGAAGAACTTTCTAAAGTTGCCGGAGTATATATCAGCGCACATCCTAACGCTGGCTTACCAAATCCACTTGCAGAAACAGGTTATGATGAATCACCCGAATACACTGCAAAACTAATCAAGGACTTTGCACAATCTGGTTTCGTCAATATTGTAGGTGGTTGCTGTGGTACTACACCTGCACATATTAAGGCTATTTCAGAAGCAGTAAGGGAAACAACGCCGCGAGCTATCCCCGATATCCCAAGAGAACTACGACTTTCTGGTCTGGAGCCACTTAGCATTAACGACAACTCATTATTTGTAAATGTAGGTGAACGAACGAACGTCACAGGTTCAAAAGCCTTTTCCCGTTTGATATTAAATGATGATTATACGGAAGCACTAACTGTTGCCCGTAATCAGGTAGAAAATGGTGCGCAAATTATTGATATCAATATGGATGAAGCCATGCTTGACTCAGAAAAAGCTATGGTGACATTCCTTAATCTGATCGCAGCTGAGCCAGATATCAGCCGTGTGCCAATAATGATTGATTCAAGTAAATGGTCTGTTATTGAGGCTGGTTTAAAGAGAATACAAGGAAAGGCTGTAATCAACTCTATTAGTATGAAGGAAGGCGAAGAAGAGTTTATTAAACACGCCAGACTTGCCCGTCGCTATGGTGCAGCAGTGATTGTAATGGCCTTTGACGAATCAGGCCAAGCAGATTCACAGGAACGAAAAATAGAAATATGTTCTCGATGCTACAAAATTTTGGTTGATCAGATACATTTCCCCCGGAAGATATTATCTTTGATCCGAACATTTTCGCGGTTGCTACAGGTATTGAGGAGCACAACAATTATGGCGTCGATTTCATCGAGGCTACACGAATCATTAAACAAACTCTGCCTTATGCCAAGGTAAGCGGAGGAGTGTCCAATGTTTCATTCTCATTTCGTGGTCAAGAAGCAATGCGTGAAGCAATTCATACGGCTTTTTTATATCATGCTGTCCGTTCAGGAATGACAATGGGGATTGTTAATGCAGGACAGTTGGGTGTTTATTCTGACATACCAAGTGACCTGTTAGAACATGTTGAGGATGTGTTGCTTAACAGACGTCCGGACGCCACTGAGAGGCTGGTTGATTTTGCTGAAAATTTTAAGGGAAAAAGTAAGGAAAATATTGAGGATCTAAGTTGGCGCAATGAGCCGGTCCAGCAGCGACTTACACATGCCCTGGTAAAAGGTATTAATACCTATATTATAGAAGATACTGAAGCAGCAAGGCTTGAAATAAACGAACAAGGTGGACGCCCGATTCAGGTTATTGAAGGACCACTAATGAACGGAATGAATATGGTTGGTGATTTGTTTGGATCTGGAAAAATGTTTCTGCCACAAGTAGTAAAATCTGCACGTGTAATGAAACAAGCTGTAGCACATCTTTTGCCATTTATTGAGGAAGAAAAGAAAAAATCTGGTGACTCAGGGGCAAAGGGCAAGATCGTTATTGCTACGGTTAAAGGTGACGTACATGATATAGGCAAAAATATTGTTACAGTAGTACTCCAATGCAATAACTACGAGGTAGTGAACATGGGTGTCATGGTTCCTTGTGCGCAAATCCTGGAAACTGCACGACGTGAACAAGCTGATATGATCGGCCTGTCAGGGCTGATTACCCCTTCGCTGGAAGAAATGGCATATGTATCTAAAGAGATGCAGCGAGAGGGGTTTACGATTCCTTTATTGATTGGCGGAGCAACTACTTCTCGTGTACATACAGCAGTAAAAATAGAACCTCATTATGACGGAGTAACTGTATGGGTACCAGATGCCAGCAGAGCTGTAGGTGTATGCAGTAAATTACTCTCACAGGATTTAAAGGAAAAATATATTCATGACATCAAGGCTGAGTATGAGAAAGTCAGAACTCAGCATAAAAATAAAAAAGGTCAGGCTCCAATGTTGGCAATACAGGAAGCCCGGGGAAATTCATTTAAAACTGACTGGGAAAATTACTCCCCCTCTGAGCCGGGTTTCATCGGAGTGCGCTCTTTAAAGAATTATCCACTTGAAAAAATCATACCCTATATTGACTGGACCCCATTTTTTCAGGCTTGGGAATTATCCGGACGTTACCCTGCTATTTTACAAGACAGTGTAGTAGGTGAAACTGCCAGCAATTTATTTCATGATGCACAAATAATGCTAAAGAAAATTGTCGAACAGAAATGGTTATCTGCCAATGCTGTATATGGCCTGTTTCCTGCCAACTCTGTAAATAGCGATGATATTGAAATATATACGGATAAAACAAAGACCAAAATTGCAATGAAATATCATACGCTTCGACAACAGACTAAAAAGCCATCAGGACGACCTAATTTAGCTCTTGCAGATTTTATTGCTCCAAAGGAAACTGGTGTTAATGATTATATTGGAACATTTGCCGTATCTGCAGGATTTGGTATTGATGCAAGAGTAAAAAATTATGAAGATGCACATGATGACTATAATGGCATCATACTAAAAGCACTTGCTGATCGCTTAGCTGAAGCTTTTGCTGAACATATGCATTCACGGATACGGCGTGAATTTTGGGGCTATGCCAAGGATGAAACTCTAAATAATGATGAGCTGATTTCTGAAAAATACCGTGGCATTCGTCCTGCACCCGGATACCCGGCTTGTCCTGATCATACAGAGAAAGGCCCATTATTTGAATTATTGAAGGCCCCGGAAAATGCCGGTATTATCGTGACAGAATCCTATGCTATGGTTCCTACAGCAGCAGTATCAGGATTTTATTTTTCACACCCGAAGGCCAGCTTTTTTGCTGTCGGTAAAGTAGGTAAAGATCAAGTCGAAGACTATGCAAAACGAAAAGGCTGGACACTGGAACAAGCAGACAAATGGCTTGCTCCAATCTTATCCTATGAACGATAGCTCTGGTAATTTGCTTATACCAATATTTTCTATTTACTTAAATTAAAAATAAATTTAATCTGGCTGCGACAGATTCTCCTAATAATTCTTCCTTATGGAGATTATTACAAGTATAATTTTTATGTAACCTTATCACTTCTATATTCGTATACTGTTGTTACAGTCCCTACTCTCTTCATATGTCAGTCAATGTATAGTCACGAATATTTTGTAACATAGTGCAACAATACCCCATACCTTTCTTTGGATACCAGCTTTGAGTAAAAACTAACCCTCACTAACAACCACAATATGTAATGATTTATTATGCAAGAATGGAGTACTAAGTATGAGCGCTCGTCAACAATTTACAATAATTTCAATTGCAGTTTCTCTCTCGATAATTATTTTATCTTTTTTCTGGACAAGCGCTTTATGGCTTCTCATGGTTATTCTGCCTTTAATTGGCCTCGGTATCCGTGACATGATTCAAAGTAAACACACGATTTTGCGACTTTATCCTGTAATTGGACACATTCGTTTTCTATTGGAATCAATAAGACCAGAGATCCAGCAGTATTTTATTGAAAATGACACCAGTGGCACACCATTTAGCCGGGAATTCAGAGCACTGGTCTATCAACGTGCAAAAGGACAACGTGACACGCGACCATTTGGAACCCAATTTGATGTATACCGGAATGGCTATGAATGGATTGATCATTCGCTGTCACCTAAGTCTGTAAACGATAAAGATCCAAGGGTCCGCTTTGGAAGCTCTGACAGTAATCAGCCATATGATGCATCGCCTTTAAATATCTCTGCGATGAGCTTTGGTGCATTAAGCCAGAACGCCATTATGGCTCTGAATAAGGGAGCAAAGACTGGTAACTTTGCACACAATACCGGAGAAGGGGGACTTAGTCCTTACCATTTAAAGCATGGTGGTGATCTGATATGGCAAATTGGAACCGGTTATTTTGGCTGTCGTAATTCTGAAGGTGGTTTTGATGAAGCATTGTTTACAGAAAAAGCCGGTTATGATGCTGTAAAAATGATTGAAATTAAGCTATCCCAGGGTGCAAAACCAGGACATGGCGGTATATTACCGGCAGCTAAATTAACACAGGAAATTGCTGACATACGCCATGTGCCAATGGGACATGATGTTGTATCTCCACCTGCTCATTCAGCATTCTCATCCCCTGTTGGTTTACTTGAGTTCATCGCCAAATTACGTGTCTGCTCCGGAGGAAAGCCGGTTGGCTTTAAACTTTGTATCGGGAAAAAGAGTGAATTTCTGGCTATTTGTAAAGCTATGCTTGTTACGGGTATTACACCTGACTTTATTACCGTTGATGGGGCAGAAGGTGGTACCGGTGCTGCACCTATTGAAATGACAAATTCCATTGGAACTCCGTTACGTGACGGGCTTAATTTTGTCAACAATGCCCTGATTGGAATTGGTCTGCGCGATAAAATTCGTATTATTGCCGCAGGCAGAGTAGCTTCAGCTTTCCACATGTTACGACTCATGGCATTAGGTGCGGATACTATAAATTCTGCACGTGCAATGATGTTCGCTCTGGGATGTGTTCAATCAAGAAAATGCAATGAAGGTACCTGTCCGACAGGCGTAGCCACACAAGATCCGGATCGCTACAAGGCACTGGATATTGAGGACAAGTCCAAAAGAGTAGCAACCTATCATGCATCAATGATAGAAAATGTGATGGATTTAGTTGCAGCAACAGGGCTAAATAGTCTGAATGAAATTAAGCCGGAGCATATTAATCATCGCACGAAAGGCACCGATACCAGGAACTACGCTGAGCTTTATCCTGGCATCATTGATAAATGTCTGCTTACCGATATCACTATACCTGAGATTTGGCAAAAACATTGGCAGCAAGCAGATTCGGATCACTGGTAGTTGACTATATAAATGTGTAATAACGGCAACTCCATAAAGGAAATTCATAATGTCAAAAATAAGAATGAATGCTTCAGATCTTTTTGTTAAGGCACTTGAAAGTGAGGGAGTAGAGACAATTTATGGGATCCCCGGAGAGGAAAATCTTGATTTCCTGGAGGCTATGCGTAAATCAAGTATCAAACTGATTCTTACACGTCATGAACAAGGCGCAGCCTTTATGGCGGCAACCTATGGCAGGTTAACAGGCAGAACCGGTGTTTGTATTTCTACTCTTGGCCCTGGTGCTACAAATTTTGTAACACCGGCTGCTTATGCTCAGCTTGGTGGTTTCCCACTCATGATGATTACCGGTCAGAAACCTATCAAACATAGTAAGCAGGGCCAGTTCCAGATCATTGATGTGGTCAGTATAATGAAGCCTCTTACTAAATATTCAAAACAAATTGCAAGTGTAAACATGATACCCGGCACAGTTCGCGAAGCATTCCGTCAGGCAGAGGAAGAGCGGCCCGGTGCAGTCCATCTGGAGTTACCGGAAGATATTGCGTGTGAGCCTGCAGATATAAAGACTCATTTCATTTTCAGAAAAAGTCACGTTCATATTCCAACAGCCGATGATTGCATCATTAAAGAAGCCGCAGAGATGATCAAAACAGCTAAATACCCATTATTACTTATTGCGGCCGGAGCAAATCGTAAAAAAGTACGCAGTGCCCTTTGTGGTTTTGTAAAAAGAACAGGCATTTATTTCTTTAACACACAGATGGGTAAGGGTTGTGTAGACGAAAATTTACCTGAATTTATAGGAACTGCTGCCCTTTCGGAGAATGATTATATCCACTGCGCTATTGATCGGTCTGATTTAATTATAAATGTGGGTCACGATGTGGTTGAGAAGCCTCCCTTCTTTATGGAACATGGTGGAAAAAAAGTGATTCACATTAATTTTAGCTCCGCCATTGTAGATAATGTCTATTTCCCGCAATTGGAGGTTGTAGGTGATATTGCATCTTCAATAGAACGTTTGACTCGTGAATTAGGTCATTTGGGGCGTGACTATTCTTATTTTGCCCGTGTGAAAGAAGAACTATATGCCCGTATGAATAAACGCTCGCAATATGATAGTTTTCCGATGAAACCACAACGTTTTGTAGCAGATGTACGTAAAGGCATGCCCTCCGACGGAATTATTGCGTTAGATAATGGTGTATATAAGGTGTGGTTTGCACGTAATTATCTCGCTGCTGAGCCAAATACCGTATTACTGGATAATGCTCTTGCTACTATGGGAGGCGGCCTGCCTTCAGCGATGGAAGCTGCACGTTTATATCCTGAACGCAGAGTAATGGCTATTTGCGGAGATGGTGGCTTTATGATGAACAGCCAGGAACTGGAAACTGCTGTTCGTATCAAACTTAACATGATTGTATTGATTTTGAATGACAACTCATACGGAATGATTCGTTGGAAACAATATGCTATGGGCTATAAAGATTTTGGGTTACAGTTCAAAAATCCGGATTTTGTTATGTATGCAAATTCCTACGGTGCAAAAGGTCACCGTGTTGCAAGCACTGAAAGCTTTGTATCACTTATTAATCAATGTTTTAAGGAAGGTGGTGTGCATCTGATTGATTTACCCGTTGATTACTCAGAAAATACTAAAGTTCTTATTGATGAGTTAAAAGAAAAGATTTGTGTAATATGAAAAAGATGGAAAAGAAAAAGAGTGCCTTGTCATTGAATGTAAATTCACCGTTCGATGGTTCTCTGATTAAAACAATCCGGATGCAAACAACTGAAGATGCAAGAACAATATTGGAAAAGGCAGCTCTGCTATTTAAAAAGCGTGATGAGTGGAAAGAGCACTATGAACGAATAGCTATTTTGAATAAACTGGCTGTATTAGTGAAAGAAGAAGCAGAAGATTTTGCCTTATTAATTGCAAAAGAGGGAGGGAAACCACTGAGAGACGCACGTGTAGAAGTTACCCGGGCGATTGACGGTATTCATCTGGCAGCAAAAGATATTCTGCATGTTATGTGTGGCAAAGAAATACCAATGGGGCATACAGCTGCATCTGTCCGTAGAAAAGCTTATTCCACCTATGAACCGATCGGAGTTGTAGTAGCAATAAGTGCTTTTAATCATCCACTAAACCTGATTATTCACCAAATAATTCCTGCAATTGCAGTAGGTTGTCCTGTCATAGTAAAACCCGCATCAACTACACCACTAAACTGTATTCGTTTAGTCGAATTAGTACATGAAGCCGGACTACAAAAAGATTGGTGTCAAATTTGTGTATGTGATAACAGCGTGGCTGAAGTACTGGTTACAAGTGAAAAAATTAATTTTTTTTCTTTTATTGGCTCAGCAAAGATAGGCTGGCAATTAAAGAGTAAACTGGCTCCCGGTGTGCGCTGTGCTTTAGAACACGGTGGTGCTGCACCCGTGATCGTAGATAAAACAGCTGACTTAAATAAAACGATTCCATCACTACTTAAGGGCGGGTTCTATCATGCCGGACAAGTATGTGTTTCTGTACAACGCGTATTTGTTCATTCATCTATTATAGATGATGTAGCAAAACGCCTTTCAGATGGCGCATCCAAATTGAAGGTGGGCAATGCAACTGAAGAAAGTACTGAGGTTGGACCATTAATTTTACCTCGTGAGGCAGATCGGGTAGATGATTGGGTACAGGAGGCAGTAGATAAAGGTGCAAAATTATTAACCGGTGGTAAAAAGCTTGGTAAAACAACTTATGCTCCAACAATTATCCTAAATCCGCCTATGGAAACAAAAGTATCTACTATGGAAATATTTGGGCCGGTTATGTGCTTATACCCTTATACAGATCGCCTAAAAGCTATAGAAAGTGCTAATAGCCTGAATGTGGCTTTCCAGGCAGCTGTCTATACCAGTGATTTAAATGTAGCTAATGATTGTATAAAACGACTTGATGCAACGGCCGTTATGGTAAATGACCACACAGCCTTTCGGGTTGATTGGATGCCATTTGCTGGACGCCGATCATCTGGCTACGGTATTGGTGGCATTAGCTATACCATGCGTGACATGGTTCAGCTTAAAATGGCCATCATTAACGAAGGTTGATTATGAATCATTAAGACCGGTAAAGACAATACTGATTCTTTTATTTAGAAAATTACAGCTTTCAGCAACAAAGTATTAGTATTAGCGTACTCTCAGCTTATCTTGTAATTCTCTTACCATTCCTACCAAGAAGGTGGTGAGATACTAAAGCGTATAGCGAATTTAATAGCAAGCTCATCAAAAGTATCTATATCGTCACAAAAACGACTGTACTCAAACAATAGATTCCACATTTCCTGAGTGCCAGAACTGTCATTAGCCGCCTTTTCCAAGCTTGTTATAAAACGATCAATTCCTGATATTACTGGCTTCGTCTGATCATGTGGTAATTTCTCAAAAAATTCTACAAGCTCCTTAAGCCCGCCAGTATCAGCGCCATGTACGTTTACAAAATTAAGCATGGCACCCTTAGAGGAAACGCACGCTTCTTCAACCGAAGCAATATCAGGTAAGGAACCACATACAATCTTATTAGGGATTTCAAAAACAACACGATCAGAATCTATTTGCATCTCCTGCATAGGAGAATTAACAGAGATAGGTTTACCAAAGGTTTCTTCATGGCGCTTATTCAGACTGTTAAAATTTTCTAACCGATTAGCTCCCAAATACAAATAGGCTAACATCTGCCAGCTAGGCTCTTTGACCAGATCAGATTCTAGTGCTTGCTCAAGGTTCAAAATCGCCGCCTCAATATCAGTTACAGCCTGACTGAGCAAATCTCTGATATCAGAAGGTAGCTCTTCAGAATTAATTAATTCCTCAGAACCAGAAGAAGTACCTTCTGTTGTTGTGAAATCAAGGGTTGAAATTTCTGTATCATCCATAATAGTACAGATTATGACAGATATTATGATCGTTTTGTATCACTCTCAATATAGTATCTTCTAATACATACTGAATAAATAATAATTAATCTCAGATTATCCTTTCACTCTGGTAATTCTTGCAACTTCACGAATATGTCTCAGACTACGCATTAACTGGGCAAGATGCTGACGATTGCTAACCTGCAGGGTAAAGTGTATAGTTGTATGGGCACCATCGCCTTCCATGGAAATATTATCAATATTAGAATCGGCTTCAGCAATACCTGCAGCTACCCTCGCTAATACACCTCGCTGATTTGCAACTACCATTTTGATGCTAGCTTCAAAAAGTCTAGCGATATCTTGGCTCCATGTTACGTCTAACCAGCTGTTCGTATTGTTTCGGTTCTTAGCAATTAATGGACAATCATATGTATGGATCACAAGTCCCTGGTTCTTCTTTATAAATCCCACAATTGGATCGCCTGGTATCGGGTGACAACATTTTGCAAACTGTACTACCATACCTTCAGTCCCGAGAATAGCAATAGCATCATTTGAATTGCTTTGCCTAGAAACAGCTACTCCTGGTTTCGCCAAGCGCTTTGCAACTACAGCTGGTAAATGCTTCCCTAATCCCATGTCTGTTAGTAATTCTTTTTTTGATTTAGCACCACTTTCCCGTGCAAGTTTCTCCCACTGAGCAGCACTTATAGTTTGTGGATCAACATTAAATGATAACAACGCTTGATTTAGCAAACGTTTCCCGAATTCAGCAGACTCCTCATATTGCATAGTCTTTAAAAAATGACGAATATGAGACCGCGCCTTACCAGTGACCACGTAAGTAAGCCATGCGGGGTTGGGTTCAGCATGAGATGACGTAACAACCTCTACGCGATCTCCACTCCTTAGTTTCGTTCGTAAAGATGCATTTTCTCCATTAATTTTTACAGCCACGCAGCAATTACCAATGTCGGTATGAACTGCATATGCAAAATCAACAGCTGTTGAATCTTTTGGTAACGTCAAAATTTTTCCCTGAGGAGTGCACACGTAAACTTCTCCTGGAAACAGATCAACTTTAAGGTGTTCCAGGAATTCCAAAGAATCGTCAGAATCACTAAGAGTTTCAAGTAAGCTTTGTAACCACTGGTGTGTTCTCAGATGTATGTCATTTAAATCGGAATCTGAACTCTTATATAGCCAGTGTGAAGCAACACCAGCTTCCGCGATCCGATGCATCTCAGCGGTGCGAATCTGTATTTCAATTGGCGTGCCATATGGCCCTAATAAGGTACTGTGCAATGACTGGTAGCCGTTTGCCTTAGGAATTGCAATATAATCTTTAAATTTCCCAGGAATGGGATTGTACAAACTATGTAGTGCGCCAAGTGCAACATAACACGAAGGTATATCTTTTACGACAACACGAAAACCATAAATATCAAATATCTCGGAAAAAGTGAGGTGCTTCTCCACCATCTTTTTATAGATGCTGTAGAGTTGCTTTTCTCGCCCGCTTACCTTTGTATTGATCCCTGCTTCGTGTAAACATTGCCTAATCGCATCAAGAATTTTCTTTAATACTTCTCGTCGATTACCTCGAATTGCCTTCGTTGCTTTGGTCAAAACCTTGTAGCGTGTCGGAAAAAGATTATGAAAACTGAGTTCTTGCAATTCCTGATAGATATTGTTAAGCCCTAGCCGGTTAGCAATGGGTGCATAAATCTCCATTGTTTCACGTGCAGTACGGCGTCTTTTCTCAGGTCTCACTGCTTCCAGTGTTCGCATATTATGGAGTCGGTCCGCTAGCTTGATGAGAATGACACGTACGTCACGTGCCATTGCTAGTAGCATCTTACGAAAGTTTTCCGCCTGAGCATCTGCATGAGTTTGGAACTCAATCTTATCAAGCTTAGATACACCATCCACTAAATCTGCTACTGCTTTCCCAAACTGATTGCTGATCTCAGATTTAGAAACATGAGTATCTTCCATTACATCATGAAGCAGCGCTGCAGTTAGTGTCTGAGTATCTAAATGCATCTTACCAAGTATGCTAGTTACCGCTAAGGGATGAGAAATATAAGGCTCACCGGATTCACGATATTGTCCGGAATGTGCGCTTTGGCTAAAAAGATAGGCACTTCGAAGTTGTGAAACATCTTCCGGCTTTAGATAACCGGCTAATTCATGGAATAATAATTCCGCCCCAGAGATGGAAGCAGAGGAATCCGGCGGGCTTTCTGCGCGCATCGGAATTTCCTTAGTTTTCCGTCTCTCTAATTGACTCATAATATAGGCTAGTGAGACGGAGAATACTTTATAACGTCTCTATAAATTTAGATAATATATTTGTACCTGGCTAAATAACAAATCAAAGTAATTTTTATGGGCGCTCTGCATGGTGTAAGTTCAGACAGACCCCATCGATAGAATTTCTACCCCTATTTCTCCCTGAGCCAACTCACGTAACGCAATTACTGTAGGCTTATCTCTTGCTGACTCTACCATAGGAGGGCTTCCAATTGAAATTTGTCTTGCCCTGATTGTTGCAGCCAAAGTCATATCAAAACGGTTGGGAATTTTTTTTAAACAATCTTCTACTGTGATCCGTGCCACGTCATTTCTCCTGATATAGGATTTAAAAATTATATTTATCCAAGCTGTGTTACTAAATCATGATAGCGAACAAGCTGTGCCGACATTCTTAGACGTTCAGACTGCACAACACAGACCAAGCCTCTTAGCGCTATATCCATATTATCATTGATAATAACATAATCATATTCACTCACATGGCTGATTTCTTCTTTTGCTGCATCCATCCGTTTAGCAATCACCTCCTTGCTATCCTGGTTACGATCTATTAAACGACTTTCGAGTACTTCTAGTGAAGGTGGTAATACAAAAATACTCACTACATTAGAAAAAATTTTACGTACCTGTTGCGCACCTTGACTATCAATCTCAAGCAAGACATCTTTTCCGGAGTCTATGGTCTCATTAATCCATTTCTGAGAGGTACCATAGAGGTTCCCATAAACTTCAGCACTTTCTATAAATTCTCCATTTTCCAACATCTGTTCGAATACCTTACGCTCTACAAAATAATAATCATGGCCTTCTACTTCGCCAGGGCGTATTAGTCTTGAGGTATATGAAATTGATAGCCATAAATTAATATTTACCCGGAGCAGGGCTTTGGCCAAACTAGTTTTTCCAGTTCCAGAAGGAGCACTAAGAATAAATAGCTTACCTGATACTGTCGCCATATTAGATCCTCTAAATTTTTAATATGTTTTATTTCTAAACCTGTTTGTATCTGGCAAAGCACCTATAATTTTCCTATGGAAGTATGTGAATACCCTATTAATTTAAATCTGAGAATCAGCGGATGAATCTGCCTTAAACCCAAAATAAATAAACTTTATATAGCTAAAACCTCGTACACGCATCAGCAGCAGCAATAATCTTTCTATATCTAACAAGCCACTCAAGCGGAATAGGAAACGTGGCTTCACCCTGCTTTACCATATGTGCAGCAGTAAAGGCACCAAGCATAATTGCACGGCCACAATTGTCTCCTCCAGTACGAATATTGGTCTCTATTGCAGTTTGATAGTCCGGGGTACACTTAGCAATATGAAAAACTACAGGCAAGCCTTCTGTCACATGGCAAGCAAAACCAAATCGCTCTGCAACTTTAATATTATCTAGTGTCTGTATAGCAAGTGCCTGCTCAAGCAAGGGTCTTAATTTATCGCCTGCAAATTGTAAAGAACCGATCAATGCCGACTCCATTGACCTACCATTAAGTATCTCAAATAATGCCGCTGCCGAACATTTTGCAGCTGCCACCGCTAAATCGTTGTTATTTGTCACACGTACCATTTCATCAATTCGTTTCATCAATACTTCAAGGTTATCAGTATTGGTTGCAACCATCGCGGGGAGCGCTGCCAACGATAAAAATTGGTCGTCATCTGCACCCGACGCTACTGGAAATTCCGCTGGATCAAGCGGTAATAGTGTTTGTAGGGTCACGCGAGTAGGTGAGTCTACATATCCTGTATACGCTCCACCCGGACCAAAATGCTCACGGTATTCAGTTTGATACTCGGTACACTTAAAACTACTATGCTTTGCCAGATGCTGGAGCATCAATAGACATACCTCTCCATAGCTTGTTGATTCTCCAGCAACTCTTCCGCCATGTGCAAAATAACCTTTTATGCCATCATAAAGGCTGGCGTCAGGCTGCAAAAATACGAGCCCTTTCAACTTCTCAATTTCAGAAATACGCTTTGGATCATAAATCCAGTGTAATCCGAGCGTAGCAGAATCACCTATGAGCGCACCAAGAATGGCAGCAATGTTTGGGTTCATATAGTAACTTTTTCTAATATAAAGATTACTCAGCAATACACTACAAAATTTTACCTATCAATTTTTTCTTGATTAAGTCTCTTCATCAGCAGGTAGTTTGCGTGCCTCATCTTCCAGCATTACGGGAATACCATCCTTTATGCCAAAAGCAAGCCTATCTACCTTACAAATCAGTTCGCCCTCAGACTTTCTATACAACAACGGACCTTTACACAATGGACACACTAAAATGTCTAATAATTTTGTATCCATAAATTATATCCTCAATATTTTTGATGCCGATACCAGACAGGCATGTAACTATGTTTAAGTTTTATGCGCTCGATAAATACCAATGAGTACCAATAAACTTCTTGGTTAAATTACAAAACTAAAATTATTACACGGGTCTCTTTTTCATTCTCTCAGATACACCTCAATATCGCCACCTTGTTCTAAATAAGTGTACTACTTCTTACTTCTTGTTTCAGTCATAAAAGTGATGTGATAATACCCTGCAAGATGAGCAGCTTCCATTACAGAAATAACAGACTGATGCGTGGCATTAGCATCGGCGTTAATGACAATCACCGGATCCTTCTGATTACCTGCAGCTGCTCTTAACTCATCACTAAATCCTTCTAAACTGCTATATTTGACTGGTATGCGATTAATCACATAACTACCGACAGGGCTAACAGATACGTTAATGATACCCGGATGATCAGATGGCTTTTCCGCTGTAGCTTGCGGCAAACTAATCTCCAGTTCGGAAAATTTTGAGTATGTAGTGGTAATCATCAGAAATATCAGAATTACCAACAATACATCAATCATCGGGATTAAATTAATCTCCGGTTCTTCTTTTTGTCTTCCTCGTTGGAAATTCATCTGATAGTTTAGCTATTTACTAAAGAATTAGTATGGAACATACTAATTTAAACTTTGCGCTCACCGTGGACAGTCTCCACTAGTTTTAATGCCTGTAATTCCATCCCTACTACCAGTGAATCTACCTTAGCACGGAAATAACGGTAAAAAATCATACTTGGTATCGCTACTAAGATACCAAACGCAGTATTATAAAGTGCTACAGAAATTCCATGAGCAAGCTGCGCAGGATTGTTACCACCCGTAGGAGAATTGGAACCAAAAATTTCGATCATGCCAACTACAGTGCCAAATAATCCCAACAATGGACTCATTGAAGCGATGGTACCAAGAGTAGTTAAATATCGGTCAAGATCATGTGAAACAGCTCGTCCAGCTTCTTCTATAGATTCTTTCATAACTTCGCGCGTACTTTTAATATTTTTTAACCCAGCTGCAAATATTTGACCTAGAGGTGAATGTGAGTGTAAACGTACAAGCATATCTGTACTTACACCACTCTTTTGATACTCCCTAATAACTTTTGTCAATAAACCTTTGGGAGTCACAGCACTTATTCGTAAAGCTAGTACCCGTTCGCCGATAATACCAACAGCGGTAACAGAAGCTATAATAATCAGCCAGATTGGCCAGCCAGCGGCTTGAATCAATGAATACAAGTAATATTCTCCTAAATAAACCAGATAAAATTAGTGTTGTAATGTATCTTGCCTACGTGTTTTCAGCAAGGTGAAGAGTATATTTTAAATTAAAAGTATAATACTTCTTTCTTTTCCACGATTACTGCGTATAAGTTTGTGAGAAATCTGTATATAAAAAATTAAGCTATCTGTTCACAATAGTATTTGCTAACCCGATTAATTTCTAAACATTAATATAGTCATTTAGTATCAAATGGTTATACATTTTATCAAAATTTATGCTGCTTTGCTCTATACAATGTCCAATTTTATTACAAATGTGGATTATTGTAGAATATCAAGATGAATCCCCCTCCGGAAACAGTAAATATCCATACAATCTTAACTGTAAGCGAATTAAACCATAGCGCTAAAGACCTACTTGAACATACATTTTCGTTAGTATGGATTTGTGGTGAGATATCTAATCTTAAGCAATACGACTCAGGACACTGGTATTTTTCCCTTAAGGATGCTAATGCACAAGTACGTTGCGTAATATTCAGTTACAAAAACAGGTTATTAAATTGGCGGCCTGAAGATGGTATGCAGGTTGAAGTACGTGCATTAGTTACACTTTACAAAACACGTGGTGATTTTCAGCTGAATGTGGACACGATCCGCCTGGCAGGAAAAGGAGATCTATTTAAGGCGTTTGAGCAACTCAAAATTAAGCTGGAGAAAGAAGGGATCTTTGAATCCATTCGTAAAAAACCTCTACCAGCTTTCCCAAAACAAATAGGTATAGTAACCTCATCATCAGGCGCAGCCCTGCGTGACGTACTATCTTCATTACGACACCGAATGCCTTCAATACCTGTAGTTATCTATCCTACACAGGTACAAGGTGACGATGCCGCATCAAAAATTGCAGAAGCCATTCAAGCTGCAGCAAACCGAAATGAATGTGACGTATTAATTCTTTGTCGGGGTGGTGGCGCTATTGAAGATTTATGGGCATTTAATGAAGAAACCGTAGCCAGAGTAATAGATTCATGCCATATCCCTATCATATGCGGTATAGGCCATGAAACTGATTTTACTATTGCGGACTTTATTGCAGATGTTCGGGCACCAACCCCTACTGGTGCAGCACACCTTGTTTGCCCTGATAATGGAGAATTAATTCAGCATATAAAAACTCTGAATAAACATATTCAAAGGATAATGCAAAGTTTTCTTGAAAGTCATATGCAACACATTGATATGCTTTCACACCGTCTGACACACCCAGATGAACGAATTCACATCCAGCTTATACGTCTTCAACATCTTAATGAGCGACTTGCAGGTGCTTGGCTACGATATTTCGAAAATCGACTTTGGTCTTTGCGTGAACTAAATCAATGTATTACTATTGCTAAACCAGATATCACCCGCCCAGGTACACAACTGTACGAATTAGACCAGCGTTTATGCCGAGCAGTAACTCATCATTTTGATGCATTCACATCTTCACTACAACGACAGCAAGCACATCTTGACCTCCTTAATCCCAAGTCTGTACTAGAACGCGGCTACAGTATTGTTTACAACAAAGATAATAAAGTGCTCCGGAAAAATAATCAGATTAACGTTGGTGATACCATCCGGGTATCCTTTGCCAGAGGATGGAGCAAAGCCGAAGTATTAGAAAAAGGGAAATAAAAGCCTGAAAGAATAAGGAAGTATAGATTAGAAATATACAAACTGATTCTTAGAAACATAAAACGGTTAATAAAATAAAAAATAATGCGGCTGCCAATTGTAATGAATACTTATCGCTTCCTCCCCAGGACAGGTAGCCAAATAGTTGCATACAACTATATTAAGCACCTTTCCAGGAAATATCTCATTAGTCTTGTCTGCCTGCAAAAGTTTAAATGTAAAAGAACTAAAAAACTCGTTGTATATCTAGCCCTTTAAAATGCTTAGTCAAACATTCTTGTGGCTTGAAGCTGATATGCTAAAATTACTATACAGCTATTACCTGTAGCTTGGATTTAGAGAGCTAAAAATAGCATCCTGGCAATCTTATTATTTAGCTTTGAAGCTATATAATAATAGCTACTGATCTTTAAACTAAGGAAAAATCTCAAATGCCAAGAATCTTCCTCATGCTTGGTGCTATTAATGCGTTTCTTTGTGTAGCCTTTGGTGCTTTTGGTGCGCATGGTTTAAAACAAAGGCTCTCTGCAGAAATGCTCACCGTGTATCAGACAGGTGTGCAATACCATTTTTATCATTCTCTCGGCCTGATAATAGTCGGTCTGGTGTTGCTACACTTTCCTAAATCTAAACCTGTACTACTATCCGGTTGGCTAATGCTTGGAGGAATTGTATTATTCTCAGCCAGTCTCTACGCATTAAGTCTTACAGAAATTCGTGCTTTGGGTGCAATTACCCCGCTTGGTGGCATAGCGTTCCTAAGTGCGTGGTTATTACTTGCCTATGGTGTAAAAAATACCAAATAATCCACCTGTTACTATGCCAGCACTGATATAACATGGCCGACATAAAATCCTGCCATTTTTTTGCTCCTTGTCCACGCGGATTAGAGTCGGTACTTGCAGCTGAACTTAAGAAGCTAGGTGCATTTTCTGTACAGACACATGATTGTGGTGTGAAATTTCAGGGAAGTTGGTATACATGCTACCGCACTAATCTTGAAAGTCGGATTGCCAGTCGCATTCTTTGGCAGGTTACAAAACAACCCTATATAAATGAAACTGATATCTATAAAATCTCTCATGCATTTCCATGGAATGAATGGATCTCATCAACACACACAATTCGTGTCAACGTAGCAGCAAAAAAATGCCCGCTTCGAAGTCTTGAATTTGTTACTTTAAGAATTAAAGATGCAATTTGTGATAAGTTTCGCGAGTTAACCAGTAAACGTCCTAGTGTAAATACGGTGAACCCGGATATCCGCATACATGGGTTTCTCGATACACATGAATTCACTCTGTATCTCGATACATCAGGTGATGCGCTGTTTAAAAGGAATTTACGAAAAGCTACGGGAGAAGCTCCACTCAGAGAAAACCTAGCTGCCGGCATTCTACAGATTTCTGGCTGGAAACCTGGCATCCCACTTCTTGATCCAATGTGTGGAAGCGGCACATTTTTACTTGAAGCTGTACAAATAGCATTGAATATTGCACCGGGGATAAAACGTAACTTTGCTTTTGAGAAATTCAAGAAGTTTGACAGTTCGCTATGGAATAAAATAAAAGAAGAATCCATTACCCAACAAAAGAAAAAATTACAGCAACCAATATATGGCAGTGACTTATATGGTGATGCATTAGTTGATGCTCATACCAATATTGATATGGCGGGATTTTCAGATCTAGTAGTACTGAAACAAGGAAATATTTTAGAAATTCCTGCACCGGCTTCAACCGGTATACTTATTACCAACCCACCTTATGGAAAACGTGTAGGCAACCAGAATGAACTGACAGAGCTTTATCCGAAGTTAGGAGACATACTAAAAAAGAAATTTGTCGGATGGAATGCTTACTTCCTAACTGGTGACGCCTTTCTGCCAAAATTAATACGCCTGGCTGCCTCACGTCGAACCCCTTTATTTAATGGTGCAGTAGAATGTCGATTACTGGAATATAAAATAGTAGCGGGAGGAATGAGAAAGGTGAAAACAACTGATGTCACACAGAATCCAGACTCAGCTCCCATAGCCAGCAAGAATCTGTAGATGATATCAGGGAAAAGAGTAGTTTTATTGTTGATATTCCTGATATGCACAAGCGTAATCGGATACGCTTTATATCTTCAATTAGTAATTAACCTTCTGCCTTGTCCACTTTGTATAGCGCAACGAATAGCCTATTGGTTGGTAGGATTAACAGCTCTTTTTGCTTTTATCCATAATCCGAGAGGTTTAAGTCGACAAATATACTGTAGCTTAATAGCCATTTTTTCACTAATCGGGTTGTTACTTGCATTACGCCATTCTTGGCTAGTTCGATACCCAGAAGCGTTTGAATGTGGAATTAGTGCAGAAGAAAAATTTCTGAACACCCTATCGATATCCAATTGGTGGCCCAGTATGTTTGAGGCTAATGGGGACTGTGCAGATGTAAAATGGGAGTTTATGTCCCTCACTATCCCAGATTGGTCAGCTGTTTTTTTCATAATTTTCCTTATAACTGCAGTTTACATTTTATTCACTAGTCGTAATCAACAACTAAATAAAAATTAACTCGTATAAGAAAAGTATGATTGATCCTACTACATTCTGATTCTAACGTAAGTCAGTCATGTAGAAAAAAACAATAGTGAACTTTAATATATAGCAGGTCTATTCTGTAGCACTATCGTTCTCGGGTTCATCTTGATTCTCAGAATCCTCCGGATCTATATATTCGACTACAATAGAACGTTTCTTTTTAGCAGGAACAGATACCTCCTGATCAGGCCCCTCTATTTCATCATCTATGGAACGTGGAGGATCACCATCATATATTAAGCTTCTCCGCCGTTGTAAATATGCGTCACGCAGGAACTCATATTTATCCAATGCCGCCTCATCTATAATTTCTTCTTTATCCAGTAACTGTGCACGTGCATCAACAGCCCGGCCCGCTCCTATCAATGGGGCAGCAAAGGGAGCCATAAAAAAACCCCCGGAGAAAAGTGGATTGGTGGCCATATCTACTATACCTGCACCTGCATCCCGGAACGTACTTCCACCTAAAATTGGCAATACAATGTAAGGTCCGCTAGATACCCCGTAATGGGCTAGTGTCTGACCAAAGTCCTCATGCCGCTTTGGAAAACCATAGTCTTCTCCATAATTAATTAAGCCACCAAACCCCAGAACTGTATTAATTAGAAGGCGTGATCCGTCAGACCCTGCTTCACTAAATTTTAACTGAAGAAGATCGTTAATTACCACTACAAAATCGTCCAGATTAGAATAGAAATTTCCTGCCATTATTTGAACAGGTTCAGGTGTAATTGTCTTATAACCCTCGGCAGCTGGCTTCAATGCATACTCATCTGCTTTCTCATTAAAAGAAAAGATAGAACGATTCATCGATTCATAGGGGTCTTTGCTGTTTTGAGGCGCAGCACAACCTGAAAGCAGGATTCCAAAAAACAATAGTGCAGAAAATCTGGAAAAGTTAAGATGTGTGATATTCATAATGATCTCATTCGTTGGACTGATGGAGTCTGCCATAAATAGATAGTAGGTTCAACCTTGTAACATAACTATTTTTGGCAATTAACTTTATTAAAGGCAGCCAATAGTTTATAGACTTCTGCTATAGGCATACTTGTATCATTTTTCATGAAGATAACTTACTTTTCTAGAATAATTATCAACATTTAACCGGCTTTCTACTCCATGCTGCGCCTGGAAAAATCCTTTAGGCGGATACCAAATATCCATAAAGACGCAAAATAGCTTGTAGCTCCCAGTATCACAACCCACGCTAACCTGATGACACGCTCCATTGTGGTACTCTCCAGCCATAACATAGTACTTCCCATAGAAAGCCAGAGTACTACTGACATTACAGATAATGCTAGTAATACCCTGATGACAAAGATCAGCCATCCTGGTTGTGGCTGATAAATTTTGTGGCTTCGTAACTTGTAGTAAAGAAGACTTGCATTGAAACATGCACCCAGGCTAATTGCCAGTGCCAATCCAACGTGCTGTAAAGGACCAATGAACACTAGATTCAGAAGTTGTGTAACAACAAGTGTTACAGCAGCAATTTTTACCGGAGTCTTGATGTTCTGACGAGCATAAAATCCGGGTGCCAGCACTTTAATTAAAATTAATCCTAATAAACCTGTGCTATAGGCAATTAATGCATTACGAGTCATCAGTACATCGTTAACGGAGAATTCCCCATAGTAAAATAATGTAGTGATTAATGGAGTAGCAAGTAATGCCAGCGCCACTGCTGCAGGCAGTGTCATCATCACGGTAAATCGCAAGCCCCAATCAAGCAGATGAGAGTATTTTTCGGTACTGTTACTAGTGTAATGACGAGAAAGAGACGGCAATAATATCGTCCCTAGTGCCACACCTAGCAAACCAGCAGGAAATTCCATCAGTCGATCAGCGTAATATAACCACGAGACACTACCGGTAATGAGAAATGAAGCAAAAATAGTACTTATTAGCAAACTAATCTGACCGACTGATGCGCCAAACACAGCCGGCCCCATTTGTTTCACCACACGCCAGGCTCCGGTATCTTTAGATATGAGGCGTGGGCACGGCAGCAACCTCACCCGTATAAGAAACGGTAGCTGAAAAGCCAGTTGTAAAGCACCACCAATGAATACCGCCCATGCTAGAGCTAATACAGGTGGATCAAGGAGTGGCGCAAGCCACAACGCACAACCAATGAAAGATAAATTTAAAAGTGCGGGAGTAAATGCAGGAACAGAGAATTTTCCAAAAGTATTAAGTATTCCACCAGCCAGAGAAACTAAGGAAATAAATAGAATATAAGGGAATGTAATCTGCAGGAGCTCAACTGTTAATGAAAATTTTTGCGGATTATCTGAAAAGCCAGGTGCACTTACATAGATAATGTATGGTGCTGCAACCACACCAATGAGCGTTACGACGAATAATACAATACCCATCAGTGCAGCAACATGATCGATTAAATTACGTGTTTCATCAAACGAACGAATATTTTTATATTCTGAAAGAATCGGGACGAATGCTAATGAAAAAGCACCTTCCGCAAATAAACGTCGCAAAAGATTAGGAATACGAAATGCAACAAAAAAAGCATCCGTTGCCATGCCTGCTCCAAAAATCCGAGCAATCAACATATCTCTTACAAATCCTAGAATACGGGATACCAAGGTCATGCTGCTTACTGCAGCGAAAGTTCTGAGCAAATTCATGGGGATGTATATTAACCTGATTTCGTAACTATTTTATGCCAGTTATACGATATCCTTTAAGTAAATAGCAAACTCATAACCAGATACTTACCTGAAGTTCAGGTTTAAGTGTAATCAATTTTACAATCATTACCCTAATTACATTGCAGATACCTAGCTGCACCCCTATACCTCCTTGTAATATGGCATAAATAGTTTTAAAATAACTGATTATATTCAAATGCTGGATTGGAAACTCTCTAATGGCTAATACTGCACAAACTAGAAAACGCGCAAGACAAAATGTGAAGCAAAGTGTTCACAATCATAGCCTCCGTTCCAGGTTACGCACTGCAATTAAACTTGTAATTAATGCTACTAAATCTGGCGATAAATCTGCTGCTCAGGGTGCATTCAAAACATCCTGTGCTACAGTAGATTCAATTGCTGATAAGAAGATAATTCACAAAAATAAGGCCGCACGACATAAGAGTCGTCTGTCTGCAGCTATTAAAGCAATGGCCTAAAAACCGTATCTCATCAGAAAAATCCTTGCTGAGCTTAGGCTTTTTTATTTGTGGCTATTCTTTGCTACAACCTATCCTTTTTTAACCACCCACCGCTATGCAGAAACAACGCTATTATGCTTTACCATAGAGTTTCTAGTTAAAGCAAAATCAACCAAATCAATACACAAATAAAGCCAGTTATCTGATAAACGTGATACGTTCGTAGCTGCGGGAAAATTGCATGTTATCTTATATTACCCGCCTATTTTATTTAAGATCATTTGCCACCACTGTCGAAAAAATCTTGAAAAATTTGACTAAATGGGTAAAGATATTTATCAGCGCTACAATTAAATTTGCGGCGCACGGCGGCTACTGCCGCCGTATTACATTCTAATGCTAAAAAACTGAATACCTATGGATAATCTGATGAACACCTATTCGCGACTTCCTGTTACCTTTGTAAAAGGTGAAGGAGTATGGCTATGGGACGACCAAGGGAAAAAATATCTTGATGCTCTGGCCGGTATTGCGGTATGCAGCATAGGGCATTGCCACCCTAAACTAGTTAAAGCAATTTCAGAGCAAGCTGGAACATTAATTCACACTTCAAATTTATATCACATAGATAAACAGGAGAAGCTGGCTGAAAAACTAGCTAAGATATCTGGGTTAAATAAATCCTTTTTTTGTAACTCTGGTGCGGAGGCAAACGAAACTGCAATTAAATTAGCCAGATTATATGGCCATAACAAAGGGATTGACTTGCCTACTATCATAGTAATGGAACATTCGTTTCATGGTCGTACTATGGCTACCTTGACAGCAAGTGGTAACCGCAAAGTTCAGGCTGGTTTTGAACCACTCCTTACAGGATTTGCCCGTGTACCTTTCAATGATCTTGAGGCAATAACACAAGTATCAGTGCACAACAAAAATGTAGTGGCAATACTAGTTGAGCCATATCAAGGTGAAGGAGGCATCAATGTTCCACAAACAGATTATTTAGAGGGATTACGCCGGACATGTGATAAAAATGGCTGGCTGTTAATTCTAGATGAGGTGCAATGCGGTATTGGTCGGAGCGGAAAATGGTTTGCTTTTCAAAATAGTGGGATAGTCCCGGACGTGATTACTCTTGCCAAGGGCCTTGGCTCAGGTGTCCCCATTGGTGCATGCATAGCAGGAAATGTTGCCGGAGAAGTATTCAAACCAGGCAACCACGCGTCCACTTTTGGTGGCAACCCACTCGCCTGTACTGCAGCAATTACTACGTTAGATATAATTGAGGAAGAAGGCTTAATGTGCAATGCATTGGAGCAAGGTGATTTTATGCGTAAAAATTTCCAGGAACAATTGGGTAATTTAGATAATGTCACTCAAATACGTGGGCAGGGATTAATGATTGGTATAGAACTTACAAAACCTTGTGGTGAACTAGTAAATAATGCATTAAAACAAAGGCTGCTACTGAATGTAACTTCGGACAACGTAGTACGCCTACTACCGTCGTTAGTAATAAAGCAGAATGAAACAGAACAAATAGTGAATATGGTATCTACTTTAATAAAAGAATTTTAAGGATGTAACGAATCGTGTAAGAAAGAATGTGCCGATCTTTAATAATCTACAAATATTATGCAACTTAATCATTTTCTACAATTCAATGATTTCTCCCGTGAAGAGTTTGAATATCTCTTTGAACGTACACGGTGGATTAAAAATGAATTTAAGCAATACCAGCGTTATTGGCCATTGGAAGACCGTACTCTTGCAATGATTTTTGACAAGAATTCAACTCGCACAAGATTATCATTCGAGGCTGGGATGCACCAGATGGGTGGAAAAGCAATCTATCTTTCAACAAAAGATACCCAGTTTGGACGAGGTGAGCCTGTAGAAGATGCTGCACGGGTGATCTCTCGTATGGTAGATATAGTAATGATCCGTACTTACGAACATGACATAATTAAGCGGTTTACTACGCATTCAAGAGTACCAGTGATTAACGGACTTACAGATGAATATCACCCCTGTCAGATAATGGGAGATATTTTTACCTTCATTGAACAGCGCGGTAGTATCTCTGATAAGACAGTAGCATGGATAGGAGATTCAAATAATGTATGTAACACTTGGCTGCAAGCAGCAGAAATATTTAATTTCAACGTACATGTTTCTACCCCACCTGGATATGAAATCAAACCGGAACAAGCAGGACTTAATGGTACAAATCATTATGAAGAATTTCCTGATCCACATGATGCAGTAAAAGACGCCGACCTTGTAACTACCGATGTCTGGACAAGTATGGGATTTGAGGCTGAAACTGAAGAACGGAAGAAAGATTTTGCTGACTTCCTTGTAGATAAAAAGATGATGTCATATGCAAAAAAAGAGGCTCTATTTATGCACTGCTTGCCTGCCCATCGTGGTGAGGAGGTGTCTTCAGAGATAATCGAGGGACCACAATCGGTTGTTTGGGATGAAGCAGAAAATCGACTACATACTCAAAAAGCACTTATGGAATATATGCTGCTAGGAGAAGTTAATCCAGAATCTTCCGTACAAGAAGTATAGGATAGAAATTAATTCTTGTGAGTTGAATATGAAAAAAATTAGCGAAATTAGTAAAGTAGTATTAGCTTTCTCTGGTGGTCTGGACACATCAGTAATTCTTAAATGGCTACAGGATACATACCAGTGCGAAATCGTTACTTTTACTGCAGATATTGGTCAGGGTGAAGAAGTAGAACCTGCACGTGCTAAAGCAGAGCAACTAGGTATAAAAGAAATATTTATTGAGGATCTACGTGAAGAATTTGTACGTGATTTTGTTTTTCCAATGTTCAGAGCTAATGCCATTTATGAGGGCGAATACTTACTTGGTACCAGTATTGCAAGACCACTAATAGCAAAACGACAAATAGAAATTTCTCAGCTGACAAAAGCTGATGCAGTCTCACATGGAGCAACCGGAAAAGGTAATGATCAGGTCCGTTTTGAACTTGGTTATTACGCTCTACAACCTGATATACATGTAATAGCCCCATGGCGTGAATGGGATCTCACATCACGGGAAAAACTTTTACAATATGCCAGGCAAAATAACATCCCGGTGGAGATGAAAAAGAAAAGCGGCTCACCATATAGTATGGATGCAAATCTATTACATATATCCTACGAAGGCCGCATACTTGAAGACCCTGCAGTCGAACCAAATGAATCTATGTGGCGCTGGAGTGTGCCTCCTGAGGAGGCACCTAATGAAGCAGAGTATATCGATATTGAGTTTAATAAAGGTGACATTATTGCATTAAACGGGGGGAAATCTTCTCCTGCAAAAATATTGACAGAACTCAATAGGCTAGGGAATAAACATGGTATAGGACGACTTGATTTAGTTGAAAACCGCTATGTAGGGATGAAATCCAGGGGCTGCTATGAAACACCTGGTGGCTCTATCATGTTACGCGCGCATCGTGCAATTGAATCTATTACCCTGGACCGGGAAGTTGCACATTTGAAGGATGAATTAATGCCGCGCTACGCTACATTGATTTACAATGGATATTGGTGGAGCCCCGAACGCAAAATGTTGCAAACCATGATTGATGCTTCACAAACTTATGTGAATGGGTGGGTTAGGGTAAAGCTCTATAAAGGTAATGTGATCGTAGTTGGGCGGGATTCTAAAACAAATTCATTATTTGACTCCAATATTGCAACGTTTGAAGATGACAAAGGTGCGTATAATCAATCAGATGCTGAAGGTTTCATTAAGTTGAATGCCATGCGGATGCGTATAGCTTCAAAGTTGGGAGAGAAATAATTAGCTCTAAGATTTACCATTCACTCTAATTGCAGCTAAATTCAATGTAGATAAATAATTCACTACTTATTTATTAATCTATATGAGTTTATAGGGAGTAACTACATGCCTTCATTCGATATAGTTTCAGAGGTTGATAAGCAAGAAATCAAAAATGCAACAGACCAGGTAAATAAAGAGGTTAGTACCCGCTTTGATTTCAAGGGGTCTGATGCGCGAGTCGAGCAAGAAGATTACAAACTTACCATTTACGCAGATGACGCGTTTAAAATTAACCAAATATTAGATATCCTTATGAGCAAGGCTACCAAGCGCGGTGTAGATGTACGTTGTATGGACAAAGGTGAGACAGAAAAAATTACAGGAAATAAAGTTAAGCAGTCAATTACGATAAAAATTGGGGTAGAAACAGATCTTGCAAAAAAAATCGTCAGAATTATCAAGGATAGTAAACTTAAGGTCCAAGCCAGTATCCAGGGAAATACTGTACGTATTTCAGGTGCAAAAAGAGATGTATTGCAGGAAACAATAGCACTAATTAAAAAATCTATTACTGAATTTCCCCTGCAATTTCAGAACTTCAGAGACTGAAAATATGTAGTAGTTCCATCCTGGTAAAATCATCTATAAAATTCTATGCCAGTCATTAAAATAAGTTTGCTTCAATATAATACTTTATCTATTAATCACCCCTGGCTCAATACTACCTGAAGCTGAAGTATTCTGTTTGTAGGGAGGCTCGTATTTCATTAAAATATCATAGTAAGCTCGGACAGACTCTGTTAAAAATACAGCCTCGCCACCTCGGGCATAACCATATTTTAATTTCTCAAAATGCTTGCTGTCACTTAATAGCGGAAGTGATCTTTTAAGATCCACCCATAAGTCCGGACTCAATTTCATCCGTTGTGCAAGGATACGCGCGTCTTCTATATGTCCATAACCCTGATTATAAGCAGCTAATGCGATCCAGGTACGATCTGGCTCCACAATACGTGATGGCAAATTATCTTTTAGGATCAATAAATAACGTGCTCCGGCAAGTATACTTTGTCGTGCATCAAGGCGATCGGTAACTTTCATCCGATCAGCAGTATCTTCTGTCAACATCATGATGCCTCGTACATTAGTAGGTGAAGTTGCCATACGATCCCAATGAGATTCCTGATACGCTAAAGCAGCAATCAACCGCCAATCTATTTTTGTAATTTCCTCAGCTTGATAAAAATAATTACGCAAATTTGGTAGCAACGTATGTGTTTTTTCTAAGAATTTATTTATATCTTCTTGTCCCAATCGCTGAATGTGCCCGTAATATCTGTCAATCAAGCGACTCAATGTACCGTCTTCCTCGATGCGCTTAAAGAATTTTTGTACTTTCTTTTGTAATTCTGGCTCCACATATGATGAAAATGCCCACGCCTTACTATTTTCTTCACCAAGGCTTATTGCTGCTACGTCCAAATTAGTATAGAAATTCCTTGCAACACTTATATGGGTTGAATCGGTTACTACATAGTCAATCTTACCCCCTGCCAGCTTTAATAACAGATCTTCTGTTGACATATCCGTTTCAGTCCACCTCAATTCAGGCGCCTCTAATCTAGCCTCACTTAACCGTTCGCCGTGTACTGTTCCTCTTACGATTTCAATATTTTTTCCAACCATTTCCTGTATATTTTTAGGCATTGTGTGATTTGTATTGTAAGCCACTTGTGGTTGTGCACGTTGATAGACTGGCCCAAAACGAATTCGTAATTTATTTTTAGTGGTAACACTGATACCTGTAGCTAAATGGCCTTGATGTTTCTCCAGGGTTAACAACGCATTATCCATGTCTGATACCACAATAAACCTTACTCTTTTACCTAGTTCTTTAACAAACTCTGAAGCAAGATCAAATTCTAATCCCACATATTTACCGTCATAGTTTTTATAGTATGTATCACGACTATTAACAGTAATAACTACTAATTCATCAGTTTGATCAAGTAATGGAACGGATTTATCAAAAGAATCGCAGGCAGAGATCAGAAGAATAAAAATAAGAAATGAGGAATATGAGATAAAAATACGCATTGATGAAATATGCAAAATATTAAGTTAATCTGTTACGTTTCATTGTGAACAAAGCTAGAATTAGCTTGTAAAATATTTTCTTTAGTAAACATATGGAGGGGTACCGAAGTGGTCATAACGGCGCTGACTCGAAATCAGATGGTCAGGGCAACCTGACACGTGGGTTCGAATCCCACCCTCTCCGCCAAAAATGTAGCATTACTCAATGGAAATCACTTTTCGCTTGATATGCGCAAATTTACATGGTGACATATAATACTGTTTCTATTTCTTTCCACAAGTTTGAACAAAGAGAATTTACCTAGAGTCAACTATGCTTAATAAAATTATATTAGTTACATTTCTCTTACTTATTTCATTCAAGGCAGTTTCTGGCCCAGCAACACAACCGTCACCAAAACCGTATAGTGGTGATGGCTGGCGCGTCGTCCGGTCTGTTGAACTTGGAAAAACCGGGCAATATATTCATATGGTATTAGTAGATTTGAATCGGGATACTGACATAGCTGTTTATGGAGCTGCACGTATAAAGATTTGCAGATCTGAGCCTGATTTCTGCAGAGTAAGATTCTGGAATGAAGAACGCTATATTCCCAAGTCAGTATCTTTCACTAAAAACCAGTATAAGACACTAAGAGCAGAATATACATTTAACCGAGAAGGTGGTATTCAACAAATGCGGTATGCCTGTACTGTTTTACCCAATAAGAGTCTATGTTTCATAAACTAAAATATATTATAAATTCTTCAGTTATGAATTAAACAACTACGATAATGCAATAAATATTTCTTTATGACCCTAAATAATTTAGATTAACTCTCTTCCTCTTCCTCTTCCTCTTCCTCTTCCTCTTCTTCTTCCTCTTCTTCTTCCTCTTCCTCTTCTTCTTCCACTTTCACAACCATTTTACCTTGTAACTTGCTGGCATTGAGATCGGTCTCGTCAACTTCCTTATGTACAAGGTTTTGGTGACAGTCGATACAGGTTGCACCTTCTGTTTCCATCTTTTTGTGCGCAGCTTTAGCATCATCTCCCGGTGGCTGCGGATTACTATGGCACTCCCGGCAAGTAATACTGTCCCATTTCTTCAGATTCATGCGCGCATCATGTGCCATTATCAGCCGGCGCTCATTGAACTTCTCCAGAGTAGAGTAATCATTAGTAAACTCCAGATACAGCTCCCTTGCACCATCCACGGCATGTGTTGCTATTGCTAGATGAAGGTTTTCAAGGCCTTGTGGAATGTGACAGTCTTTGCATCCCGGATTAGCGCCCAATGCACCATAATGGGAAGAATCTTTTAATTCTTTTTCCGGGTATGTCATGGAATGACAACTGGTACAAAACTCATTGGTAGAAAGAGCAGCCTCACCGGCTAATACCACGGCAGTCATGATGATACCAAGCACCGCACCAATAAGCAGACTACTCCCGAATATACCTGTTCTTCGTCCCATCATTTTGCCTTACTTTTTTTGTCTTTTTTGGCTTTGGACTGGAATTCGTCATGCATCTTGAATATGGGGTCTCCCGTAAATGTGCCGTCAAGCTTGTAGTGCTCATGCATAGCTTTGGCATCTGCTACGTATTTATCAAATTTGAATGTGTATTTCTTGTCTACTTCGGGAGTAAAAGGAGTGTACGGTTTTTTCGTGCCCTTCCACCCTGATCCTTCATAGTTCAGGTGGCAAGCACTGCAACGCTCAACAAAGTCAAAGTCTTCTCCGGCATCCGCAAGAACCTTGCGTGGCGTGGTCTTTTGCTTTTTCTCAAATTTCGCACCTGCCTTGCGATGAATCCCACGATATTTAGAGCCTGGTCCATGACAAGATTCGCAACCTACGCCTTTGGTCCATTTGCTCGGATCTTCAACGGTGTAACCGCCTTTTTCACCAAACCCGTCTACATGGCAGCCGACACAATCTTTGTCCTTGGTGTAATCCTTGGTAGGATCAAGATCAGCTTTCTTTTTAGCCTTGGCTTTCTTATTCGGCTTGAGCGAATTCATTGCTTTAGCGTGAGCGGTTTTTTTCCATGACTTAGCCTGACTTTTGTGGCACGAACTACATTTCTTCCGACCTTCAAACTTTGGATCAGCAACAGCGTTTCCGGCAAGAAATGTAAATAGTGCAGCAACAGCAATTGCGTATGTCACAGGATGTCTCATAGTTCTTCCTTCAAAAGAAAATATTCGTAATAATTAAGTTAAGAATTAAGACTAAAACTGGTAGCTATGTTCATTTAACGCTTTAACTCTGTCTCCAGTTTACATAAACTTACCAAACCAGTTATACCGCCATTTCCAGTACCGCGAGTATCGCCTGAATTGCCAAATAAATCAACCGGCAGGCGGCTCTGTGGCTGGAATTTTATATACCCAATACCCCCCATGCTGGTAAATCAGCTGTACCGCTTTCAGATCAATAGGCCTGGTCTCGGTAAAGGGTAACATCTGTGCAAGTAAGGTATCCTGGCCATCACGTAAAAAATAAGCGCGTACCGCTTGGTCAGAAAGCGACTGTAGCGTATAAGTCTTATAGTTATTCTCTGCCTTCCATCTCTTCACAGTATTAACCAGACCATGCATGTTAGCAATATTCATAGGGAAATCTTTATAGGCCAGATCAAGTGAATCAGGACGCATCAGCCCCAGCTTGTAGAGGTCCGTAATATGAACTACCACATAAGCTTCCCGCGAACCGGCCAGCTCACGTAATATTCCGGCACCCTTATCCACATCTGCTACCAATGCATCAGCAAAACGCTGAAGCTTCCGGCGCTCTTCGGCCGGGGCCGGAGCGCCCCAGAATTCCTGCTCATAATTTTTGATGGCGTCACTACGCTCACGCCAGTGTGAAGGAATAATTACCGGCTCACCATGATGAGAGGGAAACAACGTATCCCGTCCGGTAAGTAATTGTATTTGACGCGAAGTATCCCACCAGGAAAGTATGACTGCATCTTCCGGCGCATGCTTAGTAATCGCTGTCACCAGCGTGACTAACTCAGATGATTTGCTGTCGACAGAAGTAAGTAACTCACTGGTACGGCTTTCCCAATCGAGCAATACAGGTGCTTCCTCACCACGCTTTACAAGATGTGCCACGGCAACGGGTTTGTCTACTTCCTGCACATATACTTCATACTTACTTACGGCAAGGTCCGGCCAGGCTTCCAGTCCAAGTTTATCAAACTTATCGACCCCGCCCTCTTCAATCAACTTATAGTGATAAGGTGCCGACCCCGGACTCAGTGACACATAAGCAAGCCAACCGAGTAAAAGTAAACCTCCCGTTACCAGGAAGATACCCAGTAACGGGAGGAATTTAGCTCCTGGCCGCGCCGGTGTGGCGCTCCGGGATGAAGTAGAAATCAACTTTCTCTTTTTTCGCGTCTACGCCAACCAGCAAGTGCAATGGTGCCAGCTAACAACATACCGCCGCCTAAGCCACCCAGCGAGATCTTTTCTTCCGTACTATCCGCGTCTAACAGACCGCCAAATAAACCGGAACGTTTTTTCTCAAGCTTGGCTATTCGATTCTGCAAATCCATTTCATGGCGCAACTTCGAATTTTCATCCATAATTTCGACATATGCCCGGTTCAACGGCCCCCAACCTTCCGTGTAAGTCCATCCACCCGGGTTTACGTGAGCTAATCCCTTGTGTCCCTTCGGCAAGTCGTTTTCGCCCATTTCCAGAACCTTAAGTTCAAGCGATGACGGATTATTATTCTTCGACCAATACAACTGGAAGAACTGAGAATATCCTGCCTTCATCGGTGGTGGCGGATCCGGACGATTGGTTGTCTGTCCGGTGAGCAATTTATCATCGTAAAGTCCCTTAACTATACGGTTCACTTCCTGATATTTGGCAAGTAAGTGAAGCGTACCTTTATCCATAAACTCCAGATAAGAACGGGCAAAACGCTCACTATGACAGCTGGTACAGGTCGTCACCCATGAGTCCTTACGACCTTCGGCCCAATCACTGGTGATATTTGCTGCAATACCAGGAACCACCGGATAATTCGCCCAACGTACTTTACGTACTACGTTGTGAGTAAATTTACCGTCATATTCAAAGTGGCAACCTGCACAGGTAGGCGCAGTCTGTCCGCCTTTACTGTATGCATCTTTAAGTTGTACATCCCAATTCCATTTGTCGCCCATCATCGAAACTATCTTGCCATGCTTGGACATGGAATAGGCTTCCCAATCGTTGTGGTCGATACCACTATGACAGGTAGCGCAGGCTTCAGGCTTGCGGGATTCGGCTGCCGAGAATTCATGTCGGGTATGACAATGGTCACAAGTGTTCTGGTTGACATGACACATGGTACAACCTTCAGCAATCTCACGCTGCGGCATCCCGGCATAAACTGATACCTCAACGTTGGCCTTGTAGTCCAGCGCATGTGAAGGACGTCCTTTAGGCCATCCGATTCCTTCCGGCCAGTTAAGAGTGTCCCGCTCGGATTCCCGTTCGGCAAATTCCTGCAGATGACAGGTACCACATACTTCGGCAGTAGGCATCCGCATATCAGCTTTATGGTCAGCTTTCTTCTTGGTGTTGATATCAACGTGACAGTCGATACAACCAACTTCTTTCAGTTTCTCATTTGCACCAAGCCTGCCCATCGAACGCAGGTTCTTCTCTACAGCTTCAAGCTTCGCTTTTTTGTAGAATTTCGGATCTTTAGGTGAGAGCTTACGAATCTTGCTCAGATTAGCATGGGTACTCTTCTTCCAGGCATTAACCCAGACAGGTGATTCATCCGTATGGCACTCGACGCAATCATTACGTCCTGCAATTTCGTCTGGTGAAGTCGGTGACTGGTAGAAAGTGGTGGGATCAAAGTACATGCTCATCGGGATCGGCTCCCAATACTGAGCATGAGATCCTTTCCCGGCACCTTGCGCAGGATCAAGATAGCGCTTTGTCAATGCCTCATGCAATTCCTTAGGTGAGGCTGATTTGTCAATATTAAGCGCTTTGTAAGTTTCACTAGGAACACTTGGAAAAGTTGCGTGTGCCATTGCTACAAATAATGCACCGCAAGCAAACAAAATCATTCTCAACCAAAGCTTTACAACCATTTGATACCTCCCCTGTTGTTCCGTAGTTGTTGTTTTTTTATTTCGTAGTTAACAGACGCTCCAAGCGACCCTGATCATCTGCTTTCACAGTCTCGTAGACTACCTCGGCACGCACTACCTGTCAAGAAAATTGCAGTGCGGGATAGCTCTGTTTCTCAGTATAACGGAATAATATTGATGCAGCTTTAATGCCACTAATCTAATTATGGTGAATTGAAAAATTGCAGGTCAGTTAGTATCTCTATTATTAAACCGGATTATCAATATCAATAAACTGGTGCTCAATACCAAATTTCTTTGCAACATTCTCACCCAGTTCCTGTACACCGTAACGCTCTGTAGCATGGTGCCCTGCCGAGATGAAGGCCACGCCAGACTCGCGTGCAGCATGCACGATTCTTTCCGATATCTCCCCGGTAATAAAAACATCTACTCCCAAACGGATAGCCTCATCAAAGTAGTCCTGAGCCGCTCCGGTACACCAGGCGATACGCCTTATAAGTTTAGCTTCATTACCAATTATTAATGGCCTACGTGACAAAACTCTCTCAAGATTTACTCCTAACTCTCTAAGTGTTATTTCTTGTGATGAATTGCCATACACCGCAATGTTTTGTTCGCCAAAACGACCGTTTTCAATAAAACCAAGTCTATTTCCTAGCTGGATATTATTTCCTATTTCAGGATGTGCATCCAGAGGCAGATGATAAGCAAACAAACTTACATCATTTGCCAATAAAAATGCAATACGACGACGTTTCATGCCGATTAAACATTCATTCTCACCACGCCAAAAGTACCCATGGTGAACCAGTATTGCATCTGCTTTCTCATCAATAGCTGCTTGTAAGAATTCAAAAGAAGCAGTTACGCCACTAACTAATCTCTTAATCTCGCTACGACCTTCTACTTGAAGCCCATTTGGACAATAGTCACTAAAATGTGAGATATTTAGCAGCAAATCCAAGTATGATTCAAGTTGTTTTAATAGCATCGCTGTTTTCCTTCTGGTAAAACTTTAATGATTAACATTTTATATTTTAATATTTCTATACTCTGACATGCATAAACTCTGGTTAATTTTCGCACAAACAGCAACGATATGCCTTGCTATGTTATTTGTCATCTCCACTATGCGCCCTGAATTATTACCATGGATCATGCATAGCGGCGTCGTGAACGGTAGTGTTGTAAACGGTGGTGTCGTGACACTGAAACAAGTTGCTCCCGACAAAGAGTCTGCTCTAAACAGTATGTCAAACCTCAACAGCTTTAGTAACGTTACTAAAAAGGTTATGCCATCAGTAGTTAGTGTTTTCACTAGCCAGGAAGTCAGAGTATCTCCACATCCACTATTTAACAATCCTAATTTTCGCGAGTTCCTTGGTCTTGGTGACCAGTTCGAAGAACAAACCCAGCGTAAATCTGGACTTGGTTCTGGCGTAATTATAAGTCCTGAAGGCTATATCCTAACTAATCATCATGTAATAGCAGCGGCAGATGAAATAGAAATCGCATTAGTCGATGGAAGAAAAGCAAAAGCAAACATCATCGGTTCAGATCCGGAAACCGATCTTGCCGTCATAAAAATCGATATGAAAGGATTGCCGTCAATTACATTTGGGCACTCAAATCAAGCCAAGGTGGGAGATATAGTGCTTGCTATTGGCAACCCTTTCGGTCTGGGCCAAACAGTAACTATGGGCATTATTAGTGCGCTAGGAAGGACACAACTAGGTATTAACACTTATGAGAATTTTATCCAAACAGACGCTGCTATCAATCCGGGGAATTCAGGTGGCGCTCTGGTAGATATAAAAGGAAATCTGATCGGAATTAATACAGCGATATACTCGCAATCTGGCGGATCACTTGGTATTGGCTTATCTATTCCAACAGTCGTTGCTAAGCAAATAATGGAACAAATAATTCAGACTGGTAACGTAACCAGGGGTTATATCGGGGTAGAAGTACAGGATTTAACAAAAGAATTGGCGGAGTCATTCAAACTTACCAGTACTAAGGGTGCATTAATTGCTGGTGTGCTCAAAGAAGGCCCAGCTGACAACGCCGGAATAAAGCCAGGAGATATACTGATAGCAGTGGAAGGTAGGCCTGTCACCAGCTCATCAGACATGCTTAATCTGATTGCAGTACTATCTCCGGGACAAACTGCAACATTTATGGTTCTGCGAAACCAGAAAAAGAAATCTTTTAAAATCAGTATAGACAAACGTCCAAAACAAATAAAACGTAATTAAAAATTGGAATGCTCTTAAAAAAACAATCTGTAATGACAGATTACTTTTTTCTCACCTCATCAGTATTGTCAACAACGAGTCGACTATCTTCTCTTTACTACACCTGGGTTTTGAAGAACTTCTATTCCATTTTATCGCTACCCGCTGGTTGTTGATGATCTGAGATCAGCGTAGATTTACTCAAGAAGCCTGCTGCCAGTATTCCTACTTCAAAGAGAAGATATAGCGGTACCGCTAACATAAATTGTGAAACTATGTCAGGTGGAGTTACTACTGCGCTTATTACAAATGCTCCTACAAGAACATAGCTACGCATATCTTTTAACTTTTTGACTGAGACCACACCAATTTTTACAAGAACCACTACAAATACCGGAGCTTCAAAAGAAATGCCAAAAGCAATGAACATAGTTAGAACAAAATCCAGATATTTACTAATATCAGTCATTACCGCAACGCCCTGTGGTGCAAATTGAGTTATGAATTCAAATACCAGTGGCAGAGCGCCGAAAAAAGAAAACGCCATGCCAAAGAAAAATAAGGCACTACTAACAAACACCAGGGGGAATACTAAACGCCTCTCGTTTGAATACAATCCCGGTGCAACAAATGCCCATATCTGATAAAGAGTATGCGGTAATGTAATAAGAAAAGCTGCCATCATGGCAACCTTCATCGGTATAAAAAATGGTGTAGCAACTTCCGTAGCAATCATCTGCCCACCTTGAGGGAGATTCTCTAACAGTGGTTGTGCCAGCATCGTATATAGTTCCCTTGCATAGAAAGCGCAAGGAATAAAACCAAGTAACAACACACCAAAAATACGCATTAATCTAATGCGAAGTTCAGTTAAGTGTGAGATGAATGTATTATTGATACTCATGTTGTGAAGTGAAATAGATCTATTGGTTAGATGCAATCAAGTTTAAAGCGAGCTGATGGCAAAAATATTTATTTATGCTCCCTTATACGACACAATGTCCCTTTCCTATCTACACATCATCCCAATTTAATTATGACCTGATTAGATCAGTTACTTGGTAGAGCGGCTACTCGGCCGAGATGAAGAAGATTCCGTCAAAGGTGTTTCTTCTCCCGTAACTTCGGGTTGTAATGCAGATGTTTGGGTAGTTGCTGCGTTAACACTTCCTGCGACTTTCAGCTCATTTACCTCCTCTCGTACTGATTTTTCAATTGAATGAGCTGCCTTTTGTACCGACGTATGTAATTCATTCAGTTCTTCTGCCTCCATCTCTCGCTGAATGTCATTTTTAACATCACCGACATAACGACGTACGCGCCCTAAAAGATGACCAAGAGTACGTGCTACTTTGGGTAATCGTTCTGGGCCGACTACTATTAATGCCACAACTGCAATTACCATAATCTCAGTAAAACTAATATCAAACATGGCTTATGAAATTAGAAATAAAAAGAAATAAAATGACAACTGTGTTCTAAATCAGCTATCAATCTTACCGACTTTTCTCTAAAGCTGTTATCAATCATAATTTTGTTTGTGTCTTGTCCTTGACCTCACCTTCGATAGTCTGACCACTAACTTTCTGTGACGAAGAAGAGGACGAGTCCTCCTCATCTGCACCTTTCATCCCATCCTTAAATCCTTTTACCGCTCCACCTACATCTCCACCGAGATTACGTAGCTTTTTTGTACCAAATACAAGGACAACGATTACCAAAACAACTAACCAGTGCCAAATGCTAAATGAACCCATCATTTACTCCTTTAACTTGGGATTGGAATCATAACCGGCAATCGTTCCGTACCACCGCCAATAATATGTGTATGAAGATGATAAACTTCCTGCCCACCTATACGGCCAGTATTGATAATAGTTCGAAAGCCATCTGTACAACCCTGCTCCTTTGCTAACCTGGAAGCCAGTAAAATAATCTTACCAAGCAAATCGCGGTGCTTTTCTTCAACATCATCCAGTGATGCAATATGTAATTTTGGTATCAGCATGAAATGAACTGGTGCTGCCGGATGGATGTCATGAAACGCAAAAACGTCATCATCCTCATAGACTTTTTTACTTGGAATTTCACCTTTTATAATTTTACAAAAAATGCAATTTTCCATATTTACCCTAATTTCCTTGACGCCTTTTCATCTATCCCCGACACCCCCTCACGCCGCTCTAACTCTGCTAATACGTCTTCCGGTCCGATATCATGCTGAGCCAGCAATATCAAACAGTGAAACCACAGATCTGCTACCTCATGCGTAATATGCGCTTTATTACCATCTTTAGAAGCCAACAAAACTTCAGCCGCTTCTTCTGCTATTTTCTTAAGTAGCTCGTCATGCTCTCCAGATAATAGCTTAGCAACATAAGAACTACCTGAATCAGAATTCTTACGCTTTTCGATAGTTTCTGCCAGACGATGAATAATAGTCAAGTCTTTCATTTTCTGTATATTTCTTTGGGGTCTTTAATCTCAGGAGCCGCTACTATCCACTGTTCGTTTTTGAGTTTATTGAAGAAACAATTATGTCTGCCTGTATGACAGGCAATCCCACCAACTTGTTCCACTGTCAATAGCAGAACATCTTTGTCACAGTCCAGATAGATTTCCTTTACTATCTGAGTATGGCCGGATTCTTCACCTTTATACCAAAGCCTCTTACGTGAACGAGACCAGTAAACTGCCTTACCTGTTTCTACAGTGAGTTTTAACGCATCACGATCCATCCAGGCAACCATCAATACAACGTTGCTAGAAATTTCCTGGGTTACGACCGGAACCAACCCGTCTTCGGACCAGTTTATTTTATTTAGCCAATTTTCAGGCATAGCTTTATAGCTCAGTTTTCAGTTTTTCCTGATTTCATTCTACCATTACAACCTAACTTCTATACCCTCCTTCCTCATATATTCTTTAGCTTGACGCACAGTATATTCGCCATAGTGAAAAATACTTGCTGCCAGTACCGCATCGGCATGTCCCTGAAGGACACCTTCCACCAAATGGCTCAGATCTCCTACTCCGCCGCTGGCAATTACTGGTATGTCTAACGCATCCGACACAGCACGGGTTAATGAAAGATTAAAACCTTTTCGGGTTCCATCTCTGTCCATACTGGTAAGCAATATTTCGCCTGCACCAAGTAACTGCATTTTTTTTGCCCATTCAATTACATCTAAACCGGTAGCTTTACGTCCACCATGGGTAAACACTTCCCATTTCATCGATTCTGTATTCGTACCACAAACCTGTTTAGCATCTATAGCCACAACAATACATTGCGCACCGTATCGATCCGCAGCATCAGCCACCAGCTGAGGGTTCATTACTGCTGAGGTATTGATACTTACCTTGTCGGCACCTGCGTTTAACAACCTACGCACATCGTCAACGTGGCGAATACCTCCTCCAACGGTCAGTGGAATAAATACTTGAGCCGCAACTTCTTCAATTACTTGCAAAATTAAACTACGATTGTCTGAGCTAGCTGTAATATCCAGGAAAGTAAGCTCATCAGCTCCCTCCTCATTATATCGACGCGATATCTCCACAGGATCACCTGCGTCCTGAAGTGCGACAAAGTTCACACCTTTGACTACTCTTCCATTGGTCACATCTAGACAGGGAATAATTCGTTTGGCGAGGCCCATAGGGCTAAAAACCTTTTACCGATAACAAAAACGACTACATGGAAACACAAAAATATTAAAAAATAAAACTCTTTTCTAGGTTTTGTGACTGCTTTCTCAATAAATCAAAAAAATTCAATCAGGAAAGATAATACATCTAGCCTTTATGTCTTCATACCAAGTTCATCAGCAAATATCTGTGCCTTTCTGAAGTCTAATGTACCTTCATAAATTGCACGTCCCGTGATGACGCCCATGATGCCTTCAGTTTCTACTTCACATAATGTTCTGACATCTTCAAGATTAGTAACTCCTCCACTGGCGATAACCGGAATAGTGAGCTCTCTGGCAAGCTCCACTGTTGCTTCGATATTGATGCCGTTTAACATGCCGTCCCGACTAATATCAGTGTAGATAATAGCCTCAACACCATAGCCCTCAAACTTTTTTGCTAAATCAATCACATCATGGCCGGTAACTTTAGACCAACCATCTACCGCAATCTTGCCATCTTTAGCATCCAGTCCCACCATAATCTGACCGGGAAACGCATCACAAGCCTCATGCAACAAACCGGGCGTCTTCACAGCTGCGGTTCCAATAATGATATAAGAGATGCCATCTTCTAAGTAGCGCTCTATAGTTTCAAGATCACGAATGCCACCACCTAACTGAATCGGAATTTTTCCATCAATAGCATCAACAATGTCACGAATTGCGCGCTCATTTTCTGGTTTGCCAACAAACGCGCCGTTAAGATCCACTAAATGTAGGCGCCGAGCACCCTGATCCAACCAATACTCAGCCATGGCACCAGGATTCTGCGAAAACACTGTGGCACTTTTCATCTCACCTTGCTGAAGCCTTACACAGTGCCCGTCCTTCAAGTCTATAGCAGGTATGATCAACATTTTAAGTCAGGAGTAATAATTGAAAATTTAAATCAAAATCTGGCCAGTATAATCTGAATGCATTGCCTAGCAGTTAAAAATTGGCTGCCATTGTACAAAATTCTTCAGTAATGTCAGTCCTGCTGTATCACTTTTCTCAGGATGAAACTGTACAGCAAAAATATTATCCTTTGCCACTGCACAAGTAAATGGAAAAAAGTAAATACTTTGAGCTGCTACCGGCTTCTGATCAACAGTTTCCACAAAATAACTGTGTACAAAATAAAAACGTTCCTCTTTTGCAATACCTTCCCACATCGGATGATTATTTGATTGATACACCTGATTCCAGCCCATATGTGGAATTTTCAGTTTTTGTCCTCCGGTATCAATCATAGACGCACTAGAGAACCGTCTTACTTTACCAGGTAAAATCCCCAAACCTTTTACGTCACCCTCTTCACTCTTCTCAAACAACATCTGTAAACCAATACAAATCCCCAGAAACGGCTTATTTGCAGCCGATTCCACAACAGCATCCCGTAAACCACGTGCATCCATCTCCTTCATACAATTTGGCATTGCACCTTGCCCGGGAAATACTACACGCGTAGCCTTTCGAACCTCGTCCGAATCACTTGTAACAATTACTGAGGCGGTAGGCGCCACATACTCAAAGGCCTTAGACACCGAGTGTAAGTTGCCCATACCATAATCAATAATTGCAATATCAGCCATGCTACAAAAAGAAATGAGAAAATTTACAGTGAGCCTTTGGTAGACGGAATCACATCAATTGCACGAGGATCGAGTTCTAGTGCGATACGTAATGCCCGACCAAATGCTTTAAATACGGTCTCTGCCTGATGATGAGCATTATCACCAGACAAATTATCAATATGCAAAGTTACCAACGCGTGATTAACAAAACCCTGGAAAAATTCGTTGACCAAGTCTACATCGAATTCACCTATACGGGCACGCACAAATTTGATATTAAATTTCATACCGGGGCGCCCAGATAAGTCTATTACTACCCGTGACATAGCCTCATCCAAAGGTACATATGCGTGGCCATAACGACGTAATCCTTTTTTATCACCTATCGCCTTGGTAAATGCCTGACCCATAGTAATGCCTATATCCTCCACCGTGTGATGTGCATCTATGTGTAAATCGCCCTTGGCAACAATCTTTAGATCTATCATTCCATGGCGCGCCACTTGATCCAGCATATGGTCTAAAAATGGTACGCAAGTATCCAACTCAGCCTTTCCTGTTCCATCAAGATTAAGATCAACGCTGATCTTAGTTTCCAACGTATTACGAATAACTTGTGACTGGCGCATGAGAATTTTAATGCCTAAAGATTGAAAAAATTAATTACCTGACTTCATGATACATTCTTGTAACACCCTTAAGAACTGTTTATTTTCATCAGGCGCCCCTATTGTTACGCGCAAACAGTTTTTCAGTAAAGGATGGGAGCCATCAAGATTTTTAATTAATATATTGCGCTTTTTGAGTTCTGAAAACACTTGGCTCGCTTTACTAACACGAAACAATATAAAATTTGCATCCGATGGAAAGGCTTCAACTCCATCTAATACATTTAAATACTTGTTCATCACTACTCGTTCGGCCTTAATTGCATTAGCCTGTTGCTGCAAAATATCAGGATACTGAAATATTTTTCGTACTACTTCCTGTGTCAGGACGCCTACATTATACGGCAACCGAACCTTTTCCAACTGTATTAACCATTCCGACCTACCTGTAAGCAATCCCAATCTTAACCCTGCAAGTCCAAGTTTAGAGAGTGTGCGCATCAATAGCAAATTGGGATATTCTGAGAGCTTATCCATGAAACTTGAATCAGCAAAAGCATGATAAGCCTCATCTACTACAACCACCCCTGGAGCAGATTCAATAATACGTGAGACAGCTTCTGCGTCAAATAAGTTACCTGTCGGGTTATTAGGATAGGCAATAAAGATTACTGCCGGTTGATACTTAGTAATAGCGGTTAGCATTAGATCTAAGTCTAGTGAGAAATTAGCTTTAAGTGGAATGCCGATATATTCCATCTTGGTATAAGTAGCTATCATGCGAAACATTACAAATGCCGGCTCAACGCTCATCAACACTGCACCTGGCTTAGCTAGGGATAAAGCTACAATTTGTATAATCTCATCCGAACCGTTACCCAGCATAATATCCATCCCCATAGGAATTTCCATCGTTTCACGTAAAGAAGCCTTTAGTGAAACAGAATTTGAATCAGGATAACGATTGGCTGAAATAGTTGTGACGAGTTGTGCAATTTCTTCACGTAGAGTTTCAGGTAAAGAATAAGGATTCTCCATAGCATCCAGTTTTATCATGCCGGATGATGATGGCACATGATAAGGTAAGAGTCTGAGAATTTCTGGACGGATTACTTGATCAAGTGAATTAGGCATGACTTCTATGTTATACCCGCATGAAATTTTTTATGACAGATTATGTATTCAGCGCAATTTGTGATTAACCCAAATAGCAGCTGTAAATAACAACATCGCACCGGCCTGATGAGATGCTGCTAATGTTAAAGGTACAACCATTAATAAAGTGGCTATCCCCAGACATATCTGTATTACCAAAATGATTAGAAGTAAATTACAAGCCAAACGCGCTGAACTGGGCAGTTTAAGTTGTCTGGATTTATACCAAAAAACTGGAACCAGTATCGCCAATATCCAGGCAATCATACGATGATCAAACTGAACCGTTGCCATATTTTCAAAAAAATTGCGATACCAGGGTTCCAGCATAAATATTTCCGGTGGTATAAAATGCCCATTCATTAAAGGAAAAGTGTTATAGGCCAGACCGGCACGGATACCAGCAACAAAACCTCCAGATAGAACCATAAGAAAAATTATGCCCATAAGAACCTGAATGAAACGTTGCAGACTTTGAAGCCTTTTACATCCATCCAAGTTGCCATCTGGGGTAAGCAGACTCAGGGCCACATGAAACATAGCAGCATAGATAATAAATGCTAGACTCAAATGGGCTGTCAAACGATATTGACTAACATGGGGATTATCTACTAATCCACTTTTCACCATGTACCAGCCCATTAGTCCTTGTAATCCACCTAATAGAAAAATACCTGCCAGCTTTAAGCCTAATGGTCGGTCAATTCTCTTACGCACGAGAAAAAATAGAAACGGGATAAAGAATACCAATCCAATAATACGCCCTAGCAACCGATGAAAATATTCCCACCAAAAGATACCTTTAAATTCATCTGCACTCATGCCCTGGTTGATTTTTTTATACTGAGGCGTCTCATGATATTTCTTAAAAACTTCTTCCCAGTCACTTTCAGTAATAGGAGGAATAGTACCAACAATGGGTTTCCACTCGACCATGGAAAGACCGGAGTCTGTAAGTCGCGTAACGCCACCAACAACAACCATGGCAAATACCAAAGTACAGCAAATTAATAGCCAAATAGCGACGGGTTTTTGCATTTAGATTTAAAGGGTTATTTCATCCGTAGCAGACGTTGTCGATCACGCACCCATTCCTTCTGCTTTTCTGATTCACGTTTATCGTGCTGTTTTTTTCCTTTGGCCAGGCCAATTTCAAGTTTGATTTTACCAGCCTTGTAGTGCATATCTAGTGGCACTAAGGTATATCCAGCTCGCTCTACCTTACCAATTAGTCGTTTGATCTCTTCAGCATGCAATAAGAGCTTACGTGTACGTATTGGATCAGGATTTATATGAGTCGATGCAGTCGATAGGGGGCTGATATTACAGCCTATGAGATATAACTCACTTTTACGGACAATTACGTAGGCTTCTTTTAACTGAACTCGCCCGGCCCGAATCGACTTAACTTCCCAGCCCTCAAAGACCACGCCAGACTCATATTTTTCCTCGATAAAATAATCGTGAAAAGCCTTTTTATTCTGAATAATACTCATGTGAAGAACGAAAACGAGTGAGTTTCGCGTGGGTTTGGTGTATTTTAACAGCATTTCATTACTGTCTCTCATTGAGATAACAGTTTCACTTATGGCTGAAATCGAAAAATCAGTTCTGGTAAATCACTCAGCAAGCCGAATGTTCACATTGGTAGATACAGTTGAGGACTATCCTAATTTCCTGCCCTGGTGCGGCGGATCATCCGTTACACTGCAAGATAATAATGTCACGCATGCAACGATTAAGATTGATTATCTTCATGTCAAACACAGCTTTACTACTGAAAATAGCCGTCAACCTCCTGAACTAATTGAAATGACATTACTTGATGGCCCATTTCAGCACTTAGATGGACATTGGAGGTTTATTCCTCTGGAAGAAAATGCCTGTAAGATAGAGTTTCGATTGCATTATACGTTCTCACATAAATTGTTGGAGCACTTGGTGGGACCAGTTTTTTTCATAATTGCCAATAACTTTGTAGAAGCGTTCATTAAACGTGCAGAAGAGGTCTACGGGCATTCATGAGCAAGATAATAGAAATCGAAGTAGCTTATGCGCTTCCTGAAAACCAAATTCTGGAGTATTTGAAAGTACCTTATGGAACGACTGTTGCGCAAGCCGTACAAATCTCAGGAATCTGTAATAAGTTTTCAGAAATTCAACCAGATAATAAAAACCTGGGTGTATTTGGTAAGTTAGTTAAACCTGAAACAATCTTACGTAATCATGATCGTGTAGAAATCTACAGACCCATAACTGTTGATCCAAAAGAAAAACGTAGAAAACGTGTGGAAAAAGTTATATCAAGCAACAAAAAGAATTAACAAATTATCTGCAATACGATTTAATTTCTTTCTGCGCTTCTTTTATACCTTTCTGACGAGCTGCATCATCAGCACGAACAATGCCTCCCTTGCCATCAGATACAGTTAATTTTGGAGCTTCCTGATATAGTTTCAATTTACTTCGGGACTGGGTACATTTTTCCTTACTTTCTTTTAATTCTTTCTGTTGTTTTGCTTCTTCCTGTTCTTTCGCAGCAAGACGTTTCTTGAAGTCCAGCTCTCTTTCGGCCAGATTCTTACGTGCCTTCTTAGCTTTATCGTCTGCAGGTTGCACAGGTGCTAATTTAATTTCCAGCTTCTTTTCAGTTGTTGCCGCCCCGGCTGGTGGCGGCTGATCTGTATATCGGGTTTTGCCATTATTATCCACCCATTTGTACAGCTCTCCATTGGCAACTATACTGAAAACAAACAATACGACAGTAAAAATGATACGTAACATGGCTCTCTCCTGTTGTTAGCACAAGGCGCTAACCACTGATAAGATTATCTATCGGCCTAACTTAGCAGATACTTCAGGTATAAGCCGAATAAAATATCTCCAGTCATTCTGGAAATAACGATTTTCATTACTCTGGTCAATGAAATAAAGGGCGCTAATTCCTACTATATTCAACAGGCAAATTTGCCCTTAGCCATAAGGATTAGCTATAATGCCTCTTTGTAAAGGATCATTATCATGCGACTGGCTCAGAAGGCATTAACATTTGATGATGTTTTGCTACTACCTGCTCATTCTGTAGTTTTACCACGTAACGTAGATCTCTCAACCCAACTCACCCGTACTATCTCTCTTAATATACCGTTAGTTTCTGCTGCGATGGATACAGTTACAGAAGCAAGGCTTGCTATTGCCCTTGCTCAAGAAGGCGGCATTGGCATTATCCACAAAAATATGCCTGCTGAATTGCAAGCATCTCATGTAGCTAAAGTTAAACGGTTTGAAAGCGGGGTAGTAAAAGATCCCATAACAATCCCTCCCCAAATGACCGTGCGGGAAGTACTCAGCCTTACTCGCAAACATAAGATATCAGGTTTACCGGTGGTTGAAGGGTCTACGGTAGTGGGTATTGTTACAAATCGGGATTTACGTTTTGAAACTAATCTGGACCAGCCCATAAAAAATATTATGGTCCCGAAAAACCGGCTAATAACAGTAAAAGAAGGTGCCTCCAGAGAAGAAGCAATGGCGTTATTGCATAAACATCGATTAGAAAGAGTACTGGTAGTGAATGATGATTTTGAATTGCGTGGGCTAATCACTGTTAAGGATATTACCAAGACGTCTGAACATCCTGATGCATGCAAGGATGAGCAAGGCCGGTTACGTGTTGGAGCAGCAATCGGTGTGGGTGAAGGCGGTGATGAAAGGGCAGAGAAATTAGCTGATGCAGGTGTAGATGTGATTGTAGTAGACACTGCACATGGCCATACTCAAGGAGTACTCGACCAGATCCAATGGATTAAGAAACGACTTCCACATGTCCAGGTTATAGGAGGCAATATTGCTACTGCAGCTGCAGCTAAGGCTTTAGCTGATCATGGTGCGGATGGTGTAAAGGTTGGGATTGGCCCCGGCTCTATTTGTACAACACGTATTGTTGCCGGTGTTGGTGTACCACAAATCACAGCAATACAAAATGTGTCTTCTGCACTAAATGGAACCGGCATACCAACGATCGCGGATGGTGGAATTCGCTATTCAGGTGATGTTGCTAAGGCGATTGCGGCAGGTGCCAACACAGTGATGTTAGGCGGTTTGTTAGCGGGCACTGAAGAATCACCAGGTGATATTGAATTATTCCAGGGACGATCCTACAAAACTTACCGTGGCATGGGATCACTCTCGGCTATGCAACAGGGTTCTAGTGACCGTTATTTTCAAGACAATGAAAAAAATGCTGATAAGCTGGTTCCTGAAGGTGTAGAAGGTCGTGTTCCTTTCAAAGGTAGTGTGATAGCAGTAATTCATCAGCTTATTGGCGGTGTGCGTTCAGGAATGGGTTATCTGGGTTGTGAAACTATTAATGAAATGCATAAAAAAGCTGAATTTGTTGAAATTACCTCAGCCGGTATTCGTGAATCTCACGTCCATAACGTGCAGATCACCAAGGAAGCCCAGAATTACCATGTTGAATAGGGGTTAGCCCCTAAATGCACCAAAAAATCCTGATCCTAGATTTTGGCTCTCAATATTCCCAGTTAATTGCTCGCCGGGTGCGAGAAACTAATGTCTACTGTGAGATTCACCCCTTTGATGTAACGACTCAGTTCATCAATGAATTCTCTCCTGACGGAATCATTCTATCAGGTGGTCCGGCTTCTACTACCAGCAGCAAAACTCCTCGGGCTCCACAAATGGTATTTCAACTGGGCATTCCGATATTAGGTATCTGCTACGGAATGCAAGCTATGGCAGCACAGCTCGGTGGTGAAGTTGAAACATCAAATATTCGGGAATTCGGCCATGCAAAAATTCGCGTGAGGGAACAGACAGCTCTACTGAACCATATTCAAGATCATATAAATGACAACGGTCACGAATTTCTGGATGTGTGGATGAGTCATGGTGACAAGGTCACTACACTACCTACCGGCTTTAAGATTATGGCCAGTAATGATACAGCTCCGATCGCCGCTATGGCTAATGAAACACAGAAATTCTACGGTCTACAATTTCACCCGGAAGTTACACATACCCCTCAAGGGGGGGAAATCATTGAACGTTTTGTCCATGATATCTGTAATCTCGGTTATGACTGGAATATGCCTGATTATGTGTCGGAGGCAATCGATAAAATCCGTTCTGAAGTAGGAGAAGAAGAAGTCATTCTCGGATTATCAGGTGGTGTGGACTCATCCGTTGCAGCAGCTCTGATTCATCGCGCTATCGGTAAACAACTCACCTGTGTGTTCGTAGACAATGGCTTGTTACGCCTGAATGAAGCCGAACAAGTGATGAATACCTTCTCCAATAATATTGGTGTAAAAGTTATACATGTAGATGCAAGTAAAATGTTTCTTAAGCACCTGAATGGCGTCACTGACCCGGAGAGAAAACGCCGTATTATCGGGCGTGAATTTGTTGAAGTATTTCAACATGAATCATCAAAAATAGATAATGCAAAATGGCTGGCACAGGGAACAATTTATCCCGATGTAATTGAATCTGCAGGCAACAAGAATAAAAAAGCTCACACTATTAAATCTCACCATAATGTAGGCGGACTGCCCGATACCTTACATCTAAAATTACTTGAACCATTACGCGAGCTGTTTAAAGATGAAGTACGTGAACTTGGATTAGCGCTGGGCTTAGCACATGACATAGTTTTCCGGCATCCATTTCCCGGGCCCGGTTTAGGAGTACGAATCCTTGGTGAAATAAAATTTGAGTATACCGAGCTATTACGCCAGGCTGATGCAATATTTATAGAAGAATTATGTTCCGCAGGCTGGTATGAAAAAACCTCACAGGCTTTTGCTGTGTTTCTGCCTGTCAAATCGGTCGGAGTGATGGGAGACGGACGTACATACGAATATGTTATAGCGTTGAGAGCAGTTAAGACACAGGATTTTATGACTGCAGAATGGGCAGAACTCCCTTATACGTTATTAGGCAAGATCTCAAATCGTATCATCAACGAAGTACGTGGAATTAACCGGGTAGTTTATGATATCTCCGGTAAACCACCAGCAACTATTGAGTGGGAGTAAACAAAGTCTCTACTCTCTGAAGAACCGTTTATTAATACTAACTAATAAGTTGCTATGAGAGTCACACGTGCCGTGATAGGAGAGCCCGGAAGAATATTATTATCATTATGGGAAGCTTCATAATAATTCACATCAAACAGGTTCTGAACATTTACCTGGGCACGTAAGTATTTATTAATTCTTCCATATAGCGCTGCATCCACCCGTGCATATGCCGGCAAGGTAACTGCATTAGAAGTTGTAGTAAACATGGCGCTACGCCCGATAACTCCAAACCCGGCACCAAACCATGGGGTAAAATCATATCGGTTCCATACTGAGTATGTATGCTTAGGTAATTCACCCAAAACCGCACCTGTCGTCTTTAGTGTTCCCTCCTGATATGTGTACGCTCCAAGAACACTCCAGGCATCTGTAACCCGACCATTTAATCCAACTTCCACACCCCTGACCCGCGTGCCTTTTCCCAGAAAGGTCATACCCGGAGTAGAAGTTGGAAGGATCACATTTGTACGATCTAACTGGTAAAAAGCAGTGGTAAAAGCTAAACTGGGAAGTACATCTACTTTTACGCCACCTTCAATATTAATAAATTTTTCTGGTTCCAACGTAGCATTAGTTATTCTAATAGAGCTAAGTTGATCTCCTGCTCGTGGCTGGTGTGTCAAACTGTAGCTGCCGTATATGGATACCCGTTCCACCGGTTTAAATATCAACCCGAACCGTGGTGATATATTATCGTCTCTGGATTCTAACTTCGGAGTAAGACCGTCTTTCCTTGTAGAATCGGTCTCAAATCTATCGTAACGCACCCCGGTTACTGCATGTAACTGTGGCAGGATTTCAACCTGATCTTGTATATAAACCCCGACCAGGCTTGTAGAAATATGGGTGTTGTTATCCTGGAGCCCTCTGTTAAAAAATACAATCGGAGTCGTGGTAATTGGATTAGTGGCAGATATCAGCTCTGTAGTAGAAATGCCATTAAAATGACCCCTTTGTCGCAACTGGTCTGTAACTTGTCGTGATACTTCTACACCGGTGACCATTTTATGCTTAAAAGGTCCTGTATCAAATGTAAGTAAAAGATCTGTTTGGTTAAAGAAATTCTCCCGATCGGTTTGATCATTGTAAGCACCAAGTGCCACCATTCCTGCTCCGTTTACAGAACCATTTGCAAATACGTTCTGATAGAACTTATCAAAAATAGCGTAGTGCGTACGGTTACGAATAGCTACTGCATCATTGAATTTATGGTCAATGTGCATACTAATTGCTTTTTTATTGGTATCTGTCGGGCTGCGATTAGGGTCACCAAAGAATTTTTTTCGATTCGTATTAAACGGCATCCCTGCAAATGACGGAATCCCGCGATCAGCAATTCGATCATCTTTAAAAAACTCTGTCTGAATAACAATCTTGGTACGATTGGTAGGTTTAATAGTGACTGTAGGAGCTACGCCATAACGCTGAAGCTCAAAGCCTTGACGAAAACTTTCTGAATGCTCATATAAGCCATTGAGTCGAACAGCAATTATGTCATTTATAACATGCCCTGCATCTACGGAAACCCGCTTATGGTTATATGAACCCCCCGAGAACCTAATCTCTTGTACCGGATTCCAGTTTGCCTCCTTTCGGACCCGGTTAAATATACCGCCCGAACCACCACGACCAAAAATCAGCCCATTCGGACCTTTTAAGACTTCAAGCCGTTCAATATTATAAAAATCACGGAAATGCTGAACATCATCGCGTACTCCATCAATATAGAAGTCGCCGGTTGATCGGTTACCACGAAAAACCAATGCATCACGATTCCCTTCACCAGATGATATGCCTACACCCGGTACGTAACGTACAGATTCGGTTACACTAAGTGGCGCCAAATCCGAGAGCTGTTTCTTTGATATGACTGTTATTTGTTGTGGAACATCACGTATCAACGTGTCCGTCTTTGTAGCGGTGATACTTTTTGGAACAGCATAGCCATGATCAACCTCTGCGGATATATTTACCATGGGTAGCATCGTTGCATTTTTTGTAGATTTAGATCCGGGAGCAGGTTCTCCAGCTTTCCTCACGATGTACCCACCATCCTGTTGCACCGCTTGTAATCCAGTTCCTGCTAACAAAAGATCGAGCCCCTTCTGTGTAGAAAATTTACCCTTTATTCCTTTTGTCTTAATACCTTCTATTTTTGTAGCATCATAAGAAAGACTGATCTCTGTCTGCTTCGTATAATAATCTAGTGCATTTTTCAGTGGGCCGGCAGAAATTTCGTATGTTTGGTTCGTGACATCATCAATGATATTTGATACTGCATCAGCGATGGTTTCTGCTGCAAAAGTGTTGTTGGATAAAGCTGTTGCAGCCAATCCAAAGAAAACTAAAAAAAAGAAAGCAATTTTTGAAAGACAAATTTGCAGATATTTCACAAGCCATACCTCTTACATAAAGACAGCCAAAAAAAAGGCTGGCTCGCCCAAGGGAGTTGAGCTGGCTTGCCAAATTCCACCAGACTAGGAGATCCTGGTAGCTATGGAAAAAGTTATATCAAATTTTATTATTCTAAATGAGAATGATTCGCTATTATAATTATAAATCTATAATTTGCAAGCTTTAAGGATTGCTCTTCGTCTCAATCTCTGAACGATAATATATAAGTTAATGATAATAATAGTTTTTACAAGGGTGCTTGCAATTTTAAAATAATAGTTTATTATTGATAATAGTTATCATTCGTAATAACAATATAAGGAAATATCATAATTAGATTTAAGATTTTTGTAACATAACTCTAAATTTACTTAAAAATATTTCGTAGATTTATTGTTGCTACTGAGTTACTACCCTACTCCAACAATAATCTAGCAAGCCAGTCCAGCTCCCGGACAAGCCAGCTTTTTTTCAGCTAATTCTATGGAGCTAAAAACTGTGAATCATCTCCAAAAAAATCTTTTAGATTCTACGGTTCCTGTCCTGATTCAGACTCTGGATCGGACTGAAAAATTTCTGTTTTCATGCTTTCATCACAGATCAGGAACTAAACTTAAGTATTTTTTGAAAAATAATGTTGCAAGAAACATTTTTAACAAAGCTTTATTTACCAGCAGTATTTGTAAATTACTGGGATATAAATTTAATGTTCACAAAATAACCGGGGCATCCGGAGTAAATTGGACGCCCCTTATTAAAGCCAATACTACATTCTCTTCTGCAGTATGCACATCAAGTCATTGTACTTGTAATGAAATTCGAATTAACCATCGCACTAATTGTCCTGAACTCTCAGAAAAATATGTTTTGTGCATAGGTGGACGTGGCAGGTTATATCCGGAGTATCGCTGCCTGGTCGAATCATTAGGGGGAAAACTGCTGATTTATCGTGGAAACCAGAAAGGAGATGCGGACCACTTACCTGCTCTGCTAACTTGTGCAGATATGGTAGTTTGCCCGGTTGACTGTGTAAACCATGAAACCTATTTTGCTGTGAAATATTTTTGTAATAAATCTGGCAAACCATGTGCGTTGCTGGATCGTTCTGATCTGCCTACTTTTCGTAAGGGAATAGAAACACTGATCGGCATTTCCACCTGATTAACCAGGAGATCTTTTCGTTACAAGCTGAGCAAGTACCGCAGTAACAGAAAAGTTACATTTGACTTTGAAGCCAGTTCTGAGCACCAACTTTACGCATTACATCCAGTTGCGTCTCCAACCAGTCGATATGCTCTTCAGTATCTTCCAGAATATGCTCAAATAGCTCTCTTGAAACATAGTCCTTAGCAGTTTCGCATGCGGTAACAGCACTTGTTAGATTTTTACGTGAGGCTAATTCTAACTTGAGATCACATGCCACACATTCCTCTGCTTTTTCACCAACCAAAAGTTTCCCGAGCTCTTGCAGGTTAGGTAGCCCTTCCAGAAATAAAATCCGTTCAATCAGTAGATCAGCGTGTTTCATTTCTTCTATAGATTCATCGTACTCGTGCTTACCAAGGCTGCTAAATCCCCAGTTTTTATACATACGCGCATGTAAAAAATACTGGTTTACAGCAGTCAGTTCATTCTGTAACTGACGGTTTAATAACCGGATAATCTCTGCATTGCCTTTCATATCTGCCTCCTCAGGCGGGTGTCTCGCATGTACGAGTGGGTTTAGGTATAAATTGTCTGGTCAGAAGTTTTCTGCATCAGCGCCTGCTCCAATACCTCTTGTGCATGTGCAGCACATATACCACATTGCTCGCTCACCCCAAGGCAAACTTTCAAATCTCTCATCCGGTCAGCGCCCTGACAAACAGCTTCACGGATTGCGGTATCAGTTACACCTTTGCAGATACAAATATACATGATAAGCGTATTAAGTCCACTATTTAGTTAATATCAACTTGCCACTGCGTGTACGACGCAAGCGATATTGTTCACCCCTATGCTGGATAAAAACTTCATCTCCATGCAAAAACAATGCATCGCTATAGATAGGCTTACTTTGATCTGATATATCAAAGTGATCTTTCTTTTTTTCAACGATAGCCTCTGGAGCTAATCCAAGCTTATTCATTGTTACAGCCAATTTACAATTCCTTTGCGATTGCTAATGATAACGATTCGTATTATAAACACTTTTAAGCTGAATGCAAGCTCTTAAAAGAATCTTTCTGAGAAAAGCTCAAAAGAATAAAACAAATGTATATCAATATGTTATATTAGATTTAGAGCTAAATCTTACCCCTGTTTACTGCGCCACATTATTTAAAATAATAATAGCTACATATTTAGAATGCATAAATGTGCCCTCCACCCTATAACTAGTAAGGTTGCGATTGCGAACAATGAGATAAGAATTAGTGCAATCCGGGCACAAGGAGCTGGTGGACAGAATGTAAATAAAGTTTCTAATGCAATTCATTTGCGTTTTGATATTAACTCCTCATCCTTGCCTGATCTTCTCAAAGAACGTTTATTACAATTAAATGATCAGCGCATCAGTTCCGAGGGCATTATAGTAATCAAAGCACAACAATACCGTAGTAAGGAGAAGAATCGGGAAGAAGCTTTAAAAAGGTTATTTAAACTCGTTGAGAGTGTAACAAGCGTGCCCAGGAAACGTAGAATAACAAAACCCACTATAAACTCTGATAAGAAACGCCTTGATAGCAAGACACATCGCGGACAGATTAAAGCTATGAGAAGAAAAGTTGTAGATTAAACTATTTTGTATCAGACAACCCGAGCCGGCCCTATAGTTAATTATATTTACCTCTTACCGTGATTTCTATGGTTATTCTGACCATTTTTACCTCTTAAAATAATACGAGTCTCTTCAAGTCTCCACAATTAAACTAAGTGGTTGAGGTATAATCTTACTATTCTGAGTTATGTGTTGTCGGAAATTACATGCCTATTTACGAATACCAGTGCGGATCTTGTTGCTCAAAGAAAGAACACCTGCAAAAATTAAATGACGAGCCTATCACGGTTTGCCCTACATGTGGCAGCAATACATATACTAAGCTTATTTCTGCTGCAGGGTTTCAGTTAAAAGGTAGTGGCTGGTACGCTACTGATTTCAAAAACGGATCTCAATCAAAACCAAAAACAGAACCGAAAGTAAAGAATGATTCTATGCCTGGAACTAAGCCTAAAACTACACCTGACACTGCGCCAAAAGCCAGTGCACCTTCTACTACTAAATAAATGTCTGGCACGGATAATTGTTCAATATGAAACGCTATTTTATTACCGGACTTCTTATCTGGGTACCTTTAGGCCTGACTGCCTGGGTTCTTAAATTCCTGATTGGTACCATGGATCAATCTTTGCTCCTGCTACCCGACAGCCTGCAGCCTGAAAAGCTACTGGGTATGAATATCCCTGGAATCGGTACGATTCTTACACTGCTTGTTGTATTCATAACCGGTCTGCTGACTGCAAATATTATCGGCCAAAAACTGGTCTCGTTCTGGGAGGGAGTGTTATGGCGTATCCCGGTAGTTAAATCAATTTACTGGGGTATTAAGCAAGTAAGTGACACTATATTCTCAAGCCAGGGAGAGGCCTTCCGCAAAGCACTACTTGTTCAGTATCCACGGAAGGGTTCATGGACAATTGCATTCATGACAGGGCAACCGGGTGGCGATGTCATCAATCACCTAGAGGGAGAATATATAAGTGTCTATGTTCCGACTACCCCTAACCCCACATCAGGATTCTTCCTAATGATGCCAAAAAGTGACGTAATTGAACTTGATATGAGCGTAGATGCGGCACTGAAATATATTATTTCCATGGGTGTGGTCTCACCCAATGGAAATAATAAAAATCTTGATCAATAAAATAGATAGCAACAAGAAATAATATGCGTACCAATTACTGTGGTCTCATTGACACTCAATATCTTAACCAAACTGTGACACTCTTTGGCTGGGTACATCGCCGCCGTGACCATGGAGGTGTAATTTTTATTGATATGCGTGATCGTGAAGGTCTGGTACAAATTGTATGTGATCCGGACAACGTAGTCGCATTCCAGAGTGCGGAAAATATTCGAAACGAATTCGTGCTCAAAATTATCGGATTAGTTCGCCATCGTCCGGAAGGAACTATCAATACAAACCTTACAAGCGGAGAAATCGAAGTACTGACACAATCAATTGAAATTCTCAACACCTCTCTGACACCACCCTTCATGATGGATGACGAGAATCTTAGTGAGACTGTACGTCTGGAACATCGTTATCTTGATCTTAGACGTCCACAGATGCAGAAAAATTTACGATTACGCTACAAAGTTACAATGGAAGTTCGTAAATTCCTGGACCAACAAGGTTTTATCGATGTGGAAACACCAGTACTAACTAAATCAACACCGGAAGGAGCACGTGACTATCTGGTGCCGTCACGCATTAATACCGGACATTTTTTTGCGCTCCCACAATCACCACAATTATTTAAACAGTTACTTATGGTTTCAGGGTTTGATCGATATTACCAGATTACAAAGTGCTTTCGTGATGAAGATCTGCGTGCCGACCGTCAACCAGAATTTACACAGATTGATATCGAAACATCTTTCCTCAAAGAAGCTGAGATTATGATGCTAATGGAAGAAATGATCTGTAACTTATTCAGTAGTGTATTACAAATTAAGCTGCAATCCCCTTTTCCACGTATGGCATTTTCTGAAGCCATGTTGAAATATGGCTCTGATAAACCTGACTTGCGAATACCATTGATGCTCACCGAACTTACCGATGTCATGAAAGAAGTGGAGTTCAAAGTATTCCGCGAAGCCGCTCAGAAACCAGGTGGGCGTGTAGCAGCATTATGTGTACCGCAGGGTAGTGAGCTATCTCGTAAGGAAATTGATGACTATACTAGTTTTGTTGGAATTTATGGTGCAAAAGGTCTTGCTTACATCAAGGTTAATGCTCTTGAGAAAGGTCTTGAAGGATTACAGTCGCCAATATTGAAGTTCTTACCAGAAACGATAGTAAAAATTATCCTTGAACGTACAGCTGCTAATGATGGAGATCTGATATTCTTTGGTGCAGGTAAATCAAAAATAGTTAATGAATCATTAGGTGCATTACGCATAAAAATTGGTCAGGATTTAGGCCTTATTGAGCCAGAATGGAAACCTTTATGGGTAATAGATTTTCCAATGTTTGAACGAGATGAGGATGAAAATCGCTGGCAGGCACTTCATCACCCGTTTACATCTCCTGCTGATGGTCATGAAGATTTGCTGGAGACAGACCCTGGCAAAGCTTTATCGAAAGCATTTGATATGATACTAAATGGCTCTGAGATTGGAGGAGGATCAGTTCGTATTCATCGCCGGGATATACAGTTAAAAGTATTCCATGCTCTAAATATAGGAATAAACGAAGCCCAGGAAAAATTTGGCTTTTTATTAGAAGCCTTACAGTATGGTGCGCCGCCTCATGGTGGTATTGCGTTCGGACTTGACCGTGTTGTCACCTTGATGGCGGGTGAAGAATCAATACGTGATGTTATTGCCTTTCCTAAAACACAACGTGCTCAATGCTTATTGACTCAGGCACCAAGTTTAGTAGACGAAAAACAGCTACAAGAACTACATATACGGCTAAGGCGTACTGAAACACAAAAAACTTGAAATACTTGTGCTGACTTAATGCAAGGTTAGCCTGCTATTCCACCTGATGTTTCTACCTGATGTTATGGAGAAATATAAAACCCCTATTTCTGTCTTAGTAGTAATTTACACTCCTGATCTGCAGGTTTTGTTATTGGAACGGGCTGACCATCCGGGCTATTGGCAGTCAGTTACCGGCAGCCAACACCAAAGTGAAACATTATCACAAACAGCAGTACGAGAAACCGCTGAAGAAACAGGATTGGATGCCGATAATTTTTTATTAACCGATTTGCACTTTCTAAATAAATATGAGATTTTTCAAGAATGGAGATGGCGCTATGCTCCGGGCGTAACTCACAATACTGAACATGCTTTTAGCTTACTTTTACCAGAGCCTGCTCCGGTTACGGTGTCACCGAGAGAACATCTGCGTTATGCTTGGCTTCCTCAGCAGGAAGCCATAGAAAAGGTTTTCTCATGTAGTAATGCGGAAGCGATACGTAAGTTGTTTTCCTCAGTAAAAACACATAAGAAAACAGTATGATTTAAGAGTCAATGAGAACACATACCCGGTATTCTTGTCTTATTAGTATAATTTATCTTCCTTATTAGGTATTGGAGTAGCCATGCAAGCAGAAGTTATTGAGTTTGATCAATTTGACACACTACAAGATGACGCTTGTGAAAAGCGTATTATTGCGGCAAAGGCCACACTAGCAGAACGCGCAATAATACTTTCTCATCACTATCAGAGAGCAGATGTTTATAAACACGCGGATCTTACCGGAGATTCGCTCGGGCTTTCACGTCTTGCAAGCCAGGCCGATGCAAAATATCTGGTATTTTGTGGCGTACATTTCATGGCTGAAGTAGCTGATATTCTATCCAAACCAGATCAAATCTCTATTTTGCCTGATCTCTCTGCAGGATGCTCGATGGCAGACATGGCAGACCACTCAAAAGTAGAAAGAGTCTGGCGTGAATTGTCGGAAGTATTGGACCCGGATGAAGCTATTACACCAGCAACTTACATCAACTCAGCGGCAAACCTGAAATCGTTCTGTGGAAAACATGGTGGTATCGTCTGCACTTCTAGTAATGCTCTTGAAATTCTTCAGTGGTCTTTCTCACGTCGTGAAAAAGTACTGTTTTTTCCTGACCAACATCTAGGGCGTTGGAGTGGGCACAAACTAGGAATTTCACAGGATGAAATGCCGGTCTGGGACTTTGATGAACCTATGGGTGGACTTACCCAGGAACAAATTAAGAAAGCCAAAATTCTATTGTGGAAAGGACACTGTTCGGTTCACCAAATGTTCCAACCACAGCATATTATTCGATTCCGAAACCAATATCCTGATGGACTGGTTATTTCGCATCCTGAATGTAGTTTTGAAGTTTGTAATAATTCTGATTATGTTGGCTCTACTGAATTCATCATTAATACAATAAAAAAAGCAAAAAGAGGTACTCGCTGGTTAGTGGGGACTGAGTTAAATCTCGTTAGTCGTATTGCAGAAGAATTTAAGCCTGAGAGAAAAATTGTACAGTTTATGTCTCCAACAGTATGTATGTGCTCAACTATGGCTCGTATTGATCCCCAGCACCTTGCCTGGACGTTAGAGAATTTGGTGAAAGGAAAAGTAGTAAACCAGATCAGTGTGCCGGAAGAAGATACAAGGTTGGCAAAACTTGCACTACAACGGATGTTAGAAGTTTCATAGTATTATAGTCAGCACATAAATTATGCAATTGCATTTTACACATCGCCAAGTCTTATAAATTGTATTAATCCTATTGTTTATCACATGCCAGATAAGCTGCATATAGCCACATATAATATTCACAAGGGATTTTCACATTTTAACCGGCGGATGATGATACACGAGCTACGTGACCGATTGCGCGCTTTAAATGCTGATGTAATATTTTTACAAGAGGTCATCGGTCACCACAAGGGACATTCAACCCGCTATAAAAACTGGCCAAACAGCCCTCAGTATGAGTTTCTGGCAGATTCAACATGGACTGATTTTGCTTATGGAAAAAATGCGGTGTATGACGAAGGGCATCATGGAAATGCAATTCTTAGCCGCTATCCCATAGTGCTCTGGGACAACGAAGACGTATCAACACATCGCTACGAGAGCCGCGGGATGCTTCACTGCGAAATCAGTATCCCGGAATGGCGGGAAAATCTACATTGTATTTGCATCCATCTTGGATTATTTGCACCCGGAAGACGAAAACAGTTATTAGCCCTAAATCGTCGTATAAAACAACTGGTGCCACCGCAGGCACCACTAATTATTGCTGGTGACTTTAATGACTGGCGAGAAATGGCAAATCGCACACCGATAGAACAACTAGGCCTGACTGAAGTTTTTGAACTGACCAGTGGAAAAGCGGCACGCAGCTATCCTTCATGGCTGCCAATATTACGGCTTGATCGAATCTATGTACGAGGTTTTTACGTAGAAAATACTCAGGTACACCGAGGTCGCCCTTGGTCAAGGATTTCGGACCATGCTGTACTATCCGCAAGGATGATCTGTAAGTGAATATTCCTGACTTTGTTAAAGGTAATTGCATAACTCTTCTACGCAACGGATCAGAATATTTTCCTGCACTTGAGGCTGCTATCGACAGAGCGCAAAATATAGTTCATCTTGAAACTTATATCTTTGAGTACGACGCTACCGGTATTCGGATTTCAGAAGCATTGAAGAGAGCTGCAAGACGCAACGTGACAGTACGTCTTTTACTGGATGGATTCGGCTCTCAGGATTTCCCTAAAGATGAAATACAGAATATGCTAAATGCAGGTGTTCAAATACTCATATTTAGGAAAGAAATTTCACCATTTAGACTACGGCGTAACCGATTGCGTCGAATGCACCGAAAACTGGCAGCAATTGATTCAAGTATCGCTTTTGTTGGCGGAATTAATATAATTGATGATCTTAACCATCCTGAACCACTCCCTCCACGTTTTGACTTCGCAATCTCAATCGAAGGTCCACTGCAAAGAGATATTTTTTTAGCGGCCCGAAACTTATGGATGATAGTTGCATTATCACGTCTTAAAAAGAATTGGATAAAATACGATGAAATATCTTATTCTATTAACCGACTAAATGGTAACCAGCGCGGAGCGCTGATAATACGTGATAATTTTCGCCACAGGCATGATATAGAAGATATTTATCTCCATGCCATAACTAATGCATCCAGAGAAATTATTATCTCCAACGCCTACTTCTTGCCTGGCATCAATCTCCGCCGGGCCCTTAGTGACGCTGCTAAACGTGGTTTGCGTGTGACCTTGCTGTTGCAAGGTAAAATAGAATACCACTTGCAGCATTATGCTACACAGGCCCTTTATGGAAGTCTTCTGGATGCTGGTATTGAAATTTATGAATATCACAAGAGTTATTTACATGCAAAAGTTGCTGTGATTGATCAACATTGGTCCACTGTAGGCTCTTCCAACATTGATCCCTTCAGTTTGTTACTGGCCCGGGAGGCAAATGTAGTAGTTGATGATGAGGCTTTAGCTATGCAACTAAAACTCTGCCTGGAAAATGCTATGGCTGAGGAATCAATACGAGTGCTGCAAGAGAAATGGAAAAGCCAACGATGGAGTAGTCGCGCAATTTGCTGGATAAGCTACTATATAGTACGTGTCTTACGAGGCATGATAGGTTATAGCCGGAAAAACAATACTCCTGAATTTAGAAGACTTTAAAGTTTATTAAAACAAATAATTTACCGTATTTTTAGAACTCAGACATACAGAAAAATATTTCTATAATATATGTATTACTACAATTGCGATGCCAGAATTGTCTAGTCAAATTTCTTCTGCTGTTACTAAGCTGAAAGCGGGTAAAATAGTTGCCTTTCCAACAGAAACTGTTTATGGCTTAGGAGCAGATATCTCGGTTCCATCTGCAGTAAACCGTATATTTGAAATTAAAGAAAGGCCTGTAAATCATCCGTTAATAATTCATTTTTCCCAAGTATCTCAACTTGAATACTGGGCACAGGAGATACCAAAGGCGGCCCAGCTACTTGCTAAACACTTCTGGCCCGGACCACTAACGTTAATCCTGCCACGGACCCATCATGTATCTTTAAATGTAACAGGTGGTCAAGACATGGTAGGACTAAGAATACCAGACCATCCCACTGCGCTTGCTCTATTAGATGCTATGGGCTCTGAAAAGGCGCTGGCTGCACCATCAGCTAATCGCTTTGGGCGGATCAGCCCTACAACTGCAGCACACGTCTTCGATGAGCTGGGTCATAAAGTAGATATGATTCTGGATGGAGGCTCATGTAAAATAGGCCTTGAAAGTACAATTGTTAGTTTTAAGAACAACTCTGCAATTGTTTTGCGACCGGGTGGAATTCCACTAACAAAATTAACCGAGGTACTGGATGAAGAAGTCTTTCTTTCAGAAAGAGAGCAGTCTGATATACGTGTGTCAGGTTCTCTAAATTCCCATTACGCTCCATTGACACCACTTGAGGTCTGGCCTGATACATCATTATGGAAACGTTCTGCAGAAATAGAAGCACTAGGTTTGCATCCAATATTACTGGGATGGTCAACGGAATTTCTTACTAAAGGAAAGAATAAAAACTTCCTGTATTTCCCAATGCCTAGCGAACCAACAGCCTACGGCAGCCAGCTCTATGCAACCTTACGCCGGTTCGATAATGGCCAATATGATCGCCTATTGTTAGAAGCACCTCCTAATAATCCAGACTGGCTGGCAGTCTTGGATCGTTTACAACGAGCAAGTTGTGTGCCATTCAGGACATAATCCTTTAAGTTACTAAATAACAAAAAATATCGAACCTGTATCTTCCTAATGGAAATAATTAGAGATAATAAAATTTCTGCAGTGTTATTTGACGTTGACGGTACACTGGCTGATACCGAACGTGATGGTCACCGCCTTGCTTTTAATGCCGCATTTAATGATTTCGGCCTTAGCTGGGACTGGAATGTTACACTTTACGGAGAATTACTTAGTATTACAGGGGGAAAAGAACGTATCCGCTATTACCTGGAAAAATATGCCCCTGATAAATTAAAGATAAACGAATTAGAAACCTGGATTGCTGATTTACACAATACTAAAACAAAGCATTTTGTAGCATTACTTAATCGTGGTCTAATTCCACTGCGTCCAGGCGCTACTCGCCTAATCCAGGAGCTACGTTCTGCTAAAATAGAAATTGCTATTGCAACAACTACCACTCCAGAAAATGTAACCACACTTCTAAAATCTACATTAGGTGAAGATTCTCCCGCCTGGTTTAATGTCATCGCGGCAGGTGATATTGTTCCTGAAAAAAAACCGGCGCCGGATATTTATCTATGGACGCTTGAACATCTGGGCTTACAAGCACAACAATGTATAGCGATAGAGGACTCTGAATGTGGACTAAAATCTGCTCTTGCCGCAGGTCTTGACACAATTGTTACAGTAAGCAACTATACTGAGAAACAGGATTTTACCGGTGCCTCTGTGGTGCTGTCTGATTTAGGTGAGCCATCAAAACCGTTTACTGTTTTGTCAGGAAAGACTCATGGAAATAAATTGGTAGATGTAAAGATGCTAAATAATATTAGCACCCAGTAAAAAAAATAAGTATTATTCTAAGTATGAAGCTCAGCAATCAGAACCAATGAGGAGTTAAATGAAAAAACCACTGGTAGGTATTGTTATGGGAAGCAATAGTGACTGGGGCATCATGCAGCAAGCTGCGGTCCAGTTACGTGACTTTAGCGTTCCATATGAAACACGTGTAATCTCTGCCCACCGTACCCCTGATATTGCCCTTGAATACGCGCAAACAGCTGTCGATCGTGGTTTGCGCTGTATTATTGCAGGTGCAGGTGGCGCTGCACACCTTGCCGGAGTACTGGCGGCCAAAACAACCTTGCCAATTCTGGGAGTACCGGCACCTTCAAAATATCTTAAGGGACTGGACTCATTACTTTCAATAGTGCAGATGCCAAAGGGTATTCCTGTTGCTACCTTTGCCATAGGTGAGGCTGGTGCTGCTAATGCCGGCTTATTTGCTGTTTCCCTATTAGCACTCTCTGATCCTGATATGGCTGCTCGACTTAATGATTTCCGTAAAGCACAAGCAGATAAGACTAAAGCAATGACACTTCCTAAACTTGAGTAAATTAAATATGACCTTACCTGAAAAAACTTTATTTGAATCTAGTCTCACTAGTCTCGATTTTTTACACCGAGGAAAAGTGAGAGATATCTATGCGGTTGATGAAGATAAATTACTGATCATCCAGACGGACCGACTATCTGCTTTTGACGTAATTCTGCCAACACCAGTTCCTGGAAAAGGTAAGGTACTAACCGCTATGTCCAATTTCTGGTTTAAAAAACTGGGTCACATTATACCCAATCATCTGACTGATATTCAGCCTGAATCACTTGTATCAAATGATGAGCTGAATCAGGTGTCGGGGCGCGCGTTTGTGGTAAAAAGACTAAAGCCACTTCCAATTGAGGCTATCGTACGAGGCTATGTTGTAGGATCTGGCTGGAAAGACTATAAGAAGACCGGTGCAATTTGCGGAATTATACTTCCTGCCGAGCTACAGGAAGCTTCTAAATTACCCGATGGTGCAATTTTTACGCCTTCAACTAAAGCGGAAATGGGTGCACATGATGAGAACATTTCATTTCTAGAAGCAAAAAAACTTATAGGTAACACATTAGCGATACAAGTACGTGACAGAGCAATCGCTCTGTACACTGAGGCGGCAGACTATGCTGCAACTAAAGGCATTATTATTGCCGATACCAAATTTGAATTCGGTCAAGATCATACAGGCAAACTTTATCTTATTGACGAAGCGCTCACCCCAGATTCATCCCGATTCTGGCCAGCTGACAAATATAATCCGGGGGAAAATCCGCCAAGTTACGATAAGCAATTTGTTCGAGACTGGTTAGAAGCACATAACTGGAACAAAAAAGCACCTGCTCCTGTTCTACCTGAGGATATTCTTACCAAGACTTCAGATAAATATCAGGAAGTATTAAAGCTTTTGACAAACATATAAATATTCTAGAAAAGCCCCGCTAACATTTTAGTCCCCAGCACATATAGCAATATTACAAAGATTTTTCTAATAGTTGCGGTCTGCGTAATATGAGTAACTTTTGCGCCTATAGAAGCAGCAATCGCACTGAAGATAACTATCCCTGCAAGTGCCGGCAAATAAATGTAACCCAGACTATATTCTGGAAGCATCTGAGATTGAACGATACCACTAGCAATATAGCCAATTGTTCCTGCAATTGCGATAGGAAAGCCAATTGCGGCAGCAGTACCGATAGCATGCTGTAATCTTACATTACACGCGGAAAGGAATGGCACAGTTAATATTCCTCCGCCAATAGCTACTAAACTAGACACTCCACCTATAAAGCTCCCTGCTGCAAACATCCCAGCTTTGCCCGGAAGCTTCCGACTAGGCTTAGTAGGGTTATTAATCAACATCTGGGTTGCAGCATAATAAATGAATAAGATAATGAAGATACTCAAGTATCTTCCAGAAAGACTATTTGCCAGAGTTACACCACAGAATGTACCAAAGATGACGCCTGGCGTAACAAATTTTACTATATGCCAATTTACTGCTTCGTTTATATGATGAACACGCAAACTGGAAATAGAAGTAAAAATTATCGCTGCCATGGAAGTACCAAGAGCGAAATGCATAATACGATCAGGGGGGAAACCTTGCGCACTGAAAAAAAAGCTTAGTACTGGCACCATAATCAGTCCGCCGCCAATACCAAGTAATCCGGCAAAAAACCCTACAACTGCACCTAAGCACAGATAACCCAACCACCATTCCACTTTATATTTTTCTTAGGTTGATATTTAGTTTTAGCATTCTTTTAATCTGGTTTGTTTATAAAACCCCGACCATGAAACTGATATTACATGATCCCAATAATATATTTCCACTCTACAGGATCCACGGGTGTGATAGATAAACGATTACCCTTTTGTAAAATGCGCATACTTTCTAGAGCAGGGATACTTCTCAGCTCCTTAATACTAATTAACCTGGTTTTACTGACAAGCTTTACATCTACATTAAACCAACGCGGACATTCTGAAGTAGCCTTCGGATCAAAATATTTACTATTGGAGTCAAATTGAGTTGCATCAGGATATGCCAGTTTACAAACCTCAGCATTTCCTACTATGCCGGGCTGTTTACAACTAGAATGATAAAAAAAGATTTGATCACCAATTCTCATCTGATCACGCATAAAATTCCGCGCCTGATAGTTGCGTACGCCATACCAGGCAATAGTTTTGTTAGGTCTCTTTCCAAGATCATCAACACTTACATCTGACGGCTCAGATTTCATTAACCAGTAACGCATATTTAGAAAATAATGCTAGCTATAATTATTCTTACATGATAAAAAAAGCGGCTATGCCGCTTTTTTTATCATGTACTAAAGCCCCCCGTAAATGCCGCCAGGCGATCATCTTGAACCATAAGGTTCAAAGCGGTCGTTTCCCGGATGCATCAGGCACTTCCATATAGGATACACACAACAGCATCACATTGGTTAACAACCATCTATAAATATTGGCTCAAAGAATATACACCTAAGCTAACATCACAGGGGACAACTCTAATTAAAACAGTTTATCCTGCTCCGGTGTTGCTGTATCAAGCAACACCTGCATGTGATCGATTCTACGCTTAAATTCCCCCATGTCAAAACCTCCCTTTACTTTCGTAGCAAGAAGCTCGTGGGCTATATTAAGACCTGCCATAATAGCGATACGTTCAGAACCGACCACCTTTCCGTTAGCCCTGATCTCACACATTTTTTTATCAAGATACGTCACTGCCTGAATCAGTTCCTCGCGTTCCTCATCAGGGCAAGTAACTCGAAATTCACGACCCATAATGGCAACATCCACAGCATTGTTGTTAGTCATTATTTATTACCGGGGAATTGAGTTAGGAGAGCTTCCAAACGATTAGATGCTGCATTTATTTTTTCTGACAAATGCTTATTCTCACTGGTAGCTCCTGCTAATTGCTGGCGCAGTTGAATATTCTCCGTACGCTGACGGTGACACAATTGTACAAATTGATTAATTTTTTCTTCCAGAGATTTAAGTTCTGCTTCCATCAGCGCACTATAATTTGAAAATCCCTTCCAAGTCAACCAGTAACAGAGTACTCCAAATGTTATTTCACGATTAATCTGATAACTACAACGGTGCAGGCACATAATTTCCTGCACCACCTGCTCATGAACGTGATTTCTGAATTATTATTAAATATCAAATTAATCGAATACTTCTGACTACTCTACCTGCCGCCTAATTTTTTAACTTATCAAATGATACAGCTAGAAATCTTTAATTTGCTGCCATCTGTAACATGAAGAATCATTTACTCAATTTCCCTTATTTCTGATATTGTGCGCTCATGCAAAATACTCTAATCATGACCAATCATCAGTTATGCCTGCGCTTAATGGGTCATCTTGCACCCTACCGATTAGTATTTACACTGGTTTTATTAGGCACGATTCTAATGGCAATCACTGATTCAGTTATACCGGTATTTATTAAACCAATGCTGGATAGTATTTTTGTCAGTAGAAACTATGACTCCATACAATTTATCCCACTAATTATCATTGTATTATTTGTAGTACGCAACCTGTCTAGCTATATCAGCAGTTATGGAATAAATTGGATAGGTAACACTTTAACAGTAGAACTACAAACAACACTATTTGGCAGGCTTTTAATACTACCCACCCACTACTACGAAGGCCAAACAAGTGAGAATTTAGTTTCAAAACTCACTTCTGATGTAACCAAAATTACTCAAGATGGAGTAAGGGCAGTATTTACCTTTATAAAGAATGCACTTACTATTATAGGATTATTAATGTGGATGTTCTATCTAAACTGGGAGTTATCATTATTAGCTTTAATGATAGCTTCAATAGTTTTACTAAGCGCACAAATGATCTATGGCCAATCACAGGACATCGATGAAAAAAAACATCAAATAACAGAAAACTTTATTCAAGTAATAAAAGAATCAACAGAAAATTACAAAACAGTAGTACTAAATGGAGGCCAGCGGCATGTATTCCAACGCTTCCAAGATGAAGCCGACCAGATACGACAATTCAATATAAAACATACTAATTCTAGTATTTTTAAAGTACCGTTAATACACATAGTTGTGGCTATTTCCCTGTCCACTATCTTTTATCTCGCCATTCAGCAGACTTTCACTGATGGGATAACAATAGGTAGTTTTGTTTCTTTTATTGTTTCAATATTAATTTTATCTGTATCCTTAAAACAACTCACCAAAGTAAACAAATCACTACAAAATGGTTTGGCTGCAGCGAAAGATATCTTCTCTGTTCTTGATCTGGAAACTGAATCAGATAAGGGGAAAATTATCCTTGATAATGTACAAGGAGAGCTACGATTTGAGCATGTTAGCTTTTACAGTGATCTAAAAGATTTCTCACTTACCATCAGATCAGGAGAAAGAATTGCCCTGGTTGGCTCTTCAGATGACACTATAAATGCTCTCATTAATTTAGTACCACGATTCGTACAGCCTACCGATGGAAAAATCTTACTCGATAATCATGAGTTAACAACCATTAAATTAGACAGTCTACGCTCTAAGATCGGATTGTTATCACAGGAAACAATACTGTTTAATGATTCGATTGCAGCCAACATTGCTTATGGAGAAATGGGGTGCTCAACAGAAAGTGAAATAATTTCAGCTGCACATGCTGCTCATGCAATAGAATTTATTAGGAAAATGCCACAAGGAATGCAAACACTCATAGGTAAGCATGGTATAAAACTTTCCAGAGAACAGTGTCAGCATATCGTTATTGCCCGAACACTCCTCAAAAATCCACCTATTCTTATTCTGGATGAAATAGCTACAGTGCTGGATTCTGAGTCAGAATATCTTATACGATCAGCACTAGATAACTTAATGCGAAATCGCACCACCATAATTATTGCACGCCGCAAAGCAACCTTAGAAAAGGTTGATCGTATTATTGTAATAGAACACAATCGTATCGCAGAAACCGGCAATCATCAGGAGCTACTTTCAGAAAAAGGATTTTATACTAAACTTTACCCACTCTACCATTAAACTTTAAGCAAAAATACATAAAGAAGATGAAGCTAACCATTGCTACAACATAAGTAAATATTATTACAAGATAAGGGTAATAATTATCTCTTCGAATTCGTAACCGAATATTCAGGAACAAAATTCACCAGCCCCTTTTTAACTTCATCATCACTTAGCACAGAGTGCTTATTTAACCACTTCATCAATTCCGATAACCACTTCTCATCCACCTGGCGAGCCTGAGCAACTCGCAATTTATTATGAGGAGTAGGTAAAGTATTTTCGTCATCAGATAACAGCTCTTCGTAGAGTTTTTCACCAGAGCGTAAACCACTATAGACTATTTTTATATCTTCTTCGCTAAATCCGGATAACCGAATCAAGTCTCTTGCAAGATCAGAGATCTTAACTGGCTCCCCCATATCTAATACAAAAATTTCTCTGTCATCCTTTTCACCTCCCATCAACCCTGCTTGTAGTACTAGCTGTGTTGCTTCAGGAATAGACATAAAATAACGGGTAATTTCTGGATGTGTAACAGTAACTGGCCCACCCATAGCTATCTGTTCACGAAATTTTGGTATGACACTACCTGCACTTCCAAGTACATTACCAAAACGGACTATAACGAAATGCGTGCTCATCCCTGTTTTATTTAGTTCAGATTCATCTGTAGCAGAACCAGAAGAAAGTGGATACTGCATGGCTTGGCATACCATTTCCGCAAGCCGCTTACTCGCACCCATAACATTAGTGGGATTAACCGCCTTGTCAGTTGAAATTAGTACAAACTTTTCTACTTTATATTTGACTGAAGTTTGTGCAATTACCCGGGTTCCCAATACATTGTTTAATACTGCCTGCCAGGCATTCTCTTGCTCCATTAATGGAACATGTTTATAAGCTGCAGCATGAAATACTACTGCAGGATGAAACTGGATGAAAGTTTGATCTAGACGAGCCTGATCTTTAACATCACCGATAATAAATGCCATTTTCATTTTTGGGAACTTAGAACGAAATTCTTGCTCAATGCTATAAAGTGCAAACTCATTCAACTCAAAGAATACAAGATGAGCTGGTTTGAATTTTGTGATTTGTCGACATAATTCTGACCCAATCGAGCCTCCTGCTCCCGAAACAAGTACAGTTTTACCTTCCAGTAATCTGTATAACCCTTCACTATCAAGTGCTACAGGGTTACGCCCCAATAAATCATCAAGCTCAACATTACGGATTTGTGACACGGTAATCTTGCCGCTAACCAAATCGTCATAAGAAGGTACAGTCAATGCCTTAACCTCAGCTAAAGAGCATGCATCTAGAGCCCTACGACGCTCACTGTGAGTAGCAGATGGCATAGCTATAATTGCATGGGAAACACCTAATTTCTCAGCAAGAATTGGTAAATCTGAAATCTTCCCTAATACTTGTACGCCATCTAAAATCTTACTACGCTTTGTGGCATTATCATCAAGTAATCCCACTACCCGCCATTCAACACTTCGAGAGAATTCTTTCAATAATCTAACTGCAGCATCACCTGCACCCAAAACGAGAACAGGTTTTCCCTGTAGATTATTCTTTCCAAATAGCCGCCTTTCTTTCCACAAACGGAAAGTAATACGACTTCCACCCATCATAAATAATAACAATATTGGATAAAGTAACAACACAGAACGCGGTACTCCTACTAGTATCTGTAACATAAATAATATCAGTGGCACTACTGTTGCTGCTGTAAGCACAGCATAAATAATACGCCGCAAATCATGTAGGCTCACATATCGCCAAACTTCACGATAAAGACCAAAACAGAAAAATGATGCGGCTTGAATTGGAATCACCCATGGCAGAGTCTCTTCAAGCGAAACAAAATATAAGGAGGGAATTTCAAAATTAAAACGAAATAGATAAGCAAACCACCATGCAAGGATGACTGCTATTATGTCGTTAATAAATTTTAATAATGTGCGCATACTATAAATTTAATGTCAGTATTCTGAACTGTCACTTTTACCCTGCTTCCAATACTGTTCACAGACAGCTATCAGGATCAGATAAACTATACTCCATACAATACCTACGCTTAACTGGACGATAATTTTTTGCTGTACTGCCCATACTGCACTGGTACCCACAGAAAACATTAAAGCATACCAAAGTAATGCTGTACTACGATGTCCAAAGATACCTTTTACAAGTCGCTGATAGTAATGTTCACGATGTGCGTGCCATATTCTTTTACCGTGCAGGCTTCTTTTTACAAGTGTTACTGAAGCATCCACAATGAATGGTGAAAACACTAAAAATGGAAACCAAGCCGGCCATAAACTATCAATCCAACCTAATATACCCAATACAGCTGCAAGGAACCCTATTGGGATGGAACCAGCATCTCCCATAAACACACGTGCCGGATAAAAATTGAAGAATAAAAAGGCTATAGCTGCTGAAGAAATAGAAAAGTTTATCATAGCAAATATTTCGCTCTCACCAAACAAGGCAGCTAAACCATAGAAACCGAAACCGAATAGCGTCATACCTCCTGCCAATCCATCTGACCCATCCATAAAATTATAAAGATTAGTCATCCATAAAATTAATAGTGCTGCTATTGGTACAATCAACCAACCATGAGCTTCAAATAACATATCAACAGATACTAATATTGCCGCCATACAGTGTACAAGTAGTCTCGACCAAACAAGCAAACTAAGAATGTCGTCGATAATTGAAACTAAAGCCAGCATACAAATACCTATCCATACTGACCAAGGGAGTATGGATGGAAGCACAACCCCAGCAGCAAGAATTCCTGAAATTAAACCAATGCCACCGGTTCTATGAACAGATTCTGTATGAAGAGAACGATGATTGGGATGATCAAGTATCTTTATATTACTGTATTTAATTAACCAGAAGATAAAACTAAACGTCACTACGAAAGAAAGTAATGGCGATGAAATAAGTGAAAATAGGGAGACATCATTCATATTGACAAGATTAATTTCTTCGATGATACCAGGTTGAGATTTGTGACAGCCCCTGAGTTAGGGTATGGGTAGGAGCCCAACCAAGCTCACTATAAATTTTATTACTATTGATACGTAGCGATCCGAGTATTCTTGAAACCTCATCTGACCTTCCTGCCAACATACCAGCCAGCTCAATCAAACGTAAAGGGCAGGGCCATAATCGCACCGGTCTTTCTAGAGCGTGTGCCATCTTAATTATCAGTCGAACAGTAGAAACATCTTCGCTATCACTTACCATATAAGTTCTTCCAACAGCCCTGGGGTCTGTCAAGCAAACCCCAACCACATCAGTAAGATTATTAATATTTATAAGGCTACGTAGATTGTTTACCAAAGAAAATGGCAATGGGATGCCTCTGTCTACCATCTTCAGAAGCTTTATAAAATTTCCTCTAACTCCAGGGCCATATACTAATGGGAGACGGAATATTACAGTTTCCAGACCAGTTTCATCTGCAATATTGAGCAGAGATTTCTCTGCCTCTAATTTTGAGATTCCATAGTAGTCTTTAGGATTTGCAGGAGACATTTCATCTATTGGTGAAGACAACGAAGAGCTCTCACCATTGACTTTAACAGAACTTAAGAAAATTAATCTCCTGACCCCGGTATTGGCTGCTGACCTTGCTAAAATTTCTGTGCCTTGTGTATTAATCCGTCGAAATTCATTCAAAGGATTCTGTGCATATTCATTCATTACATGCACACGAGCAGCGCAATGAATAATAATTTCTACCCCGGAGAAAATATCATCGCTCCATGCTGTACTTGTACCCAAGTCACCTACAATTCGGTAATCTACTCTGGATACAGGTGAAACTGGTAATTTTCTCACTGTACCTATTACATTATGGCCACGCTTTATAAGATAGCTACACAGGGCACTGCCAACGAAGCCTGAAGCACCGGTAACTAGTACTTTATGAAATTCCAGAGTAGCGATCAATCCAGTTTTATCCGATGCGCTTTAATAAATTGTGGCAATCGTAAAAATATCTTACTCAGAATAAACCATGGAGGCACGTTTAAACCATTGGCACGACAAGATGAATACGCCTCTATATTACCCCTTATCATATTTAAGATATTATTGTTACTCATCCCACCCATCCTCATACGCACCCATAATTCCGGTATGTAACGGGTCTTAATACCATGCACACGCATAAAACGAAGCACAAGATCAAAATCTGATTGCAAGCGATAACGTAGGTTAAATCCACCAAATTTTTCATAAATGGATTTACGAACGAAGAATGTTGGATGGGCCGGCATCCAACCTTTCTCAAATAAACCAGGTACATAATTTTTTGATGTCCAGTGACGCACCACACGACTAGTCTGAATGCGATCAACATAAACCAGATCAGCATAACAAGCATCAATAGACGGATCAGTCATTGTTGCTGCAACTTTAACAAGTACATCTGAATGCATGTAAACATCATCGGCATTGAGAAACCCAACCACATCGCCAGATGCAAGCAGCAACCCTTTATTCATACCATCATAAACTCCCTGATCAGTCTCAGAACGCCAGACTGATATTCTTTGCCCTTTTTCATTTACTATTTTTTCAGTCTCATCAACAGACCCACCATCAATAATAATATGCTCAATGTCTGAGTAATTCTGAGAAGCAACTGAATCAAGCGTATCGCCCAATGTATCTGCTGCGTTATAACAGACTGTGATAATAGAAATCTTCATGGTTAAATAAAAAATTATTCCTGTAAATAAAGATTTTTTACGACTATTTGTTTACTAGAGACTTATACAAATTTGCATGATTTTCTACGTATGTATCAAGTGAAAATAAGTTTACAGCCCTTTCTCTCCCAGAATCTCCAAGTGAACTAATAATATCTGGGTCTTTGGTCAATTTAAGCATTTGTGTTGCAAGTACATTTGAATCGCCAGGAGGAAAAATAATCCCTGCAGGTTTATTTGATCCAACTCCAAGCAAATCCCGAACGCTACCTACATCTGCTGCTACCACAGCTATGCCACTCGACATGGCTTCTAGAACTACGTTTGGACAGGCTTCAACTAAGCTAGGCAGTATAAAAAGATCTAACTCTCTCATATATTCCGGAACATCTTCAACAAAAGGAAAACACGAAATATTATCTTCTAAGCTATATGCAGTTATCTTGTCTTCTATCAGTTTGGCATATACTTTTTGTGTGTCAAGTTTAGGCCCGGCAATCACAAATGTAACATCTTTCTGCTGTGCATTAACAATATGAGCAGCACTTACAAAAATATCTAATCCCTTTATAGGATTCCAATTTGCAAGCATTCCAATATGGAATTTTCTTCGAAGCACATTACTAGATGCTTTTGAAGGGGAAAATTTATTGTTATCCACACCCGAATAAAAACAATGATAATTTTCATTTTTCAATCCATAATGCGTCGCTACAGAATATCCCTGAGCAACTATAGCCTGAGCTAGATATAAGACAATTCGACCAAAAGCTGGTGCAACAAACTTATGAATAGATGTATCATTTAAATGCCATACAACAGGAATATTTTGCATTCGGGCAGCCACACCCGGTGCGAGAAAAAAAGCTCCGCTTACATTTACAACATCAGGATTAGTGTTTTTATACAAACAACTAAATTTGAATACCTCAAAAGGAAAAGCTATTATCCATTTCAGAATCTGTATTGGATTTTTAGGCCTTGGAATCTTCCTTATATTTATTAGATGTATCTGAATACCCTCTCGTCTAGCAATTTCTACTGCTCTGCCACCGCGATCTGGAAATACAATTTGAGTTTCAATTTGCTGATCCTTCAGCCCTCTTGCAGAGGAAATAATTCTCCTTTGAGCGCCACCAAGTCTGTCGTCAAATAGTACATGTAAAACCCGAGTGTAATTTATTGGAGTTTCCATTGGCTTCACAAAATACAATTTTTGCCATGCATAAGCCACTTAATACAGTAATATAAGATTATATTTTTGTAGGTGTAACTTTGCATAAAGCAACTTGATTGTAATTTAAGGACAATCCCTTACTCAGTTGGTAAAACCAATTACGGAGATGAATTATTGATATTCCAGGCTTCAGAGGTGCTTGAAAACAATGTTCAATAATATCAAACCCACTCTGAGCTAAATACTCAATTAACTCTTCTTTACTCCACTCACGTATGTGCTCCTTCTGAGGGCAATGCAAACAATTTTCTCCCCGTGCTCTTTTTCGATCTGGAGTAGAGATGATAACAAGAGTATTAGGGCCACAGAATTTCTTTATATAAGCCAATAGTATATCCGGATCCTCAATATGCTCTATAACATCAGAACAAATAATTAATCCAAATTCAACTGACAAAATAAGCTGCGGATTCTCAAAATTATCTATATAAAAATTCCCATTAGAATAATTTTCTACGCAATATTTAATCGCACTTGCCTGGTCGATTCCATGTACATTTGATACATCACCTAATAGGTGCATGAGTTTTCTAGCTGGACCACAACCTATATCTAGTACATTTTCAATTTTCTTCCCAACTACAATCTTTTTAGCATATACATATGCTGGCCATTGATATATTAGGCTGGCATGCAGACGAGATTCACTCCAAAAGATCACCCCTTCACGCTCAAAAGTATGATTCTCAGTATTTGGAATATAGCCATCACGGATACAGTAAGTCTTATTCACAAGTTGGCCCCTTACACCATGACATCATCTAGATCATTCCGAATGAAAAGTTCCTAATCATTTAAATATTATTACCCTAATGTTACAAGCAATAAGCTGATTTCAATTGAATGAAAAAGTTCAGCAAGAGATACTTACAACATTATTACCATATCTATAAAATTTACAGAATATTCCATTTAAAACGCTTATCAAATTCTATCAATATATTTTCTTGCTTAGAGAAACGTTTATCAAAAATACCTGCCCTCCATTTACTTTCTGGAACACTAAACCCTTTCTTTGGACGGTCTATTATCTGCCTAGGAACGAAATCTTTAATAGCATGCTTCAATAACCCTTTCATCTCACCACCAACTAGTCTGACATCATCTGGAAGTGAAAAAGAAAACTCGACTAGCTTCGTACTTAATAATGGCACACGGACTTCAAGTGAAGCCGCCATACTTGCACGATCAACTTTAGTAAGAATGTCGTCTGGCAAATATGTGCAAAAATCCATATATTGGAGCCTTTTGTATAATGATATATCTTCACGATAAAATTTTCTAAAGTGCCAGTAATCATCATAACTGTCGGGAATACCAAATTTTATGCGGTACTTCTTCTCAAATGGGAGAAGTCCGCCTAATAAACAAGAATATAATTCTAGACCCGATAAGCAATACTCCCTTACAATTTTGTTCCTAATACGCCCTAATAATGAATCTCTGGGCAAATTTACTAAACCTAATAAATCTGCAAACCTTTTCCTTAAACGTTCAAACTTTCTTCTTTTTGATAAATACTCAAACTGCTTATACCAATAATAGCCGCCAAAAATTTCATCTCCCCCATCGCCCGCCAGAATAACTGAAGCATATTTCTTTGAAAACTTTGAAATTAGATATGTAGGGAATGCTGATGTATCGGCAAATGGTTCGTCATACCAATCAGTAAAAAGAGGTTGCAGATCATGTAACATATCTTCCGAAAGTATTTCCTGAAGATATGGAACATTAACATGGGCACTTAAACACTTGGCAAAATATGTTTCATCATGGCTTGCATGGTCGAACCCCATACATATTGCTGGATTAGATTTATCTTCCATAACAGACAAGGCAACAATTGTGCTGGAGTCAATCCCCCCACTTAAGAAATAACCGACATTCACATCTGAAACTAATTGCATACGAATGCTATCACGCAACAATTCCATCAGTTTTTCTTGTGCATTTTTTATAGATATTGGCTTGTCTATAAGGCTAGGCTCCCAATACTTATAAAGTACTAATCCTTTAGTTTCTAAGTTAAATGATGCCAAATGTGCTTGAGGTAATTTAAATACGTCGATAAAAACCGTTTTAGGCGCAGGAATATATTGATAAGTGAGGAAGTCGTATAGTGCCGTCTTATCTATCTCAAGCGTAACTTGCTTAAAATGCTCTCTAATTACTTTTAGTTCTGATCCCCATACAAAGCTATTATTCTTTGTACTATAATAAAGTGGCTTAATGCCAACACGATCTCGAATCAGATGAATAACATTTTTAATTACATCATAAATTATAATTGCAAACATCCCTTCCAAACGAGCAGCCAAACCATTTATGCCCCATTTTTTGTAACCATATAGAACTACCTCTGAATCAGAAGAACTCTTAAACGTAAAATCTTTTTCTAAAATAGACTTAAGTTCTACAAAATTATAAATTTCACCATTTACAGTAATTACCGTGGAAGATTCGCTATCAGATATTGGCTGCTTCCCAGCATCTGAAGTATCAATAATTGATAACCTAGTATGCCCCAAATATACTTTGTCATTCTGCCAGTAGTCCTGTTGATCAGGCCCTCTATGACTTAAAAGCCCTAATACCTCATTCTGCTCCAGGGATGAAAGACTACTTCGTAGCGAGCCATATAAACCACACATAAATGCCCCAAAATTTAGTTATTCAGAATCAATGCTATTTAGAAAGAACATAATACTGCAGAGGCAGAAAGTCTTTCTCATCGACAATACGAATTTATATTGGCTATCTAATATCTAATATCCCTTTTGCTCTGGCACTCCAAGTATATTTCTCAACAAAATCTTTAAAAGCTTGCCCTGCTAATTTCTCTCTTATCTCAGCATCTTCCAGAGTACGAATAGCTTCCACCCAAGCTTGAACACTATCAGGAGGAACCAGAATTGCATTTTTATTACTCAAAACTTCTCTTAGTACCGGCAAATCAGAAGATATAATGGGACGCTGGGCAGACATATATTCAAAAAGCTTAAGAGGAGACATCCAAGAACTAGTATTAGGCCCCCTTTCTGATGTCTCCAAATCTTGTTGATAAGGCATCAGGAGTATATCGCAATTTTTTCTGGCTATCGGTGTTTCTACGGGATCAATGTGGCCATGAAAAAACGTATTACACTTTGAACGTCTCCGCCAATAAGCCAAACTTTTGGGTGTACCACCAAATATATGAAACTCATGTTCTGGTACAAGTCTTGCCAATTTTATTATTATGTCAATGCCTCTTCCTTTATATAAATGCCCCACATAACCAACTTTTAATCGCTCTCTACTCTTGTGCTTTATTAAGCCCTCATTCTTTAAATGCTCAGATGGCATATCTGCAGCATCATGAAAAATATACGTATAATTGGGGAGCTTATTGAAGAACTCACTATAAAGATTCTTAAGTGCTTTAGAAATTAAAATAAGTTTTCTAAAATTTTTGTGCTTAAAAAACCTTGATTCTAGCCATATCAAATACCTAGAAGAAGGTAGGGCATGACTCTCAAAATATACTAAGTAACCAAGCTTCAATGCTACAAATGCTCCAATAGGATCTCTTGCATAGACAAGAGTACCGCTTCGCTCTTTTCGTAGAAGATAGATATATAAGCTTGGAATTAAAAAAAAAGACGAGCCACGAATATTAATAGATTGCATTAGATGTAATTTAAAATTTTGTTTAACTCCATACTGTTGAAACAGTTGCGAAATATTAGGTTTCTGAGAATAATGTCGAGCTACTAATTCCACATCATCAACTAATGCAGCCATCGCTTGGCACATTTTCATAACATGTACACTATTTGCTGCAGTTGAAGGAAAAATTGAGTTTGACAAGTAGATAATTCTATTGAGATTCATGTTCTCTACGCTCTTAACGTTTTATATCCATGAAAAGCAAGAATATACATTCCTATAGCGTGGATACAGAAAAAAATGGCATATGCTATTCCTGCCCCAACTAAACCAAATGATGAAAGAAAAAAGTATAATAATATTAAATATAAAATTGAAGTAAACAATAGAAGAATAAAAGATGGCTCTTGGAAACCTGTACAAAGTAAAACCGACTGAATTGGTGTTGCAATAATAGCAAATACACTGCCAATGCTATAAACAATAAGAACATTATATACGCCTACAAATCCCTCACCTAATATTTTATCTATCAATACGTCTCCAAAATAATACAAAAATAACCATAGAGTTACTCCTATAGACATACATGCCAAACAGCTTCTTCTCACCAAAGACTTGAAAAGCTGTATCTTCTCTTCAGCTATAAATTGAGAGAGTTTAGGATATAAAACTAAGGGCAATGGATCTAGGGGCTTAGCAACTAATGACGCAAATTGTTTTGCAATTTTAAATATCCCAGTACTTCCAGAGCCAAGAAATAATCCAATAACTAATAAATCAATCTCTTTACATATAAGCCCAGTTGAAGAATGTAAATTACTAAAAATTGTAAATCTCATGATATTGGGGTAATTTTTGATTGTTTCAGTAAATGATCTACCTGCAAATGGATTAATGTCTTCCTTCTTCATTTCAAAAAAACTATAAATAATCAAAAATAAATATGAAGTGATATCCGCAAGAACCCATCCAATAATAAAAAAATGAATATCTTTATTTAAGAAGATACCATATAAGGCCACAAATAATTTTATTAACCCAGTAATTACAGACAATAGAGCAAGCGGTATAAACTTATGTTTTAATCGCAAGAAACCTGTAGCCGCTCCTGTTATATTAAATAAAATAACAAGAGGATAAATAGATGACATTGCAATTACAGCTGGAGAGAATCCAAAATATTGTGCGGAATTGACCCATAAAACGAATGCAAGTACACATCCTATTGCAGCCGTTATAGTATCAATTTGCCAACAAAATTTTTTTATATGTTCTAGTTCTTTATTTGTCTTACACTTTGATCCAAAAGAAATTAAAGCTTCCCAGCTTTGAGAATTCACTAGCCTATCAATGACAAATGCAAAAGTCTGGGCCAGTATAATCACCCCGAAATGCTCGGGACCTAAATATCTGGCAGTTAGTACAGATGCAGCAAGACTAATTCCCAGTGCGAACCCTTGACCACTAAAGATTCCTAATGCATCTCGAACGACTGTTCTCCATATTGCTGTTATGTTATTGGTTATTCCATCCATTTTTTGATCTTGAAATTTGGGATACTACTTACCAAGCGCAATGAAAATATGCACGAACTATTCCCAAAACATAACTATTAAAATCGACAGAAATAAGCCCACATTTAGACAGATTAGTTAAATATTCTGTCCTATAGCAATTTAATTTTAGAGAAAATCACGGTGACTAATCGGAGCCCCTAGCCATACTAACTCTATACATATAGTTTATGACACCTGTCAGCATAGCTTAAACAATGGTTCGCAAAAGAGTGATCATTTTTTCTTCCTTTACAACAAACGGGTTAGACAAACACTGGCTCGCAATTTCTCTCATTTTGGTTGCTGATAACGGTATGTCATATTGAGGAGAAAGAGCATCAAATGTATCATGAACAGCCAGTTCTCTCAGCCAATCATCGTCGCATATTTTAAATTGCTCAAAATGACTGTAATTTAAGTAGGGAATTAAAATCCAACAAAAAATACGTCCTATATAAGCCTGATTCAAAAATTTTGTAAATTTGAAGACAAATGGACTGTACCATTTAATAAACCTGTAAAGGTTCTGAGAATTAACTCGCTTAGTGATAGGTCGCAGCAAATATTTCCAACGGAATACTTGATAAAATGTATCAGCATATGAATGTACAAAAACAGCACCCTCTTTCTTAACAAATTTCAAAATACGCTTGAGTACTTCTTCAGGATCAGGTGTATGTTGAATGACACGATGACAAAAAACAATGTCAAATGATCCTTCTAAAAGAGGCAAATCAATAATATTAGCTTGTACTAAACAGTGATTGGGATTCTCACCAATATTCTTCTTAGCAATATCCAAACCAGCCAAATCAACAGATAGCACTTTGGCTCCTAACAAAAGGAGAACCTCAGAGTCTGGGCCAGCACCACAACCACATTCTAATATTGTTTTGCCTTTAAAAAATTCAGGGGGCCATTTTGTCCTCGAAAGAATAGTGTTGTATCGATCTTCAGTCCCATTAACTGAATCTAGTTGTAATCTTGCGTGTTCAGCCCGAAGTTTTGAAAAATTTCCTGTAGAATAAGATATATCAGGTATGAATCTTGGGATCCCATTTCTAACAGGAATCTTATCCATATTAGAAATCAATGCGTCGCCGATCAATTTGCAAGGAGATCCATTAATAGAAAAGAAATCAATAAAATTCTGCAGCATTTATATCCAATTAACTATGTGAATCAATATTTTCGGAAAATACGACAACTTCAAGCAGTCCAAGCCTGTAACTTCGTTTTTAAATCAGCGCATATTTACATAAATCGTAACATTATAAATGGTTTCAATATATTCCAAGCTTTCACAAAACCATAAAATAAGTAGATTATTTAAATGGTTTAATATTCAATTATCTGATTTTGCTAGTATTTCTATACTACTACTAGCTACGGTTGTATTCTTTGCATTCAAAATTTTATACTTTGTCACATACACAATTGATGTGGCATTACTTAATTTACTGATGTTTGTTGCATTTGTATTAGCATTTATTTTTCGTTTGACGCACTACCAGCTTTTTGGACCCTCATACAGTATCGTATTCCGCGGAATACTGTTAACTCTAACATTCTATATTATTGCTTCATACCCCAGTTTTACAACTGAGATTTATCCGGCTTTTAGCTCTGAAATAAATCTATTAGGACTTACTCGCTGGCTTGTCATTGGGTGTGCAGCCATAGCATGGTTCCATCCATCATTTTTATTACCTGTATGTTTATTTGTACCAATTCAAAAAGACATTTCTGCTTCAATTTTACAAATAGGCAATATTACTCGGACAGACTATTTGCCGGTTATTGAAGTAGGAGCTTTCCTTGTTATCGCTGCGATTCTTTACCAAGAACTGATGTTAAAAGGAAAACTCTATTTCTCCAATGCAAATAAAAAATCAGAAACAAAAGAATATGGTATTGCCATATTGGTTTGCTGTGTAGCTGTACATTTTGGAAATTATTTCTATTCTGCAATTGAAAAACTATTGTTGGACGGTGGTCCCTTAGAATGGGCTCTGACGAACCACACCCAATTTTTGATTTTAATTGCGAAAGAAGCTGGATATTCCCCAATTGGCCATTTGCCTATACTTACAAACTATATTTACGATAGCTTTGAGCAAACCTTCATATTCATAAATGTAATCGTATTGGTCTCTCAATGTATAAGTATATTCTCTATAACACGGGTAAATTGGATAATTTGGACAACATTATTTTATGATTTATCACATCTTCTGATATTTCTAGTTACTGGAATCTTTTTTTGGAAATGGATTTTACTCAACTTAATAATAGTAATTGCTTTTAGTAAAATACGAGAGTATTGCTTCCCTGCATGGCTAAAATTACTCAGTATATTATTTTTGATTTTCGGGGGAACTGTATTCTTTGTTGCCCGTCTAGGATGGTATGATACTCCAGCTTATGTGCACCACTCCTTTGTAGCACTGACTAAGCAGCAAGAAAAAATTCCTGTACCAACAAATTTCTTTCTGGCGGGCTCTGTCAAAGTGGCCCAAGAACGCCTCGGAACATTTACAACTGACCATTATCCGGTTGGAACATGGGGCTCTACAAGAAATATAATGCAAAAAAGAGCTGCAGAATCATCATGTAATTTCAGCAATAACTATTATAGACCACACTATAGTGGCAATATGGATTTACTGAAAAAATTCATCAGATCCCACCATAACTTTATTGTTTCACATACTGATGAGATGGGACGATACAATTATGATCTATACCCGCATCATATTTTTTCTAATCCATTAATCTATAAAAAATTCAAAAAACTTGATAAAAATCAGATAGAGAAATATATTTATGTAGTGGAATCAATTTGTATAGGAAGAACAGGTGCCCGTGTGAATCAACGACATGAATATGAGATACCACTTGAAAAATGAGAAGAATTCATTATGGATCGCCTATGATGGCGATTGTCCTTTTTGCTCGGCTTATGTACGGATAATCTCTCTACGTAAATCCGTTCAGTCGGTTTTTTTGGTCAATGCAAGGGATAAACACCCTTTTCTAGACGAGATCAAGACCCATGGGCTAGATTTGAATTCAGGAATGGTAGCAAAGTATGGGGGACGGATTTATTACGCTCATGAAGTGATAAATCTGATCTCACTTCTTAGTAGTAAGTCTGGGACAGCAAACCAAATAATGGCTATTCTTTTTAGAAATAAGGAAATTGCAAGATTACTATATCCATCAATGGTCATGTGTAGAAACCTTACATTACGAATGTTAGGAAAATCTTTAATTGACAGAAACAGACCAAGTGAAGACTAAACTCCTTTGAAACCGTTCTGAATTGAATGCATTCCTTGTATTAAGGTGTATTGCAAATCTGGCCATTGTTGTGTAAATCTTGATTGCTACGTTGCAGAAAATCTTTATAACTTTTTGCAATCCCTTCCCGTAACGTTACCTTAGGTGTCCAGCCAAGCCTATTAATCTTTTCACAATTGAGAAGTTTACGTGGTGTGCCATCAGGCTTACTAGGATCGTAAATGATCTTGCCGTGGAAACCGACAACCTGGTTTACTATTTCAGCTAGATCATGGATAGTGAGATCTTCTCCACAACCTATGTTGATTATGGGCGGAATTATGGATTGCGGCTCAAGGATTGCACCATATGTCTTATCTGGTAAACCAATTAGAAAAACAGAAGCATCAGCCAAGTCATCACTGTAAATAAATTCTCTTCTGGGAGTACCTGTCCCCCATACTACAACCTTATTGTCATTACACATTTTGGCCTCATGACATTTACGGATTAACGCTGGGATAACATGGGTATTAATAAGGTCATAGTGATCACCCTGACCATAAACATTGGTGGGCATAATAGCAAGAAATTGTGTGCCATATTGACGGTTATAACTCCAGCATTGTTCAATGCCAGCTATCTTGGCAATGGCATATGCTCGGTTAGTGGGCTCGAGCGAACCGGAAAGGAATTTTTCTTCCTTGATGGGCTGTGAACAGTCTCGCGGGTAAATGCAAGATGAACCCAAGAACAGTAAACGCTGAACATCATGCCGATATGCTGCCTGAATAACATTGTTCTGAATCGAAAGGTTAGTAGAAATAAAATCAGCCGGGTAAATATTATTAGCTAGAATACCGCCAACTTTAGCCGCAACAAGAAAAACGAATTCCGGCTTTTCTGCTACAAAAAAAGCCTCGGTAGCAGTCCGGTTTGTAAGATCAAGTTCAGCATGGGTACGAGTAACGATATTCGTATAGCCTTGAGCCATCAGCTTCCGTGATATAGCTGACCCCACTAAACCACAGTGCCCTGCTACATAAATTTTTGCGTTAAGATTCAATTGGTTACAATTTTTTAATCTGTTGGTACAAACAATATATTATATGTACTTCTTTCTTGTAGAATAGTGGAATAGGTGATCATTTCTAACACAAGGCAAGTGTAGATTTAATCGTGGTCCTATTCGTTACGATCATAAGCTATAAAACCATACTTCTTAACCAATTCATTGCGTTCAGTAGATTTAAGTTTCCCCTAACCATTTCAAAAACTAGCTGTTGAAATAGTTAGGTCTAGGTAAAAACTAATTACTAAAGTATCTGCCCGCCAAGAGCTAACATAAAACCTATGGTTTTCCACATGCGTATCTCTATAGTTCTAATCCCCTGTTCTTTACGATAAACACGGATTGTAGCAAACTTACACGAATAGCGGCGAAAGGAAATATAATCTTGGTATAGTGTGTTATAGAATTGGCCAATGCGGATTTACAAGGCAGCATTTGCTGCATTCATATATAGTTAACAAGCCTGGTAGAAACCCAGCTAAGTAGTGCGGCCAAAACGAAAGGAATCAAGGTAGCTAAAGAAATAGCGGCCGCCCAAATTACTTAGTCACACAAGATGGCATAATATTATGGAAACACGATTACAGGAATATTGACTAGAACATGGCCCGATATGGGTAGACACCATCAAGGTTACCAGCCAATATTTTTATATGTATATAAAATCTAACGTATTCGATTCAGATATATTTATCAAAAAGAAAAAACTACGATAATTATTGTAGGAACTGTTGATCCTCTAGCAAGCTTCTTCCCATTGTTCACGTAGACTCCTAAATGACAATTTAGGTCGAAACGGAAGCTGGAAGTTGAGTGTAACTAGGCTAGCAAAAGTTTTTATTAGTTTTTTGTCGCAACAACTATATCTTGGAAGTCAGTGTAATTATCTCTACCACACCAAGAACCATAGTGAATTGAGTTATCTATAGTCATGCCATTAGATTTGAATAGTGAAACGATATAATCCTCTTCAAACGCTATTGCAGCCTCTGGATTATGCTCTTTAGCACAAAAAAATCTATCCCCATGAAATTGAAAATTATAACTACTTTTAGGGCCCGCCATGAGTATTTTTGATTCACTATTTATAATAAAAAAAGTGATAAAGCAGTTTCCTTTATGCTTTAGAACCCTAGAAATCTCTTTCATATAATTATCGATATCTTCAGGAAACATATGAGTAAAAACAGAAGTAAGAAATACAAAATCAAAAGTTGCGTCTTCAAATGGAAATTTATACTCTCGAGCAAGAATACTTCCCTTTTCATTATAACGCTTATTTAATATGTCACTATGAATAAACTTAAAGTTTGGATATTTTGTAGAAATCTTTTCATTGCACCAATCAATACCATGCCTAACAATATCAATCCCATAGTAACTGCCTGTCTCATTTAGGTAACTAGTTAAAGCAACAGCATTTCGGCCTATACCACTACCAACATCTAGAACTTTCGCATTCTTCTCTAATTGGGCCAATTCAATGAAATAGTTTCTATACAGCATGCCGTATTTTTCGAAATCATCCACACGGCCAACATAAGCGGTCATTGATTTTGGTGGAATCATGCTATTACCATGAAACAACAGGTATATTTTTTCACTTATAATATTCTCACATAGAAGATCATAAATCTTGTTCGACACTCTCCTTAATGGATTTAAAATCATGTTTGCTGATCCTTTTAATATAATTACCAAAAAATAATAGTTAATTCCAAAGACCAATTTATACGAAACAAATAGCGTATGAGTAGACAGAAAATCTATTTTGTATTGTAACATTCCCCTATTCCTGCTGTGCCAGAATCATTTTATTGCGGGCGACATTACCCAAACTTTTTATGGCATTACTAATTTTTCGATAGAAACAGGGAATTATAAAACCTCTAGCTGCGGTAATGGGAAAACTAGTTTAGATTTTGAAAACTTCTTGTTCATAACAAAGAAATCTTTAAAGTGCCATGGCAATACAATTAGGTAGTCAAATTCTTTGGCAAGCAATTCCTCTTCCGGAATTATTGGAATCCAAGTACCTGGTGTGTAACAGCCATATTTTTCAGTATTAACCTCACCTACGCATTCTATTTCTTTTGTTGTTAATCCACAGTATTGCAATAATACATTGCCTTTGGTAGAGGCTCCAAGAGCAGCCACAGTTTTTCCTTCAGCATGAGAAGCCGCAATAAACGTTATTAAAGCATGCTTTGCTTGCGCCACACGTTGAGCAAATGCTTGGTAGGAAACTAACGTATCCAGTTTCTTCAAGTGTTCTTCATCTAGAATTTTCTGTACTTGTGGAAATATTTCCAACTCCCTGTTTGACTTCAATACTGTTACTGAGAAGCTGCCCCCATTAACCTTGTTAAATTCAACCTCAACAATTTTAAAACCCACTCGATCCGTCATCCATTTTATTTGACGCAAGGTATAAAATTCCAAGTGTTCATGGCAAACCGTATCATATGAATTTGTATCGAGCATAGTTGGCATGTAACTCTGCTCAAATACCCAAACCCCTTCATCTGCCAAAACATCATATACTTGTCGCATAAAGTCTATTGGGTCTTCTAAATCATAGAACATAGAAAATGAAGTAACTATTTTTGCTTTTTTATTAGGGAAATGTTCCTTCACTAATGAAGAAGAAAAGAAGTTAGGAATTAACTGTATATGCGATGGATAATATTCATGAAATTTAATACCAGTTGGATCTATTCCTACTAGAATCACTTCACTAGAAGGATATGCCTGTAACGCAGTACTATCATTGCTACCAATATCAATAACAAGGTCGCCTTTGCACAATTCAACCCTATCAAGGATTTTTCTAACTTTATTACTAAGATGAGCCACCATAGTTGCATTAAGACCAGAGCGATAACCGTAGTTTTCACCGTACATCTCTTCCAGATCGTAGGAATGCTCAAGTTGTAAAAGTCCACAGACTTCTTCACCCCCCAACACATTTCACCAGACATATCGGACCTGACGTAATTTCTGCATTCTTATCACACGGAAATATACCCGTAAGCATTTGCTCACCCAAATTTAACACTCGTTCCAGATTCGTATTTCCGCAAATCCTGCATTTCAGGACTTTCTTATACATTACCTTCCCCCATTAACATGCATTTATTCTTTTCTAAGAAATTGTAAATCTGAATCTACCATCATATGCACCATTTCCTGGAACCCTATTCCAGGAACCCAGTTTAGTTCCTCTCTCGCTTTTGCTGAATTGCCAACTAACTGAACTGCTTCTATGGGCCGGTACATGGCTGCATTCTCACGTACATAGTCACGGTAATCCAACCCCAAATAACTAAAAGCTATTTCACACAGATTGCGCACCGAGTGCGTTTCACCAGAAGACACCACATAGTCTTCTGCAATTGGCTGTTGCAACATCATCCACATAGCGCGCACATAATCGCCGGCAAACCCCCAGTCTCGGTGTGCATCAAGATTACCAAGATTTAGATCATCTGCTAATCCCAGTTTAATTTTAGCTGCCTCGTGTGTTATTTTTCTTGTAACGAAATTTAAACCACGACGTGGACTTTCATGATTAAACAAAATAGCTGAGCACCCAAATAAACCATAATGCTGGCGGTATATTCGGATCATTGAATGTGCATAAAGTTTTGCAGCGCCATATGGAGTACGGGGCTGAAATGGGGTATTTTCAGACTGAGGACTTTTTATTGCATCACCAAACATTTCACTACTTGATGCCTGACAAAACCGGATACTAGTATCTACTAAACGAATTGCATCTAGTATGCGGGAGACTGCCATACCATTTACTTCTCCTATACCAATAGCATCATCAAACATTCCAGATCCTGATGAATAAGCCGAAAAATTGTAAATTTCTATTGGGCGATATTCCTTTATTACTTCTACCATGCGATGATGATCAAGCATATCCCACGAAACTAGCTCAATATTATTTACCAGTCCTGGCACAAGTAATTCTGTAGAATTTTTAATATTTCTTACTGCACCAACAACATGATAGCCCTTAGCTAACAATAGCTCTGCCATATATGATCCATCTTGACCAGTTATACCAGTGATAAGAACTGTTAGCATCCTGAATTATTATTCTAACTGAATGTTTTTACCAGGAAATGGCTCAACATACTTGCATGGGGACTACTCAACAGATCAAACAGCACTCTTGATTTATTCTTAGTTGAAAACAGAAGAATAAGAACTACAATGCAATTTGCCAATGATGCAGGAAAAATACATACAAAATACGCAGCTATGCTCTCCATTCTTCTATTTCCACTCGGCCAAAATTTGTGATACTCATTTATAGTGAAATTACCCATTGCGCGGTTTTTCAATAGTGTCTTCATGCTTCGCCACGGTTCGCGCCTACAAATTCTTCGTTTTGCTGCATCTGAGGAGTCTGGGAATGACCAGATCAGATCAGGCCATTTAATCATCCAGATTTCAAAGCTACGAGCAGTCCACATAGCATTTCCATAGCGAATAATAATTAATGGCTTATCAATTACCCTGATAGTTCTTATTGGGGGGTTCTGGAAAATAACACCGATATGAATAAACAATGTTCCATAATATGAAGCTCGATCTCTAGAAAGCCAATTTGTCCGCTTAATAACTACACATCCTATAAACGAAAGATATTTTGCAGTAGAAATAAAAAACCTCTCTCTCTCAGAGTAGCCATACTCTCTACCAGAACCAGGTTCTAATATCTGATTTTGAAGCACAGCAGATAAATCTTGATTTCTAACCTCTGAGTTAACGATAATTAGCTCATCCCCACTCCTCAGAACAGATAATACTGTAGAAATAGCACTAGGATGCAGCAAATCATCATCGCTCATTAACCAGCAATATTCACCCTTTGCATAACAAACGGCCTTATCATAATCACGATCAACACCAGAGTTTACCTGCTCTCTATAATAGCGAATTTCTGGATAGTTTAGCAGATACCTCTCCATTACCTCCTTAGTGTTATCAGGTGACGCTCCATCCACAACAATAAGCTCAACTTCAGAGCTCAATTGCAAAAGTATAGAATCTATTGTTTCACTAATGAATTTTCCGCGGTTGTATGTTGCAATACAAATTGATAACTTAGGTATTTTTGAATGCTGGTTACTCATATTTTACTATTAATTAACGAAACTGATTCTTCAATCCTGAATCTTCCCCTTGTATTAATTTATTAATTTGATATACACAGGCTAGCCATACATAACCAAGAAGCTCAATTTTTTATTCTTCATCTTTTTGTGCTCCTATCTTCAATAGGATAATAAGATTCTCAATTTCTTATTATTATAAATTAGACTTGATATAACCTTACCAACTACGACAAAAGAATTACTTATGCCGTTCAATTGAAACAAATTTCTGACTCTCAATTAATGAAAACTGCTTTTCACTTGATATGCGAAATTTCGTTAACTGGTAGCGGTTCTCAGCAAATTCTAATCCCTCAACATTATTTAGAAAATTAGAGTCAAAGCAATCATGATCAACAAAAAAAGCATTTACACCATTCTGATCGACTGTTATAAAGCGATAATTACGTGATTCAAAAAATTCTCGCCATCCTGCAATAGAAACCCCATAATAAAGCTGTGTAGAATGCGCAGCAGTAAAAACAAAATCATCTCGATATTCAACTGTCAAACTTCGATCTGGACCATAAACAGAATTATATTCAACCACAAATATTTTCGGACGAAACCCCCCATCCAGAATAGCTTTTGCTATATAAAAATCATTTCCATCAATGTCTAGAGAGAATATGTCTGGATCATGATGAAAAGCTATAGACCTCAACTCTTGAACATTCTCCTTCGTTATAAACATATTTCGACACTCGAAACCAATACTATATCGTTTAATCATCCGACGAGCATGCTTTACTAATTTTAAGTTACCTTCGATCATTATTCCATTGTATTTTTCTGCTACAGCAAGCCAGGAAGTATTGTTTTCAATCCCATCCGCAGAACCGATCTCAATAAAATATCGATTACAATACAAAAGTTGATCTCGTAAAACATCAAGGATGCCATCTTCTCCATTTTGACTAAAACCAGAAAACTCCCACGTAGAGGGCTGCGTTAAATCAATTTTTCTTGCATGCATCATTGCGCCACCTTTGCTAAGAGCGATGCCAATCCGCTGGCGTCCTCGAAAATCCAGTAGAAAATTTTTGAGCATATTAAGCATAAGCATCCAATCAAATATAAATTATAAAGCAATTACTAGATTTTTAAATCTAAAATAATTATAACAACTATGTTCAGTTGTTATAATATAAAATAAAGCATTCGTATTCGCGACAATTCATAACAATGTGCTTGCATGCCATTGTATTAAGAAAATGTTTTATCAAGATTCCTCCCTCCCGGTATCCCGCAATCTGGTTAAAACTATGCTGACGATAAGTAATTAAGGTGCTACCAAAACAAATATTACAGCACTGACCAACCTAAAGATTTAATACAAGCGGAAATGAGAGTACAAAATAATATTGATACATTACTTTGGTGGCTGTTTTACCGAAGCGTTACTGTTTGATGGACCCGACTTTCTCCGGTTATTAGTCTTTAATAACCGAATAGACTGCGTATTTAAGTTTCCTGTCGCCCATGCAGTTGCCACGAAAGCAAGAACGAATGTACTGAGCATTACTAATAGTATGATAATACTGGATGCATCTACTGGTAAAATCTCGTGGGCAATTAGTCCGATAGTACTGACTATTAAGATCGGTAAAATTATATCTTGTCTGTACCATCTACCTATCTCATCTTTGAGTAATCGTCGATGCATGATCGGTATTTCAAAAACTAAATATCCAAGGTTAAGAATGATCCATGCCCAAGCCGCGCCTATACCTTGATACATATGCACCATCCATATCATTAATGGAATCAGAAGAATCACAGCAACGATATTTTTATAAATTGTCAGCTTGGTCCACCCATATGCAAGCTGTAACGTATAAGGTAACATCATAAGACCGTTAATAGTAGTTCCGATAATTAATAGACTTAACAACATATGGGCATTGCTAACAACCACAGGGTCTCCAATCCACAGGATGAGCACTTCCTCTGCAAAGAAAGCCAAGGTTACAGCGACAGGCAAAATAATAATTGAAACTAATTGGCATCCTTTGTGATATAGCTCTGAAATATCAACCTCTCTCCCTCCCGCAGCAAGTTGGGAAAGTCGTGGGAATAATGCAGAATAAACGGGGTGCACAATGCTAATAAGAACATTTGCCACACTGAACGCCAACATGTAATAACCAAACATCTCCAGCGTAAGCATTTTACTGAGAATTATCTTGTCGATTTGAGTTAGAAAGATGGTCACCAACGAGATACCCATCATTCCTGATGCGAATCGCCAATTCTTGACCAACAACCTTTTATCAAACCTACTCTTGTTCCCAGATTTAGGTAGAGATTTCCAAAGCCAAACCGCCAGTACAATCGTCGTTAATAGTGCAACAAAAGACTGCCAAAGGAAGAATAACAATATTGAGGGTGAGACAAATAATAGTACAAGTACGGCACCAAAATGCTGTACCATTATCGACACAGATTTAATTACGTTAAATACAACCTGTCGCTGGAGGCCTCTTAATCCACCAGTATAAATTGCCCCCGGCCATTGAAATGCCAGTAACATCCCCATGATAAGTAATGCTTGCTCAACCGTTTCATTGCTAACGTTAGTCGAATTAATCCAGTATTTAGCGATAAGTGGTGCCAGCACTACAACAACAACACCAATCAGAACACCAATCCCCCAGTAAATGATCTCAAAGGTTCGTACCAAATTACGTGATTCCTGCGCAGAATCTTCTGCTACTGATAATCTTGACAGTTCACGATTCAATGTCGCACTGAGCCCCATGTCCAATAAAGCAAGCAAGGCACTTAAAGACATGAAGATACCAAGGAGCCCGTATACTTCTACTCCCATAAGTCTGATGTAGATTGGAACAAAGGCCAGACTAAAAACACCACTCCATGCCTTACCGGCAAAGTTGGCCATAATGTTGTGTCGCACCGATGGCGTTGATTTCATGCGCAACTAAACCTATTGATCTAAAGACTTATTGAGATCTTTTATAAAAGGGGCACTCAAAATTGCGTGCTGAACCTAAACGTTTTTGATTTATATGTAGCTTAACTGGGAAAGGTGCGCTACGTTCGAAATCCTTGATTATGTCTATAGTTGCATCAACAGAGGTGTCATCTGATATTACCAGCTCGTCCAGTTGTCTGGTTTGGCTCACGATACTATCCAACTGCTCACCAATATAATGCTCACCATTATGTGTGGCAAGTGCAATTGACAAGGACAACCGCGTACTCATCTGGAACAACAACGTCTGCTATTGTCTCTGGCTTCACAGATCATTAATAATGCCTCACCCCAATCACCCTGTATGGATAGGCCATGTATTTCTTTCTTGTAGAATGGGCGATCATTTCTAACACAAAGCAAGTAGATTTAATCATGGTCCTATTCATTACGATCATAAGCTATAAAACCATGCTTCTTAACCAATTCGTCTCGTTCAGCAGATTTAAGGTCTTCCCTAACCATTTCAGAAACTAGTTGTTTGAAGCTAATTTTGGGAGCCCAACCAAGTTTCTTCCTGGCTTTGGAAGCATCACCCAATAGTGTTTCAACCTCAGTCAATCGGAAATAGCGTGGATCTACGCGCACAATAACACGAGGCTCTATATTCAACGAACCAGAACCCAGGTAGCCTAATTCATCTACCCCACTCCCCTCCCAGCGAATATGTATACCAAGTTCTTCGGCAGCGGCATTTACAAAATCACGAACGCTGTATTGAGTGCCTGTAGCGATAACAAAATCTTCTGCCTGTGGTTGTTGCAGCATCAACCACTGCATTTCAACATAGTCTCTGGCATGACCCCAGTCACGCTTTGCATTGAGGTTGCCGATATAAAGACAATCCTGTAATCCAAGCTTGATACGTGCTAGAGCACGGGTAATCTTACGCGTTACAAATGTCTCTCCACGTACCGGGCTCTCGTGATTGAACATGATGCCATTACAGGCATACATACCATAAGCCTCACGATAATTAACTGTGATCCAGTGAGCGTAGAGTTTGGCAACTGCGTAAGGGGATCGGGGATAAAACGGCGTGGTTTCTTTTTGAGGTGTTTCCTGTACCAATCCATATAATTCAGAAGTAGATGCCTGGTAAAAACGGACTTTCTTTTCCAAACCAAGGATACGAATTGCTTCGAGTAAACGCAATGCGCCAAGTGCATCCGAGTTTGCAGTATATTCCGGCTCTTCAAATGACACAGCGACATGACTTTGCGCCGCAAGATTGTAAATTTCATTCGGTTGCACCTGCTGGATAATGCGCACCAAGCTACTGGAATCAGTCATGTCACCGTGATGTAGAAAGAAATGCCGGTTCTTCTCGTGCGGATCTTGGTATAAATGGTCAATCCGGTCAGTATTAAACAATGAGGTTCGGCGTTTTATGCCATGCACTTCATAACCCTTATCCAGCAAAAACTCTGCAAGGCATGAGCCATCCTGCCCGGTAATACCCGTAATCAAAGCAATTTTCTCTTTACGCATTGCCTCTAACCCCATTTTTAATACTTATAAAATCCGAATTATACATACTATTTTTATCCATACCTGACGAATGAAAGCGCATCTCATTAATCCCTGACCTGCTTATAAAATATTGAAAACTGACTATTGGCCTGCCCTGTCTATGTTACGAATTATATAGCATCGTGAAACTCGTTAAACCTGCTCTTCCAAAATGAGGACGATAAATCCTGCTACTGCAACACTTCATTTATCTGTACCAAATCTTCCTCATTAAGTTCACCTGCTGCCGCTTTGAGCCTCAATCTTGACATGAATAAATTATAGTGTGCTCGGCCAAGATCTCGTCGAGACATAGAATGTAATCCCTGTGCATTCAACACATCGACCTCAGTCCTTACGCCTACTTCCTGACCTAGTTTGGTTGATTCAAATTGGCTCTGACTGGATCTCACGGCTTGTATTTGCGCCTTCACCAAGGCCTTGCCGTTGGTGGTATTAAGATATTCCTGGCTCACTTGAAGCGCAGTGTTGCGATGAGTATCTTCCATATCCTGACGCACTTTTTCCTGAATAGCTAATGCCTCACGCACACGCGACTGTACCGCAAATCCACTAAATAACGGAATATTAAGCTCAAGCCCTATTTCCTTTGAAGTCAGATCTATCCCCCTCCCAGTAAAGGTTCCACCCACACCTTTCTGATTACTATAGAGTGCAACCAGATCTAGGGTCGGATAGTGCCCTGCCTTAGCACGCTCTACCTCATATTTCGCGATCTCATACACTGCCTGTTGAACTTTAACGGCAAGGCTATTCTGTTCGGCTACTACGAGCCAATCCCCCATACTGGCATACCTTAGAACAGATATATCGACATCATCACTTTCATGTAAGCGCGAGATATCATCGGGAAATCGACCAGTAATCTTCTGCAGTTTACGTTTATTAATTTCCAGCGTGTTCCTAGAGACGATCAACTTCGAAACTGTTATATCAAAACGAGCCTGAGCTTCGTTGGTGTCAACTATAGTAGAATTGCCCGCCTCGAAGTTGGCTTTAGCCTGTTTCAGTTGCCGCTCAATAGCTTCCTTCTGGTCTTCCTCCACCCTCACGTCGAACTGAGAAATCAATACGTCAAAATATGCCTGCGCCACACGTAAGATCAGATCCTGGGCTGCTATGATGAATTGTGAATCTGCCTGCATGACCTGGATTTTTGATTGTTCGTAGGCTACAAAATTCTCCTTACGGAAAATTGGCTGGGTCGCTTCAATAACCAGGCCGCTCCTATTAATCTTTCTTTCAGGTCCTATGCTTGAGTTGATGAGTTGCCTCCTCTGTACTCCTGAAAGTGTGAGGATAGGGAGCAACCCTGCTCTACCCTGAGGTAATTTCTCCTGGGCTGCCCTATGTGCAGCGCGTGCAGCAGCATACTGTGCATCCTGCTCCAACGCATCGCGGTAAACATCCATCAGGTCAGCAGCATTTAGCGGGGTATGTAAACTCACCCCAATAATTAATAATGCATAAACGTATTGCGAAATATTCACCTTAATTCTTACTTCTGGAAAATAAAATTTTCGTCCGATTGAAAATAGATTAGATGACAGATCAGTCAAAAGGGTAATTTATAAAATTAAAAGATTAGAAAACAAACTGCTTTGTTTGTTGAACGTTCCTCAATGGAGGAATGCAGGTTTCGAACAAACCCACCCTACTATACGTACCTTCTTCCACACATGTAATAAGTACGGCCTTCATCACGGGTGCGTCACCTTCCACCACAAATAGTCTCCCGCCAGCTATAAGGCTATTCTGAAACTCTTCAGGTAAAATTGGTGTGGAACCAGTCAATACGATAACATCATATGGTCCGTGCTCAGGCCAACCATGGGAAGCATCACCCACTTCCAGAGTTACATTGGCTATACCATGAGCCTGAAGATTCTGTTCTGCAATCATTTTTAATTCCGGTAAAATCTCAATGCTGTAAACATGCCCACCTTTCTTAGCTAACAATGAAGTCAGATAACCGCTGCCACTGCCAACTTCCAGTATTCTGTCAGTCTTTCTAACCTGTATTTCCTGTAAGATACGGGCTTCCATCTTGGGAGCAAGCATCACCTCACCATGCCCCAGTGGAATTTCCATATCCACAAATGCTAAAGAACAATAAACTGCAGGGACAAATTCCTCGCGCCGTAGCTCAAAAAGTAACTTGATGACTTCCGGATCCAGTACGTCCCATGGACGGATTTGTTGTTCTACCATATTAAAACGAGTCTGTTCTAAATTCATATTTATTCCTAAATAAATTCTTATCTCATGCTTGCAATTATTCCATATTTCCTTTAGTTTCACAGTATAAGCTGGGGGTCCACTTCCAGAAACATGGAAGATAGGTGAGAGAGTCCCTTAATACCTGACACGGGTAATGCCGCCGTAGGGAAGCTGGGATGACCTGCCCCTGCTCCTTAAGGCACCTCAAGGAGCGTACTATGAATTCCGTAGTTTTAAACCCCACAAAATTTTCAAATCAAACTGCTCAAGTAGATGATGCAGCAATAAAACCTTTACCTAATTCCCGAAAAGTATACGTGCAGGGTTCTCGGCTTGATATCCAGGTACCAATGCGAGAAATTAGTCAGTCTGACACGCCCTCTAATTCAGGCACAGAAAAAAACCAGAAAATATACGTTTACGATACTTCCGGCCCTTATACTGACCCCGAAAAGAAAATTGATATCCGTTCTGGTCTGCCTATGGTACGCGAAAAATGGATAGACGAACGTGGTGACAGTGAAATTCTTTCTAAGCCTGCTTCCGTTTATGCCAGAGAACACCTTGCTGACCCAAAACTTAAGGAGATGCGTTTTGATCTAAAATGCCGTCCTCGTTGCGGAAAAAGCGGAGCAAATGTGACACAAATGCACTATGCCCGTCTTGGCATTATTACATCAGAAATGGAATACATAGCAATACGCGAGAATCAACGTTGTGAAGAATTAATTTCACAACACCAAAATATACTTACTCGCCAACACTCAGGAAATAATTTTGGAATGCCACCATCCGGATTCATCACACCGGAATTTGTGCGTGATGAAGTAGCACGGGGTCGCGCGATTATTCCTGCCAATATTAACCACCCTGAGTCTGAACCAATGATTATAGGGCGTAATTTTCTTGTAAAAATTAACGCTAACATTGGTAATTCAACACTTGGATCTAGTATCCAGGAAGAAATAGAGAAAATGACATGGGCTATTCGTTGGGGCGGAGACACAGTAATGGACCTGTCCACCGGGAAAAATATCCATGAAACACGTGAATGGATAATTCGCAACAGTCCTGTTCCGATTGGTACCGTACCAATTTATCAGGCACTAGAAAAAGTAAATGGGAAAGCTGAAGACTTAACCTGGGAAATCTTTCGTGACACCTTAATTGAACAAGCGGAACAGGGAGTTGACTACTTCACTATCCACGCAGGAGTGAGATTATCCTATGTGCCCATGACTGCTAAACGTATGACTGGTATTGTCTCAAGAGGTGGCTCAATCATGGCTAAATGGTGTCTTGCACACCATAAAGAGAGTTTTCTTTATACACGGTTCGAGGAAATCTGCGAAATTATGAAAGCTTACGATGTAAGTTTCTCGTTGGGTGATGGTCTGCGTCCTGGCTCAATTTATGATGCTAATGACGAAGCACAATTTGCGGAACTAAAGACCCTAGGTGAACTGACTAAAATTGCATGGAAACATGAAGTACAAGTAATGATAGAGGGCCCCGGGCATGTTCCTATGCATCTCATTAAAGAGAACATGGATCTACAGCTGAAACATTGTAATGAGGCACCGTTTTACACGCTAGGTCCACTCACCACAGATATAGCCCCCGGCTATGACCATATTACTTCTGCTATTGGTGCTGCCATGATTGGCTGGTACGGTACAGCAATGCTATGTTATGTCACACCAAAAGAACATCTTGGTCTGCCTGATAAGAAAGACGTAAAAGATGGAATCATTACCTACAAAATTGCCGCACATGCGGCAGATTTGGCAAAGGGCCACCTCGGGGCACAAATCCGTGATAATGCACTATCTAAAGCCCGGTTTGAATTTCGTTGGGATGATCAGTTTAACCTCAGTCTTGATCCAGATAAGGCGAGGCAATTTCATGATGAGACCCTTCCACAAGATGGTGCTAAACTTGCCCATTTCTGCTCGATGTGCGGACCACATTTTTGTTCGATGAAAATTACCCAGGATGTCCGAGACTATGCAGACAGTATTGGTATGAGTGAGGACGAAGCATTAAAAAATGGCATGAAAGAAAAATCTATTGAATTTGTAAATAAAGGGGCTGAAGTCTATAACAAGACATAACATTTCCATAACTATTCTAGTTTTTCAAAGTTAAAAATTAGTGTGTATTAGTATATCTGTTCATAAAAAAGAAACTAATGGAATTGCCATAATATCTTCAAACTGGCTGAACCTTACCTTTCCCGACAAGACTTATACCCATTTGGATTCACTTATGTTTATCCGCAGCAAAAATTTATTCTTAAGATAATCACATGGACCTGCTTCTACTGATTAAGGCACTAATCCTCGGCATCGTTGAAGGTCTGACAGAGTTTCTGCCAATTTCCTCTACCGGACATCTTATACTGGTAGGTGACTTGCTTAATTTTAATGATGAAAAAGGTATGGTTTTTGCAATAGTGATTCAACTAGGAGCCATATTAGCTGTCTGCTGGGAATATCGTGCCAAAATTAGTAATGTATTAGCAGGCATTGGTTCCAATGAGGACTCCAATCGCTTTATTTTAAATCTATTTATTGCATTCTTACCTGCTGCAATTTTAGGCCTGTTGTTCATCAAAATCATCAAACAGTATCTATTTCATCCAATACCAGTTGCAATTGCTTTGATTGTCGGCGGAGTGATAATTTTATGGGCTGAACGAAGAAAACATGTCGTAGATGTAGACCGCGTAGAAGATATGGACTGGAAACACGCTTTAAAAGTGGGATTAATGCAATGCTTCGCATTAATTCCGGGAACTTCCCGCTCGGGAGCCACTATCATTGGCGGATTATTCTTTGGTTTGTCCCGCAGGGCAGCAACAGAGTTTTCTTTCTTCTTGGCTATTCCTATTATGTTCGCTGCTACGTTCTACGATGTTTTCAAACATCGTGAATTTCTACACTTCGATGATGTCGGTATGTTCAGTATTGGATTTGTTGCTTCATTCATTAGCGCGCTTCTGGCAGTACGTGGACTGTTACGCTTTATCAGCAATCATGATTTCACGGTTTTTGCCTGGTATCGTATTATGTTTGGCATAATTATTCTATTTACAGCATATTCCGGACTTATAGAATGGTCTGCAAATTAACTACAGCAATATCTTCCCCCCTTTGATATATAAAGATTTAGCTTTGTACCCATGGCAACCCTGCTGCCTTCCATCCCCCCTGGACACCACGATGACTATTTGAGTCTTTATCTCCTTCAAAACCTTCAAGAACATTGTAACAATTTGAATAACCTGATTCCGAGGCAACTATGGCAGCCTGATTCGAACGAACACCACTTCGACATATAAACATCACAGGTGATTCTTTGGGCACCTTACGTGTAAGATGCTCTAGAAAATCAGGATTGGCCTGCATACTCGGAAAAATTTGCCACTCTATCTCAACTGCGCCTGGAATTCTTCCTACCCAGGACCACTCTGCTTGTGACCGTACATCTACCAATCTGGCATCAGGATTTTCTTGCAAAAATGTAAGCGCTTCTGTAGGAAGAAGTGCCCCTTCATATGGTAAATCCATATCTTTGGCTCGTAGTTTAGCCCTGTCTAGTATTTCTGTAGTTGATCCCATATATGTTCCGATAGTTTAAGGATTAAAGAATGTAATGTTATTTCATTTTTATTACGGATGCTTAAGAATACTGATAGAAATATTATTCTGCAATAGCTATGGATACTTAATAAGATATTTGGCCACTTTATTTTAAATCATGGAAATAACACCTTGCGCCATACTATTTAACTTGTTTCAAGCGATAACCTTGCTCGTCCTGATATAATCTTATATTTGGTGTTTTGCTCATTTCTTATGCTATGTTAAGTTGTAAATCTAGTCTGGAGAGAAAAAATGGCAGCAGCTGACGTTTTAAAAATGATAAAAGATAACGAAGTAAAATTCGTTGATTTACGATTTACTGACACTCGGGGTAAGGAACATCACGTAACTATTCCGGCACATGCTTTCGGTATTGATAAGTTTGAGGACGGTCACTCGTTTGATGGCTCATCAATTGCCGGATGGAAAGGTATCCAGGCTTCCGATATGCTGTTAGTGCCTGACCATGAAACAGCTAACCTTGATCCGTTCATGGATGAACCCACTCTGCTACTTACCTGTGATGTGGTTGAGCCTTCAGATGGTCAGGGTTATAGCCGTGATCCACGATCACTGGCACGACGTGGTGAAGCTTATCTCAAGTCAACTGGCATTGGTGATATTGCCTATTTTGGCCCTGAACCTGAATTCTTTGTCTTTGATTCTGTGATCTGGCATACAGATCTGTCAGGTTGCTCGGTAAAAATTGAATCTGGTGAAGCAGCCTGGAGCTCCCCGGAAAGATATGAAAGTGGCAATATTGGTCACCGACCCATGGTTAAAGGCGGATACTTTCCTGTTCCTCCGGTTGACTCTTTGCAGGATATCCGTTCAGCGATGTGCCTTGCACTTGAAGAAATGGGAGTGGAAGTGGAAGTCCACCACCACGAAGTTGCTACTGCGGGCCAATGTGAAATAGGCACAAAATTTAGTAGTTTAGTAAAACGTGCTGACTGGACTCAGGTACTCAAATATGTTGTACATAACGTTGCTCATTCCTATGGAAAAACAGCAACTTTCATGCCAAAGCCCATTGTAGGTGATAACGGTTCAGGTATGCATGTACATCAGTCACTGTGGAAGAACGGTAAGAATTTATTTTCCGGGAACGGATATGCCGGTTTGTCTGAAATGGCGCTATTTTATATTGGTGGCGTAATCAAACACGCGAAAGCCCTAAACGCTATCACTAATCCCAGTACAAATTCCTATCGGCGCTTAATCCCTGGTTTTGAAGCTCCCAGCAATCTTGCCTACTCAGTAAGTAACCGTTCTGCTGCAGTGCGTATACCCCATACTAATGATTCTAAGGCCCGTCGTATAGAAGCACGTTTTCCTGACCCCACTGCCAATCCTTATCTTGCTTTCACTGCTTTAATGATGGCCGGATTAGATGGTATCCAAAATAAAATCCATCCGGGTGACCCCATGGACAAGAATCTCTACGATCTGCCACCTGAAGAAGCAGCCAAAGTTCCGAACTCCTGTGTTTCTCTGGAAGAAGCTCTTGATAACCTTGACAGTGATCGTGATTTTCTTATCCGTGGAGATGTGTTTTCAAATGATATGATTAATGCCTACCTTGACCTAAAAATGGAAGAAGTCATGCGCTCCCGTATGGCAACACATCCGATTGAGTTTGATATGTACTACAGCTTGTGATTTATTTAATCCCTAAATACTTTCAGCAAAATTTAATTCGAGACAAAAGGTGTCAGTTAAGAGGCAGTTATTCTGATCAACTCTTCAGCATAACCTCTTCGCATCCAATATAGCCCCCTTTTTACAATCAAACTATTTAAATCCTCAACAAGCAGATCTCTTACACGGAATTTATTTGTTTCGTGATTTATTGACAAGAAGGTATTTGCAGATACTTTAATCTTATCCCAATAGGCCTGTGCAACGCCAAAATCCAACTCTGACAAACAGTTCATTTTAGTTGAGAACTATAAAATGACAAGAAATTCCCATCTTTCTATATTTTTCTTATAAAATTCTGCAAGCAAGATACTTTCTTTCCATGGTTTAATCGATTCAATAAAGGAAAATAATTAATGAGTATTTTTACCACTGCATTAACTACTGTTTTTTTATTAACTATTGTCGGTTGTAATAACGAAGCTTCTGATAATAAAGATAAGATGAAAGAACCGGTTGCCTTAGGTAGTGAAATAACGCTTGAAGGACAACTGCCGACATCATTAACAGAGAGGTTATCACCGGAAGAAAAATCTAAGCTTGCTGAAGAAATACTACCAAACACTTCACCAGACGTGCCAACTCCAGAAGAGAAATTTCAGAAATTGAGAAAAGATGCTGAAGCTGGGGATGCAAAGGCACAAACTACTCTCGGTGTGATGTATTTTACAGGTGAGGCTATATCTAAAGATGCGTCCGGTAAAGTATTGAGTACCGATGCTGCTAAAGCTGCAGCGTGGTTCCATAGAGCTACCCTGCAGGGAAATGCTGATGCACAATTTAATTTAGGTCTGATGTATGCAACGGGGCAAGGTGGCATAACTCAAGATTCCGTTAAAGCAGTTGATTTTTTTCGGAAAGCCGCTCTCCAGGGAAATGCTGATGCACAAAATAACCTTGGTGCTATGTATCATATGGGTGAAGGCATAAAACAAGATGATGCCGAAGCTAAGAAGTGGTATGCAAAGTCGGCAGCACAAGGAAATGTTGAGGCGCAGGATAACCTCAAAGCAGTGGAATAACTACGAGTTTTGTAATTGATAGAAATATAGCCGGAATTATTTTTTTCTGAATATTTGCTTTTGAAATTAGAATCTGTCAGTAATTACTGCTTCATCCATAGTTAATCTCCCGCCTCTGGCCCATGCATCTTTAGTGCCTTTTCCAATAGCTACAAACATTGCAATAACATGATCTGCCGGAAGATTAATAATCTTACCTACCTTTTCAAAATCGAAACCAACCATTGGACATGAGGCATACCCCATTTCCTGAGCTGCTAACATCAGAGTCATTGCTACAATACCGCATGAACGCATCGCTTCATCCCGTTGTACCTGTTCATGTCCGTTATAGTATGTTTCAATTGCGGGAAGAATAAATTCCTGAACCGGTTGCGGAGCGCTCTCCCAGTAGCGTATAGGCTCCTTAGCCCACGACTTCAAATCTGCAGTCAGAACAACCAGTAACGATGCATCTGTGACTTGTGCCTGATCCCAGGCTACAGTCCTTAGCTGACGTCGAAGGTCAGGATTCTTTACTAACAGAAAACGCCAGTTCTGAATATTGAAAGAAGTCGGAGCGAGTAACGCAAGTGACATGAGTTGGTCGATCTCGGCATCACTCATACGATGACCGGAATCAAAAAACTTGATGGCGCGTCGCGAGTTAATGGCAGTTGAAACATTCATACTATTCCCTCATAAATAAGAAACATAAATCTTTTAAGGCTCCATGGTATAAATTTCCAGAACCGGAACCGGAAAACATAAAGAATCAACCAAGGGTATCGCTAAAATCAACCCGAACAACCACTTGATTATATTATAGATATATTTAATGCAATATAACTAATATCCATTAACCTGATATTTACTATTAAAGCTCCTATTTGCCCCAATATTTAACTTTGATGGGCTAATTATCCCTTTTAAAGGATATCTACAATCCTCACAAAATATTGCAACTTTTCATGAATATTAGTAGTCTTACGTATTAGAAATTTAGTGTAGGCTGATAACCAAGGAGAACATATGCAACCCGAACTACAATATCCGAACCAGGCACAATCGAGCAAACTTGCTGTTGTCCGTAATAAAGTTCTTCGTAATACCTTCTGGATGCTTGGTCTGACCATGATTCCAACGATAATTGGTGCAATGATTGGAATGAGCACGAATTTCTCTTTCTTTGCTCAGTCCCCAGTCATGGGAGTGGTAGTGATGTTGGCAGTGATGTTTGGGTTCATATTTGCAATAAAAGCCACCCGAAATAGTATATGGGGAATTATCTTGCTGTTCGGATTCACTTTTTGTCTTGGTTGGTTCCTTGGACCACTACTTAATGCTGCACTACAGTTCAGCAATGGCCCCCAATTAATAGGTCTTGCTGCCGGAGGTACTGCTACTATACTCTTTGCTTTGGCTGGGTACGCCACAGTGACACGCAAAGACTTTGGTTTTATGGGAAATTTCCTGTTTGCAGGGATAATCTTATTGTTAATTGCAATGGTTGCAAACATATTTCTCGCTATACCAGCAGCGTCTCTGGCTATCTCAGCAGTTGCAGTATTGTTGTTTTCAGGCTTTATTCTGTATGACGTAAGCCGCATTGTAAATGGTGGTGAAACAAACTATGTGATGGCAGCACTTGGTATGTACCTTAATATTTTTAATCTCTTTGTACATTTGCTACATCTGTTGATGGCATTTGCGGGAGAAAGAGACTAGAAAACAAAAATATCTTTGACTGCTCAAGGGTGACAGAGTCACTCTGAGCGATATTATGAATTACACAAAAGTAATAATTCGTAATCTTATTATTAAATCTTCCACTGACTCAGAAATTCCTCCCAATGAGGTTCAGTTGATTTTTTCAAGGTAGTACGAACCAGCTCACTCTCATAAAGATATTGTTCATCGTCTAAAATACCACGCAGAAACTGGAAACGCAGAAACATAAGATAAGTATTTACCACATCAGTTTCACAATAGCTCCGGATTGCCACACTCTTCCCGTCCTGAAATGCATTCCATACCTGAGACCCATCCATCCCAAGTTTTCCCGGAAAACCTATCAATTGTGCCAGATCATTAAGTGCAACATTGGCACGTGGCTGATGTAATGCAAGTAAGTCCATTAAATCCAGGTGACGAGTATGATAGCGACTGAGATAATTGTTCCATTTAAAGTCCCGGTCATTCTCACCTGTTTCCCAATAGCGATGTGCCCGGATACCATGAATCATGCTACGGTAGTGTAGTACCGGCAAGTCAAAACTGTTTCCGTTCCACGAAACCAACTGAGGGGTATATTTATCAATACCTTCAAAAAATCGTCTAATAAGCTCTGCCTCAGTATCCTTCGTACTACCCAATGACCATACACAAAAATCATTTCTATCGCGCAACACACATGAAATAGCAATGATTTTATGCAAATGAAGCTGTAAAAAATCATTTCCGGTTACTTGCCGACGAGACTGGAATGCCATCTCAGCAATATCGGCAGGCGAAAGCTCAGAGCCAAGCTCATGAAGCTTACGCAGCCCCTCTATATCAGGTACCGTTTCGATATCAAAAACAAGAGTCGGAGCCAAACATACCCTCTCTAAATAAATTTTTGGCTTAAAATAGTCTGCCTGGAATAAGCTTACATCAAACTGTTACGATTTCTATATTTTATCTGGCATGATTAGCACTGCTATTTCAAGATAATATAAGGAATATAAAACAAATAAAATTCAATGTGGATTCAAAAATACTGCGCCCTCTATCGTATATGCCCATTCTTCATTTATTTGAGAAAATACCGGTTGAAAGATACCGGTCACCACGATCACATATTATAAAAACAATTACTGAATTTTCTATGCCAGAGGAAATCTTAAGGGCTGCAGCTAAAGCCCCACCGGAGGAAACTCCTGCAAATATTCCTTCTTCTCGGGCTAAGCGTCTGGTTGATTCCTCCGCTTCATTCTGAGAAACCAGCATTATTTGATCTACTTGTTTCGCGTCATAAATCTTTGGCAAATACGCTTCGGGCCATTTCCTGATTCCGGGAATCTGAGCACCCTCATTAGGTTGCACTCCAATAATCTGGATTGATGGATTCTTCTCCCTGAAATACCTGGAGCAACCCATAATTGTACCTGTAGTTCCCATACTACTTACAAAGTGAGTAACTTTACCTTTAGTATTATTCCAGATTTCTGGTGCTGTACTTTTGTAATGTGCTAATGGATTATCAGAATTGGAGAATTGATTAAGAATAATTCCACGCCCTGATTTATTCATATGTTCTGCTACATCTCTGGCTTCCTCCATTCCACCCTCTTTTGAGGTCAGCACAATCTCCGCACCATATGCACTCATGGACTGACGTCGTTCCACACTAAGATGCTCCGGCATTACTAATATCATTCGATAACCCAGCATTGCAGCAACCATCGCTAAAGCTATGCCAGTATTTCCACTAGTTGCCTCAATCAGAGTATCCCCTGGTTTAATTTCCCCACGCTTCTGTGCATTTAAAACCATTGATAAAGCCGGGCGATCTTTTACAGAGCCTGCAGGGTTATTCCCTTCCAGTTTAGCAAGAAGAATATTACTAGTCTTACCGGGCAAGCATTTGAGCCTTACCAAAGGTGTATTTCCGACAAAATTTTCAATGGTCTTGAACATTATGAGTACAGTATTTTTTAATATTTTTTGCTGGCAAATAAAACTATTCGTCTTCCTGAGCTATTGAACGTTTATCCGGGAACCATGCACTGAACGAACTTCCCTTCCCTGTCTCACTAATAATTTCCAAATATGCCTGGTGACGACTAAGAATATGTTTAACGATCGCAAGCCCCAAACCGGTACCACCAGTTCCTCGTGAACGACTAAGGTCCACTCGGTAAAAACGTTCAGCCAGGCGCGGAATATGTTCCTGATCAATACCAATACCACTATCCTGCACAGTAAAAACACCCTTCCCGTTTTGACAGCTCCACCTCAAACCAACCTTTCCCCCGTCAGAAGTATAGCGTATGGCATTACTGACAAGATTACTAAATGCGCTTCGTAATTCATCTGGGCTCCCCTGTAACATTACATCAGTATCAAGAGTAAGATTAATATGATGACGCCCTGCACTTAAAGACTCCGCTTCATGATATAACTCGTGCAATATTTCAGTCACGTTAACGTTTTCTTCCCGTATCTGATTTTGTGTATTCTCAAGTCGTGACAGTGTCAGCAAGTCTTCTACCAGGCGTTGCATACGCCTGGTTTGATCAGACATGAGAACAAGGGCCCGCTTACCCATCTCAGAAGAGATCCAGTTTTCTTCTGACGCGGTTTCAAAAAACCCACCAATCACTGTGAGTGGCGTGCGCAGTTCATGTGAAACATTGGCAACAAAGTCCCTCCTCATCGTTTCAACTCCTTCAAGACGTGTAATATCACGACTTATTAGTAGTTTTTGCTTGTCTCCATATGGTACTAACTGTAGAGAAAGAATCAATTCCTGATGCCTCGTTTGCTTAACTACCAGAGGTTCACTGTAATTATGGGTTGACAAATACTCAGCAAACTGCGGCTGCCGTACCAGAAAAGTAATTTGTTGATCAGCATCTCGTTTAAAATCTATGCCAAAATGCTGTTCGGCAACCGGATTACACCATTCGATACGATCTGCTTCATCTAGGATTATCACACCTTCCGGCATTGCCGAAGTAGCACGCCGAAGACGTTCAAGTGCCAGACTTAACTGTTGGTGGCTTTGACTCTGATTTCGCATAAGACGAGCCAGTCGTGCAAACACGTCACCCCATGCCCCGGAACCATCAGGTAAAGTAGCAGATGTAGGATCAGGAATTTGTAGCCACCTGTCCAGGGCCGTTAAAAAATACAAGTGATAAATGACAAGTAACAATAATGCCATGCTATAGAATAATAGCGCGATGACAATATCAAAAATCAACCATAGGCCACCTGCTACAGCAGTAAGCAAAATGACAATTAGTAAGTTTCCTGGGAAACGGGACACGTAATTTATTCCAAAGAATAAAACTGGATCATCATTTCTATATTATCCCATACCCTATGCCCTGCCGACAGACAGTCGGTAACCGGATCCTCTTACAGTTTGTACTAATCCATCCTTACCAACAGGTTCCAGTATCTTACGTAATCTTCTTATATGTACGTCAACTGTACGATCCTCAACAAAAACATGATCTCCCCACACTCCATCAAGTAATTGTGAACGTGAATGTACTCGCTCTGGATGAGTCATTAAGAAATACAATAGCCGGAACTCTGTAGGGCCTAATATCACTTCATGGTCACTTACAGTCACACGATGTGTAACCGGATCAAGCCTTAATCCGCTAATTTCAACTATATCGTCAGCAGCTTCTGGTGAACGCCGTCGTAAAACTGCCTTAATCCGCGCAACCAGCTCACGGGGAGAAAAGGGCTTAGTGATATAGTCATCTGCGCCTACCTCCAACCCTGAAACTTTATCGCTCTCCTCTGTGCGTGCGGTAAGCATAATGATAGGAATATTCTTAGTTCTGGGAACTTGTCGCAGCATTTTTGCAAATTCAATGCCACTCATTCCAGGTAACATCCAGTCAAGTAACACTAAATCAGGCAGTACATCATTCACTATTTTCATAGCCTGTTCTGCGTCCCCTGCACAGAATGTTTCATGGCCGGCTTGTCGCAAACCATACGAAATCAATTCCTGAATTGCCGGCTCATCTTCTACAACTAGTATAGTTGCTGCCATTTACACTTTCCTTTAATAATCCGGAAATACTATTTTAATACTGTAATGACATAAAAAAACACAAATTTGAATTTTTAACAGACTAAGAAATTAATAGCTTCAATTTAGGTGGTCTGATAATAATAAAAAATTATTTATGAAAGATATTCCTGTATGTATTTTTATACGAACCGTCCTGCTCAGAATATCTAATTCTATAACACTATAATTACCCGATAATCGCTAACATTAGTCCGTGTAATATTGGTGATAACCAAATCACCAGTCTGTTTAAAAAAATCATAGGCATTATTATTTGTAAGCAATTCAGAGAAGTTAATTCCCATCTGTTCGGCCCGATACAATGAATCTGGTGTAATAATGGCACCCGCATTATCCCCCAATCCATCTATACCATCTGTATCACAAGCAAGAGCATAAATATTTCTGGCTCCACCAAGCTCAATGGCTAGCGACAGTAAAAACTCTGTATTTCTTCCGCCACGACCCTCTCCATTTACGGTAACCGTAGTTTCACCACCTGAAACCAGCACAACCGGTGATCTCCATGGATGACCATATTGGCGGATTTCATATGCTAATGCTGCATAAACCTTAGCAACATCTCTGGCTTCACCAGTAACCGTTGCACCAAGTATTGCAGTTGAAATGCCTTTACTGCGAAAAAAATCTCCTGCAGCAATCAGAGAATTATGAGAAGTAGCAATCACGCGATTTTCTACATTCTTGAATATTATGTCACCTGGTTTTGGTGTCTCATCCAATTTATTTCTGGTACCAGAACGTAATGCCTTTATTACAGAAGAAGGCTGATTTATTCTGTAACGCTCTAGTATTGTAAGTGCATCCTGGTAGGTCGTTGGATCCGGCGCACATGGACCGGAAGCAATATTTGACGGCTCATCACCGGTCACATCAGAGATTATCAGAGATAGTATAGGTGAACGACATTCAGCTGCAAGTCTGCCGCCCTGGATACAGGAAAGATGCTTACGAACGGTATTAATCTCCTGAATTGCTGCACCGCATCGAAGTAATTCCCTGGTTACACTTTTAAGTTCACTCAACGAAATGCCAGCTACTGGCAAAGATAACAAACTAGAACCACCACCACTAATTAAACATAACAGTAAATCGTCAGTTCCAAGCTGCTTAACTTTTACAAGAATTTTCTTTGCTGCCTGCTCACCTTGTTCATCCGGTATCGGATGGCCGGCCTCATGTACTGCAATTCTACTTGTCGGCAAGCCATGGCCGTAGCTAGTAATCACTATGCCATCTAATTCTGCTTTTTTTGGCCAATGTCTTTCTACTGCCAGAGACATTGCTGCTGCGGCTTTACCAGCACCCACAACAAAAGTACGCCCCTTGGGTGGCTTGGGTAAATGATGGGGTACTATGTTTAATGGATCAGCAGCAGCAACGGCAATATTAAAGCTATCAAGCAGAAGCTTGCGGGGATTCATTTTATTTCTCTCTCAGCCCGTATATTGAGTACTGTTCTGAGATAATGTCCTGTAAAACTCACCGTATGTTCTGCAACCTCCTCTGGCGGCCCTTCAACAATAATCCGACCACCGGCATTACCTCCTTCAGGACCAAGGTCAATGACCCAATCTGCAGTTTTAATCACATCAAGATTATGCTCAATTACTACTACTGTGTTTCCGTGGTCTCGTAATCGGTGTAGCACTTTTAACAACATATCTATATCTTGGAAATGTAATCCGGTGGTAGGCTCATCAAGTATGTATAAGGTGCGCCCTGTATCACGCTTCGAAAGCTCCAGTGACAATTTCACACGCTGAGCTTCACCTCCTGAGAGTGTTGTCGCGGACTGTCCTAGTGTAATGTAACCTAATCCCACATCTAATAAAGTTCTCAGTTTACGAACCACAACTGGTACCTGAGCAAAAAATTCATACGCCTGCTCAACTGTCATTTGTAAAATCTCAATGATGTTCTTGCTCTTGTACTGAATTTCAAGCGTCTCACGGTTATAACGCTTACCATGGCAAACATCACACGAAACGTATATATCTGGCAAGAAATGCATTTCTACTTTAATCAGGCCATCTCCCTGACAAGCTTCGCAGCGACCGCCTTTAACATTAAAAGAAAATCGACCAGGGTTATAACCACGTTCTCGCGCCTGAGGGACGCCAGCAAATAATTCCCGGATAGGGGTAAATAACCCGGTATAAGTTGCCGGATTAGAGCGTGGGGTGCGCCCAATCGGGCTCTGGTCCATGTTAATTACTTTATCGAAGAAAGCGGTGCCTTCAATAGATTGGTGAGGTGCAGACTCTACATTACTACCATATAGATGTCGTGCCATAGCATAGTAAAGAGTATTATTGACAAGTGTAGACTTACCGGAACCAGATACTCCTGTAACACAAACAAACATTCCTACAGGCAGGTTGAAATTTACATTCTTCAGATTGTTGCCTGAAGCTCCTATGATTGACAACCAACGATCATTTTTCGGCTTAATTCGCTTTTCAGGTAACTCGATATCCAGCTCACCGGAAATATACTTCCCAGTAAGCGAATCTTTACTTTTGTAAATAGCCTGTGGTTCTCCCTGGGCAACGATAAGTCCGCCATGCTCACCTGCACCAGGACCCATGTCTACCACATAATCAGCAGAAAGTATGGCATCTCGATCATGCTCCACAACGATCACACTATTACCAAGATCACGTAAATTTTTGAGAGTGTCCAGGAGGCGTCCATTATCACGCTGATGCAGTCCAATGGAAGGCTCATCTAGAACGTACATTACACCAGTCAGCCCTGATCCAATCTGACTCGCAAGTCGAATACGCTGTGATTCACCACCTGATAACGTATCAGCAGATCGATCCAATGACAGGTAATCAAGCCCGACATTATTTAGAAACTGTAAGCGACTAGAAATTTCCTTGATAATTCGTTCAGCAATGGAACGCTTGTGCCCGGTAAGTTTCATTTGATCGAAATAATTTCTCGCTTGCTTGAGTGGCAACGCATTAATTTCGTAAATAGCTTTCCCTCCAACCTTCACGTGACGAGCTTCACGACAAAGACGAGTGCCTTCACACTCGGGGCAAGTCTGGGAGTTAAGATATTTTGCCAGCTCTTCACGAACCGCTGATGAATCTGTCTCTTTATAGCGACGCTTCAGGCTAGGAATAACACCCTCAAAAGAGTGCTCTCGCCTGGTCCTGGAACCGTTTCCATTTAAATAAAAGAATAAAATCTTTTCTTTGCCTGATCCATTCAGGATGATATCTTGAATATTCGAAGAAAGTTGTTCGAATGGTTTCTCCAAATCAAAACTGTAGTGCTTTGAAAGTCCCTCTAATATCTGAAAAAAGAATTGATTGCGCCGATCCCAACCCTTAATTGCACCAGATGCTAACGATAGATGAGGGAAGGCAACAACACGTTTAGGATCAAAGAATGTAATTTGTCCAAGGCCATCACATTCTGTGCATGCTCCCATTGGATTGTTAAAGGAGAATAATCTTGGCTCTAGTTCTGACAGAGAATAACTACACATGGGACAACTAAACTTGGCAGAAAAAAGATGTTCACGACCAGAATCTATTTCTACAGCTAATGCCCTGCCATCAGCATGACGTAATGCCGTCTCAAATGACTCCGCAAGACGTTGTTTACAATCTGATGAAACTTTTAGCCTGTCGACTACGATTTCTACAGTGTGCTTCTTAGTTTTTTGTAACTTTGGCAGATCATCAATTTCATAAATCTTTCCGTCAATCCTTAAACGTACAAAACCTTGCGCACATAATTCATCAAACAGATCTACTTGTTCCCCTTTACGCCCTATTACAAGCGGAGAAAGAATCATTAATTTCGTATCTTGTGGAAGTTGTAATACATGATCTACCATTTGTGAAACGCTCTGGGCTGCCAGAGTGATCTGGTGATCCGGACATTGTGGATCACCAATACGTGCAAATAATAAACGCATGTAATCATGAATTTCAGTTACAGTTCCAACTGTAGATCGGGGATTATGAGAGGTTGCTTTCTGTTCTATGGCTATTGCAGGAGAGAGCCCATCGATCAGATCTACATCCGGTTTTTCCATTAACTTAAGAAATTGCCGGGCGTACGCAGAAAGAGACTCCACATAACGCCGCTGACCTTCTGCATAAAGCGTGTCAAATGCAAGTGAAGATTTACCTGATCCTGATAATCCGGTAATCACGATTAATTTATTACGTGGCAAATCAATACTGATGTTTTTCAGATTATGAGTACGTGCACCACGAATTTTGATAAGTTCCATCGGCTACCTAAGCGCTGAGCAACCTGCTAATATACCCAACTTTCCAGTGTTTTCCTAATCTGATTGATGCCTGTCTCTTCATCCTCTGAAAAAATGTCCCCAATTGAGATCCGAGCTACTGCTGGCTTAGCAACGATCTATGGACTACGCATGCTTGGAATGTTCATTATTCTCCCAGTGTTTGCGTTTTATGCAGAAAACCTGCCCGGCGGGAACAATTTCACGCTAGTCGGTATTGCACTTGGTGCCTATGGACTCACTCAGGCAATACTTCAAATCCCTTTTGGCTGGCTGTCTGATCGTATCGGGCGTAAACCAGTTATCTACTTTGGTTTGATTTTATTTACTCTGGGAAGTTTTATAGCAGCTTCTGCTGATAACATTTATTGGGTAATCTTTGGCCGTATTGTCCAAGGTTCTGGTGCAATCTCTGCAGCAGTAATGGCACTGGCTGCTGATCTTACCCGTGAAGAACATCGTACCAAAGCAATGGCTGCAATTGGAATGACTATTGGTACTGTCTTTGCTCTTTCACTCATCATTGCGCCCGGATTAAATCGCCTGATAGGAGTGCCGGGGATTTTTATCATGACAGGAATACTTGCATCACTAGCTATCATAGTAGTTTACAAGATTATTCCTAATCCGCTAATTTGCCGCTTCCATTCAGATACTGAAGCAGCTCCCGGACGCTTCATCAATGTACTACAGAATCCTGAATTGTTACGCCTGAATTTCGGTGTGTTTGTATTACACGCTACACTTATGGCACTTTGGCTTGTAGTTCCGCTATCACTACGAAAGGCTGGATTAGAAGCAGATGACCATTGGCTGATATATTTACCGGTATTACTTATTTCCATGTTACTCATTATTCCGGCCATCATCTATTCTGAAAAAAAAGTTAAGCTTAAACCAGTATTTGCAATAGCAGTATTTCTACTGCTATTAAGTCAGGGTCTATTAGCACTTGCGCTTGATTCTATATCAGGTATGGCAATCGCGTTGCTGGTATTCTTTACTGCATTTAACCTTCTTGAAGCCAGCCTGCCATCTCTTATTTCAAAAATTTCTCCGGTAGGCGCAAAAGGAACGGCCATTGGCGTATATAGCAGCATCCAGTTTTTAGGAGCATTTACTGGAGCAACTGCGGGAGGCTTTCTATATGAACATCATGGCAGCCCAGCATTATTTGCATTTTGTGGCATTCTACTGGCATTATGGCTAGTGCTTGCTATTACTATGAAGGCTCCTGCAGCTGTACGCACAAAAATGTACCATGTACAGGAAATAGAAACAGGTAAAGCGAACGAATTATCACGTGAGCTGGCATCTCTGAACGGTGTTCATGAAGCCTTGGTACTGGCAAACGAGGGAGTCGCTTACCTAAAAGTAGATATGAAGGGTTTTGATGAAACAAGGGTTGTTCAAATACTAGAGGGAGAAGTATAAATGGCATCAATAAACAAGGTCATACTCATTGGAAATCTTGGCAAAGACCCTGAGATTCGTTACATGCCTAATGGTGACGCAGTCACCAACATCACATTAGCAACCACCGAAACCTGGAAAGATAAAGCAGGTGAGAAACAAGAAAAAACTGAATGGCACCGTATAACGTTTTATAGAAAACTTGCTGAGATTGTAGGTGAATATCTGAAAAAAGGTCGATCGGTATATGTTGAGGGCAGGCTGGAAACTCGTAAGTGGACAGATAAAGCAGGTACTGACCGATACACAACTGAGATAATCGCAAATGATATGAAAATGCTGGGTAGTAAACCTGGAGGCAGCAGCTTTGAAGTAGAAAACAAGAATGATAAAACTCCGCCACCTAAAGATAGCTCTGCAAGTAATCCCAACAGCGGGTTTGGAGATATGGATGATGATATACCGTTTTAATATTTTACTAGAAGTTTCAGCCTAACTAATAGATTTCTAGCCATACTCCGTAATTAAATTTTTTCCATTTAGCCAATTCTCCTAAGCACCATAATTGGCGGACTTGTTAGCGCACTACGTGTTCCCATCATTCCCGCTGCTACTACGCCTACAACCCCAGCAAACAGGCCTATCAGCCATATCCATATATTAAAGGTATAAGGCAGATTTAATGTATATTTTCCGATAACATAACCCAATGCACTTGCCCCCATTGAAGCAAATAATCCGGATAAACCACCAAGTATTGCAAATTCGACCGCCCAGGCACTGATTAATTGTCTGCGCTTTGCACCCAAAGTACGGAATATTGCAGCCTCATAGATACGTTCATCTTGGGTAGAGATGACTGCTGCATACAATACTATTACTCCGGCTAAAAGTGTAAACAAGAAAACAAATTCGATCGCTTTGGTTACTTGCTCAATGACTTTTTGTACCTGCGTGATAATAGTTGCTACATCTATAACCAAGAAATTTGGGAAAGTTATGACCAGTTGATTCATCATATCCATCCGATTCTGTGGCAAATAGAAACTAGTAATATAGCTTGTTGGATATTTTTCCAGTACACCTGGTGGTGTTACCACAAAAAAATTAACACGGAATGAATCCCAATCTACTTTTCGAATACTACTCACCACAGCAGAAAAAGTACTACCCGCAATATCAAAAACCAGCGTATCTCCCAATTGCACTCCTATTGCTTTTGCAACATCTTCCTCCATAGACAAAACTGCTTTCCCCGTGTCTCCACTTTTCCACCATTTTCCATCTATAATCAGATTATCACTTCGTATCTCACTTGCCCACGACAGATTAAATTCCCGTTTCACCAATCTTTTTGCCCGTGTATTTGAATAGTTTCCAGGTAATACTATGCTGCCGTTAATAGAAGTTAGCCGACCTCGTACCATTGGATGTACAGAAGGCTGTAAGACATCATGCTGTCTAAAAAATTCTTGCAGTGACTGTAGCTGATCTTCCTGAATATTTACCAAGAAACGGTTGGGTGTATCGGATGGAAGAGTGGTATGCCAGTTTTGTAACAAATCGCCGCGAATCAGCGTCAATGTCAGCAGGGCCATCAATCCTAATCCAAGTGCCACAGCTTGTACCACACTGGTGTTAGCACGTCTCCATATACTAGCTAACCCATATTTCCATGTTCCTCCTGTTTTGCTACGCACACTTGAAATGATTTTTACCAGAAGAAATCCAAGTAAACCAAAAACTGCTATTGCAGCAATAAATCCGGTCATAACCGAAAATCCCAGACGCACATCACCAGCCTTCCACAAAAACAATACTGACAATGCAGCAAGTCCCAATGCGTAGCCTGTCAAGCTATGAGCATTGGAGATGCCAATATCACGTCGTAATACACGCAATGCAGTCACACTGCGTAAATTGAGTAAAGGAGGTAAAGCAAAACCCAGCAATAACACTATACCAACTAAAATTCCTTGTATAAAAGGAAACAAACTGGGCCAGGGTAATTCAACCTCTATCATTGTAGAGAGCCAATAAACCAGCACTTCCTGAGCGACAAGCCCTAGTAAGCATCCCAAAATGCTCACAACCAAGCCAAGTATGATGAAGTGATACAGGTATAGATACAACACCTCATTCTGTCTTGCACCCAGACAACGCATAACTGCACATCCATCCAAATGGCGCATAATGAATCGTCGAGCTGCAAGCGCTATAGCTGCCGCTGCCAATACTACACTTGCCATAGCAGCAAGACTTAGAAACTTTTCTGCCCGCTCAAGTGCTGCTTTAATTTCAGGACGAGCATCACGAATACCTTCAATTCTTTCTCCTGGTGCCAAATTAGGCTGCATCCAGTTCCGTAAAGTCTTTACCATACCTGCGTTACCGCCAATCAACAAACGGTATGAAATACGACTACCTTGTTGTACTAAACCAGTTGCAGGCAGATCAATCGCATTGATCAATACCCGTGGCCCAAGGTTTATGAAGCCGATTGAATAATCTGGCTCCAGAGTAATCTGTGAAGCTACAATCAGACGCGCTTCTCCAACCTCAATCATATCTCCCTTTTTTAGTGCAAAACGAGCAGCGAGTTTCTCCCCCACCCACGCTGAACCAGGTGATGGAATTCCATTAGCAACATGATCATTCTTATATGAAGATGTCTTACCAATGTCATCTGTAATACGTAATTCGCCACGCAATGGATAACCAGCGGTTACTGCCTTTATCCCAACCAGAATATTGTTATCTCCTTTCACTACCATGCTGGGAAATTTAAGTGCGGTAGAAGTATTCAGTCCAAGCCTTATTGCCTCTTCTGTATAGTGCTGTGGAAGCGGACGATCAGAGACAATAACCAGATCTGCACCAAGCAACTGGTTTCCCTGACGAGAAAGAGCCATTTGTACCCGGTCAGTAAAAAAATCTACAGTGGTCATCCCGCCCACTGCAATTATCAGTGCAAATATCAGTACATGTAGTTCACCCGCACGCAAATCACGATGCAGCATACGCAAAGAGAGTTTAATAATATTCATAAACTTATTTCACCAGATAGAATTTAATTGGTATGCCCGGTTAATTTTCAATTTCCCCTCCAACCAACTGAACTTGTCGTGTACAACGACTGGAAATAGCTTCGTCATGGGTTACCAGAATCAACGTAGTGCCTCTCTCACGATTAAGCTCAAACATAAGGTCTATAATTTGATTGCCGGTAGATGAATCTAAATTACCGGTAGGTTCATCAGCCAGTAGTAATTTTGGATGTGTAACATATGCCCGTGCAATAGCCACACGTTGCTGTTCCCCGCCCGAAAGTTGCTTTGGATAGTGACTAATGCGTTCTTCTAACCCTACTCGCCTAAGTAGTTCAAGCGCGATTTTACGTGCATTACTCACACCTGTTAGTTCTAATGGCAACATTACATTCTCAATTGCTGTCAGCACAGGTAGTAACTGAAATGATTGGAATACAAAACCAAGTATGCGACCACGCAACTCAGCCCGCTCATCTTCACTCAATGAGAAAATGTCTTCGCCATTAAGATGCACTTTCCCACCGGAAGGAATGTCAAGTCCTGCCAGCAAACCCAACAATGTAGATTTCCCTGATCCAGAAGCACCCACAATTGAAACAGCTTCACCAATACTCACTTCCAAGTTAATATCCCGCAAGATAGTAAGTTGAGTATCACTACTTCTGACATGTTTAGTCAGAGAAATTGCCTGTACAATAGGATTTATAATTAAATTGTCTGTCATGAAAACCTTTCTAATTACTTTAAGTATTTTATTATTAAGTACTTCGTCTAGTATCGCTTATAGCAGTACAAGTACTGACACTTCTCCCGCTGAAGTTGCCACCATTATGATATATGGGGACAGTTTGTCAGCAGGCTATGGCTTACCACAAAAAACCGGATGGGTAACTCTGCTAAAGAAACAACTCAAAACACAACAATCAGTCTACCAAGTAATCAATGCCAGTATTAGTGGTGAAACAACACTTGGCGGTCTCAATCGAATTGAACAAGTACTTAAGCGTTACCACCCTAACATTGTTATTGTTGAACTAGGAGCAAACGACGGACTACGCGGCCTGCCTATTAAATCCATCCACGATAATCTGGAAGCTATTGTAAAAGCATGTAAACAGAATAAAGCATCAATATTATTAGTAGGTATACGTCTACCTCCAAATTATGGGGTAACATACACACAAAAATTCTCAGCTATTTACCAACAAATAGCGAAACGCCACGAGCTTAGGTTAGTCCCATTCCTGCTAGCAGGATTTGGTGACAAACTAGAATATTTTCAGGAAGATAAGGTACATCCTAACAAAAATGCACAAGAAAAAATTCTAAATAATGTATGGAAAGTCTTACATAAAATGATTATGTCTAATTAAGATATATACTAACTTTTATGATGAATATAATTACCTATAAAAATATCCTGTTATTATGAATACTACTCACCCTAGAAAAAAGTATCTAATAATCCTTAGTTCAAAACCCCTAAAATGGAAACCCGCTGATCTATCTTCTGCATCATCTGTTTGTATGCTGGCGCACCAATACCACCGAACCGCCGTTTAAATTCAACTTCAGACATAAATTCCGGTAAATCTGACCAATGAGGCATTAAATCAGAATCCATTAACCCGGAGGCTACACGCCTCTGAAGCTGTTGTGCTAAATCTATGCCAGCTACTGCTTTTTCACCAAATTTGGTACCAGCGCGATCTGCAGCAATATCATTGAATGAGAAACCGCTTCCTGTTCGGGAATCTTTAACCTCCTTGTACAATCCAACTACATTGGATAGCGCTGTATCAGCATAAGCTGCTATTGTGGCTGAAACCATAAAATGCTTTGCAAAATCATCACGACCACTAACAGTAACAACTCTCTTAACCGGTTTGGGCCAAGTAGCTGCATCTGGAGTGATCGACTTTAGAGATTTGCCAAGAGTATAAAATGTTACTACTAATATTGCTGCACGATTTTCCTCTAAAGCGTTACCCGTTTCTGAACGCTTAGCTGCAAGATTTAATAATGGTGGCAAAATCTCAGAAAGAGATACCGTAGTTTCCGTGCCACGTAGAAGACTATTTTTAGTTAGTAAGGAATGATAAAGAAATATCTGCTCACGCTCCTGCTCACTTACGATCGATGTTCGCATTTCTTGAGTGAATCCACCTTCCCAGTGATAAATAACATTCAATTCATTTTGTGATATTTTAATCTTCCGAAGTACATCCAAACCTATTCGATACTTGGGAATCTGACGTAACCAGTAAATGACTTGAGACATCAGTATATTGGTAACTAAATCAGGCAGCACTAAGTTCCCGACATGCACAGACCGGGGTTGAGGAATTCCTGCTGTCTCAACCAAAGTTGCCTCTATATTTAGATAATCGCCCATTGGATTCCATGGTGTCAGGATACTCAGAAGAATATGAGCGTTGTGGTTAGCAAGAGTTACCTTCGCACTTCCTTTTACAAAACGATTCGCTAAATAATTGGCCGCAAGGTCGACATCTTCGGATCTCACACTGGCAACTGCAGTCATACCCGGTTGCACCTGATAGCGATGTACATCAATAATTTTTTTTACACGCTCCACATGCTCAGGTGCAAGGATTACCTGACGGTCTATACGAGGATTTTCTTCAGAAACTACAAGCAAAATAACAAATAACGTAAGTACAAAAACAAATAAACAAAATACAAGAAAACGGAGAAATTTATACATGACAATACTAATTTAATTCCAGATCACTGGAGTATTATTTGAATCAGGTGATGTAATAGCCCAACAGATAGAGCAATAATCGACAGTCACTTTGCTATTACTATTAACATATATCAGTCTAAATTTTATATTGTAATATCTCATCCCTGCACTGCTATATCAGTTGGTTAGTTTCTATTGTCTACCATTTATTTACATTATAACTTGAGCAAAAATATTTAATATGCACTTCTAATGAAGGGGCACGACTGAATCATACAACTTCATCTCTTATAATTATATTGCTCATAACATGTTAAAAATAGAGTATTTTCCCTAAAGTTCACCACAAATATGCCGTATAATTTCTTGACTAAACGGCCATTTCGCTTTAGATTGCAACATCTCTACTTACTGGAAACTTACGCAAATGGACTTTACCCATATGATATCGGGACTTATTGAATTACCTTGGTGGGGTTATGTTGTCTTTACCTTGGTTGTTACCCATATCACGATTGCTAGTATCACTATATTTCTACACCGTCATCAGGCCCATCGCGCTCTGGAATTACATGCCATACCCAGCCATTTCTTTCGTTTCTGGTTGTGGCTTACTACAGGTATGGTTACCAAAGAATGGACGGCAATTCACCGCAAACATCATGCCAAATGCGAAACCAGAGATGATCCTCACAGCCCTCAAATTCTTAGTATAGGAAAAGTAGTAAAAGAAGGCTCAGAACTCTACCGTAAAGAAGCTAAAAATTTAGAAACAATGGAAAGATACGGTCATGGAACTCCTGATGATTGGATAGAGCGTAATATTTACACTAAACATAGTGTTAAAGGTGTCTCTTTGATGCTTATCATTGATCTTATTCTATTCGGACCAATTGGGCTAACCATATGGGCAGTGCAAATGGCTTGGTCACCTTTCTTAGCTGCCGGGATTATTAATGGTGTCGGACACTATTGGGGTTATCGTAACTTCCAGGCGGAAGATGCAAGCCGCAATGTTATCCCATGGGGTATTCTTATTGGTGGCGAAGAGTTACATAACAATCACCATGCGTACGCAACTTCTGCACGCCTATCCAATAAATGGTATGAGTTCGATATTGGCTGGATGTATATATGTATCCTGAAAGCAATGGGACTAGCGGAAGTCAGGAAAACAGCGCCTAAATTACGTTTTGATACAGCAAAAACTAAGTGTGATTCTGATACGCTGCAAGCAGTTATTTCCCATCGTTATGAAGTACTAGCAAAGTATGCTCATTCTCTGAAGCAAACTTTTGCCAAGGAAATAGATCATTTGCGGGAAGCAGCCACACATCATGGTGTGGACAATACCACCCTTAAACGTTGGGTCCTAGCCGATTCTAAAACGCTACAGGAGCATGAGCGCACTAAACTTAGCTTAGTACTAAGTAAAACCAGAACACTGGATAAAGTCTATACTATGCGTGAAGAGCTTGTATCAGTGTGGCAGCGCTCTACAGCAACCAAGGATGAGTTAGTAAAGCAGCTGGAGGATTGGTGTCACCGTGCAGAAGACAGCGGTATCGAAGTACTGGAAAACTTTTCCCGCAGACTACGCTGCTATGCATAATAAATACTGGCAACAACAATTCGGCAAATAACTGTATTCCAAAATAAAACCCCGCTTCTTATAGCGGGGTTTTATTTGTATCCTATATTTCTCTCAGAAAGAGTACTACTTGAGCTTGGTTTCCTTATATTTCACATGCTTACGTACTACAGGATCAAATTTTGAAATTTCTATCTTTTCTGCAGTAGTCCTTTTATTCTTGGTAGTAGTATAAAAATGTCCGGTTCCAGCAGAAGACTCAAGTTTTATTTTTTCACGCATGATGTAATTCCTAAATTTTTAAGTACTCAAGCTTATTGCACTATCCTATACACTATTTCCACGAGCACGCATTTTCGCCAGAACTGCATCGATCCCATTTTTATCTATAGTTCGTAATGCGGCATTGGATAAACGCAAATTAATCCAGCGTTTTTCACTCTCAACCCAGAATTTACGATGCTGCAAATTTGGAAGAAAACGACGCTTCGTTTTGTTGTTGGCATGGGAAACATGGTGGCCAGACATAGGCTTCTTGCCAGTGACTTCACATATTCGTGACATAACAACATACTCCGGAATTCTTAAAAGGACGCATTATATACTGATTTCTTGCCAAAGTTGGTATTATTATCCAAGAGTCATCAACTGTTACAAACGGATACATACCAAAAATTAATGTGCAACATGACTCCTAGACTGTAAAACTAATATTTAAATTCTAAAAAATATGGTTAAATCAAAATGTTACTCTCCTTCTTAAAAAGAAGTTCATTTTTAGGTTAAACTCCTGTTCCCTATGAAAGTGTCTTAAACAAATATCTATGGCCAAATCATCCTTACTCCACACTGAGCGTCTGCTTCTAGGAATCACTGGTGGAATTGCCGCGTACAAAGCAGCAGAAGTTGCACGTATTTTGGTGAAGAAAGATATAGATGTACAGACAGTAATGACTGAATCAGCCTGTAGATTTATTGGCCCGACTACATTACAAGCACTAACCGGTAAAACTGTGTTCACGGATTTATGGGATAACCGTATTAACAATAATATGGCACACATAAACATCTCTCGTGATGTAAACGCTATCCTGATTGCTCCTGCCAGTGCAAATTTTATAGCTAAGCTTGCGAATGGTCTTGCGGATGATCTCTTGTCAACATTATGTTTAGCACGCAATTGTCCTTTATTTATTGCTCCCGCAATGAATCGTCAAATGTGGGAAAACTGTGCTACACAACGTAATTTGGTCATTTTACAACGTGATGGAGTGATAATTCTTGGTCCAGCTAATGGTACTCAGGCATGCGGAGAAACAGGTATGGGGCGTATGCTTGAAGCTCAGAAACTGGTTAAAGAGATGCTAACTTTTTTTCAACCAAAGTTATTACAAGACAAACATGTTCTTATTACTGCCGGACCAACATACGAAGCTATTGACGTGGTCCGTGGCATCACTAATTTAAGTTCCGGTAAAATGGGTTACGCAGTTGCCAATGCTGCACTGGAAGCAGGGGCAAAAGTTACCCTAATCTCCGGTCCAACATGCCTTGAGGCTCCTTCTGGAGTTTTTCTAACTAACGTAACAAGTGCACAGGAAATGTTTACAGCAGTAAAAAAGAAGGTTCCTGGTACAGACATTTTTATAAGTGTTGCAGCAGTTGCAGACTTTCTTCCTACTAAAAATAGTAAACAGAAAATCAAAAGAACTAGCGGTAACATATCACTAACACTTGCCCCTAATCCTGATATTCTTGAATTTGTAGCAAAACTATCCAAACCACCGTTTTGTGTAGGCTTTGCAGCAGAAACAGAAAATCTAGAAAAAAATGCAGAGGCTAAGAGACGTAAGAAAAAAATACCTCTTCTTGCTGCTAATCTGGTCCCAAATGCTATTAGTTCTGATGAAAGTGAACTGATCCTGCTTGATGACAAGGGTAAGCATCTACTACCTGAGGCGCCAAAAATAGAACAGGCAAGGCACATAATTAAGCATGTCTCACTACTATATAAGAAATGGAAAAAATGATTTTATGGAAAAAATTGAAATAAAGATTTTTGATACGCGCTTGCAAGATCAGCACCCGACCTATGCAACCTCTGGTTCAGCTGGACTAGACTTACGAGCTTGTATTGACAACTCATTAACTGTAGAACCAGGAGAAGCCAATCTTATTCCGACTGGAATTGCCATCCATCTTGCAGACCCAAGCCTTGCTGCCATGATTTTGCCACGTTCCGGCCTTGGCCATAAGCATGGAATTGTACTTGGAAATTTAGTAGGTCTTATAGATTCAGATTATCAAGGACAAATAATGGTGTCCTGCTGGAATCGGAGTCAAATACCTTTTCAGCTCAGTCCACTAGAGCGAATTGCGCAACTTGTAGTGGTGCCGGTTGTACGAGTTAATTTTAGTGTAGTAAATGAGTTTGAGAAAAGTAGCAGGGGTGAAAAAGGATTTGGAAGTACCGGTACGCAATAAAGTACTATGCGCCTACTTACTACATTTATTCTGCTTACTTTTCTATCGGTATCAGCCAGCGCAGAGATACCGACTATCCATCTAAAAGTTTCTGGCCACACTCTTTCTGCTGAAGTTGCTTACAAAAAGGAATCCCGCATCAGGGGACTGATGTATCGCAATTTTATTGATAATAATAGTGGCATGCTGTTTGTGTTTCCTGAGGCTGGTCGTCATAGCATGTGGATGATTAACACCTATATTCCATTGAGTATCGCATTTCTTGATAAAAACGGCATAATACTTAATATTATTGATATGTCACCTCATACAAGAACAAAACATACTGCAGCTAGTGAAGCTAAATATGCTCTTGAAATGAATCTTGGCTGGTTCAGTGCAAAAAATATTAAAGCAGGAAAGAAAATCACGGGGCTAGAAAAAGCTCCTAATGCAGAATAATTAACGCCCTCTTCTTCTATTCTATATTAATATCATTACATTCTGGGAAGCATTCCCTTGAGTCCTCGCATCATTTTTGCCATCCCACCTTTATTCATTTTCTTCATCATTTTCTGAGTCTGCTCAAATTGAGCCAGCAAACGATTTACTTCCTGTACTGAAACGCCTGCCCCGGAAGCAATACGACGCTTACGAGATGCTTTAAGAATTTCTGGTTTAGAACGCTCTTGAAGTGTCATTGAATTAATAATACCTTCAGTACGTCCTATAACCTTGTCGTCCATTTGTATGTTTTGAACAGCATGCCCTAATTGTGCAGGTAGTTTGTCTGCCAATGCACTCATGCCTCCCATATTTCGCATTTGCTGAAACTGCATCTTGAAATCATCCAAGTCAAATTTTTTTCCTGATTTTATTTTCTTGGCTAATTTCTCTGCTTCATCCTGGTCTATGCCACGCTGAGCTTCCTCAATAAGCCCCAATACATCTCCCATACCAAGGATACGCGATGCCATACGATCAGGATGAAAAGCTTCGAGCCCTGTCAGTTTCTCGGCCACACCAGCAAATTTAATTGGCTTTCCTGTGACATGTCGCACTGATAATGCTGCTCCTCCACGAGAGTCACCATCTAACTTAGTGAGAATAACTCCTGTCAAGGGCAATACATCTGCAAATGTCTTGGCAATATTTACCGCATCCTGACCTTGCATAGCATCTACCACAAATAAAGTCTCGATGGGTTTAAGCAGAGCCTCTAATTCTCTGATTTCAGCCATCATGAGCTCATCTATAGCTAAACGACCAGCAGTATCCATAATCATCACATCATGATGATGTCTACGAGCATGCTCCAATGAAGCAGTAGCAATTTCTCTTGGCTGTTGCCCTACTTGTATTGGAAAAAAGTCTGCCTTAACTTGATTGGCTAATACCTCCAACTGATGAGCTGCAGCTGGGCGGTATATATCACAGGAAACAAGTAACACTTTTTTCTTTCTCTGCTCTATCAACCATTTTGCTACCTTAGCGCTACTAGTGGTTTTACCAGCACCCTGTAATCCCGCCATAAGGATTACAGCAGGAGGTGCGGTAGCAAGATTAATCTCAGTATTCTCCTTCCCCATTATGGAAATAAGTTCCTGATGCACCACGCCAATCAGAGCCTGTCCGGGAGTAAGGCTACCCATTACTTCCTGACCAATAGCTTTTTCCTTAACACTTGATATGAAATCCTTGACTACAGGCAGTGCAACATCAGCCTCCAGTAATGCCATCCGTACTTCTCGTAACACTACCTGTATATTTTCCTCGGTTAGTCTCGCTTCACCTCGTATAGATTTTATGACTCCAGAAAGCCGATTAGTAAGATTGTTGAACATGCAAAATGCCTCTCATGAAAAATTGGTGTAGACTAACTGGTCATTCCCGTTTTAGCCTATTAAATTAATGTCTGGTATTTTAGCTTATCTCGTTGCCTTCCTGCTTTATGGATTAATTGGCTGGCATTTCTGGCGCACCAAGTGGAATAATCCGGTTCAATCCACGGACGACAGTACTGTAACTGCAAGCCGAGAAAACTATGCAATTCTCATACCACTTATATTACACGGCTATATACTATATCAGTCCATATTTTCTGGTGATGGACTAAGCTTTGGTATTGGTAATGCGGTTTCCTCTATTGTGTGGCTCACTGCCCTAATTTATTGGCTTTCCAGCTTCTTCTTCTACCGCCTTGAAGTTATGCAAACACTAGTTGCGCCAGTAGCGGCAGTGGCGGTGCTGTTGCCACTTATATTTCCATCACCACACCCCTTAACCAATACTGAGTTCCCCGCATTCAAAGCACACATTCTAGTTGCCATGATGGCCTACAGTCTACTAACTATTGCTGCATTACACGCCTTACTTATGGCGGTTGTGGAAAGACGTTTACATCATCCTACCATGCCTTCAGTATTAACAAATCTACCACCCCTTCTGACTATGGAGAAACTACTGTTCCGTATTATTTGGGCAGGTTTTATACTACTAACATTAACTCTCATCAGTGGCGTAGTTTTTTCGGAAGAAGTCTTTGGTCAACCAGTAAAATTTACTCACAAAACTTTATTTGGTTTCATTTCTTGGGGCGTGTTCGCCGCTCTGTTAACAGGCAGGCAATTATATGGCTGGCGGGGACGTATTGCTATTCGCTGGACCCTTATAGGATTTGTTATCTTATTACTAGCCTATATTGGCAGCAAATTTGTCTTGGAAGTAATCCTGCAACGCTAACTAAAGTCTAAGACTACAGAGAATTGAGTTGATACATATAATAAGCTTAAGCATCTCTATCCTTGAATCCTTGACAAAACTTCTCTCCCCTTCGATACTGAATTCTTCTCTATTAAGATAAAAAGACTTTTTGGAAGATTTGCCGTTATATGTATTACTAATTGCGGTAGCTATTTTGTTGATTCTGTCTGCGTTTTTCTCCCTTTCTGAAACCAGCATGATGGCGATCAACCGATACCGGTTGAAGTTTCTTGTTAAGCAAGGGCATCGTGGAGCCAGCTTGACTACCAAATTGTTAGCAGATACTGATCGGTTGCTAGGAGTAATTCTTCTTGGTAATAATCTGCTAAATGCTGCAGCCGCAACACTGGTTGCTGTAATTATCTCTACTTTCTTTGGTCACAATGATCTTGCTATTTTCATTGGTACGATATGTGTAACATTTGCTATCCTGGTATTTAGTGAGATTACGCCAAAAGTAATTGCTGCCACCTATCCTGAGCGTATTGCATTAATTTCGAGCTACGTATTAACACCATTATTAAAGATTTTTTACCCGGTAGTATGGTTTGTTAATCTGTTTGTTCAGGCAATACTTTTTATTCTGCGTATAAAACCTAAAGAAAACAATGCTATACAAAAGCTTGGCTTAGAAGAGCTCAAAACTCTTGTTTTGGAAGAGGGATATTTTATTAGAAAAAAACACCAGAGCGTGTTACTGAATCTGTTTGATTTAGAATCAACTACTGTTGATGACGTAATGGTCCCCCGCGGACAAATCGAAGCAATAGATTTAGAAGCTGGAAATGAAACAATACAAAATCAGTTACTTACCTGCCATCATACCCGTATACCAGTATATCGGGGAACTTTGGATGATGTAACCGGAATAATTTCAGCCCGCAAAGTCTTAAACCAAATGAGTGGTGGTGAAATTACTGCTCTATCACTTGGAAAGATTATACGTGAACCATACTTTATTCCTTCTGGTACCCCCCTATTCTCACAGTTACAACTATTCCAAGAAAATCATGAGCGAGTCGGATTAGTAGTAGACGAATATGGTGAGTGGATGGGGCTTGTAACTCTGGAAGATATTATTGAAGAAATTATCGGTGATTTTACCACCCATTCCCCAGTACAACCAGGTGCTTATATAAAACAAAAAGATGGCAGTGTAATAGTTGAAGGAAGCAGCCTATTGCGTGATCTTAATCGAAAATTAGGACTAAAACTTCCATTGAATGGGCCAAAAACTCTGAATGGACTGATTTTAGAACATTTTCAGGATATCCCAGAAGCTGGCACAGGCCTTAAAATAGCCGGATACCCAATGGAAATTATCCAGACTCATAATCGGGTAGTCAAAGTAGTTCAGATTTATTCTGTTTCAACAATCTCAGAGTAGTTAATAAAATACATAAATTACAGAAAGTTATAGTACGTTTGATATTATTAAATTTACTCTAAATTTTTTCTGTAATTATGCCGTTATTACCGTTATTACGGTTAAATTCTCAAGAGCACACTAAATAAGTTCATGTATAGGAACCAAAGAAGAGGAAAAAGAGAAATTTTAGGATGGTCACCTGACATTCATTAATGTTGCATAGAATGAATCATTCCAAGGAGTAATTATGGTAGCTGCAACAGCAACGGCAAATAAAAAACCTAAAGAAGTAAGCTTCTCTTGGGAAGGTAAAGACAAATCTGGAAAGGTAGTAAAGGGTGAAATGCGTGCCGCCGGCACGGTAGTCGTAAGTTCTATGCTTCGTCGTCAGGGCGTCAATGTCACGAAAATAAAAAGAGTCTGGGCTACTGGTACTATCACAGAGAAAGATATAACGTTATTTACCCGTCAGCTTGCAACAATGATGAAATCAGGTGTCCCGCTACTTCAGGCTTTTGATATAGTAGGAAAAGGACATACTAACCGTGCGGTTGGCAAACTACTGATGGATATCAAAAATGAAGTTGAAACAGGTAGTAGTTTAGCTAGTGCTTTCAGGAAATACCCTCTATATTTCGATGCTCTGTTCTGCAATCTGGTAGGCGCAGGTGAAGCAGCTGGTATTTTAGATGGTCTGTTAGACCGTCTAGCAACCTACAAAGAAAAAATTCAAGCCATCAAGAGTAAGATCAAATCAGCTCTCTTTTATCCTATTTCGATTATCGTAGTTGCCTTTGGTATTACTGCAGTAATCATGATTTTTGTTATTCCCGCTTTTAAGGAACTATTTTCAGGATTTGGAGCAACTCTTCCTACCCCAACACTTATAGTAATGAGAATTTCTGATTTCTTTGTGGAATACTGGTGGGCAATTTTTGGGACAGTAGGGGGAAGCATCTACGGTTTTTTCTTTGCATGGAAGCGTTCTATTCCCATGCAACGCGTTATGGATCGACTACTGCTAAAGATGCCAATTTTTGGCGCTGTAATCCGTAAAGCAACAATTGCACGCTGGACCCGTACTCTTTCGACTATGTTTGCTGCAGGTGTTCCATTAGTAGAAGCACTTGATTCGGTTGCAGGTGCAGCAGGTAACTACGTTTATTATGAAGCCACCAAAAAAATTCAGCTGGAAGTCACTACAGGAAACGCATTGGCAAATTCAATGGAAAATGCGAATGTATTTCCCAGCATGGTGATTCAGATGGTTGCTATTGGTGAAGAGTCAGGAGCGCTGGACTCCATGCTCAGTAAGGTAGCTGATTTCTTTGAGGCAGAAGTGGATGATGCAGTCGCCGCAATATCCAGCCTGATGGAACCAGTCATTATGGTGGTACTGGGTACTCTTATCGGTAGCATGGTAGTTGCAATGTATCTGCCCATCTTTAAAATGGGGCAAGCTGTCGGATAAAAACTCAGAGGAATTAGAGGGATATAATGTATCCTCCTGAAGTCTTGTTGTATTACTGAAACTCAGAATTCCTATGTCATTCATTACGCTGCTGCAATCCAGCCCAGTATTTTTCATTTCATTGTGTACCACCATTGGTTTAATGGTAGGTAGTTTCTTGAATGTGGTTATCTTCCGCCTTCCTAAAATGATGGAGAGAGAGTGGGATCAACAATGTGCCGAGCTACGTGGTGAAACTATAAAAACTTTACCACCGTTAAATTTAGCCAGGCCTCGTTCTGAATGCCCCCATTGCAAGCATAAAATAACTGCATTAGAAAATATCCCTATCATAAGCTATCTGGTTTTAAGGGGGTACTGCTCACAATGCAACGCCTCCATTTCCCTGCGCTATCCTATTATTGAAGCGCTAACAGGGATTATTAGTGGTTTTGTTGCCTGGTATTTTGGGTATGGATTTATTACACTTGCCGCATTGATTTTCGTCTGGGCAATGATTGCCCTAGCATTCATTGATCTCGATACTCAATTACTTCCCGATGATATAACACTCCCATTACTATGGATTGGATTATTAATCAATTTAGGTAATGGCTTTACGGATATCAATTCTGCAATCATCGGTGCAGCTTCAGGATATCTTGCCCTATGGCTGATTTATTGGTGCTTTAAAATTGCTACCGACAAGGAAGGAATGGGTTATGGTGATTTCAAATTACTTGCTGTGATTGGCGCTTGGTTCGGATGGAAGATGCTTCCACTAGTAATTTTACTTTCTTCCTTGGTGGGTGCTGTGATCGGAATTGGACTAATTATTGTAGCTAAGCATAAACGTGATGTCCCTATTCCATTCGGACCATACCTAGTTGGTGGTGGGCTTATCGCATTATTCTGGGGGGATCAATTTAACCGCACGTATCTTGATTTACTTTAGCATATGTCTTTGATAATCGGATTAACTGGAGGAATAGGTAGCGGAAAAACCATCTCCGCAAGATTCTTTACTGCCGAAGGCGTGGCTGTTATTGATACAGATACCATCGCTCATGAACTCACAGAACCACAAGGTGTCGCTATTCCAAATATACAAAAATCTTTTGGAAGCTATTTTATTACTGCAGATGGCAAATTAGATAGAAAAAAAATGCGAAGCATGATATTTTCCGATACTGATTCCAGAAAACAACTTGAAGCAATTCTACATCCGCTTATCCAAACTGAGGTGATGCGTCGTATTGAAATTGCTTCTTCTCCGTACATAATAATTGTCGTACCACTGCTTCTTGAAACTGGTAGTTATTGTGAAACAGTCACACGCATACTTGTAATTGATTGTAATGAAGAATGCCAAATTACTCGTACTATTTCACGTGGCGGACTAAGCGAACAAGAAGTACGTGCCATAATGGCAACACAAAAGTTACGTCAGGAACGCCTCAATCAAGCAGATGATGTCATTATTAATGATGCGGATATATCTCATTTGCAAAGACAAGTAAAAATACAACACAATAAATATCTTAGTTTATTAAATGAGAATTAAATACATCAGGTACGAAAATACTAATTTGGAATTAATTTTCATTTGTAAAATTATGTTCTAACGGGCAGAATTAACATGTTAACTTGTGTGATTTGGATTATTTCACTGTGATTTGCTACGAGCATCCCCTAAATGAACGCATTCGTACCTTGCTGCGGCTTGAAGACTTGTTTGGCAAAGTTGCATTTTTTGCAGATAAGGAAGATGCCGCTGAACGTCATTCGGCCATTGTTACTTTATTTGAAATTCTTGATGTTACAAGTCGTGCCGATATTAAATCAGATTTACTACAAGAATTAGAGCGACAGAGACAAGCTTTAGAATCCTTGCGTAAAAATCCAGAGGTTTCTGAAGAAGCTCTCGACCAGGTATTAAATGACATTCAGGTCGCTTCTCAGGGAATGCTGAATATGGCTGGGAAAGTGGGTGAACACTTACGTGAGAATGAATGGCTGATGGGTATCAAACAACGCGTAGGAATCCCTGGTGGTGCATGCGAATTTGATTTGCCCTCCTACCACTATTGGTTACATCTAGATCCTGCACTATGCCGCGATAATCTTAATGAGTGGATCACACCCTTGTTACCCACTCGTGATGGCTTTAGAATCATCCTCCGTCTCTTACGAAATAGCGGAAAAACTTTTCAGCATATAGCTCACCGTGGAATGTTCCAACAGATGGGACAGGGATGTGCTGCCCACATGCTATGTCTAAAAGTAAACGAAAACTTACAATGTGTCCCAGAGATTAGTGCAAATAAATACGCCCTTACTATTCGCTTTGTCACCGCTGGCTCAGGACAAAAAACCAAGGTATATGAAAATGACGTGGAATTTGAACTTTCTTTTTGTACATTGTAATCAATAAATTGCTTAAATTCTTGCTAATGAATGAGTCTACGACTAACTATCCGCAGTGCGACAAAATTACCGTATAGAGCAATACAAACGGTTTCCGACCGTTTTGTTCTAAGTTATGCAAGGAAACTGATCTTGGAAATTGGCCTACTGGATCTTATCGTACCTCTGAAACGGATAAATCAGAAGCTGATAAAATATAAATCAATAATAAACAGATTTTCTTCCCAAAAAATCACATTTGAATACGTATTTTTTGAACCCTCTTATACTAGTAGAAATTACTACTATACTAATCCTCGCATCATAGCAATGCCATGGCCACCATGTTCCCAGGCTGTAGTCAGATCTTCTAACTGCATACCTCCAAGGGCATAAACCGGAAGTGGGAAATCACGTATGAATGTGGCAAATTTTCTCCAGCCTATCGGAGTAGCTTCTGGATGGCTTAATGTTGATAACACTGGTCCCAACACTACAAAATCCATACTTAACCGTTCCGCTTGAAAAAGCTCCTCAGTATTGTGGCATGATGCTCCACACAAATCAGTCTCCGGACGGCTGGTAGCTGCCATTAATTGTACTGAAGAAAAATGTATACCATCCATTCTAATTTCTCTAGATAACTCGGAATCTCTATTCATTAAAACTTTTACACCATAATAATGAGCAAGCTCAACCACTTCATGTGCAAATAAACGTAGCTTATCTTTTATCATTTCTGGCTCACGTATCTGTACTAATCTTGTACCCTGCTGAAATGAATTTTTAAGTTTAATTAATGCGTCTTGTACACCTAGGTCAGCTGCATTAGTAATTTGATAGACAGGAGGTAAACTAAGTGCTCGTAATACTGGTACGTTAGCAGGCAACATAGGTGCAACTTTAATATTATCTGCAAACTGCCAGCTTAACTCCTGATTCTTGTTTGCATATGGCTCTCCATGCCATTTTACTATTCTATAAAAGAAAAGCCGAACAGTTGCATGGGAATACGTATAAACGCGAGTAATCCACGGATAAGAAAGCTCTATATGTACACCCAATTCTTCCATCAATTCACGATTAAGCGCATATAAACAAGACTCACCAGACTCTATCTTTCCACCAGGAAATTCCCAGTAACCGCCGTAGGGTTTACTTTTAGGTCTACGAGCCAAAAGAAAACTTCCATCAGATTTGGCTATGACTGCAACGACTACTTCAATAACAGGGATAGGCATACAGTAGATAAACAGAAATATGGTTTATTGATACAAGTATATTTTACTAATTCTTATTCATGTTCCTAAAAATTAACTTCGGTAATCTGAATTGATTTTTACGTAATCGTAAGAGAAATCACAGGTCCATACAGTGGTAGAGCTATTCCCCCGGTTAAGTACAACTCGCACGGTAATTTCGGGTTGACCCATTACCCGGCTTCCTTCTTGTTCACTGTAGTTCCCCGCCCTTCCACCATTCTCAAATACCAGTACATCATCAAGATAGAGTTGTAGGGTATTTACATCAAGATCTCCTACTCCCGCGTAACCAATAGCAGCAATTATTCGCCCCAGATTCGGATCAGATGCAAAAAATGCAGTTTTAACCAGTGGAGAATGCGCAATAGCATATGCAATCTTGGCACATTCATCTGAATCTCTTCCACTCACAATTTTCACCGTAATAAATTTTGTTGCTCCCTCACCATCTTGTACAATTGCTTTTGCAAGATGTACCGCCACTTCTGTTACCGCATCTTGTAGCTCTTTGTATTCTGAACTTTCTTGATCCAATATTTCTATATTACCAGCATGGCCTGTTGCAATTAGAATAAAAGCATCATTAGTTGAAGTATCGCCATCCACAGTAATCCGATTGAATGAGTTATCTGCTACATTGCGTATCATTTTCTGTAACAATGGCTGACTTATTACTGCATCGGTAGCCAAATAGCTCAACATAGTCGCCATATTTGGGCGTATCATACCTGAGCCTTTGGCAACACCAGTAATAGTTACTGTTGAACCACCAAGTAAAATGCTTTTAGATATTGCTTTGGGTACAATATCTGTGGTCAAAATTGTCTGTGCCGCAGAATACCAATTGTCCGGTCTAAGATTAGCTACTGCTTTTGGTAAATTTGAAATAATTTTTTCTACTGGCAATGGCTCCATAATCACTCCAGTAGAAAACGGTAACACCTGACTTACATCACAACTTAACAACCGAGCTAGCTCTGCACAAACAGATCGAGCATGTATAATTCCTTCTTCACCGGTGCCGGCATTGGCACTCCCAGTATTTATAATTAAAGCACGAATAGGAGACCCCGGCTTTTTTCTTAATATATGTTCCTTAGCCACTATTACTGGCGCGGCACAAAACCGGTTTTGCGTAAATACTCCGGCAATTCTTGTACCTTCATCTAATACAATTAATAGTAAATCTTTATGATTGGTCTGCTTGATTCCTGCCTCAGCAACACCAAGAGATACACCTTTTATTGGTGATAGTTGTCCGAGTGACTTAAATGAAGAATTAGCTGACATAATGATCAAACCTAAATATTTTGCTATTAATTACTCTATCGTAACTCATCTTTTATACTTTACCCATATCTACTAGATTCTTTACTAGCGATAGTTTTATAATCTTCCAATTATTAATAATAGTCTTTTGAGAGAAGAAGGCATGGATTTTGACAAAGAACTTGATGTACGTGGCCTTAACTGCCCACTTCCCATTCTGCGCTCAAAAAAATATTTGGCTGATATGACTTCCGGACAAGTACTTAGAATACTAGCTACTGACCCCGGCTCAGCTATTGATTTTCAAGTTTTTTCTGACCAGACTGGCAATGTTCTGCTCTCTCTTTCAGAAACCAATAAAGAATTCACATTCTATATAAAGAAAAGATAAGTCAATACATGAGAACTGTTTGACTCTATGAAATAGATTAAAAATACAGAATCACGATTGAACAACAGCTAAGTCAAGAGTAACAAATAGCGTATTAATCTCAATTAAGTAATGCAGGCATTAGAATCATTTGATTATGCTAGCGGTAATTCTCCATTACTGATTCCTATATTTCCAACCTCCCGTACTGACTTAATAAATTTGGCATTCTCATGTAATTTAGCTACTGAGTCAGGATTGGATCGTCCTCGCATACGGGCTAAACGAGCAAGACTAGTCGCCGGCATGTTCCATTGTAACTCTGCTAACAATTTATCTGCTGCGTGCGGATCATTACATACCAGCACCATATCGCAGCCCGCATTGAACGCAACTTCAGCACGTTGTACTACATCACCAGCAACTGCAGCACCTTCCATGCTCAGGTCATCGCTAAAAATACAGCCATCAAATTCAAGCTCGCTACGTAAGATTTCTTGTAACCATACTGTTGAAAATCCAGCGGGTTGTGAATCAATCTTAGGATATATAACATGCGCCGGCATAATGCCGGCAAGACCATAATTAATCATTTGTCGAAACGGAATCAGGTCGCCCATTTTGATATCTGCATAGCTACGCTTATCTACTGGCATTTCAATATGAGAGTCTTCTTGTATATAGCCATGACCAGGGAAGTGCTTCCCAATCGCTTCCATACCACCTAGTTTTAAGCCCTGCATTAAACTATGAGCCAATTCCCCTATAGCCTGTGGTTTGCGATGAAATGCACGATTTCCTATTATGCAGCTCTGTCCATAGTCTATGTCAAGCACAGGCGTAAAACTTAGATCTACACCACAAGCACGTAATTCTGCCGCTAGTACATAGCCTGTTAGTTGCGCCAGATGACGCGCCCTAACAGGGTGTTCATCCCAAATTTTTCCTAGCTCACGCATAGCAGGAAGCCGTGTAAAATCATTTCGAAAACGCTGGATCCTTCCACCCTCATGATCTACCGCAATCAATAAAGAAGGGGTCCTTAAAGCATGAATTTCTGTAGTTAAATCTGTTAACTGCTTGAGTGAAGAGTAATTACGTGTGAATAAGATTACACCACCGGTCATAGGATGTTGGAGCCTTCTCTTATCATCTATCGTAAGTTCTGTGCCTGCAGTATCAAGCATGATTGGACCAAGTGACATTATTTCTCCAGGATTACAAAAGCACAGGCCAGATTCATCTCGTCACTCATAGATAGATGGTAACTAGTGATGCCCTCATTTTTAATTAATATATCCAGCTCAGGATGAAAATCATAATAAGGCTTACCCAGATAGTCGTGGGCAACCCCAATATAGCTTAAACTAACAGGGTGACGTAATCCGGTTCCCATTGCTTTGGAAAAGGCCTCCTTAGCTGCAAAACGCTTAGCTAAAAACATTGCTTGTTTTCCACTATTCATAAATTCAGGCCACTCGCTATTTGTTAATATTCGTCTGGCGAAACGCTTACCATACCTGTCCAGCAAACATGCAATGCGTGATGGCTCAACAAGATCTGTCCCGATTCCATATATCATTCTTGTTTTTCCAAAATTAATTTCTTCATTTCTCGTACTGCCTGTTCGAAACCAACAAATAAAGATCGAGCAACAATAGAGTGCCCAATATTTAACTCAGAAATATTAGAAATTGCAGCGATGGATTGTACATTATTATAATGTAATCCGTGTCCTGCATTGACCTGCAAACCCTGATCAATTCCGTGTACCACAGCAAATCTAATTTGCTCTAGCTTCTCCTGTTGTTCTCCTGCAGTCAACGCGTCAGAATAATGCCCTGTATGAATCTCAATTACCGGGGCTCTTGTCTTAACTGCTGCATCAATCTGTACAAGATCAGCATCAACAAATAGTGAGACCCGAATACCAGCTTCAGCCAGCCTGTTACAAGCACGTTTTACCTGCTCGAAGTGCTCTACCACATCTAATCCGCCTTCAGTAGTCAACTCTTCCCGTCGCTCTGGTACTAAACAGACATCCTCTGGTTTTATTTTTAAAACAAAGTCTATCATTTCATTAGTCACCGCACTTTCCAGATTCATTCTGGTCTTAATCTGATTACGTAAAGCCTTTACATCATGGTCTTGAATATGACGTCTATCTTCCCGTAAGTGCAGCGTAATCGCATCTGCTCCAGCCGACTCCGCAATTAGTGCCACGTCAAGTGGGCATGGATAAATTGTCCCTCGAACTTGCCGTAAAGTTGCAACATGATCAATATTGACACCCAGCTTAATCATTATGTCTGCATGATCCTCAATAATTGCCGACTATATAATGGTTGTTCACCAAGATAATGCCTGAGTATATAGCGCATAAGTACTTTACTTTGCTGTCGGGTAACAGTATCTGAATAATCATTTCTATCCATATCTAGTAAAGTTTTTCCACTTAGTTGTGGGCAGGAGTTATTATCGTTCCCATTTACCACCATTGGCCCCCGCTCGACTTCGTAGTAATACTCTTCATCTGGACTCAGTGGTTTACCTGATGCAACATCTTCGTTAAGTGTCAAAGCATAACCTAGTTCTATCAACATACGTCTCTCGAAATGACGCAGAATAGGAGTGTAATCTTGCTGTGTATTTAATGCAGACAAAGTCTCTTGATAGTAATCGAATAGCTGTTCGTGGGGATCATCACGATGCAATAGCCTTATTAATAGTTCATTCAAATAAAAACCACAGATCAGGGCCATCCCCCGCAAAGGTTGTTGTCCACCCTGCCATTCTGCCTTATGCAGTGTTCTTAATTCCGACTTCCCTGTCCAAGTAAGCTGTAGTGGTTGAAATGCTACCAATAGCCCTCTGAGCGCAGATTTAGGGCGCTTTGCCCCTTTTGCCACCAATGGAACTCGTCCTAAATTTCGTGTAAAAGTCTCCACTAAGAGACTGGTCTCCAGATAGGGATATGTATGCAGCACAAAAGCAGGTTGCGCATCTTGCCGCATTTTATCAACTGTCATCAATTTCGTTTCTAACGATTAGCTTATATTAATTAAGCTTTATAAATTTACTCATAACCTAAAGTCTTTAATGCTCGTAAATCATCAGCCCATCCACTTTTAACTTTTACCCACACTTTGAGATATACCTTACTACCAAAAAGTTTCTCCATATCTCTACGAGCCTGAGTTGCGACTAACTTGAGCTCCTCACCATTCTTACCTATGATCATAGCCTTTTGGTTTGCTCTGTCCACAATAATAGAAGCATAAATTTTTCGTAGCCCACTTTCGTTTGTAAATTGATCTATGGCAACACTAGTGGAATAAGGTATTTCATCCCACATCAAACGAAATAATTTCTCACGTATCAACTCAGCTGCAATAAATCGTTCACTACGATCTGTAGCCTCATCCCTGCTAAATAATGGTGGGCCTTCTGGTAAGTAGGGACGAATTACATGTATCAATTCTTGAATCTGTGTTCCACGTTCAGCGCTTACAGGAATCATCGCCGAGAAAGAGAACACTTTAGAGAGTTTTTCGAGGAATGGGAGAAGCCTTGATTTATCTGATATACGATCTACTTTATTAATAGCAAGAATTACTGGTTTGTCGACAGGCAAAAGTTTCAAAACTTGTTCATCCCGTTCATCAAAATATAACGCTTCAATCACAAATACCACTACATCTACACCATACATACTTTTTGTGACAGTACGGTTCATCACACTATTTAACCGATTCATATACTGCATCTGAAAGCCAGGTGTATCGACAAAAATAAACTGTGATTGCTCGTCAGTAAGAATGCCATTAATACGATGCCTTGTAGTTTGTGCCTTTTTTGAGGTAATGCTTACATTTTGCCCAACCATACGATTCAGTAGTGTTGATTTACCAACATTGGGTCTCCCAATAATAGCAATATATCCGGTATGAAAATTTTGAGTGGTCATCATCTCAAAATATACTTAGCCAAGAATAAACAGCCTGCACTCAGTGAATTAAAATAAATCTGATTCATCTTTAGGCTCTAATTATGTAGGTGTATTTGTTCATAGGCTTTTTTTGCTGCTTCCTGCTCTGCACTACGACGACTGGAACCTTCCCCAATGGCACAAACGCTAAGTTTAGGGATAGCACACTCTACACGGAATAGTTGCTGATGAGCCTCCCCGCTGGTAACAATAACGGAATATTTTGGCAGCATCAGCTTATAGCTTTGTAAATATTCCTGTAAAAGAGTCTTAGGATCTTTACCTGAATCTTGTGCGTCAAATTTGGGAAGTAGCGGGGTAAAAAGAGTAATAACAACTTCCTCAGCTCTTACGAAACCTCCATCAAGATAGACCGCACCCAGAACAGCTTCTAGTGCATCTGCAAGAATTGAAGGACGATTACATCCACCACTTTTAAGCTCTCCCTCACCAAGTTTAATCTGATTTCCCAGGTCAAGCGTTTTCGCTAATTTAAATAATGCTTTCTGATTAACCAGATTGGCCCGAAGTCGGGTTAAATTACCTTCCGGAAGACTAGAAAAATTTCTGAATACCAACCCTGCCACTGCACAGTTAAGAACACTATCTCCAAGAAATTCAAGCCGCTCGTTATGTAGATGACTATAGCTGCGGTGAGTCAGCGCCTGGTACAAAAGTTCAGGCTTACTGAAGCTATAACCGATTCTCCGGCAAAGTACGTTACTGTCCATCTCCTGATAGGCTTGTATATAATCTATATTTAATTGTTACTTATTACTTTCCACTACTCTCGTTGAAATCAATATACAAAGAAATATTTGCGAATAATGGTGTCTTAACTGAGTAAGCAATACCCAGCACTATTTGTCCACCTTCCTTATCAATTTCTAGATCACCTCCGTTAACAGCACTTATATCATCTATTTGAGCACGTTTATTAAATGATTTTCTTATTTCCCCTTTGTGCCTTTCTGCAAAACAGGATCACTGGCCATAGCTGCTATAGTTGTTTTTATAGCCAAATTTTCTCTGTACACTGGAAGTAGTTTCAGCACTAACATAACAACAAAGATCGCTAGTAGTGCCCAGAAGATTAAGAGTAACAAGCCCATACCCTTTTGTTTATACCCTATGTCGCGCCGCATAATATTCTCCTAAGATTTAAGCACTATTTTCAGCTATTTGATTGATAATCCAACCCGACTTAGATCGCTGAAATTCCACCAGACCATAAATGCCTTACCAACTAAATTACGCTCAGGAACAAATCCCCAGTAACGGCTATCACTACTACTATCACGGTTATCTCCCATTGTGAAATAGTTCCCAGCAGGTACCTTACAGGTAAATCCAGAATGATTGTAGTCACAATTCTCATACGATGGAAACTGACGCACACCAGAAATCTGTACGCTAGGCATTACCGGATTAATAATTATAGTGTGATTATGCCCGTTCATTGATTCTACATAACCCCTGCTATACACATAATTTATACCGGACTCAATATAAGTATACTCACCTGTTGGCTTCATCTTCACCGGGGAACCATTAATGGTCAGTCGCTTATTACGATATGTTATTAAGTCTCCGGGAAGTCCTACTATACGTTTAATGTAGTCCATTGATGGATCTTCAGGGTAACGAAACACCATTACCTCACCACGCTCAGGTTTATTCAAATCAAACACCTTGAGATTAATAACTGGTAACCGGATACCATAGGTATATTTATTGACCAGAATAAAATCTCCTACCAGTAAGGTTGGAATCATTGAACCTGATGGAATCTTAAAAGGCTCTATCAAGAAAGACCTTAGACAAAATACAATAAGGATTACCGGAAAAAAACTTTTTGGATATTCTACCCACCACGGCTCATCATCTTCTTTTGTACGATTATGCCTTAATACAAAATAATCAAGCAGCCAGATACCTCCGGCAACTGTCAGCAAGATCAACATGATGAGAGGAAAATTCACATTCCGTGCCCTATTAAGTAATATCTGTTAACCTACAAAACAAGATGCCACACATTTATTTGTGTAGTTAATCTTTAAATTTTTCCTTCTCCTATTTATCACCTACTTGCAATATTGCCAGAAATGCTTCTTGTGGAATCTGCACATTACCCACATTTTTCATTCTTTTCTTTCCAGCTTTCTGTTTTTCTAATAGTTTACGTTTCCGACTAATGTCACCACCATAACATTTAGCAAGAACGTTCTTACGTAACGCCTTGATACTCTCTCTGGCAATAATGTGCGCACCAATCGCAGCCTGTACCGCAATATCAAACATTTGACGAGGGATCAAACCACGCATCCTTTGTACCAGCTCGCGCCCACGATAGTTGCTATTCATACGGTGTACTATTAATGATAACGCATCTACTTTTTCTCCATTAATAAGTATATCGAGCTTGACTAAATCGGCAGCACGAAATTCCTTAAATTCATAATCCAGTGAAGCATATCCGCGACTTGTAGATTTAAGCTTGTCAAAAAAATCCATGACTACTTCGTTTAATGGTAACTCAAAAGTAAGCATTACCTGCCTACCCATGTACTGCAAATTTTTCTGTATTCCCCTTTTACCTATGCACAAAGTAATAATAGCGCCAACATACTCCTGAGGAACAAGAATAGTTGCATCAATAATTGGCTCCCGTATTTCCTCGATCTTTGAGGGATCTGGCATTCTAGATGGGTTATCAATTTCTACTACTGTACCATCACGCATAACTATCTCACAGACTACTGTAGGTGCAGTTGTAATAAGATCTATGTTGTATTCTCGTTCTAATCTCTCCTGCACAATATCCAAATGTAATAACCCGAGAAACCCACAACGGAAACCAAAGCCCAAAGCTTGTGATGTTTCGAAAACATACTGCAATGAGGAATCATTGAGCTTTAATTTCTCGAGTGCATCCCGTAAAGAATCGTATTGATTTGACTCAATCGGATAGAGCCCGGCAAATACCTGTGGCTTAATCTCTTTAAAACCATTTAATGGACTAACAGCCGGACATTTTGCCAGAGTAACAGTATCGCCTACCTTTGCAGATTTTAGTTCTTTAATGCCAGAAACAATAAAGCCGACTTCTCCTGCACTTAAAGATACCCGGCTTTCCGATTTTGGTGTGAATACACCAACCTCTTCACATAAATAATCAGTTTTACTCGCCATGAGTAAGATCTTATCTTTAGGCTTGAGAATTCCATCTACCACTCGTACCAACATAACAACTCCGACATAATTATCAAACCATGAGTCAATAATAAGAGCTTTCAGTGGCGCCACAGGATCCCCTTTCGGTGAAGGAATATTTCTAATTATTTCTTCTAAAATATCCTTTACACCTTCTCCTGTCTTAGCGCTGATACACAAAGCATCTTTGGCATCGATACCAATGATGTCTTCAATCTCCCCGATAACTCTTGCAGGCTCTGCAGCAGGTAAATCAATTTTATTTAATACTGGTAGTACCTCAATACCTTGCTCAATTGCGGCATAACAGTTTGCTACAGTCTGAGCCTCGACACCTTGTGATGCATCCACAACCAGTAATGCTCCTTCGCAAGCAGCAATAGACCGCGACACTTCGTACGAAAAATCTACATGGCCAGGAGTGTCAATCAAATTCAGAAGATAAGATTTACCTTCACTAGAAGTATATTCAAGTGCAACTGTTTGTGCTTTTATAGTAATTCCACGTTCACGTTCCAAATCCATCGAATCTAATACCTGTGCTTCCATTTCACGGTCTGACAAACCACCGCATAACTGAATGATACGATCAGCCAAAGTAGACTTACCGTGGTCAATATGTGCAATGATAGAAAAATTGCGAATTTGCTGCATTTGAGATAGAGATCCGATAATCGGGGAAATAACGGTCAAAGCTCAGCACCAGAGCAACTAAAAAGGGCACATATTGTGCCCTCATAATTTATGGCTTGATTCCAAAACTTATGACCACTCAACGTTTATTCAAGAAGTGTACATTCTAGCGAATTTTAGCAAAATAAGCATCCAGAGCTTTAGGATCCAGATGAAAATGACAAATTTCCTCATTCTCTCCCATAAGTATGGGAACAAATTCACCATATTTTTCTACTAAACTTACATTGCTATCTACATCTACTAATTTAATACAAAAGCAAAGCCTCGCCTGCAATTTATTTAAATCAGAAATCATATCAGAGCAGAGATGACAATCTTTTCGGACATATAAAATCAGCTCAACTGATTCTGGCATTATTTGCTTTCGTCTCCGTTGAGCTTCATGGTGATAAAAGAAGTTGTGTTTCCACGCTTTACCAGTAAGGCGATATTACGTCCCTTCCTGATTTTGATAAGTAATTGATTAAACTGCCCGACTGTTGTTACATCTTGATTATTGATCCCTAAAACTATATCGCCAGGCCGCATTCCACTGCGACTGGCAATACCCTGCCGCATATCTTCTACCAGTAGACCATTGTTGATTTCAAGTTGTTTTTTCTCATTATCAGAAAGTTCTCTCAACGCAAGCCCTATGCGATTAGATACATCAAATTTATTACTTTTTTTACTTTCAAGACTGGCGATCTTCTCATCTGATGGAAACTCATCTACCTGCACTATCAATTTCTTTGTCGAGCCATTCCTCCATACTTGAATCGATACCTCTGATCCTGGTTTCGTAGCGCCCACAATACGTGGTAAATCACTTGATGTATTTACAACCTTACCATCAAATGTAGTGACTATATCTTTCGTCTTGAGGCCGGCCTTATCTGCAGGGCCGCCTTTTTGTACCAAAGTCACCAGTGCACCACCGGGCTTATCTAATCCAAATGATTCAGCTAATTCTTTGGTTACCTCCTGTATCATCACACCAATTCTGCCACGACTTACTTTTCCGGTAAGCTTTAATTGGTTAGAAATATCTGTGGCAACATCAATAGGGATAGCAAATGATAGCCCCATGTAACCACCTGTACGACTATATATCTGTGAGTTAATGCCAACAACTTCACCTTTCATGTTAAATAGTGGCCCCCCAGAATTCCCCGGATTTATAGCTACGTCGGTTTGAATAAAAGGAACATAATTTTCCTGTGCTAATGATCGACCCTTAGCGCTGACGATGCCAGCAGTTACGCTGCTCTCGAAACCAAACGGAGATCCAATAGCAACGACCCATTCACCTACCCTTAGTTTGCTGGGATCACCTTGGGTCACCTTGGGTAAATTATTGGCTTCAATCTTTAGAAGAGCAATATCTGTCTTACGATCAGCACCAATTATTTCAGCCCGAAACTCTCGTTTATCGTTTAGCTTTACAGTAACCTCGTCTGCTGAACTCACTACATGTGCATTTGTCAATATATATCCATCTGCACTGATTATAAAACCGGAACCTAGAGATTTTGATTCGAACTCTCTGGGAGTACCATGAGGAAATAGTCCCCTAGGGATAGAGCCACGAGGTGAGTGACGACGGAAAAATTCATAAAATGGGCTATCCTCTGGAATATTTGGCATCCTAGGAATTATCTGATTTTTGGATGTACTATGGGTCTGTACAGTACTGATATTTACCACTGCAGCTCCATGCGTATCAATCAGATCAGTAAAATCAGGTAATTCTCTGGTCTGTGCAAAAACAGGGAGAGAAAACCAAAATAATATGATCAGGATAAATTTATGATTCATTCTATTCTGACCATTTAACTTTGTAATTTTTAACAGAGTTACCAATCTGCATCACTGTCGCTGGTGGTACTTCACCTATCGTCGTCACCACATTTTCTCCTACCTTTCGGGTATAAATATTAATAGCACCCTGTCGCGGGTAAGATTCACGGGCTTCCAGAGGGTCATTTTTTGTAACTGGCTTAATAAATACTGAAACTGCAGCAAGGCCATCTGAAAGTGTAATATGTCCAACAGGTGTAGGTTTCCCAGAAAAAATACGCTTTACCTCATTAATTTTTGAGAAGCCCGGAGGCAAATTTTCTACCTGCCAGCCTAACTCACCTTTTATCAATCTGGAAGAAACTGGATTAGTAACATGTATCTCAGTAATTTCTGTAACGTACCTGGGTTTCAACAACTCTTCATCTATCTCACCATCAATTTCCAGTTGAGTAAAAACAAACTGCTCTACTACCTGATCTTGGTCCATTACCGCCGCTTTAAGTAACAAGCCTGTGGCAACATCTACCCACAATTTTTGGCTATATCGCATATTATCTTTAGATTTCAATACAATTACCTGACATTCGTAATCGCTAATTCGCTCCTTTCCGCCTTTTTTTACAATATAGTTGTTATTAAGGTTACTCAATGGTTCGGGTAGCAACGCCGGGAAAAACTTCTGCAATCCGCGTTTTCCGGTCACCACAGTCTTTCTGTCTGGAAAATAACATCTAACCTCATCGTTATTACGAATTACCTCACGAGGCGAACCATCAAGTACTTCTATTCTCTCAAACTCCCCCTCACTATTCACCATGTGTACGACACGAGATGTCTCCATATGGCCGCCAGACGAATATACAAAAATACCGGTGTAATTATGCTTGCGGGGTGCATCAACAATACTTTGTAACCAAATCTGCGCTTCTTTTGATGCACTTGCATCCACAACACTTTGTAATCCGCCCTGCGCTTCTGTTGATACACCAAGAGCATCCTCCGCAAATGAAGGCAGTACGAAGCCAGAAAGAGGTAATATGAGAACAACTATCGCAAAACTTTTTATCATCTATTAATAGGTCACTTATATGGATCAGCAACTGTGCGCATATAAGGCGACACCCCACGAATCGCAGTACGGGGAGAAAATTCTTCGTGTGCAAACATATAGTCGTTAAGTTGAATTGGTGCAGGATTAATTTGAATTGGTGCAGGAATTAGAATTACATCAGAGTCTGCCTGAGCAGCAGTCTGAAGAACCGCTTTATCAGTTATGAACTCCTCCTTTTGAGCCAGAACAGGAACAGTAATTACGGTAGGTTCAGCGGATTCAGTCTTTACAGCAGTCTGAAGAACTGCTTTATCAGTAACGGGACCAAGAGACTGGTCCATTGTCTGCCCGCCCATCCATGCTACTGCAGCCACAGCTGTTAGCATTGATGCAGCAACTGCAAATGCGAAAACCTGACCCTTCTTTTCTTTAGGAAGCTCCGGTGTGAGTACGGTTGGTTCTATAGCTAATTTCTCTCTTATGCCTGAAGCAATGTCAAGTGTTGACATTTCTGGCTGACGCAATGCATCTCCAATTAAATGATATGTTGACCATTCATTGCGTAGCTCCTCCGTTTTTTTAACTTGGGTAATGGTCTCAGCCACATCTATGTGGCCCAACTCACCATCCATCAATGCAGAAATCTTATTTTTCATACTACCACCTTTTGTCTCTACTTATTTCCATAACAGATTGTAATTTATCAGAGATTGCTTCACGAGCACGAAATATTCGAGACCGTACTGTTCCGGTCGGACAATTCATAACGTTTGCAATTTCTTCATAACTTAGGCCCTCTATTTCTCTCAGAGTAATTGCTGTACGTAATTCTTCAGGTAACTCATGCAAAGTCTGATGTACTGTTTGGGCAATCTGCTTACTCATTAGTTCACTTTCAGGAGTATCTAGATCCCGCAATTGACTGCCTTCCTCAAAATTTTCTGCATCCTCAATATCAATTCCGTTTGAAGTAGTAGATGCCCGCCGCTTCTGAGCAACTAAAAAATTCTTTGCTGCATTAATACCAATGCGATATAACCAAGTATAAAAGGCACTATCGCCACGGAAAGATGATAAGGACCTATATGCCTTTATAAAAGTTTCCTGTGCAACATCCTCAACTTCAGCTGAATCACGAATAAATTGTGATAACAATCTAACCAGCTTCCGTTGATATTTGATCACCAATAACTCGAACGCCTGCTTATCTCCACGCTGAGCACGTTCCACCAACTGTTGATCAATTTCTCGGTCACCCATATACCGCACGTTCCCTGAATTTAATGAATTATACCAGTGATCACTGCTACATCATGACACAATAGCCATGCGCTTTTTCAGGGCTTCAATCGAAAACCGAGTGCCGCTGCTAAAATACTATTTCTTACATTCCATGTATTTGCTTGTTTTAAGAGACAACATACACCCTATATTAGTTCATATTCAAACAGGGTTATTCTAAGAATATCCGAGATATAGTATATCCGTGTCTGAAGTCTGTTATGATTTTTATGTAATTTAACCGCAAATTTAACAATAGCTATAGCCAGCGTTGTAACGCCTATGCCTCATACCTATTTTGACACACTTATCATTGGCAGCGGTCTTGCCGGCCTGACACTTGCACTTAATTTAGCACAAAGCAAAAAGGTTGGCATTATAACCAAAAGAGCTTTACTTGACGGCGCCAGTGGATGGGCACAAGGCGGTATTGCTGCAGCACTATCGGAGAATGATTCACCGGAAGCTCATATACGTGACACTCTAAATGCTGGCGCCGGATTGTGTAATGAAGAAATTACTCGTAGCGTACTTGAAAATGGGCCGCAAGCAATCCAGTGGCTAATCGAACAAGGAGTTCCATTCACCCGTGATCAAGAAAATACTACTGGTTATCACCTCACAAGAGAGGGAGGACATAGTGTACGTAGAGTGATCCATGCGGCAGACACTACCGGTCAAGCTGTACAAAAAACTTTAGGTGACAAAGTTCTCAATCATAAAAGTATATCCGTTCTTGAACACCACATCGCCATTGATCTCATAACCAGCAAAAAATTGGGCCACACTGATACCAACAACAACTGTTGTTATGGTGCTTATGCTCTTGACAATCAGTCAGGTAAGGTCAGCACCATCTCTGCACAGAATACAATATTGGCAACTGGTGGAGCTGGTAAAGTTTATCTTTATACTACCAATCCTGATACGGCTACTGGTGATGGTATTGCCATGGGTTGGCGTGCAGGTTGCCATATTGCTAATATGGAGTTAATCCAGTTTCATCCTACTTGTCTTTACCATCCACACGCTAAATCATTTTTAATATCTGAAGCAGTACGCGGAGAGGGAGGGATCCTGAAACTTCCGGACGGGAAACGCTTCATGCCATTACACGATGAGCGCGCTGAATTGGCACCCCGTGACATTGTCGCACGCGCCATCGACTTTGAAATGAAAAAACGTGGCCTAGATTGTGTTTATCTAGACATTTCACACAAACCGACACTTTTCTTAAAAGAACACTTCCCGTTTATTTATGCCCGTTGCCTTGAGCTGGGTATAGACATTACCCGGCAACCCATCCCAGTTGTACCTGCTGCTCATTACACCTGTGGTGGTATAGTTACAAACTTAAAAGGAAAAACAAACTTAGATAATTTATATGCAATAGGAGAAACCGCTCATACAGGACTCCATGGCGCCAATCGACTTGCAAGTAACTCGCTACTGGAGTGTCTCATATTTGGTCAAGCAGCTGCCAAAGAAATCCTCAATCAAACACCTCTTCCTAATATACAATTGCCACAGTGGGACGAAAGCAGAGTTAGTCACGCAGATGAAGAAGTTATTATTTCTCATAACTGGGATGAATTACGCCGTTTTATGTGGAACTACGTTGGCATTGTTCGAACTAATAAACGTCTGCAGCGAGCTCAACACCGAATTAAGTTACTACATGAAGAAATAAGTGAGTATTACGCTAATTTTCGTGTGACCAGTGATCTGTTAGAACTTCGTAATCTGGTAGATACTGCAGATCTGATTGTACAAAGTGCTATGTTGCGCCATGAAAGCCGTGGGCTACATTTTAGTCTGGATTATCCTGATATCCAGCTACACGCAAAAAATACTATTTTAAAAACATAGTTTCTGCTTCAGCCATTTTTCAATAATTTAGATTTATTCAACTATACTTTTTATTTTTTTCGGTATGAATTCAGTTTGGCATTCTTTTCTACAAAAACAAAATGCAGTTATAGAAAATAACTGCGTTAGTCATTATGGTAACGCTTCTGCAGAACTTAAAAGTACCTGCTCTAATACAGTAATAGCCGACCTTTCACATTTTGGACTGATTCACTTTTCTGGTGAAGATACCTCGGCATTTTTGCAGGGTCAATTGAGTTGTGATGTCAGAAAAATTGATCACTGTACAACCCAGTATGGTAGCTGTTGCACTCCAAAAGGACGAATGCTTGCCAGTTTTCTGATATGGCAAAATTCCAGTGGATACTTAATGCAGATACCAATACCTCTACTCATAACACTAGAGAAACGATTGTCTATGTATGTACTACGCTCTAAAGTGAAGCTGAATAATGACAGTGACAGATATGTACGTATTGGAGTTGCCGGGAATCGTGCTTCAGAAGTAGTAGAAGAAATATTTGGAGCAACTCCTGATCCATTTCTTGGCGTTATTAATAGTGCGCATGAAAGCATTCTTCGTCTTGCTCAGAACCGTTTTGAAATTGTCACTACGCCAGAGTATGCACCAAAGCTATGGGAGCATTTGAGAAAATATGCTATGCCAGTTGGTAGGCTCTGCTGGAACTGGCTAGAAATAAAAGCGGGTATTCCAGTTATTACACCTGCCACTCAAGAACAATTTGTACCCCAAATGACAAATTTGGAAGCTATTGGCGGTATAAGTTTTCAGAAAGGTTGTTATCCTGGACAAGAAATCATTTCACGCACCCAAAATTTGGGTAAGATTAAACGCCGTATGTATCTTGCAAATATATGTACAAAAGAACCTGTCGCCGCCGGGGACGAACTGTACAGCAATGAAAAACAAGCATGTGGCATGGTAGTTAATGCTGCGCCCTCACCTGAAGGTGGATATGATGTACTAGCGGTGATACAAACTGAAAGCATCAAAAATGCAAATATATACTGGAAAGCACTTAAAGGGCCGATACTAAAAATCATGCCGTTACCCTATTTACTAAAATGATTCGTTACATTTTAAATAACCTTATTCAATTCACGCTCTATGTTCAGATAAGAAAAACCCGGCTGCTTCATATCTTAAATATTTAACTGATTATTGCGCCGCTCCTGCTATTTTATTATTCGAAAGAAAAAACTTATGCACATCATTTAGATCACGTGTGCGTTTCATTGGCGGAAGACTCTGCCAAATTCGTTTACCGTAAGATTTAGTAATAAGACGTTGATCACAGATCATCAGTACACCACGATCAACTTCGTCACGAATTAATCGTCCTACACCCTGCCTTAAATTGATGACGGTACGTGGTATCTGATATTCCATGAATGCATTACGACCCTCTTTGTTGATTTTTTCAATCCGCGCTGAGAGTACAGGGTCATCGGGCGGTGCAAAGGGTAGCTTATCTATTACAACCAGTGATAAAGCTTCACCACGAACATCCACCCCCTCCCAGAAAGACTGACTGCCGATAAGTACAGCATTACCCATTTTACGAAATCGGTCTAACATTTCAGAGTGTGATCCTTGACCTTGCAGCAACAGGGGATAGTCAAGTTGCTCATGTTCAAATAATTCCAATAACTTAGTATAAACCTGCTGCATTGCTCGTAGACTGGTACACAAGAAGAATGCACGGCCACGACTCACCTTTAATACCGGAAGTACTGCTTTAACCATATTTTCCGTATATCCATGATCATTTGGCTCAGGCAAACCAGTCGGCACGTAGAGTAAAGCCTGATTGGCAAAATTAAACGGGCTTTCCCAACTAACCGCCCTTACCGAACTTAATTCCGGATTTAAACCCATTACGCTATTGTAATGTGAAAAATCACCTTTAACTGAGAGCGTTGCAGAAGTAAATATCCACGCACGTGAAGAAGCATTTATTTGTTTGTTAAATGCTTCTGCAATAGATAGAGGAGTTGCATTGAGTTGTAGTACGTAACTGAATGTCTCTATCCAACAAACGAACCCCTCCATCTCTTCCTGAGTATCCCAACGAGTAATTCTGGTAACAATTTCCCGTACTCGTTGCCAACAATTCTCTAATCCTTCTGAGCGCTCTGCTTGACTCTCCAGCATCGAACTTAATACTGTAAGTTTCTCAAGCAACTCATCCAGTTTCTTTCTAAATTCAGTGTTTTGTATTATTGTGGACTTAGGTAAACGAACACTCTCGCCCCCAATAGTAAGGCGCAAATCACGTGCAGCTTTTTCTACTGCTAACGCAGTATCAGGTAACGCAATGAAATCCTTAGCGCTTTGAAGTGCTTCAATATTAATTTCGTGCGCCAACTCCAGTAGCTGACCAGTACTTACTGACTCTCCAAAAAACAAACTTGCGGTTTCAGGCAACTGATGTGCTTCATCAAATATTACGGTATCACATGTAGGAAGCAACTCTGATAGCCCTTCATCCCGTAACAATACATCAGCGAAAAACAGATGATGATTGACAACTACCACATCCGACGAAAGCGCTTGTTTTCGTGCTTCTATAACAAAGCACTCCTTGTAACTGGAACATTCTGAACCAAGACAATTTTCTCTAGTCGAAGTGACACGCTGCCAAATTGTTGCGTTCTCGGGCACCCCACTTAAACCACTTTTGTCGCCACTTCTGCTGGAAGCTACGTAGCGTTCAATTAATTTCAAATATTTCCTATCATTAAGACTAGTGATTTCTTCTTGTAGAGTACGCTCCAGATAATGGCGACACACGTAATTAGCACGACCCTTTAATAAAACAACTTTTACAGGCACATTAAGGGCCGCACGCACAGTATGAATATCTCTATTGAAAAGTTGGTCTTGTTGAGTTTTGGTCCCGGTTGAAATAATTACTTTTCCACCAGCTAGAAGTGCGGGAACTAAATAAGCAAAAGTTTTACCGGTACCTGTGCCCGCTTCTGCAATAAGAATATGTTTTTCAGCTATAGTTTCAACTATCATCTCTGCCATTTCCCTCTGCTGTGCACGTGCTCGATACCCAGGCACAAACCTGGCAAGTATGCCGTCAGCAGCAAAATAAGATTCAAGATTTGGCATAAAATATTTAGCAGAACTTAGCAGTACTAGAATTATTACCATATTAGCTCAGTGTTTAAAATAAATCGATTTACACAATTCAAAATTTAACGCTTATGACCCCTGATAAGCCATAACACAATAATTCCAACGGCATAACAGTGGGTTAACATTATTTAACCATCTACTCTTTTCAAAACCCTAATTTTTCTGAGAATTTAGACAAAAAGTGGTAGTTTTTCACAAGTGAATTTTGAGTCTCCACATTGCCTGACAAATTGCTTGACTTGAGGCGCTTTTGTCGGCTAATCTGCGGGGGTTGATTGTCGGCTGATAAAAGTATCGATAGCTATTGGTCGTCACGAAGGTTTTGAAAGTCGTAGTACATATTTGAAATGGATAGGAGGAATTAACATGGCAACAACATACGGAACGACTGGAACGGCAGCCACAGCGTCTTCGGGCTCCTGGGACCAGTCACAGTGGTATGACTCAAGGTACTATAAATTTGGCCTGGCACTCATGCTGCTGGTGGCGTGTTTCTGGATCTGGTATCAGCGCACCTATGCCTACTCACATGGCATGGACTCGATGGAGCCGGAATTTGAGAAAGTCTGGATGGGTCTGTGGCGCGTACACATGACAGTAATGCCGACATTTGCACTGATTGCCTGGGGATGGATCTGGAAGACAAGGGATACCAAAGAACAACTGGATAACCTGGATCCGAAGCTGGAAATCAAGCGTTATTTCTACTGGATGATGTGGCTGGGCGTTTACCTCTTTGGTGTGTACTGGGGTGGCAGCTTCTTCACCGAACAGGATGCTTCATGGCATCAGGTGATCATACGCGACACTAGTTTTACTCCTAGTCATGTCGTCGTATTCTATGGTTCCTTCCCGATGTACATTGTCTGCGGGATCTCCAGTTATCTATATGCTATAACCCGTTTGCCACAGTACAGCAGAGGCACATCGTTTCCTTTGGTTTTTGCGATCGCCGGTCCGCTGATGATTCTGCCAAACGTTGGTCTTAACGAATGGGGACATGCCTTCTGGTTCATGGAAGAACTCTTCAGTGCACCGTTGCATTGGGGATTCGTGATTCTGGGTTGGTCTGGCCTGTTTGCCGGCGGAGTTGCAGCACAGATCATCACACGCTACTCCAATCTGACTGATGTGATCTGGAATAACCAAAGCAAGGTCATTCTAAACAACCGGCTTGTGCCTTAACAACCGGCTCTGATCTTTAACTGTCCTTCTACCACAACACCCCCCCTGCTCTCTGATCAGAGAGCAGGGCAGGTGACTCAGTAGGGAAACAGTTGCAATATCCGCCGGGAGTTCGCCACACAGGCGGGGTGGATAGAAAGAAGAAAAGAGAAGAAGGCGAATTATTATTTTTATGTTTAAGACCAGACGACATACCTGAAGGGGGAAACAATGGCAATTTTTAAAACAGACGAGATTATAAAGCTGGCGAAAATGCCACCGGAAGCGGTGAGCATGTCTAGGCATATAGATCTGATTTACTTTCCGATTTTATGCATACTTCTAGTCGGCACTTATCACATGCATTTCATGCTGCTTGCAGGAGACTGGGATTTCTGGCTTGACTGGAAAGACCGTCAATGGTGGCCGGTGGTTACTCCTATTGTAGGAATCACCTATTGTTCTACTATTATGTACTATCTCTGGGTAAATTACCGGCAACCATTCGGAGCAACGCTGTGTGTCGTATGCTTACTTACTGGTGAATGGTTAACCCGTTACTGGGGTTTCTACTGGTGGTCCCATTATCCGATTAACTTTGTCCTGCCCTCCACGATGATTCCCGGAGCGCTGATCATGGACACATGTCTATTGTTGACCCGTAACTGGATGATCACAGCACTGTTCGGCGGCGGAGCCTTTGGGCTACTGTTCTATCCGGGTAACTGGCCGATCTTCGGACCGACTCACCTCCCGTTAGTAGTGGAAGGAGTGTTGCTTTCGTTAGCTGACTATACCGGATTCCTTTATGTTCGTACTGGTACACCTGAGTATGTTCGGTTAATTGAACAAGGATCGCTACGTACCTTCGGTGGTCACACTACGGTGATTGCTGCATTCTTTGCGGCTTTTATGTCCATGTTAATGTTCGTTGTCTGGTGGTACCTGGGAAGGTTCTATTGCACCTCGTTTTATTATGTCAAAGGTCCTAGAGGACGGATAACAGAGAAGGAAGATGTTACCGCTTTTGGCGAAGAAGGCTTTCCAGAGGGGATAAAATAATGAACACAAAACAATTATTTAAAGGATGCGTCCTTGGTCTCGCCGGAATGGCGACACTTGCCCTTGCCCTGATAGTTGATGTTTCTCCCGTTGCCGCTCATGGTGAACGTTCTCAGGAGCCATTCCTGCGGATGCGTACCATACAATGGTACGACATGGAGTGGGGAGAAGAACAGAAGGGTGGTAAAGCAACCAAAGTCAACGAAGTGGCTATTATGCGGGGTAGGTTTCACCTGGCAGAAGACTGGCCGGCTGCAGTTGGTAAACCACACCGTGCATTCTTCAACATAGGTAGCCCAAGCCCGGTTTTTGTCCGTTTGAGCGTGAAGCTGAACGGTGAGCCCGCATTTATTGCAGGACCGATGGAAATTGGCCGTGACTATGCGTTTGAAGCAAGACTGAAAGCGCGGATACCCGGACGTCACCATATACATGCAATGGTAAACGTAAAGGATGCGGGACCAATTGCCGGACCAGGCTCCTGGATGAGCATCTCAGGCGACTGGGCTGACTTTAAAAACCCGATCAAGTTGTTGACAGGGGAAACCATTGATTCAGAAACCTTTAATCATGCCAATGGCGTTACGTGGCATATTATATGGATGTCCCTCGGATGTTTCTGGATTGGATGGTTTGTTGCCCGGCCGATGTTCCTGCCGCGTAGCCGTGTTCTACTGGCATACGGGGACGAACCTATGATTGACCCGATGGATACCAAAATGGGATGGATCTTCATGATCCTGACTTTCGGGCTTGTGTGGTTTGGCTACAGTTATACGGAAAACAAACATCCCTATACTGTGCCTATTCAGGCGGGTGAAACAAAGATCAAGCCTCTTCCGGTGAAACCTAATCCAATCGCGGTTAAAGTAACGAATGCGAACTACGATGTACCAGGACGCGCTCTTCGCGTGACCATGATGATCACCAACAGTGGAGATGAAGCCGTTAGAATCGGGGAATTCACCACAGCAGGTGTCAGGTTCATCAACAAGGTAGGTCTGAAGTATCTCGATCGTTTCTATCCGAGAGAGCTCGTGGCAACCGGATTATCACTGGCAAACACTACGCCAATTGAACCCGGTGAGACCCGTGAGGTAAGAATGGAAGCAAAGGATGCACTATGGGAAGTACAACGGCTGATGGCCCTTATGGGTGATCCGGAAAGTCGTTTTGGTGGATTGCTGATGACCTGGACTGATTCAGGTGATCGCAACATCAACAGCATACATGGTCCTGTGATTCCGGTCTTTACCAAGCTATAAGGTAAGACAGGCATGACACCGATCCGCCCCCCCCGTCATATGACGGGATGGTGGATCGGTTTTTTTTAGCCGTAGAAAAATATCAGAAAATAATCCTAACTGGAATTAGGACTTAACCCACTTAGTAAGTGGTTGCCACTGTGCCAGCTCCTGCTCAGCCTGGTAGAAAGGTAAGTCGAAAATACTCTTTCCATTAAATGCAGCATTAACATACACCATTGTATCGCGTAAATAAGTGATAATTGGCAGGTCATACTGCATAAGAAATTGTTCTAAAGTAGATGCTGCGCGAGTACGTGAATCCACTCTCATTCCAACTATACCAATAAAAGATTTATTTCTTTGTATAGTTTTTTCTTCAGCCAACCGATTTATGAAATCACGTGTAGCGACCATATCGAATACAGATGGCTGAACTGGAACAATTATTTTATGTGCAAGTTTTAAAGCGTGAGAAAGATTCTTTCCCTGAATTCCTGCAGGAGAGTCCAACACAAGCCAGTCATTTTTTTCATATCTCCTTTGGACGCTTCCCGCTCCAGACCTAACCTGGAGATAGATGGTAATTCAGGAGATCGTAATGCAAGCCAATTTAGTGATGATTTTTGCTGATCCAGGTCCCACAATACTACCCGCTGATTCTGTTTAGCTAGATAACCTGCCAAATTAGTAGCCAATGTGGTTTTACCAGATCCCCCCCTTAGGATTTGCAATTAAGATTGTACGCATAAACCTCCTCCCGACACGTATACTTCATCCAAAATAAATATAATCAACTGTTTTTCTTTTTATGTGGAGAAACACTAATTTCTAATTTTTACTCCGACTCCTGCTTTAATCCTTGCTGTTCAGACTCAAATTTCTCAGAAATATCAGAATTAGAAATTGGCTCCGAAACGGATAACATTTCCATACTTCCTTTCTCTTCAACAAGCAAACCCGGCTCTTCCAATGGAGGTAATTCTTCCAGAGAGCGTAAGTTAAGATCATTAAGAAAATCCTTAGTAGTAGCAAATAAAACTGGTCTGCCGGGAACATCACGATGTCCAATAGCCTCTATCCAGCCACGCGCCTCCAAAACTTTAAGTACCGAGCCAGATACTGACACACCACGAATTTCTTCAATATCACCACGTGTCGCTGGCTGCCGATAAGCTATGATAGCAAGTGTTTCCAATACAGCTCGTGAATATCTAGGAGGCTTTTCTGGATTCAGTTTGTTGAGAAAAACCTGAACTTCTAATTTTGCATGGAATCGCCAGCCACTAGCAACACAAACCAACTCTACACCTTCCCCTGCCCATTTTTCACGTAATTCCTCAAGCAATTTACAAAGAATTTCTGTACTTAGTTCACCGTCGAACAACTTTTTTAATTCTGATAATGGCAATGGATCCTGAGTAGTAAGTAAAGCTGCTTCTAGTACACGCTTGACTTGATCAGGGTCTCTTTGCTCAGATGAATTAGACGGAAGCAAGGAAGTCGACTGATTTGACATAAATAATTCCAATAGGTTGAGATTGCGTAATTTCTACCAGACTTTCCTTTACGAGTTCAAGCAATGCAAGAAAAGTTACTATTACTTCAGCTACTCCTGCAGAGGGATAAAATAATTCTTTGAACTCAATAAATTCACGTCCACGTAGATCACGCATAATACGACTCATATGTGATCTTACTGAAAGCTCGGCCCGTGTAATGCGATGATGACGTCTGGTCTGAGCACGTACTGTAAGCATAATCCATGCGTTACGTAGATCATCCACATTAACTTCCGGAAGACGCTTAACTACTGTCTGTTCAATTAATACCTGAACCAGTGTAAAATCACGCTCAGCTTGAGGTATGTCATTTAGCCGTTGTGCAGCCAGTTTCATCTGTTCATATTCCAACAATCGGCGCACTAATTCAGCACGAGGATCTACATCATCTTCGCTGGCACTGATGGTAGGCCGGGGTAACAACATACGTGACTTAATTTCAATTAGAAGCGCAGTCATCAATAAATATTCTGCTGCTAATTCGAGTTGATTAGTGCGCATGAGCTCAACATAAGCCATATATTGACGTGTGAGTTCAGCCATAGGGATATCCAGTACTTCTAGGTTATGCTTACGAATAAGATAAAGTAACAAGTCCAATGGCCCTTGGAATGTATCAAGAAATATTTCCAAAGCATCTGGTGGAATAAACAGATCCCGCGGTACTTCCAACAGCGGTTCGCCGCGGATACTTGCAATAGGACTCGTTTTTGTAGGATTAAGGAATTGGCTCACGCTGAAATAAAAACTACATATCTGATCTAATTATACCGTATGGACTTTATAGGTAATTCTGGCAATAAAAACAAAGTACTAAGAATAACTTAGCCCCATTGCCTCTCTTACGTCACGCATGGTCTCCTGTGCTAACTTATCAGCTTTTTCGCAGCCATCTGCGATAATATTGCGTACCAAAGTAGGGTCTTCTTCGTACATTCTTGCACGTTCATGCATAGGTTGTTGTTCTGCCAGCACTGCCTCAATTACTGGCTGCTTGCACTCTAGACACCCGATGCCTGCACTTTTGCACCCCTCTTGTACCCAATCTCTGATCGTATCATTTGAATAAACTAAATGAAATTGCCACACCGGACACTTAGCCGGATCACCCGGGTCACCACGCCGAATGCGTGCTGGATCCGTCTGCATTGTTCGGACTTTATTTTTGACACTATCAGGACTTTCTCTCAAACCAATAGTATTATTGTAGGACTTAGACATTTTCTGACTGTCTAAACCTGGCATTTTTGACGCATTGGTAAGCATTGCCTCAGGTTCTGAAAGGATCATTTTACCGCCCCCTTCAAGATAACCAAATAACCGTTCCCGATCTCCCATATTCAAATTCTGCTGTTCATCGAGCAACGACTTTGCTGTTTCCAGAGCTTCACTATCTCCCTGTTCCTGGTAACGATTACGTAATTCTCTATAAATTTTAGATTTTTTAGAACCAAGTTTCTTTATTGCTGCCTCGGCCTTCTCTCTGAATCCGGCTTCCTTACCATAAATATGGTTAAAACGACGTGAGATCTCACGGGTAAACTCTATATGTGGTGTCTGATCCTCGCCAACCGGAACACGGTTAGCACGGTAAATAAGAATATCAGCGCTCTGCAATAAAGGATAACCAAGAAAACCAAAAGTACCCAGATCTTTATCAGTTAAATTCTCTTGCTGATCTTTGTAAGTAGGAACCCTCTCCAGCCAACCTAGTGGCGTAATCATTGAAAGTAATAGATGCAATTCGGCATGTGCGGGAATGCGTGACTGAATAAACAGTGTTGCCTGTGCTGGATCCACGCCAGCGGAAAGCCAGTCCACCACCATGTCCCATACATTTTGCTCGATTATTTCTGGTGCATCATAGTGAGTAGTAAGAGCATGCCAATCAGCAACAAAGAACAGACATTCGAATTCTTGCTGCAATTCCACCCAGTTCTTCAGCACACCATGATAGTGCCCTAAATGTAAACTACCAGTGGGACGCATCCCAGATAAAACCCGATCAGTAAACATTCTACTTTATCCTTGATTATTCTATGGCTAAATATCTTATCAAACTTGTAGTCCAACTAACCATGCAACCAATCTTATGGTAATCAGTATAAAAGGTCCTATGACAGCACCGAGTACGCCAGTAAATAACAGGACCAGCAGAATAATAAATCCATAAGGTTCAATCTGTGCAAAACGATATGCAATACGCTGAGGTAACAAGCTCACTGCTATACGACCTCCATCCAGAGGAGGTAAAGGTAGCAAATTAAGAACCAACAGTATCACATTTATTAGAATACCGGCCTGGCCCATTAATAGCATTGGTTCAGAAAAATTACTTTCCGGTATAGCCAGGCCAAGCTTAAAAACCAGAGCCCAGAGGAACGCCATTAAAAGATTAGCCCCCGGTCCCGCAGCAGCTACCCAGAGCATGTCACGTTTTGGATGGCGAAGGTTACCAAAGTTAACTGGCACCGGTTTTGCCCAACCAAATAAGTATGGTGAGCTAACTGCCAGAAGCAGTAATGGTACAATAACTGTACCCATCGGATCGATATGTTTTAGGGGGTTCAGAGTAACGCGCCCCTGAGCATAGGCGGTAAGGTCACCGTATCGCTTCGCTACGTAACCATGAGCTGCTTCGTGCAAAGTAATGGCAAGTATCACTGGGAGTGAAAAAATAGCAATGCCCTGAATAATCCTATCAATGTCCTGAATAATGCTATCCATACACCATCCCCAATGGGACTAAACTACCTCTACCATTCCGCACCAACTCTGGCTCATCCCCGGTTAAATCAATCACAGTTGTCATCTCCAGGCCACAGGAACCACCATCCAGCACTAACTCTACTTGTTGTTCAAGACGATCACGGATTTCCTCTGGATCATTGAGAGGAAGTTCATCTCCGGGCAGAATCAAAGTTGAATTTAACAATGGCTCGTCCAACTCTTCTAACAGTGCCTGAACCACGGGATGATCAGGGATTCTAAGGCCAATAGTGCTACGCTTAGGATGCTGTAAACGACGAGGGACTTCTCGAGTAGCCTCAAGTATAAATGTATAACTACCCGGTGTGGTTGTTTTAAGTAACCTGTACTGACTATTACTAACTTTAGCATAATGAGATATTTCAGCAAGATTGCGACATACTAGTGAAAAGTGGTGTTGCTCGCTCACATTCCGTATGTCGCGAATACGAGTCATGGCACTCTTATCACCTAATTGACACCCGAGAGCATAACAAGAGTCAGTTGGATAAACAATTACACCACCTGCACGCACAATAGATGCTGCTTGACGTAATAAACGTAATTGCGGGTTGTCAGGATGAATAGAAAAGAATTGAGCCACGGTAACAAGAGTCTATAGTGTCAATGTTGAATTATTATTATGAAACATCTTTCCTGTACTATATTCTTCTGTCCCAATCATGCCAAACGGGCATACATTCTACTGGAAATTCTGGCATCCGGCCTAAATCGAAATAGCTTTCCCCGGGTCCATGAAAATCTGATCCACGTGAAGCGAGTAAGCCCATTCGGTTTGCATGGTGTGCAAATAATAAAGACTGCTCAGGAGTGTGACTGGCAGTAATAACCTCTATGGCAGATCCACCAAGTGCACGAAACTCAAATAGCAGCTCGTCCAGTAAATTCTTGCCTAATTTATAACGTGCCGGATGGGCAATTACAGCCTTGCCACCACTACCACATATCCAGTCCACTGCATCACTTAATGGGGCCCATTGATGTGATACGTATCCAGGCTTACCTTTAACCAGATACTTCTTAAATACAGATTTTACGTCCTTGGCATATCCCTGTTCAGCTAAAAAACGGGCAAAATGAGTGCGCCCAATCAACCCCCCTTCTCCGGCATAGTAATAGGCGCCTTCTAAACTACCCTGAACGCCAAATTTATCAAGTTGTGCAGCAATATTACTTGCACGTGTAACTCTCCCACTACGAATGACTTCTAAACCTTGTACCAGTGGAAGATATTTTGGGTCTACATCGAGACCGACGATATGAAGTGTTCTGTTCCGCCAGGTAACGGATATTTCCACACCATTAATAAAAATTATATTTTTTCCGTTTGCAACACGACGAGCTTCACTCAGCCCACCCAAATCGTCATGATCAGTCAGCGCCAGCATACTTACCCCACGTGTAGCTGCACGCTCAACCAGCTGTGTAGGTGTTAGTAAACCGTCAGAAACCGTGGAATGACAATGCAGATCAATGTTGAGCATAAAACAGATTGTTATTACAAAAGGAGTTGCACATCATAACATAAGGGGAAAGCGAAAAACTGATTACACGAAAGTATGATAAACGATTAATTCTGCAGTTAAAAACAGGTTTCTCACTGAGGTTATCTATATTGTATATGACCTCTATATAAGATATAGATACCCTGGCTCATTTTATTCATTTTTAAATAAACTATTATCTACCCTTCGTATACCCATTCTCGCCACCCCTTTAGCAGCGGAAAATATAGTCCCAATTTGATCTGCCTAGTATCAACCCCACTCATCATTACAGCATAACGATTGAGCTGGATACGATATCGTTCTCGCTCACGATCAAGAAAAAACTCTACATCTGTACCTACATGGCTACTGGTTTTATAATCTATAATCCAACGTGAATCATCCATACTAATAAAAGTACGATCAATTACCAGACCCACGGGGTCCCCGTCAATTATTGTTGTCATATGTAGCTCATTCTGAGCATTCTTCTGCGGGCCAAGTACCCACTGACCGCGTGTATCATGTACTGTATGGATAAGCGCAGATTTTATGCGTGTAACTGCAGATTCTATTTCATCATTATTCCCACTCATTCCACACGCAATTAAATTCTGTCTAAAAATATTGTGTAAACTTTCAATTCGATACTTGTCCCACTTATCTACTTTATCTTCAGCAATATGCTGTAACCACCGATGCACGACACTCCCAATATGGCGTGCAGTTTCTCCGGCCCACGAAAATTCAATTTCTTGAGCACATACTCTGTCCTGCGGTGGTCTCCACTTTACATGTGACGGCGCAGAAGGGAATATCCAATCAGATGCAAGGCGACGGAGTGATTGATCAATTGAATGTTCTCTCTCTCCCTCAATTTCTTTTCCGCCATTTGGAAACTTTTCCTGTGCAGCAACCCTGGCAAAAATTGGTTTAACCACTGGCCATAGCTTGCTCAACAGTGATTTTCCTGAATGCGGCTTTAACTCAACCACACCACCAATATCGGAAGGAAGAGCCGCGTTACCCAACAGATGTAAAAATTTTTTCGCACGTGTTACTGCAACATAGAGAAGACGCTCGTCCTCAAAGGCCTCTTTCTCTTGGTCAAGTTTCTTCAACCAAGGGTAAATGAGATCGCTGGTTGTACCCGTTTCCTGAATCGGTGCAAGCAACAAATCATTATGCTCGCCCCTTCCATCATCCGAAATATATGGTCGCTCCATCCACATAATCAACTTTTCTTCGTTGCTACGAGACGAACGCCCGAGACCAGGCACGATCACATAATCGAACTCAAGTCCTTTGGATTTGTGAATTGTCATAAGTTGCAACCTGTCGTCAGCCTCCAAGTCAGGTAATGCATAGAGCTTGGAAAGCCCTTTTTCGATTAGCGCAAGATCAGGGAGGCCGCCTGCCTCCTCATGTCCCTCAAGATAATCGAAATAAATCTCGGCATCTTCGAGATCATTTGTATCTTTAACGCAAGCTGGGCCTCCAAGCGCTAGCCATGCTGTCTCAACGGTTGCACGCAGCGACTGTCGATTACGGTTATTAATACAATCACCTAACACTTCCCGCATACGTAGTAATCGAGTAGCACCATCAGCAGAAACTGCCGATAAGCGCACCTCATCATCAAGTGATTCCCACACCGTATGGTGACTTTCTCTTATACTATTCTCTCCAACATTTACAGTGTCAGAGACATGGGTAGTTTGTATTGAAAAAAGCGCATAAAGATCGGTAAGCGTGAGGCCACACCATGGTGCGCGCAGCACCGCAAGCCACGCTAATCTGTCTGCTAAATGCGCTAATGCACGCGTTAGTACCAATAAATCCTGCACCACTGGTCGGCAGCCTAGTTTCTCGATTCCAATTGCACAAAAACGCAGTCCGGCGATTCTTAACAGCGGTATGATTTCACACAAATGGGTGCGGTTACGCACTAGGATAGCGGTGGTGGCGGACGGATCATTGCGCCGCACCTGCGTAACAATCTCCACCACCTTCTTAGCTTCTGCTGCATGATTTCTATTAAAGAATGGATGCACGCTGACTGCCTCACCAACTAGCGCCTGATGTGTTGCAACTGATGCCGTGTAGGATACTGCACCTGCAGAAATATCTTCTTCTTCCTTTGCCGGCATTATGTGCGAAAAAGTTTCGTTGACCCAGTTGACAATACTTCGCTGTGAGCGGAAATTAGCATGCAGAACAATTGATTCCAAAGAAACATTTCCGATACCTTCGGCACGGGCACGTAAAAACAATCCTACCTCGGCTTCACGAAAACGATAGATTGATTGCATCGGATCGCCAACAACAAACAAGGTGCGCCCATCGCCCATTTCCCATCCGGCAGTAAGCTTAGTAATTAACTCATACTGACTGATCGATGTATCCTGAAACTCGTCTATCAGTAAGTGCTGAATGCGGTAATCGAGTGCAAGCGCAAGATCAGTTGGCGCGTCTGGCTTTCCAAGCGCTCGTAAAGCACCCTGCGCGACTTCAGTAAAATCCACCTTTCCCCGCGCTTGAAACACAAGCTTGAGCTGTGCGACAGCATACGGTAACAAACGGGTGATGGAACCAAGCACTTCCCACTGAGTATCGGTGTAAGTAGGCGGCGGAAGATCGTGCAGGTTATGCAAACATTGGCGCAGCGTGTCATTTTCTTTGAGCTTGTCTATCAATGTAAGCGCACGGTCTTTCCATAGTTTTGCTTGTTTATTCTCATCCTTGGTATTACCTGGAGGAAAACCATTGCTAACGGTATACTTTGCTCGCCACCCACCATCTTTTGTTGTAAGCAACTCGGCTATGCCACGCCAGAGGGGAACATCATGTTCCTCGCTGCCAGGTAATGTGCTGAGCTTCTCACAAATAGAGAGCGGTGAATTCCTGCTGCTTTCTTTAAGATTAGTGGCGGCGTATTGCGCAAGCTTGATCATTTCATCCTGCATCGATTCCGGATAGATGTTGGATACGCGCTTAAGTGCTTCATGCTGCACATTCCGTAGCGCCACTTCCAACCCTTCACGATCCTTACCTTTATGAATATGGCGCAACCAGTGATCACGCTGATCCAGTATTTTGGAGAGTAGTTTTTCGATGCGACTCACATCATTGTCAAGATGCTCCAGTAACCGTTCAACATCCTGCACCGCAACATTATTCTTTTTGACTAAACCAATGGTCGCACGAGCTGCCTCAAGATAAAGATCAGACGCGTCCTCGGTACTCTCCAGTTGGAAACAAAATTCAGACAGCATCGGCATCTGACGCGTAAGTAATGCGCACAATGAGTCGATGGTTTGGATGCGCAGTCGCGTCGGATTATTAACAATCTGCCAACCTGCCTGAGCGTCGCGCTGCAATACCTCACCAGCTAGCGTACAGATTAACTTCTCGTGCTCAGTTTCAGGAGTCTTGCTGGGCTGAGAAAGTGCTGCAAGTACTCGTTCTCGTATCTCTGCCACAGCTTTCTTTGTGAACGTGATTACCACTATCTCTTCAGGCACTTCTACATGTGCAAGTAGCTTAAGATATCGTTGGATCAGGAGCCCGGTCTTGCCTGACCCTGCTGGCGCCTGAACGATGAACGAATTTGTAGGATCAAGTGCACGTTTACGCTCTGAAAAATCTGAAATGTGTGTGGCACCGTTCATGCGCCATCCTCCGGCTCTACATACGTACTCTCAATCCGTTCATAAATGCGACAAAAAGGTTGCAAATCACAGATGCGACATGTGTCGGGATGTTTCTTGGGACTCACTTTAGCATCGCCTTCAGAAAAACTTACTGCGATACGAGTAAGATCAGTGCGCCAGGAGACAACCAGTTGCTTCCATTCGGGGTCAGCTTTCACGCCAGGCAAGAGATCACTATCACGCGCTAATGCTTTGAATTTCATCTTTCCCGTTTTCACCTGTGCGAATACAACTGCTGTAGCATCCGGCTGAGAGGCTACAAGATACAGTGGTAGTTGTGGCTCATCCGGACGTTCGCTACGCATGGTATCAACTGATGGATCCCGACCCCCTGTCTTGTAATCGATAATGATAAGCTGCTCATCATTAAGCTTATCAACGCGGTCGAGACGCGTAGTTAACGAAAGCCCACCTAGCACAATGCTACGTTTGTCTTCAATTGCAATCACCCTGAAGTCGCTGCGTTTCTTTTCTTCATGTAACCATTCAAGTGTCAATCGCACCAAACGCTGATGTTCGATCTTTGTAAAACGCTTCGAGAGTTTTGTCGGACGAACTGCCTGAATACGTGCGATCGCCTCTTTGGCTGCATTCGACAAGATCATCTCAAGATCGTCATCACTGATCGTATCAAGCGTATTTTTGGTCTTGAGCTGGCTCCATACTTGTGCCAACACGCGATGTACCAACGTTCCACGCTCCATCGCATCTAATCCAAAATACGGAGACTTTAATCCTCTCGCACCCAGACGGTGCAAAGCCAGCGCGCGAAACGGACAGGCTGCATGATCCTTTATCACCTCAGTACCACCACTTACACTATTTGCCATAGCTCCTTGATCAAGCGCTGGTGCTTTATTATCTTCACTGTAATCTATCCGTCGTGCTTGATGAATCAGATCACGATGATTTATATAAGTTGGCAGATTCAGCTCGCCCTGGATAGTGTTTACGATTAATGGACTGGGAGTAAGTTCGCGGTCATCTCGTTCATCACCATGTCTTGGATGACTGAAGATAACTTCATCAGAGTTGTGCCTCCATTCGCTAGTAAAACGACGGGCGAGCTCAAGTGATTCTGAAGCGGACCCGAGCGGTAGTTTTGCTGAACGTTGTAGCTCAATTGGTAGAAACGAATTTATACGTGGGCGCAACGGCCACTCTGTATCTGACAATCCCATCACCCATAGATGATCAAATTCCATGCCAGCGGACTCGAACACATCTAAGATTTGGATGGGAACATCAGGTGTTTCTGGCTGGAAAAAAGTTTCTGCTGCCATACGATGTAGGCGTGACACCCCTTCGATATATCCGATTCTGGGAACGACACGATCAAGTGCTGCAAATTCAGCAACGATTTCGTGCCATTTTTTTAGGGTCTGGTATTCCGATGAATCAAGAGCACGTTCACCCGGGAAACCGAAAATTTGAAGCACGCCGGAGATAGCTCTGGCAAGAACCGATGGCGTCTGCATGCCAAACAAGTTTTCTTTGCGAAATTCTGCAAGTGCAGATATCTGCTGCATGAGGATTGGACAATTTGCACTACTCTGTTTACGCTCGATTAGCATAAGTAAATGTTCGAGTGTAATTCTTGGCTCAACTCTCTTTCGTAATTGTTCGTCGAACAGCGCACGATTTGTCATTTCGATCTCTCCACCGACAAGAAAAGGCGACCGAAGTATGCTGCTCACAAACTCAAATTCAATATCCTTTCCGGCTAGTCCGAGCACTAAGAACGCTGTGCTGACAGTTGGATACGAAACCAAGGGCATTCCAAGCGAAACATTAAAGGGAAATATACGACGCGTAGACCCCGGTAGCGCCTGTTGTACATCGGGCTCCATCACAGAGCTGAAGATACGTATGATCTCACTCCGATACTTGGTAAACTCTTGAACAACAACACCAATACGTACCGTACTGTCAGCCTCAATCCGTGCTCGTGCCCACACTGCAGCGCGGCGAATTTCATCACGATTGTCTGCACAGATAATTCGTTGCACGTTTCCAATTCGTAATCGAAGTTGCGACTGCGACCGCGTCATCATTACCTCACACCCGTCTTCTGAAAGTCTGTTTAAAAAAGCTTTCTGCTGCGGTGTAAAAATATCAAAGCCATGGCAAATCAATCGATCTGGTTTTTTGATTCTCTTATGTTTCCATAATTCAATTATCAAATCACAAATACGTGTTTTGTCGATTTGATTTTCACGTCTGGTTAAGCTTTTATAACTCTTCGACCAATCCCGGAACACCTTGCAATCGTCATTTAAAGGAAAATTCCTAAGTTTAGAAGTGAGTTGCCATTCGTGAATAATCTGCCAGGCTTCACGTGCTAGTTTTGCCGCCTCAGGAACAGAAAATAAAATTGGGATCTGATCTGAATCAGAGATAACATCTTCCCACAATGTCTGCTCCTGAGCAGTAGAGAGCAAAATAGGTAATTTATCTGCCTGCTCGGAATAGAGCATCTCTTCGTATGCACGTTCAATAAATGCAGTTATCGGAAGAATATCGGGCGTACTCCAGGCTATGCGCCCTTGAGTAACCTGATAGCTATTAAATTCTCGCCGCAACACCATTGCGAGTCTTCGATTAGGTGTAACGACAACGCTGGAGTTTAGACCAATGGAAAACTGATTAAAAACATCAGTAAGGGTGACTTGTGGAAATTCCTGTATAGAAGACATGCGGTGAAACCACCTGCCGCTGTAAGTTTAACGCTCTAACAAATCTAACTTGCTGGCAACATCTACCCAATCATCCGCATCTGGCGGAGCATCTTTTTTCTCAATGATGGACTCCCAAGATTTCGATAATTCAGCATTGAGTGCTGTAAAATGCTGTTGCCCGTCAGGTACGTCATCTTCGGCATAAATTGCTTCCACCGGACATTCAGCCACACACAAGGTGCAGTCAATACATTCTTCTGGGTCAATTACCAGAAAATTTGGACCTTCTCGAAAACAATCTACTGGGCAGACATCTACGCAGTCTGTATATTTACACTTGATACAACTTTCAGTTACAACATAAGTCATGGTAATCCTTCCTCTCCCTTACACGTAGAACTGCTCTAAAGCATCTAATTCTACCAGAAATCATACAAGCACCACTACATCTAAACCGTAACTTGTTACTATAATTTCGTCAGAAACATAGAAACCAATACTATTCATGTCTATATATATGATTCAAGGTATTAAACAGATTAATAATTCTATACCCTTATTAATCAGATAGTTAACTCATAAGGCCTAGCCACAATAATTTTACCAGCTTACTTAAAATGTTCAGTCATCATCCTTAATCCACCGCAAGAATACGATACAACCCAGAATAAAACCCAGACCTAAAATGACTTTTAAAAGTTCTTTAAAAAACCAAAACAACATAGACTCATAAAACTCCAATTGTTCTTATCCTTATAAAAATTGGCTCTAGAACTTAAGTTATAAATATGAGCTGTTAAACCCCATCATGTAGGTTTTCTAATCTTAAATTATGGGGAATAGCCACTTTTCCATTGTTCATATGGTATTACTGTAGCTAATTTTCCGAAGTCAAGAAACCAAGTATCAACTACCCATGAGTTTCCAGCATTGATATCAATAATTTGGCTGGCAAAATGTAAATTTATTAGTAGTGGATTACGCCAGACAATTTCCCCTATTTGATGATAATTCAGCCAGCCTTGCTGTTGTATGTAGATAAGAAATGTAGTGTCATTTCTACTATGATCAACACAGTCCATACGTCCTTTTACAAAAGCATCTTTAAAATTACCACCACGATCAGATGCAATAGGGCTGTATTTAGCTGCCTCCAGATATAGCCTGCGTACTGCATGACGAATAGCTTCACGTTCTTCGATCGCCGATGTTATTGATGAGAAAAATATCCCAACCTGACTACGGGTATCTGACGAAACTGTGAAGCTTGTTTTCTCTAAGCAATTTGCCTGATAGCAAACAGATAACGTTTGGCTAAAAGACGGTACACTACTAAGTACACACACCAAACCTAGAATTATATATAAGATCCGCATAATTTATTAAGTAGATATCAATCAGGCCTAGTAACTACGTCAGAAACAACGATGTATTTTCCTGTTAAAAAGTAATCCCACATTTATTGTAATTAATAATATTTCTATGCAAAAAATATTATCCCATTACTTCGTCTGGAATCTATGATTTTTGAGTCTAAATAGTTATCAAAACTAAAAATCCTGGACTTCTTCTTTATTCTCCGATAACTAAAATCGATACCAATCTAATACTGTACGTTTAATAATATGTAGTTTGCCGTGAAAAAAGTGTTCAGCACCAGGAATTACTACTATCGGCAAATCCTGTGGGGCAGCCCAATGTAAAACTGTTTTAAGCGGAACCACTTCATCCTGATCACCCTGAATAATCAATACTCTTTCAGCATAGCTAGAAATTGATGGCACCTGAAGGTGGTCTACCGAAGGAGCCACCATAATAAGGCTTTGCGGACTAAGAGACTTTGTTACATGGGCCTGGACTGCACCTCCAAAAGAGAAGCCGGCCAGTAATAACGTAAGATTTTTAGACCGCGCATCAAATTGATCCCGGACTGCTTCGACTACTGCAATGACGTCTTCTATTTCACCCAAGCCATCACCATAAACCCCCTCGCTCTTGCCCACACCTCTGTAATTAAATTTAACTGTGATAAATCCAAGTTCAAATGAAGTCTTAAAAAGGGTATGCACTACCTTATTATCCATGGTGCCACCGTATAGTGGATGAGGATGGGCAATAACGGCTATCCCATGTCTATGCTCAGAATCTGGCTCTGCCAGAACCGTCTCCAGCTTACCAGCCGGACCATCAATAAAAAACTTCTGTGTAATATTGGAATTTAACAAGGTAATTAAAAAGCGAGAGCCGAATTATATTTCTGGCCAACTATCTCCTCACTCCATTAAGATTGATTACAACTAATTAACTGGCTTGTGATGGTAAATAAATTTACCATCACAAATAATAGTATGTTGCCTTATTACTATTTCATATATAGAAAATAAAACATTAAATTCTCAGTCGATCCACCACACGACCATTTATTAGATGCTCCTCGATAATTTCATCTATATCTTCTTTATCCACATAGGTATACCAAACTTCATCAGGATAAACCACAATAACCGGACCCTCATTACAACGATCAAGGCAACCAGCCATGTTTATTCTAATTTTCCCTTTGTGATCTAGCTTTAATTTCTTAATACGATTTTTAGCATAATCACGTATTTCCTGAGCACTGTGGTCGTTACAGCATATTGCTCCGGCTTCCCTCTGGTTGACACAGAAGAATACATGTTGTCGATAATAGCTCATCTAAACTCTTAGAAAATAATCAAGGGTAAATTATACCGGAATGATGAGGTTATCTTTGATAACCAATTATATTAAATTATTATCAACTACTGACTAATAGTTGGCCTCACTACCAGATCAAATTGTTTATGATAATCACACATAGATATAATAATACAGCATAACCCCTGATTCAGTAAATATCTGAGCACGAATTCTGAAACTGATATATGACAATACTAAATTTTTATTTACCCGGATTATAATTATCTTAATTTTATTTCAGTCCACAATCGGTTTAATAAGCGACGCTGATGCTGGTCAAAATCTTGTAACATCTCAATCCGGGCAAATAATTTTTCGTCAGGGAATACTGCACTATTACTAATAATATCTGGCTCAATAAACTTTATTGCATCCATATTGGGATTTCCTGACCCGATCAGATTAGTAAGCTCGGCAGAGTTCTTCCCATCCAACATAAAATTTATGAACTGATGTGCCAGATCAGCGCGTACTCCACTTTGATGCAACACCATGCTATCAAGCGATAGTACTCCGCCCTCCTTTGGTGTTGAATAACCGATAGTGAATTCTCTGCCTGATTTTTTAGCGTCAAGTTCCGCCTGATACATGTCATTAGAATATCCATGTGCTACCCACAGGTTTCCCAATGCAAGCTCTCTAATGTAACTGGTGTTACTGAAAGCAGCCCAGTAAGGTTTGGCACGTATAATCAATTCTTTTGCCTGATTCCAGTGTTCTTCATTTGTGTCATTTACTGAATAACCTAAATATTTGAGTGCAGCAGCCATCAATTCACGTTGACTATCAAGTACAGTTACCCTCCCCTTTAATTTTTTAAGATACTTTGGCTCAAAAATTATTGCCCAGGTATTAACTGGCAGGCTCAAATCACGAATTTTTTCCTGATTGAAACCAAGTAAAGTCAGAGTATATGCATAAGGAACAGAATATACATTACCCGGATCAAATTTAGTATTCAGGTGTGCAGGATGAATATTCTTGAAGTTTGACAGTAGTGATTTGTTTAATGGCTTTAATACACCTTGACGAATAAGCGAGTCCATTGCGTTGCCAGTAGGAACAATAAGATCATAGCCTGCCGCACCGGCTGCAAGCTTTGCCAGCATCTCTTCATTATCGGAATAGTAATTCTGAGAAAGATTGCAGTTACAGGATTGTTCAAAACGTTTTACCGTTTCAGGTGCAATGTAATGGTTCCAGTTAAACAAATACAGGATATTCTCTTCTCTAATGGTGGAATCTGGCTTGTCTCCCTGATCAGTACAACTTGTTACAAATAATGTCGAAAGGATCAGTATGGCCGCAAACATTATTAAATAAGAATTGTTAGCGACCACTGGTTCCTCCGCCACGCAATACACCAGAGTCAAGCTTAGTAGCAATTATGATCATTACAAGTGTAAGCAGCATTAACAAAGTAGATATGGCATTCACCTCTGGAGTAACTGCAACCTTGATCATAGTGTAAATTTGAATCGGAAGTATTGGTTCCCCCACACCTTTGGTAAAAAAAGTAATGACAAAGTCATCTATGGACAAGGTAAACGACATCAGTGCACCTGCAACTACTGCTGGCATAATCAGCGGCAATGTAATAAGACGGAAACATTGTATGGGAGATGCACCAAGGTCACGGGCCGCTTCAAAAATACTCCAGTCCATACCTTGTAACCGGGAACGCACGATGATAGCGACAAAACCAATACAAAATGTGGTGTGTGCAATAATAATTGATACCATACCAAGCGTCAGGTTAAGTATCTGTAAAAAAAATAACAGTAATGATACGCCTAGCAATATTTCAGGCATCGCTACGGGTGAGAATACAATAATAGATAATACTTTCAGCTTGTAACGATGTATTGCAAGACCTGCCATTGTTCCAAGTATTGTAGCTAAGAAACTTGCACTAAAGGCTATGATTAGTGAGTTGCGTGCAGCAGTAAGCATTTCCTCGTTATTAAAAAGTGCTTCATACCAATACAAAGTAAAGCCCACCCATTCCGTGTTTAACTTTGAATCATTGAATGAATACACTACAACGATCATAAGTGGAATATAGAGAAAAGCATAAACCAAAACTGCCGCAATCCATAACCTGAAGTTGCTATTCTGCATACTTCATTCCTCCCAACCAACGGGCGACCCATGCTGTTAACCCGGCGACAGCCAATACTGCCAACGTTAGCATAATTGACAGAGTCGAGCCGAAAGGCCAGTCTCTGGTACCGAGAAATTGATCCTTGATTAGGTTTCCGATAAGAATGTCCCCAGTACCTCCAAGCATTTCAGGAATTGCAAACATACCCAATACAGGAATAAATACTAATGCCGAACCTGCTAATACGCCGGGCAATGACATCGGCCAGGTAACTTTCCAGAATCGTTGCCAGCTGCTAGCGCCCAGGTCCTGTGCCGCATCTAAAAGTGTTGGGTTATGCTTCTCTAGGTTTGTGTATAGGGGCAAAACCATAAATGGAAGATGCACATAAACCATACCTACCAGCACTGCAAACGGAGAGAACAGCAGTGTTACCGGAGCAATCCCTAATACTTCTAAAATGGTATTGATTAAATTGCTGACAGCTGATTCAGGACCAAGAATAATCATCCAGGCATAAATACGAATTAAAAAATTACTTGCAAGTGGAAGCACTACCAACAACACCATCAAGTTTTGAAAACGTTTTTTGCTGCGCGTGATTAACAATGCAAGCGGATAAGCCATTATGAGGCAGATTAAAGTAGTAACTGCGGCAACACCAAAAGACTTAAGGAAAACTTCTGCATAGAGAGTATTACTTAAAAAAAACTTGAACGCTTCTAAAGTCAGACCGTACCCGCCATCAGCCTCTCCTGCCGGAGTAACAAGGGGCGCCAGACCACCGAACTCTCCGGAAAAACGAAGAGAAGTAACAAACATGATCAGACTGGGTACGACAAAAAATATTAGCAAAAATAGTAGCGGAGGCCCAACTATTAGCCATTTTGTAATACGACCTCCTATAACATTTTCATTATTCATTGAGAAAAATACCTGCCTCATATTTCCAGGCCACTAATACTGAATCACCCACTTCAAAAGATTTGGCTTGCCCCGGTGTAGAATTTGGAAGTAAAGATTCGATGCGGGTACCGTTAACTAACTCCACGATATAAGATGTGACATCACCCGAGTAAAGGTAATCATGGACCTTGCCGCGAAAACAATCCTTAACCTCTGCTTCTTCCGAGTAAGGCAGAATCTGCACCTGTTCGGGACGAATAGCTATAGCACCTTTATCACCAACATGAGTTCCTTCCTTACCAGGGACGGTCATTTCACCTAATCCTGACAAAATTAGTTTCAGATGTGATGATGTAGTTTCAAGTACCTGCGCATCCATCATATTTGTCTTTCCGATAAAACCTGCAACAAATCTATTTTTAGGAAATCCATAGATCCTGGACGGCTGATCAATCTGCTCTACATTACCGTGGTTCATTACTGCTATGCGATGTGAAAGTGCCAATGCTTCGTTCTGAGCATGAGTAACAAATACAAAGGTAACTCCTGCCTCTTGTTGCAAGTTAACAAGCTCAATCTGCATCTCCTCACGTAACTTTGCATCCAGTGCGCCCAATGGTTCGTCCAGTAATAATAAACGTGGATGATTAATGAGTCCTCTGGCAAATGCTACACGCTGCTTCTGTCCTCCTGATAGTTCATGAGGAAAACGATCAGCAAATCTGGAGAGGCGCACTTTATCTAAGAATTCTTTTACTCTGGAATTAATCTCACCCGTCATTTTTCCAGCCATCTTAAGCGGAAAAGCAACATTCTCCGCTACTGTCATATGTGGAAACAGTGCGTAGCTTTGGAATACGGTATGGATAGGACGTTTCTCTGGCGGTATACTGAGAATATTTATACCGTCCAGTAGTATTTGGCCGGAATCAGGCAGATCGAAACCTGCAATCATGCGTAATAGTGTTGTCTTACCACAACCAGACGGCCCTAACAGGGTAAAAAATTCACCTACTTCGATAGTAATGTTGACGTTATTTACTGCGGTAAAATCACCAAATGATCTTGTCACGTCACATATTTCGAGTAATGCCATAGCCTACTATTTAAAAAACCAGAGATTCCATCAAAAATTACTGACGAATTTACAAGGTATCTCTTTAAAGTACATTATTGCCATATCTGCCAAAATAACAATGCTGTTAACAGAATTGACAAAACAAATAACAAACGGCTCTGTCGCTTTTCTTCTTTCAGTAATTCAGTCATTCTTTTTTCAAGCCCTTCTGCAGGGTCCCTACTCAAAGCCTGGTACATCAGGCGAGGAAATTGTGGCATCATAACAGCCCAGCTCGGTCCTTCCTTTTGTACGCGACGAAGCATCCCACGCCAACCAATTTGCTCAGACATCCAATCCCCCAGATATGGTTTGGCTGTTGACCACAGGTCTAGGTCCGGGTCAAGGTCTCGACCAAGCCCCTCAATATTTAGTAATGTTTTTTGCAGCATAACCAGTTGTGGTTGAATCTCCACATGGAATTGACGTGATGTTTGAAATAAACGTAATAGCACACGACCAAAAGAAATCTCCTTTAGTGGTCTATCAAAAATCGGCTCACATACCGCACGGATTGCATTTTCAAAATCATCAACCCTTGTATCCTTCGGGGCCCAACCTGCCTCAACATGCGCTTCCGCAACACGCCTATAGTCCCGGCCAAAAAAAGCCAGGAAATTTTGTGCCAAATAGTTCTTATCTTCATCTGTAAGTGTACCCATGATACCAAAATCAACTGCAATATAACGCCCGTCACTACCGACAAAAATATTACCAGGATGCATATCTGCGTGAAAATATCCATCTCTGAATACCTGGGTGAAAAAGATTTCCACTCCCATACGAGCAAGCTTTGGGATATCTACGCCCTGTTCACGCAATGTGGATACATGACTAATAGGTGTTCCATGAACACGTCCCATTACCATGACCCCTGAATGACAATATTTCCAATATACTTCCGGTACAAATAACAACGGCGAATCAAGAAAATTACGTCTCAATTGGCTACAATTGGAAGCTTCACGTAAAAGATCAAGTTCATCATCCAGATGTCGCGCGAATTCCAATACTACTTCTCGTGGCTTTAATCGTTTGCCATCCGGCCACAAAGCTTCAGCCAACCATGCGCCGGTTTCCATCAAAGCAACATCATGTGCAATAATTTTACCAATTCCGGGACGTAAAACTTTTACAGCAACTTTGGTACCATCATGTAATACTGCAAAATGTACCTGAGCAACTGAAGCACTGGCTATCGGCTCAGGATCAAACTTTGAGAATACTTCATTAACTGATTTTCCATATATCTTCTCTAATGTTGTTAGCACAATACTGGAAGAAAAAGGTGGAACCTGATCTTGAAGTTTAGCCAGTTCATCTGCGATATCTTGTGGCAATAGATCACGACGGGTAGATAACATTTGACCAAATTTTATAAAAATAGGCCCCAGAGTTTCCAAAGCCATACGCAAACGTTCCGCGCGCGGTCTCTTTAGTTTTCTACGCCAAAATGTTAATAACCAAATCGGTATTTTTAGTGCGCGCATCCACCCATGGCTTGGGAAAAATTCCTCAAGGCCAAAACGAAATGCTACATCATTAATTTTTAAGAGACGAAAAAAACGCATTTATTTTATAAACAATTGTTCATTTATTATTAAATATCCTCATAAAGATCTTTAACGATCTCTCTTACTAATTTTTTCTATTCGAATTTCTAACTGCTCCACTTCCTTACTTAATGCACTCACATCATCAATAAATTCTTTGGTATGAGAAGATTTAGCCAATAGCGGCTGCTCCTCTAACCAGTATTCCGCCAATGCTTCTGATAAGTTCTGAATAGTCTCACTGTGCCAGTATTTTATGTCCTTACTAGTCTGTACTATACGGTGAGCAAAAATATCACCCGTAATCCGACTCAAGTCCTGTTCCAGATCCCAATGCAGGTTCTTACTTATATAAATAAGTTCTTCAGCAAATACATCATCTCCAGATATACTAATTTCACTATAGGCATCTTCATCATGAGTAAACAAACGCGATAGCAAACCGAGTGTAAAAGTAGCAGTAGTATCAATATTGGCACCATTAGCCGCTGCTGATAATTCACCGCTCTCTTGTACAGTTAGTGCAGTACTCAAGAATGGTGGAATACAAAGCTGTACTGTCTTGCCAGTATGTGACTGAAGTCGTCTCTTAGCCCAGCTTTCACTAAGCAGAATATGATTAAATGGAGCTAAAGCTACAGAAGACAACATGATAATTTTGGAATCTCGGAATACCTTTTAAATTTTAGGCAGCAACCAAACTAACTTGAAATACAGGCTATCTATATACATTATACTGTTGTTTACAAGAGCCTAGAATTTATTACCACGATGCAATGCAACTACTCCTGCAGTAAGGTTGAAATACTCAACTCTCTCAAAACCAGCCTGCTGCATCAGTTCCTTTAACTCTTCCTGATCAGGGTGAACACGAATAGACTCAGCCAGGTAACGATAACTATTTTCGTCATTAGCAATAAATTTACCTATAGCAGGTAACACATTAAACGAGTATTTATCATATATCGGTTGTAATGGTTCCCAGATTTTGGAAAATTCAAGAATAACTAGACGTCCGCCAGGACAAAGCACTCGCAACATTTCTTTCAATGCCACATCCTTATGGGTCATATTCCTAAGTCCAAACGCAACACTCACACAATTAAAATAATTATCTGGAAAAGGTAATTTTTCAGCATCACACTGTGCTACTGATGCGTTAAGGCCATGATCTAAAATCCGGTCACGGCCTATGGAAAGCATAGAATTATTTATATCAGTAAGCCATATCTCTCCGCTCTCTCCGATATGCTCAATAAACAATGTGCTCAGATCCGCTGTGCCACCTGCGATGTCGAGAACTCGATCACCTGCCTTGACTCCACTTGCCTCTACAGCAAAACGCTTCCACAGCCTGTGCATCCCGGCCGACATGAGATCATTCATTAAGTTATAGCGCTCTGCTACAGAATCAAATACTCCTGCTACCTTACGTGCTTTATCAGTTTCAGGAACTGAGTTAAAACCGAAATGTGTGGTTTTGGTCATAAATGATTTTTAATAAAACACCATAAGTATAGTTTCTGCAAAAAATTTGCAAATTAACGCTATTCATTCTCTTACAGTATTGATTCTATCTGTGTACAGGTTATTCTGCAGACAATTTCCTACTTGCACCTGCCTCATCCATTCTTTCTAGATAACGTCGCCACATTTTATCCTGGTTTATACCATAACTATAAAGCAGGTCCCACGAATATAAACCTGAATTATGGCCGTCTGAAAAATTCAGCTGGACTGCATAACTACCCACTGGCTCAATATGATTTATATTTACATCCTGTTTTCCAGTTTGTAATATTTCCTGCCCGGGACTATGTCCACGCACTTCAGCTGAAGGTGAATGGACGCGCAAGAATTCGTAGGAAAATTTAAAAATTTTTCCCCCTGCAAAAGAAATCTCCATTAACCTGGATTGCTGATGTAATTTTATTTCATTTGGTCTAGGAGTATCTGCACTTAAACCTGCCATGATAATATTTACTCAGTAGAGGCGAAGTATAATAAATACACCTATATTTATCATATTTATAGCCTCAAATATTTAACGTAAGCCAAGTAATTCAACATCAAAAACTAAAACTGCATTAGGTGGAATCGAATCCCCAGCTCCGCGTGTACCATATCCAAGATGGGCTGGAACAATCAGCGTTCTTTGTCCCCCGACTTTCATTCCTACAACTCCCTGATCCCAACCTTTAATTACTCGCCCAGAACCCAGTGGAAAAACAAATGGTTTACCCCGATCAACTGAGCTGTCAAATTTAGCTCCCTTTTTCTGAGGTGCATCCGCTTTATAAAGCCAACCTGTGTAATGGACTTTAACCGTATGGCCTCCGGTTGCCTCTTCACCAGTCCCTACTTTGGTATCAGTTTTTATAAGTTCTGTTACTTTTGTAGTATCAGAGAATGCATGCTGCTGTAGTAACAACATACTAAAGATTACTGTACTCAAATTAAGTATTGCTTTTACTTTGGTCATGATTACCTCAGAGAGAAAAATTAAAACGTTTGATTATAATTCGGAACAATATTCTGTTCTAGTATTCTTCAACCAATTTCATATAGTATGAGAGTACTATATGAAAGTTTATTTTCAACCTAATAAGTCTCCTTATAGGCTACATAGGATTCAAGTATTATACCTGACATGCATAAGTAATCATTGCCTGTGAATCCAATAAGTAACTCACATGAATGCAACCCTTTGATTAAATCTGCCGGGGACAGATTGCTAATAATTAAATGCATTTACATAATTTATGCTATTACCCGGGATTTATTTTACTGATGTGAGCTGAACTATGCCTTGATGTAGAATACAAGCCTCTTACTTATAAATATCAGAATGTAATTTAAAAACAAAAGCCAAGCTGACCAAACTATTGAAGTGTTTAAGCATATAATTACAAAATAGCCACTTCTGATTATTATGCGTGGATACTAATTTATGAAAATCCCGGATATTCAAAACAAACCTAACTACCAGCGATAAATGAACCCAACTACAATTGAATTAATCGGCACGATATTATTTGGCGTCGCATTGATTCACACCTTTTCAACCAAATTCTTCGAGCATTTAGCTCATACACGTCCAGCTCACTCTGGTATTTGGCATTTCCTAGGTGAGGTCGAAGTCGTCTTCGGCCTCTGGGCATTGGTATTAACTGTGGCACTATTAGCCATTGATGGCAAACAAGCTGCCACCACTTACCTTGAACAACAAAGTTTTACTGAACCAATGTTTGTATTCGCCATTATGGTGATCGCAGGTAGTCGTCCGATTCTCCAATTTTCAATGCTCTGCGTGAAAAAAATTGCACAAATTATTCCATGGTCAGATGGAAGAGCATTTTATTTTGTTACTTTATCATTTGTACCACTACTGGGTTCATTCATTACGGAACCGGCCGCCATGACACTCGCCGGACTTATGCTTCTTGAACGTTATTACTCAAAGGGTATTACGACCAGACTTAAATATGCCACTCTTGGTGTTTTATTTGTAAACATTTCAATTGGCGGAACGATGACGACGTTTGCTGCTCCACCAGTACTTATGGTAGCAAGTAAGTGGGGCTGGGATCTCACATTCATGTTCAGTACATTTGGCTGGAAAGCTATAATCGTTGTACTGGTAAATACTTTGGTGGCTACCTTTATTTTTCGTCGAGAACTTTCAGAGATGCATTACGAAAAACAATCTGAGGAAAAAAAAGTACCGCTACCCGTTCTGTTTATACACCTGTTTTTTCTGGTAGGTGTGGTGGTTTTTGCCCATCATCCAGAAGTTTTCATGGGATTACTTCTGTTTTTTATTGGCTTTGCTCACGCCTATGAACGTTATCAGGATCGGTTGATTCTACGTGAAGGGTTGTTGGTTGCTTTCTTTCTTGCCGGCCTTGTTGTTCTAGGAGGGCAACAAAAATGGTGGTTGCAACCAATGTTAGTAGGTATGGATAATACTATTCTCTTTTATGGTGCTACATTTCTTACAGCATTTACTGATAATGCTGCACTTACATATCTTGGCTCTTTACTGGAAGGAACAAGTGCCGAATTCCAATATTCTCTTGTCGCCGGAGCAGTCACAGGTGGTGGCCTGACAGTCATTGCCAATGCTCCTAATCCTGCAGGTTTTGCCATACTCAAAGAATCGTTTGAAGACGATGCGATCCATCCTTTAGGACTATTAATAGCCGCGTTACCACCTACGTTTGTTGCCATTCTTGCGTTTCAATTACTCTGATCTGGGCAACCAGACATCAAAAATATAGATAATAACTAAAAGGTTGTATTCTTAGCACCAGAGGGCAACCAAAACATATAAAACGAAAAGGTATTTATAGACAGGCTATTGAAAATATCTGAGAATGCATTCAGCCACTATGTGTTTTAAAACGATTACTTTTCTCCATCCATTTTTTAATACGGTTGGCATCGCCAATACGGGTATTCTTTCCCCAGGAGTCAAGTAATACTATTATTACCGGTTTACCAACTATATGTGCATGCATAACTAAACAACGTCCGGCTGCCTTTAGAAAGCCTGTTTTTGATACATCAATATCCCATGCGCCACGACGTACAAGACTATTAGAATTCTTATACAGCAAGCTTCGTTTCCTATGTGAAAGTTTTATTGAATGCACTGCAGTAGTAGTGCATTTACGGATAAGCTTATAGCTGTGTGCGGCTTCAACCAGCTTAGCTAAATCACGGGCAGTGGAAACATTCCTGCTACTTAGTCCTGTAGACTCAACAAAGAAGCTGTTCCCCATACCAAGTTCAAACGCCTTGTTGTTCATTGCTTTAACAAATGCTTTCTTACCACCAGGATAAGTACGCCCTAATGCTGCGGCCGCACGATTATCTGATGACATCAGTGACAGCAGCAGCAACTCTTCACGAGTAAGCTTAGCTCCTAATGACAACCGTGAGCGAGTATTTTTAATACGATCAACATCAGCCGATCTAATAGTAATTTTTTCATTTAACGGTAACTTTGCATCAAGCACTACCATCGCCGTCATCAGCTTGGTAATTGAAGCAATTGGTCTGATTTTATCTGCATTCTTACCGTAAATAACATTTCCATGCTTAGCATCCAGAACAATTGCAGATTCTGACCTCAGACGTAAGCCACCCGGCTTTGCAAAGGCAACACCGGTGAAAAAAATCGCTATGGATAATGTCAGGATTATTTTTTTCATTTTTCTTGTTCTGACCGGAAAAATATTCTTTGTTTTCGATTCCGGAAGCTATTTTAGCTAACCTAATATATATCGGAATTTCGACTGTAAACTGTATACCAATTCTTGTAAAAAATCTATATTGTATATCCCTTAAAAATCAATTAGTTATTTTCCATAATATAGGAATAATACCCGGATTAGCCCAGATATTATCTGCCAGCTATATTCTCGATTGTTCTTCTTGCTGCTGTAGTTCCCACATATGGGCATAGAATCCTTTCGCCACAAGTAATTCCTGGTGGCTACCACGCTCTATGATCTTACCTCTGTCCATTACCAGAATCTGATCAGCATCAGCAATAGTAGAAAGTCGATGAGCAATTGTTAGTGTGGTGCGATTTGCAGCTATTCGCTTCAATTCTTCCTGTATTGCCTTTTCTGATTTTGAATCCAGTGCTGAAGTAGCTTCATCAAAAATAAGAATCTCCGGTCTCTTCAGAATCGCACGGGCAATTGCGACACGCTGTTTTTCTCCACCTGAGAGTTTTAATCCTCTCTCTCCTACTGTTGTCTCATATTTGTCTGGCAAGCTTTCAATAAAATTGTGAATATGAGCCGATTTAGCTGCTTCGAAAACCTCTTCACAACTTGCATCAGGACGCCCATAAGCTATGTTGTAATAAATACTTTCGTTAAATAGAACTGTATCTTGTGGGACAATACCTATGCTCGCCCGCAGGCTCTTCTGAGTAATATTACGAATATCCTGATCATTTACCAAAATACGACCACTGGTCACTTCGTAGAAGCGAAATAATAAACGTGAGATTGTAGATTTGCCTGATCCACTGTGTCCAACTACTGCAATGTTATGCCCGGCAGGAATATCAAAGCTCATATCAAATAAAATCTGACGATTAGGTTCATAGCTGAAATTTACATTTTCAAACCGAACTGAAGCGTCTCCCTGAACAAGATCAGAGGCACCTGACTTATCCTTTATCTCCTCGCTTTCCATCAACAATGTAAACATTTTTTCCATATCTGCCAGTGAATGCTTGATTTCACGATAAACAAACCCGAGAAAATGTAATGGCATATAAAGCTGCAGCATAAAAGCATTGACTAACACCAAATCACCTAATGACATAGACCCCTTAACTACTCCGTCAGATGCCAATAACATTAGCAATGTTACACCTAGTGCGATAATGGCACTTTGTCCGGCATTGAGCGCCGCAAGAGAAGTCTGGTTACGTACTGCTGCAGTTTCCCACTTCTGCAAATGCTCATCGTAACGCTGCGCTTCCCATGACTCATTTCCAAAATATTTCACAGTCTCATAGTTCAGCAAACTGTCTATAGCACGCGTGTTAGCTTTTGAGTCCATATCATTCATGGTGCGACGGAAAATCATGCGCCATTCAGTGATAATTAACGTAAGCGCAATATAAGCAGCTAATGTTGTAAATATAATTACAGAAAACCAGATTTCATAAATAGAAAGAAGGATCACTGCCACTAAGCCAATTTCCAAAAGAGTTGGCAAAATATTGAATAGCATAAAATTGAGTAAGAATGATATCCCACGTGAACCACGTTCAATATCACGCGATACACCACCAGTTTGGCGTTCTAAGTGAAAGCGCAGCGATAACGCATGTAAATGATCAAAAACTTTAATCGCAACACGCCGGATTGCCCGTTGCGTTACCTTTGCAAAAATAGCATCGCGTATTTCACCAAATAACGTACTACACAGACGTAATACACCATAGCCCATCACGAGCAACACCGGTAATACCAACATATCTTGTGGCTGATCAAGCACGTCAACCACTTCCTTCAATACCAGAGGTACCGCGACACTGGCAAATTTGGCCATTACCAATAGCAATAATGCCAGTGACACTCTGCCTTTAAATTCCCATAGGTAAGGTAATAAAGAACGAATCGTCCTCCAGTCGTTGCGACTAACTGATGGCTTTTCTAAACGTGTGGGACGCATTAATTAATTTCCAGAACTAGGATTAACTTGTCATTGCTACAAATACAAGCTTGGTGTAGATAGAATACAAATGAATCTTCCCATCATATTCCACATCTTTAAAATATCAATTCCCGAAAAACTCCAGAAACCCTAAAGGTGAACGCCTTAATGATTCAGGCTCCCAGCCGCCACCAAGCGCCTTAAATAAATCAACAGTTGCAACTAACCGATTTTGGCGGCTCCGGATAACCGCTAATGCTGCATCATTGTGGATTCTCTGCGAATCTAATACTTCAAGGTATGCAGAATACCCTGATTTATAGCGATTCTCAGAAATTTGTAAGGCTTTTTTAGCTGAAGCCTCGCTAGCTTGTAAAGCAGCTTCCTGCTCTGAATTTTTACGTACACTGATCAATGCATCGTTCACTTCTCTGAATGCAGTTCGTATAGATCCCTCATATGAAACTAATGCCTGTTTTTGTTGCGCACTGGCCTGGTCTAAACGCGCAAGTAGTCTGCCGGCATCAAAAATGGGCAGATTCAGGTTTACACCGGCTGTCCATATATTAGCTGCAGATTTAACCAGGTTACCTAATGTTATACTTTCTCTGCCAAAACTAGTTGTAAGCATAATACTTGGAAAGAGCGACGCTTTAGCAACACCAATATTAGCGGTTGCAGCTATCACTTGCTCCTCAGCCTGGCGTACGTCAGGCCGGGCTTCAAGCAATCCGGAAGGCAAGCCAGCCGGCGGTGTAGGTGGTACAGGCAAAGTTTTGATGTCACCCTCTTTCAGTTTCAGATCAAGCACCCCGGTAAGTACAGCTAATTGGTGCTCACTAATAGCACGCTGACGCGAAAGATCGGCAATTTGTGCCGCCAGATTAGAATGAGCTGTTTCAGCCTGGTAAACATCTAATGCTGAGGTAAATCCCTGCTCTAAACGTCGTCTGGTAATTTCCAGACTTTCTTCACGGTTACGCAGATTATCCCGGGATACAGAGAGCTGTGCATCAAGGCTGCGTAGCAATAGATAATTAGTCGCAATCAGACCAGAAAGTGATAAGTACACAGTGTCCCTAGCATAATATGTACCTATCGCCTGAGCCGATGCGGCTTCCCTGGCACGGCGTACTTTCCCCCAGAAATCTAACTCAAATGCTGTACCAAGAGAAATGCTATAAATCTGGCGTACAGCATTTAGTCCGGGAAAAACTGGAATTACACTTACTTTTGAAATACGTGAACGTGTTGCATTTGATTTAAAATCAATTGTTGGTAAAAGTGCAGCGCCCACTTCTTGTAAATATGCATCAGCCTCTTCTACCCGTGCTATAGCGAGCTTAATATCCGTGTTATTTTCCAGCGCCTTAGCCACCAGATCATTCAAAACAGGATCCTGATAGAGTTCCCACCAGGTACTTGAAATAGGAGCGGCTATCTGTTCTTGTACCTTTGTAGCATTGCTGCCAACCGAGAAATCCGTTGGAACAATATCACCACTCTCAGGGCGCTTATAGTCCGGGCCAACCGATATGCAACCCTGAATTACCACGGTAATTCCTATCAACAGGTGAAGTAATCTAAAGCGGTTCCTCATTCTGCATCCCCCGCTACATTATCAGCAGTTTTCTTTGCGCGTTTACTTGAAAGCCAAACAAAGAATAGAGGAATAAATACTGTGGCAATAAAGGTTGCAACTATCATACCGCCAAATACACCGGTCCCCATTGATTGACGTGCGGCCGAGCCTGCGCCGGTGGCAATTACAAGCGGAGAAATCCCCAGCACAAAGGTCATTGAGGTCATAACAATTGGGCGGAAGCGCATACGTGCGGCTTCAATTGCAGCTTGTGCAACAGGAACGCCTTCCTCCATTTTCTGACTAGCAAATTCCACAATCAGAATTGCATTTTTTGCTGCCAGCCCGATCAAGGTAATCAGACCTACCTGGAAATAAATATCATTAGGCATCCCGCGTAAAAACACCGCAAGTAATGCACCGGTCAGTGCAAAAGGTACGGCCATAATCACGGCTAGTGGTAAGGCCCAGGTTTCAAACTGTGCGGCTAAAATCAGAAACACCATAATAATTGCGAAACTAAAAGCAAAGATTGCCGCTGAACCAGTGCGTTTCTCCTGATAAGCCTGACCGGTCCAGGATATCTGATAATTATCCGGCAAGTTTCTTGCAGCAATCTCTTCCACTAACCTGATAGCATCACCCGAACTGACGCCAGTCGCCCCACTTCCAAGTATTTTTGCGGAAAGCAGGCCGTTATAACGCTCTAACTGCTCTGCACCAACTAAATCACTTACTTTACTCAGAGCTGATAAAGGTACCATCGCGCCAGATTGTGAGCGCACATACACTCTCCCAAGATCTTCCGGTTTCATACGGTATTGAGGTTCTGCCTGCATTTGTACACGGTAAGTACGTCCGGACCGATTGAAGTCGTTGACATAGAGTGAACCCATGGTACTTTGCAAAGTGGCATAAATTTCGGTAATCGGAACATCTTGAGAGATTGCCTTAGCTTCATCCACTTCAACAAAAAACTGTGGCACAGTAGGGCGGAAAAAAGTATTGATGCCAGTCAGACGCGGCTCCTTTCTCAACTCTCCGATAAAACTGTTGACCACACCGGATAAACGCAAAGGACTCGAATCACCGCGACTTTGCACATAGACTTCAAATCCTCCTGAGTTTCCCAGACCACGGATTGCAGGCGGATTAAATGCAATCGCCAGACCATCAGGCTGCATCATGCCAATACCGGTCAGTTTTTTGACAATATCTTCAGCTGAAGCTGAACGTTCAGACCAGTCTTTGAATGCAACAAACATGGTCGCTGAACTAGTTTTATTACCGCCACCTATAAGATCAAATCCGTTTACAACAAATTGATGTGATACTGCCGGATCTTCCGCAATAGCAGCTCGTACTGCCTCAGAGGTTTTAGTTGTTCGCGAAAGTGTTGCTCCGTCGGGTAATATCGTTGCAGTTACTACATATCCCTGGTCTTCAGGAGGGACAAAACTACCCGGCACTAATTTAAGTAAATAAATCGAAATTGCGATGAATCCTATAAATACAAATGTACCAGTAATTTTGTGACGTATCGTAAGCTCAACTGTACGGGTATAAAGTTCAGTAAAATTATGGAATCCACGGTTAAACGCTTTGAAAAATGCAGAATCTCCATGCGTTTTTTTTAACAAAATGGCACATAGTGCAGGTGTTAAGGTTAGTGCTACTACACCGGAAATAACTACAGCAACAGCTACGGTAACAGCAAACTGGCGATATAATTCGCCGGCAATACCTCCAAGAAAAGCTACGGGTACAAATACTGCACATAGCACGAGCACAATTGCAACGATTGCACCTGATACCTGTTCCATCGCTTTAATAGCCGCTTTAATTGGTGATAATTTTTCTTCCTCCATTAAGCGCTCAATATTTTCCAGCACTATAATTGCATCATCCACCACGGTACCTATGGATAGCACCATAGCAAAAAGTGTTAGCGTATTAATTGAGAAACCGAATACCCACAAGCCGGCAAAAGTGCCAACCAAAGATATAGGTACTGCGATAATTGGAATCAGTGTAGCCCGCCAGCTTTGCAGGAATAGGTATACAACCAGCAAAATCAGCACCATTGCTTCCCCAAGTGTTTTGATTACCTCCCAAATTGATGCCTTAACAAACAAACTTGTATCGTATGGCACCACATAATCCATCCCCTCAGGAAAATGTTGTTTCAGCTCATCCATTTTGGCCTTAATAGCATTTGCCGTATCAAGAGCATTAGCACCATTCTGCAAGAAAATAGGAATACCTGTCCCGGGCTGGCCATTAAGTGTGGTACGTACGTTGTAACTTTGCGCACCTAATTCAATACGGGCAACATCCTTAAGATAGAGAACACCTCGTGGACCACTGGCACGAATAACTATACTGCCAAATTGTTCCGGTTCTAACAGTCGGCCTTTGGCAATGACGGTATATGCCAGCTGTTGATCAGCAGGAGCAGGTTCTTGTCCTATCTTTCCAGAGGCATATTGCGCATTCTGTGACCGAATTGCACTGGCAATGTCTGATGTAGTTACTCCAAGCTGCGCCATACGATCGGGGCGTAACCAGATACGCATGGAATAATCCTGACCGCCGAAAATAGTTGCATCACCAACACCTTTAATACGTTTTAATTCGTCCAGTACATTAAGTGTTGCATAATTACTTAAATACAACGTGTCATGCTTAACCTTGTCTGAAATCAGCATAACAACTATTAGAATGTCGTTAGATCGCTTCTGTACTACAAGACCAGTTCGACGCACATCATCTGGTAAACGTGGCAGAGCAATATTTACTCGATTACTTACATTAAAAGTTGCCTGATCAATATCAGTTCCGACTTCAAACGTTGCAGTAATTGTCAATGTGCCGCTGGAATCAGCACTGGAACTAAAATATAATAAATTCTCAATACCACTTAGCTCTTCTTCAATCGGTGCAGCAACTGTTTTTGCCATGGTTTCCGCACTTGCACCAGGGAAAGTAGCAGTCACCAATACGGTAGGTGGTGCAATTTGTGGATATTGAGCGACAGGAAGCTGCATTACTGAGGCCAATCCTGCCAAAACAATGATAATGGATAATACAGATGCAAAAATTGGTCGTGTGATGAAGAATCTTGTCATGATGATTACAGTTATTTCTTCCCGCCGGAGTCAGTCTGTTTGAACGATGACTCATGACTCATATCTGCAGAATGTGGTGATACCGAAGTACCTGGGCGAAGCTTGATAAGATTATCAACAATTACTTTGTCACCTGTCTTAAGTCCTTCAGTAATTACCCAATCTTTTCCAATCCAATTTCCGGTTACGACTGGCCGCATAATAGCTTCATTCTTATCATTGACCACATAAACTGCCCTGCCAAGATCAGATGTCAATACTGCTGTCTGAGGAACAAGAAAAACCCCTTTTTGTTCACCGGTTGTAACTCGGACACGAACAAACTGTCCTGGTAATAAACGCTGATCCGAATTATCAAATGTTGCACGTAACTGTTGTGTACCCAGAGCAGGGTCGATTTGTCTGGCGGCAAAATTTAGTTTTCCGTTTTGATCATATTCAGTACCATCCGGCAATATTAACGTTACATTTATTACATTCTGCTCACTCAGATATCCTCCGAGTTTTGTCAGTTCATTATCAGATAAGCTGAAACGAACCCAGATTGGTGATAATTGAATGATCGTTGTCAGCAAGCTTGTGTTAGCTTGAACTAACACTCCTTCAGAAAGCTGGCGACGACCTGATATCCCTTTCACAGGAGCAGTTACGGTTGTATATGAAAGATTAAGTTTTGCATCCCGTACACGAACTTTAGCTTGCTGCAAGGCAGCATTTGTAATCGCATTCTCGGATACTGCATTGTCGTACTCACGTTGGCTGATTGACTTCGTTGAGAGTAACTCTTGTAAACGATTTTCTTCACGTCTGGTTTGCTCAATCCGGGCTTTTTGTTCAGTGAGTTGGGCCTTGGCCTGTGCCAGTGCATTCTGATAGGGGATCGGATCAATTAAGAACATGGGCTGACCTGCCTCAACAGCAGCACCCTCCTCGTATAAACGTTTCAGCAGAATCCCTCCCACACGGGGGCGTATCTCAACTTCCTTTGCACCTTCAGTCTGCGCAACTGCCTCAGCACTAATTGGTACGCTTTTAGGATCAACCGAAATCACGCTGACAGGCATAGCCATTTGCGGAGCAATGTTACCAGGAGCTTCCTGATCGTTATTATTACATGCTGCCAGAACAGCGCCAATAACAAACGCAATGACTATCTTTAAGCAGGTTACAACCCGCAAATAGCAATGACTGTACCCACTAAAATTAGATAACAACATAAATTAATCCCATATTTTTACTTAAATAACTTGCTTACATTCATGTATGTATGTAATTATATACAAACACTACCGTATGTAAACAAATATCTGAAAAGATTATGGTTCGTAAAACTAAAGAAGATGCCGAATTGACGCGAAAAAGTATCATTATCGCAGCGCGTGAAGTATTTTTAGTTCGGGGTGTTAGCCATACAACCATGGAGCACATAGCGACCCAGGCCGACGTCACACGCGGAGCAATCTACTGGCATTTCAAAAATAAGACTGAAATATTCGAGGCTATGCGTGAACAAGTATTCCTGCCTTTAATAGATCGCATGGACGATACACTACTAGTTGAAAGTAGTATGAATCCTCTGGTACGAATCGAGAATTTTTTGTGTGGAACCATCCAGCTTCTCAATAATAGCGTTGCAACCAGACAAATTTACGAAATCATGATGATTAAATGTGAATATGTGAGTGAATTTTCTGTGGTTTTACAGGAAATCCTGCAAACATGTTCTGGTATAGAAGAGAAATTACGTCTTACTTATGAGAAAGCAAGAGAGCAAGGGCTATTACACCCTTCACATGAACCAGCCCAATTAGCTATTGATACGCAATTGTTTTTTATTGGATTATTACATATGTGGGTCAAAGATTCAGATGGTAATCATTTTCGAAATAGGGCGATTAAACTAATTAAGGCTCACATGAATCTCCTCATTCGATGAAAGCTACCTCTTCTATACGAATAGCCTAACTCTTCTTGTACCCCGATATCCCCGTTCCCTCTTAAATATCTACATGAATTCAACGTTTATTCAAATACTTAAGATGTATATTTATCTTTAATAATTAGTAAAAGATACTATATATATAGTTGACTAAATCAATCAAGTATTTTATAGTTGACTAAATTAATCGTGTATTAGCAACCTTGGTTACACCAAATTCTGGTAACTTGACCTAAATTAAGAGGTAATTTTATGAGGCTAACAACCAAAGGAAGATTTGCAGTTACCGCACTCTTAGATCTTGCAATGCAACGTAGCAGCGGACCGGTGAAACTTGCAGAAATCAGTAAACGTCAGCAAATTTCACTATCTTATCTTGAACAATTATTCACCAAACTTCGCCAACGGAAGCTAGTCGATAGTGTGCGTGGACCTGGTGGAGGTTATTGCCTTGCTAAAAAAATGGAGCATGTATCGGTAGCCGATATCATCCTTGCTGTTGATGAACCAATTGATTCGACACAATGTGGCGGGAAAGAAAACTGTCATAACGACAAGAAATGTATGACACACGATCTATGGAAAAAACTTAATGCGCTTATATTTGATCACTTAGGTTCAGTAAGCCTGCAACAATTAGTTGATGAACAACAAGTGAATCAAGACAGTGTTATAGAAATGGTGGATATACGTGAACTTACATCTGATCCAAAACACGCAGTATCTTCAGTTTGATTAGTCCTGCAGTGAAAACAGGCTATTTTTCTTTTTCACAAGTTTGAGAACTAGAGAACAAATGGGGGCAGTAATGGGTATTACGTTAACTGAGAACGCAGCAAAACAAATTCTGAAAAAACTTGCAAAGCGCGGAAAAGGGATAGCTTTGCGTGTTGGTGTAAAAAAAGTTGGCTGTTCCGGTTTCGCTTACACATTTGACTACGCTGACGAAGTACACGCTGATGACCAATTGTTCGAGTCGCATAGCGCCAATGTAGTAGTCGACGCCAGTAGTCTGCAGTTTCTGGATGGCTCGAGCGTTGATTTCATCCGGGAGGGACTCAACGATACTTTTAAATTTGACAACCCCAACGTAGATACCACGTGTGGCTGTGGTGAAAGCTTCAGCCTGAAAGAACCAATTAAAGCCTAGCTGAGAAACATACAAAGAAGTTTGAGTAAATGATCAAAAGATCTCCCCTACGAATAAATGATATTGGAGTTAATTAAATGAGCGCAGCACTACAAAATTTAGTCAACAAGCCCTATAAACACGGTTTCGTCACAGAAATTGAATCTGATGTTGCACCAAAAGGACTAAATGAAGACACCATACGGTTAATTTCTACCAAGAAAAATGAACCTGAATGGTTACTCGAATTTCGCCTCAAAGCCTATCAGCAATGGCTCAAAATGGAAGAACCGAACTGGTCAAACGTTAAATACCCAAAGATTGATTTCCAGGCAATCAGCTATTATTCTGCGCCAAAGGCGAAGAAGAAATTGGCTAGCATGGATGAGGTTGATCCCGAACTGCTGCGTACGTTTGAAAAACTTGGTGTACCAATGCACGAGCGTGCGGCACTTGCTGGTGTTGCAGTTGACGTAATTTTCGACAGTGTGTCGGTAGCGACTACCTATAAAGAGAAACTTGCTGAAGTCGGCATAATTTTCGGCTCGATTTCTGAAGCCGTTCATACGCATCCTGAGCTTATAAAGAAATATCTCGGTTCTGTAGTCCCGGTTAGCGATAACTACTATGCCGCACTGAACTCAGCAGTATTCACCGATGGCTCATTTTGTTTCATCCCGAAGGGAGTCAAATGCCCGATGGATTTATCAACCTATTTCCGTATTAATACTGAGGAATCCGGACAGTTCGAACGCACACTTATCATCGCTGAAGAAGGAGGGTCAGTCTCCTATCTTGAGGGCTGTACAGCGCCTAGGTTTGATACCAACCAGTTGCACGCAGCAGTGGTTGAGTTAGTTGCACACGACAACGCGGATATCAAGTACTCTACTGTCCAAAACTGGTACGCAGGTGATGAGAATGGTATCGGCGGTATCTATAATTTTGTTACTAAGCGCGGCCTGGCTAAGGGCAAGAATTCTCGTATCTCCTGGACTCAGGTTGAAACCGGTTCAGCAATTACCTGGAAGTACCCCTCATGTGTGCTGCAGGGTGACAACTCGGTCGGCGAATTTTATTCAGTAGCTGTCACCAATAATCATCAACAGGCGGATACCGGTACAAAGATGGTGCACATTGGTAAAAATACACGCAGCACCATTGTTAGTAAAGGCATATCAGCTGGTCACTCCAACAACAGCTATCGCGGATTAGTTAGGGTTGCGCCGACTGCTACAGGTGCCCGTAATTTTTCGCAATGTGATTCGATGCTGATAGGTGATCAGTGCAGTGCAAGTACTTTTCCCTACATTCAGACGCGTAATAACAGCGCTAAAGTCGAACACGAAGCATCAACATCAAAAATTGGTGAAGACCAATTGTTCTACTTTGCTCAGCGCGGTATCGGTAGTGAAGAAGCGGTGTCGATGATTATCAATGGGTTCTGTAAAGATGTTTTTCAACAATTGCCGATGGAATTTGCAGTTGAAGCAACTAACCTTCTGGGTTTGAAGCTTGAAGGAAGTGTCGGATGATTTACCAAGACAGCAAAGTACTACTTGAGGTGCGCGGATTGTGTGCAACCGTGAAAGGCACTGAGATTCTCAAAGGAATTAATCTTACTGTCAAAAGTGGTGAAGTACACGCGATCATGGGAACAAATGGTTCGGGTAAGAGTACCTTTGCCAAGGTGCTTGCTGGTCACGCTGACTATGAGATCACAGGTGGTACGGTAGACTTTGAAGGCAAAGATCTGCTTGATTTAGCACCGGAAGAGCGCGCAAAAGCCGGAATTTTTCTTGGCTTCCAGTACCCCATAGAAATTCCAGGTGTCGCGAATAACCAGTTTCTACGCCTTGCATACAACACAGCACAAGTACAACAAAATAAAGATGAGCTTGACCCGCTTGAATTTGATGATCTTGTCCGAAAAAAAATGAAGCTACTTGAAATGAGCCCGGACTTTCTGGATCGTAGTGTTAACGAAAATTTCTCCGGTGGAGAAAAAAAACGTAATGAAATACTACAAATGTCACTGCTTGACCCCAAGATAGCTATTCTTGACGAAACCGATTCCGGTCTCGACATCGATGCACTTAGGATCGTAGCTAACGGTGTTAATCAACTCGCTAATAGGGATAATGCAACCATACTGGTTACACACTACCAACGTATGCTGAACTATATCGTACCGGATTACGTACATGTAATGGAATCGGGACGTATAGTTAAGACTGGCGGCAAGGAGCTGGCACTCGATCTTGAAAAGCATGGCTACGATTTGGTCAATGTCGAACAGCCTGCCACAGCAGGGAGATAAGCATGAGTGTAGTTACGGGTGGTGACAGTTATCTCAAAAATCTGCTCCAAGGACAGTCACAGCTATCAGTGAGCCCGCTTAAGAGGCTTAACCAGTTGCGAGCCAATGCAGTTGACCGAGTAAGCACGTTAAGGCTGCCAACTAAAAAAGACGAAGAATGGCGCTTTACTGATATTTCTCCGCTTACGAAGATGTCGTTCCAGCCAGTACGTATGGTATCACCACTGCAAAGTTCTGATGTAGAGCACTTCTATCTTGCAGAAGCGGTAACTCGACTCGTGTTTGTTGACGGCGTGTATGCACCTCATTTATCTACACAGTTGTCAGAAGCATCTAAAGATTCTAGCGTGGTAGTTTCAAGTCTATCAGCAGCAACTTCTGAAGGCCTGGCAGCTATAGAGCCTCATCTTGGTCATCATACAGACTTTCAGGACAATGTTTTTGCCGCACTCAATACTGCTTTTCTACATGAGGGAGCACTGATCATCGTGCCTCGGAATATCTCAGTTGAAATGCCAGTACATCTATTGTTCATTGCCACCCAAAAAGGAGTAGCAAGTCACCCCCGTTGCCTATTGATTGCTGAACCAGGTAGTAGAGTGACAGTTATTGAGGACTATGTCACATTGCAGGAAGAAACTTATATTACCAATACGGTAGCGGAATTTGTACTTGCCGATAATGCACATGTCAATCATATACGGATACAGCGTGATAGCAAGGAGGCATTCCATATGGCAAATTGTTCTGTGTCACTTGCACGGGCAAGCCGCTATCAGTCAGTCAGTGTTACATTTGGCGCACGCATTTCGCGTTATAACCTGAATGTGTTACTAAAAGATGAAGGCGCCGAGTGTACAGCTGACGGACTTGCAATGATCTCTAGTCGTCAACTTGCTGATACGCACGCCTGTATTGACCATATAAAACCACACTGTACAAGTCGCCAGCTACATAAATGTATTATTGATGATGCTGCACACGCGGTATTTAACGGCAAAATCATGGTGCGGCCGGGTGCACAGCTTACAAACTCTACTCAGTCGAACCGCAACCTTCTGCTAACTTCCAAGGCACGAATCGATACCAAACCGCAGCTCGAGATTTTCGCAAATGATGTGAAATGCGCGCATGGGGCAACTGTCGGTCAACTCGACAATGAAGAAATATTTTATCTTAGAAGCCGTGGATTATCGGAACTCACAGCACGCAACCTGCTGACATACGCATTTGGCGCCGAGATTATTGACCGCATACCTATTGCATCGCTCAAATTTCGGCTGGAACAAACAGTGCTTGAACAAACTCAAAGAGACTAGACTATGACGCCCGTTGAATCTTCATTGAAATCACCCAGTAATTCAATGTTTGACGTCGAACAGATCCGCGCTGATTTTCCTATTCTTAAGCTTAAGATTGATGGTAAACCGCTAGTTTATCTTGACAATGCCGCTTCCAGCCAGATGCCGCAGCCAGTGATAGGCCGCATGATCAGGTATCAGACTATGCAGCATGCCAACATCAACCGTGCGGTACATTATCTGTCAGAAACAGCTACTGCAGAATACGAGAAATCACGCCACAAGCTAAAAAATTTCATTAACGCAAATGAAGATCGAGAAGTAATCTTCACCAGTGGCACTACTGATGCAATAAATCTAGTTGCTCATGGTTATGGTCGTAAGTTTATTAGATCTGGAGATGAGATCATTCTGACCACCCTTGAACACCATTCGAACATTGTACCGTGGCAAATGTTAGCAGAAGAAACTGGAGCGAAAATCCGTGTTGTACCAATCAACGATGCGGGAGAACTCTTGATCGATGAATATAAGCAGCTCTTTAACAAACATACAAAGCTTGTCGGTGTAACGCACGTATCAAATGCACTTGGCACCATTAATCCGATTAAACAGATGATAGAATTTGCACATGCTCGCGGTGTACCGGTACTAGTCGACGGCGCACAAGCTGCACCACACATGAAAATTGATATGCAGGATCTTGATTGCGATTTTTATACATTCTCTGGCCACAAACTATGCGGCCCGACAGGAATTGGTATTCTCTATGGTAAAGCTACTCTACTCGAGTGTATGCAACCATTCAAAGGTGGCGGAGACATGATAGCATCGGTGACATTTGAGAAAACCACCTATAACACGATCCCACATAAATTCGAAGCAGGCACACCACCAATCGCAGCTACGATTGGATTTGGCGCTGCGGTTGACTATCTGTCTTCGGTTGACTTGTCTGCGATCGAGGCATACGAACGTAGTTTGATAAACTACGCAACCAAGCAAATTAACAATATACCAGGCATACGCATTATTGGTTCCGCTGCAGAGAAAGTTGCAGTTCTGTCATTTTCTGTTGATGGCGTACACCCTCACGACATTGGTACACTCCTGAACCAAGAAGGCATCGCGGTACGTACCGGGCACCATTGTGCACAACCAGTAATGCAACACTTTAAAGTGCCGGCAACTACGCGTGCCTCTTTTTCATTTTACAATAGCATGATTGAAGTGGATGCTTTAATCTCAGGCATTCAAAAAGTACAGAAGATTTTTTTATAATGATTACAAAATCACTCTATCAAGAAGTAATTCTTGATCACAACAGGAACCCCCGCAATTATGGTTCACTCGATAACGCGAACCGATCGGCCGAGGGCCATAATCCGCTATGTGGAGATCATCTGAATATTAAAATCAATCTTAGTGAAAGTCTTATTATTAATGCCATCACATTTCAGGGTGAATCATGTGCAATTTGTAAAGCGTCAGCTTCAATGATGACTGCTAATGTTAAGGGAAAAACACAAACTGATGCAGAAACGATGATCAGGGAATTCCGGGAGATGACGATTGGCATGCTTGAACCTGATGGCAATCACCATCTTGGTCGACTAACTGTATTTTCCGGAGTACGCGACCTTCCTACGCGTGTCAAATGTGCGATCCTGCCATGGCATACGCTACAAGCGGCACTAAATTCTGTTGCCACGATCTCGACCGAGGCTGATAATGACCCAATGCATGTCTCAATTGGTAATGCTTGATAGGATATTAATATGCCAAAAATTTCAGAAATTGAGGGCACACCTAATCCGAACGCACTTAAATTCGTCCTAAAGGAACCATTAACATGGGGAATTACGCGCTCCTATGACAATGCTGAGCAGGCAAAAGATGATCCTCTTGCCACTGAGTTATTTGAAATTGATCATGTGACTAATATATTTTATGTGGATCACTGGATCACTATCACACAAGATGGAAGCGCAAACTGGGCAGATTTGTCTCGTGAAATTGCTGACCCGATCCGTGCAGCTCCTGCAGCAGATGCACAATCCGCGAACACCTTAGCAACGGCATCTACTGCTATCTCAGATTTAAGTTCTAAAGACCAACTGCGCCTTGATAGGATCAATAACTTATTAGACGAGGAAATACGTCCCTACCTGCAAGGGGATGGCGGAGATCTCTACGTAGTCGGACTTAAAGATAATGTACTCAGCGTTCATTATCAGGGTGCATGTGGTACCTGCCCAAGCTCGATTTCCGGCACACTCCAAGGTATTGAGAATCTACTTAGATCAATTGAAACTGATATTCAAGTTGTAGCAGTCTAAAGAATGAAAAAACTGCTGCTCAACAAACAAGAATAGCTCCGGTAAAATTTATCCCAATTCTCGCATGATATGTTGTTGTCGGCGACTTACCGGAAGTCTCTCTTTCAAACCTCTTAGTAATAACATCCAGGACGGTTCCCCACTTACCCCCTCAGTTTTCTCAAATCCCGCAATATAGTTTTTCGCTACCAGACAATTACGGTGAATACGCACAAAATATTTCTGAAATTCATCTTCCAGACGAGTCAGCGACTCTTCCAGTAAATACTCTTTCTCACAAGTGCGAATTGTCACGTATTTCAGCTCTGCACGAAGATAAACCACATCACTTAAAGGAACTAAATGAATTTAGTCACGCTCATGTACACTAAGATGTGTCCTTGGCTTAGGTCGGATTTTCTGTAACACTTCCTGCAGGATAGGCTGTGTTGTACCAACACGCATTAGCGCTTCTTGTAATCGTGTCTGACGTATCGGCTTAAGTAAATAATCTACTGCATGTAGCTCGAACGCCTGGATAGCGTAAACATCATAGGCAGTAGTAAAAATAATAGCGGGTGGTACAGGTAGTTTAAGTAAATGCTGTGCAAGCTCGATCCCATCCATCTGAGGCATACGGATATCAAGTAATACTACATCTGTATGCCCGGTCTGTAATAGTTCCAACGCCTCTAATCCGTTTGATGCTTCTCCTGCTAATTGCACCGGAATTTTTTCCATGCTGTCATGCAATAAATCTATGAGCCGATTACGTGCGGGGGCTTCGTCATCTACCACCATAACTCTTAACGGAAGATTACTCATTTCATATTATTCCTAAGTAGTTTATACCGTAGTTACGAATGGGATGATGATATGAACCTGATAAATACTGTCGCTGACTTTACTTTCTAGCCTGCTTTCGGCATCAAAATGTAATGCCAGTCGTTCGCGGATATTATTTAGTGCCATTTTATTGCCACTATGGTGTTTGCCTTCCGTCTGATAAGGGTTACGTAAAACTATGTGAACCTCATTGCGGCTTTTATAGATATTAATATTTATGATACCGGTATCAGCTATAGGTTCAATACCGTGATAAACGGCATTTTCGAGTAGTGGCTGTAACACCAGTGGTGGAATTAACGCATCAGACGGAAAATTATCAATATGCCACTCTACTTTAAGTCGCTCTCCCAAACGTAATTGTTCCAATTGTAAATACTGTTGGCATAATTTTATTTCCCGCTGTAATGGCGATAATTGGCGATTATCAGCCATCAATACACGAAATAAATCAGCCATATCTTCCAGTGCATGCTCAGCACGTTTTGGATCAGCACGAATTAACGACAGAACAGCGTTAATACAATTGAATAAAAAATGAGGACGAATACGTGATTGCAGTGCTTGTAAGCGAGCCTCAGTAAAGGCAGGAGAAAGTGCGCGACTACGCAGATTAAAATAAGCCAGTAACACACCTGTAACAGCAAGACATAATACCCAGTAACGAACTATTTCTCCTGCTTCCGGACTCTCTGACATCATTCCGCCGAACCAATACATTGCTGTTACCAGAATAAGCTCCAGTACTAATACCATGCAAATCCCAACAGTGTATGATAAACGTGAAAGTGGTTTATATAAGCCGTACAATAGCAACAAATTCATCAACAATATTGGCTGGATAACAACTGCAATCTCTGTAAATTCCTGTATAACTTCTAACCACGTGGGAGCTCTAAGTAACGCTGCCATAAAGCCGATAACGTTTACGATGATCAAGATACGTAGTATCACTCCAAGGTTACGAAAATTTGGCAGTGAGTCCGGATATGATTTTTGATTTATACTTGCCACTTCAAAAGTCTAAATAATAAATAGAGGTTAAGAAAGGGTTGCACATACTTTCATTTTTGACAAGACATTATGAGAACTCCAAAAAAGAAAACTCCATTAGCTAAAAAAAATAGAAAGACCTGGTCAGGACGGTTTGAAGAACCTGTTTCTAAATTGGTACAGCGTTACACTGCATCAGTAGGGTTTGATCAGAAACTGGCTGAGTATGATATTCAAGGTTCGTTTGCTCATGCTCAAATGCTCGCTGCCTCAGGAATTATCAGTGCAGAAGATCTGGTCACGATCGGGAGGGGGCTGCACCAAATTAGCGATGAAATTCATAATGGTACATTTGACTGGCGACTTGAACTAGAAGACGTACATCTCAATATTGAAAAACGTCTCACTACATTAGTTGGTGACGCCGGTAAACGACTTCATACGGCTCGTTCACGTAATGATCAGATAGCAACTGATGTGCGGCTTTATATACGTGCCTCTATCGATGACATCATTAAGCTTATCAAAACAATGCAACTTGCAATATTGGATCTTGCTGAAGAACATACAGATACGGTAATGCCTGGCTTAACTCATTTACAGATAGCCCAGCCGGTCTCTTTTGGCCACCATCTCATGGCATATTTTGAGATGCTCAAACGTGATAAGGACCGGCTATCTGATTGTAGAAAACGAGTGAATAAACTCCCATTAGGAGCAGCAGCACTAGCGGGAACCAGTTATCCTATTAACCGAGAAATGGTAGCGAAAAAATTAGGCTTTGAGGGTATTTGCAAAAACTCACTTGATGCAGTTTCTGACCGGGATTTTGCTATCGAGTTCTGTGCCTGTGCAGCATTGATCATGACTCATTTATCACGATTATCTGAAGAATTAATTTTATGGATGAGTCCGTCATTTGGATTTATCCAACTCAATGACCGTTTCTGCACCGGATCATCTATTATGCCGCAAAAAAAGAATCCGGACGTACCGGAATTAGTACGGGGGAAGACAGGACGTGTAAACGGTCATCTTGTTGCTTTACTAACACTAATGAAAGCGCAGCCGTTGGCCTACAATAAAGACAACCAGGAGGACAAAGAACCACTTTTTGACACAGTAGATACACTTAGTGAAACATTACGTATTTACGCTGATATGCTTACAGGCGTTCATGTGGATAAGGATACTATGCGCAGTGCTGCAATGCGTGGCTATTCGACAGCTACTGACTTTGCTGACTATCTTACAAAGAAGGGAGTACCGTTTCGCGATGCACATGAAGCAGTAGCAAAGGCTGTACGAGCTGCAGAGAAGAAAAGCTGCGACTTGAGTGAACTTACTCTACCTGAGTTACAAAATTTTTCTCAGTTAGTTGAAAAAGATATCTTCGGTATATTAACTCTGGATGGTTCAATTAAGAGCCGGAATCACACTGGCGGCACAGCACCATCACAAGTACGCAGAGCAATCAAATCAGCCAGAAAAGAGCTGTTCTAGCATAGATCGGTTTGAAAAATTACTAAAATATGTCACCCTGGTCAGATATTGCTGTACAAATCTCAGCTTCAATCAATACCCCTTTTGATGTAGAAAAAACTTCCTTAATTAGCGGTGGATGTATTAATCAAGCCTATTGTATTGAAGATGGCAAACATAGCTTTTTTGTCAAACTAAATAAAACAGAAAGTTTGCAAATGTTTGAAGCAGAAGCTACAGGTCTACAGGAAATTAAAAATTCTCATACTCTGCGGGTTCCTACTCCGGTTTGCTGGGGCAGGAATGAAACTAATTCGTGGCTGGTATTAGAATATATTGAAATGGATAATGCCTCTAAGAATGGGAGTGCAGCCCTGGGAGCAGGACTCGCAGAAATGCATCGAATATCTTTTGAAAAATTTGGCTGGATGCAAAATAATACTATCGGTTCTACACCACAAATCAATAAATTCTCTCCTGACTGGATACAGTTCTGGCGTAAACATCGCCTTGGTTATCAATTGCAGCTTGCTAAAACTAACGGCTATACAGGAAAACTACTGAAACAGGGTGAATACTTAATGGCAGAACTTGATACTTTCTTTCCAGGAGCCCCACAGGTTGCATCTCTGTTACATGGAGATTTATGGAGTGGGAATTACAGTTATGATCTTGCGGGATATCCTGTATTGTATGATCCGGCACCATATTATGGTGACCGTGAGACAGATCTCGCTATGACTGAGCTTTTTGGTCGTTTCTCCACGACTTTCTATGCAGCTTATAGTGAAGCCTACCCACTTGACCCCGGCTACAAAATTCGTAAAACACTCTATAATCTCTACCACATTCTCAATCACCTAAATCTATTTGGAAGGAGCTATCTCCATCAGGCTGAACATATGATGGAGAAACTACTTACTGAAATACACTAGTTAAGTTATAAGGCTGTAAGTATCAATTTACGACCTCAGAGATTAAATCTTTTTCAAAAGTTTTATATGTAGGTTGTCCTCAGATAAACTGATTTATGAGATATTGTTCTTTTAAAATTCAACCGGATCTACATCAAGTGCCCAACGTATCTTACGAGTAGAGATCTCATCTAATTTTACTCGCCATGCAGTAAGAAATTTTTGTAGCTCCTTACGCGAATCAGACTGTACTAATAAATGTGCCCGCTCCATTCCTTTAAGCTTTGCCATTTGTGCGGGAACAGGGTCAAACACTTCTACATTTTTACCCGGATAAACTATTGACATTACGTGAGTAAGAAAATCTAGCGCAGTAGAAAGTTTGGGTGCCTCTGCTCGCAATAATGCCTGATAAACATATGGTGGAAAATTTGCCACCCTTCTTTCAGCCAGCAGCATCTTTGCAAGTATCTCGTAATTGTGCTGCCGTAATGCATGATATAACGGATGAGTAGGAAATTTGGTTTGAACCAACACCTCTCCAGTGGTGCTGGCACGTCCTGCTCGTCCTGCAACTTGCATAAGTTGTGAAAATAGATGCTCTGCTGCACGAAAGTCAGTGCTGTAAAGTGAAGCATCTGGATTTAAAACACCAACTAGCCCTAGATTTGGAAAATTATGCCCTTTCGCGAGAATTTGTGTGCCAACGAGAATATCTACACGCTGCTCGTGAATCTCTTCTAATATTTTTTTCCACGCTTCTTTACGGCGCGTACTATCCCGATCTATTCGTAAAATTCTCGCATCAGGAAATCGTTCTTTTAGTGCAGCTTCTACTCTCTGTGTACCATGACCAAAGGGCGCAATATCCTGGTCACCACACTCCGGACAAGAGGATAAAATACGTTCTTTATATCCACAATAATGGCAGCGTAGGTTTTTATCTTTCAAGTGTACCACCAAACGACTTGCGCAACGAGAACAGGTTGCCGTCCATGTGCACGATTTACACATTAGTACTGGTGCAAAACCACGTCGATTGATGAATATTAAACTTTGCTGATTTAATGCAATTTTCTTTCCCAGAGCTGTAATCAGTGGCTCAGATAAGCCTTCTCTAACTCTGACTGTTCTGGTATCAATACATCGAATGCTGGGAAGGGAAGCATTATCTGCGGCCCGGGAAGATAAACGCAGCATACGGTACCGATTATTAATTGCATTGTAATAGCTTTCCAGTGATGGTGTTGCAGAACCCAGTATTACAGGTATGTTCGTATTTTTAGCGCGAAAAATAGCGATATCACGTGCCGAATAGCATAACCCACTTTGCTGCTTAAACGAGTTGTCCTGCTCTTCATCAACGATTATCAGGCCAAGATCAGAGATTGGTGTAAACACCGCAAGACGTGTTCCCAGTATTATCTTGGCTGTGCCATGAAGAGCCTGCAGCCATCCCTTTGCACGCTCTGAAGCATTTAGACCACTATGAAGGCTAATGATCGGAGTAGTTGGGAAGCGTGTACGAAAAACTGTCTCCAACTGTGGAGTCAGGCTAATCTCTGGTATTAACATCAATGTTTGTCGCTCTTGAAGCAATTGTAATGCAACTAATCTCAAATATACTTCAGTTTTTCCACTACCCGTAATGCCATGCAACAGCCATGTGTTGAATTGGTTAGCTTCAGCAGCAATGTCATTAACAACGCTCGCTTGCTCTTTCCTAAGAACCGGCTCTATGGAATTTTTTGTTTTAAATGTAGAAGCAGCTTCTTCTACCCATCCTAGTTCCACAAATTCTTTTAATACTTTAACTGCTCCAGGCGAAAGCTGTTTTATTTCAATTAAATTAACAACCCTAGATTCCCTAAATAAATCTAAAAGGCGGTGTTTAAGAACGCTTCTCTTAGAAATTAACGATACATCAGCTAGCTGCCCTTTATTTGTAATATGAAACTGAAACTTAACCTGAGGCTTTTCTACAAATGGCTTAGAATTACGTAATCTAGTGGGTAATCCGCTCATCACTACCTCTCCAAGAGGATGATGATAGTATTCACTACAAAATCTAAAAAGATCCAACAATGCTTTCGGTAATGGGGGTATATCATTAAAAATATATTTAGCAGATCTAAGTTTCCCCTTTGAGAAAGATGAATCAGTAGTTACCTCAATAATGATCCCGATTACCATTTTCCTCCCAAATGGAACTTGCACCCGAACACCAATATGTTGAATTGTTGCACTTGGTGCAATATAGTCAAATAGAGTATTCACTGGGACATCAAGAGCAACGCGAATGATTGGCATACTGAAATTTTATTATCAAGATAAATTTATTTATATAGACTTAAGTACATTATCCATGAAATTCTAAGATTGATTATCCTTCCAACATAAAATAAATAAATTTACCCTCAATAAGACCACTTATAGGATTCTCTTAAGATCAGATATATTACTCAATTTACCTAACAGATTTCTTAACTTATAGTAGTTTAGTCAGCTAATCTGAACAGGCTGATCGTCAGCGAGAAGAGTTAAAGCCTCAATAAAGAGTCGAAGCCTCCGTTAACTAGATCATCAAGAGCTATTTGCCAACATAGAAATACAGCAAATGGTTCTTTATATTTATTTGAATAGGAGAAACAACATGGCAACAACATACGGAACGACTGGAACGGCAGCCACAGCGTCTTCGGGCTCCTGGGACCAGTCACAGTGGTATGACTCAAGGTACTATAAATTTGGCCTGGCACTCATGCTGCTGGTGGCGTGTTTCTGGATCTGGTATCAGCGCACCTATGCCTACTCACATGGCATGGACTCGATGGAGCCGGAATTTGAGAAAGTCTGGATGGGTCTGTGGCGCGTACACATGACAGTAATGCCGACATTTGCACTGATTGCCTGGGGATGGATCTGGAAGACAAGGGATACCAAAGAACAACTGGATAACCTGGATCCGAAGCTGGAAATCAAGCGTTATTTCTACTGGATGATGTGGCTGGGCGTTTACCTCTTTGGTGTGTACTGGGGTGGCAGCTTCTTCACCGAACAGGATGCTTCATGGCATCAGGTGATCATACGCGACACTAGTTTTACTCCTAGTCATGTCGTCGTATTCTATGGTTCCTTCCCGATGTACATTGTCTGCGGGATCTCCAGTTATCTATATGCTATAACCCGTTTGCCACAGTACAGCAGAGGCACATCGTTTCCTTTGGTTTTTGCGATCGCCGGTCCGCTGATGATTCTGCCAAACGTTGGTCTTAACGAATGGGGACATGCCTTCTGGTTCATGGAAGAACTCTTCAGTGCACCGTTGCATTGGGGATTCGTGATTCTGGGTTGGTCTGGCCTGTTTGCCGGCGGAGTTGCAGCACAGATCATCACACGCTACTCCAATCTGACTGATGTGATCTGGAATAACCAAAGCAAGGTCATTCTAAACAACCGGCTTGTGCCTTAACAACCGGCTCTGATCTTTAACTGTCCTTCTACCACAACACCCCCCCTGCTCTCTGATCAGAGAGCAGGGCAGGTGACTCAGTAGGGAAACAGTTGCAATATGTAACTTTTATAAAAATATCAGAAACTATCTAATCAATAGTTTAAATTCCCGAAGATATTTCCAGGTTGTCTATTAATCGAGTTGTGCCTAATTTTGCCGCCCCGAGCACTATCAGGTCTCGGTCATTTACTTGAACCGGAGATAGCGTGTCACCTTGTCGTAGGGCTATGTAATCAACATTCCAGCCACGACTGACGAGAGTTTCTCTTGCAGTATCCTGTAATTTCTTGAAGTTTCTGTTCCCAGTCTCTATTTCCTGTTTTATTTTAGATAAAACTTGAAATAGACGTGCGGCCTCAGCACGCTCCTCACTATTTAGATAACCATTACGGGAACTCAGAGCCAGCCCGTCAGATGTACGTACAGTTTCACCCACATCAATCTCAATAGATAGATTTAACTGTCGCACCATTTCACGCATAATGCATAACTGTTGATAGTCTTTTTTTCCAAAAATGGCTAATTGTGGCTGCACAAGATTAAAAAGCTTTAAAACTAACGTCGCTACGCCACGAAAAAATCCGGGCCTAAATTCTCCTTCTAGAATATTTGCCAGTGGCAGAGGCTCTAAAAGAAATTCCTGACGCACTGGATAAATATCTCTTTCTCTGGGCGCAAATACTACGTCAACCCCATAGTTCTCTAATAATTTGAAATCGTCTGTTAGAGTACGTGGATATTGATCAAAGTCACTAGTCTGTCCAAATTGAAAACGATTAACAAAAATACTGGCCACTAAACAACCGGATTTTTGTTTTGCTATTTGTATCAATGACAGATGGCCTTCATGCAAGTTACCCATAGTCGGAACAAACACAACATAATGCTCGGACTTTAGCCGTAAACGTAAGGAAGGAATGTCAGTGATTATCTCCACGCTAATTTATATACTAGAATCCATGCTCTGACTTAGGAAATTTCTTAGATTTAACTTCTTTAACATAATTCTTCACTGCTTCATTGATACTGCCTGCACCGTCCATAAAATTTTTAATGAATCTTGATTTTTTCCCAGAATAAATTCCGAGTATGTCATACAACACCAGTACCTGTGCATCACAATCCACTCCCGCACCGATACCTATCGTGGGTATAATTAGCTTCTTAGTTATTTTCTTTGCCAGAATAGCAGGTATAGCCTCCATCAATAGCATACCTGCCCCAGCCTCTTCCAGGATAACTGCATCCTCCAGCAATTGATTTGCTTGATTGTTAGATTTACCCTGTACTTTATAACCTCCTAACATGTGTACAGATTGAGGCATCAAACCAATGTGCGCACATACTGGTATGCCACGCTGAGATAGAAATCTGATAGTCTCAGCCATCACACGTCCACCTTCTATCTTCACCATGCTCGCACCTGCGGACATAAGTTCGGCCGCATTTTCAAAAGTATTCTCTGGTGATACCTGAGATGTGCCAAAGGGCAAATCAGCCATGATAAATGCCTTACCTGAACCTCGGGCCACACATCGTGTGTGATAGACCATATCATCCAGCGTCACGGATAATGTTGTATTTTCTCCTTGTAATACATTACCTAAGGAGTCACCCACCAATAAAATATCAACACCTGAATTTTCCAATAATGAGGCAAAACTTGCGTCATAGCATGTAAGTGCGGAAATCTTTTCTCCGCTATCACACATTTTTTGTAAGGTATTTTGTGTGGTACGCATGTTTAAGTCCTATCTTCCCCAATTAAAATATTCGCGTGGGCCACGCATTTGTTCTAACCTTTGTAGTAATAAATCAAAATCTGCCTGGTTTTCAACAAAATTTAAATTCTCGCTGTTTACAATCATAACCGGAGCACCTTCATATTGATAAAAGAATCGTGTATAGGCCTCAGATAACCGCCATAGATAATCTTCAGAAATATTTCTCTCAAAAGCACTACCACGCCGCTTTACTCTATCAATAAGTGTACCAGGTGAAGCTTGTAAATAAATCACCAAATCAGGAAGAAGAGCCTTGGGTTGTAAATGACTATAGATACTCTGATAAAGACTGTGCTCAGCATCACTTAATGTAAGCTTAGCAAATAATTGATCTTTCTCAAGCAGAAAATCACTTACTGTAACTCGAGTAAACATATCCATTTGTGCCAGACTCTGCACCTGATCATTGCGCTGAAAAAGGAAAAATAATTGGGTTGGTAAAGCGTGCCTAGATATATCACTATAAAATTTTTCGAGAAATGGGTTTTCTCCTGGTTCTTCCAATAATAGTGAGCTATCCAGGTGATCCGATATACGTCGAGCCAGACTGGTTTTTCCTACCCCTATTGGCCCCTCAACCACAATGTAACGATATTTTTCCAGCTTCACTAATTTTGCTCTCTTTCAAGCCTTTGGTTAGCACAGGCTGATAGCAATTCAGCTACAGTACCACGACCAGGAATAAAACAATCTTTTGAGATTTCCATAAGAGGTTTTAATACGAAAGCGCGTTGATACATTCTCGGATGCGGAAGAATCAGACCGTTTTCATTACATTCTAATTTATCATACATCAGCATATCCAGATCAAGTGTACGCGGATCATTAGGTAACCTCCGTACACGACCATGATTTTTCTCGATTTCTAGTAGTGCTTTAAGTAAATCGTGTGGAGAAAGAGTAGTTTCAACCTGTACTACTGCATTGATAAAATCAGGCTGATCACTTTTCCCAACCGGCGCGCTCCGATAAAGTGAGGAACAAGCTAATAAGCTAATTTCAGGAAGTATTGCAAGTTCATTAAGTGCTCTCCGTACCTGAGATACCGGATTCTCTAAATTACTACCTAAAGCAATTAATACCTGAGAGATAGGGCCCAATATAGCACCTAATGTCAAATTATTCTGTAGGACCTGTAACTGAATTTATACTTTGTGTATTCCCTGCCACAGTTTCATTACGTCCATGCCTTTTTCTTCGCTTCTTTGGCACTTCATTTCTGAATAACATATTCTCTCGGTCGCTGACTTTAGCATGTTGAAATGTTTCCCACCAATTTCCCAACTCCATATCTATCTCTCCGCTCTCGCAACGTAATAACATGAAATCATAGGCTGCCCTAAAGCGTGGATGCTCCAGTAAACGAAATGGTCTGCGTCCTGCTCTTCCCAAAAAACGTGGCTGCATTACCCAGATCTCTTGCATAATTGCATCATATCTACGTGGAATTACAAGTCTCTTCTCTTGTGTCGCCATCACATCTTTTATTGCCATATGCAGAGCGGAAATAGATTTCTCACCCGCTGCCATACGTTTATTCCATGCTACCAGCACCCCGTGCCACAATAGCGCAGCAAACAGGAAGCCAGGAGATACAGATTTCTCCTGCTGTACGCGCTCATCAGTGTTCTTTAGTACAAGTGAAATGAAACGCTCATCCACTGATTCTGTAAGCACTATATCTAGTACTGGTAACAAACCATGATACAACCCACGCGCCCGTAAATCCGCTACACAAGTTTGAGCATGACCACATAATAATATCTTTAGAATTTCATCAAATAGTCTTGATGGCGGTACGTTTTGTAATAATGGCGCAAGATCACCAATGGGCTTAGCAGTAGCAGCATCTATTTGCATATCAAGCTTAGCCGCAAGCCGTACTGCCCGCAGCATACGTACAGGATCCTCACGGTAGCGCTGTAATGGTATGCCGATAATACGTAATTGCTTCGACTTGATATCACTGTATCCACATAGATAATCCCAGATTTCTTCTCTATCTGGATCATAGAATAATGCATTAACAGTAAAATCACGGCGCTTTACATCTTCTTCCTGGCTACCAAATACATTATCTCTCAAAATTCTCCCATGCTCGTCTGCATGCTGGTGTAGCGTAGGCTCATCATTCTTATTAGTAAATGAATCGCCACGAAATGTAGACACTTCTACAGTATCGGACCCACACATAACATGCACTAAACGAAAACGACGCCCAATAATACGTGAACGACGAAAAAGAACACGGATTTCCTCAGGCTTGGCATTGGTAACAACATCGAAGTCTTTTGGCTTTAGTCCCAATAGCAGATCACGTACTGCACCTCCCACTATAAAAGCAGAATACCCTGCTCTCCGTAAATCTAATGTAATTTTTGTTGCACAGGAACTTATGTTATTGCGAATGAGACCATGTTGCTTACGTGGAATAATTCGTAGCTTAGGAAATATAGATTCTGAAGAAGAGATAGAAGAATCTTGGTTAAAAATGCGGTGTGAAGATTTATGGATCATTACAAAATATTGGGAATACTAAGTCATAGATTATACACCTAGCAATGTATTTGATACGGGAATACTCAGGACCTTCACATTAAACTCATCTAAACCACATTGGTAGAATTTCTTCAGACCACTAACCTATGGATAATTCATAATTATACCTTAAGATAATTACTTTTCTCTCCTAGCCATCGTTGAAGATGACGTTGAGCTAATTCAGGATAATCACGCAACATTTCTTCTGCAACATCACGTGCATCTTTAAGTAAATTTTCATCTCTCTCAGGGTCAGCAAAACGCAACATAGGAACGCCACTCTGACGTACACCAAAAAATTCACCCGGCCCACGTAAAAGTAAATCTTGACGGGAGATTTCAAAACCATCGGTATGTTCAAAGATTATTCGCAGTCTTTTACGAGCAATTTCAGACAGCGGTTCCTTGTAGAGCAGTATACATACACTAGCATCTGCACCACGTCCTACGCGACCTCGTAGCTGATGTAACTGTGACAATCCCATGCGTTCAGCATTTTCGATTACCATCAATGAAGCATTAGGAACGTCAACGCCTACTTCAATTACTGTAGTTGCAACTAATAACTGAATATCGCCTTGCTTGAATAACTCCATTACTGATAATTTTTCATGCGGAGGAAGTCTTCCATGCAACAAACCAACCTTCAAGTCCGGAAAAATTAGACTTAATCTTTCATAGGTGTCTAAAACAGTCTTTAGTTGCAGAGCCTCTGACTCTTCTATAAGAGGACATACCCAGTAAGCTTGCTTTCCAGCACAACATGCCTCCTTGATACGTACAACCACTTCCTTACGACGGGTATCGGTAAATAATTTAGTAACAACATGGATTCTACCTGGTGGCAGTTCATTCAATACTGACACATCAAGATCTGCATAGTAACTCATCGAAAGTGTACGCGGGATAGGTGTTGCACTCATCATTAACTGATGAGGGACCATACCTTCTTTAGTACATTTCATACGTAGTGCTAGTCGCTGGTGCACACCAAAACGATGCTGCTCATCGATAACTGCAAGTCCTAATTTGTTAAATTCTACCTGCTCCTGAAATAGTGCATGTGTCCCAATTGCAAGCATAGCATTACCTGCAGCAATAGTAGAAAGTGCAGCTTTACGCTGCGTCCTTTTCTGACTACCCGACAGCCAGGCAATCGATATTCCTAAAGAACCAAATATAGATTTAAACCAATTGGAGAGTTTCTGGTAATGCTGTTCCGCCAATATTTCAGTAGGTGCCATGATAGCTACCTGATAACCATTCTCGATAGCCTGTAATGCTGCCAACGCTGCAACTACTGTCTTACCACTGCCCACATCTCCCTGCAACAGACGTTGCATTGGATAGGATTTGGAAAGATCCTGACTAATCTCTGAGAAAGTTTTTTCTTGTGCGCCAGTAAGATTAAAAGGAAGAGATTTGAGCAGTTTCTTTGTTAACTCTTTTTTATCTGGTAGGGCGGGAGCAAGATGATTATGTCGTTGCTGGTAATGTAAACGCATGGATAATTGCTGGGCTAACAACTCATCAAACTTAATTCTAGACCAGGCAGGATGAATACGCTCTTCTAATAAATGAGTCGACACGTTTGATGTCGGTTGATGTAAAAACATAATGCTATCCCTGAAACCATTTAACCGATAATCTTTTAAAGTTTTAACGGGTATAGTTTCTGACAGGTTATCAACTTTAGCTTTGTCAATTATCATTTGCCTAACCAATTTACGGATCATTACCTGGGAGAGTCCCGCTGTAGTTGGATAGACTGGTGTTAAGGAGTCAGGCAGTGGTGTGCCTTCATGCACAATATGACATTTTGGGTGCACCATTTCAGTACCAAAGAAACCCGGACGTGGTTCACCTAGCAATCGTACTCTAGTACCTACTGAATATGTTTTTATCTGGCTGCTGTAAAAATTTAGGAAGCGTATGAAGAGAATGCCGCTATCATCTTCTACTTGGAGAACTAACTGACGCCTCGGTCGATACATAACCTCACTAGAGATGATAATACCTTCGGTTTGTACAGTCTCTCCTCCAGATATATCAATAATCTGACAAAGATGTGTCTCATCTTCATAGCGAAGAGGTAAATGCAGTATTAAGCTAATTTCATTGTTTACCCCAAGCTTGGCAAATTTTTCCTGTACGGCCTTACTTGTAAAACAACCGGTATCAGGGATAACAGAATTATTTTTGGTGTTCCCCTTCACACTTACAATACCATTACCGCATCCATCTCCACTAATGCTCCTCGTGGGAGCGCCACTACTCCTATTGCTGCCCGCGCTGGATATGGCTGATCAAAATAACTTGCCATAATTTTATTTACCATGGCAAAATCATCAAGGTCAGTCAGATAAATATTTAACTTAACAATATCTCCTAAGACGCCGCCACTAGCCGCTGTTACTGCCTTTAAATTCAAAAATACCTGCTGGATTTGGGACTCAATCCCATTTACCATCTGCATGGTACTTGGGTCTAGCCCGATCTGACCGGATATATAAACAGTATCCCCTGTACTAACACGAATTGCCTGAGAATATGTTCCTATAGCTTGAGGTGCATCGTCGGTTTGAATAATCTGTTTCTTCATTACATCTCCTAAGGTGTACGGATACCTGCATGCCACTGTACTATATACACAAAGCAGAATCCTAAAAATATGAATTTATATATTACCCATTGCGACATGATGAAGGTAACCATGATACATTTCAACCAATAAAATTAATGCCGATACTATTTCTCACTACCTATATACTTGGAATAATTGATGTAAATATTCAAATATAATATTCCTAATATATGCAAAAATTAATTATCCACGGTGGCACTCCTATTTCAGGAGAGGTACAAATCTCAGGAGCAAAAAATGCAGCACTGCCTATCCTCTGTGCTTCACTTCTAACACGTGAAGCTCTTAGGATTAAGAATGTACCGCATCTCAATGATATAACTACAATGCTAAGTTTGCTTGAACAAATGGGAGTAAATGTTTCAATAGATCAAGAGTTTGAAGTCTCATTAACAGCCGCACATCTTTCCAGTCTAGTTGCACCATATGAAATGGTGAAAACAATGCGTGCCGCCATATTAGTATTAGGCCCAATGTTGGCACGAGCAGGTGAAGCCAAAGTCTCCCTGCCTGGTGGCTGTGCAATCGGTCTACGTCCAGTTGACCAACATATTAAGGGACTACAAGCGATGGGTGCAGAGATTGATATTGAACATGGCTACATCCATGCAAAAGCAAGTCAGCTTATTGGCGCTCATATAGTAATGGATATCGTAACTGTTACCGGTACTGAGAATCTAATGATGGCAGCAACTCTGGCTGATGGAATAACAGTATTAGAAAATACAGCACGTGAACCAGAGGTTATTGACCTTGCTAACTGTCTTATTTCAATGGGAGCAAAAATTCATGGTGCGGGAAGCGACGTTATTACTATCGAGGGAGTCAAATCGTTGCATGACACAACCTATCAGGTTATGGCTGATCGAATTGAAACAGGTACTTTCCTAGTAGCGGCGGCGGCTAGTGGTGGTGAAATTCATCTTAAAAGAACACGCGCAGATATACTCGATGCAATACTTGATAAATTAATTGAGTCAGGGGCAGAGATTGAGTCAGGAAAAGACTGGATTAATTTAAAAATGAATAAAAAATTAAAGTCTGTAAATCTACGTACTTCACCCTACCCTGCTTTTCCCACAGACATGCAAGCACAATTTATGGTATTAAATAGTGTAGCCGAGGGCACTGCAATAATCACTGAAACTATATTTGAGAATCGCTTTATGCACGTACTAGAGCTGAAACGAATGGGGGCCTGTATTGAAGTAGAGGGCAATACTGCTGTGGTACGTGGTGTTACTAATCTTGAAGGTACAAGCGTAATGGCAACTGATCTACGTGCTTCTGCCAGCCTGGTTATAGCTGGTCTAATTGCGAAAGGTGAAACTATTATTGACCGTATTTACCACCTTGATCGCGGCTATGAGAGAATCGAAGAAAAGTTAGCGTGCCTAGGAGTAAAAATCAATCGTATAAATTAAAGTTATTTACTGCAGAAGATATTAACTCTCTGCGGTAAAATACGATTTTAACAGGCCATATTATGACAGGTATTACTATTGCCCTTTCAAAGGGTCGTATTTTTGATGAAACGGCACCGCTTCTGAAAGCAGCCGGTGTTGTCGCACTTGATAACCCCGAAAAGTCCCGCAAACTAATACTTAAAACAAATCGCCCTAATGTGTGGCTTATTATTGTACGTGCCTCTGATGTACCAACTTATGTGCAATATGGTGCAGCAGACATAGGTATAGCTGGAAAAGATGTGTTACTTGAACATGATGGAACAGGACTTTATCAGCCATTGGATTTAAATATTGCCCGCTGTCGTATGATGGTGGCAGTAAAGAATGATTTTGATTATGAAGCAGCTATACGTCAGGGAGCACGCTTACGGGTTGCAACTAAATATTTGCATACAGCACAGGAACACTTTGCTGAAAAAAGTATGCATGTTGATCTTATTAAGCTTTATGGATCTATGGAGCTTGCTCCACTGGTAGGACTGGCGGATGCAATTGTAGATTTAGTTTCAAGTGGCAACACACTAAAAGCAAATAATTTGAAAGCAGTTGAAGAAATTATGCCTGTTTCAGCGAGACTAATAATTAACCAAGCAGCATTAAAAGTAAAAAGAGAAGCAATACAGCCGATGCTGACGGCATTTTCTGAAGCTACCAAAAGAAATGGTATACCACATCAGAAACGAATTCAGAGAAATGGGATATCTCCTTATGAGCCAAATTAAGCGACTCTCTTCAACCGACTCAGGGTTCACTGAAGCGTTAGAAAGAATAATATCCTTTGAAGACGAACAAAATACAGAGATAAACACAACAGTTTCTGAAATTTTAGCAAATGTAAAAGCACGGGGTGATGTGGCTTTACTAGAATATACATGCCATTTTGATCATCTTGATGCAACCTCAGTTTCTGAACTTGAGTTGTCTAAAAAGGAATTACAAAGTGCTCTACAAAGCCTGCCTACGATACAGCGAGGAGCCCTTGAACAGGCTGCAGAACGAATTCGAGAATTCCATAAGAAACAGCTAGCCCAGTCATGGAGCTACACTGAACCTGATGGTACGCTGCTTGGTCAGAAGGTAACTCCCATGGATCGTGTAGGGCTATATGTCCCTGGTGGCAAAGCATCTTACCCATCTACTGTGTTAATGAATGCAATACCTGCTAAGGTAGCAGGAGTTGATGAATTAATCATGGTTGTACCAACACCAAAAAACAAAAGAAATGACTTGGTACTTGCTGCAGCGATGATTTGTGAGGTAGATCGTGTGTTCACTATTGGTGGCGCCCAAGCTATTGGAGCGCTTGCCTATGGAACCAATACTATTCCACAAGTAGATAAATTAGTCGGTCCTGGCAATACTTATGTAGCTGCCGCTAAGAGACAGGTTTTTGGTGTGGTAGGTATAGATATGGTAGCCGGGCCATCAGAAATTTTAATAATCTGCGATGGCATGACAAATCCTGACTGGATCACGATGGACTTATTCTCACAAGCTGAGCACGATGAGTTAGCGCAGGCAATCCTATTATCACCTGATATTGAATTTATCAAATCAGTCGAAGAAAAAATAACCAGCCACCTAGATAAAATGCCTCGCAAAAATGTAATACATTCCTCTCTTGTGAATCGTGGCGCTTTAATTCAGGTGCGCAACTTAAATGAAGCTTGTGATATTGCAAATCATATCGCACCTGAGCATTTAGAGTTATCAGTTGATCAGCCAGAGAAATGGGTTGATAAAATAAAACATGCCGGCTCGATTTTTCTCGGACGATATACATCAGAAGCGCTTGGTGATTACTGTGCTGGTCCCAATCATGTGTTACCTACTTCAAGAACTGCACGTTTCTCATCGTCATTAGGTGTGTACGATTTCCAAAAACGCAGTAACCTCATCCAGGCATCGAAGCAAGGTGCAGCCAAACTCGGTGCAATTGCTTCTATACTTGCTAACGAAGAGGGTTTACAAGCACACGCAATGTCGGCTGAGTATCGGTATAAAGAGAACAACTAGTTACCAGTTCAAAACCAATATTACTAAAACAATCAGTAACTATCCCCAAGTACAATTTATTCTGTATGATTTTTACTATTTGAATGATGCCTTGCATCTTCATCTTTTTCTAGATCTGGATTTCAGCGTGAGTATGTCTGTGATGTATATCCGGCACATGTCTATGGCTATGCTCCAATATAGTATGTTCATGAATATGGTCATGTGGTTGGCTATCATCCCATTGTTCATGCGTATGCTGATGATGCTCATCAAGTACATGGCGATGTGCATGAAGTAATGCAATATGTTGATGAATATGTTCGTGTTGTTCAGTTAAGTGTAAATATAAGCCAATAGCCATTATTAACCCCGCACCCCAGAACCAAGCTGATGTACTTTCATGAAAAAACAAAACTGCAATAGCAGCTCTGAAAAATGGCGCCACACTAAAATATGCTCCTGTACGTGCTGCTCCAAGGCCGCGTAATGCCAGTAAAAACAGAACCAAACTTATTCCATATCCAAGGAGCCCTATAATCATAATTTTTCCAGTTTCATGCCAAATTGGTATCGAATATCCCAGTAATATTGCCCATCCAATATTGACCACTGCTGAAACTATACCTCTGAAACCTGCAGTAAAAAATGTGTCAGATACAGAAACCTTTCGCGTCAGATTATTGTCGATGGCCCAACAGAAACAAGCAGCTAATATATATAAAGAACCAAATATATTTCCGGTTCCTAAATTATCGTCTTGCTGTACACATGATAGAAATACCCCACCTACTACAACACACAACATCCCTATTACTATTTTCTGGTCAGTGTTCTCTTTGAACACAACCCAAGCAAGAATTGCTGTAAATACACCTTCAAAATTTAGTAGTAAAGAAACTGATGATGCTGGCATATACATCAGTCCCAACATCAATAAAACAGGACCTGCTATTCCACCAAAGGCAGTTTCTCCTAACAACCACAGCCACTCTTTAGTTGTAAGATTTGGATTACGCCAACCATGATCTCGGAGAAAACGTAATACTGATAATCCCACACCACTGCCCAAATAGAGAATGCCTGCCAACAACATGGCCGGCATACTGCTTAGCAAAGAGTGTACTGGCTCCAAATAGAATAGCAGCAGCTAATGCTGCCAGTACTGGAGGGGGGTAAATATAACGGTGATTTATTATTGATAGTAATTTTGGCCATTCAGTCAGCTACATATGATGCTATAGCTATCTAATACAGCAACAAACAGAAAAATTTATTAACAGTAAGTTATCACTATTTTATAAAAATATATCCGTATTATCTTCCTCTACAATATTAATAAATCCAATATTTTGCTTTGCTATGTTTTAATTACAGTTCTTGTAGTTACGCTCTTCACATTCCCTAGCCATATTTTGTGCTTGTGTAACTTGTTCAGGAGTCATTTTTTTTGAGATTGAAATTCTCCATTTTTCAGCATTATTATTCCCCTTATTTGCTGCCAGATTAAACCGCATATGTGCTCGAACATGGTCCTGTTCTACTCCTTTACCATTTGCATACATCCAACCTAGCGCATATTGTGCTGATGCCAAACCTTGCTCTGCTGCAAGTCGATATAATCTTGCCGCTTCTTCATGATCTTGAGTTACACCTTTGCCATCAAAAGACATTAAACCAAGGTTATATTGAGCAAGTGCATTTCCCTGGTCTGCTGCCATTTGATACCACTTTGCAGCCTCTTGGTAATCCTGAGCCACCCCTTGTCCGTTAGCACTAAGTAAGCCAAGATTGTTTTGTGCGAGAGCATACCCCTGTTCCGCAGACAAACGATACCATTTAGCAGCCTCTGAGAAATCTTGATTTACACCTTGTCCATGCCTGTACAATAAACCAAGATTATATTTAGCATTGGCATTATCCTGCTCTGCAGCTAGTCGATATAATTTTTCCGCCTCCTGATAGTCTTGCTCCACACCTTTACCACGTCTGTATAGTAAACCAAGGTTATTTTGTGCGAATGCATACCCCTGCTCTGCAGCCAGTCGGTACCACTTTGCTGCCTCCTGATAGTCCTGGATAACACCCTGACCATCCTCATATAACAATCCAAGATTATTTTGTGCGATTACCTTCCTTTGTGTTGCTGCAAGGCGATATAACCTTGCAGCTTCCTGATGGTTCTGGATTACACCCTGCCCTAACCTGTACAATACACCAAGGTTATACTGTGCATCTGCATTCCCCTGCCTGGAAGCCAACTGAAACCATTTTGCAGCTGCTTCGTAGTCTTGAGTTACACCTTTTCCACGCCAATACATTATGCTCAGATTATTCTGAGCAAGCGCATATCCTTGTTCAGCAGCCAAACGATACCATCTGACAGCTTCCTGATAATTTTGAATCACACCTTGGCCATTAGCATTTAGTAAACCAAGATTATTTTGTGCAAAAACATTCCCTTGTTCTGCAGACAAACGGTACCATTTAGCAGCCTGCGAATAATCTTGATTTACTCCTTGTCCTCGGCTGTACTGCAACCCAAGGTTATACTGTGCATTGGCATTACCCTGCTCTGCAGCTAGTCGATATAGTTTTGACGCCTCCTGATAGTCTTGCTCCACACCTTTACCACGTCTGTATAGCAAACCAAGATTATTTTGTGCGAATGCATGCCCCTGCTCTGCAGCCAGTCGGTACCATTTTGCTGCCTCCTGATAGTCCTGGATAACACCCTGACCATCCTCATATAGTAAGCCAAGGTTATTTTGTGCAATTGCATTCCCTTGCGTTGCAGACAAAAGATATAATCTTGCAGCCTCCTGAAAATCTTGCTCAACACCCTGGCCATTAAAATACATCACACCAAGAATATTTTGAGCAGCTGCATCTCCCTGCTCCACCATATGACGGATTATTTTTTCTGTTTTCTCAAAATCACCCGTAAAATAAGCGCGCTTGGCATCCAGTAGTTTTGCATCGGTCAACATATCAGCCGTTGCCTGAGAAGACAAAGTAAACACAAGTAGATGACTTAACAACATCCACTTTAGAAACTGCCACATATTCCTTTATCCCTCCTGTATCTTACAAATAAAATAGGTCAAACCACTAGTTGACCATAGGTGTCCATATATTGATACACATAAACCTAAGATATCATTCCGGATCGTCCCATATTTTAGACTAGTCTTGTATTATTTTAATAGTCAGAAACTTGCACGTACTGTAAAGCGAAAACTACGTGGCTCAGCCGGATGAATATGTTTATCCGCAACAGGCGCCACTTCCCCGCTTAATTGAGATTCATAGAAATACGCATTATCATTGGGTTTACTACCGATCAGATTAAACACATCCATTGAAACCTGAAGATACTTTGCAAAACGGTAGCCAGCCCGTAAATTTACCAGTGTCGAGCTGGATCCGACCTGAAAATTATCTTTTATTAATGGTCTGGGTCCAAAATGGCGTAAGCGTATACCACCAAACCAATTATTACGATCGACAGAAACACCAATTGACGCAACACGTTGCATCGAGCCCGGAATATGATTACCCATAGGGTCATTGCCGCGAAATCTGGCACGGGAAAAGGAAAGATCAGTATCGATGACTATCCAGCTAACAGGCCTCCAATAATTGCTGAACTCAATGCCTCTTCGCAAACTTGGACGACTCGGCTCCGTACTACCGACGTCACCAACAAATAGTAGTTCAGAATCAACATGTAATTGCCAGATGGATACCGTTGTCTGTAAGCCCGGCACAATACTCGTACGAAAACCAACCTCATAGCCCCAGGTGCGAACTAACGGCGTCACTCGCTGTGTTGCAACAGTTGGGTCACTAGGATCAACTCGTGTCGTTATACCACGGGCATCATTACTGTGAAATCCTCCCCCGCCATTTAGATAAAACTCAGTTTTAGCCCATGACCCAAAAACAAATGCAAGTTTTGGACTTATCATGTTGTCGTTCTTTTTTCCTGAATTAGCTTCAAGATTGCTCTCTACATCAAAATGATAAAAATCATTACGTACTCCAATAACAGACCGGAGCCAAGGTGACCACTGCATACGATTCTCAGCATAAAATGATATGTTGTACTCATTCAATATATCTCGTCGCACAATACCTGGCTGAAGATTGCCGCTAAAATCAAGCTTAGCTATGGGAACACCTCCTTGTGTACGAGAAAGTCTTATTGGATTAACATTATCGTAACGCGTTTGAAAACCAATCGTATTCTCCATCTCATGATTACTAAAATTTCCAAACCAGGAGCGACTACTATTAAAGCCCCATGTATTCCTGTCTTCTTTCTGTTGAATCTGATCACCTGCAGTAGGAAAATTAAGAAAATAGGTAAAATCAGAGTTCAATTCAAGCTCAGAACGAACATAGTAAGCATTCACGCGAGTTATATTTAATTCACTTTTACGTGCCCACTGACTTGATAGGCTATAACGTGAGGTGTTTACACTATCACTGGGGCTTAACGAGCCAAAACGCCCAATAACTCCACCTTCTATGGCACGTTGAGCGACCTGATTTGTAGCATGACCATTAGCTTTATAAGCCATAGCAGTAACTTCAAAGCCGTTATCAGGCACGCCCTGACTATAGCGGGTAATAAGGCTAAAATTACGAAAATTCTGTTTGACATCCCACGGCCCATCATATTTTTTGAGTTTTAGGCCAAACAAAAGATTACCATTACTGATTTTTGTTGAGCCCGCAAGAAGGATACTGTGGTAATTAAATCGCCCCACAGTATATTCGGCTATGGTTTTAGGTAATACACGAACATAGTCCAGATATGCTGCGCCTGCTGAGGAAAAATCTCCTTCTTCTGCAGAATAGGGACCTTTTTTATAACGCATATTTCCCAACAGTTCCGGTATAAGAAAATTTAAGTCTGTATATCCCTGGCCATGCGCATGACTGCGCTGATTGATTTGCATACCACCGACTGTTGTCAGAAAATCAGTGCCATGATCCAGATTAAAACCACGAAGAAAAAATTGATTTGCTTTACCGTTTGAAGAATGTTGGGTAACAATTAAACCAGGAACAAATTCAAGTACCTCACCTGGGCGAAATATTGGCCTGGCATCAAGCTGCATCTTTGTAACAGCCCCCTCACTTGAACTAGTTGCAGTACCGATAAGATTATCGGATTTAGCAGTTATCTCTACCGGATCAAGAGTTGGTATACCACCCGCCTGAATTTGTACTGAGAAAAGAATCAATATGTAGAAGACGAATAAGAGAATAATTGAAGAAAGCCTGTCTGCCAGAGAGTTCATTAAACAAAATTATGCGTTAATTTATAGATTAATAATTAACCAAGTCTAGTTGAGACTTATTCTCATCAATTAATACGAAGTAACTTTCGAATAGTATAACTATAAATATATAAATAATAAATACCTATTATTTGTAGATATTTCTACGAATCAAATAGTTAATAATAGATGAGAATTATTTACACTGAAGAATAATACTATTATAAAGAGGCATAAAATGTTGACTATAAAAATATTCGATTTATGATTGCAGGCAATGAGATGTTTTGCTTTCTCAATTTCTGGAGGGATGGTATGAAAAAAATAGCTATGCTCATTTTTCTATTTATAGCTACTGTAGTAAGTGCAGCGCCACCAATACTCATAGACCAAAAAACAGGAAAATATCTTGGCAACCTAAGCACTAACCAGAATGATCCGGATTCAGTTAGTAACCCACATGGACGCTATGGATCAAAAGACTCAGTAGACAGTATCAACAATCCGGATGGAAAATATGGAAATTCCAAAAGTAATGACAGCCCAAATAACCCGTATGCCACCAATGCACCCATAGTCCTTGATCGAGAAGACGATTAGATAAGTACCCTCTCCAAAACCGGAGTAGAAGCTATTCTAACATTCTGTACTCTGTTTCTACCGATCAAATTTTCTAAGTTCTGAGCATCTAACTCCTATTTGTGAGCTAAATAATTTCATTATGGGTGTACTTAATCTTAGGTATGTACGCATTAGTTTAAAGCCTTGGTGCGATTTAATCATTACTCAAATTAACTGAAAAAATAAATAGTCTGAATATGAACTTTCTATAATTTACGTACTCACATTAATAGACTGATGTTACACATCAGAGAAACTTCAGTCCTGTGAAAGTTGTGTTCCCGAAATCAGCATAAAAGGAGAGATTGTGTCGAACAAACTCTATACACCAAGTGAGGATAAGCCCAATTTTCTTTGGAGTGTAAATAAGTATATGAATAGTGACAGTACAGAGATTCCCTCAGATATCCAAAATAATGAAATAGATGAAAACAGGGATGAATCTAGAGAACAGCAGAGAAAGTGGCACCCATCAAAATTAGAAGGTTATGTTTCTGATGAATTCAGAAATGTAGAATTTTCTGACTAAAGAAACTAAAATCAAAGTGCCAGAATTGGGTCAGAAATAGTTACCGGTTAACATCCGTTTCGTAGAATCTAAACCCTTGTGCGTAGCTTTTTCCTGTTCAGTGCAACTGCAGGTAAATCGGACAACAGATATGTGCCACTTAATACTGCAGCCGCCAGAAACTCTAAATTCTGACTTTGTAGTAACTTTACTATTTCCATTCTGATAGGCGACCATTGAGTATGCATTAGACAAGGTTTTTTATCACTACACACCTTGAATCCTAAGACACATTCCTCCTTTATTCCTGAGCCTTCGGTAACAAGAACAATCTGCAATAAATTAATTTATTCACCTTCTTCTCGCAAACAGAAGCCGCCTTGATTGCCCCGGAAAGAATAAAGAAGATTAAATCTACTTAGATTCTGTAATATCTTCGCCAGATAGGTAGGTGACACTTCTAATTTCTCAGCAATCGTGCGATTGAGTATAGCCACATCAGAAGGTTGTGTGGCTATATAAATAAGTGCTTGAATAGCATACTGGGAAGTCCCAGATAGAATCATCTTAAATATTAGCTGTTATATAAATAATGTGTGAGCATAAGGTCATCAATGATCCATTTTCATTCTATCATCTACATTAAAACAATATATAGCAGATAATAATAATTTAAGCCCACTATACGTCATAGAATCTCTACTTATGCAAAAAAATGCCCAAGCTAGTAAATAGTGGCTCCCAGACCGGAGATTATGTTTTTGACAAGTCTCCAATCGAAATAATACCAAGTATCTGATCATTTTTCAGAACCGGTAGATGTCGCACATGATTATTGGTAACCAGTTCCATACAATGCTCGATGGTATCATCAGGGCTTACATGTACCACATGGCTGCTCATAATTTCTTTTACAAGAACATCCTGCAAGGGTTTGTGCAGAGCTTTTGCTTTTCCCGGATAGTCTCTTTCAGAGATGATGCCAACCATCTTTCCATTTTCTTCTACCAGAAGTGCACCTATTTTTTTGTCCGCCATCAACTGCATGGCGTCATGAGCAGACTTATCCGGCGCAATACTTGCGACCTCATGAATCTTATCTTGCAGCAGCTCTCTTACGGTATTCATGGTATATCTTCCTATAGTCGGTTTTAAATAATCTAGTTCCCAAGCTTCCTACTCTTTTTATATTAAATAAGGACTTTGACCAAATAGCCCATCATCAAACTTCTTATTTATATAACACATAATATTATAATAGTATCTGATATAGAAAAAAGAGCTATGGCAAGAAACCCACTAAATCTTAATTTACCCATAACTTTATCTTTTGTATAGAAAAGGCAAATGAAACAGATAAAAGGGTATTTATATCTTTTATAAAAAATACGCGTCGAATATAGCGAATGTCAATATATTTTTATATTAGGTATTTTCCCTTCTCTACTTATATTAGAAGGAGAGAAATACCTATATAACGTTAAAGGAGGATAAAATCGACTACTGATATTACAGAATAAAATAGCTAAAAGGGACTGGATTTATAACAAGCAAAAATTAAATTAGACCATTTCTTTTTAACACGGAAAACTATAAATGATCTTATACTCTGAAGCTTAATTCTAGTTTTTAATTTTATTTAGAAGACGCTTTAACTGACGCGCTAAGTTTCTTCTTTGTACTTGCTGTTTACCTGCTGTTATCGCAGTTTTCATACTTGCAGATATAAATAAAAAGTTTGGCTCACCTACATTTTCAATTATATATTGCCATATAGAATCTATATTTGGAGATATGCCAATAGCAATACAGTTCTCCAGAAATACACGATTTATTGAAGCTTTCTTCTGTATTCTATTTCGATATGAATTTATATCTTGATTTTTACCATGGAATACAGTCTCTGAATCCGGTTTTCTTGCAAATTTTGCCAATTCTTTTGGTATACCATAACCCCGATCAACTGCCCATTCTGCTAGCTCTGAGAGTTTCACTAAATCGAACGTAGATACCATCCCTTGGGCAGGGGTATAAGGAGTGCTAAAAAACTCTTTTAGGAAAATATCCTTTTTAAGTTGTGACAGGCAAACACCAATCTCTATAGTATGTAAATCAAAATGATCTATATCATGATAACTACGCTTGTGGGGATCAATATCAAAACAAAGAAAGGCTGCTTCCCATAATTCAATTTTATTCTTATACCTCCAAATCGGCCAATTTGGCCTAGGCCATTCCAAGGGGTCCAGATCACCTCTAGACTGCCAAATAATTGGTATTGATACATTTGAATCAGCTTTTTTCTTGTGTAACATATAAACCTTACCTGAGATCACTCTCTGTATATTTGATTCTCGGTTCTTAGAATCATCATTATTACAACCACGTATTACCGCTCATATATCAGAAATATATGAGTGCACAAATCTCCTAATTATTATAACTTTATTCGAGCTAACAAATTAATTCTGTGATTAAAATCACAATACGATCACAAATATTTGCCCTGTACTAAATAAAAGCAGAGAATAATTACGTAATATGCTTCTGCCAACCTGAGATTTCAATAAGTACTAAGAGTAATTATTTAACAAATAATTTTGCTCCCATCTATACTGACAGGAAGTCCCGCTATCTGATTAAGCAGGTATTATTTTTGAAATATTATTTGAATAGGTTGATACCTTATAAAATCAATATCGCCAAAAAGAATATAACTATTGGAACTATTAGGCCAAATGCCACGACATAAAGAATTTGTTTAATCATGACTATTCCAATTAACTTTCTGTTTATTTAACTAAATCGGTATCATGCAGACGGTCTATCGGGATAAGTGTCATTGCTTTTATATGTATGTTATAGAGATTTAATTCTCGCATAAATATGACATATGCATATTATCAATTCAGTTGAACGTCTGCTTTGTGCCAAAAGCGGACGTTCACATTATTCGCAGTTCTAGTAATTTTTCTTTTTGCAGTCTTGAGCCAGCTTTTTCACTTCAATTTTGATTACAATTAAATATTGAGAATAAAAGTATATTGGGTAACTAAAGAGAATTTTTAGATTGTGACTCTTACCTGAACGTCTATTTTACTCGCGCAGCATTGAGCTCTATATTTTGCTGTAGACTTTCCGGTCCTCTTGTTAAGGCATCAATAAAGACAGAAAAATAACTTTTAGACACAATTGCATTATGGAGTTCGATGTCAGGTAATATTAGCACATGTAATTTCTGAAGATTATACCAAGGCACTGCAGGATACATATGATGTCCAATGTGATAATTTATATTGTTCCAAAACCAGGAATGTACGGGGTTACTTATAATGGTTCGTGTACTGGTAAGCTGTCCGGAGTTCCATGGTGTCCCGTAATGCTCTGCTACAAAACGTACACTATTAAGTAGTCCAAAAAATATAAGTGGCCAGAACCATACAGCAAAAACCTCAGATAGAATTCCCTGGCCAGAGGACCAATAAAAAATAGCCACAACAATGATTATATGCAATGTAATTTCGCTCCAATGCAACAGTACTCTTTTGCCGTGAAATTTTTGTATAGGATAAATAAAAGTAAACTGAATTGCTGTAAGTAATACCCCAAATAAAGCATAGGCGTAGAAAAGTATAAAGTCGCTAATTCCACGTTTGCCCATTGTAAATGCGTCCGGATCTTTTGGGGATCGGTTATAGCGATGATGAATAAGGTGATCTTCCTTAAAGGAAGTAAATGAAATAAGCATTGGTATTATGGCGAAAATACCGAATGCTAAATTTTTCCATTTTTCTTTAAATAGCACGTTGTGAGTGCAATCATGCATAAAAGTCATAATGCCCATTTGCATGTAGCCCATGGCAATATAACAAAGCCAAGTGATGATCGAATAGGAAGAGTTCCAGGCAATTATGCCTAATCCAATCCAGAATACGTAAAATAAAGGAATCTTTATATTAGGTAACCAACGCTGCTTATAAAGCTTCTTCAGTTCGCTGGTATTAATTGGACTTGTCAAAACTTAGATTACAACCCTATAACATTATTTAACGACGTACTACCTTACCTTGCAAAATGCGAGTTAAGTTTAGTATACACACTAATTTGGGGGTCATTTATCGTTTCTTTGTCTTTACTTATAGAGATATTCAATTTAGCTTGAATCTTTTTAATGGAGTAATGGGATTTTGAACTGAGGTTAATGGTTATTTGGGAATGTCCGCTTTGTGCCAAAAGCGAACATTGGGCGGATGGATGTCTGGGAGATTAGTGACTGAAACTACTATCTAGTCAATTTTGAGGGAAATCAAAAAATGAAGCCATTTTTATTTATTATTTTTGTTATACCGTTGATACTTGCTCCGATAACATCACAAGCACGTATTTCAATCGATACTGAAACCTGCGACAGTGGCATGGCTGGCGTACAATGCCGAAAAATTGTTACTGAGTATCGGGATGATGGTAGCCGTGAATGGCTGAAGGCCGGTGTAGCCTTTCAGTTTCGCAGTACAAACGGTAAGTCATGCAATGTACATGGTAAATTAACCAATGCGAAAAATATGCGTATGATTTATAAAACATCTTATCCCAAGAAATCCGGCGAATGGAGTAAACCAGGATTAGTCATAGAACAAATAAGAGAGGGCGTATGGTCACATTCAACCACCTGGAGGATCGATTGCAAATAAGAAATATATAACGGATAGATAGGTTGAAATACTGAGGTAATGGTTTGGTGTTGAATGTCCGCTTTGTGCCAGAAGCGGACACTCGATCAAGACAGTAAAGCTATTCTAAAGTTACCCCTGCGTTACCCTAAAAATAAAAAAGGGTTAGCTATTATGCTAACCCTTTGTTTACATGGCGCGCCCGGAGCGATTCGAACGCCCGACCCCTTGGTTCGTAGCCAAGTACTCTATCCAACTGAGCTACGGGCGCTGAAATGGATAATTAAATTATTCTTAGTATTTTTCATAAATCTAAGTATAAAATTATATCAGACTGCCAAATATAATTTTGATAATTCCTGATATTTGCTATAACTCCACATCCTTAATAACCTACTCAGACACACGACAACCCTACTGTCTTCGTTGTTTCAACCAAGAAATATTATTTAGCTGGACATTTTTGCTATTAATTTTAATAAGACCGTCTTTCTGTAACTTGGAAAAAGCACGGCTAACAGTTTCTAACTTTAGTCCCAGATAACTACCAATTTCCTCTCTTGTCATACATAAGCTGAAATTTGAGGAAGAATAACCTAGTTTGGCAAAACGGCCCGACAAATTAAGCAACAGAGCAATTAATCTATCTCCAGCTTTCATCCCACCTAACGTCGAAATTGTTTCATGATTATGTACGATTTCACTACTCATAACTTTGTGAAAATGATGCATCATAGAAGGAACTATACGACCAATTTCTTCTAATCTTGTAAAGGGAATCTCACATGTTTCGCTATCTTCAAGAGCCTTTGCATGACATGTATGTACATCTGCACTGATAGCTTCCAAACCCAACATCTCTCCTGGCATATAGAAACCGGTAACTTGCTCCCGTCCATCTTCATGTAGTATATAAGTCTTGAAGAACCCACTACGTACAATATAAAGAGATTGGAAGTGCATACCAGCCCTGTACAGATAACCTCCACGCCGAGTCTTGCACCACCGATTAATTAAATAATCAATAGCATTTATTTCATCTTCATCCAGTCCTACCGGCCAACACATTTCCCTCAGGCCACAAGAAAAACAGCTGAACTTATTTCGGTGAAAATTAGAACTTTGCTGTGTATAAGGATTTAACAAGATAATTTTTCTTAAAGTTGATATCGCTTTCGATCAGGAATCTGGCTTTAGCCCAATTTAAAAATTATTAAAATATAATTTTATCTGCATTACTACTAATAATCTATCATTTAAGCAGGTTAAATAATCAGACAATCATTTCTGACTGTACTTTTGATGTCACAAAATGTTATTTCTTTCAGGCCTTTTTTAATACAGCTACAGAAAAACTGTCTGATCTCAGGCCTTACAGAGGAACCAACTCTCTATCATAATATGTTGCAAAGATGGTTTATCGTAAAAATGCAAAGCCGTCACTTGACCTTTATAGATAACAACTTTATAAGTTATTTTCGAGTTTAATTCTCAAATGGAATATCTATCATGGTAACAGTTGCTCTGTTTGTTAAATTACAAGCTAAGCCTGACAAAGAAAAAGATGTTATTAGTTTTCTTGAAGGAGGACTTATACTTGCTAATCAGGAAACCGCAACAACAGTTTGGTTTTCTTTACAGCTTGGACCATCAACTTTTGGAATATTTGATACCTTTACTGATGAAGAGAGGCGAAATGCAAATCTAACTTGTCCAATTGCAGCTGCCTTGATGGCTAACGCAGAAGAACCACTCACTGATCCTCCAAAAATTGAACGTGTTGACGTTCTTGCAGCCAGAATATCAGGATAAATATTTACTATGTATAGTAGAGAAATTTTAGTAATGAAAATTAGACCAAAGTTGATCATTTTTATATATGTATAGCTCAGGACATTTATTTTCTAATGCTATTCTGATTTTATTGCTAGCCACTGTTAGTAGCCATGCAGTAGCAGAGTGGATTAATATTTCAACAAACAGTAACGGATCTGCTATCTACGCAGATCCCACTACTATTCAGAAATCAGGTGACCGGACGAAGATGTGGGTATTATTCGACTACAGGAAAGCCATAATAGAATCGGGTGATAAGATTATGTCAGTAAAGAAATATGAAGAGTACGATTGTAATAAATCACAAGCTCGTTTACTTTATCTTTCTAAACATTCTGGAAGATTTGCTGAGGGAAAAGTAGTCTATGTCAATGACATACCGTACAATGAGTGGATACCTGTTGTACCTAGCAGCATACCTGAAGACATATGGAGATATGCGTGTAGATAATTTGAATGCAGGTATAGTTATAATATATTCATTGACAAGTAAAAGTATTGAAACCAGATATTCAATGCATCGTGGAAATATCGGAGTTTACAAACTTCTCAAATGCTGCTTCAAAAGCAGGCAGGTGCTTATTCATGTTTGGATTAGAATGATAAGCATCAGCAAGCGACAGCACTATATCACTAAACTCCTCATCACCAGTTTTAAATGAAAGCCTGGTCTCGCCTTCTTTATCAAATTCTCTGTCCCAGCGTTTACGTACAAGTGACCAAAATGGCGCGGTGGCCTTCCAATAAGAGAGTCCCGAACTGAAATTAAAACCAGTAATACGTCGGTAGTCGTTAAAACCAAATTCACGTACCAAAATAATATCTTTTCCATTCTCACGTATGACTTTGGTATTGTCCTGCTCATGCGTCCAGCCCTGTGGAGTAATTGTGTGGCGATTCTCAACATTTAATAGCTGATAATCGTTGCGCTTTGAGTATTCACGTCTTGGCAATGGACGCCAGGTACGCTCAGAAGTCCAGGTTGACACCCCGTAACGGTGATTCCAACGACCGCTACCTGCATAACGAGGCCCATCGTTGACCTCATATACCAGTTGTGTCCAGGTTCCCGGTACTGAAGCAGGCTTGCGATTATGAGTCTCAAAACGCTGGTTACCCACATAAACCCAATGTGAAGACAGTTCGTATACCCATTCTTGTCGCCAGTGCTTAATCGTCATACCATTGGCTCCGACTAGAATGTGTTGCATTGATATACGTGAGTTACTATCATCCGCCAGCACTACCACCTCAAATCCTCCAGAATGTTTGGGTTCTTTTCTTATATATCCGGACTTAAGTACTGCGGTCTCATAAAAATTGAAAGCCACCTGATATTCACCAAGCATGGAAAGAATAGCACGACGATCACAGTCAAATGCACGCTCATTCAGCATACAACCAGAAACAGGATGCTCGACAGACGGATAACTGACGGACTTATCGCTCTTTGTCATATACGTCTTACTTGCACAAGCAGTAAGTAACAAAATAAATAAAAGTAGAAATATATGACGAATAGTTTTAATAATATCCTCTAAGAACATAATTTATCTAAGGAAGTATGAGACGTACCAATTGATACTCTCTGAAATAACAACGTACTATCTAAAATCAAACAAGCAACAAGAAGTAATTCCAAGGTCACACCCTTACAAACTATATATTACCAATGAACTATAGCAAAAGGGATACTGAATTTAGTGTGCCATCCTATCTGATACAGCCACTGCTCCCAACTCATTCATCGAATTTAGCCATGCCGGATACTGCTCAAAAGTTATCCCAACTGATTCTGCTAATTCAGCAGCATCTATCCAATCAACAGCACCATCAGCGCTTTCAGTTAGAACAAGAACACGCTTCTTTATTTCGGGGGAAGAAGAAAGTAATTTTTTCATATTACCAATATATGGGCGCTCAGTACAATCACAAGTAAAAATGTTTGTATCAAGAAATTGATATATTTCTCAATGGGATATGGAGAATAAACACTAAGTCTAAGCTGACAAATTCTCAATTAATATTCACAGCCCATGATTAGTCTAAACCAATGATAGAAAAACCACTACTTTTTGTTATTGGTATTTTGTACTTGGTAAGAGCTTACACTCATTTTACACTTGGTGGTCTGCCTGACGCATAAGCCAAATTTAAAATTTTATTCTCTTATTGGGAATCTGACTTTCTGATTAAACGAAACCTAGTGGTCAAATAAAAGCCTATAATAATAGAGGCAATGGGCAGCAAGTCTACCTTCCAGCTCTGTTTCTCGAATCCACCGGTGGCTGCTAAAACCCACACTATAAATAATGCCAAAATAATTGAGGAAAAATAAATATAATAAGAATTCTTATTTACACCTTTCAGGTCTTTCTCAATTGCGTAAACGTACTGAAAAGCAACTAAAATGCCTATAGTTAAAAAACATAGCAAATGCAAAACCACCAGCAATAACGACATAACACCCATGATAAAAATCCTTTACATTCACATTTAACAGATATACAACCAAGCTCTAACTGTATAACGGATGATTATGTTAAATCATGAGGCTATTAGATAACTTAAAAGAACTGTTTTATTTCTTTATAAAATAATTGTATATATCTGTTCCGGAATAATAAATAATGGTTTATCCACCGATCATGTGTGGCCCATGCCAACTCATTAATATCAGCATTAGTATAAAACTCAACTTTTTTCACTTGTTTAGTTAGGAACTGATCCTCCAATAACATATAAAGTAATAAGCGGCCCGGAGCAAAGGAAGACTGACTTTCATCATGTGTGGTTTTAAGTAGAATCAGAATCTGTGAAGAAGCAATACATAACTCCATTGCCACCAAAGTATCGTCAAAATAGAGTTCATAAATACATGCTTTTCCAAGTTTTGCGAAATTCTTCAATACGCCGGTATAGAATTGCCCCCTGCACATTATCCGCATGTACTGCAGTTCCGCTAGCTCCTTTCCACCCCATAGTCTCTATGTTACCAAAGCGAGAAACAGCCGCCTGTATCTCTTCCGACTCTGTTACCCGCTCAATACGAATGGCAAGTCCAGCTTCTTTAACTTTCTTAAAACGTCGTTTTATATTGTATCAGAATCCTTTTGATCGTGATGCAAGGTACTCCTCAAAATTACCATCAAGGCTCACACTAATAGTATGTGCATGAGGAACAGGCTTCCAGAGCAAATCCTGCAGTGCATCTTGTAATGGGCTATACATAGGATCCTGGCAAGGAAGGTCCAAACCTAGCGAAAATCCATGCAAGGAATATAAAAGAATTTTCAAATTCTCAGGATAACGTAGCAATATAGGAGCAATTTGCACTTGATCTGGTAAAAATAACGACCACTTTGCCAAGTGGTAAGGACTTACAATCACTAAACCGTCAATGTCAGCTCCTCCACGATGAACACATAATCGTTCTTTTCCGGTAGCAAAGCAGGCCAACAGTGGCTCAATAAAGTTGCTATCAAAATAAGGGTTTGAAGCATACAATTCAGCATTAAGCCTGTCCCAGGCTTCTTTATATATGCCAAGACCTCCCTCCAGTGTTTGAATTGTCCAACCCCTATTCTTGGGTTCTATATTATTCATCTGATACTGCTCTGATTCTCAATTCTCTGAAATGATAAGATTGATGGTTGATCAAAAATTGCTTCCCCAGTAACGATAAATAAGTTACTGCTTCCGATTGTTTTGTAATCATGAAGCTACTTTAATAAGGATTTCGAATGATGAAAACAGGATCTGTTATACGTAAAGAAAGTATCTATCTGTAATCTACGGCTCTTAAAAAAATAATTATAGGGTTACCTTAGTATTGAGTACTCCAATGCCTGTGAATATCTGAAACGGGGTATTTATTCCTGATCCCATTCGAATCCTTTTTCTTTCATACAAGCCAACATATTCTTTCTCCTGATAAGTATCCAAGCCGGACCTAGCTCACTTCCTTTCAAATCTTCAACTGCTCTTTCAGTTGCCTCTATCTGGCATTGTTTTTTTTCAATGTTGTAGTCAACATTCTCACCATTTAGCGTATATTTTCCATTGTAAGGCGTTGATGCGCATCCACATAATGTCATCAAAATTAATAAACTTGTTTGTCTCATCTTTTTATATTTTTATAATACCCTTTTTAGTCATCCATAAAAACGTCTTGCTATCAGGTCTTTCAACTCAGTTGTCTTCTATCCTCATTCCCTGGAATACCCATAAATCTACGCACAATCCAGCCAATTATCGATGTAATCACCAGAATAAAGAGGAGTCCGCCAAACGCCACACCAGCAAAAAAAATGGGATTGCCTTGCATATTGCTATTTAGCGCTGTAATAATCCAACCAATAATCCAAATTGCAGCTACTAATCTTGAAATACGCCTGGCAGCTTCAAAAATATTGACTTTCATCATGTAATTTTATATTTATTAATAGATACACACCCGCACATTCCTTAGGAATATCCGTTCAACATCCTACATTTATACATTTTTTTACTCGGCAAAACCAATAACAGGCAAAGTATCGTTATCTGGCCTAATAATCTACATTAGATTTAAAATTTAATCCGTAAAATATTACGTACAGACTTCTACTATCTTTTTTTTGGTTTAATTGTAAAGACTGCGCAAGGTGCATGCCTGATAACAAGCTCAGCAACACTTCCTATGGTAAATCGTTTCCATCCACTATAACCATGTGTTCCAAGTACAATTAAATCGGCATTAATTTCCTCTGCGACCCGAACGATTTCATGACCAGGGTCTCTCTCAGTAAAGATGGTTTCAACTTCCATGTCAAAGGATTTTGCCAATTCAGTGAGAGCATCTTTTCCCCGTTGCCGGGCCTCCTCAAAACCTTCAACAAAACCGGAAAATCCTCCCGGACCTGCAGGTGCCAAGTAATAATTTGAAGGAACATTCCATGCACTCGTATCAAATACGTGAAGTGCTTTTAGTTCTGCTTTATAAGTTTGTGCTAGCAGTAGTGCATGGTAACCATGCATCTTTAGATGTATCTGAAAAATCAGTAGCTAAAATAATCTTTTTGATGGATGCCTGCATAATGCTATCCTTAATATTAGAAACTGATAAATAGTATGCTGCCATAAAGAAGATGTAAGCTCATACAATACTCAATGTCTTATTAATCAGCAATATTCTGATGCCTATCCATCGTTGCCTCAGCTTCCAACCAATCCTGATCTTCTTCTCCACTCTTAAACCCGCGTTTTTCAGCACTATAATAAGCTACAATAGCTATTCTTTCCCTACGAACTTCTGCTTTATCATTATTATGTAGGTTTCTGGATGTAGTTCTTCTGACTTTTCTAACTGTATTGCTGACAATAACGTCAACTGGGACAGTAGATTTATTTTTACTCGATATATTAGATTTTCGTGACATCATAGTCTCCTATTATGTTATCAATACATAGATGTAGATAATATATAGCCCAAACTTCTATTTTTATCTATTAAGTAACTATTTATACACATGGCGTACAAATGCAATAAAACAATAGCTAGCTTAAATTTTTCTATACCCCGCAAAAAATATTAATGATCAGCGATACTTTGCCGTTATATATTCATTGATTTATGAACAGATATTGTAAAATTCAAGATGAACATCACGAGGATATGCCATGAATACCGTAAGAGAGCTGCTGCAAGATAAGATTCATGAGGTCGCAAGTATTGCGCCGGATAAGTCTGCTCATGACGCCATGCAGTTGATGGCGGACAAAAAAATAGGTGCACTTCTGGTAGAAGAAAATGGAAAGATGGTTGGCATCATCTCTGAAAGAGACTATCCGGGAAAAGCAAAAGCTCTGCACAAACCCTTGCAGGATGTTCTTGTAAAAGAAATTATGAGCAGCCATGTGGTACATGTAAGCCCTGATGATACCATCGAGCATTGTATGGAACTGGTTACCAATAATCATGTGCGACATCTACCGGTTCTGAAAAATGATCAGATACTTGGTATTATTTCGATTGGAGACTTATCAAAAACATAAAGTCTGTCCGATAACATTTAAAATAATCAATAACAACCACCTTGAATCAAAAGAAGGGTCCATGCGTTTAGAATGACGCATGCATTTTTTTATTTTAGAAGCTATTTTTGTGACAAATAGTATGGCTTAACTAAATGCGGATAGTCTTCAAGAATTTTATTAATAATAGATTTGGATTGAATATCATTTCCCAGCAGATTAATTACCTGGTTTAGTTCCTTTGCCGCACTTTTAACGCCCCATCCCATCAAAAATCTTGAAAACTTAATTATCTCTTCATTTGTTCCAAAGTATTTTTCTAAAAATTCCATTTCAAGTTTATCTGCTATTACTTTTCGTTTAGTAAATTCTTTTTTTTCCAGCAGATATACTTTATATGTTTGTGCTAATGGCCTTGAGATCTTCGATAGGTTATTAATAATACCCTCTAAATCAGGAAAATATTTAACTGCCGTACTCCAGTTATAATCCAGGGAAGTACCAAGGTCATCTTCATCTACAGTATTACTAAAATCTTCCTCAGGCTCATTATATTCATTTGATGATAAATTTTTGTCGTATTGTTTTCTTTTAATCTGATCAGACAAAACTGTAAAAGCCTTGTTGATTTCAGACATACGTATTGTTGCCTCTTCCGGAGAGTCTGCCCACTTATCCGGATGATACCTCTGAGCTAATGCACGATACGCCGCCTTAATGACAATATCTTCAGCATCCTGAATAACACCCAATATCCTGTAATGATCTTTTAGCATTACAATCTCATAATAGGATTCTGATTATCTATAAACCCACCCTATATTATTATTTATCATAACTTTGCATCCTTGTTCTTTGTATTTCATACTGTTCTACAGGTCTATTAGCACTATTCAAATTCAGCATCATTTCCTTCATTAATGTCATAGTCTAACCCTCCCTCAATTTCATCATCATTATCAGGCTCACCTTCCTCTACAACAGGATTGACATCCATAAGGCCATTTTCTTCTTCAGGATCAATGTTGCCGCTACCGCATGACTGAAGCATAAATAAAACCAGAATAATCGGGATAAATACTTTCAATTTTTTACCTCCCTTCCACAATCTGTTTAATTAATAATATATGCCGCTGATCTGATCGGAAACCAATCTAAATAGTCTCCAGTGAAGCTAACTATCTAACCACTATTCCTTAACCAACCAGCTACACCATTGATAGTTAGATGAATTGCAAGCTTTATTGCATTGTCAGTATCACCTGCACGATAACGACGAAGTAATTCCACTTGTAAATGATTTAATGGATCTATATAGGGAGTACGATTACGAATACTACGTGCAAGGGTAGGATTATTATCTGTAAGTAGTTCATTACGATTTGTAATGGCAAACAACCATTTTATACTACGGTCACACTCTTCCTGAATACGAGTAAATATTTCTTCACGTAATTTACTATCTGTTACTAACTCAGCATAACGTGATGCAATGCCCATATCTGTTTTTGCCAGCACCATATCCATATTGGATAATAACGTTTGCATAAATGGCCATGTTTGGTACATTTCCTGTAGTAATTCCAGCCCATTTTCACTCTGACCTTTGAGCAGAACAAACTCTTCAACAGCAGAGCCAAAACCGTACCAGCCCGGGATTGTTGCACGATTAACACTCCAACTGAACACCCATGGAATTGCACGTAAATCTTCAATAAGATTAGACTGCTTGCGTGATGATGGACGACTGCCTATAAATAACTCTGTAATTTCTCTGATTGGCGTAGATTCCTGAAAGTAACGCACAAAGCCGGGAGTTTCATACACCAGATTACGATAAGCAGCGAATGCACTTTGTGATAATGATTCGATAGCCAGAAAATATCTTTCTGTATGTGTACCTGATGTATCACGGTTTAATAGCGAAGCTTCAACGGTAGCTGCCACCAGTATTTCAAGATTACGCCGCCCTATTTCAGGATCAGCATATTTGCTGCTTATAACTTCCCCCTGCTCTGTAACACGTATTTGACCATTAACAGAACCCGGTGGCTGGGCTAATATTGCCTGGTAACTCGGTCCTCCTCCGCGCCCGACTGTGCCTCCGCGTCCATGAAACAAGCGCAATTTAATCTTGTGTTTAGAAAAAATCTTTGTCAGTTCCGTTTCGGCCTTGTAAAGCTCCCAATTAGCAGTTAAGAATCCACCGTCCTTGTTACTATCAGAATACCCCAGCATTATCTCCTGTACATTACCACGTGAATCAAGCAATTTACGATAATATGGAAGTGAGAACAATTCATCCATAATGGCACTACAATTTCGTAAATCTTCAATCGTTTCAAACAACGGAATAATATTAAGATATAAATAAGGAGTCTCTCCGGTTTTCAATAACCCAACTTCCTTTAACAACAATGCCGTTTCCAGAATATCAGAGGCATCATCAGTTTTAGAGATAATATAATTTGGTAAAGCATCATGGCCAAATCGATGATGAATTTCAGCTATCATTTGTAATATACGAAGCTCACTCTGGCTGGTTTCGGAATATTCAAGAAAAGGTGAAAGTAGCGGGCGTGTATTGCTGATTTCAACAAGTAAATATTGGGTACGTTCGGGCCCGGTCATCTCGGAATAGCAAATTCTTGTGCTGTGCTTTAACAATTCTGCTACCACTTGTTCATGCACATTACTATGTTGACGTATATCTAACGATGTCAGATGAAAACCAAATACTTCAGCTGCTCGTCGCAAATGACGTAGTGGCCCGCTAGTCAAACATTCAGATTTATGCCGCTTGAGTGAGTTAATAATAATATCCAGATCGTGAATAAATTCCGTACATCTTGTATATGGCTCAGCGGAATCGACCGGACGACGATGTGTAACTGTGTGGCCAAGCTGTTGACTGGTAGCAACAAGACGTGCATAGATGCCAATCAATGCACGCCGGTAAGGCTCATCTGTACGACTAGCGGCGCGATCAGGTGATAAGGCAACCAACTCTTCCAACTCATCACTCACTTCCACTAAACGATTGGTCAGACTCAGTGTACGGCCAATTTGGTGCGTTTCTCCCATATAATAATCCAGTGCTAGTGCTGACTGACGTTCAACTGCACTCAACATCGTCTGATCACTTACGAATGGATTACCGTCACGGTCTCCTCCTATCCAACTACCAATACGTAGAAATGGCGGAATGTGCGGAGCATCCTTACCCATACTCTGTTCAAGTAAATCTTCTATTTCCGCGTAGAGATGTGGCACTTCGGTAAGAAAAGTATACTGATAATAGGCCAGACCATTTTTTATTTCATCGTCTACTGTTAAGCGCTCTGAACGCAACATACGAGTCTGCCAAAGTGTCAAGATAGCGCGACGTAATTCCTCTTCATTATTTCTTAATTCATCGGGGGTAAGTTGCAAACGGTCCCTTGCATTTAGCAAACGGGCAATAGTTAACTGACAATCTAATATGCTTTTTCGTTGCACCTCTGTAGGGTGCGCAGTTAATACCGGAGACATTACAGTTTCTTTAAAAAATTCAGTTACTGTAGTGCCGCTTGCTCCATCTGCAAATACTCTTTCCAGTGCCAGCGCAATACTACCCTCCTGATGTGGTGACCCTGCGAAAAGATGCGCCCGGCGGCGGCGATTATGATGCATATCTTCAGCAATATTGGAAAGCTGGGACAAATAACTAAATGCCCTTACCACCAGGACAGTGTCCCTATTGTCCAGTTTATTAAATAACATATCGAGCTCATGACGTGCCTCCGGGTTCTGTTCCCGATGGAAGCGAACAGCAGTCTGACGAATATTTTCAATCAGATCAAAAGTAGCCACGCCCTCTTGCTCACGTAAGGTATCGCCCAACATGCGACCCAACATGCGGATGTCTTCACGTAACGGAGAGTCTTTATCATCAATATTATTTATAGAAAGCTGGGAACTCATTATCTAATATCCTTCATAAGTACTAATACAAACTATATATACCTTTCAGCCCAGCCTAATTTTAACATTACTAAAAAAACAGGAGCTAAGCTAATTAGCAGCTGCTCCAGACAGATTAAACTCATCTATATAAGCTACCCTTTTACAGAGAAGAAATTTGTAATGGCCAAAGTCTCAGCCTTGTTAATACTCTCCGGAAGAAAAATGAGATAACACTTTATTTATCAGAACCTGAGTTAGGAGTCAGGTTCGGTGACAAAAAGACTCCTTTGTCCGGATCAGAAATTTCGTTCTTATTCACACTCACTAAGTGCAGATCACGCTGTGGAAAGGGAACACCAATACCTGCTTTCTTGAGTGCCTCCTGGACAGCAACAGCTAACTCACTACGAATTGAATAACCGCCATCAAAATCGACCCAAGCCCAGAGCCTGAATTCAAGAGCACTGTCACCAAAATTAATGAAAAAGGCACGGGGTGGAGGTTTAGTAATCACCTTTGGGTTGGACTCTGCCACTTTGATGAGAAGGTCAAGCACATGTTGGGCCGGCGTCCCATACTCTACACCGATATCTAATTCAAGCCGACGAAGTTTGTCCGATAAAGTCCAGTTCACAACTTTATCAGAAACCAGCATTCCGTTCGGAACAATAACCTCTGATCCGTCAAATTTTCGGATTACACTTGCACGTATTCCGATTCGTTTCATTTCTCCCCAGATTTCGGGTAATTCTATAATGTCACCTACTCCGATTGGCCGCTCAAAAAGAAGAATCAAACCCGACACAAAATTATTTACTACATTCTGAAGACCAAATCCGATACCAACGCCAAGGCCGCCGGCTATGATACTTAGCTTTGTAAGCTCAATTCCTGCAGCTGCCAGAGCGATAAAAAATCCGATAAATATCAATGAATATCGTACTAGACCGGCAATAGCCTGTGGAACACCTCTGCCTGTACGCACTCTCGTAAATACATCTTCACGAAGAACAAAATTAACAAAACGCGCGAGTAGAAAGGAGAACCAGGTAATAAGAACAAATGCCATGATATCTCCCAATGAAACGGAGAGGGTACCGACCGATGTAGTGGCACTAAATACCCTGGCAATGCTGTCCAACATGAGATCAAGCAGACCGAGCGGTCGGAGCACAAGTACTGCCCACAGGACGATAGCAAGTATTTTTAGCCCCCGTTCAATCCGCTGACGAATGAGTTGTCGGTTTCTTGAAACCATACGCAGGAGACTAAATGGCCGGAAAAGCAGGGCAAAAGTTACCAGGCTTTGAAATACCAGGAGCAGGACATAAACTCCGATACTTGCATAACCACCTCCCAGAATGCCCGTACGAAGTACTCTGGCTAAATCACCCCATCCGATCAGATCAGAAAATATTGCAACTGCCAGAACAACGGCAGCTAATCGCATTGCAGAATTCAGAAACGGGAGAAACGGAGCTAACGGCGCAGTCGGAGAAGTCTCAGTTTGACGTTGTGATCGCAGAAACCAGAACAGGAAGCCGAGTGCTCCAATCATTTCCATCAGGAAGACAATGTGTTCGAGTGTAGGTGAAGAGCCCAATAGGTCGAGTGCTACCCGATCAAATATGGCAATAATCATGAGACCCCATACTAAAGGGGAAATAGCAGGTATCAGAAAACGCCTGATAATTGAAATAATAGCTACACCACAGAGTACGACAATAATGAAACTCACATTGTTGGTTCCCAGCCATTGTAAAGGGGTAGTAAAACTTGCAGTAATCAGTAAGGCCATCGCCAATGGCACTTCAAAAACTTCCCTGGCATTCTGTAAATCGTAGTTGCTCTCAGCCTGTGTTGTCCGGACACGGGAACGGAGCCAGCACAAGATAAAAGCCAAAGTTACAAATAGTAACAACTGGAAGCTAAGTAAAGTTGCCTGTTCGCTGGTGTCCTTTTGTAGCCTATGAAAGAATTGCTTCGGCTCAAGCGCAATCCACTCTTTATGAAAAGACTCACGTATCAGCGGGCTCCACAGTGGTGGGCGATTAGCCCCGAAAATACTTTTAATTCTTGCACCATTTGCTTTTTGTAGTTTATTAAAACCAGCTTCAAGAGAGCTGCTGGGTATAACCAGTTTGTCACGTACAGCCAGTATCTGGTTGCGATGTTCTACAATCTTTGAACGCGCCTTATCGATATCACTGCGTACTGCAGCTATTCGTTTCACAGTAGTCTCAGCTACACTATCCTGCCGGTTAACTTCAGCTGATGTTTCTGCCCAGACTGCTACGATCTTGTCTATTTGCTGAAGAGCTGATTGTATTCCGGTAAGCTGGCCATCAAGTTCCTTAATCCATGGCTGTATATGTTCTTTAAGAATTCTGCTGTTTTTACTTTCCAGTTCTTGAAAAGTCCAGATATTAGGTTGACCGGTAAGTGCTTCTCGGATCTCTGACAGTAGTGACCCGACCTCTGGAAGAGCAAGGTCAAGCTTCAGGTCGATGCGCTTAAGCATCTGACGGGACTTCTCAGTTGGCAGAAGAGTACTAAGCTCGACACCAGTCTTTGCCGCACGATCCGGTACTGCTTCCAATGGGATTGCCTGTACTTTAGATTCTGAATCTTCAGGAACTTTGATTTCTGATTTATCAGATAAAGATTCCTGAGCTGAAACAGGAACCCAGACAAAGGTGGTAATCAGGCAGGTTAAGCATACAAAGCGTATAAATCTTACTGACAGTGCCATAAACATGGACCTTTTTTCTGTATAGTCATTGTATTCAAATACTGAGTTTTATTAAGTATTACTGGTATCAGTGAAATCTGAAATCAGACTTCACTGATACGTATATATTTTTTCAAATGTTTTAATGATGCTGACACCAAGAGTAGAACCCGTGACTTTCTGATTACATATCAGCTCTGATCAATATACTACAATACGTGACAACAGACTAAATAATAGTCAACTAGTTAATCTTCTTCGCCTATCTTCTCGCACCACTCTATTTACATAGCTTTGTTTGCCCCTGCACGTTCCACACTAGCTACCATATGACAGGGTTATATGAACAGAGTTCCCTTTTTAGCATAAGGAAAATATTCATTTGATGAATCCAATTACTGAAACCTAACAAGTTAATTATATTTAAGAATTATCATATTGAATTTTTTTCTTTTATTACACTCTATAAATCTGAATTACAATCAATGAAAAACAAACTATCACCTTGATTAGCCGATACACTTACAATTATGTGTTAATCGAACGTATCGGCTTTCTTTTGGACCCATAAAACAGAGTAATCTATTAAAATGAATATTTACTGTCCGCTTTTCGGTACAAAACAGATATTCAAAAGATCACTACTTATAATCATTGATACAAAAAAATGAAAGTCAGTGCAAATATCAATAAAACAGATTTGATCTGTTCTAATTATTCTTTATGGTCAAAACTCAAATCTACCTATATAACGGTACTCCTTCTTTCTGTTGTTGTATCTCTATACATCTTATGGAAAGATGGTCTCCCGGACGGAATTGAAGGTTTGTTTACAGTTATTATTTCGGCTTTATTAAGTGGTACAGGAGGATTTCTGACATACACTTTAATTTGTATAATCAGTATATTATTTACTTCAGAAGCAAGAAATGGAATTCTTGGACAACGTCAATATGCGATTTCCCCGGAAGGGCTGTATGTAAAAACGACCGCGAGTGAAGGAATTCTGAAGTGGGAGGGAATCACATACGTAAGAAAAACTAATTCGTATATATACTTACAAGTTACCTATTATCTGTTTTATATAATCCCCAAACGCTCTTTTGATACACCTGATGATTTTCAAAGATTTTTTAACGCATCTTTACAATATTATAGAGAAGCACACAATTACTAATCATCTGTTTTGTCACAAATCAGGTATTCTCAAAATTAACTCCAAATATCCGTTTAGATACAAACTATATACTGTCAAAGAGGATTACCGTATGAAGATATTGAATGTAATACTGGTTACAATAATGATTCTATCAGGTTGTACAAGCCTCGGAGATATGAAGAAGCATACTAATTATTCTTATTCAGGAGAAATTCAGGGTGATCATTTTGTTTTGGCAAGATGTGTGATTGATACTATGGAAGCAGATAAAAAATGGCAAATTAATAGCCTGAAATATAAAATCAGTGCTGATCCGAATAAAAAGAAATCTCAGGTTACTGCCAGCGGAGTTAATCTTTTTGGTCCATTCAATGCATTTACTCTGGAGTTCAACAAAGTTACCCCGCTAATTTCAAGAATAAAACTGACAGGCGTTAGATTTGAAAGCGAAGAAGCTCTAAAAAGTCTGAAAAAATGTGCTGAAAGATAATTCCGGAAAGAACAAATTTATTTCTTAATAACTTGTTCCTGAGTAACAGACTCTTCATAAGCCAAGAGTGCCGCTTCCGCCAGAATTCCAATAATTGCAATCACAACCATTGTCAAAAGCAGGCTAAGACCACATTGAGCTTTCCTTGCTTTTATATACTTCATAACCATCTGATCCTTATCATTTAAATATTTTTATTAGCCTCTTGTAAGCAACCATTCTTCAAAAGTGTGATTACATAAAACAGCCGGTGATCTCTTGGTTCTTAACAGGGAAATAGCATCCACAGCCTTCATGCCTTCTTCAATTAATGCGAGAGCTAAGATTAGTCCGGATCTGTTCAAACCCCGCCTGACAGTGTACTAAAGTTACCCCTTGATGCTTATATACATTTACGCATCTGGCTAAAGTATACAGCTGCTCTTCATCAGGGATAGTTAATACATCTCGTAGTCGCGCCTCTGTCCTTACCTGAAAATCATCTAGTGTGTAGGACTCCCAGAGGTATAAGCTCACTATATATTTAAATTCTTCCGGAGCTGATCTGACTGGGCACCCACCCATCCACAGATTACCTTCGGTATGAGAAAACAGTGGAACATCAAATGGTACGTCTCCGTGTAAAGAAATTCCCTCGATATGGTGTGATGTCAGATCTGCCTGCCTCATAGCTTTCCTCTTTCAATATATCTATACATATTTTTTTATTGCCCAGGATAAGCTATCAATCAAAGATTTATCAGCTTTATCAAATAAAAAATCCCAGCTATCACTCACAGTATTATTTCCTTCCACGTTAACTTTAATTACAATACAGCCCTGAATATACCCATAGAGATATTCATAATGATAAGGTAGTTTTTTTAATATTATTTGAAAATAATTATACCCATCATTATAAAAATCTTTCTTCCTGAGATCTATTTCTGCTTCTTTAATAATTTTCAGGGCTTCTTGCTTATCATTTTTCTGGAATGCATTCCAGAAATCATTAACCCTTGCAATATTGTATTTTGGTGATTCTACTGTATCAAAGTATGCAGCAGTTTGTTCATCGTACATATTCTCCTCGGCATACAATAATCCTGTTGTTAACGCTGAAAACAAACCAGATAAGCCGAACAATACGGATTGCAGTATTATGAACAGTAAATAACCATCATTACTGTTACTAATACTATTAAACTGCGAAGTGTTACTAAATGATGAAACGGCTATCGTTTGTAAATAAGCAATGACAACTATCGTGGGCAAGATTGTAGCTGCTGCTACAATTTTTGTATTTCGACATTGAGAAAAATGCCCCAGAAATTTAGATCCAAAATACGAGGAGAAAATATGTGCAGCAAGGATAGTACCAATAAGATAAAAAGTTGTTCCTACTGCAGAAGCATAATCAATACCCTGAAACATACCCTTACTCTCTACATATTTCTGGATATATCCAATATAGAAATTTAATACTGGTACAAACAATACTCCAATTAGTAACATCCCAGCTATATAAAGCAAAAGTCGGTTCGTATTAAATTTACCAGAAGGGGTATATGGACTGACTTTCAAAGGTATTATGGTTTTCAGCTCCTCAATTAGTTCTTTTGCCCGGTGTCGCTTTATCTTACCTCTGGTCAGCATCTCACTTATAACTAGTTCATAGCCGCGATTAGGTTCAGCCATGTCGCACTCCTTCAAATAACCCAGATATCTGTCAGATAGTTTACATTGTTTCAGAGGAAACATGTCCGATCAGATATTACGTGCCCTGGGCGAACTACCAGTACCTGACTGAGCTTCAGTAATATTATTCGAGAATAAATAATTTATGCAGGGGGTTCTGAGATGCGACAATTTGTCACTTTCGGAAAAATCACTGACAAAGTAGTATTCTAACCGGCAGAACATCTCCCACGTGAAGCTACGTATGATTGAGTTACTTGCCTCCTCTCAATCCCTCCGTTAGGAACTCAATCTCCGTTAGCGACACATAAGTCTGTTGGTTTTATCATTTACCGGTTTTTTCTTCTCTTCTTATATTTCCCTAAATAACAGATCATATATGCCAGTTTCCGGCATAAAACACCCATCTAAATAATAAAATCTTATCCGGATCCTATGAACTGATCATGCTTGCTTTTCAATACATTTCTCAAACTGAATATTAATGGCTGATAAGTCCGTATCAATCTGCCGCATTGTCGGTGATATTAATTTCATTCTTACTTTAACCGGATCTGACATGTATCTCAAATAACCTCTGTACTCTTCGATTAACTTCTTACGCTCATCTATTTCCTTCTCAATAGCTCTGGTTTTATTTTTTAGCCGAAGAATTGTAAGTTCATCTTCTTTAAATGAATGGCGCATTGTCTCTATATATTTGGTTTCTTGAGCAATGATATACATCAATAATTTGGTAAAGTCTTTCATGGCACCTTAATTAATTTAACTTGTTTATTTATTATGGTTTGCTTTAGATAGTTGGGAGCTTCTTTGCTAGTTATTTTATTTATTCTCATAAATTCTCTTTTCCCGGGATAACAATTGTATATTTCCTTTTGTATAAATAATTATTGATTACTATCCACTGTATTCAATGTAGATATTCATTATCCTCCGGTAAAACGAAATCAGGATATAAGTATCCCCTGCCGTTGATATGGTAAAACCTGACATAAAAATTGCATGTTAATTAGTACCCAAATTCAATTAGGCCTTTCTCAGATTATTTTGGTTGATATCCGGATACTGCTTCCTTATATAGATATTCCTAACTACAAGGTGTTCATCTGTTTAAGGACGCCCACCAGCAAATAGCAAGCATTTAAAATCATTCTCTAACCTTAATATTTCTTCTGGTAATCCGTTATAAGGTTATAAACAAAGTTTGCAGCTATACAGAATCTGCTATGAGCACAACATATGACTAATATTGAAAAAGCATCTAATCTTGAATTGTTGATAGAGCTAATGTATGACGGAAAAAGCCGAATGGTTGAGTCTCTCGTAGACGAAGATCCGGTCGATACCAAATTTATATATCAATTGCTTGCATCAAGAACCGGGAAATCATTTGGCAATAAATTTGAATGCTGGTATGAGTGGTTTATCGATGGATCTACCAACGAGACAGCCTCGGAAAAACATACATTAAAATGGCTGCATGATTTCAAATATAAGTTCGAAAAACTCATGCAGGGAGCTAACAATGAGGGTCAGCATCAGAATGCCCCCTGAAGACCACCTTCCGGCACAAAGCAGGCATTAGTTTTTTCAATATTTTATCCGCATACTATAAACTTTTTATGCTACATGCTGTATTATGTAGCAGGCTTATAAAATTAATGAAGATATTTGCCAGGATAATAATTTCTCCACATTATTCTCGTATAGTTTTTTTTGGTTTTGTAGTTTTTCTTAATAGGAAAACATGATGTTTAGATTTTTATCAATGGTAATGGCGGTTATTCTTTTATCTGCATTCTCAGTAACTAAACATATTAAGGGAATAACACAAAATGAAGATGAGGTACTCATTGGGACTGCCAAAGGCTATCTGTGGGGAAGCGGTCAATTTAAGATTACTTCAAATTCCGGTTTCATCTGTGATGGAATATATGAGTTTACAGAAGGTGCATCAAAGCCTGCGATAGGCGGACTTAAATGTGATCATGGGCCGCAAGGCGACATAGTAATATCAGCATTGAATAATACGGGTTCTGCTGGATATGGAATCGCACAATTAAATAACCAAAAATATGCGCAATTTGTATATGGGGACGCTCCTAACTACAAAAACATGAGCTGGAATACTGCAAAGGAACGATACTCAAGTATGTCACAGCAAATGCAAGGGCATATAAACTACTGTGAAAAATACCCGGAAACTCTGAAATGTAAAAATAGATGATGGTATTTATCAGACTACCCATCTAAAATTACCCGTGCAAGAGATCGCTGCAAGAATCGGAATAAATCAAAAGAATGGCAAGCAGTTATTATCATTCTACGTGTTAAAAAACTCTCTGATGTTATTAATCGGCGCGCCCTTTCACTAGCGGCTATTGTGTTGGCACCCACCAAGTGTCGAGAAACACTGTATCTATTCAGCCGGTTTGTTGTGATACATGATGCCAGTTCTGCTGCATCAGAAATTCCGAGGTTCATACCACGACCACCAACAGGTGAATGACAGTGTGCAGCATCACCAGCGAGAAATACCCGACCCATGCCATAGCAAGAAGCCTGTCGTATAGAGATGTTAAATTTCCCTTCTCTATGCTTACTTATGATGTTCATCGGTACAGGTAATGTAGCGAGAGCATCATAAGTATTTGATACTACACGAAATCTATCAGACTCCAAAGGGACGACTACAACTACACGACCACCATTTAACAAGAAAATTGTGAATACACCTTTATTTGGCCAGTTGTACACATCTACATCTGCAATCGACCAGTTTTCCGGAAGATCAAACCCCCGGTATTCAATGCCCAGACACTCCCGGGTTTTACTTTTTATTCCATCTGCTCCAATAACCATGTCATATTCATACTCACGGCCGTCATTTGTTCCGATAACTGCCCGGTCTTCATACTGAGCTAAGCATGTGAGTTTCTTCCCATAAGTCACTGAGCCACCGAACCTGATTAATACGTTCCGTAGTATATCTTCAGTTCGGTTCTGAGCCAGAGCAATTACATAGTCCCGGTCAGAATGTTCCCCTTTTAAAGAAAGAGATAATGCTCTACATGTTCCGCTAAACACCCGTACTTCCTGTATTTTTATTCCTTCTTCTAACAAGTTATTGGTAACTCCGGATGGGGTAAGTACACTAAGACTACTTGGCAGAATACCAACTGCACGGGAGAATTTTGAAGGCTCTTGTTTCTGATCAATAACTTCTACGTGGATTCCTCTTCGTGCCAGCTCAACTCCTGCGGTCAACCCGGTTGGTCCTGCTCCAACAATTAGAACTCGCATAGCCTCCCCTGCTTTGAATCTCACGGACAACTATACGGTAAAGTTAGAATGTTTGCTTTTAGAATAAATCAGACATTCAGAAAACTAATCTGGTCGTTGCTTAAGTGAAAATTTATGATGTGTGACAATTTGTCACTTCCGAATAATCCGGTGCCTCTGTATTATTAATTCCGCTACGGATGGTTGAGGTACTTTCTTCTTTCTATCCCACAGAGTGGCTCAATCTCCGATAGCACCACACAGACCTTCTAAATCCACCCGCATTCGGAATAATACTATTAAGCTAAGGGTCTTGGTCTTGGTCTTGGTCTTGGTCTTTGCCTCAACCCAACATGAAAATAAGATAGAGTTTCTATTGCTGTCTATTTTTTTGAGCGTTCAATAAGCATACAATCTTCATTCCATTCCGCATAATGAATTAGCCCGGCTTGCTCCGAGAAAACCATAACACCTTTCTTCAGATGCTCCCACTGAGACTCAAGATATTCTGATGTGTATATTCCATCATCTATTGAACACATAACTGTGCCGGTTATTTCTCCATCAAGATGAACTTTATCTCCAAGCAATACCTGCTTACCATTTTCATATTTCATTTTTTACTCTCAAAAGAATTTTATAGGTGTAAACAATAATCCCTTTCAAATATATTTTCAGTGAATAAATACACATTGTGAGAAAGTAACTTTCATGACAGGTAAGGTGAAGAATAATACTTCCTGTTGTCAATTCTTGATACAAAGCAGACATTCAGAAAGTATATTTGTATATCAAGTTGAGGTGCAAGATATTCCGGTTATTTGCAGACGACTCGTTAGTCTGTAGTTATAATAGATATAAAGTATTTCTTATTGATAGGCCATAAAAATATATTTCCTACTTCATTAGCGACCAGAGCATAAATACTCTTATCAATTCTTATGTCATTTCTATTTGTATTGTGGCTAATAATCACAACAGCCTGGGCTACACTGGCCGTATACTTCGGTGATTCACGTAATGATAAAGTTCAGCTAATATTTTCTATTGCTGTGGCATTCTTTGGCTTAATTGCAATTATAGGCCTGCTATTTATCCCATCTGTGGGCAACTGGCTGTTATTGATTCATGGCGCTATATTTTTAGTAGTGTTGCTATGGTGGCTCAATATTAAACCTTCTAATAATGGCAACTGGCAGACTGATGTGATCAAGCTTTCTTATGCCAGTATTGAGAGAAATCTGGTGACTGTATACGATATACGTAATTTCAGTTATTGCAGTGAATTTGATTTTTATCCGGACTATTACAATAAAACTTTTGATTTAAATAAACTTGAAGGAGTTGATTTATTCGCAGTTTATTGGATGGGTTCAGCAATTGCGCATGTCATTATGAGCTTTGACTTTGGAGACCATAATTACCTGGCAATATCTATCGAAGCGCGTAAAAAGAAAGGGCTAAGCCATTCAAATATTAAGGGATTCTTTAGACAATATGAGCTGATATATATTGTAGCTGATGAACGTGATGTAATTGGTTTGCGAACTAATTACCGGAATAACCCGCCTGAACATGTTTATCGTTATCGGATAAAGGCACCAAAAGAAAATATCAAGCGTCTGTTTCTAAGTTATATTGACAGTATTAATTCATTATATAAGAAACCTGTTTTTTACAATTCGTTACTATCAAACTGTACTACCTTGATTTGGTTACAAAATAAAATAGTGAATCCCGGACATATACCATACTCCTGGAAAATTTTATTGAGTGGCTATGTCCCTGAGCATCTTTATGAAACTGGCTGGCTTGATCAGCAATTACCGTTTGCTGAACTTAAAAACCGTGCTTATGTAAATCGGCTAATAAAAGGACACGAAATCTCATCATTATTTTCCAGTATTATTCGTGCTCAAACAGGCGAAAACGATTCTGCCATAACGCACTGAAATACGTTACTACCAAATTGAACCGGGCTTCCGGCAAAAACTGAAGTATCTCTACAAGAGAAAAAGAGGTGGCCCATGATATAGGAAAGATGCCACCATGAACGGGTTATCTAAATCTTCTATACTGAACTTAGCTGTGCCCTCTTTAAGGAAGCTTCACTTTGAGGAAGTGCTATAAATAGTAGCCCCATTTTGTTATGCATATGGCCATCCGCAAAATTCTTTTCACGCCAATTTTTAAACTCTTTAGCACTAAGTGGTTTAGTAAAATAGTATCCTTGTGCTTTATCACAGCCTAAATGTTGTAGTCGTAATATGTCTGAGGCATTTTCTGTACCTTCAGCAACTACTTCAAGCCCAAGATTGTGCCCAAGATCAATCGTAGCTTGTACTATTATCGTATTGTTACTGTTACTCTCCATATCCATGACAAAAGACTTATCGATCTTCAACTCATTTACGGGTAACTTACTAAGGTAGGACAAAGACGAATAGCCGGTTCCAAAATCATCTACCGAAAGCCGTATTCCTAAGGTTGACAATCGAGTCAGGACTTCTAGTGATCGTTCTGCATCAATCATGACGGCACTTTCTGTAATTTCCAATTGTAAATCATCAGGAGACATATGGTGAGTTTTCAATGTCCTGGTAACTGTGTCAGAGAATCCCACATCAAGTAAGTCGCTAGCTGATACATTCACTCCGACCCTTAAATTGATTCCCTCACTTTTCCATTTCGCACATTGCATCAGGCTTTCATGTAGTACCCATAGCGTAAGTTGTTTAATAACGCCTGTTTGTTCCGCCATTGGAATGAAATCATCAGGTGGTATTAAGCCATGAGCCTTATGTTTCCATCGCACCAGAGCTTCCACTTCATTAATTATGCCGGTTTTAATATCAATCTTGGGTTGATAATATACTACCAATTCATTATTAATGATTGCCTTGCGCAGTTCACCCATGAGTGTTAGACGACGTGTATTACACCTTTCTAATGCAGTAGTATATTCGATGATTCCGCTATTTTTCTTTTTAGCCTGATACATTGCAACTTCAGCACGCTGTATTAAAGTTTGTGCGCTTTTTCCATGGTCCGGATAAAAAGTGAGCCCAAAAGATACCTCAATATTTAACCTTACACCCTCCAGTTTCATGGGGGCATGCAGAACTTCTTTGATGTTATTTACTATCTCTCTTGCATCTTTTTTTGTACCAATTTTTTCAAGTACAATTGCAAACTCGTTTCCATCTAGCCGTGCTACGGTGTTAGGTTCCGGAATGGTTTTACGTAAACTGTAAGCAACCTGTCTGATTACGCGGTCACCTGTATTGTGACCAAGTGTGTCATTAATATCTTTAAATCGGTCTATATCCAGGATCATAATTGCAATCTGGCTTTTCTTGAGTGATGCAGTACTGATTATTTGTTCCAATCGGTCAATTAGTAATACTCTATTAGGCAATTCAGTAAGTGTATCGTGAGTAGAGCCACGCATGGCTTGTATCTCAAATGCTGTTGCCTGAGCACGTAAATTGCTGGTTTGGTCAAATACCATGGCGCTTGCTTCAAAGGCCATCATCGAACTTACATATTGTCCCCAAAATGCGAACACAAAAGGCATCATATCAAGCAACCAGAGTGAAGCATTATTCCTCTGAGCATCAGATATACTTGCCACACTAATCTCACCATTGCGAAGATAGCCAGTGAGAATAGATGCAATAATAATTGCACAGACCGAAATCCCAATGCCAATAATGGAGAGCTTGCTTGCTTTGGTTTTAAGCAATTGAGCGTTTCCAACCAAAATTTCACTTGTAGATCCCACTTATATATAGCTCCGCTTAAGTTTCATAAATTTATAGCCATTAGTAATTCTATGGCCAGCGTCACCTAATCACCAAAATTATAATGGCACAACTAAATTATCGGATTTCAGGACAATTACTTTAATGCATTTTCTATCTAACGCTTTATTATTGCTTTGCTTTTAGGAAGAATACTTGTAATTGTATTAATAAATATGAATATCCACCTCTGGCACAAAGAAGATATTGGTGAGCGTCAGTTTTCACCCTAACCATCTTGGAAAATATTTCCTGTTTTTATTTAATAATGTGAGCTTTTTCACTGAAATTTCTAATGAGAGGGATTAAGCTCCATATATGTACTGCTATATTTATGGAGCTCAGAATGAACCTGACTAATATTGCTGAACACAGAATTAAACTACTATTTAAGAAGTCGGAAGGTAAGGCTACTGAAAGCGATTTCAAGCACGCGGACAGATTAGAAAAATTGATGCAAAAAACAAATGCGGATTCGGTAACATTGGAAGAAGATAAGAGTTACTTGGAATATGCTAAATGGACAATTGCTGCGCTGGGAAGTAAAGCTATCCAATCTACTAACTAATGTTCACACCCGGCACAAATCTGGCATTCATATACCCCTATATATCAGCATTCCATCCTGGTTATCAAAATATACAGATATAATCTAATTATTACTTTAAGTGTGTCTCTGATAATGCTATAACTTGTTAACAGGTAGGTTATTACACCCAAATCATGGAGCATTAATATGCTCTGGGCTAATGATTCAGACGAAACAATAATTAAATATGCGAAGAAGCTGTGTCCGTTTTGTCCAACTTTTACAGTACCACTCAGCACACTACAACCAGGGGAGCCAACTGCGGCTAATGTCTACTTTATGGAGGATCCCATAAGAGTTGAAAGATATAATATGTTCAGAAATTTAGGATAATAAGAAAGCCACTGTTAAATCTGAATGTTCATTTTTGGTACAAAGTAAATATTAACCAAATAACTGACAACTTAATCTTGTAATACACCCTGAAGCACTAATAGTGTAATTAAATGACTCTGAATTTGAACAGTATACTGAGAACCTATCCTTCATATTATATTTATATATTTTTAAGCAGTGACTCTATATCATTAAATACAGGGCTTTCTTCTTCTAAAATAAAACTATCAATTGGATATAATTTCCCATTAAAAAGTAAATGAAAAATTACTCTGTCTATTTGATACATTACCAGAAGAAAATCCTGAATTTCATCTATTTTTGCTTTTCCAAATAATGAACTAAAATTATCAATAGTAGCTATATTTAGATGGGTTATTATTTTATGACGAATAGGCCTATAAGTTTTTATATATAACGCCTTTCTTTTCGCAAGCTTATCTATAAATTTATCAAAGTCTTTAATCTTTGGTACATATACATTATTCATATACAGGTCAAGCCATTCCTGTTTTCCTCCATATTGAATAATTTTACGGTTCCGTAATGAATTTTTACTAAATTCATCTGCGTTATCAATACAAGTACGCAAGAATTTATCAGCAGAAATGGTCTCGTCACCTTCAAATAACCGGCCAAGAGAAACAAAAAAAGTACATTGTAATGAATGAAGAATGATATTCCATGACAGCGTATTTTTTTCTAATGTACTAAGCGCCTCCTTATCTTTACTTGCAATACCGTAAATTCCCTTACATAAAAAGAATACCCTAATCGCAATTTCTACATCGCGATTAAAGATCTTATATGCTTGCATAACATTATTCTTCATATGTACAGGAATCTAAACAATAGAACGTATTATATTAGCCTGTTTTGAAACAGAGCACCACATGAGAACAAACCAGAACAAATCAATCAATGATTTAATCTGATCTGGTTGTTGTTGTGTGTTGCCCTCTATTGTAGTTATTTATTTCTGAGTTTCCCATAAAATTAAGACATCATAAATAATGAAGACCCCCTATTTTTAGCACTAAGTAGTAGACTAGGCCGCGTGGGATAAACATGTTAATGAAAGTGTATGAAATTTATGACAGAGGAATTATTATGATAAAAGCCGCCGGTGAGTTGATAGCTGAAGCTCAAACAAGGATCAGCTGCCTTGATGTGTCATCCGCCAAGACGTTAAATGAGAATTCCGAGAATGTAGTTATTATTGATGTGCGGGAACCTGAAAGTGCAGCTAATTCCAAACTTAAAGACTCCATAAATATCCCTCGTGGATTAATCGAAATGAAAGTACCCAATCTTTGTCCTGAACCAGATACATTGATACTGCTCCACTGTGCCGGTGGTGGCCGTGCATCACTAACGGCTTTAACACTACAAGAAATGGGCTACACTAATGTCCACGCTATTACGGCAAAGTTTGAAGACATAAAAAATGCTTTAGGATAAACGAGTCAAAGTAAACTTATATTAAATTTAATCCGGCCTACAGGTTGGACAAGTAGTGTATCCAGCCTTAAAAATGCGAGGAAATAAAATGAATAAAAAGATTTTATTTTTTGTTTCAGTCTTATCCGTAAGTGGATTAGTCCAAGCTGGTTGGCAGGATACGTTACAAGGCGATTTTGGTGGATTGGGGGGTATACTGGGTGGCGGAGATAACAGTAGCAATGCTATTTCAGCTTTAAGTCAGACTGAAATGATCGGAGGTTTAAAAGAAGCATTGGCACAGGGTACTGAAGCAGCAATTAACGGTCTCGGCAAGACGGATGGTTTTTTAGGGAATAATCTGGTGAAAATACCCCTCCCAGAAAAAGTAGAGAGAATTGCTAATCTGACACGTAAACTTGGCGGTAAAAGATATGTGGATGAATTTGTTACCACTATGAACCGTGCTGCTGAAAAAGCAGTGCCGGAAGCAGCAGCCATTTTCTCTGATTCAATTCGCGATATGTCAGTTCAGGATGCAGAGAAAATTCTCAGTGGAGCGGACGATTCAGCAACGCTGTATTTTCGTGAAACAGCTGGTGCAAGACTGGCTGAGAAATTTAAGCCCATGGTTAAACAGGCGACAGATACTGCAGGTGTGACGACGGCTTATAAAAAAATGGTCGGGCAGGCAGGTCCTATGGTATCGATGCTCGGAGGCAATAACCTGACAGATGTTGATGGTTACGTAACCAACAAAGCCATTGATGGCTTGTTCAAGATGATTGCTGCCGAAGAAAAACGTATTCGTGCGAATCCGCTGGCAAGTGGCAGTGATTTGATGAAAAAGGTATTCAACTCTTTTAAATAGTAGTTTCACATTAATATGCCATCTTTGGGCTCTAAGGGTGCCGGAATCGAAGATTCACCAAGTTGTTGCTTCAAATCGATTTCAATGTTCCTGCAGATTGAAGACATGGATATATCCTCTATTTTTTGCCCAAATGGTTCTTCGGTACGACTACCAATAAGCTCAGTAGTCATAAAAATTGAAGCCAAAATAAAATAGATTGGGAGGGTTCCCCACCCAAGGTGCTGAACAAGCCCAAACGGAAGCATCAATATGAAAACCCATACAAAGGCTTTAGTAAAGTAGCCGTATTGGCGAGGTAAAGGAGTAGATTTAATCCTTTCACAACGTCCTTGGGCAGCATAAAAATCTTTAATGCTTACCATGAGTCCATAGACATAAGCTTCTTGTTCAATATATCCGGATGTATATAACTCCCTCAATCGTAAAGACTGCCAATGATTCAATAGTGTGGCTTTATTTACAACCTTATTAAGTTTCTGAAACTCAGAATCTGATAAAAACAGTTTTAATTCATCCCATGTTTTTTCCTGTCTCAACTGCAAGCGAAGGGTGTTAAGGAAAGCCAGATGTCGATATATAAGCTCACTATGAATATCTGAAAGATTCTGTAATTTTTGATCCTGTTCTACTGGAATGTGTATATATCCCATTACCTGGGATGTAAAATTCCTAGAATAATTTATTAAATCACCCCAAGCAGTTCTAGCTTCCCAATACCGATTGTATGCTTCGTTATTTCTGAAACCCAATAGAATAGCAACGGCTATTCCTAACACACTAATATCGGAAGCAGGAAATGCCAGGTAATCAAAATACGAATTTAAAATACATACAGAAAATCCATAAATAAGAAAGAATAGAAAATACCATCCTTCAATTTGAATAATCCATTTGAGACGTACGTTTCGTCGGACAATCATGAGAAACCCTTAATTTCTTCTTGACTAAAAATGACATCTTTGAAGAATAAGAGTGTACATGATATTTATAGAACAAGTTTTTTGAACGTCTGCTTTGTGCCAAAAGCGGACGTTCGATACCAACTCATACTTTACCTATAGAAAATAAGTGGATAAAAAAGATTGATGTTTCGAAATGATCGGCGTATCTTTTTGCTAAATAGGCTATCTAAGTATGAATAGACCAAAACTATATGTTCGTGATGAGGTATTAGAGAAAGCGACAGCTTTATTCTGGGAGAAAGGCTATGAAGCTACGTCCATGAATGAAATGGAAACTCAAACGGGCATTAAGAAATTTAGTCTCTACAATGAGTTTGGTGATAAAAACAAGTTATTTCTTGCTTGTATAGATTACTTTCTAAGTAATTATTGCCAGGTAGAAGAAATACTCTCAAAGAAGCCATTAGGCTTGATAAATATTGAAGCATTTTTTGAATATAAAATCAGCATTTATCATTCAGATAACGGTAAAGGATGCCTTGTTTTTAATTCTGTTATGGAGAAAGAAATAATCAGTAAAGAGGCCGCCCTAAAAGTCGACGGGTTTCTATCAAAGTTGAAAACTCTTTATCTCGATTGTTTAAAAGCAGCACAGAAGAAAAAGGAGATTAGCAAAAATAAGAATTGTGATGCTCTGGCTGATTATATGTGCAATTTTACCTATGGGTTTGTGAATCTTGGAATGAAGAAAATGAGTGAAAAGGAATTGAAAGAAAGTGTAGATCTCGCTCTAGGAGTAATAAAAAACTAGATATTTTTTTGCCTAATTATTGAACGATTGTTCAGATATTGCTGAAAATGCCGATCTTCTAAGAAAACGGCTATATGGGATTGATTTCATAAGCATAAAGTCATGACAATAACTGCACTTAGAACCGATCAACTGCCTTCAAAGAATGGCCACAGATCGTTATATGCAGGTGGGATAGCAGCAATTCTCGCCTCCACCTGTCATCATATTTCATTTCTGCTTGTCACGCTTGGTCTCAGCAACACTAAAATTATATATATAGTCACGCTTGCCGACATGGCTCGTCCGTTTCTTATTGCAGTAGCCCTAATCGCTCTGTTCATTTCTTACCTGCGTATCTGGCATATTTCTACCGCTTACAAGGCCGGTAGAGAAAATACAATTTCACGGGCTAAGATCACTAATAAGGTTTTTTTCTTATTTATTACCTTGCTTGTAATAACTGTACTTATGCTTCCGCACTTTCTTCCCTGTACAGAATGAATAACAAATCAAAGTTTAAGAGATCATTTTGCCTATTACTAATGCTCTAGATTTACTCGGTGACAAATGGACAATACTGATTGTAAGAGATCTTGCGCTGGGTAAAGAACGTTATCAGGAATTTCTGTCTTCTCCGGAAAAAATATCTACAAATATTCTGGCGGATAGACTGAAACGATTGTGCGATGCAGGAACTGTTGTGAAACGAGCCTATCAACATAATCCCGTTCGCCACGAATATAGTTTGACGAATAGAGGAAAGGGATTAAGAGAAGTATTGAAAGCCTTGGCTTCATGGGGACTGAAGAGTTTTCCGGGAACCAGAGTATTTTCTTCTGTTAGAAATAAAGAGCAGACATTTACATAAGCAAAAGTTAATCAACTAAATGAGTACAGTAAAACCCCATTTGATTTGGCAGAGGGCAAAGAAGTTCTTCAATTACTGCGAGAGCATGGTGCAGATAACTAATCATTTAGCATAATTATCTATATTCTGAATGTCCGCTTTTGGCACAAAACAAACGTTCAGTAGCCTCTAGAACTGATATTCTATAAAAGGGCTATCTTCAGGATCATTAATCTCGCGTTTTTCTTTAATTTTCATTATTGTGAAACTATCAATATTGCGATCAGGATCATCAATCTGGGTATCAATTTCAACTTTTTCCCCTCTTATTACAGTCTTTCTTCTATCTCCTGTCTTACTTTTTTCTTGCTCAACTCCAAAATTTGAGATGCTACTTTTTGGTTTTTCCAATTGGTAATTATCTAAGATAATAAGCTCCCCGTCATGTAATTGAAATGCAATTGAGATCAATGCAACGAGGATGAATGTTTTCAAGGAGTTTTCCTCTAAAACGATTATGTAACCAAGCTCTTTCTATAAAGAAGTGACATTTTTCCTGGTCGATAATTCCCCAAAATACTAATTAATCTCCCATACATCCATTTGCGAATGTCTGCTATTGGCACAAAGCAGACATTCAGCTTTCCTGAAAAAGATATAGTTGTGCTAATTATTCTTCTAAGCTGTATGAATTAGCTGATATAGCTTTAGTCCATCACCAATACCTTTTAATACATGCGGCTTTTTACTATCATTGATAAGCTAAGGCCTATTAAGAACGCTAACTATACGGTAGCCTCCTATGCAGCTGAGGACGCAAGTAGGTTTAGATAGGAACAAAAGTCTTGTTAAGAATATATTTTGGAACTCAACAACATGCGCAACCTGGTGGTGCTGCAGGTTTATACTGTGTAGTTGTCGGTGAGATAATACTTGAGCTGGTAACTCGTGATGATGAGTTGTTGCTACCCAACGTACTAAAGTCATCCATACTTATCCTATCTCCGCTACCAGTCCCTGTAATGCGAAAATGATGCTCACCAATTGTTGAGTTCACTTCAATGGTGTGATCATCTATTCGTCCCCAGTCATGAAATAACTTGTCGTCACAATAAATTTTCACTATTCGTGAATCGTTTAATTGTGTTACCTTCCAGCTTGTCGCTGTACCACGACGATCAGACGTTGCAGCATAGGTGGTGACATACAATGTATTGCTGTCTGTGTCATTTATCGCCTGACTAATCCCAAGAAAAGGAAAATCTACGTCTTCAACGGTTGGCAAATCAAATTGTGAGTTTCGTTTACCTTTATAAATATTAGTCCAGGCACCAGGGCCACCAATTTCGCTCAGAATCATTAGTCCATTTAATTGTCCACGCGGATATTGCTCATTAAGCCCGAATCTCCATGCAAATCGGTCTTCATCGTCTCCAAAGAAATTTGGGCCCCATTCCTGCTCGGCGATGGCTTTCAAACGTCGTTCAGTTGTAATGTCACCTACTTCACGCGCAAGCATCATTGTCATGGTCATCCAGCGAGGATCGTCAAATGCCTGTACTAGTGATTTCGTATTGTCATTCCAACCAAGCGCGTTGATCCCGGATTCATAAAGTTGCAAACCAAACTCTGGCGCCTGTGGATATAAATAAAATAACGGGGCCAACATTGAATAGCCACTTAATCCGGTAGGTGGAGAAAAGGAGAATTTTTCAATCGGATCGTAATAAAATGCAAACGACGTAATGTCACCTCCTGCATTACGTTTAGCAAAATGTTTCTTTGCGAACTCGTCGATCCATTGGTCGTACACCCAATGGGACTTGCTGCCGAATAATTTGTCATGTAGTTGCAAGCTTAAACCTGCGGCACTTAAACAATAAGGCCAAATTTTGGTATTTTCACACTGTGCGCCTTGTGGTCGCTCCGACCACTGATCTTCAATAAACCGGGTGATACTGTGCTGCGTCCATTGAAACATGCGGTTGTTGTATCCGGTGACTTCAAATGGTTTTTCCCACTTATCATCACCCGACACATACGAATAACTACCTAGCAATAAGTTGAAAAAACCACGAAAAAAAAGATTACCGTCAGCACCGATTGGGTCGGGTTGCAAACCCCATGGTTCTATACCATTTGCCGTCCAACCGGGCGGATCATAACGGCCACGCATATGCTCAGGCATAAAGACAAGCCACTCCGGAGGATATTTATCCTGATGTGGTGAGTGACCAATGAAAGAGAGCCAATCGATAGCACCCCAATAAGTTGCATAGCGACCCACAAATTCATCGGCAATGCGCGTATACACTTCTCGCCAAGCCGGAGTCTGATCGGACATAAGTGGTAAAGCGTATGAAGTTTCACTAAGATCAAAACGTGGAAAGCTACACATTGGTGGAGTAGAGGCACGATCCCACCATGCATGAGGTTCCCCGTCGCTACTCCAATCATCTTGAGTTGTTGCTTTATCCCAAATATGGCGCAACCATCCTCGAGCGCGAGAATTGAGACCCGGTATATTATTCATGCTTGTTCATCCAGTGTGTCAAGTGACACATCCACAACGTGCTTGAAATTGATAGGTTTATTAGACACCGAGGCGCCTTTCCCAACCTGCCACACTACAAGTTTCTCACGTTGACGAACAGCACCAGTCCAGCTGGGGTCAAGCTCATCAAGAACGGGCTCTCGTGTAATTCGATCCGCCACTTTGCCGTTTGGGTTCGGAGTTACGTAACTATCAGGCATCGTATACGATGGCGTTTTACGCCATGGCAGAAAACCAAATACCATTTCATAAAACCACAATACACCTGTTGGGTCACCTTGCAGTTCAATTAATTTTTTACCCAAACCATCAACAATTAGCTCAATTGCATTACTAGCCAAAAATATACGTGCGCCCTGTGCAGCACTGACGAATGTCAATGTACAGTTCGCCTGAGGTGAAATGCCAACGTGCGAGTAAACACAGCGTTCTCGAAAAATATAGCTACGTGATACCCCTTCTTTAGTATTCACCGTAAGGATAATATTTCGAGTTAATTGAGCGCGTAAACGTGAACTAAAGCGATTTGCAATCGCAAGTCGTATGCCAACACACCAAAGTAAGAAACGAAGGACCATTATTCTCCTCAGAAGGCAGTCCAAATACCACAGTTGTAATATGACATGGCTTTAAAGAACTGTCTACACTGTTGAACGTATAGCATGCTACATCACACACTTAGACTGGAATAGTAGGATATGTTTACACATCTGAATATTCGTTTTTGGCACTAAGCGGGCATGCAAAAGTTTCAACTTCCAGCAGCACATTCCATACCTAATATCCGTTATATAGGTATTAACCTATTTGTAATGGAATCAATTTGTGGACGCAGTATCATTTTTTCTCTTGCAGCAGCCCCAATTTGCGTTCATGGGGAAAGAAACGGGTACACCCATTACTCGTTTCACATCGGTTGCGGCCCAGGCGAACTTTCAGATTGTCACCACGATCTTGCCCTTCTGTTGGTTGGATTCCATGTACTGGTGGGCCTTGACTATTTCCTCCAGCGGAAAGGTGCGATCAATGATCGGTTTCAGCGCGCCGGATTGGAGGCCGTCGTAGACATACGACTTGCCACGGGCCAACTTTTCAGAGTCTTTTGTGATCTCGAACAGAGTATAACCTCTTAAGGTTAAACCCTTGCCAAGCATTGGGAACAGAGGAAAGGGTGTCGGCTCTGGAGACAACGCGCCGTATTCGAAGATAGTCGCTCCGGGAGCAGCGGCCTCGGCGAGCTTCTCCAGTAACGGCCCGGCAATGGGATCAAAAATTATTTGGGCTCCTTTGTTAGAAGTAACAGCCTTTACCGATTCTGCCAAATCTTCTTCATCCGTGACGATAACGTGATCTGCGCCTGCATCCAGGAGAAACTGCTTTTTGTCGACTCCGCGGGTAGTGGCAATCGCCAAAGCCCCGGTTCCCTTTGTGATCTGAATTGCGGCCAGCCCCACACTGCTACTGGCCGCGGTGATCAATACAGTACTGTCTTTTTTTAATAGTCCGATTTCGATAAGGGCACCGAAGGCAGTCAAGTATTGCATCCAGATTGCTGCTCCCTCGATTGCTGACAAATTATCAGGGTAACGCGCCACTGCAAAGTCCGGAACAATGGCACTTTCGCCGTAGACACCATACTGCCCCATCGAAAAGGAGGGTATGGTGCTTACACGATCACCAATCTTGATGTCACTGATTCCTGATCCCACAGCATCAACAGTCCCAGCAGCCTCATAGCCAAGTCGTGATGGTAATATGGGATCTTCCAGGTACTGACCTTCCCGGAACATGACCTCGGCACGATTGAGGCCGATGGCCTCTACCTTCAGGCGAACCTCACCCTCGCCAGGTTCTGTAAGCGGCAAGTCCTCGACCTTGAGCACGTCAGCTCCTCCTGTTTCAGGAAAGCGAACGATTTTTGGCATAGCGGACCTCCTGCATTCGATTAATTTTGGGGGGACAAAATCATGATACCAAGCTACTCATCAAATATCATTTCTTCAGGTTCAATACGTACTACGAAAAAAACAATATAATCCATTTCTCCTTTCCTATTACTCTTCCGCTGAACGCTCGCTTTTGGCACAAAGCGGACGTTCGAGAATAACAAATACTTATTTAAATTTGCTCGTAATAATTACACCTCAGTTTTAGTGATATTGAAGGCTCTATTTTTTAGAGCATCAACTTTTGTGTAACCGCCAGGCTGTCTCTGTTTTGCAATTAGCCGTGCAACTAACAGGCGATGCCGGTAGTCCTGCAAGATTGAACCAGCAGCGGAGAAGGACATACCCAGTCCAAGGTTTATGACAGATACCCACTCGCTATATACCTGCGAACCAAGTTTCGCGAATCCTATTAGTGCTATCACCATGTAAACTTTGCCGATTAACTGCATGAACTTAACCGACGACTTTTCATCTTTCAGCGCAATAACCACAAGTCCAATAGATGTTGCTAGATAGGCAAGATCGATAGCATACTGGGGTTTATTGGTTGCAAAGAGAAAGCCACCTCCAAACAATGAATTTGAGGGATAAGCCAGAACAACAGCTGCGCCCAGCAATACAACAGCAAATACCCACACAACGATAATGGTGAGATGATTCTCTATACCTTTCCTTAAATTCGGAAGAACAATTTGTTGCTGACAAATGCCTGCCTCATTGTTTTCCACGGCAATTTGTCCTTGATCACACTTCATGCTTATCTCCTATCTATGAAAATATTGCATCACTAGGATGCATTTTTAAAAAGAAATAAGACCATACGCATGTCTACAAGTTCACCTCCAAGCAAAATATATATTTCCGGGGTATTTTCCTATTAAGACCGTGCTGAGTGTCCGCTTTTGGCACAAAGCAGACATCTGAATTGGATGCTCTTTACAACGACTACAATTTATCCGGTCAATACGATAAATTGCTGAGCATCTCCAATACGGGCAAGCAATAGCACTTGTTTACCGTCACTATTTTTAACAGCATCTTTGAATTCTGCGGCAGTACTTACTGGCTTTTGGTTTACTTGCAGGATAATCATGCCGGTTCTGATACCTTTTTTATCTGCAATGGAGCCTGGTTGAACTGCAGTTACTACAACTCCTTCGCCGGGCTTAGCATTAAACTGTTTGGCAAGTTGCGGCGTCAGTGTCTGAACACTTAATCCCATTTTTTCCGCACCTTGTTGCGACTCTAAGGATGCAAGTTTTCCTTTCCCGGGTAGTTTGCCAACAGTGAGATTTAGTATTTTTCGTTCTCCATTTCGTTGGATAACTAATTTTTCACGACTATCCGGTGAAATAAGTGCTACCTGGTTCCGGAAGCGTCCAACTTCTTTCACAGGCTTTCCACGGAATTCTAAAATAACATCACCTTGGCGTAATCCCGCTTTATCAGCCGGGGACCCATTTGTTACCTGAGAGACAATAATCCCTTGTCCCATCTTAATATTGAACGACTTTGCAAGATCCGGGGTGACTTGCTGAATCATGATGCCCAGAAAGCCACGTGTTACTTCTCCATTCTCAATTAACTGAGTAGCAATTTCACTAGCTAAATTACTCGGAATTGCGAAACTAACACCCATATAACCACCACTACGACTGAAAATAGCTGTATTGATCCCAACTACCTTACCATCTAAATCAACTAACGGGCCACCGGAATTACCCGGGTTAATTGCTGCATCAGTTTGAATAAAATCTTCATAGTCATTCATACCAATACTGGTACGACCCTTGGCACTGACCACACCAACAGTTAATGTATGACTAAGACCAAATGGATTGCCAATGGCCACTACCCATTCACCGACTTTTAATCCAGAAGAGTCTGAAAAGGAAAGTGCAGGAAATCCACTTTCATTTATCTCAAGTACGGCCACATCCGATTGGGGATCACGCCCGGTAATTTTTGCTTCAAATTCTTGTCCGTTCTTAAATCTTACAGTGATCTTTTCAGCATTTTCGACAACGTGATTGTTAGTGAGAATATATGTTTTTCCGGATGAGATACTATCCTTTGTTGAAAAAACAAAACCAGAACCTTGGCCAATAGCTGGTTGATTATTTTGGGGAGGCTGGGAGCCGTTAGGAACATCAGGAAACCGATCCCCAAAGAATCTCTTTAGAAACTCATCTCCATAAGGACTACCATGTCCATATGGTTGATGGCCAGTATTCGAAGCTGCTACTTTACTTTCAACCTGAATGAATACAACCGAAGGGGAAACTGCTTGTTCTATCGATGCGAAGGCGCTGCTTGTCTTACGTAGGCTCTCAACATCACGATCAATTGCAGCATAGACAGGCATGGAAATAAACCATGCAACAATAAGATATAAACCGATTAGACTTTTTTTCATTTCATACTCCTTATTATTACGCACATATGCGTTTAATTCGTTACCCGAGATTTTTTGTTAAAACGAAATACTGTCCGAGAATTGACTAATAGATTGAGGCCGGGGAATAAAGTTCAAGTCTAAATTTAATAAATATTTATGTTGGAACTTATGATCGATTGTTGTTGTCAGAAGCGTAGATAATTTTTAATTTACATCATTTGCCATGACGTTGGTGCAGATATTAATTATTAAATTTCGATTTTTCGTGCGTATTAGGACTCAGTTTTTTCTGAAATCTCCAATGCATCATCTACCTCTAAGCCCAGATAACGTATAGTGCTTTCAAGTTTTGTATGTCCCAAAAGAAGCTGTACTGCGCGAATATTCTTTGTTTGTTGGTAGATAAGAGTAGCTTTTGTCCTACGCATCGTATGGGTTCCATAAGCAGCTGGGTCCAGGCCGATAGATTTAATCCATGAAGATACGATACGCGCATATTGCCTGGTAGAGATATGTGGTGATGCATGAATACGACTTGGAAACAAATATTGCTCGGTTTTTAGCTTACTTTGTATGATCCAGGCTAAGGTTGCATTTTGTGTTTGCTCAGTAATTTCAAATTGAACCGGCCTACGAGTTTTATGTTGTGTAACGATGGCTCGTGAAGCAACCTGGCTGCCATGAATTATATCTTTGACACGTAGTCCAACAAGATCACAGCCTCGTAATTTACTATCAATTGCCAGATTAAATAAGGCAAGTTCCCGAATTCGGTTTAATAGTTGCAGGCGGATACGGATTGACCAGATTTCTTTTAATTTAAGCGGGGCTTTCTGACCAATTAACCTTCCTTTATTATGAGGAATTACTTGGTCATGTAATTGCTGGGTAGTATCCATAGTAACTTTCTCCTGTACGAATGGAGGAGCTATCATGTTCTATGTATAAGTGAGCATACAACAACCAGAGTGGTTATCAGTGAACGTCCGCTTTTGGCACAAAGCAGACATTCAGATACAATGAATACAAATATTTTGTTTTGATTTAATAGCAGCAATTACTATGCTTGCCACTTTCTTGAATCGGTGGACATGGCGCATCACCATACGAACAATACACACAACAATCACCCGGTTTAGGTTTCATTACTGTATGACATTGCTCACATTCATAGAACCACTGACAAGCATCCATTGGCATCGTTTCAGTCTTGACGTATTTACATTCAGGACAGGTTAGTGTCGACTCCAAGATGACGTTATCCATTACTTACTTCCAACCAGAATTCATTTATCTTCAATTCTGACGAGTGTAGGTTCGATATTCTTAGCATGTTTAATCACTCTTTGATTTCTGCTTGTTTTCTCAGGCCCTCTTGAAACTGTAAAACCAGACTATAAATAACTGGTAAGACCAAAAGGTTTAGTATTGTGGCACTCATTATCCCGCCCAGCATGGGCGCTGCAACCCGATGGGTTACATCAGCACCAGCACCAGTACTCCACATAATTGGAATTAATCCTGCCATTGTGGAAACAGTCGTCATGACAACAGGTCGTACACGCATTGAAGTGGCTGTACTAACTGCATCAGTAATTTCAAGAAGAGATAAAGGTTCTTTTTTATCACTTCTGCGTTTCTGAATTTCCTGATCAATAAAGGTCAATACCAATACCCCACCTTCTGAGCCAACTCCGGCCAGGGCGATAAAGCCAACGGCAACTGCCACCGAGAGATTGAAGCCATACATATAAATTAACCAGATTCCTCCGATTAACCCGAAGGGGATGGACAGCATTACCAATGCAGGTTCTGAAACGTTACGAAAATTTAAATACAGCAATAAGAAAATAAGTAATAGCGTGGCTGGAACCACGATACGCAGGCGCTCTGCAGCCCGTTCCATGTATTCGTACTGCCCGGACCATGTAAGGGTATAGCCTGCAGGAATATCGATCTTCTCTTCAAGAACTTTCTTGGCCTTAGTTACAAAACCACCAATGTCTGAAGTTGTAATATCCACATAAATCCAGGCATTAGGCCGGGCGTTTTCACTTTTAATGGAAGGTGGCCCTCGATTTAGTTGAAGCTCTGCTACCTGGGCCAAAGGAATTTGTGCTCCAGTCGGAGCAGCAATCAGGACACGTTTTAAGGTTTGTAGGTCATCACGAAGTTCTCGTGGATATCGAAGATTAACTGGAAATCGCTCCAGCCCTTCTACAGTCTCGGTGACATTCATTCCACCAATTGCACTTTGGATAACATCCTGTACATCACCAACTGTCAAACCATAACGTGCTGCTTCCTCACGATCGATTTCAAAATCAAGAAAATAACCACCTACTGCCCGGTCACCAAATGCCGACAAGGTTTCTGGTATAGTTTTCATAGCTTGTTCAATTTCTTCAGATATTTTTTGTAGTAAGGAAAGATCCGGTCCTGAAACCTTAATTCCAACAGGTGTCTTTATGCCTGTGGATAGCATATCAATGCGTGTTTTGATGGGCATGGTCCAGGCATTTGACAAACCGGGAAAGCGAATTGCTGCATCCATTTCATTCATTAATTCTTGTGTAGTTTTATTTGGATCCGACCATTCTTCCTTGGGTTTGAGTCGCACTATCGTTTCCATCATTGACAAAGGTGCCGGGTCGGTGGCCGTCTCTGCACGACCCATCTTGCCGAATACATGATGCACTTCCGGAAAGGTTCTCAGGATCTTGTCAGTCTGCTGCAGAAGTTCTTTAGCCTTAGTAATGGAGATACCTGGGAATGTAGTGGGCATATATAAAATATCTCCTTCATCCAGGGGTGGCATGAATTCACTGCCAAGTTTCGATATCGGATAAATCGTAAACCCCAACAACGTAACAGCTATCATGAGGGTTGCCCAGCGCCACTTCATAGCAACGTTAAAAACTGGTTTATGCACTTTATGCAGAAATCGATTAATCGGATTTTTATGTTCGTCGCTAATTTTTCCCCGGATAAAATATCCCATCATCACTGGTACTAGTGTAATGGCCAATAGCGCAGCTCCTGCCATCGCATAAGTTGCAGTAAAAGCCAGGGGTTTGAATAATCTGCCCTCCTGTGCCTGCATTGTAAAAATAGGTAGGAATGAGACCGTGATTACTAACAATGAAAAAAACAGTGCAGGTCCAACTTCTTTGGAAGATTTGCCGATTATTTTCCAGCGATCTGACGCATTAAGATCGCTACCTTTGTTGGCCAAATGTTTATGGGCGTTCTCAACCATCACAATTGCCCCATCTACCATAGTGCCAATCATGATTGCGATCCCCCCTAGCGACATAATATTGGCGTTGAGCCCCTGCCAATACATGACCATAAACGCGATTAAGATTCCCATGGGTAGTGTTACGATCACTACCAGTACTGAGCGAACATGTAGCAAAAACAACATAATGACTAAACTGACAACGATAAACTCTTCTATAAGAGCCTCATTAAGAGTAGCCACGGCTCGTTCGATCAAGTCACCCCGATCGTAGGTTGGAATAATTTCAACACCTTCCGGCAGGCCCTTCTTAAGCTCGTCTAACTTTGCTCGTACACCTTGAATTGTTGCCAAAGCATTCTCACCAAAGCGCATGATTACAACGCCGCCCGCTACTTCACCCTCACCATTAAGTTCAACGATACCCCGGCGCAGTTCTGGTCCTGTATGGACATGAGCCACATCCTGAAGCCGTATGGGGGTTCCATTGGAATCGACGCCGACTGGAATCGTGTTGATGTCATTAATCGATTGGATATAACCCAAGCCTCGTACCATATACTCAGTCTCGGCCATTTCTATAACGCGTCCTCCAACATCATTATTAGAACGCATGATTGCGTGTTTCACTTTGGATATAGGAATGTGATAGGCCAACAAAGCATTTGGGTCAACTTCCACTTGATACTGTTTAACGTAACCACCAACGGAAGCAACTTCCGCAACACCTGGCACTGTTTGTAAGGGATAACGCAAGTACCAGTCTTGGACCGAGCGTAACTTTGCCAGATCATGTTGTCCGCTTCGGTCTACTAAGGCATATTCATAAATCCAACCAACACCCGTAGCGTCCGGCCCTAAAGTGGGCGTCACACCTTGCGGCAAACGCGTACTGACATAATTCAAATATTCCAATACTCGGGAACGCGCCCAGTACATATCGGTGCCGTCGTCAAAAATAATATAGACAAAAGAAAGCCCAAAAAATGAATAACCACGGACCACTTTTGCGTTGGGTACTGCAAGCATGGCTGTGGTTAACGGATAGGTAACCTGATCCTCGACTACCTGAGGAGCTTGTCCAGGATACTTGGTGAAAACGATAACCTGTACATCTGAAAGATCCGGTATTGCATCCAACGGAGTATGTCGATACATCCATATGCCTGCTGTGGTGACAATGACCAAGATTATCAGCACCATAATACGGTTCTTCAAAGAACCATCGATAATGGAATTAATCATTGCTCTGATCCTGGTGACTGAGACGGAGTTTCTTTTGAAGGCTCCAGCATCTTGGCTGTCGCCTCCCGAAGTTTAGATTCGGAATCAATCAAAAATTGAGCTGAAGTCACGACTTCTTCTCCGGCACTAAGACCCTCCAGCACCTGAACTTTACCCTCTGAGGCGATTCCAAGCTTTACCGTACGGGGTTCAAACTTACCTTTTTCCCGAACTATAAACACCTGTGTACGGGTACCAGATCGAACAATCGCTTCGTCAGGAATAACAACGGCATTTATTTTCCGTCCGGCATAAATCGACACATCGGCAAACATGTTTGGTTTGAGCAACTGCTCCGGATTATCAAATATCAACCGTGCTTTAATAGTCCTTGTTTTCGATTCTGCGTAGGGATAAATATAATCCAGACGGCCTTCGAACTGTTTACCCGGGATGCCGGACAATTGGATCTTGGCAGTGTCTCCGATCTCTACCCAAGGTAACTCATATTCATAAATGTCTGCATATACCCAGACCTTGGAAAGATCCGCGATCATGTAGAGTTCAGTAGCCGGAGTGACGAACTGTCCTTCCCGAACCCCGATCTTCATCACAATTCCGTCAGCTGGAGTGTGAATGTGCAAACCTTTCATAATGGATCGAGTTTTTTCCAGTTTCCGGATTTGGTGTTCGGGCACGTCAAACAATTTCAATCGTTCTCTGCTGGTACTAACCAAATCCTCAGCGCCTTGTCGTATATCTTCGAAAGGACTGCTTTTCAAAGCTTGTAGATTATTTAAAGCCAGCAAATATTCTTGTTGGCTGGACACAAGCTGGGGCGAATATATTGTAAGGAGATCAGTCCCTTTTTTGGCCCACTGTCCAGTCTTATCAACCATTAGCTTTTGGATCCAACCTTCAGTTTTAGGGTGCAGGTGCACCATACGCTCTTCGTTGAAATCGACCCGACCCATCGCCCGAATGATATGAGACAGCGTTTCTTTTTTAGCGATTTCCGTACGCACACCAATATTTTGTACTGTGACCGGATCAATGATTACCTGTCCCTCTGGTGCATTACTTCCGACTGTGTCTGTGTCGGCATATACGGGCACGTAGTCCATCCCCATGGAATCCTTAGCAGGCACTTTTGAGGTTACTGACGGGTTTTCCATATTGCGGTAGAACAAAATTTTGCGCTCTTGTTGTTTTGCGTCTTTGTTCTGGGAGCGTTGTTCAGATTCACTCGATGTCCGGCTGGCAAACCAATATCCGGCAACTACCCCTATTGCCAATGTAGTGGCAACCATTATTAATATTTTTTTATTCATAAACACCTTCTTTACCAACGGCAGCAATTAACTTAGCAAGTGATTGTTTGGCCTCAGCCAATGCACGCCAATATTTGGTCTCGTGATTAAACAGCGTGACTTGACTTCGAATCAAATTGAGAAAGTCAACTTTATTTACCTGATACCCCGCAAGCATGGAAGCCACCGTTTGTCGCGCTTGGGGAATGATCCCACTCTCAAAAAGAATGAATTGTTCCCGAGCACGATCATAATCGGCTAATGCTACAGAGATTTGTGAACGCACCTGACTCCATTCGTTCTGTAACGCGTATTCCTGCTTAAGTTGTTCAGCAGCACGCTGAACAACTGCTTTCGATTGTTTGCTATCAATAAATACAGGCAGGCTCATACTTAGCCTAAGACTAAGAAAGTCGGCACGATTTCTCCCTTGGAATGGCGCATTATTTCCCCCACGGAAACCATAGAAAGCACCCAACCCAAAATCCGGGTAATAATCTTTTTTTGCAAGCTCGACTCGAGTACCTGCGGCACTAATTCTGTTTCGCTGTTTTGCTAATAACGGACGGGAGGAATCCGCCATTTGGTAGAGCTCTGGTTCGGGTACAACATCTGGAAGTTGTTTATCAACATCTTTAGGAAGGTGAATACTACGATTCGCCGGATGGTCAAGCAACGCATTAAGGCGCGCTTTTTCATTTCGTCGTGTTCCAACCAGTTGTATCTCCTGATCCAGTAACTGCGATAATTCTAGCTGAGCTAATAACACATCCTGCTGCAATCCTTTTCCTACTGAATATTTAGTCTGGGCGATTTCAATAAATTGACGGAGTAACCCTTTATTCGCTTCTACAATTTCTAAGGCACGATCCAGATAGAACACTACCCACCAGGTAGTCTTTACATCACGAATCAGACGAAGACGAGTTTCGTCTATATCATTTGAGGCTGCTTCCGCTTCGAATTCTGCAGTTTTTTCCTTAAGGCCAAGTTTTCCCGGAAAAGGAATGGACAAACTGACACCCACTTGTTGTTGGGTCATAGCTTCCTGAGTTGTGTTGAATGTATTAGTGGGTAAATTTAATGACCCGAAGCTAATGGTTGGGTCAGGCAATGTGCCCAGTTGCGAAGGAATCGCGGACATTGCTTTCCAGCGGGCCTGCATCATCGCAAGATTTGGATTATCCCGGACAGCCTGGGTTACTGCTGAAGGTAAAGTTAGTAGATTACTATTTGGAGTGACGGGCTCAACCGCTAAACCTTGCCTTGAAAAAAGCAAGAGAAAAAAGAATAGTACCCATACAATACCGATTCGCTGAAAACTAAAAACCGATATACTTTTTCTTGTGCCCCTAAAGCAATGAATCTGTTTGATCCTGTTACCTTGAACGCACCCTAGGTTCTCACTAATAAACTTGTAATATACGCAAGAGTAATCCATTTGTTTCTCCAGCCACAGGCATATGTGCCATCTAATATTGAAAATACAAACCATATTGATCTCAGTAGTAAACTGAGAATCAAAAATCAAAAATAGATGTGGCTAGATACGCAGACGATGCGTAATTAGATAAGTACTGGAACCGGATTGACCGGAATTAATTCGCTGGAATACAACGGATGTTGCAAAAACTTGCCGTGATAAAAAAGAACTAGGCATTGTGGATATTACATGGGGAGGGTCAACATCTGATTCCACTTCTGCCAGATTGATGGCTGGTATGTTTTGTTGCAGGTCAGGATTAATTGTTAATGCAGCAGATTTCTCACAACATCGACCTTGGCTCGAATTAAGCGCGTTGTCGCAATCTATGTTGACACAACTTTGATGGGCATTACACAAATCCGCATTATGCTTGGACGCATCACTTGTGTTGTGTATGGCAAGACTACTTGCTTCCTCAATTTGAGCACACGCATATAAAATTTGCGCGTGTAAAGGGCCTACTGAAAACATTAGCATCAGTAATGGTGTACGTAGTAGTGACTTGCTATATCTACACATGATTTTAAAAATATACCTAACGTTAGGAATAGTCAACACATACTGCTAAAACGTACTCATTGCGGCTTGGAACGACAGATCTTTATGATCAGGTATCTAACTTGTTGCGTCATCCCTTTTAAGACCTGATAAACAATAGATAGTTATTTCGAATAATTGTTCCCTATTTTGTTGATAAATTTCTTAACGTCCGCTTTTGGCACAAAGCAGACGTTAAGAGAGAAAAGAAGTATAGCTACAGTCTTGTTAGTGGCTGTCCGATCAATGTAGGAACTATTTCATTTTATGTCGAATTGCCCATGCAAAAATACGATTGCCTAGCAACCATCTGGCTATGACAGCAGTTTTAGAATCGGCAGGCAGTGCATACCTTACAGGAGGAATAGATGTAGTAACTGCATGGAGTACTGCTTTTGCAATAATCTCCGGACCCGGAGCTTTGGACTCACCAGCCATAAGGTGATGAAGACCAGTAAGAAGTTTTTTATAAATGGGTGGGTGTACAACAGTATTGAGCAATTCAAACTCCTTTGCAGCAAATTCAGTTCTGATCAGGCCGGGTGCAATAACTACAACGTTGATTCCAAACTCCAGTACTTCACTACGCAGGGCTTCGGACAGAGCCTCTACCGCATGCTTGGAAGTAGCATACCAACCAAAACCCGGAATTGCTATTCTGCCCAGTATCGAGGAGATATTGATAATTTTTCCTGACCTCTGTTCCCGCATATATGGCAATACTGCTTGCATGAAACATGCATAACCGAATACGTTGACCTCAAACTGCTGATGGGCAGCTTCCATTGAAACACATTCAATCGCGCCCAATTGTCCGAAACCTGCATTATTTACCAGTACGTCAATCCGGCCCTTGGTTAATATGATGTGGTCTACTGTAGCCCGTATTGCTTTGACATTGTTAACATCCAGACAGATTGGTTCAATTTGATCAGACCGCAACTCTTCCAGCCTGTCCATGCGTCGTGCCATGGCAAAAACAAAATATCCGTTCCTGGCAAGAAGTTCAGCCGTAGCTTTTCCAATACCACTGGATGCGCCGGTAACCAATGCAATTTGCTGAGCCATTATTTTTCCTCTTAATGATTGGTACTCGTTCAGATTTATATGGATGTTCATCGAGGTGCTGACAAGTAATTAGCATCTGATAATTGGTGTAGGATATATCATGAACGGTGGGTACGTAGCATTCTGATGCTTTCATGCCTCCATAATGATGAACAAATCAAATATTCATGAGGAAACTACGATGAAAGGTTATGAAATTACTTTTTTTACACACGAAGATCGGCATCACGGGTCGAAGCAGATGTCCGAGTGGCTTATGCTTACCGCACTTGATTTAGGAATACGCGGGACGACAGTTATGACCGGAAGTGAGGGATACGGACATAAACTCCACATTCACTCTTCACGTTACTTGGAACCACCTGACAACCCACAGGAAATTGTGATGATAGTCAACGAGGAAGAAGCGGATCATTTATTTGGTCATTTGCAAAAAGAAGGGGTACAACTTTTCTACGTCAAGACACCAGTCGAATTTGGTATGCTGGGTAAGTCAGATTGATGAAAATAATTGAATGTCCGCTTTTGGCACAAAGCAGACATTCAAAGTCTACTTGTAGTCATACTTCTCTGCTTCTCTAAACTTTTTACTAACTTGACCATCTGTGTAGTTGATGGGTCTGTACCCATCTGCTGCTTAGTAGAAGTCACTAGTTTCTTCTTTGTCTGAGCCGTTTCTAATAGCTCTCTCAAACTACTCCTGTACTCTTTAATTAATTGCTTACGCTCTTCAAATTCTATCTCTAAACTTCTGGATTTATTCTGTAGTCGAAGAATCGTAAGTTCACTCTCTTTGAGAGAATTACGTATTGACTCAACGTATTTGGTTTCTTGGGCAATGATGCGGTTTAGTAGTTCTATTATATCTTTCATGGCGGCAGATGGTTTTTGCTAAAATACAGGTTTTCACAATTCGAGTCTCTTCTAAGATCCAAACTTCCCACAAAACAATCGTAACCCTATTTTAATACAAGTCAATTAATACAAGTCAATTAAAACAAGTGGTTGAAGGTCAACTTTGACCTATCTGTTTCTGCCAACTTTAATGTCCGCTTTTGGCACAAAGCAGACATTCAGATAATCAACATTTGCACTAAACTCTGGTGTAGTTTTATCAAATAAGCCCAGCTTCAGCTTCATTTTAGAGTACTACCAATTAATTATGAGGACATTTTGATCATGGCTAACGCTGCCTGTCTTCCCTTGGTTGTCATCTTACGTAGTGATTTATCTACTATATCCATAATCTTGGTTTCATCAAAATAACCATGCCTATAGATAAATTCTTCTAAATAATTTTCTATAAATACCAGTACAACAACATCCTCCAATGTCTGTGATTCGACGTCTGTTTTCAGCCCTTCTTTTTTAACCAATGCGCAAACCCGGTCAATTACACTTTCTTCATACCCTACTTCACTAAGGACCGTTTCAGCAGTCTGAGCATGAAGGTCTCTAAGACTTTTGCGCCACTGATAATAACCAGGCTTTGTCATGGGAAAACTTCTACGCTCAATTTTCCATCTCTGAATATGTTGGCATCTGGCTGCTAGCTGCAATATCTCTGATGGATTTGGAACATAGCTTTTGAGCATCGTTGTTACCCTTTGCGCATAAAGTAACTCTTTTGGTTGCTCTTTTCCCTCTATAACTTCACGATTAGGGTCTTTGCTATTTAACTCATCAAATAGCGCAATCGCACGATTGAATCTGTTTTGGTCAAATTTCATCTTCTTTCCATACACTTAGTCCAGAAAGAAATGGCTCATCCTGTATACATAATATGCCCATCTTTTTTTTCCTGCAATTACCAAAAATAAATGCCGATGCTCTGGACAGATATATTAGTCTCAAGAGTATCGGCTAATTGAATCATTAAGTTCTAAATTCTATGTATCTTAGTTAGAAAATGCTATTTTTTTATAACTTTACTAGTTCCTTTAAATTTATTCCTGTACTCCCAATAACTGCTTTATAGCACTGACAAGATCATAAAATAAAGGCATTTTATGGGGAACAAATCTGAGATTTATGTAATCTAATATCTTACATACTATAACGACTATAAGGACGTAGCGGAGGTCGGCTTATATGCGTATGACAATCCAACGCTTTGTCCCTTAAGCGTTTATAGCCTGTGCATTGTACTTTTGTATAGGAGGCTATCATGGAAACTATGCCTGTATTAATAGCAGCTCTAATAATCGTAGCTTGCTTTGGTGTCTGGTTTCTTCGGCACTAAAGAGAGGTATTCTGTCTACAACATGTAAACAGAACTAATACTCCGAATAGTCTGGTGTGTTTGTGACTTGTTGAATGTCCGGCACGCTTGCTATTATTTACGGAACATTTCATAAATATTAGTATTCATAACTTAACTAGTTAGTGCTTGTCATATTGGTGTGCACAGCACGATAAGGAGACTAACGTGCAAGAACCTATCAAAAAAGGCATCCTGGTTCCTGAATTTACAGATATTTCTAAAGATACCGGTAACCATGCTTAGTTTCTAGCTCACGCCTACAAAGCAAAGCTCATGGTTCTGCACGTATTAGATGTTACTAAATGGTATTTTCAAACCTGCTATTTTTATACACCAGGAGGAGGATATGGATTACACAAAGGGAATGATAGAACAACATGAGAGAAAGTGTGGAACTGCGATAAAAATTGCTATTGCTGCTGGTGTTTTGAAAGAATGCGAATATCACGAAGGGTGCTTTTTCAAGGGTAATGAAGAACTTAAAAAAGCTTACTCAATAGCAAATGACCAGTACTCACAGGGGGAGTTTGTACACGAATTTATAGATAAAAAAGAAATGACCGACACTATCAGAGAAGTAGTCAAGGAGTACTCTTCTGAAAAATGCTCGAGCTGCGGTCACTCTCATGAAGAATGATTTAAATCTATACCTGACCGATTTCCTCTCCTGAACCAGCTACTCCCCCCTTTCCTCTGATTTTCAGAAAGATTTGCTTTAGAAGGAGAATCTGCGAATGTCCGCTTTTGGCACAAAGCGGACATTCAAACATTAATAAAAACCCCGGCACTAAGCCGAGGTTAATCTCTACTCTAGTTATAAAGCTCTTCATATTCTATTTCTGAAATTACTTACATAATTATTGAAACATGTATATAGTTTCTTGTTTAAGACTAATATATTGCAAATAATAATTCTGTAATGATTCTAAGAAATAGCTTATATCTGGTTCTTGCGTTAACGCTAATAATAGTACCGGTTTCACAGGCGGCACATGCACTAACGCACATTACGGACGTTGCTACAATCAATTTGGTCCAAGTCGACAACGACCACGATCAAGATGAAACTGATATAGATAAAATTTGCCCCGATTGTCTTGCTCTAACGACATTCAGCGATATTTCTTCCATATTGGTTTTTTCATTCCACGTTCAGGGCACTCAGCAACAACTGTCATTCTTAACACTCAGGTATATTCCGCAAGACTTCTCTTCATATTATCACTCACGAGCTCCCCCACTAGCGTAGTTCTCCCACGTTTCTACTAGTTTTATTAGCCTGATGCGTCTTCGGCACATTGGGGATTTCTCCTTTTCATTGCTTATACCTTATGCAGTGAATGAATTAGGAATTACTTATGCAACAAAACCTTCAAGAAAGAAGGTACAAAGAGGTTCGCCTATGTAATGCAACAGTGTTGCTCTTAGAGCATGTGCTTTCAGTTGTAATACCTAAATATTTAGCTATTAGTAGGCTTTGGAAATCAACTGCTTTGATTTTATTTTTGACTACACTAAGTATATCGGTTGTGGAAGCTAAGGATAATAGTAAGGAAACAGAGTTGCCAGAAGTTACAGTGACGGTTGATCCATTTGAAAGTCGTACTGAACTCAACATGGCCCAGCCTGTTACTGTATTGACAGGTGACAAACTACTGCGCAAACGTGAAGCAAGTCTAGGTGATACTTTATCAAACGAGCTGGGAGTAGCATCCAGTTCCTTTGGACCAGGGGCAGGTCGCCCGATCATTCGCGCACTAGATGGACCGCGTATTCAGGTTCTTGAAAATGGTATTGGTACACTTGATGTCTCATCCCTTAGTCCTGATCATACGGTTACAGTTGAATCGCTCAATGCCTCACAAATAGAAATTCTGCGTGGTCCAGCAACACTTTTATATGGAGGTGGAGCCATAGGTGGCGTAGTTAACGTAGTAACTAATCGAATTCCAAGACGACTGTTTAAATCACTAGATGGCAGTTTCGAAACACGTGGAAATACAGCTACTGTAGAACGGTCCGGAGCGTTTAATGCGAATGGTAGTATTGGTAATCATATATCACTAAATGCCAGTGGCTTCAAGAGAAAAACTAATGATTACAGTATTCCTGGCAGGGCAAACAAGAGTGATCCAAATAGTAAGAAAGGTATTGTAAAGAATAGTGGACTTAATTCAGGTGGGGGCTCTATAGGAGGCTCCATTGTGGGTGAAAGAGGATTTTTAGGGGGGTCAGTTTCGCGATTGGAAAGTAAATATGGCATACCCAGTCCAGAGGCTCCAAAGATCGATCTTGTACAAAATCGTTACAACATGGCTGGAGAACTAGACCATCCAATCATTGGTTTCGACAAACTTAAAGTAAAAGTGGGATACAATGACTACCAGCATAAAGAAATTGAAAACACGGGTGAGCTTGGAACCCTTTTTAAAAATAAAGGGTTGGAAAGCCGTACTGAACTTCTACATACACCAATCGCTAGCTGGAAAGGTATAGTCGGAGTGCAATTTAGAGATCGCAGTTTCTCTGCACTGGGTGAAGAAGCTATCGTACCCAAAACAAAATCGCGTAATACTAGTTTATTTCTGATTGAAGAACACAATTGGGATCGTTTCCGTCTGGAATTTGGTGGTCGTTATGAGCATGCTTCGCAAGATCCGCAGAGCAGTATCAATCAATCTCGTAAGTTTAATTTGTATAGCGTTTCTGTTGGCGCTCTATGGAAAATTATAGATGGCTATAGTGTGGGTTTTTCAGCAACAAGAGGCCAGCGCGCACCCGCAACGGAAGAGCTGTATACAAATGGTCCACACCACGCTACGGAAACATTCCAAACTGGTAACCAGGCACTGAAGAAGGAAACTTCAAATAACATTGATATTTCATTGCATAAAACTACAGGTTTTGTGCAATGGAAAACTAATTTCTTCTACAATCGGTTTAACAACTTCATTTTCTTTAGAAATGCAGATATTGATGGGAATGGCTTAGCAGATCGCGTTGATGAAGGCGGTGTTTTAGATCCAAATGGTGAATTTCTAGTACAAAATATTGCACAAACAGGTGCGACGTTCTATGGCGTTGAGGCAGAAGTAATCTTTGCTTTAAAGCCAAAAACACTCGATTTTCGCTTGTTTACTGACTACGTGCGAGCAAGGTTAGATAAAGATGGAAATGTACCTCGCACTACGCCACAACGGTTTGGGTTGGAGTTTAATCACAGAGTAGGATCTTGGGCATTCAATCTGACAACGATTTATGTATTACGCCAAAATCGTCACGCAAAACTTGAAACGAGCACCCCTGACTATACATTGGTAAATGCCAATGCCAGCTACCTTATCAAGGCAACCAAATCAATCGGCATTACGGTTTTTTTACAAGGTAAGAATTTACTTAATGAGGAAATACGTGTGCATACATCATTTCTCAAAGATTTTGCGCCACTACCTGGGCGGGCTCTGATAGCAGGTATTAGAGGGGAGTTTTAACAAGGCGCCAAAAATTATGTATGAATCATAGTTTCATATGATTTTTGAATGTCTGCTTTGTGCCAAAAGCAGACACTCAGCGAAGGTTAAATATCTGGCTTAAAGTAACCCCTACGTAACCCCAATAAGAAAAATGAGTAGGATATTAATCCTAACTCATTGTATTTAATGGTGCCGACACCAAGAGTCGAACTCGGGACCTTCTGATTACAAATCAGCTGCTCTACCAACTGAGCTATGCCGGCACAAACATAATTATAGTGACTATTGAGATAAGGACAAAACCGAAAGGTATAATAAAAGAGAACTCAAAACTATCTGTCGTAATATTACGAAATGGATTCTTTTATTGCTAAAAGACAATGCCTTCAAAGTATTTTTATCTCCGCATTGCTTTCTCAGAAGCTGTCAGCGCCTCAATAAACGGAGGTCTACTGAACAGACGTTCAGCAAACTTCAACAATGGTGCAGCCTGCTTAGGCAATTTAATTCCATAATAATCGAGCCTCCACAAGAGTGGTGCAATTGCTACATCAAGCATTGAAAATTCATCACCCAACATATATTTCTGTTTAGCAAATACCGGGGCAATCACTGTCAGATTATCACATATTACTGCCCGTGCTTTGTCTGCCACTTTTGGAGTTCCGTTCTCTACCATATCAATATGGCAAAAAAGTTCCTGTTCAAAACGATGCAAAAATAATCTTGCACGGGCACGCATAACCGGGTCTGCAGGCATCAATTGTGGATGAGGAAAACGATCATCAACGTACTCATTAATGATGTTAGATTCGTATAAAATAAGTTCACGTTCAACTAAAACCGGTACTCGTCCGTAGGGACTCATTACTGCCAGGTCCTCAGGCTTATTATCCAGGTCCACATCAATAATTTGGAAATCCATACCTTTTTCGAACAATACTATCCGGCAGCGATGGCTGAAAGGGCACGTAGTAGCTGAGTATAACGTCATCATGACTTAACCTTCACAAGTAAAATTATCCTGAACCCTATTAGCAGGTAAGAAGTTATCAATGGATCTTCCTCCAGAAATCATGCTTCAATGCATAAGTAAGTCCCAGCATTCCAAAAAGGAAAAGCATTACAACAATTCCTAACTGTACACGACGGGCCGCAGCAGGTTCTCCCAGATAAACCAGATAATTTACCAAGTCAGCAACATACATGTCGTATTCTATTTTAGTAAGCGTGCCTGGTTTACTTAATTCTAATTTTTTCACATCATGCTTACCACCGTGTCCATCGTCTACTTTCTCTATCCTGAGCAATTGCTCTCCCTGTAACTGGTATAACACATGAGGCATTGCAGCTTTGTCAAACAACAGATTATTCCAGCCCGTAGCAGTAGAATCGTCTCGATAGAACTGGCGCAAATAGGTATACAACCAATCTGCTCCCCGTGAGCGTGCAATTACTGATAAATCCGGAGGAGCCACTCCAAACCATTTCTTAGCTTCCTTCTCTTTCATAGCAACTGTCATTAGATCACCTGTCTTTTGCCCCGTGAAAATAAGATTATCTTTAATTTGTGCTTCACTTAGCCCCAAATCTCTTAGTCTGTTATAGCGCATAAAATTAGCGCTATGGCAAGTCAGACAATAATTTACAAAGGTTTTCGCGCCGCGTTGCAGAGAAGATAAATCTGTCGTTTGGATTGGGGCGCGATCTAATGCTACTTCTGTTCCACCTGCATATACCAGCAGTGGAGACAGGCAGAAAAAGAATAATAAGACTCTTATTCTTTTCATCAAGACACTCTCTTCGGCTCTTGCTTGCATTTATCTATTTTGCTGTACCAGGGCATCAAAAGAAAAAAAGCAAAGTAGACAACCGTAAATATCTGTGCAAGCGTTGTGTATAAAGGAGTAGGAGTCTTTGTTCCCAACCAACCAAGGACAAAAACACTAATTACAAAAAGAGTAAGGGCTGTTTTGAAGTATGGCCCTTTATAGCGAATTGATTTCACCGGACTTCGATCCAGCCAGGGTAACAGACAAATGATTGCAACTGAGCCCCCCATAAGTACTATGCCCCAGAGTTTTGCATCTATCCAGAGAAAATTGACAGTAGCGGCTCGTAACATTGAATAATAGGGAGTGAAATACCATACCGGTGCAATATGGTCAGGCGTCTGTAATGTATTAGCCGGAATAAAGTTATTATATTCTAGGAAATAGCCGCCCATTTCTGGCGCAAAAAATAAAATTCCACAAAATAATATCAGGAACACCACTACTCCGAAGATATCCTTCACTGTGTAATAGGGATGGAACGGTATCCCGTCTACCGGAATATTTGTCTCAGGATCACGATTTTCTTTAATTTCAATGCCGTCAGGGTTATTTGAACCAACCTCATGCAGAGCTATTATATGTACCACTACCAGCGTTACCAATAAAACAGGTAACGTCACAACGTGGTAAGCAAAGAAACGATTAAGTGCTGCATCAGAAAGCGTGAAATCACCTAATATGAGTTGGGACAGTGGTTCACCGATTACCGGAATTGCTTCGATCATGCTAATAATTACCATAGCTCCCCAGTAAGACATCTGCCCCCACGGCAGAATATAGCCGGTAAATGCCAACATCATTAAAACAAAAAAGATCATTGAGCCAATAAGCCACAATAGTTCTCTCGGCTTACGATACGATCCATACATCATCCCGCGAAACATGTGTAAATACACCACTACAAAAAACATAGATGCGCCGGTTGAGTGCATGTAACGAATCAACCATCCGAAATCTACATCACGCATGATGTATTCAACAGAGGCAAATGCCATGCCCGCATCCGGCTTATAATTCATAGTGAGGAAAATACCAGTAAGCAACTGATTTACCATCACTAACATGGCAAGAGAACCAAAGTAGTACCAGAAGTTAAAGTTTTTTGGTGCGTAGTATTCGGTGAGATGCGCCTTCCAATTAGAGGTCAAAGGAAAGCGCTTATCTATCCACGCTACAAATGATGTTAGTCGTTTACCCATTTATGCTTCTTCCATACTATCCAAACCAATTAGCAAAACATTCTCACTCAGATAAGTGTGCGGCGGTACTAACAGGTTGGTAGGTGCGGGAACATTCTTGTAGACACGACCTGCCAGATCAAATTTGGAGCCATGACAGGGACAGAAAAAGCCACCCAACCAATCGGAGCCAAGATCTGCCGGGGCAATCTCTTTACGAAAAACCGGAGAACACCCCAAATGTGTACAAACACCTGTAGTCACCAGAATTTCCGGCCGGATTGAACGGGTTGGATTTTGAGCATATTCAGGCTGCTGATCTTTTTCTGAATTAGGATCAGTTAATTTACTGTCAAGTTTTGTAAGACTGGCTAACATTTCAGGAGTACGACTCAGAACCCATACTACCTTGCCACGCCATTCCACCAGTAACAGCATACCAGGTTCAAGTTTACTGATGTCGACTTCGACCGGCGCTCCTGCAGCCTTAGCACGTTCACTAGGCATCATACTCAGAATAAAAGGAGTAGCCCAGGCAAAGCTCGCAACCCCCCCTGCTACTGACGTTGCAGTAATTAGGAATCGCCTTCTTCCACTCATTTCGTTCTTTTTATCAATATCTTCCATATATCTTTGTTTTTATCTTCCTTAAACAGGAAGGCAGTAAAAAGTGGAGAAAAACCACATTATTTTAACATAACAGATATGGGAAAATAAACCTTATCCTTGTAAGAACGGCTCTATACAAGCTAATTACTCAAAATTCCTGATTAGTATTTTCTTTTATGGTAGTCAAAAATTCCAAATAATTTATGGTAAACCTTGCTAGTAAAGCCAGCTTCAAAAAGGTATTATCTTGACCATCCCTATCAGGAAGCGTGGCCGAGCGGTTTAAGGCACTAGTCTTGAAAACTAGCGAAGGGGAAACTCTTCCGTGAGTTCGAATCTCACCGCTTCCGCCAATTAGTTACGTGAGACTACGTAACTGCTGGCTCAGATGAGTACAGGTACAGTCATGCATAGCAAACGTCTTATAATTTTTTGCTTCCTACTTTTACCATCAGTTTCATTTAGTGATGGGCCTGATGAAGTTACGTTAAAAGATGTAGCAATTAGGAATCCCCCTGCAGGAGAAGCCAAACTATCCGATTCAAATTATCAGTCTGTTAATAAGCACCGAAAAGATATAAATATAACAATACAAAATGACGGCGAACAAATTATTGTTGACGCATACTTTACTGTTCCGGTTCACTCACAATTGGTATGGGAGACATTGACAGATTTTGATAATATCCCTAGCTTTATTTCAAGCGTACAGTCCAGTAAAATTATAAACAGAACAGGAAATACTTTGCATGTTACTCAAAATTCAATAATAAGATTTAGTGTTGCCACCTTTAATTTTGAATCCGTAAGAGAGGTTAATTTAGTCCCGTTTAAAGAAATTAATGAACGCATGATTAGTGGGAATATGCGTAAAATGAAGGAAACTACACAAATAATTCCAGAAGGAGATCAGACACGTATTTCCTATCATGCAAATATTATTCCTGATATGTGGATACTTAAATATATAGGACACGTTTTTATTGAAGATGAGGCAAGAGAGCAATTCCAAGAAATCAGGGATGAGATTATCAGAAGAAAAAAGATAGGCTATCGTCCGGGCATGATGAAGAACACCCTGCGTCAAATCCAAAATTCAGAAAGCCGGTATAATTTTCCATAAAATCACTCCCAGCCGGAAAATTTTTATCGCAATAATATCAATTGTGGCTTTGTATCATCACCTATATAAATAAATCCATCCTGGTGATATCGTTTTACCAATACCTTAGCAGACTCAAGGGAAATTCCCAAAACCAACATGCTGGGCTCACTGGGCCATAATCCTGATGGATCACTACTTTCTCCCTTCAGATAGGAGAGATCACGAGATTCTATCTCTGTAATTAGCTTCTGTTCAGCAACATGATTCTCATCATCAGAGATTTTTTCTCCAAATGGGTTCCATGCTGTTATGTATGCTGCCTGATCCTCATTATTGGTTTGAAACAATTCAACAAGCTCAGCACTTGGTTTACCGACATTCAAAACGAACGGCTCAGCAGTATTTACCTTGTAGTCAGTTGCAAGGTAAGCATCGACTTTTGCGGTAGAAATTGATGTTTCAGAAATCGGCAAATCTCCGGACTAAATAAGTAACAGATAGTGAATCCACTGACAACCAGACACTCTTGAAAATCAATATAAAAAATTCCTTCTTATCACGAAATTTACTTTATTTCCCACAGGCTAGTTTCCAGAAAACCATGCCAACGCTTTCAGGTGTGACGGACATCCATTTGACAGATGCATCATAAATAGCTTTTCCAATCACTTCACCTCTACCCATATTTTCTGACAGTAAAATTTCGTAAATGGGTTGTTCTTTTTTTTCTTTGCAGTCGTATCTCCATTGACCTCTGATCGATATATATGGCTTTCTGGCATTTGTCTGAACCGTCTTATAGTCATACAAAACCCACATTTCCACTTTGTTTCCGGACCTGATAATAGTAGCAGGATCGGCATAGGCGGTAAGTCCGACACGATTGTTGGTATCAACCTCAATCCAATCTGCAATTGCATTACTACTCATAACAGATAGCATTAAGACCAACAATAATTTTTTCATTTTATCTATTCTTTAAATATTGCAGCTCTACTACATATTTGTGGCGGAGGGAGCGTCCGCCGAACTATAGTTCGTTCTTACCCGTTACCATCCAGTATAAACCTTTGTTATAGCCATTTTATGGTTTGACAAGTTCATTATCGTCCGCCATCATACACCTTAATCCATGTATTGGGGTAAGAACTGAAAGTGCACTATGGCAAAAATACTCAACCGATTAACAACTCGACAAGTGGACACTCTTAAAATGGGAAACCACCCTGATGGTGGGAACCTTTACTTACGAGTGAAGGAGACAGGAGCAAGAAGCTGGGTTTTTAGATATAAGTTAAGTGGCAAAGTTACTGAGCTAGGTATTGGATCAAGAAATGAACGCACACTGGCCCAAGCGCGAGATCTGACAAGTAAAATGCGCACAACATTAGCAAACGGTAAAAATCCTGCCGCGCTTGTAAGAGTGAAACACAACTCCACTGCAAAAACATTTCAGGAATGCGCTCTTGAACTAATCAATGTAAAGCGTATTGGCTGGCGCAACGCCAAACACATTCAGCAATGGGAAAACACCTTAAAACAATACGCTTATCCTTCAATTGGCAACAAACTACCTGCTGATATTTCACTAGCCGATGTTAAGGCGATCCTACTGCCTATATGGCCAATTAAAACAGAAACTGCGACTCGCCTTCGTCAAAGAATAGAGGCGGTACTTGACTATGCGGCTGTTAATGACGATGAACAAAACAGGAGCAACCCTGCTAGATGGAAAGGTATTTTAGATAAGGTTTTACCGGCAGTACGGAAGGTTACAAAGAGAATCCACCACGCAGCCGCACCTTATACCGATGTCCCTAAAATAATGTCAGCCTTACATGATAAGGATTCTCTGTCTGCTTATTGCCTGCGGTTTACTATCTTAACAGCTGCCAGATCAGGCGAAGCTAGGGGTGCACACTGTGGAATGAGATTGATATGAACGAGAAAGTCTGGATCATACCCGATCATCGGATGAAAGCAGAACGAGAGCATAGAGTACCATTATGTAATGAAGTAATTAAGATACTCGCCAAGATGTTGCAATTGAGAATTGATGATGCTGAACATGTATTTCCGGGTATTCGTGGTGGATTGTTATCTGATGTGGCCGTGAATAAGACCCTTCATACAGTCGCATCAGAGGTGACGGTTCACGGATTCAGATCTTCATTTCGTCAGTGGGGAGCAGAAACCACATCATTCTCCAGTGCAGTTCTGGAACTTGCACTGGCACATGTCAACAAAGACAAAGTAGAGGAAGCTTACCAACGAAGTGATTTATTTGAATGGCGAAGAGAACTAATGAGTGTATGGGCTAGCTACTGCACCAACAGACGAACCAGAGTACGACTGCATGACTTCAAACAAGTTAGAGATAGAAACAGGTTGTTGTTGTCTAGAAAATAATTATAAAAAACTTTTAACCTTTTCTTATATGGAGTACGATTATCCGTGTAAGCGCGTATTTGCTCTTGGCCGCTTGGCAACACCAAGTGCTAAGACTTATAAATACGAACATTGAGAGATAGGCTATTCGGAAGGGTGATACGAGCCTTATTGAACGTTTACCTGACATAAAGTGAGTGTTTGCTTTGTGCCAAAAGCGGACGTTCAGCCAGGTACTGATAATACCACCCCATGCACGTAATATCTGGCTTAGTCAGAGAGGGTCGATTAGCCTTAGCGGATGGATACCCATAACTGTTATGACTCAAGCAAACTATCCGGAAAAGAAAAGTTGAAATATTTTGTACGTTGCATCGAGAAAAAGAACTAACACGGTTGATTCGCCCTGTAAGCGACTATCATGGCTTTAACCACTTTCTATCTGGTAAAAAGTATGCTATTTTGCCGGCCTACATAAACAGGCGTTAGCCCACAGGAGAAGGTAATATGAAAGATATTATGTCAATAAAAGGAAGTAAAATAACGGACGTTAATCTGACCAAAGGCTTAAATGAAAAAAAAGGTTCTTTCGAAAATTTACAGCTTACGTTGGATGACGGGCGTACGGTAAGGTTTTCCTCTACAGACGCTGAACAAGATTCAACTTCCTGTCATTGGCATATTCACAGTGTGGATTACGCTATCAGCTAAGAATTTGATTGTATGAGATGCTAACTAATAAAGCTGATTTGATCATGCGCCTCCTTTGCACTTTTCTCATTCTGGTCATCAGTTAACATCTTCAGGTCGATGCGCCCATGACTCATATTTCTGTCCGGCGCACCGACTATCCAAGGTATTAGTTCCGCCTACATATTGTAGTCAGAATACCCCTCTTTAGTGCCGAAGATACCAGGCACCAAAGCAAGCTGCGATTATTAATGCTGCTATTAATACAGTCATCGATTCCATGATGGCCTCCTATACAAAATTGCAATGCACAGGCTATAGACGCTTAAGGAACAAAGCATTGAACTGTCATACATGTATAAACTGACCTCCACTACGTCCTTATAGTCCTTATAGTCCTTATAGTCGTTATAGTCGTTATAGTCGTTATAGTATGTAAGAGATTAGATTTAATAAACCTCGAATTGTTCCCCATAAAAAGCCCTAATCTTATGTCCGCGCTAAGGCTCCAGAGTGATCCAAGTAGTACAGGAAGAAGTTAATGGAACTAGTGAAACACCATACAATCTAATTTTTAGAGGCTATCCTTTTATGGGAGGGTTCTATAGAGAAAAATCATTACATCACTACAGTTTCATCCAAACGTCAGCTTTAATGCACTGGCATAATAAGTTGCGGTAACGCGACGAAATCAAACCACAGTAATGTGGAGATCCTGTGAAGCCCTGCGATATTCGTAGGGCTTTGCGTTTGTATGGCAACACAAAAGAATAGAGCCGTTATCTAGTCATTAGTAATACTTGTGTGGGTCCTGCTCTGGGAAGTATTTTGGTGTTACCTTAATGTCTGCTTTGTGCCAAAAGCGGACATTGGGGAGCATCACTTCTCACCTTACCCATCACGGAAGATACTTTCTGTATTTATCCAATAATGTGTGCTTTCTCACTGAAATTACTATTGAGAGGGATTATTCTTCATAACTGCAAAATTCTTTTTGAAAATAAAGGAATGAGTTTTCCTAACAAGAGAGTAGAACAATAAAATATGAAGATGGCAAGCAGGTATTATTAGGAGATAAAGTTTATCTTGATGGAGGCATAACTGGCACAGTTATGTGTTCGATAGATGATGGAATATACACATCAGAATATCTAGAATCTGAGTGGGAACATTTGAAGAAAGGTGTTATGGTTTTCTCAGAGCAGGCTGGGCTAATTCATTATGCAGAAAAAAGTAAAGTAAAAACCATCATAAATGATGGTTTTTACTTTCGTCTGGGGTCTCGCTGTGCTGGCCTATCTATCTTTTAATGCATTAGTTTAGTGGGGTCTTTACCGTCGATAATGGGGTTTCCATTGCCATCGAGATTATGGGAAGGAAGAACCGCTTTACCGCTAAATTCATCTTCCCCTGCAGCAGTAGTTGCAACTGCAATTTCTGCAGCTTCTTCAGCCTGCATTGCGTTATCAAGTTTAATCTTTGTCGGGTCTGCAACTTCTGAAACAGGTCCTGAATCACAGGCGACTAGAGTTACTGCTACCAGAGCAGCAGCGAGTAGTGAGAATTTCATTGTTTAGCCTCCTCAAAATTAATTTAAATAAGTCGTAGAGCTTGTAGAACTTAAAAGTTAAAAATATACCCCTTGGTGGCTCATGTCTACAACTTTCTGGTTGAAACAAAAAAGCTTATTTAATCAATAATGCAGAATGGAATGAAGACTGTGTACTAATGGAACGCTCAAAGAAATAGGCAGAGTAATTGATTGCGAAGTGATTACTGACTTATCTCAAAGTTCATAATCTTTACGTTTCCGAGTTAAACCATGAATGTCTGCTTTGTGCCAATAGCGGACATTCACTTGTACAACATAAAATGTGATTAAGAATTAATATTTCTCTGATATCACACTGTGGCGTACTTTATGGTAACAACAAGCAAATCTATCTTGTATAGTGTGATGTCTTAGCATAATTGTCATGTATTAAGATGTTATACGGCAAGGGACGTTCTAACGTTATTCGGAATTCAATGTTAACTAAAGATGATAACTGGATAGAGGGCTCAGATATTTTGTCTATTTTTCCAACGTTTGTCTGGAAGATTCAGTCAACGCCAGAATTCTATGAGAAAGTAAATACGAAGATACTTAAAGCCCTAAATCGAATGAACCCGGACCTGGCCAATATTTCGCTTGGTGACTCTTGGCAGTCAAATCTACAACTGCACAAACGCGAAGAATTCATTGATCTAGTACCACGCATTCATACCACAGCGAAAACAGTGTTGCGATTTCTTAAGGTCAGCTATGATGCGGTCGAGATCACCGGTTGCTGGGCCAATATCAATTCAACTGTAGCGTCTCACGCAATTCACAGTCATCCGAATAACTTTTTGAGCGGTGTGTACTACGTTCAAACACAGGCAAGAGCTGATACAATTAATTTTCACGATCCTAGGCCACAAACCGGCATCATCAGGCCTCCAGTTACCGAACTCACAACCCAAAATACAGATCAGGTCGTGGTGAACGTAAGTACGGGGACGCTCTTGATGTTTCCAGCCTATTTAGAGCACTCGGTTTCACGAAACGATAGTGACAAGCTTAGGATAAGCATAAGTTTCAATCTCATGTTCTCTTTATTCGCTGAGAACCTAAGTAAACCCCTATGGTGACCTTAAGCACGAGCAGCGCCTAACAAGTCGTTTGAGCGGATGTAATTATGCTGAAGCTGTTTGCCTTAGTGGTCCGTTTGTGCCGTTCAATTTGTTCGTTGAATGTCCGCTCTGGGTAGATAGAACTCATTCGCGAAAGTCTGCTTTGTGCCAAAAGCGGACGTTCAGAAACCTAAATCTTCAGTGTCTCATTCTGATTATCAGTTATATTAGAAAAGAATATTTTAGGAAAATAATTTCCTCACTAATTGCGACTACGAAGTAGAAATCAATCTAAATAAAAGTCTCCATGTTTTTGTTTAAGTATCCACTGATCTGAAGTTTCAGAACGGCAAAGACCATAACGGAAGGATGGAGTAAGCTCTGGTAATGTAAATCGTAGATCAGCAAACCAGATACAAACCCTGTTTCCATTAGTTTCGACATGGTCGAGTGTCGGGTATCGTGCAAAGCGACGAAAATCAGAGAATGCCTTTTGATTCCAAGCTTCATATATAACTGTTTTTTGCGATGCTGGTTCAGCAAGACGTAAGTGAGATTTCCATACTGCCCCAGATGCTGGTTGATAGGAATTAATAATTTTATTTAATACTCCTTTTGGTAGACCAGATGAAAAGAAACTGTGGATATCAATCAAGTTAACCAATGCTACATAGTATTTATTATTATGACTTACGATAACTTTCCAGTTGGATAGCAATATCGGTTGTGGAAGTGCTTCACTTATCGCACTATTTAAACCGTGCTTTTTTGCATATTCCTCACCAACCCTAACTGCTTGTTGATGTAGTGTCATCTGTAGTCCCACATAACATGCAAGAATTATTAACGTTGTGGTAGCAATACCGCGCTGTTTTGGCCAAAAAATAGCAGTCACGAGACCCACTGTGATAATTGCGGTAAAGAAAGGATCAAGCACGAAAATAATTGGCAGGGATACGCGCCACGATGTAAAAGGAGCGAATATCATGGTTCCATATGCAGTGAATAAATCACCTAAAATATGAATTGCGATTCCTAGTGAGACGATGCCGAAAAATGCTTGCCAAGAATAGCACTTATGTGTGGAAAATGAGAATAATACCGCCAGCAACAACGCCCACAAAGGCAGTAGGATGATGGAATGAGTTACGCCCTGGTGGAAATTCAGGTAAGTGAGTGTATCTACCAGACGCAAAACAAAATCACTATCTGGAAATACTGCTGACAAAAACCCCGTTGTCATGCGGAGACGAAGATTAAGTTGGTCTGGGCGTGGCACCGCAGGCGCAGTAGCGCGGGCGAGCAAGGCTCCACTTAAGGCATGGGTAAGCGTATCCACACGAAATTGGGCTCTAAGATACTATTTCTAGTTCTTAAATAACCTGGAGCCCTGAAAAATAAAGTTTGTAGGGGCATATAATTGGTGGGGCTTGATCTTTACGCCGATGTATTAGGACTACTTTAGACCTTTTTAGTTGGTTTCTTAGACTGAGTCAAACCGGATTGTTCTATAAGCAATGTATTAGCGGTTTTCTTTGGGGTAGAACTACAAATATTTACACATAATAGTTGTTCTAGTTTTTCGCCTACGCCAAGCAGCCTATTAAGAAAACGACTAGTTTTTTCAGATTCCGGTGTATTGTCTTTCATCCAGTAAAAGAAGGTCATGAGATAAATGCTAGTGAGTCCAGTTTCCTCCAATGCTCGACGCACATAGATAGCATCAAGATGAGCAGCCTCACGTATCCACTGTACCGTACGGCTGATTCTCATGAGACCTGGAATCTGGACGTGCAAGTGACCTGGTTCCATCTTCCCATAAATCATCTGGCGCGTCACATTACGATGAGGAGCCAGGGCGGCAAGCCAGGTCATGATTAGTCGATGCAAGCGCTGTCGTGGATCAAGTGCCTGGAAATCTGGCTTTTCAGCTTCCTGAAGCATCGCACTATCGGCGCGGTCAAACCATGCTTCTACTAATTCTTCTTTCTCGCGAAAATAAGCTCTCTCTTTATTAAGTGAAATACCTGCTGCCTCAGCCACGGCATGGAGGCGTACAGCTTCCCATGATTGTTGTTTTCCAAGCTCGAGAGCGGCATCAACAATTTTATTTAGTTCGTTGTTTTCCATGTCGCACTCCCTCAATGAAATTTTATTTCCTCTACTCACCTATAAGACCAAACTTTAGATGATTTTAAGAAAATTAGCTTGGTAATAAAGTATAAATATAGGTCTGACTAAGTCAAGACTACAAAATCATGGTATACCAATTATGAGAAGGAAGAATGAAGACAGCAACAAAATACTCACATTCTGAACGTCCGCTTTGTGCCAAAAGCGGACGTTCAGAGCGGAAGCTCAATTGTTTATATCTGACCAAACTGCATATTCATTGCCATTGGGGTCTGTAAAATGAAAACGACGGCCACCTGGAAATGGGAATATAGGTTTAATAATAGAGCCTCCGGTATTCACTATTTTGGATTGCGTGTCCTCTAGCTTTTTACTATAGAAAACCATAAGGGCGCTGCCATTTTTAGTTGTGGCAATTAGTTCAGATTTAAAAAACCCTCCATCGATACCTGAATTTGAAAAAGACGAATATTCAGGACCATAGTCTACAAAAGTCCAATCAAAAACCTCAGTAAAAAATGCTTTGGTCGTTTCTATATTTCTTGAAGGAAATTCTACATAATTTATTTTTTCGTGCTTATCCATTATTCACTTCCTTGTTTATAAGTGTAGTGGCAATAGGATTATTATGCACCTGTTTTGTGTAGGTCATGGAAAATGGTATTTCAGGATTGAATGTTTGCTTTGTGCCATGACTGTAAAGCAGTTTATGGGAGGAAATATTTAGATTAAGAGCTAATTTGGGTAAAGCCATGCTGTTCTAAAAACAACGCGATTTGCATGTTGCGCACACCATGGTGGCAGATGCAGACAATCGGCTGCTCTGCATCCAGTTCGGACAGCTTACCAGGGATGGTATTCATCGGCATCGTCAACGCCCCGTCAATATGACAAGTCTGAAATTCCCACGGCTCACGTACGTCGAGTAATACTGGTTTCTCGCGCGCTGCATTCTCGATCCATGCGGCCAGTTCTGGTGTAGTCAAGTTTTGCATCGTTAGGTACCTTCGCGGCTGTCAACGGCATGGTTTCGGTTGTCATGGCGTCCTGAGTAACCAAGTTACGCCTCACGCGCCAAAGCAAGAAATTCCGTGCGCAGCGCCAGATTGGTTAGAAGTTCGCCGAGCATAGCTGATGTGATAGTTTCCTCTCCCTGGGTGCGAATGCCGCGGCTTTCCATGCACGTGTGCCGGCAGCGAATTACCACGCCCGCCGCTTTCGGTTCCAGATGCGTCATCAAAGCGTTGGCAATTTGAATCGTGAGCCGTTCCTGCACCTGCAACCGCTTGGAAAAGCAATCGACCAGGCGCGTCAGCTTTGACAGGCCCACTATTTTTCCGTCGGGAACATAACCGATCGTGGCCTGACCAAAGAAAGGCGCCAGGTGGTGCTCGCAATGACTATATACAGGGATGCCTCGTACCACGATGAGTTCGTTGTACTCCTGCGCCCCGTCTTCGAACGCTTTTAGACATTCAGCCGGGTCTTGGGCATATCCGGCAGTCCAATGCTTCCAGGCCTTTGCAATGCGGGACGGTGTTTCTACAAGGCCGGCTCTATCGGGATCCTCCCCCAAACTGGCCAGAAGCCTGCGCCAGTCCTGCTCGGTAAATTGTGGTTCTGACATCTGTGCATTTCCTCTCTGGGTTGATCCCTGTAAAAGGGATTTTTCGATCACTATCAGCGTGACCTTTTGATTCACACGATTCTTTAGCCTTATCAAGCCTGTTGCCGGTCCTGCGCTGACTCAATCAGCCATTGCAAACCGACCGAGGAACGAGCTATTTAGATAGACCCTGCTGAATAGTCGAGGCATACCCAGCTTCTTCCGGGGTCATGGCGATGATGTTCAATGCGTGCACCCGCTCCGGCATCCAGTCAGATACTGCGCTATAGACCAGCCGATGCCTGTGGATGCGCTGCAATTCATTGAACTTGGCGTCGATTATCTGGACTCGAAAATGCCCGGCACCACCCGCAGCACCGGCGTGACCAACGTGCAAATGGCTCTCGTCCTCAACCTGGATCGAGGCCTCAGGAAATGCTTGCCGAAAGCGTTCGAGCAATGCATCGCGTGTAGGTTTCAAGACGTTTTCTTCCTGCATGTTTTCCTCGATATGGTGACCCACCGGACTTGGCGCCCGGCGACACATTAAGATGAACAACTGACCTCCCGGTTCGCCGCCCAAGTGAGTGGCATACGGGTTCAGTGCGTAACGCCGGATAAAACTTATCAATCACGTAATCGACCAACTACCAATTTTAAACCTAAACTGCCACGACTTCGATGTCCGGCTCAATCAACTTGACCAGGTTCTCAATGGCCCTGAGCGTGCCGGATATCGAGCTTGGACAGCTGCCGCACGCGCCCTGGTAGTGCACGCTGAGCTGGTTGCCGTCGAGGCCGACCACGTGGAGGTCGCCGCCGCAACCGTTGCGGCCGATTGTTGATCCGCCGCCGGCGCGGCGCGGATCGGCTCGGCGACTTTACGCACCAACTCCGGCCAGTCGGCTTCGCCGTCCTGTGTGACCGTGAGCCAGCGATCGACGTAAAACACATTAGTCACGTGCTCGATGTCGAATAGCGTGGAGGCAAGCGCATCATCCTGCGCCTGCTCGGCGTTGTCGTAGGAGCGTGTTATCCCCCAAGTCAGCGGCTCCATGAGGATAAACTTCACCGCGTTCGGATTGGGCGTGTCTTCAATTTCTGCTATTTTCGGCATCTTAATATCCTGAAAGCGGGGCCACCATCTTGGTGCCGAAAATACGGCAACCCCGTTGAAAGGATGCCCGCTCATAATCCGTTTCAATGTCATCAACCCACCGCTGAATTGATCAATTTCTGCAATTCACCTTGCTGATACATCTCGCGCATTTGGCGCGCGTCGACAGGTCGCACGCGCCAGCGAATACCGCGAGCCGCCCGATGGGTTCTGGCTGTCAAGGCCGAGCTTACCGGTGAGATTTTGCAGTACTACTGTACTCATGATGTTGTTCCTAAGTTAAGCTGAGAAAGACGACCCGCATCCACAGGTAGAAGTAGCACTAGGATTGTTCTTGATGACGAACTGCTCACCTTCCAGATCGTTTTTGTAATCAATCTCTGCCCCCACCAGGTACTGGTAGCTCATCGCATCAATCAACAGCGACACTCCGTTCTTGGTCATCGTTGTATCGTCTTCGTTGGCGACTTCGTCAAACGTGAATCCGTAGGAGAAGCCGGAGCAGCCGCCGCCCTGAACAAAAACACGCAGTTTCAGGTCGGGGTTGCCTTCTTCGGCAATCAAATCAGCGATTTTGGTCGCCGCGCTGTCGGTAAAGATAAAAGGTGCGGGCATTTCGGTCTGGATGTTTTCAGAAACTGCGCTCATGGCGTTACCTCCGTATTCGTATTAAGTTTCGACTTCATGTTGAAGCTCTCGCCACAGCCGCATTCGCTTTCGACGTTGGGATTGTCAAATTTGAACATCTGCTTGAGCCCTTCCTTGACGAAATCGATACGCGAGCCGTCGAGGAACGACAGGCTGTTGGCATCGACCACCACCTTGGCGTTATGTGACTCAAACGTGTGATCTCCCGCGCGCACTTCGTCGGCGTAGTCGAAGGTGTTAGCCAAGCCGGAACAGCCGACTTTTTTGACGCCGATGCGCAGGGCAAGCCCTTTGCCGCGCTTCGCAAGCTGGCTCTGAATCTGTTTTGCCGCATTTTCAGTCAATGTAATTGCCATAAGTTAACCTCCAAAGTAACTAAATATCCAGGGGATTAGTTCTGACTACATGTTGTAGTCAGAATACCCCTCTTTAGTGCCGAAGATACCAGGCACCAAAGCAAGCTGCGATTATTAATGCTGCTATTAATACAGTCATCGATTCCATGATGGCCTCCTATACAAAATTGCAATGCACAGGCTATAGACGCTTAAGGAACAAAGCATTGAACTGTCATACATGTATAAACTGACCTCCACTACGTCCTTATAGTCCTTATAGTCCTTATAGTCGTTATAGTCGTTATAGTCGTTATAGTCGTTATAGTCGTTATAGTATGTAAGAGATTAGATTTAATAAACCTCGAATTGTTCCCCATAAAAAGCCCTAATCTTATGTCCGCGCTAAGGCTCCAGAGTGATCCAAGTAGTACAGGAAGAAGTTAATGGAACTAGTGAAACACCATACAATCTAATTTTTAGAGGCTATCCTTTTATGGGAGGGTTCTATAGAGAAAAATCATTACATCACTACAGTTTCATCCAAACGTCAGCTTTAATGCACTGGCATAATAAGTTGCGGTAACGCGACGAAATCAAACCACAGTAATGTGGAGATCCTGTGAAGCCCTGCGATATTCGTAGGGCTTTGCGTTTGTATGGGTAGCACAAAAGAATAGAGCCGTTATCTAGTCATTAGTAATACTTGTGTGGGTCCTGCTCTGGGAAGTATTTTGGTGTTACCTTAATGTCTGCTTTGTGCCAAAAGCGGACATTCGTTATTGGCTATTACATGTTTATAGCCACTCTTGGATCGACTTAATCAATAGGACTATAGGTATATAGATGCTAACCAAGGGTTATGGTAAGTTACATTCCGTATCGATTTTAACAACCAGGTTGAACAAAAAAGACTATTTATCTGATAACCAGATTAGGAGAAAAGAACAATGGAAGAACAATACAAGCAACATGGGGTTTTTAGTTGGTGTGAATTGATGACATCAGATGTAGAAGCTGCAAAGACTTTCTACAACAAGTTATTTGGGTGGGAGACTAAAGATATGCCAATGGAAGGAATGACCTACACAATGGTCAAAGCGGGGGATAAAGATATTGGCGGAATTATGCTAATTCCAAAGGAAGCTCAAGGTATGCCTCCAAAATGGGGTACTTACGTCACTGTCGATAATGTTGATGAGGTTGCGAAGACTGCGGAACAGCTTGGCGCCACAATATGTGTTCCGCCTCAGGACATTCCAGATGTAGGACGATTTTGTGTGATTCAAGACCCACAAGGTGCAACTATTTCTGCCATTACATACAACCTTGCTCATCTAAAGGGTGACTGTAATACTTAATTGAATAGCAGGTAAGCATAATATCTTTGTTCGGAAGTAGATTTCTTGAATGTCTGCTTTGTGCCAAAAGCGGACGTTCAGAGAAAAATCCAATTTAATGACAATACTGTTATTTAGTGTTCCACCAGTGTCCCATAGAGAAAATAAAAACAGATTACATTTCCATAATCCGCTTGTTTATTGGTGGTGGACGCAGTCTTAAGCGAACCGGTCTCTTGCCGAATTTGGTGATTTACAGGGAATTAACAGGGAAAGCGGGGAATTTTAAGGCAAAACTGCCTGCTATACACCGAATTCACCGCACAAGATCAGCAAATTGCGGGTATTCCCTGTTCCCGGATAACAGGGAAATTGATTCTGCGTATCAGGGAACGCTGACCAACAGAACAGAGAAATCTTTTGCCCGAACAGGGAAAATAAACCGCAGATCAGGCAATACCGGGGAAACTTCCTCTTGATATTGAAACACGTCCCGGAGACTGTAGTGTTGATAATTACATAATGATATCATCTGCCATCTGCTTCACACACGGCTATGTCCGGTCGGAAAGACAGGACATCCGTTTGTAGCAGATCCGGATTCAGGAATGAGTGGAGTCTTTCGGAGAGTACGCTGGAATCAGCATCAAAAGGATTTCCTGAATTCTCCTGCTATATTGATCGCAAGGCGTCCGACAGCTCTATGGTGAGATTTTTTCCCCGGACTTCCAAAATCCATTACAGCCAGTACCTGGAAAACCATAGAAGCGTAATACAAGGGGCAAGCAGGTAATACTCGTGGTACATGAACTATGGACATGGAACACTGGCTGGTTTGCGGAACCGGAAGTTTTTCCCGAAGTACCACACGATGATGACGGGGACAGCACGTTCCGTGCCTGTAATGAACCGGTACAAGGCAGCAGCTACACGCTGACAGGAGTCGGGTAAGAAACTACATTTTCAATGCTTGTCGCAATATGGCGTTTATTCGTGTCTGCCAGCCCTTGCCGCCTGTCCTGAGACGCACTAACAAGTCGGGGTCGAGCATGATGTTGACCCGTTGCTTGCGTTCGGTTTCTGGCAGAGGTGGGCGGCCACGGGTCGCTGTTTTAAAAAAAATGTTCGTCCAGTTCACGGACTTCCCCGTCCTCGTCTATATATGGTTTAATCTCCGGCATATTTTCGCTCCTCTCTGGTGTTTGCTTTGCGCAGGCTGATCACCCGCAGGTTTTTTCCGCGATAGCACCATGCAAAGACGTAAAGATGGTCATTGATCAGAGCATAGGTGATATAACGGGTCTCAGGATATGGTTGACGCACATCTTCAATAGTAATTACCTGTTTAATTAACAGTTGCAACATCAGAAAAATCAAGACCCCGCTCATGCCGTGTCCTGATATGTTTTACGTTGTCCCATTCAATATATTATACACACATTAAATGTGTTTTATCAATAAATATGTGTATATTAAATCAGAAAGCTAAGTCGGCAAAGGGTGTTGTCTCAGCATGAACGTAATTTCCATGGTAGACAACTTACGCAATGTAGTGTCGGGACTGGATGGTCGGTTATCCGCACAGAGTGTGTTTGTGACGCCGCTCCCGGATGATTTACAAATCCTCAGCGCCTGTCGTGGTCGGCAATCTCTGAGAAGATTGCGGACATTCCGTCCTTTGATGCTTGTCGTGAACGGGCGAATGGAACGGCGTAGCGGAACAGATCCCATCGCGACCCGTAAACCACTCTCAAATGCGGGGGGGTTGCCGCGTTGACGTCTGCCACACCGCCACAGGCTTATCGGCTATCGCTAAAGTGATGTAAAAATAGAGAGAAGGACATTGAAACTCGCCGGCAGCCGGATTCGCCAGCTTGCCGTGCAGGGAATACATTGCCTGGAATACCCAGCTTTTCGGGTTTGACGCTCGGATTAAACCGTCCGGTTAGGCTGTGATTTGCAGACAGACCTTAGTCGGTTACACTTTTCTTGCTTCGCCACCATTAGTAGTATCGTGTTGTGATTTGCAGACAGACCTTAGTCGGTTACACTCATTCTATCTCCCACCGTTGGCCGTCTGCTGTTGTGATTTGCAGACAGACCTTAGTCGGTTACACTTCTCCTGCCGGAACGATCTTATACACGGAGTAATTGTAACGCCTGAACGGAAGCCGGATTATCACTGTGAAAACAAATGGTATCAACTTTGAACGGCGGGTCGTTTAAAAATCGCCGGTATTGTTCGATAATGGCTTTCGGCTGAGCTAATACTGCCCCTTTTTTTCCTCTGGCAATCAGTTGAGCACCGTTATACCCTCTGTCCGCAAACATTTCATACATCAGTCTGATGTGTTCCTTTTCTGCGATTGTGCTGACCTCTTTACTGTTTCTCCCCGCCTGCACGATCAGTAGCAGATCCGGGTCGGTGGCTTTGATCACCTGACAAATTATCCTGAGTACGGACGGCTCCGCCGTCATCTGATGATACAGGGCACCATGGGGTTTGATGTACTCAGGGGTTACCTTGTGATCTCTGCACAGTTGCTGAAAATGCACAACCTGGCGGGTAATCAGGGCAAATAACGCTTCCTCACTCAGATTATGACGAACGCGGCCAAAATTGACCGGATCCGGATAACCGGGGTGTGCGCCGATTCTCACCCTGTTTTGCCGGGCGAGTTGTATCGTCTTATTCATGCTGTGATCATTTCCCGCATGCCCGCCACAGGCGATATTGGCGATATCAGTCAGCGGCATTACGGTTGCGTCCGGGTCAGGCGTCAGACATTCGCCCAGATCACAATTAATCCGGATGGTCAATTCTTAATGTGGTCACTGGTAAGAAGTTCTACTTGTAGTCTAAGTGGAAGAATACAAGAAAGCAAGACTCGGAGTGCTTGTGTGTAAACCAAACTGAATCCGATGATTCGCCTTAAGAGACCATTAATAACTTGTCTGTATATATTAGTAGTACAGAAGGGCAGAGATCCTGCTATCTTATTTTATGTGGTCGGTATCAGAACTGAACGGCATACCTGAGATATCCCAGGACCGAATCCTCCCGACCCGATCTGCGGACATATTCGAAATCACCCCCTACAGTGGTATAGTCGTTGATGGCGTAGTGCAGGCGTACCCCGGTATACCCACCATGAATCACATCATCGCCCGGCACCCGATAAGAGGTTGTCGGCCCGCCGCCCAGGCGGGCACCGGCATTACTGTTACTATACTGTGCGAGGGTGGCGCCACCACGCCACTCAATCTCTCCCCGGTCATCAGCAAAGGTCCGGGCCAGTGCCAGTTGCATGCGACCATCCACAATGTTCACCCCCCGGCCCCGGAAGCTGATATCGGAGGTGGTGGTGCCGTTCTCTGTGTGCGCACCAAAATGCCCGTAGGTATAGGCAATTTGTGCGCCGGGCCGTAATTCAAATCCACTGCCCAGTGCCTGCACATACGTAAGAGCTAAGGACGGGCTGATATAAAAGCTGTTGTAGTCCCCGTTCGCTGTCTCATATCCGGTGAGATTATCCAGCACTCTGCGCATACTGTCATGACGGGCATATCCGAACAGTACCGAACCATCCAGGGTCAATTTACCCCGGGCATGCGCGGCCAGTGCCTGCTGGCCATAGGCCCCGAAAAAGGCACGGCTGGCACCATCCCGGACGGAAGCCGCAGAGGTTCGGATCTGTCCCCGCCCGCCCCCGGCAAACACGCCCACCCGATGCCCGCCCCGCAGGCGGGTATCAAACCCGCCGACCCCGCCATAAAAATCATGCTTCCAGGCTTGCGCGAGGCCGTCACCCCCGCGCTTGGTATAGCCTCCTAAAAAACTCCCCCAGGCACCTTGGTTCGCCGATTTTCCCCGTACCGATGCGAGCCGTTGAAACACCTGCCGGTGAATCCGGCCTGTAGTCGCACCCAGCGTGATGCGGGTGGCGGAAGAACCCGTCGGGTCGATCACCGCTACGGTATCACCAGTGCTACTCCGTACTGCCGCTCGTGCCGGGCCAAGCAGGTTGATCTGCTCAGCCCCTTCAAAAAGGTACGTTGCCGAATGCGGGCGCCTCGCTGCAAAAACGTTCACCACATCATGGTCGAGTCCATCCACATCCTCTCCCAGGTTAACCCGTCCGACTCTCGCTCCTTCCAACAGATTCAGTGTCTGATCGCCCGCATCGGAGCCTCGCACCGCGTAGGAATCTTCACCCGTGACAGACACACTGCCACTGATGGTAATGTCTCTGTCCCTCCCCGCAAAAATGCCGTGCGCACCAACCCCTGTGGTTGAGATGGTGCCGCTGTTGGTAATCATACCCCGACTCCCCCCCCTTCCGCAAACATACCGTGCGCACCATCCCCTGTGGTTGAGATGGTGCCGCTGTTGGTAGTCTTTACGTTATCGGCATTCGCGGCAATGCCGTGAGACCCCTCACCTGACGTTGAGATGGTGCCGCCCGCCTCATTGGTGAGGCTCGCGCCAGCACCCCTCGAGAAAATGCCGTTAGATTCATCGCCTGACGTTGAGATGGTGCCGCTGTTGCTGATGATCCCGTCATTACCGCCCATAAAAATACCATGAGCCTCAAACCCTGTGGTTGAGATTGAACCGCTACTGGTGATCATCGCGTTATCGCCATGCGCGGAAATGGCTTCACCCGTCGATGTGATGGTGCCGCTGTTGCGGATCATCGCGTTAGGAGCATCCGAGTAAATACCCTCAGAATGAATTCCCCCCGACGTTATTGTGCCTCTGTTGGTGATGATCGCGTCAGTGCCGTTTGAGAAAATACCGCTGGAGTCATCCCCGCTCGTTTTTATGGTGCCGCCCGCCTCATTGGTGAGGCTCGCGCCGGAGCCGGATGAGAAAATGCCGGCACTCCCCCTGTTATGGTGCCGCTGTTGGTGATACGAGCATCAGGATCACCCGATGAAACCGTCTCCGATCGAGTCTCTCCTTCGGCAATGGTAATTGATTGGGCGGCCACAGGCGAGGCGAGCATACAGGCGGTTAATATAGTAATGTATGAGGCACTGTATTGAATATGTTGCCGTTTTACCATTTTATTTTCTCCGTTCAGATGCCAGCTGGTGTTCTGCGTAATCTAAAGTTGTTTATCGTGTCTATGTCTTGCCTGCGTACCCCGTGGTACTTGGACAGGTTGCTTAGAAGTTATTTTCATCTAAATATAACGCCTCTATTTCCATAGTGTGTAACACTACCATACATTGGTGTATTCTGCGCCGCTTTTATGTCAGGCAGTACCTGTGAGACAAATCAGGCGCCTGCATGAACTGTTGATAATAGCACACACATTGATGTTTCCAGTCCTATGCCATCGTGTGGTCGATAGTGGCTATATCAATCTGCGGCGTCCGGGTTGGGCGTTACACCTTAGCCCAGATCACAATTAATCCGGATGGTCAATTTTTTATTGATAACGTGATGACAAGTGATGAGGGCTTTACCCTGGTGTTAAACTAACCTGAGCAAGTCCGTCGCCCCGGAAGCGTTGCATCATAAAAGGATGCTTATCAGCTTGATTGAACAGAGAGAAGTCATGAGTTGATTACATCATTCTCCCAAGGAATGGGTTTAACACCCCGAACATGTAGGGACTCCCGACTATCCGTACGATGGTCCCCGCAACGAAATTAAACACAGACCTATCCGTTTTATATCAACCTAAATGACTTGTTGACACGCTTCCCGCCGTACGCCCGGATCCCTTACGAATTCAATGTATTGTCATCCTGTCCGACTTTGCAACATTTGCACTCCGGGGTCTTCTGTCTCCCATCCTAAGTAACCTGAAGACCAGAGTAAACAGGAATACTCTGACATTCTTTTCAATACACTCACAGCCCGGGCCGTTATGTGGATTCCAGCAGGAGAAGCGATCTCTCTTTTGCACCTTTCTCCCGGATTGTAGCGGGTGAATGCCATTACAAAATACTATTCAGTCAGGACGGCAGCAACCAGTATGCCGGCGAATTCAATCAGGTCATCGGACTGTTTTGTAATCACCCTTTCTACTTGTTGATAATCAATTTCGCAATATTGATGGACTACGATGTTTCTGAAACCGACCATGCCGATTAACTTCTTTTCCAGTTCGGAGTCTATGATGTCTGCTTGCCGGAGCAGGGTAAAACTTCCGGCACTGTCTTTTGGCCATCCCAGTTTTTTCGCCCGTATCGTGTGGTTCGCCATGTCCAGTACCTGTTCACACGCCCGCTGCAGATTCAGGATGACGATGTCCTGTTTGTCATAATCTTCCTTAAACGACAGTTTCGACGGCTTTTCCCACACGCTACGGGCACGTTTCAAACAGCGTTCAATGCTCTGCTGCTTTGACAGTAAAAGTTCACTCACGGCGCAAACACCCGCCCGCTGGTAATGATTTCCCTGCGGATTTGGGCACGTTCTGCGTTCAGTTTCTGATGCATTGACAGAACAAGCGTCTCAAACTGAAGCTGTGCCTCCTCATCGGCGCAAAACAGCAATCGCCCGGTACGCAGGATTTCCGCCCGGAAGGTCGTATCCGTGCAATACAGATTGATCAAATCTACATGTTCCACATGAATGCTGGCAGCTACCTCGGTCGCCAGCAAATGCCATTGCCAGCTATCTATGTTTTTGGATTCATCCTGCGTCAACAACACTGCGATATCCAGGTCGCTGTCGTATCGCTGGTACTCAGTGCCCCAGCTGCCGTAGAGATAGATGGCCCGGGTGTACGGGTGAGCGGCAAGGATGAGGGCGGTAATCTTCTGATAATTCATAATTTACTTTTTTCACGCACCGGAAATATCAGCTTTCAACTCCCATGTAAATGACTGTACCGAGCATTATTAATGGTGCTGAATGTCCGGTCTGGAAAGTTTTGCAGGATTCTCCGAGATGCCGGATACCCCGGCGGAAATCTCATGGAGGAAGCAGATTGCATCAGACAGTCATCAGATAATTCTATCCTGTGCGGGGTATCAGAACTGAACGGCATACCTCAGATATCCCAGGACCGAATCCTCCCGACCCGATCTGCGGACATATTCGAAATCACCCCCTACAGTGGTATAGTCGTTGATGGCGTAGTGCAGGCGTACCCCGGTATACCCACCATGAATCACATCATCGCCCGGCACCCGATAAGAGGTTGTCGGCCCGCCGCCCAGGCGGGCACCGGCATTACTGTTACTATACTGTGCGAGGGTGGCGCCACCACGCCACTCAATCTCTCCCCGGTCATCAGCAAAGGTCCGGGCCAGTGCCAGTTGCATGCGACCATCCACAATGTTCACCCCCCGGCCCCGGAAGCTGATATCGGAGGTGGTGGTGCCGTTCTCTGTGTGCGCACCAAAATGCCCGTAGGTATAGGCAATTTGTGCGCCGGGCCGTAATTCAAATCCACTGCCCAGTGCCTGCACATACGTAAGAGCTAAGGACGGGCTGATATAAAAGCTGTTGTAGTCCCCGTTCGCTGTCTCATATCCGGTGAGATTATCCAGCACTCTGCGCATACTGTCATGACGGGCATATCCGAACAGTACCGAACCATCCAGGGTCAATTTACCCCGGGCATGCGCGGCCAGTGCCTGCTGGCCATAGGCCCCGAAAAAGGCACGGCTGGCACCATCCCGGACGGAAGCCGCAGAGGTTCGGATCTGTCCCCGCCCGCCCCCGGCAAACACGCCCACCCGATGCCCGCCCCGCAGGCGGGTATCAAACCCGCCGACCCCGCCATAAAAATCATGCTTCCAGGCTTGCGCGAGGCCGTCACCCCCGCGCTTGGTATAGCCTCCTAAAAAACTCCCCCAGGCACCTTGGTTCGCCGATTTTCCCCGTACCGATGCGAGCCGTTGAAACACCTGCCGGTGAATCCGGCCTGTAGTCGCACCCAGCGTGATGCGGGTGGCGGAAGAACCCGTCGGGTCGATCACCGCTACGGTATCACCAGTGCTACTCCGTACTGCCGCTCGTGCCGGGCCAAGCAGGTTGATCTGCTCAGCCCCTTCAAAAAGGTACGTTGCCGAATGCGGGCGCCTCGCTGCAAAAACGTTCACCACATCATGGTCGAGTCCATCCACATCCTCTCCCAGGTTAACCCGTCCGACTCTCGCTCCTTCCAACAGATTCAGTGTCTGATCGCCCGCATCGGAGCCTCGCACCGCGTAGGAATCTTCACCCGTGACAGACACACTGCCACTGATGGTAATGTCTCTGTCCCTCCCCGCAAAAATGCCGTGCGCACCAACCCCTGTGGTTGAGATGGTGCCGCTGTTGGTAATCATACCCCGACTCCCCCCCCTTCCGCAAACATACCGTGCGCACCATCCCCTGTGGTTGAGATGGTGCCGCTGTTGGTAGTCTTTACGTTATCGGCATTCGCGGCAATGCCGTGAGACCCCTCACCTGACGTTGAGATGGTGCCGCCCGCCTCATTGGTGAGGCTCGCGCCGGAGCCGGATGAGAAAATGCCGGCACTCCCCCCTGTTATGGTGCCGCTGTTGGTGATCATCGCGTTACTACCAGTCAATAAAATACCCCGGCCCCTGGGTCCCGTCGCCGTGATTGTTCCGCTGTTGGTGATGGTCTCGTCAGCACCATTACTTGAGTAAATACCGATATTCGTCGCCGTGATTGTGCCGCTGTTGCGGATCATCGCGTTAGGAGCATCCGAGTAAATACCCTCAGAATGAATTCCCCCCGACGTTATTGTGCCTCTGTTGGTGATGATCGCGTCAGTGCCGTTTGAGAAAATACCGCTGGAGTCATCCCCGCTCGTTTTTATGGTGCCGCCCGCCTCATTGGTGAGGCTCGCGCCGGAGCCGGATGAGAAAATGCCGGCACTCCCCCCTGTTATGGTGCCGCTGTTGGTGATCATCGCGTTACTACCAGTCAATAAAATACCCCGGCCCCTGGGTCCCGTCGCCGTGATTGTTCCGCTGTTGGTGATGGTCTCGTCAGCACCATTACTTGAGTAAATACCGATATTCGTCGCCGTGATTGTGCCGCTGTTGTTGATGGTCAAGTTAGCGCCACCATTCGAGAAAATGCCGTGATTCGTCGCCGTGATGGTGCCGCCCGCCTCATTGGTGATCCTCGCGTTATCGCCCCTTGAAAAAATGCCTGTACCCATAAACCCCGTCGCCGTTACCATACCGCTGTTGGTGATGATCGCGTTAGAACCACTCGAGAAAATAGTCTCAGAATTATTCCCCGTCGATATTGTTGTTCCTATGTTGTTGATCGTTACGCTATCAGCAGTCGAGAAAATTCCGTAATTCCTGCCCTCTATTGTGCCGCGGTTGGTGATGATCGCGCCAGAACCCTCCGAGAAAATTCCGTAATTCCTGCCCTCTATTGTGCCGCGGTTGGTGATGATCGCGCCAGAACCCTGCGAGAAAATACCGCTGGAGCTGCCTCCTGTCGTTGTGATTGTGCCGCTGTTGCTGATGGCCGCGTTATCACCCTCCGAGGAAATGCCGTGAGAGGCGCCTCCTCCTGTCGTTGAGATGGTGCCGCCCGCCTCATTGGTGAGGCTCGCGCCAGAGCCGGACGAGAAAATACCGCGGGATCTGACTCCTGTCGTTGAGATGGTGCCGCTGTTGCTGATGGCCGCGTTATCACCCTCCGAGGAAATACCGTCAGAATCGTCTCCTGTGGCTGAGATTTCACCGCTATGGGTGATGGTCGCGCCGGAGCCGTTTGAGAAAATACCGCGGGATCTGACTCCTGTCGTTGAGATGGTGCCGCTGTTGCTGATGGCCGCGTTATCACCCTCCGAGGAAATACCGTCAGAATCGTCTCCTGTGGCTGAGATTTCACCGCTATGGGTGATGGTCACGTCAGAGCCGTTTGAGAAAATACCAAAAGCCTGAAACCCTGTGGTTGAGATTGAGCCGCTAAGGACATTGGTAATATTTGCCATAGCACCCTGCGAGAAAATACCGTGAGACCCCTCACCTGACGTTGAGATGGTGCCGCCCGCCTCATTGGTGAGGCTCGCGCCGGAGCCGGATGAGAAAATGCCGGCACTCCCCCCTGTTATGGTGCCGCTGTTGGTGATACGAGCATCAGGATCACCCGATGAAACCGTCTCCGATCGAGTCTCTCCTTCGGCAATGGTAATTGATTGGGCGGCCACAGGCGAGGCGAGCATACAGGCGGTTAATATAGTAATGTATGAGGCACTGTATTGAATATGTTGCCGTTTTACCATTTTATTTTCTCCGTTCAGATGCCAGCTGGTGTTCTGCGTAATCTAAAGTTGTTTATCGTGTCTATGTCTTGCCTGCGTACCCCGTGGTACTTGGACAGGTTGCTTAGAAGTTATTTTCATCTAAATATAACGCCTCTATTTCCATAGTGTGTAACACTACCATACATTGGTGTATTCTGCGCCGCTTTTATGTCAGGCAGTACCTGTGAGACAAATCAGGCGCCTGCATGAACTGTTGATAATAGCACACACATTGATGTTTCCAGTCCTATGCCATCGTGTGGTCGATAGTGGCTATATCAATCTGCGGCGTCCGGGTTGGGCGTTACACCTTAGCCCAGATCACAATTAATCCGGATGGTCAATTTTTTATTGATAACGTGATGACAAGTGATGAGGGCTTTACCCTGGTGTTAAACTAACCTGAGCAAGTCCGTCGCCCCGGAAGCGTTGCATCATAAAAGGATGCTTATCAGCTTGATTGAACAGAGAGAAGTCATGAGTTGATTACATCATTCTCCCAAGGAATGGGTTTAACACCCCGAACATGTAGGGACTCCCGACTATCCGTACGATGGTCCCCGCAACGAAATTAAACACAGACCTATCCGTTTTATATCAACCTAAATGACTTGTTGACACGCTTCCCGCCGTACGCCCGGATCCCTTACGAATTCAATGTATTGTCATCCTGTCCGACTTTGCAACATTTGCACTCCGGGGTCTTCTGTCTCCCATCCTAAGTAACCTGAAGACCAGAGTAAACAGGAATACTCTGACATTCTTTTCAATACACTCACAGCCCGGGCCGTTATGTGGATTCCAGCAGGAGAAGCGATCTCTCTTTTGCACCTTTCTCCCGGATTGTAGCGGGTGAATGCCATTACAAAATACTATTCAGTCAGGACGGCAGAACCCAGTGTTCACTGCCGCACAGGCAGCTTAGAAATTATTAACAGGCTTCATGCGCAGATAACCGATGTTCACTGCCGCACAGGCAGCTTAGAAAGAAATCCGGGATCGGAAAGACCGGCAAAACAGGTTCACTGCCGCACAGGCAGCTTAGAAATCAACGATGGCCCGTACCCGGCGGGACTTACGCCGGAGTCGGTTGCACCGCCCGTCTCACGATAGGTCCCGCCTTCTGGCAACGTCGATGCACCTGGGTCTGTGGGACGACAATGGCAACGGACTTACGCCCCGCGGTCTCTGGGACGAGAAAATAGTAACGCTCCGGTGCGACGCGGACACCCGTCCTGTCCGTTCCGGGATGCCGGGCTGTATACAACATCCGGCATCCCGGAAGGAGTGGCTGCTCAGCGCCAGATTTTGATCAAAAAAGATATACTAAAAGAAGAAAGTGACGTACTTCTGTTTTGCACCGACTATATATTCTCTTCGATTTTCGGCTGCCGCTTCTACAATCAATGGCAGCAGCGCAAATGGGCGAATACTTTGGCATCTTGCTGAGGGTAAAATGGATGCGGATATTTACTCAGGATGACGTCATGAGTTTTGAACCAGATTCTAATATTCCAGATCCGACAGTCTTGTCCTGATTTTGTGGAGAATGCGCTCGAATAAGCGGATTCTGTTTTGCAGGCGTTTCCTGGTTTTATCACTTCGCGCCCCGCCCGGTTTCCCCTGAAGATCTTCCAGCCCTGCCTCGATGGTCACTTTCGCCCGCCTGACACTGTCAATTTCTTCATCAATCTCTGTTTTTTCCTGCTTCGTCATCGGCCCTTTGATGGTTATGCCACCGTCACCGCGCAAATCCACGATGATCTGGTCAGGATGCGGAAACGGCTCGGGGGCTTCGATTCCTAAACGCGCACGGCGTTCCAGCTCCCGTTCCCAATCGACTTTGTAGCCGATCACCGCATCCAGTAAAGCATATTCCTGTGCGGCTTGCTCACGCTCAGTCGTGTACAGCAGCCCGGTGAACAAACGTTGTGCCCGGGAGTTTCCTTTGTCCGCACTCACCACTAGCGACCGGATAACCGTCCGTACCATCGGCATCGTGACGTTTTTCTCCCCGTCGCGCACCGAAATTGTACGATTGGCTTCTTCCATGATAATATCCTTCAGCCGCCCTCCGTTCAGAGCCGGAATCTTGTTTTTTGCACCCTTTGGCCGGCCACCGGGGTTGCCGGACTGACCCGGCTGAAAGCGGCTCCCTTGTGGCGGCTTACCATAGCCGGTCTCAAAGGCCAGCGACTCCGGCCGATGCATGAATGGTTTGGTGTCCGTATGTCTGAACTTCGTCATCGGGTTGCCTCCCCGTAGTTCAAAGGCACAGCATCCCCGCAGACTAAGCGTGTCGCATCATCTTTTGCATATGCTTCCCAGCGCGCGAGAATTCTATCGCAATAGCGTACATCAAGTTCACACAGAAAGCCGCGCCGACCCGTCTTGTGCGCCGCAATCAGGGTGGAGCCGGAACCGGCAAAGAGATCCAGGACAATCTCATCACGGCCTGATACATCTTTGATTGCATCAGCAATCATCTGTACCGGCTTGACGGTCGGATGCATCGCCAACTCTTCCATGCGCCCGGTCCGAAACGTATTAACGCCCCGGTATTGCCAGACGTTGGTGCGATAGCGTCCGTGCTGACCCAGCTCAAAACTGTTGACGTGCGGAGCTGCCCCGTTCTTGAAGGCAAAGATCAGTTCGTGACGCGAGCGGTAGAAAGTGCCCATGCCGCCATTGTCCTTGACCCAGACAATCAGGTTCTTGAGCTCCGTGTAGATCGTGTTTCCGGCCGCTGTTATCTCCTTAATGTGACGCCAGTCCATGCAGATAAAGTGGATGGATCCGTTAAGGCTGTATTCGGTAAGATTACGGAAGGCCTGGGACAGAAAGGCGGTAAATGCCTCTGATGACATCTCACCGCACGCCATCGCAAACTCACGATGCCTGATTTTACCCGAACCGCTGACATGCCCGTTGACCGGTACATTATAAGGCGGGTCGGTAAACACCATCCGCGCGTTCTCCCCGTCCATCAGAAGTGCGACCGTCTCCGTATCGAGCGCATCTCCGCAAATTAAGCGGTGTGCGCCCAACTGCCAGAGATCGCCGGGATGACACCGGTCCGGCACGTCCTCTGCCCGGGGCAGCACATCCTCTGCCGGATCGCCCGGCTCTTCCGGGGCGAGCCCTTCGATTAACAAATCGATTTCCGGAATCGAAAAACCAGTGACCCCGATGTCAAAGTCCGGATCGAGCGCCAGCAGGTCACCCAGCTCTTCTGCCAGCAGATCCTCATCCCAACCGGCGTTCAGTGCCAGCTTGTTGTCCGCCAGAACGTAAGCCAGTTTTTGCTCCGGTGTCAGGTATTCCAGCCGCACACAAGGTACGTCTGTCATCCCCGCCAGTCTGGCCGCTGCCACACGACCATGACCCGCCAGGATTGAACTCTCCTCGTCAATCAACACCGGATTGGTAAAGCCAAAGGTGCGGATACTCTCCGCAATCTGGCGCAACTGTTTTTTGGAATGGGTGCGGGCGTTCCGGTTCCGGGGCTTCAATGAGGCAACGGGGTGAGATTCGATAACAGTGTCCGGCATTTTGCCTCCATACGTTAAGTTTATAAAAGTATATCTATTGCAATACTTGCAATTTATACATCGATCGCTATACTTGTGTCAAGGAGGCGCTACAGATGAAATTCCATGTCTGAGAAATTCGGCGAAAAGCTCAGGAAGATCCGGACCGGCAGGAACCGTACGCTGGAAGAGCTGGCTGAGGCAATTGGCAGCTCGAAAGCGTATGTCTGGCAGCTTGAGAACAAGCAGAAGGCCGTGCCCTCCGCTGCACTTCTCTTAAAAATTGCACATTACCTGGGCGAATCACCGGATTTCTTTTTAGATGACCAGGTGGATGAGCCGTCCGAAGTGCAGCTTGAAGAGGCTTTTTTCAGAAAGTTCAAAAGGCTCCCGGAGAACGACAAGCGTTATATCGACAGGATCGTTTCCGGTTTTGACAGCGAAAAAAACGACTAACCCGATCAAAGAGGCCATCCGCCTCAGCTCACTCTGGCAGAAATTCGGACCAAACCGCTATCCGCTTGATATTGAGGCTTTGATTGACGGTGCGATTCTGACCAGCAGCTTTTCAGATACACTGGTGATTGACCGAAACCATTTTGACAGCCTTGAGGGCGCATTGGTGCGCACCCGGGGTACCCGGAGATGGGCCATTCTTCTCAATGAAAAGATCCGGAACACAAGGCGTCAGCGTTTCACCCTTGCCCATGAACTGGGACATTTTATGTGCCATCGGGAGCTTCGGGATTGTTTCGGGGACAGTGAGGAAACACTGAACGATTTTCGTGACGGGATTGAAACCGAAGCGAACATTTTTGCCTCCTGGCTACTCATGCCGGCAAACCTGATCCGTAAAGAGTTTGCACATAGCACCTGGAATACGGATACGCTGTGTGAGATGGGCAATCGCTTTGACTGCTCGTTGCAGGCGAGTGCTCTGCGCTATGTCCGGTTAAGTACAAAACCCATAGCGTTTGTGGTCTCCCGCGACGGGTTCATTCTCTGGGCGTGCAAAAGCGACTCAGCCCCTTTCATGGTACGCTACGCCTTTGGTGATGAATTGCCGGAGGGTTCACAGGCGCGGAAAAACCATGGAAATGACGGGGCCTGTTCATCACATCAAGCCGTCGGAACCGTATGGAACGAGCGTTACCCCGCTGTTGAGAGCTGGTATTCTGACCGGTCCGGAAACGGTTATCAGTACACTTGTATCGAATTTGAAGTGCGATGAGCTGCTTTCCTGTCCCGGACCGCCGGACAATGTCACAACGACAACATCCACCAGTCCGAATGTGCAGGTATCGGTCCGGCGGCCGGTTTATGGTATGAACCACAGGTGTTGACTTGACTTTTGCCCGCAGGGAAGCGGTACTGTCGTCAGGTCACGAGGCGGAGAGCCACCTCATGACCAGGTAAACCTCTGACAAGAAAGGAAACATAAGCTATGCCGGATACGGAAATCCACACCGCAAAACATCCCGCGCCCGCCAGCGGCCGACGCCGTGACGCCGTCTCTGAAGATGTCGTACCCGTCGAGCTTCAGGTGCTCACGGAGATGGATTATGCGACCCTTCGTTCCGCGTGGCAGCGGCTTTATCGTGTGTACCCGCCGAAGCGGGTGGCACGCGATCTACTCATACTCGGCGTCGCCCGGAAGATCCGGGAGCAGTCCCGGGGTGCCAACCACCATGGTGCAGCTTCAGAAGGCCACTGGATGGCTGATACACAGTACGCGTACGGCTTTCACGGGACTCAGGAAGAAAGGTCATGACAGTACGCGGGGCAAGAATGCCAAAGACGTGAAGGTCTGCAGGATTGAGGAGTCCGCAATCAAATGATGCGCGCCGGCAAACAGGACCGGATCGCTGAGGTGCTCTTAGCGATACCCCGTCTGTCGCGGCAGGCGTTACTTGAACAGTGGAAAAAAGCTCGCGGCAATCCTGCTCCGAAAGGGATCAGCCGGAGATTGCTGGAATATAGTGCGGCCTATCAGATACAGGTGAAAGCCTTCGGTGGACTAAAACCGGCAACCAGACGAAAACTCCGTGCTGTTTCCAAAACCACCGGAAAATCTTCTGTAGCCACAACACCGCCGCGCAAATCGGACGGGCTGGGGGCAGGTGCCCGGTTGCTGCGCGAATGGCATGGTCGAACCCATACGGTTGAGGTGACGGATGGGGCTTCCGATATAAGGAGAAGACGTACAAGTCCCTCTCGGAGATTGCCCGGTTCATCACAGGAGCCCGGTGGTCGGGACCGAGGTTCTTCGGGTTATGAGCAATCGGGTCAGGTGTGCCGTCTACACACGCAAGTCCACAGAAGAAGGATTGGACCAGGAGTTCAACAGCCTGGATGCGCAACGTGAAGCCTGTGAAGCGTATGCGCAATCTCAAAAAGGATTGGGTTGGTCTGTCATCAAGAAACACTATGACGATGGTGGCATCTCCGGTGGCACCATGGAGCGCCCGGCGCTTCGCGAACTGCTCGAAGATATCGGGCAGGGGAGGGTTGATCTGGTAGTGGTCTACAAGGTGGATCGGTTGACGCGGTCGTTGCTGGATTTTTCCCGTATGATTGAGACGTTTGATGCGGGAGAGGTATCGTTTGTATCTGTCACCCAGCAGTTCAATACAGCCAACTCCATGGGCAGGCTCACCCTCAATGTATTGCTTTCTTTTGCACAGTTCGAACGAGAGGTTACGGCGGAGCGCATCCGTGACAAGATTGCGGCTTCCAAGAAAAAGGGCATGTGGATGGGTGGGCTCACACCGCTTGGCTATGACGCAGTCGACAGGAAACTGGTCGTCAATGAACGTGAAGCCGGGACGGTACGAAAACTCTTCGATTTGTATCTTGAATACGGGAACGTCAGACAGGTCAGGGAAGAGGCGGATCGGTCAGGCCTGAGAACCAAGATCCGCACACCTAACAACGGTAAGCGCCGGGGAGGAGCTTCGTTTACACGAGGTCATATCTACAAGATTCTTAAGCATGCAATCTACATTGGCGAGATTGTTCACAAAGGAACATCCTATGCCGGTGAGCATGACGCCATCGTCGAAAAGGCGATGTGGGACAAGGTGCAGGACCAGTTGACAACCAATGCTGTCATCCGGAAATGCGGCGCCAACGCCAAATCACCCAGTCTGCTAACGGGCTATTGTTTGATGAGAACGGCGTCCGCCTGAAGCCGTCTCATGCCGGCAAATCCGGTCGTCGCTATCGGTACTACATTACAGATCCGGAGTCCGGGAGCCTGTCAGAGGATTCAGAAACCCGGAGGTTGCCGGCGAGGGAAATTGAAAAGGTTGTCATAGATGGCGTGATTGGGTTTTTCGGGAACAAAGCTCGATTGCCGGATGTTATGGGTGTTGATGACGGACAGGTCGGGAAGGTACTTTCCGGTGCCTCAAAGCTTGTGACCCGGTTAAGAGGTGTTGATACATCAGAACAACGGAAGATGCTTCTCGTTCTCATGGACCGCACTGTTGTCTATACATCGCATATCCGGGTTTATCTTCACGCTATCCGGGTTCATGAGTACTTTGGGACGAATCCCGTCGCGCTCCGTTGGAGCGACCCGTAGAAATCAACATTCCCGTTGCGTTCAGGCGGCGTGGTGTTGAGACGCGGATAGTTATCGAAGCCGAGGGTTCCGCAAGGTGCGATCCCGATCCCGGGTTGATCAGCCTTATCGCTCAAGCCTATAGCTGGTTTGCTGAACTCACAACAGGTGAAACACCATCCGTGAGAGAACTGGTCAAAAAACATGGCGCTGATCAGGGTGATGTCAGCCGTATCCTGTCTCTGGCTTTCCTGGCACCGGATATTGTTGAATCCCTGCTTGCCGGTTCGCAGCCCATAGAACTGACCGTGCGCAGAATGAAAAGGCTGAGTGATCTGCCGTTTTCCTGGTCCGATCAGCACCGTTATCTCGGGTTTACCGGGTCGAACGTCTAAAAACGTCTGCCCGTCTCTCAAAAGTTATGGTCAGGAAAATGCACCGCAGAGACGATTGCCACAAATCACTGCAATCATACGCATAACACCGTCTCCGGTTCACATCCGTAGCGCATTACTGCCCCTCAAACGCCCGGACACCGGCACACTTGGCCGGGTCGACTTATGGTCCGGTGTTTTCCTGAGAAGAAGTGGTGGAGACGAGGAGGATCGAACTCCCGACCTTCGCATTGCGAACGCGACGCTCTCCCAGCTGAGCTACGCCCCCTCCGGTCATTCATTTTATATCAAAAATAAGCAGCTTAAAATTGACATTACCTGAGAGGCTGCGGATAATCTGTCGGATTGATTTATACCTGTTGTTGTTAAAACATACTTTGTTTTGTAATCATTATTACCAGCCTGATTATTTAAGTATCAGGTACGGGGCGCAGAGTAATCAAGAAAATGGGTGCCCATTATTTATTCCTCATATACTTCTTCTAATCCTATTTGTGAAAAATAAATCCCGAGCATATAAGGAGTAAGCATGAACAAAGACTCCCTGATCAATGGCGCATTTTCAAAGTTGGCCGATATTTCTGAATCAATTATCTTTTACAGCATTGATCTTGGTCTTGCAAATGCGGCAGGTGATCCGATTAAAGTACCTTTGATCCTGCTGTGGCTTGCTGCAGCTTCAGTATTTTTTACATTCTATTTTGGATTTATCAATCTCCGCTATTTTAAACATTCAGTTGCGGTAGCTTTTAACCGTTATCCTGAACCGAATGCCGATGGACAAATCAGTTCTTTTCAAGCTCTCGCAGCATCACTCTCAGGCACGGTAGGGCTTGGCAATATTGCAGGCGTGGCTGTAGCAGTTACAGTAGGAGGTCCAGGTGCAGCCTTGTGGATGGCGATTATGGGTATGTTTAGTATGTCAACAAAGTTTATTGAAGTGACCCTTGGTGTGAAATATCGTCATTATCCCGATCCGGAGAACAGAAAAAATATTTCAGGCGGGCCAATGTATTATCTCCGTGATGCGCTGAATAATAGAGGAATACCATATCTGGGAAAAATTCTGGCTACATTATTTGCAGTAGCTTGTATTGGTGGGGCTATAGGTGGTGGTAACATGTTTCAGGCCAATCAGTCCTTTGCACAGGTTCTCAATGTTACAGGTGGTGAGGCAAGCTGGTTTTACGGTAAGGGCTGGGTCTTTGGTTTGATGATGGCTGCTATGGTGGCGGTAGTTATTATCGGTGGAATTAAGTCAATTGCTTCTGCAGCGTCGAGAATCGTACCTTTCATGGCAGGAATATATTTACTGGCTGGGTTTATCGTTATTGCAATAAACTTGCCTGCTTTGCCAGGTGCGCTCACGATTATTGTAACTTCTGCATTCTCATTACAGGCTGGTGTCGGTGGTTTTGTCGGTGCCTTGCTGGCCGGGATACAGAGAGCGACGTTCTCCAATGAAGCCGGTCTTGGTTCATCAGCAATTGTTCACGCGACAGCACAGACAAATATTCCGGTGAAACAGGGCATTGCCGGGATGATGGGGTCTTTTGTCGATACAGTTGTTATTTGTATGATGACGGCACTGATTATCGTGATTTCCGGCGTGTATAAAACAACAGACGGTATGGCCGGAGTTGAGTTAACCTCAGCAGCGATGGGAAGTGCCGTTTCATGGTTTCCTTATGTGTTAGCTTTCTGTGTCGTATTGTTTGCTTACTCGACGCTGATTACTTGGTATTATTATGGTGAAAAGTGCCTTGCTTTCCTGTTCGGGGAAAAGCGATCGGTTACGCTGGCCTTTAAACTTATATTTTGCTCTTTCGTTGTTATCGGAGCAGCAGCGGAGCTTGGGAATGTTATTCGTTTCTCTGACGCTATGATTCTCTCGCTAGGCATCCCAAATATTATCGGGCTTTATATCTTGGCACCGGAGATTAAACAAGACCTCAGAGAATATTTGCAAACACTTAAAAATTAAACATAGCATTTGTTTCTGCTTATTCCTACTCGTTATCTGCTGATCTTCGTCCTGATTTACGTCGATCTTCTTTACGTCGTTCTACATGTCTTGTAGTAAGAACTGCACAAGGAGCATGCCTGACGATATACTCTGCAACACTTCCGATAGTAAATCGTTTCCATCCGCTATATCCATGTGTTCCAAGGACGATAAGGTCTGCTTTGAGTTCTTTTGCAACACGAACCGTCTCTTCTCCGGCACGGCCTTCAGTAAATACAGTATCTACCTTTATATCAAATTCTTCTTTTAATTTACGGAGAGTTTCTTTTCCTCGTTGTTTGCTATCTTCTACACCTTCAACTATACCGTCGAATCCTGGTTTTAAGTAGTATTGTGAAGGAACATTCCATACTGCGATATCAAATACATGCAGGGGTACGAGCTCTGCTTTCAAAGTTTTGGCTAACCACAGGGCATATAAGCTTGCATCTTTAGCAGTTTCTGAAAAATCAGTGGCTAAGATGATCTTTTTAATGGGGGCCTGCATCAGTCTCTCCTTAATTATGAATTTGGTAAATGTGAATTATAAATATGAATTTACACTATGTCTCTACCACGTGTAAATGTATTTGGTTTTATGATGCTCAGCTGGTCAAGCACAAACTGCCGTGAAAGTACGGTGATATTTGTAAGTTGCTAGTTACAAAATAATATAATTTGCTCTGGTATGATAATTATTTAATTCAGTAGTTACCAAATAAATAGGCGATATAGCCTTCTAAATTTTGGAGGAAATTATGGAAACCACTTTAATCACTGGTGCAAATCGTGGGATTGGGCTTGAGTTCTCAAGACAACTTGCCGATGATGGTTGGTGTGTTCTGGCTTGTAGTCGTAATCCTGAGAAATCAGATGCACTTAACAAGCTTGCAGCAGAATATCCCGAGCAAATAACACTGTATGCACTTGATGTGACTGATCATGGACAGATTAAAAGATTGTCACAAACTTTGGCCAATAAATCCATAGACTTGCTTATTAATAATGCTGGGGTTTATCCTGGTACAAATGGCAGCAACTTTGGTCATACAGACTATGATGCGTGGGCACATGCTTTTTTAGTAAACACTATGGCGCCGCTAAGGATAGCCGAAGCATTTATAACTCAGATTACTCAAAGTAGCAGAAAAATTATTGTAACTATAACTAGTAAGATGGGTAATGTTGCCGATAACAGTCGTGGTGGCAGCTATATATATAGATCAAGTAAATCAGCAGTAAATATGGTCGTAAAGAGTCTTGCTATTGACCTAAGATCGAATGACATCATTTCGGTTTTATTGCATCCCGGATGGGTGAGAACTGATATGGGTGGTCCAAATGGGTTAATTTCTGTGGAGCAGAGTGTATCTGGTATGTTAAGTGCCATAAGAGAATTTACACTTGCTGACTCAGGGAAATTTATTGCCTATGACGGGCAGATAGTTCCATGGTAGATTATCCGTGCATATCTGGAAATTAATGAATTGTAGAAAAGAGAATCTGTAAAACTTAAGAAGGCTTATACATAATTTTTTTAATAAAAACTAAAGAAATTCTAACATGTCATCGAAACTATCTTGTATACGTTAAATACTGAGAGAGATTAGGAGGAGAAATGGGTAAAAAATTATTTACCAAGAGATCAGCCGTACGGATCCATAGACCATTTTCCCGGGTTGCCTCTCGGAGCAGAGAATATGAGGGAAAATATTTGACCGTGACGCGTTTTTTAGCTGGATTTAGATATATTAATTTTGATGGCGGCCATCAATTACTTGGGAAAATACGTGTTGTCTTAGCGGTTTGTTGTTTCGCATTAATTAGTACTAAGGCGCTAATCCCTGTTGCTATGGCTGAGTCTATTTACAAATCTGTAATGCCAGACGGGCGAGTTATGTATGGAGAGAAACCGCAGCCCGGGGCTCGTTCAGTTAAGAAATCTACAGTCAGCACTACTGATACTGGAGTACAGCCTGCTTCAAAAACAGAGATAGATAGTATAAACCGCCGTGCTCAGAAGCGTTCACAGTTATTGGATAAGACATTAAAAACCGTTCAGACAGCTGAAGGTGATCTACGTAAGGCTGAGACTGATCGTGAAGCTGGAATTGAACCCCTTCCTGGTGAACGACTTGGGATTGCAGGTCCAGGTACTCGACTTTCAGAAGCGTATTGGCGGCGGCAGCAAATCTTGGAAGAACGTGTTGATACAGCCCGCCAACTTTTGAAAAAAGCCCGTCAAGGATATAATGAAGCACGCTGACACTAATTAATCATTTAAAACTAAACTTTTATAAAGTGTTTCAATTCGTTTCAATTAGAGGCAAACATACAAGACTTTTAGGTAAACTGTTTTGATTTATAGCTTTTCGGGTAAAATCTGCATAGAGGATATTGCTATTAAACGTTTTGGTATTATTGCACCACATGTTGTAATCTCTCCTAACCCCAGTAACTGTTTCTTTTTATCATATAGTCTGATTTTTTCTCTTTCTTGAAATCTATTCGCCAGAGCTGTGTCGGTTACAATCTGCCCATGTAGTAAACGTTTAGAATCTATGTTATTCATAAATACAGCTGGTAAATTATGTAAGAGAGTATCCGTAGGGTGTAGGCAGGCATCACATTGTGCGGATGACATGCTTTTAAGCATGTCCAGAGTATAGGCATCTGATAAATTAAGGCTGCCTATGTTGCTTCGACTCAGAGAAGTGACATAGGCTCCGCCACATCCCAGGATCTTACCAAGATCTTCTGCCAAAGTACGAATGTAAGTGCCTGCGCTACATTTGACCATGATATCCATCTTATTTTCTTCAAGTGCTACTACCTGTAAATCATATATTGTTATTTCGCGTGATTTTCTTTCAATTTCTATCCCCTTCCTTGCGTAGGTATACAAAGGTTTTCCCCGGTGTTTCACAGCACTATACATAGGCGGGGTTTGCATAATTTTTCCGATTAAACCTTGTAACGCTAATTTAACCTGCTTTAATGTCAGATTAACATCACCTGCGACAAAGATTTCTCCGTCAGCGTCGCCGGTTGAACTTATGTATCCAAGTTTTAGAGTGGCTGTATACGTTTTGTCAGCACCCAATAAAGCAGAGGAGAACTTGGTGGCTTCACCAAAACACACTGGTAATAAACCAGTTGCCATCGGGTCCAGCGTACCGGTATGCCCAGCCTTGGATGCATTAAATAAGTGTTTGGTAATTTGTAGTGCCTGATGGGAAGTGATCCCAATGGGCTTGTCCAGTAACAGAACGCCACTGATGTTTCGTTTAATTGGTTTGGTCAGCAAAATCTATAGATTTAACAGCGAGATGAATCTGAAAAAAATAAATTATGAGCTAGTTCGTAACATTAAGCCGGCTTCCCTCTTTGCTCATCCTGTTTCACAGCTTTATCTATTAATTGTGAAAGATGTATTCCCTGCTCAATTGATTTGTCATAAATAAAATGCAATATCGGAACCACTCTAAGTCTTAGTCGATGTGATAATTGACTACGCAAAAATACTGCTGCATGTTGTAAACCTTTATCGGTCAGAAAGTTATCTTCAGCACTTCCAAGTGTAGTGTAATAGACTTTAGCATGGCCATAATCTTGGCTTACCTCAACTCCCGTCAGGGTAATCATACCAACACGCTGGTCTTTAAGCTCATTACGGATCAGCTCTGCAAGATCACGTTGAATTTGGTCTGCAATCCGCAAGGCTCGGGAATAATCTTTGGGCATTATGTTCCAGTATTACAGGCTTCTCGCAATTTCAATAATTTCATAAGCTTCAAGTTGATCACCTACTTGGATGTCATTAAAGTTTTTTAATGATAAGCCACACTCAAAACTTGATCTAACTTCTTTTGCATCATCCTTAAAGCGCTTCAAGGAATCCAGCTCACCAGTATGAATCAGCTCATCATTTCGCTTTAGTCGTACCAGCGAACCACGTTTGATGCTGCCTTCAAGCACATAACAACCTGCCACAACACCAATTTTGGAAATACGGAATACTTCACGAACTTCCACAAGACCTACAACACTTTCCTTTCGGTCTGGGGTCATCATTCCTGATAGTGCTGTTTTAATTTCATCTACTGCTTCATAGATAATACTGTAGTAACGCACATCAACTCCTGTTGATCCGATTAACTTTCGTGCAATCGCATCTGCTCGGCTGTTAAAGCCTAGCACCACAGCTTTAGAAGCAAGAGCCAAATTAACATCTGATTCTGTGATTGCACCTACACCACTGTGGATAATATTAACTCTAACTTCATCCGTTGAAAGTTTTTCCAGTGCATGTGTCAATGCTTCAAAGGAACCCTGCACATCGGCTTTGATGATTAGTGCAAGTATTTTAACTTCACCTTTTTGCTCAAATACGTTATCTAGTTTAGCAGCTTGTAATTTAGCAAGTTTAACGTCGCGGAATTTACCTTGCCGGAAAAGCGCTATTTCACGGGCTTTGCGCTCATCTGCTAATGTCATTACCACTTCTCCTGCTTTTGGTACTTCTGACAATCCTTGAATTTCCACAGGAATGGAAGGACCTGCTTCTTCTACAGGCTTTCCATTTTCGTTTAACATTGCCCTAATCCGGCCAAAAACAGCTCCTGCAAGCAGGTTATCACCTCGTTTCAAAGTTCCAGACTGGATTAATATTGTTGCTACCGGGCCACGTCCCTTATCAATACGTGATTCAATAACAATACCCTTGGCAGGACCATCGATTGCTGCCTTGAGTTCCAGTACCTCAGCCTGAAGTAACATGCTGTCAAGTAATGCATCAATACCCTGACCAGTCTTAGCTGAGACTTCAATGAACATAGTGTCACCACCATATTCTTCAGGCAGCACTTCCTGAGCTATTAATTCTTGTCTTATACGTTCAGAATTTGCTTCTGGTTTATCGATTTTGTTGATAGCTACAATCATTGGTACCTTAGCAGCTTTGGCATGATGTATTGCTTCTATAGTTTGAGGCATGACGCCATCATCTGCAGCAACCACGAGAACAACCAGATCAGTAACCTTAGATCCACGAGCACGCATTGCAGTAAATGCTTCGTGACCAGGTGTATCGAGAAAAGTAATCATCCCTTTTTTGGTTTCGACATGATAAGCACCAATATGTTGTGTAATACCACCTGTTTCACCACTTGCTACACGTGTACGGCGCACATAGTCCAGTAAAGAGGTTTTGCCATGATCAACATGGCCCATAACTGTAACAACTGGCGCACGCGGCTCTATTCTCAGATCTTCAGTAGGATCTTCTTCATAATCTGATAGAAATGCTTCAGGGCTATCCAAAGCAGCATATTTTGCAATATGGCCCATTTCTTCTACAACTATCATTGCTGTTTCTTGATCCAACATTTGGTTAATGGTGACCATACTACCCATTTTCATCAGGGCCTTGATTACTTCAGCAGCTTTTACCGTCATCTTCTGAGCAAGTGCGCCGACAGAGATAGTTTCAGGTACCATTACCTCGTGTACGACGGGCTCCGTTGGGGCGGAGAAAGCATGAGATGCCTGGTCTTCGCTGGGGTGGGTCTTAACGTGTCTGTCTCTTCTAGTACGCCATCCTTTACCTCCGGACAGATCATTGCGCCCCTTATGTCCACGTTTTCCTGCATTACCATCATTCCAAACAACCTGTTTGGTTTGTTTCTTTTTCTTTTCAGCTTTTGCTGCTTTATCCTCCGGCTTAACTATCGGCTTATGTAAAGTACCTTCTGTCGGAGTCGCAGAAGGCTGGGGCACTCCTTTTTCCGCAATTATACTTTGTGTTGCTTCATTAGGAGTTGGCTCAGTTTCTTTAATATCGGTTGTGGTCGATTTCTTATTGCGTTGTTTCTTTTCCTTAACTTCAGCAGTTTGACGTGCGATCAACTCAGCTTGTTTTTTTGCCTCTTCCTGACGTATTGCTTGTTGCGCAGCATCTACTGAGGCAGCAGGTGCTTGTTTAGACGCCGGAGAGGCAGGAGGCAGCGAAGTAGTATTTTTGGAATCTTCCTTGATCTCTGTATTTTCTGGTACTTCACGTTTAACAAATACACGTTTCTTACGTACTTCTACCTGGATTGTATGGGGTTTTCCAGTACTGTCTGACTTCCTGATCTCAGAGGTCTGTCGACGAGTCAGAGTAATCTTACTTTTTTCGCCCTTAGCACCATGGGCCTTCCGAAGATAATCAAGTAGCTGAGTTTTGTCTTCCTCAGTCAAGCTGTCTTTAGCCAATTGCTTGCTTACACCAGCAGCCTTGAGCTGCTCCAGTAATGCTGCTGGTAGCAGTCCAAGTTCATTAGCAAATTGTTCTACTTTAGTTTGAGCCATTTAATTGATAGAACCCTGAATTTGTGTGCTATTTAAGTGCCATTAAGTAAACCACGGTGCCCGCGCTGTCATAATTAATTCCTTAGCTCGCTCCGTATCAATCTCAATTATTTCTATCAGATCGTCAACAGCCAAGTCAGCAAGATCCTCTTGGGTTTTAATTCCTTTCGCTGCTAATTCACGTGCGGTTTCATTGTCCATACCTTCCAATAAACGCAGATCTTCGGCCATATTCTCTACATTTTCTTCACTGACGATAGCTTCTGTTAATAGCATATTACGTGCCCGGTTTCGTAATTCATTGACAGTTTTTTCATCAAGTGATTCAATCTCCAGCATTTCACTTAGGGGCACATAAGCTATTTCTTCCAAGGTGGTAAAGCTTTCTTGTGCAAGGATATCTGCTACTTCTTCATCTACGTCCAGCTTTTCCATAAAGAGTTCTCGTATTACCGAAAGCTCTTCTTCATTTTTAGCCAATGATTCTTCCATGGACATGATATTAAGCTCCCAGCTCGTCAACTCAGATGCAAGCCGAACATTCTGACCACCGCGACCAATTGCCTGAGCCAGATTCTCCTCGTCTACTACAATATCCATACAGTGCTTTTCTTCATCGACCACGATACTGCTGATTTCAGCAGGTGCCAGCGCATTAATTACAAACGTGGCGGGGTCATCCGACCACAAAATGATATCTACTCGCTCCCCTGCCAGTTCACTTGTTACAGCTTGTACCCTTGAACCACGCATCCCAACACAGGTACCAATCGGGTCAACTCTTTGATCATTAGATTTTACTGCAATCTTCGCTCGTGAACCGGGGTCCCTGGCTGCAGATTTGACTTCCAGCAATCCTTCTTCAATCTCTGGTACTTCTAATTCAAATAGTTTCATAAGAAACTCTGGGGCTATCCGCGACAATATCAGTTGTGGCCCCCTGGCTGTAGGGTCAACTTTCAACAAGTAAGCTCGCACGCGGTCACCTACCCGTAAATTTTCTTTTGGAATCATTTGTTCTCGTGGCAAAGCTGCCTCAACTTTGCCAGATTCAATAATGGCGTTACCGCGTTCCATACGTTTTATGGTACCGGTTACCATATATTCTTTACGTTCTAGAAAATCGTTTAAGATTTGTTCCCGCTCAGCATCACGTATTTTCTGGAATATTACTTGTTTTGCTGCCTGCGCTCCGATACGACCAAATTCTATGGGCTCTAATGGTTCTTCTATAAATTCTTCCAGCTGGATTTTATCATCACGTTTCTGCGCTTCACTTAAGGAAATTTGACGTGCAGGATCCTCAACGGTATCGTCTTCTACCACCTGCCAGCGACGGAAAGATTGATAACTACCTGTCTCGTGATCAATGGCTACACGTACACCGGCATCTTCACGAAATCGCTTTTTTGTTGCTGATCCTAATGCCAGCTCCAAAGCAGCAAAAACTACGTCCTTTTCAACATTTTTTTCGCGCGCTAACGCATCTACCAACAGTAAAACTTCACGGCTCATGTTACCTCCAGCCAAATTCTCAGTTATTTATAATTTTGGAACCAGACGGACCTTTTCAAGGTTATTCAACTCAAGATCAAACATTTCTTCGTCTACTTCCAGCTTTAATATTTCATCACTTACTTCACGTAAAATACCAACGAAATTTCTTTGTCCCTTCAATGATAAACGTAACTTTAGCCTGACTATCTCTCCTGTAAAACGGATGAAATCAGACTTTTTTGTTAATAGTCTGTCAAGTCCGGGTGAGGAAATTTCCAGCCGATCATAAACAATATTTTCGACCGTAAACAATCTACTCAAATGATGACTTACCGCACCACAGTCATCAACACTAATGCCACCAGGCTTATCTATAAATATCCTCAATAATCTTCCACGAGAGGATCTTTCCACATCAACCAGCTCATAACCCAAGCTGGTGAGGGTTGGCTCTAATATCTCATACAACTCCATAGCATCGCCAGAAACAAAAAATGGGCTAAAGAGCCCACAAAAATTATCTCAATATAATAGCAAAATAATATAAGAAATGAAAGAGATACTTAGTACTTCAAATTGTGGTTGGCGGTATATTTTTTATAAGGTAGTTTTTAATTTGCATGGATGACACAAAAGCCGAGTTATTATAATTATTTTCAACACATTATTTTAGCGGTACAAATTTAATATTCAGTTTCTCAAACCAAATTAAAACATGGGTTTGATCCAGCAAATGCAAGTGATACAATTTCTCAGATAAGCAGTATTTTAAAGAAGAACAGTCTCCGGAGGTTTTTAGTGGCAACGATTGAATCAGTTTTACATGAAAACCGTCTTTTCGCTCCTGATGATGCTTTTACAAATCAAGCTAACTTATTGAGTGAAGAGGATTATTATTCTCTTTGCAAAGAAGCAGAAGAAGATTATGAGGGTTTTTGGGGAAGGTTGGCACGAGAATACATTCAGTGGCATAAACCTTTCACTCGAGTACTGGATGAAAGAAACTATCCTTTTTTTAAGTGGTTTGATGATGGTACGTTAAATATTTCTTATAACTGTCTTGATCGTAACCTCGAGGCTAATTCGGACAAAATTGCAATTATTTTCGAGTCTGATGAAGGTAACATAACTAATATCACATATCGCGACCTTCATTTACAGGTATGTCAATTTGCCAACGGACTTAGATCACTAAATATTAAAAAGGGTGATCGAGTAATTATTTACATGCCTATGAGCATTGAGGCAGTAGTAGCAATGCAGGCTTGTGCCAGAATTGGTGCAATTCATTCTGTAGTGTTTGGTGGCTTCTCAGCAAAGAGCCTGCACGAACGTATTGTAGATACCGCTGCTGTAGCTGTAATTACTGCAGATGAACAAATGCGTGGAGGTAAAGGCATTCTTTTGAAGCCGGTAGTAGATAAGGCACTTGATATGAGTGAAACAGACTCTGTCAGATCGGTAGTCATATACCAACGCACTGACACAGATATAGAGTGGCATAACTCACGTGATATCTGGTGGCATGAGCTTATTGTCGATAAACCTGTTTACTGTGAACCTGAATGGGTCAGTGCCGAACATTCTTTATTTATCCTCTATACGTCTGGTTCTACTGGAAAGCCCAAAGGTATACAGCATTCTTCTGCCGGTTATTTATTGGGTGCAATGGTGAGTATGAAGTGGATTTTTGATTATAAGCCAACGGATGTTTTCTGGTGTACTGCCGATGTGGGCTGGATTACTGGGCATAGTTATGTTGCTTATGGTCCATTGGCAATGGGTGCTACTCAAATCGTATTTGAGGGTGTGCCCACCTTTCCTGATGCAGGGCGTTTTTGGAAAATAATTCAGGACCATAAAGTTACCGTTTTTTATACTGCACCTACTGCAATTCGCTCATTAATTAAATTGGGTCCGGAACTACCCGGGAATTATGATCTCTCCTCCCTACGCTTGCTAGGCTCTGTAGGTGAACCAATCAATCCGGAAGCCTGGATTTGGTACCATAAAGTAGTTGGCCAGTCTCGCTGTCCAATTGTAGATACCTGGTGGCAGACTGAAACAGGCTGCCATATGATTGCTCCGGTACCGGGTGTGGTTCCGCTCAAGCCTGGTTCCTGCACTTTTCCATTACCAGGAATTATGGCAGCCATAGTTGATGAGACTGGTCATGAGGTAGAAAATGGTGAAGGTGGGCTTTTGGTCATTAAGCGCCCATTTCCTTCACTGGCACGTACCATTTGGGGTAACCCGGATCGCTTCAAGAATACTTATTTCCCTGATGATATTGGAAGTAAATATTATCTGGCAGGTGACTCCGCAAACCGTGATTTGGATGGTTATTTTTGGATAATGGGGCGTGTAGATGATGTACTGAATATCTCCGGTCACCGCTTAGGTACTATGGAGATTGAATCGGCACTCGTGGCTAACTCATTAGTTGCAGAAGCTGCAGTAGTGGGAAAACCTCACGAAATCAAAGGAGAGGTGATAGTGGCATTTGTAGTACTTAAAGGATTATGCCCCAAGGGAGATGATGCCAAGAAAATAGCTATTGAGTTACGAAACTGGGTATCAAAAGAAATAGGTCCAATTGCAAAACCTGAGGAGATACGTTTTGGGGATAATCTGCCAAAAACTCGTTCCGGAAAAATTATGCGGCGTTTGTTACGTGCTATAGGAAGAGGAGAACAGATAACTCAGGATGTTTCTACCTTGGAAAATCCGGCAATACTTGAGCAGTTAAAGCAATCGGCAACGTAAACCAATAACACAAGCATGGCACTATACTTGGAAACAGACATTACTGATTTTATTGAGTAGTACTCATGACATTACCCAATATTACTGATTACGATCATGGCATTAGTGCTATTGATGCAGAGTATTATCGTCCGGGACTGGCTGCAATTCATTTGATAGTTGAGGGCACCACGGCAGCATTGGTAGACACAGGAACCTTTTTTTCTGTTCCGGGGGTAATGGAAATATTATGCCAAAAAAATATTTCTCCTGAGAATATTTCCTATTTGTTTCTTACGCATATACATCTTGATCATGCGGGTGGTGCTGGAGAATTTATGTACCGTTTTCCTAATGCAAAGTTGGTCGTGCACCCGCGTGCCGTACGCCATATGGTGGATCCTTCCAGACTAATTAAAAGTACCATGGCGGTTTACGGGGAAGAGAATTTTAGGCGTATGTATGGTGAGATTCGCCCAGTGGATGCAAGTCGTATAATTGAGGCAACTGATAAATTTTATATTAAAATGAATGGTCGAACACTGTTGTTTATTGATACACCAGGTCACGCTCGTCACCACTTTTGTATTTTTGATGAAACAAGCCGGTCATTTTTCACCGGAGATACTTTTGGTGTGTCTTACCGGGAATTTGATGTGGACGGCATAGAGTTTGTTTTTCCAACCACCACACCAGTGCAATTTGATCCTTTTGCAGCTCATCATTCTTTAGATCGGATCATGAGTTATGATCCGCAATACGCTTATCTTACCCATTATTCCCGTATTGGAAATTTAACTCACCATGCCACCGTGCTGCATGATCTGATTGATGTCTATGTAACAATAGCTAGTAACATTTTTAATCAGAGATCTGACGGACATATTCCTTTGGTGAAAGAGCTTGGAGAGTTACTTACACAACGGATAAAAGCCCATGGATGTATTTTGCCACAGGATGAAATTCATGACCTGTTAAGTATGGATGTTAATCTTAACGCTAAAGGTCTGAAATGTTGGCTCGAATTGAATAGTAAATAGTATTAGAGAAAGGCGGTTGGATTGATGATTAAGGAGAGATGGCCGAGTGGTTTAAGGTACACGCTTGGAAAGCGTGCGTATGGTTTCAGCCGTACCGCGGGTTCGAATCCCGCTCTCTCCGCCACGTATAAATCATTGTTATAGAATAGTTATTCAGAACCCGACATGGATTCGAACTTGTCTCGGAACTTCCGGGACTTACCCCGGATGCGTCCTGTTGTTGTGGGGTGCTGAGACCGGTCAGGCGCGGCAACCGGTCGGCTGATATCGGATAAGTCTCTTGTGCCGGTTTTGGTGGTACAACAAAACCAGCATTGATCGGTGATGGAATAGAATATTGAGTGGGTCCGGGCCGGCGGTCAGCCGGTTCCGAGGAGGGCGTGTTGGTCTTCCCAGGCGACGGGGAGCCGTACCTCGTTTACGAGGCGCTTCGCGGTCAGTTCGATGGGATGGCGGTCGTGCAGGATGGCCCTGACGATGTCCGGTGCCAGGAAGCTGAGTCGCAGGATCCGGGTGAAGTAGGATCCGCCGACGCCGGCCTCGGCGGCAAGTTTTGCTATCGTTTTTCCGTGATTACGCATCACCATCGCATGGTATTGATGGGCTTGGGCAAGCACCCGGTGCAGGCTGTGGTCGGGCGTGCGGCGTACGTCACCATCCGCGCCGTCGATGAGGAACCTGGTCTCCATGCCGGTACGCCTGAGCCGGGCGGGAACGGAGACTGTGATTGTCGGCTCGTTTGCCTTACCAGGTGGTATTTGGTCGCGCGGGTTCCAACCGTCATTGAGGATGGTGAGGAGCCGGCGGGGCAGAATTCGGATCTCAAGCGTCTCCCGCATGAGGTCGATACGGTTGACAAGGCTCGTGAGGATGGCTCGTTTCCCGGACGGACCGATCCCGTCCCAGCGCTCGGCAAGACCGGAGGCGCGGGTGACAGTGCCGGTACGCTCGTTGACCTCGGCGATATGCTGTTCGATCGCGCCGTACAAATCGGTCTGGTTCGTCAGAAACTGCCGCAGGCGATCTTCGACCAAGCGTTCGAGGTCGCCGGCCGGCACGCGACGTCCGCGCGGTGCGTCGCATCGGCTTTCCCTGACCAGCCCTTGCGAGACGTAATAGCGGTAGCGGGTGCCCTTCTTGTTGGTATGGCTTGGTATCATCCGCTCGCCGGTATCGTCGTAGAGTAGTCCGGCCAGCAGGCTCGGCTGCGATGCTCTGGTCCCGTTCGCACGGTCGACGCGGTTTCCCGTGAGTTTGCACTGCACCTCGTTCCAGAGCGATTCGTCGACGATTGCGTCATGCAGACCGGGGTAACATACCTCTTTGTGCACGATCTTGCCGCGATAGATACGGTTCTGTAGCATCAGATAGAGTGCACCGCGGGCAAGCGGCTTGCCGCCCGTGGTGCGCCCGAACCGATCAACCCGGGCCTTGCTGACGATGCCGTTGCACTCAAGCGATTCCTTAAGGATCCGGACCGACCCGAGTTCAGCGTAATGCCGGTAGATTTGCCGGACCATCTCGGCCTCGGCTTCGTTGACCACCAGCTTCCGGTCTTTCACGTCATAGCCGAGCGGCGGCAGACCGCCCATCCACATGCCCTTCTTCTTGGAAGCCGCGATTTTATCGCGGATGCGCTCGCTGGTGACCTCCCGTTCGAACTGGGCAAAGCTGAGCAGCATATTGAGGGTCAATCGGCCCATGGACGTGGTGGTATTGAACTGCTGGGTAACCGAGACGAACGATACTCCCATCCGGTCAAACACCTCGACGATCCTGGCGAAATCACCGAGCGAACGGGTGAGCCGGTCAACTTTGTAGACCACCACCGTATCGATCCGACCGGCTTCGATATCTTCCAGAAGACACTTCAGGGCCGGCCGTTCCAGGGTCGCGCCCGAGATCCCGCCATCGTCATACATCTCGGGCAGGCAGATCCAGCCCTCGTGTTTCTGGCTGAGGATGCAGGCTTCACAGGACTCGCGCTGGGCGTCAAGCGAGTTAAAATCCTGCTCCAGCCCTTCCTCATGGGATTTGCGCGTATAGATTGCACAGCGGGGTGCAATCCTGGGTACGGACGTCTTTCCGTTCTTCCCCTTACGCATCGCCCGCTCTGGTATCAACTTGCTGTCCGGCCTTCCCGTTGAGTCCGAAGAAACGTGGCCCCGACCAGTGGGTGCCGGTAATCCCGCGTGCGATCGCCGATAGTGACCGCCACTGCCGGCCCTTCCATTCGAAGCCGTCCTCGGTGACGATCACGGTGTGAGCCTCACCGCACCATTCACGGATCAGCTTCGCTCCTGGTTTGAGACGGGCGACCCGGTTACGGGTCACATCGCCGTCCCGTCCCATGGTATTTGCCAGATCTGCGAGACGGCGTCTGGTTGCCGTGCTATGACCACCCCGGACCTGTTCCTGCATCTTCCGGGCGACGCCGAGTATGAGTAGATCGCGTGCCACCCGCTTCGGCGGGTACACACGATAAAGCCGCTGCCACGCGGAACGAAGGGTCGCATAATCCATCTCCGTGAGCACCTGAAGCTCGACGGGTACGACATCTTCAGAGACGGCGTCACGGCGTCGGCCGCTGGCGGGCGCGGGATGTTTTGCGGTGTGGATTTCCGTATCCGGCATAGCTTATGTTTCCTTTCTTGTCAGAGGTTTACCTGGTCATGAGGTGGCTCTCCGCCTCGTGACCTGACGACAGTACCGCTTCCCTGCGGGCAAAAGTCAAGTCAACACCTGTGGTTCATACCATAAACCGGCCGCCGGACCGATACCTGCACATTCGGACTGGTGGATGTTGTCGTTGTGACATTGTCCGGCGGTCCGGGACAGGAAAGCAGCTCATCGCACTTCAAATTCGATACAAGTGTACTGATAACCGTTTCCGGACCGGTCAGAATACCAGCTCTCAACAGCGGGGTAACGCTCGTTCCATACGGTTCCGACGGCTTGATGTGATGAACAGGCCCCGTCATTTCCATGGTTTTTCCGCGCCTGTGAACCCTCCGGCAATTCATCACCAAAGGCGTAGCGTACCATGAAAGGGGCTGAGTCGCTTTTGCACGCCCAGAGAATGAACCCGTCGCGGGAGACCACAAACGCTATGGGTTTTGTACTTAACCGGACATAGCGCAGAGCACTCGCCTGCAACGAGCAGTCAAAGCGATTGCCCATCTCACACAGCGTATCCGTATTCCAGGTGCTATGTGCAAACTCTTTACGGATCAGGTTTGCCGGCATGAGTAGCCAGGAGGCAAAAATGTTCGCTTCGGTTTCAATCCCGTCACGAAAATCGTTCAGTGTTTCCTCACTGTCCCCGAAACAATCCCGAAGCTCCCGATGGCACATAAAATGTCCCAGTTCATGGGCAAGGGTGAAACGCTGACGCCTTGTGTTCCGGATCTTTTCATTGAGAAGAATGGCCCATCTCCGGGTACCCCGGGTGCGCACCAATGCGCCCTCAAGGCTGTCAAAATGGTTTCGGTCAATCACCAGTGTATCTGAAAAGCTGCTGGTCAGAATCGCACCGTCAATCAAAGCCTCAATATCAAGCGGATAGCGGTTTGGTCCGAATTTCTGCCAGAGTGAGCTGAGGCGGATGGCCTCTTTGATCGGGTTAGTCGTTTTTTTCGCTGTCAAAACCGGAAACGATCCTGTCGATATAACGCTTGTCGTTCTCCGGGAGCCTTTTGAACTTTCTGAAAAAAGCCTCTTCAAGCTGCACTTCGGACGGCTCATCCACCTGGTCATCTAAAAAGAAATCCGGTGATTCGCCCAGGTAATGTGCAATTTTTAAGAGAAGTGCAGCGGAGGGCACGGCCTTCTGCTTGTTCTCAAGCTGCCAGACATACGCTTTCGAGCTGCCAATTGCCTCAGCCAGCTCTTCCAGCGTACGGTTCCTGCCGGTCCGGATCTTCCTGAGCTTTTCGCCGAATTTCTCAGACATGGAATTTCATCTGTAGCGCCTCCTTGACACAAGTATAGCGATCGATGTATAAATTGCAAGTATTGCAATAGATATACTTTTATAAACTTAACGTATGGAGGCAAAATGCCGGACACTGTTATCGAATCTCACCCCGTTGCCTCATTGAAGCCCCGGAACCGGAACGCCCGCACCCATTCCAAAAAACAGTTGCGCCAGATTGCGGAGAGTATCCGCACCTTTGGCTTTACCAATCCGGTGTTGATTGACGAGGAGAGTTCAATCCTGGCGGGTCATGGTCGTGTGGCAGCGGCCAGACTGGCGGGGATGACAGACGTACCTTGTGTGCGGCTGGAATACCTGACACCGGAGCAAAAACTGGCTTACGTTCTGGCGGACAACAAGCTGGCACTGAACGCCGGTTGGGATGAGGATCTGCTGGCAGAAGAGCTGGGTGACCTGCTGGCGCTCGATCCGGACTTTGACATCGGGGTCACTGGTTTTTCGATTCCGGAAATCGATTTGTTAATCGAAGGGCTCGCCCCGGAAGAGCCGGGCGATCCGGCAGAGGATGTGCTGCCCCGGGCAGAGGACGTGCCGGACCGGTGTCATCCCGGCGATCTCTGGCAGTTGGGCGCACACCGCTTAATTTGCGGAGATGCGCTCGATACGGAGACGGTCGCACTTCTGATGGACGGGGAGAACGCGCGGATGGTGTTTACCGACCCGCCTTATAATGTACCGGTCAACGGGCATGTCAGCGGTTCGGGTAAAATCAGGCATCGTGAGTTTGCGATGGCGTGCGGTGAGATGTCATCAGAGGCATTTACCGCCTTTCTGTCCCAGGCCTTCCGTAATCTTACCGAATACAGCCTTAACGGATCCATCCACTTTATCTGCATGGACTGGCGTCACATTAAGGAGATAACAGCGGCCGGAAACACGATCTACACGGAGCTCAAGAACCTGATTGTCTGGGTCAAGGACAATGGCGGCATGGGCACTTTCTACCGCTCGCGTCACGAACTGATCTTTGCCTTCAAGAACGGGGCAGCTCCGCACGTCAACAGTTTTGAGCTGGGTCAGCACGGACGCTATCGCACCAACGTCTGGCAATACCGGGGCGTTAATACGTTTCGGACCGGGCGCATGGAAGAGTTGGCGATGCATCCGACCGTCAAGCCGGTACAGATGATTGCTGATGCAATCAAAGATGTATCAGGCCGTGATGAGATTGTCCTGGATCTCTTTGCCGGTTCCGGCTCCACCCTGATTGCGGCGCACAAGACGGGTCGGCGCGGCTTTCTGTGTGAACTTGATGTACGCTATTGCGATAGAATTCTCGCGCGCTGGGAAGCATATGCAAAAGATGATGCGACACGCTTAGTCTGCGGGGATGCTGTGCCTTTGAACTACGGGGAGGCAACCCGATGACGAAGTTCAGACATACGGACACCAAACCATTCATGCATCGGCCGGAGTCGCTGGCCTTTGAGACCGGCTATGGTAAGCCGCCACAAGGGAGCCGCTTTCAGCCGGGTCAGTCCGGCAACCCCGGTGGCCGGCCAAAGGGTGCAAAAAACAAGATTCCGGCTCTGAACGGAGGGCGGCTGAAGGATATTATCATGGAAGAAGCCAATCGTACAATTTCGGTGCGCGACGGGGAGAAAAACGTCACGATGCCGATGGTACGGACGGTTATCCGGTCGCTAGTGGTGAGTGCGGACAAAGGAAACTCCCGGGCACAACGTTTGTTCACCGGGCTGCTGTACACGACTGAGCGTGAGCAAGCCGCACAGGAATATGCTTTACTGGATGCGGTGATCGGCTACAAAGTCGATTGGGAACGGGAGCTGGAACGCCGTGCGCGTTTAGGAATCGAAGCCCCCGAGCCGTTTCCGCATCCTGACCAGATCATCGTGGATTTGCGCGGTGACGGTGGCATAACCATCAAAGGGCCGATGACGAAGCAGGAAAAAACAGAGATTGATGAAGAAATTGACAGTGTCAGGCGGGCGAAAGTGACCATCGAGGCAGGGCTGGAAGATCTTCAGGGGAAACCGGGCGGGGCGCGAAGTGATAAAACCAGGAAACGCCTGCAAAACAGAATCCGCTTATTCGAGCGCATTCTCCACAAAATCAGGACAAGACTGTCGGATCTGGAATATTAGAATCTGGTTCAAAACTCATGACGTCATCCTGAGTAAATATCCGCATCCATTTTACCCTCAGCAAGATGCCAAAGTATTCGCCCATTTGCGCTGCTGCCATTGATTGTAGAAGCGGCAGCCGAAAATCGAAGAGAATATATAGTCGGTGCAAAACAGAAGTACGTCACTTTCTTCTTTTAGTATATCTTTTTTGATCAAAATCTGGCGCTGAGCAGCCACTCCTTCCGGGATGCCGGATGTTGTATACAGCCCGGCATCCCGGAACGGACAGGACGGGTGTCCGCGTCGCACCGGAGCGTTACTATTTTCTCGTCCCAGAGACCGCGGGGCGTAAGTCCGTTGCCATTGTCGTCCCACAGACCCAGGTGCATCGACGTTGCCAGAAGGCGGGACCTATCGTGAGACGGGCGGTGCAACCGACTCCGGCGTAAGTCCCGCCGGGTACGGGCCATCGTTGATTTCTAAGCTGCCTGTGCGGCAGTGAACCTGTTTTGCCGGTCTTTCCGATCCCGGATTTCTTTCTAAGCTGCCTGTGCGGCAGTGAACATCGGTTATCTGCGCATGAAGCCTGTTAATAATTTCTAAGCTGCCTGTGCGGCAGTGAACACTGGGTTCTGCCGTCCTGACTGAATAGTATTTTGTAATGGCATTCACCCGCTACAATCCGGGAGAAAGGTGCAAAAGAGAGATCGCTTCTCCTGCTGGAATCCACATAACGGCCCGGGCTGTGAGTGTATTGAAAAGAATGTCAGAGTATTCCTGTTTACTCTGGTCTTCAGGTTACTTAGGATGGGAGACAGAAGACCCCGGAGTGCAAATGTTGCAAAGTCGGACAGGATGACAATACATTGAATTCGTAAGGGATCCGGGCGTACGGCGGGAAGCGTGTCAACAAGTCATTTAGGTTGATATAAAACGGATAGGTCTGTGTTTAATTTCGTTGCGGGGACCATCGTACGGATAGTCGGGAGTCCCTACATGTTCGGGGTGTTAAACCCATTCCTTGGGAGAATGATGTAATCAACTCATGACTTCTCTCTGTTCAATCAAGCTGATAAGCATCCTTTTATGATGCAACGCTTCCGGGGCGACGGACTTGCTCAGGTTAGTTTAACACCAGGGTAAAGCCCTCATCACTTGTCATCACGTTATCAATAAAAAATTGACCATCCGGATTAATTGTGATCTGGGCTAAGGTGTAACGCCCAACCCGGACGCCGCAGATTGATATAGCCACTATCGACCACACGATGGCATAGGACTGGAAACATCAATGTGTGTGCTATTATCAACAGTTCATGCAGGCGCCTGATTTGTCTCACAGGTACTGCCTGACATAAAAGCGGCGCAGAATACACCAATGTATGGTAGTGTTACACACTATGGAAATAGAGGCGTTATATTTAGATGAAAATAACTTCTAAGCAACCTGTCCAAGTACCACGGGGTACGCAGGCAAGACATAGACACGATAAACAACTTTAGATTACGCAGAACACCAGCTGGCATCTGAACGGAGAAAATAAAATGGTAAAACGGCAACATATTCAATACAGTGCCTCATACATTACTATATTAACCGCCTGTATGCTCGCCTCGCCTGTGGCCGCCCAATCAATTACCATTGCCGAAGGAGAGACTCGATCGGAGACGGTTTCATCGGGTGATCCTGATGCTCGTATCACCAACAGCGGCACCATAACAGGGGGGAGTGCCGGCATTTTCTCATCCGGCTCCGGCGCGAGCCTCACCAATGAGGCGGGCGGCACCATCTCAACGTCAGGTGAGGGGTCTCACGGTATTTTCTCGCAGGGTGCTATGGCAAATATTACCAATGTCCTTAGCGGCTCAATCTCAACCACAGGGTTTCAGGCTTTTGGTATTTTCTCAAACGGCTCTGACGTGACCATCACCCATAGCGGTGAAATCTCAGCCACAGGAGACGATTCTGACGGTATTTCCTCGGAGGGTGATAACGCGGCCATCAGCAACAGCGGCACCATCTCAACGACAGGAGTCAGATCCCGCGGTATTTTCTCAAACGGCTCCGGCGCGACCATCACCCATAGCGGTGAAATCTCAGCCACAGGAGACGATTCTGACGGTATTTCCTCGGAGGGTGATAACGCGGCCATCAGCAACAGCGGCACCATCTCAACGACAGGAGTCAGATCCCGCGGTATTTTCTCGTCCGGCTCTGGCGCGAGCCTCACCAATGAGGCGGGCGGCACCATCTCAACGACAGGAGGAGGCGCCTCTCACGGCATTTCCTCGGAGGGTGATAACGCGGCCATCAGCAACAGCGGCACAATCACAACGACAGGAGGCAGCTCCAGCGGTATTTTCTCGCAGGGTTCTGGCGCGATCATCACCAACCGCGGCACAATAGAGGGCAGGAATTACGGAATTTTCTCGGAGGGTTCTGGCGCGATCATCACCAACCGCGGCACAATAGAGGGCAGGAATTACGGAATTTTCTCGACTGCTGATAGCGTAACGATCAACAACATAGGAACAACAATATCGACGGGGAATAATTCTGAGACTATTTTCTCGAGTGGTTCTAACGCGATCATCACCAACAGCGGTATGGTAACGGCGACGGGGTTTATGGGTACAGGCATTTTTTCAAGGGGCGATAACGCGAGGATCACCAATGAGGCGGGCGGCACCATCACGGCGACGAATCACGGCATTTTCTCGAATGGTGGCGCTAACTTGACCATCAACAACAGCGGCACAATCACGGCGACGAATATCGGTATTTACTCAAGTAATGGTGCTGACGAGACCATCACCAACAGCGGAACAATCACGGCGACGGGACCCAGGGGCCGGGGTATTTTATTGACTGGTAGTAACGCGATGATCACCAACAGCGGCACCATAACAGGGGGGAGTGCCGGCATTTTCTCATCCGGCTCCGGCGCGAGCCTCACCAATGAGGCGGGCGGCACCATAAAAACGAGCGGGGATGACTCCAGCGGTATTTTCTCAAACGGCACTGACGCGATCATCACCAACAGAGGCACAATAACGTCGGGGGGAATTCATTCTGAGGGTATTTACTCGGATGCTCCTAACGCGATGATCCGCAACAGCGGCACAATCACGGCGACGAATATCGGTATTTACTCAAGTAATGGTGCTGACGAGACCATCACCAACAGCGGAACAATCACGGCGACGGGACCCAGGGGCCGGGGTATTTTATTGACTGGTAGTAACGCGATGATCACCAACAGCGGCACCATAACAGGGGGGAGTGCCGGCATTTTCTCATCCGGCTCCGGCGCGAGCCTCACCAATGAGGCGGGCGGCACCATCTCAACGTCAGGTGAGGGGTCTCACGGCATTGCCGCGAATGCCGATAACGTAAAGACTACCAACAGCGGCACCATCTCAACCACAGGGGATGGTGCGCACGGTATGTTTGCGGAAGGGGGGGGAGTCGGGGTATGATTACCAACAGCGGCACCATCTCAACCACAGGGGTTGGTGCGCACGGCATTTTTGCGGGGAGGGACAGAGACATTACCATCAGTGGCAGTGTGTCTGTCACGGGTGAAGATTCCTACGCGGTGCGAGGCTCCGATGCGGGCGATCAGACACTGAATCTGTTGGAAGGAGCGAGAGTCGGACGGGTTAACCTGGGAGAGGATGTGGATGGACTCGACCATGATGTGGTGAACGTTTTTGCAGCGAGGCGCCCGCATTCGGCAACGTACCTTTTTGAAGGGGCTGAGCAGATCAACCTGCTTGGCCCGGCACGAGCGGCAGTACGGAGTAGCACTGGTGATACCGTAGCGGTGATCGACCCGACGGGTTCTTCCGCCACCCGCATCACGCTGGGTGCGACTACAGGCCGGATTCACCGGCAGGTGTTTCAACGGCTCGCATCGGTACGGGGAAAATCGGCGAACCAAGGTGCCTGGGGGAGTTTTTTAGGAGGCTATACCAAGCGCGGGGGTGACGGCCTCGCGCAAGCCTGGAAGCATGATTTTTATGGCGGGGTCGGCGGGTTTGATACCCGCCTGCGGGGCGGGCATCGGGTGGGCGTGTTTGCCGGGGGCGGGCGGGGACAGATCCGAACCTCTGCGGCTTCCGTCCGGGATGGTGCCAGCCGTGCCTTTTTCGGGGCCTATGGCCAGCAGGCACTGGCCGCGCATGCCCGGGGTAAATTGACCCTGGATGGTTCGGTACTGTTCGGATATGCCCGTCATGACAGTATGCGCAGAGTGCTGGATAATCTCACCGGATATGAGACAGCGAACGGGGACTACAACAGCTTTTATATCAGCCCGTCCTTAGCTCTTACGTATGTGCAGGCACTGGGCAGTGGATTTGAATTACGGCCCGGCGCACAAATTGCCTATACCTACGGGCATTTTGGTGCGCACACAGAGAACGGCACCACCACCTCCGATATCAGCTTCCGGGGCCGGGGGGTGAACATTGTGGATGGTCGCATGCAACTGGCACTGGCCCGGACCTTTGCTGATGACCGGGGAGAGATTGAGTGGCGTGGTGGCGCCACCCTCGCACAGTATAGTAACAGTAATGCCGGTGCCCGCCTGGGCGGCGGGCCGACAACCTCTTATCGGGTGCCGGGCGATGATGTGATTCATGGTGGGTATACCGGGGTACGCCTGCACTACGCCATCAACGACTATACCACTGTAGGGGGTGATTTCGAATATGTCCGCAGATCGGGTCGGGAGGATTCGGTCCTGGGATATCTGAGGTATGCCGTTCAGTTCTGATACCCCGCACAGGATAGAATTATCTGATGACTGTCTGATGCAATCTGCTTCCTCCATGAGATTTCCGCCGGGGTATCCGGCATCTCGGAGAATCCTGCAAAACTTTCCAGACCGGACATTCAGCACCATTAATAATGCTCGGTACAGTCATTTACATGGGAGTTGAAAGCTGATATTTCCGGTGCGTGAAAAAAGTAAATTATGAATTATCAGAAGATTACCGCCCTCATCCTTGCCGCTCACCCGTACACCCGGGCCATCTATCTCTACGGCAGCTGGGGCACTGAGTACCAGCGATACGACAGCGACCTGGATATCGCAGTGTTGTTGACGCAGGATGAATCCAAAAACATAGATAGCTGGCAATGGCATTTGCTGGCGACCGAGGTAGCTGCCAGCATTCATGTGGAACATGTAGATTTGATCAATCTGTATTGCACGGATACGACCTTCCGGGCGGAAATCCTGCGTACCGGGCGATTGCTGTTTTGCGCCGATGAGGAGGCACAGCTTCAGTTTGAGACGCTTGTTCTGTCAATGCATCAGAAACTGAACGCAGAACGTGCCCAAATCCGCAGGGAAATCATTACCAGCGGGCGGGTGTTTGCGCCGTGAGTGAACTTTTACTGTCAAAGCAGCAGAGCATTGAACGCTGTTTGAAACGTGCCCGTAGCGTGTGGAAAAGCCGT